>NZ_JXCJ01000001.1:0-17070 GCF_000832015.1 Gilvimarinus agarilyticus
TACTCATGGTCTGCTCCACTCTTTTTGATGTCTGTTCGCACACACATCATGGCTCATTCGAAGCCGTATTGGGAGTGGGGCGGACCATTCCATTAAGTCTTGAATCGTGAATTTGTTCTCCGATGGCTACGAGGTGCCGCTTTGTGGGCCTCGGGTCGCGTCTTTGATTTATGAATTCAGCATCGACGGAGGCACTCTGTGGTGTTGGGGTCTTACCGTTTGCACGCGCGGAAAGACTCTAGCATGTAAATTGTAAGGCCTGACCCGCAGAAGGCTGTTGAGCACGGCGTTAGGCAAGTGGCAGGAAACAGGCGATGTTTCTCGATTGATAGGGCTTTAATTGAACAATAGCGCCTGTCGAGTTTTTCGTACAGTGCCTCCCAGCATCACGGAATGTTGTGAGGCTTGATAGCTAGTTTATGTTCTAAGATTTATTATGTAATTTGGTTGAATTTCTGGATAAGTAATCAATATTCGTATCGATACACTCTTCATCACCCTCTAAATGAGAGCCCCACCCAGTCCATCCACTAGCCCTCATTGAAGCAACTGTTAAGTTGTTCAGGTTGGTGACCGCCTTGGGCGGGTTGTCGGCAAAGGGCAGTAAATGCCTCTTCACTCTCTCGTTATTAAGGTCATCGTATATTGATTGAGCCATAACTGAAATTCTATCGTAGTCGTCAGGCGATACATTCATGAGTGTTCGACCTTTTTTCATCCTGAACACAGTGCCCTGCATGTGAGTCAAATCGCCTCTTAGGACGGCATACTCCTGCCAGGCATATGAGTGCAATAGCATCTCATATGCTTCAGCAACCTTTCCAGCCTCATATAAATCGCGAGCTTTGAATTCATAGTCAAGCATAATAGGAAGAAGTGATCCTCCCGTAAAACCGCGTATTGCTGCGTCATAAGAAGCCTTCAATTTGGTTTCACCGTCGGCCACATCGGCAAGTACAGAGAGTGCCGTGGTATCGCCGGACTCGGCAAGCTCCTTGAGCATTTCAATGCTATAACTTTTGTAGGATTCCTGATTTTCCAGTATATACCCATGCGAACGAAGCCATTGATTGTGGTCGTCCTGTGCTTTAGCTTTCCCGGATTCGGTCAATTGAAGGTTATTACACCAATCTTCGTCATAATCTAGTTTGTCTTTAAAGTAATTGTCATCAGACGCTACCGGGTGTGCTTCGGGTTTTATCTTACGTTCCTGGAGTTTATCTAAACGGTTGTCGCTTTCAGAGATCCTTTGAGGTACTGAACTGCTGAGAGGTGCGTTTTTGACCTCTTTTATAGAGACGTGTGGAATATCTACAAGCTTCTTGCTTTGAGACAGATGCATGGTAAAGACTGCTGCGGATACGGCTACGCCACCTATTAGTAATAATTTGTAGTTCATATAATCCACCTAGAATATACTGCACCCTGAGCTGTGCTCGTGATACCTTGCTTTACATCGCGTGAGCTCCAACTCTTTAACGGCATTCACGTTAGCAGTGCAAGACTGATTACGATCACCTGGTGACGCTGTGGATATTTCAATCGAACCGCCAGTTACCGCTAACGAATATGAGAGGCCAAGGTTTAGTTGTACCGCAGACCAATCATCTAGAATGTCCGAACAGCTTTTCTCTCCAGCAACAACATCTTCTAGAACTCGTATTTGGCATTCATAGCGATATTTCTTTGCTTCTGCTTCACATTTCTTTTCGTACTGATCAATAATTTCTAGATCTCGCTCAAACGTATTGATGAGCCGGCCGTATGATTCCCAGTGGAGTTGAAAGTCATCCATTGATCCTTGGTAGATTTGCTGGTTCGTGGTTACGTGAATGTCTGGAATACCCTGGCCTTTAACTTTAATTGGAAGTATGGCGGAGACAATAATCGTAGGGAAAACGCAGTTTAAGGCGAGAACTAAAATTGGAAATTTCATAACCCCTCCTGGGAAATTGTGTAATCCGAATAGAGAGGTTATCTTGAAATATATGAAAGGCGTATTACGCTGATGTATTTTAACGACACTTATTGCCACGCCTTGTCGCGCTATACATTGATTCACTAAAAATTAATATTAAGTGGTTTTAAAAAATGGTATCGAAGCGCATTTGGCCCTTTTGTGGCAGATTCTAACGTGCCCGCTTTGGTCTATTTCCTTCAGTCATCTCGTTACGGCGAAAGAGAATGTCCGGGGCAGGCCTTAAAGCTCACACATAAAAAAGGGCCCGAAGGCCCTTTCTCATGAAGATTAATTCAAATTAATCAGTCTTTTCTTCAATCTTGTCACCGAGGTCGTCTGCACCTTCCTCTATGTCGTGCCATGCCGATGAGGTGGCTTCTTTGGTGTTCTCCCAGGCGCTTTCGCTAACGTCTTTGGTTTTTTCCCAGGCCTGTTGCAATGCCGCACTGGTTTTGTTCCACCAGTCTTCACTGTATTCTGGCTGCTCTTTTAACTGTGCCTTGGTCAACTCCAAATGAACTTCATATTCCATTTCATCGAAGCCTTGTTTGCCAGGCTCTGGCATCACGGTAAATGAACCGCGCTGTATCACTACCTCTTTACCGCCAAGGCCCATGACTTCGTCAGTCTCGATAACGATAGAGTGTACTGACATATCGTTACCCATCAAGATATCTTCGACTTCACCTACTTCTTGGCCCGTACTGTCAAAAACCTCGGCCTCTTCTAAATCCGACATTGAGTACAAACCTTCGGCCGCAAATGCAGTGCCGGCCATTGAAGTTGCAAGTAGTGCGGGCAGTGCGAGCTTTTGAAAATATTTCATAGTAAATCTCCTAGATTGAAAAATTGTCCGTAAATGACGTTATAAGTCGTGCGTTTATCGAATCTAGTTAATATATCGCAACTCTCGTGCCAGAGTGGTCAGTCGGTGGTTTGAGAATCTTATTGCGCAAGCGATTCTGGAGGAGTGCAGTTGTGTTAAAGAAGTTTATAGCGTGGTCACGTCCGGCTTAATCGCATGTGATTGAGGCTGCTGATATCACTCAGCTGCTTGTTGCTCGAAGTGGCTGCGTACTCCACTATAGGAAGTTCGTTCTATTACGGTGGGTTATTGATAAGCTTCACTTGTCGAGCGGTTTCGCACGGTTCTAATTTATAAATGTATTCAGTGATTAATTGGTATTTCCCGCTAGTGTTTAATGAGTAGCAGAGCTTTCGGTTGAGCTAAAGTAAGCCGACTGAGGTAAAAGCCTGAAGTCAACCGCGATTATCCAAGTCTCGTTGCGTGGGTTTACGGCGCATCTCTGCATGCCGTAAACCCACGGTAACGTGCTTGATATAGATGGGCGTTTATATGGCTAGACGTCACTTTGCTGTTATCGACCTGACTTATCACGCACTGTATATTGCCCACTGGGCCAATGTGCCTAGCGCGGCCATTATGAGCGCACCTAATAATGCCCAACCGAACCCGTCGATAGTGAGGTGGTCGGTCATTTTATCGGTAATTTTAAGCACGATAGCGTCGATGATCCAGCGGGTAATAAAAGCAAGCAGTAAGGCAATGCCTAAGGTGAGCACCGTAAATACGGTAAAAAATAGCCATCCGAGTAAAAAATTCAAAATGCCGAATATCGCTGCTACCCATAATGCGCTTTTAAAGTTCTTAATGTGAAMCCCCGGTAATATCGCCGCCGTTAGCCACACTGTGAAAGATAAAATTAACCAATTTAAAATCAATGTCATGATGTTTTCCGTCCAGCTATTCTGTATGGGGAATCTTGAGTTCTGTAAGCTTAGCGAAGTTCATGCCAGATACAGTATCTAATATGGATTGGGCGTGCTTAAGAATGGTTTCGCGAGAAATCTGTAGTGTGTCGAGATGAGGGTGAGAATATTATGGGTAACAAATTTGATAGCTTTGTAAAAGTATCCTACTTGTGGTCGGGGATTTTATTTATAGCGTCGATAGTAGGGCTAACAGGAGACTGGACGTGGGTGGGAGAAGCTATATTTTTTATAGGATTGGTGCTGTCGCTAGCCCTGTGCGCTGCCACTTATAACGTAAGCCGCTTTTTAAAGCTAAGTACTTTGGTTTATAAATTACTGTGTGGGTTAGGGGTAGTTTGGGGGGTAGCGTATATTGTTTGGTTTTATTTTGAAATCACTTTGAATCATCTCCCAGGTGTTGTGACCAGTCTTTTCCACTTTTCGTCGGTTGTTCTGATCTCTGGGCCATTTGTCATTTTTTACCGAGCATTGAGCAGCCTGGACATAAACAAAAGGTCGGCGGCCAAAGATTCGCACTCGCAGTAAATCAATGGCGAGAAAAAGCCCTGCGTTTGCAGGGCTTTAAGGGGACGTCCTTTTCCGCTTTAGCGTAAATGCGTTTTAGCATCAACTCTTTGCTATCGGTTCAGGTATTCCATTAACCATTGCATGGCAGGGCGCTGTTGGCCATTGCTGGTGATCAGGCCAGTGCCATCGCGCCAGGTGGCGCCAACCACATAGCCCCAAAGGGTAATGCCGGCCACATCCGGATGGTTGTAAAAAATTGGAAAGTGGCGCTGCATGTACTCCAGTTGCAGCTGGTCGTTGGACTCCTGAATGTCATACTCGGAAATGTATAAAGGCAATCCCAGTGCGGCTATCTGGTCGAGTTTGTCTTCGATCTCTTGCGCGCTCCAGGCTCGAGGGTTGTAAAGGCCGTGAGCCTGCAGCCCCAGCGCATCGACGTAACCGGAATTAACGGCTGGGCGAATCATGTCGATGATGGCATCGGTATCCCAGGTCAGAAAGTTAAAGTCGTTATAAATGAGAACGGCGTTTGGACAGTGCTCGCGCGCCAGGCGAAAGGATTCGGTAATCCAGTCGCTGCCAAAGGCGTTGGCAGCGTAGTTGGCCGGGGCGTGCGAGGGCAGGGCCTCGTTTACCACGTCAATCATTGCGGTGTCGGGGTAGCGCTCACAGTAATCGCTGATCCACTCTTCGATTTCGGCGCGTTGCTCGGACGCACTTAATCCGTCGATCCAGCCCGGGCGCTGGCTGCCCCACACCAGTACGTGCGCTTTTACCGGAATGCCGCTGGCGCGAGCGTAGTCGTAAATATCATCCAGCGGGCCCCAGTTGTACTGGTCGCGGGTACCCTCCACCGAGCCCCACTTGCCTTCGTTCTCGGGGGTAATCTGATCCCAGTATTGGGTAAAGTCCGATCTTACGCTGCCGTTGGTGGTGATATTGCCCACAAAAAACTCGGGGAAGTCGGGGTTGCCGTTGTTGCTCGAAGAGCTGCTGGAGCTTGATGAGTTGCTACTAGAGCTTGATGATGAACTGCCATCGAATGGGTTACCAAAACCGATAGAGCCGTTGCAGTGCAGCATCTCGGAGTAGGAGCCCGCGCCGCATTCACCGTCGTAGGCGCCGGTATTGTCTTGCTGGTCTTCGGCTTGGTAGGTGACATTATTGACCATCACATAGTCCACTTGTACGTCGCGGTCACCGGAGTCGTTGGTAAAGGCAACGCGCAGTTCACCGCTGGCGTCGGTGTTGATGGTGTAGTCCAGCATGCCGATGCTGAGCGTCCAGGTTTCGATGGTTTGCCCGGCAATTTCCAGGCTGACGCTTTCGTCGCCGGTGACACCGCTCATGCGCACGGTAATGCTGTGGCTGCCACTACCGGTAGAGGAGGAGCTGCTAGAGCTGCTAGAACTGTTGGCGCTAGAACTAGAGCTGGCAGAGCCACCGCCCTGTACCTCGAGGCTTGCCAGACTCGGGGTGGCACTGCCATTGGCGCAGAAACCAAATTTGGTGTCGCTACCCGGTGCGATGCTGGCGTTGTGGGCGGCCGGCGTTACACTGGCGCCGCTAAGGTTGCCATTCCATAAATTGGTGATGTTGGAGCCATTCAGGCTAAGGTCTACGGTCCAGTTGGTAATGGTATCGCTGCCGTTGTTGGCAATGCTTACGTCGGCGCAGTAACCGGCGCTCCATTGGTTGGAAACGTTAAGCGTGGCCTCGCCAGGGCCGTCGGTAATAGCGTGTGCGGCGCTGGTACAGATGAGGGTCGTTGCTGCAAAAAACAGCTTTATTTGAGTTGGGCTTCTCATGGCTGAACTCCTGTAAGAATCGTTATGGGCTTTGGGTTGTTCCTGTTCAATCCAGGAACAGGGTTAAACGCTAACCGATGCCGCGATACATCCTTTAAGCTGTAAAAGCTAATAATGAACCTGATGTGTTATTCATTATTTGGCGACTGATTAGCAAACAGCACCGCAGATTTAAGTGTGGTGAGATCTTATTGTCAATTTGAACTTAAGTCGAGTGAGAGGCTTTTTGCTTTTGTTTTCGAGTATGTGTCGTGTGTCACGAAAGCATCTTGATATTCGAAATATGTAATGGATTTTCTTATTCTGGGAGGGCTTGAGCCATATGCTAGGCTTCGTAAAAACGAGCGCGTCGAGCACCGATATTAGAGTTTCGGTGTAACAACAAGCATTTCGGCGGCTAACCAAGGTGTAGCATAATATGGAAATAGACCCTGTCGGGATATGAGGGTGAATTGACTGGTTACGCTGTGTTAGCCAAGAGATTTACGGGTGATCATCAAAACCGCAAAAATGTCCTCAGAGGTCTCCAGCCCGGACTCAAACCCCACCCCACTTATACAAACCAGTTATAACCCTAGCAGAAATTACTATTTTTCCTGTCGCCTAAGTTTCGGTATGCTCGCGGCCTTATTGTCAGTAATTGGGTCTACATAAATGGAATGGCAAGGGTTGTTATCGCTGGGCTTGGCGATTGGCGCACTGTTGGTGTTGATTTTTACGCGCATCGCGGCACATCTGGTGATGATGGGGGTACTGGTCATTCTCAGTGCTACGGGCATCTTGACCGCCACCGAGGCGTTTGCCGGGTTCAGTAACCACGGCGTGCTGACGGTGGCGGCGATGTTTGTGGTGGCCGCCGGTATCCATGGCTCGGGCGGGGTGGACTTGCTGGTTAAGAACGTCTTGCGTCACCCGCGCAGTGTGCGCTCGGCGCAAATGCGCATCGGTGTGCCCGTGGCGCTGCTCAGTGCCTTCTTAAACAACACCCCGGTGGTTGCGACTATGATTCCGGCGGTGCGCGCCTGGGCGCGGCAAATTGATATCCCTGCCTCTAAGCTGATGATTCCTCTCAGTTATTCGGCCATTTTGGGCGGCACCCTGACGCTGATTGGTACCAGTACCAACCTGGTGGTGAATGGCCAGTATCAGGAGCTTACCGGCAGCGTCGGCTTCTCGCTGTTTTCGATTACCGCTGTGGGTTTACCGGTGGTGATTGTGGGCATGCTGTTTATGTACTTTGTGTTTCCTAAGCGCTTGCCCGATCGCCAGGAAAAAACCATGTTTGGCAACCTGCGTGAGTTTACGCTGGAAGTGGCTGTAGCATCGGATGGCCCGCTGGTGGGGCAAACCGTCGAAGAGGCGGGGCTGCGCAACCTTAAGCGCATTTACCTGGTCGAGATCGAGCGGGGCGGTGCCATTGTGCCGGCGGTAAGTTCTGAGGAGCAGCTGCAAGGGGGCGACCGGTTGGTGTTTGCCGGCAATACCGAGGCGATCTCGGATTTGTTGCGCATACGCGGCATTGTACCCTCCACCGATGGCGAGCCGACGCTGGCGCGTGAGCACCGTGAACGACGCCTGGTGGAGGCGGTTATATCGCCCCACAGTAACTGTATTAACCAAACGGTGCGCGATGCGCAGTTCCGTGAGCGCTACGGGGCTGCCGTGTTGGCGGTGGCCCGCAACGGTGAGCGTTTACCGGGCAACTTGGGGACGACCAAGCTAAAGCCGGGCGATACCTTGTTGCTAGAGGCGCGCCCGGCGTTTGTTAGCCGGCAAAAATACAACAAAGACTTTTTGTTGATTAGCGATTTGGGTACCGAGCCACCACGGCATCAGCGAGCTTATTTGTCGTGGGGGATTTTGCTGGTGATTGTGCTGGCGGCGGCATTTGGCGTAACCAGTATGCTGAACGCGGCGCTGCTGGGGGCGGCGGCGATGATGATTACCGGCTGTTGCTCGGCGCAGCAGGCGCAAAAAAGCCTCGACCCGACGGTACTGCTGACCATTGCCGCATCGTTTGCGCTGGGTAACGCCATGTACAAAACCGGTGTAGCGCAATGGCTGGCCGATGGTTTGCTGCTGGCAGGGCTGGGGCATCCGGTGTTGTTGTTATTTTTAACCTACCTTGCGGTGTGGTTACTCACCGAGTCGATTACCAATAATGCGGCGGCTATTTTGATGCTGCCGGTGGTGTTAGAGCTAACCCAAAAGGCCTCGCTCAACCCTGAGCCCTATGTGTTGGCAACCATGATGGCGGCCTCGGCCAGCTTTAGTACCCCGCTGGGATACCAAACCAACCTGATGGTGTATGGCCCGGGTGGTTACCGCTTTACCGACTTTTTAAAAGCCGGTGTGCCCATGAGCTTACTGGTGGGCGTGACCACCGTATTGGTATTGGCGCTGGGTTGGCCGCTGGCGTTGTAACGCTCTTTGTTTTGCCTTTTGCTGGTTTAGGCCGCGCACTTGCGCGGCCTTTTTGTTTCAGGCGTTGTTGCGCAATTGCCTGGCAGTGGGGGCTTGTCGCGGCAGGTTATTACCCGACTTGGCCTTTCTTGCTTAGCGCAGTGGCTAACTGCGCTATGGTTACCTTAGTGGGTGTTTATTGCGGGCCATACTCTGGGGAGTTTTTATGGCACAAGATCGTCGGACGTTGTTTTTAAACGGGTCTATTTGTCGTGCTTTGTTTGTCTTGGCCGCGCCTATTGTTATGGCGAATGTGTTGCAGGCGGGTTATCAGATTACCGATGCTTTTTGGGTGGGGCGTTTGGGGGCCGAGGCGGTTGCGGCCGTGTCGGTCAGTATGCCGGTTACCTTTTTGGTGATCGCCATTGGCTCGGGCCTTGCCATGGCCGGGGCGACGCTTACCGCGCAGTATATGGGCGCTGGCCGGCAAGATCGCGTAAATCATGTAGCCGCGCAAACGATGTTGATGGTGACAATTACATCGGTGTTATTGGGCGGCTTGGGGTTTGTGTTGGCGCCGTATTTTTTAGCGCTATTGGGCGTAGCCCCTGAGGTGTATCAAGGGGCCCTGGGATTTATGCGGGTGTCTTTTATTGGGGTTATTTTTGTTTTTATATTTTTTATGTTTCAGTCGTTAATGCGCGGGGTGGGCGAGACGCGCATCCCGCTGCTGATTGTGCTGGTAACGGTGATACTCAATTTTGGCCTAGACCCGCTGCTGATTTTTGGCTGGGGGCCGATACCAGCGTTAGGTGTGCAAGGCGCCGCCGGTGCTACGCTGATCACTCAATGCCTGGCGGCGAGTGCGGGGTTGCTGGTAATGCTGCGTGGGCGCCATGGTATCGCGCTATCCTGGCAGTTGTTTAGGCCTGATTTTAACTATATTAAAAAGGCGTTTTTTCTGGGGTTTCCGGGCTCGGTGGAGTTGTCGACCCGCAGTTTGGGTTTGATGGTAATGTCTTTCTTGGCGGCGAGCTTTGGCACCCTGACCATTGCCGCTTATGGTATTGGCTCAAATATTTTGCAGCTGGTTACCATCCCCGCGATGGGGTTGTCGATGTCGGTATCGACCTTGGTGGGGCAAAATATAGGCGCGGGTAACCTTCAGCGCGCGGCGCAAATTACTAAGCTAGGCGTGCTGATTGGTGGCGCATCGTTAACGGTGTTGGGTGTGTGCGCTTATTTTACCGCGCCGGCGATTGTTGCGTTTTTTGTGCCTGACGACCCAAACGTAATTCGCGAGGGGGCGCATTTTATTCAGGTTATGGCGTTGGCGTGGGGCGGTATTGCGGTGCAGCTTTGTATCGCCTCGGCGTTTCGCGCCTCGGGTAATATGGTGAATGCCATGGTGCTGGCGCTCTTGGCGCAGTGGATGTTTCAGTTTCCGGTGGCGTATGTGTTGTCAAAACACACAACGCTTGGTGCCTCGGGTATTTGGTGGTCGCTTCCTGTCACCAATATTGCCGTAGCCTTGGTGTCTGTGTGCTGGTTTGCTCGCGGCAGCTGGAAGCATACCCGCATCACCGAGGACGAGCAGCAAACGTTGCAGGTAACGCGCGAAACACTAGCGGAAGAGGGTTTCCGCTAGTGTTGTGTTGGCGGTGTGCGGTTAAGGGCTAAGAATACGTACCGCGAATCGGGTAATCATTTTCCGGGTCGCGGATAAACTCCAGGCCTGACACTAAGGTTTCCGGCGCGGGGCGAGAGAAAGGTGCATTGGCAATATCGGCAATTTGAATGCGGCCTTCACTGTTGATGACAAACAGCGCCGGCTCGGCAAAGGGGTGGTCGGTTTCTTGCTCAGAGCGCGGTTCAGATATGTACAACCCCAGCCCTTTCATTTGCTCGATCGTTAAACCGTAATACAGCGGGAAGGATACATTAAGCTGCTCCTGATGCTCTTTCAATTGCCCGGCGCTGTCGGCCGAGACGGCCACCAGCTCGATATCGATATCGGCCAGACGTTGTTTGTAATCTTCGAGCTGATTTAAGTATTTTGTACAAATGGGGCAGTGTTTGCCCCGGTATATGACCACCATCTTCCAGCCCGATTCAGAGCTGCGCTGGCCGAGAAACACATCGTTATCGGCGGTATCTTTTACCGTAAGTGCCGGAAATACTGCAGCGGCGGATACTTTGCTGGATCTCATTACTTGCTCCGTTTTGTTCAAAGGTTAGGATTCGGTGGACGTATCGCCCACAGGTATACCCTAGCTCGAGCAAGAATTAAGCCATCCGGCGATGGGTAACGATTGAGAGGTTTTTTGAAAGGAAAAGCGTTGCGTCAGGCCCTGGGCTTAGCCTGACGCAAATGGCCGGGTTAGACGGCGATTGAATCGTACACCACGACCTTGCTCCACAGGTGGCTGCACTGCTCGACAAACTTTTCGTGGATGGGGTCTATCTGGTAAGCGTCCTGATCGGCGGCGCTGTTAAACAGCAATAATTCAGACACCTGATAACTGTTGTCGACCACGTCGCGCTGCTCGGTCGAGGCGGGCACGCCAATGTGGATGCCTTTAACTTCGTTGATGGCACCCAAGGATTTTAGCCCGGCAATTAGCTGCTCGCGGTCTTCCGCTGAGTCGGGGTTTTTAAGCCAAAAGTAAACTTTGTGTACCACCGGTGGCAGGTTGCTGCAGCTCTCTTCGGCGTGGGCGGTACCTATGGCGGCCGCTGCGCTTAAGGTAGCGGCGCCGGCCAGAAACTGGCGACGGGATGAATCGCTCATGGTGCTCTCCATTGTTAGGGTATTGTTGTGCAGCAATAGTAGCAAACCCTCTGGGATTGGACAGGCTTGGAAACTGGATTAACAATTCTTTGCCCGTGGCTTAATGCGGCTGCACCGTCCAGCGCACCAGTTTTAGCACCAGCGGGCGAACCATCAATACGCAAATAAAAGCGCAGGGCATGGCCACTTGGTAGGCCTTCCACACCCAACTTAAAAATGCATCGTCTACACCTCGGTTTACGGCGGTAATCAGTGCGCACATCAGTAACGCCATAATGCTGGCCATATAAAATGAAAACGCAACCGCTGTGTAGCGCGGGTGCAATTTACGCCCAAGCGTACGGTTTTTATCCGTGGTATTAAAGTGAGTCATATAACCTCCTGCGGTGTTGGTGTTGCCACAATAGCCAGCGTGCGGCCGCGCGAGTAGAGGTGTAGGCGTACTAGCAGCAATAAGCTAAAGTTACGAATGTAATGGTTATTGTGTGCAATTACCTTGTGAGTGTTAGAAATGGATAGTGTGCGGGGTATCGACAGTTTTGTTCGTGCCGTTGAAGCGGGCAGTATTGCCGGGGGCGCGCGGCGCCTGGGTATTAGCCCGGCCGCGGCGAGCCAGAATATCGCACGCCTAGAGGCTCGGCTCGGCGTGCGGTTGCTAACCCGTACCACCCGGAGCTTGGCGCTAACCGATAGCGGCCGCTTGTATTATCAGCGCGTAGGGGCCTTGCTGGACGAGTTGAATGCGGCCAGCGAGGCGGTCAGTGAGCTGCACGATGAGCCTCGAGGGCGCTTGTGTATTGCCGCTACGGCAGCTTTTGCCAGGCATGTATTGGCACCGCTTATTCCCGCGTTCAACCATCTGTATCCGCACATCACCATCGAGCTAAAGGCTACTGATCGCAGTGTCGATCATGTGCGAGAGTCGGTGGATGTGAGCATTCGTATCCGGCCGGCATTGGAAGATGGTTTGGTAGCGCGGCATATCGCACGGGTGCCCTCAGTGTTTTGTGCAGCCCCCGAATATTTAGCGCGCCGGGGGACACCCGTTACGCCCGAGCAGCTGCAAGAGCACGATTGTCTGGTGTTTCGGTTTCCGCTGGATGGCCGCTTTTTACGCTGGGGTTTTGTACGCGATGGTGAGCTTTTTTACCCGCCGGTACACGCTGCTATTATCAGCGATGACATTGATACTTTGGCACGTATGGCGGTTGCGGGCGCGGGTATTACTCGTTTAGGGGCTTTTATTGCCGCGCCTTATATCGAGCGGGGCGAACTGATTGAGCTGTTTACCCCCATCGCCGAGGTAGAGCCTCTCGATTTTTACTTTTGTGTGCGCGACCGGCATCAGTTGACGGGCAAAGTTAGGGTCTTTCGGGATTATTTGTTACAGGCGGTGCCCGATTGCTGGCGGGCGCCATGATGAAGACTGTACTGACGTAAACGACTCGTTTGCTGTTGGCCGTAATAAAAACAGCTCATACCAGACAACGACGCCAGAAAGTTGCCCGCCGTAAAGTCGCTTGCGCTATAGTAAATCCCGCACCAAAACAAAAAATTGTTGTATACCTTTTGGGGGATGGATCGATGCCGTTATTGCGGTTGTTAGTAGTAGTGTGGTTTGCCATAAGCGCGGCGATGGTTACCGCGCAGGACGAGCCGCTGCACGAGCCATTAGAGGCCGTAGCGCCGGGCTCTGTTGATATATGGGGTATGCATATCACCACCGTTCGTGCGCAATATCGGCAGTACACGCCCAAAGAGCGCGCGAGCACCACCGTTGAGCGTATCCGCTCGATTCCAGTTGCCAAGCGTTATGACGTATCCGTTAACTTGGTTCAGGAGCAGGATTACAAAGGCGCCTGGGTTATGGTGAATGACCAGCGGATCATCGGCTTGCTGGATAAGGACGCCCCCGAAAAACTCACCATTGGCGAGTACGCCGAGCAAGCCAAATCCCGCCTGGAGTTGTGGCTCGAGCGTCGCGATGCGCAACAAAAGCCCGAGCTTTTGGTTAAAGGGGCAATTTACACGGCCATTGCCTCGTTGTGTTTTGGCGGTATTATTTTTCTCTTGTTGCGTGGTCGTGAGCGGTTACTGGCCTGGCTGGAAAAGCGCAATAACCCGGGGGCTAATGCCAGCCGCCTGCAAGTGGGTGGCATTTACTTGCTGCCTTACTTAGTGTCGATGCTGTCGAGCTTGGCGCGGCTCCTGCTAATGGCGCTCATCGCGCTGTTTAGTTATTTGTGGCTGGCGTACGTGATGCGTCAGTTTCCTTATACGGTGGGCTTTGGCCAAAGGCTTACCGACTACATCGTCGATATTGTCACAAAAATTGGCCTGGGCATTCTTGGTTCAATTCCCGACATTGTTATGGTGCTGGTGATATTTTGGCTGGCCAGCATTGTTAACGACATGGTTAAAAATGTGTTCTCGCGCATCGAGCGAGGGCGCTTGCGCTCCAGCCTGTTTGACCCGGAAACGGCTAAGGCGACTCGTCGCGTTATTGTGGTGTTGGTGTGGCTGTTTTCAATTGTTATTGCCTACCCTTACATTCCGGGCTCGGGCACAGAGGCCTTTAAAGGTGTCAGTGTATTTCTAGGTTTGATTGTTTCGCTCGGCTCGGCCGGTATTGTCAGCCAGGTGCTGGGTGGGTTGATTGTGGTTTACTCCCGCGCGTTTCAGCCCGGCGAGTATGTCAAAGTGTCGGATTATGAAGGCACTGTGACCACCGTTGGGGTGTTGTCGACTAAGATCAAAACCATCAAAAATGAAGAGATAACCATTCCAAATGCGGTACTGTTAAATGCTTCAAGCACCAACTACAGTCGTCTGGCCAAGCCCGACGGCATCATCATTTCCACGTCGGTCACCATCGGTTACGACACGCCTTGGCCCCAGGTACATCACTTACTGCTAGACGCCGCGCAGCGCACCGAAGGCGTGCGAGATAAGCCCGAGCCCAACGTGCGGCAAACGGCCCTCAGCGATTGGTATGTTGAGTACCGGTTACTGGTGCATATTGATCAGCCCGAGATAAAAGTGGCCGTGCTGTCTGAGCTGCATCAGCATATTCAGGATGTATTTGCCGAGGCGGACTTGCAAATTATGTCGCCGCATTTTATCGATCAGCCGGAGCAGGCGCTGGTGCCCGCCCCTTGGGTGGCTCCTGATAAGGCGCCAGCTACAGACGAGCCGAAATAGCCAATGTTTATCGCTAAGTGATAGATAAAAATTGTGCGGTCATCGCAAATTTTACTAAGGGGGGCTGTTTTTTTTCTGGCTTCTGCTAGGCTTAGGGCAGCGTGCGGTGCATCTATTGGGCCGCCGCGCTGCGGCTGGCGCAACATTGCTGCCCGGTAGGGCAATGTTCGTAGCCGCCGATTGCACTGGCCGACTACACGGTAAGCGGCGCGCCTTTTAGTCGGTTGCTTTCGTGTATCGCTGATTTCGTCGCCCGTCGACGCAGAGGAGTCACCTATGCCTAATAAATTCAATAAAACGTTACTCGCCACAACCTTAGCTGTATCCCCCTTTTTAGCTCACGGTGCGTCGTTTCAGTTACTGGAACAGAGCCCGGCACACCTGGGTAAAGCATTCGCCGGCACCGGCTCTGATATTACCGATGCCAGCACGGTTTATTTTAACCCCGCCGGTATGACCAAGCTCGATCGCATATCCTTAACGGCGGGTGCCAATCTGGTCGCCACTAACGCCAAGTTTAACGACGAAGGCTCAAGCTATGCTGGTGGCGGTGATACCACCGACGAGCTGGGCTTTATACCTAACGGTTACGCGGTACTGCCCTTGGGAGACCGGCTGGCCGTGGGCTTTGGTGTCGGTGCCCCTTTTGGTCTATCAAGCAGCTTTAGCGATGACTGGGCCGGGCGCTATTCGGCAACCTACAGTGAGTTGCAACTGGTTAACGTCAATGCCACCGCCTCTTGGGCCATTACCGACGTTATTGCGGTGGGCGCCGGTATTAACTACCAGACAATCGAGGCCGACCTACAGAGCCAGGTGGACTCAACACTGGGTATAGCGCCCGACCCGTCAACCGATAGCAGCGCTAAAATATCGGGTGATGACGATGATTTTGTACTGGATTTAAGTGTGCTGATTACGCCCTCGGAGCGCACCAGTATTGGTGTAGTATGGCGCGAGGGTGGCGAGTTTAAGCTCGATGGCACCGCCGAGTTTCATAACAACGCCGCTTGTATGCCCGGCGCTGGCTACCCTACAGGTGCGCCTCCGGCGCCCACCACGGGTACCTTGTGTGCCGGGGGGTTAGAGCTTTTGTCGGGCGATATTGAGGCGCCCGTGAATATGCCCGACACCCTGACCGTTAGTTTTACGCAATATGTGTCAGACGGCTGGGCGTTTCACGCCGATATCGCCCAAACCAGCTGGAGCAGCATCCAGAATGTTGAGGTGACCAACAGCGGTAATGGCCAGCAAGTAGACGAGCTGGACCTGCAGTACGATGACACCATGCGTTATGCACTGGGCACCAGTATCGATACCGGTGCCTGGACATGGCGTGCGGGTGTAGCGCTGGATGAAACACCACAAAGCAACCCCGAGCATGTTAGCCCGCGTATTCCCGATGCCGATCGTACCTGGTTGAGCGTGGGGGCCAACTGGGAGCTATCAAGCCACTTGTCGCTGGACTTTGGCTATGCCCACTTGTTTATCGACGATGCCTCTCTGCGTGAAGAGTCGCAAACTGCGGTGGGCCCGGCAGTACTGGCCGGCTCGTTTGACAGCAGCGTTGATATCTTTGGCGCTCAGTTAAACTGGCGGTTTTGATCGGTACGGGGAAGGGAGAACGGAAAATGGGTGACGGATAATTATTTCGTACCCCGTACCCCATTACAACTTCTTTTCCCAAAATTCAGCCCGGCCCGCTTGCGGGTCGAGCTGGTAGCCGCTAAAGCCAAATTTTTGGTAGGCCGAGGCGGCGATTGTGTTTCCGCTCAATACCTCTAGGGTTAATTTGCAGCAGCCTTGCTCGCGGGCGATATCCTCTATACTTTGCAATAACTGCTGGCTAATACCCTGCCCGCGAAACTCAGGTAGTACAGCCACGTCATGAATATTGATTAATGGCTTGCAGGCAAAAGTTGAGAACCCCGCAAAAGCGTTTAATAGCCCGGCAGGTTGTTGTGAGGCAAACGCCAATAAAGAAATACCCTGATGTTCTACCAGCCCGGTAATAATATGGCGGCGAGCAAAATCGCTTAACGGCTGGCCGCCGCCCATTGGGTCGCGTGCATAGGCATCCAATAAATTAATAAGTGCCGCTGTGTGGTGTTCGCTGTTATAGTCGACACGTGTAATCTGTATCAACGTTTAAACTCCGTGGGTTTTTCTATTTCAATAATGGCGTCGGTGATAGAGTCCATTTTGTCACTCAGCAGAGCCGCAGCATCGTACAGGCCGCGATTGTAAAAATACGGACCGATTTCTTCGGCAAAAAAATCCAACAGAAATTGCGCGTCAAAGCTGCCAATGCTTTGCTCTAGCTCGTCGCGAAAGTATCCCTGAATTTTATTGACGATAACGTCTTTCTCCTGATCGGAAAATTTCATTGTTCTTCTCCTAAAGGCGTAATGACCGGGGTGTCGGGAAGTGAATTAGCCTCGGCTTTGCCGGTATTTTTTTTGTGTCCGCGAGTCAGCGCCGCACTTTTTTTTGTAAGGTTTTACGCAGCTAATCATATACTTGCTGTCGGCTGCCATGATTTCGCTTGCTCTTGTTCTCGAGGATCCCGCACAATTTCCGTCATCCGTCATCCGTCATCCGTCATC
>NZ_JXCJ01000001.1:17155-167116 GCF_000832015.1 Gilvimarinus agarilyticus
TCCGTCATCCGTCATCCGTCATCCGTCATCTTCCTGCCGTGCAAAATACTCTTTAGCAGCCTGCATTATGCGCGGTGCAAGTACTAGGGCCGAGATCATAGTGGGTATGGCCATGGCGGCATACATGGCGATTAAAAAATTAAAAATAACCCCTACCGAGCCAACACTACCTGCGATAATCAGCAGGCCGTAGGCCCACACATAATGATGTTGATGTTGAGCGCCAATTAAAAAGCCCAAGCATTTACTGCCGTAGTACCAAAAGGTCATGATGGTGCTAAGGCTCAAAAAAATCACCATAACCGTTAACAACAGTGGGCCCCAGTTGCCGTAGGTACTGCTAAAGGCGTTGGCGGTGAGTGTTACGCCACCGGCCTCGGTGCCCTGCCAGACGCCAGTTATAAGAATCACCAACGCGGTACAAGTGCAGACGATTAAGGTATCGATTACCGGGCCTGTCATGGCGACCAGCCCTTCGCGTACGGGCTCGTTGGTGCGCGCGGCGCCGTGGGCCATGGATTCTGTGCCAATACCGGCTTCGTTTGAAAACGCGCCGCGACTAACCCCAACCTGAATCACTGTGCCTAACGCGCCGCCAGCCACCGCCTGGCCGGTAAATGCGTCTTGAAAAATTAAGCCAAAGGCGGCCGGGATGTCGCTTACGTGAGTTACCAGAATACCGGCGGTCATTAGCATGTAGCCGATCACCATGCTCGGCACTAAACGAGAAGTTACTTTGCCTACGCGTGGCAGGTTGCCACTGATAACCGCGAGCACCAACAGTGCGGCGATAACGCCGACGATTAAATCAAAACCAAAGTGCGATTGCTCGCTGGCCAGTTGCAGCGGGTAAGCGACCGAGGTGCGCAACATGGCCACCAGCTGATTAATTTGAAACACTGGTTGAGTGCCGCACAAACCAGCAAAGGAGAAAAATATCGCCAGTGGTAGCCAGCGTTTGCCCAGCCCTTCGCGTATGACATACATTGGGCCGCCCTGTAACGCCCCCTGGCTGTCATAACCCCGATACATAACAGCCGCAGTACCGGTAAAAAACTTGGTGGCAATACCGACAACGGCGGTGAGCCACATCCAAAATACAGCACCCGGGCCGCCGGCGGTAATGGCGAGCGCCACACCGGCAATATTGCCGAGTCCGAGCGTGCCCGACAGGGCGGTGGTGAGGGCCTGAAAATGACTCAGCGTGCCTTTATCGTTGCTGTTGTCATAGCGGCCGGTGAGAATCGCAAAGCCGTGGCCAAAGTGGCGGTAGGGAAGGGCGCGGCTATAAATAAGAAAAAATAAACCGCCACCTACCAGCAGTAAAATTAGGGGCGTACCCCACATAAAGCTGGCGAATCGCTCCATCCAGTTAGCCACGTAATTGCTCCCGTTAATAAATGTACGGGATATACCCTAGCATGGTCACGGGGAACGGGGAACGCCGGGCCATCTGAGTAGCCCGGCGTAATGCAGGTTTAGTTGTTAGCTTCTTCAGCGCCGGCCATGCCCAGCTCTTTGAGTTTGCGGGTGAGGGTGTTGCGGCCCCAGCCCAACAGGTTGGCAGCGTCGCGCTTGCGGCCTGCGGTGTATTTCAGGGCTGTTTCGATCAGCGCTTTCTCAAACGTGGGTACGGCTTCGCTGAGTAGCTGGTGGTGACCCCGTGCCAGCGCTTGGTCGGCCCAGTGACGCAGTGCTTTCTCCCAATCATCAGCAGGTGCGTTGCCCTCTTTGTTATCCATCAGTTCGGGGGGTAAGTCTTCGGTGTGAACTTCCCGGCCCGATGCCATGACGGTAATCCAGCGGCAGGTGTTTTCTAATTGGCGTACGTTGCCGGGCCACGCCAGGCTGCACAAAAACTCTTCGGTTTCTGGCAGTAAAATTTTGGTGTCGACGTTTAGCTCGCCCGCGGCTTTTTGCAAGAAAAACTGTGCCAGCTTGGGGATGTCTTCACGGCGTTGCGACAATTTCGGGATGTGAATCCGGATCACGTTCAGGCGGTGGAATAAATCTTCGCGGAACGAGTTTTCGGTGACCAGGTTTTCTAGGTCTTGGTGCGTAGCGGCAATAATCCGCACGTCGACTTTCACCGGGGTGTGGCCACCCACGCGATAGAACTCCCCGTCGGCTAAAACTCGCAGCAGGCGCGTTTGAGTCTCGGCGGGCATATCGCCAATTTCATCCAAAAACAGCGTGCCGCCATTGGCTTGCTCAAAGCGGCCCTGACGCTGGGTCGCGGCACCGGTAAAGGCGCCTTTCTCGTGACCAAACAGCTCGGACTCCATTAAGTCTTTGGGGATAGCCGCCATGTTAAGCGCGATAAATGGTTCGTTGCGACGTGGGCTGTGGCGGTGCAACGCACGCGCTACCAGCTCTTTACCGGTACCGGATTCACCATTTATGAGCACGGTGATGTTCGATTGCGACAGGCGGCCAATTGCGCGAAACACCTCTTGCATAGCCGGCGCTTCGCCGATAATTTCGGTATCGATCTCGACGGTGTCTGGATGGCTGCGCTCGGACTTTTGTTCTTCGGCGTGCGCTAAGGCACGTTGCACCACGGCCACGGCCTCGTCGACGTCAAAGGGCTTGGGGAGGTATTCAAACGCGCCGCCTTGATAGGCCGCCACAGCACTGTCGAGGTCGGAGTGGGCGGTCATAATAATAACCGGCACGGTTGGGTGATTGGCGTGTAACGTGGATAGCAACCCCAAGCCGTCGACGCCAGGCATACGGATATCGCTGACGATGGCGTCGGGCACTTCGCGGTTTAGCTGGCCAAGGGCCGCATCACCGGAGTCAAAGGTGCGGGTTTCTATATTGGAACCTTGCAGGGCTTTCTCTAAAACCCAGCGGATAGAACGGTCGTCGTCAATGATCCAAACTCGATTAGACTTCTGCATGGCGGTTTCTCATTGGTGTTGAGTTTGTGTTGGAGGCGGCCATTGGCAAAAACAGCGAAAAGCGGGTTTCGCCTGGTTCACTGTGGCACTCGATTAGCCCCTGATGTTGATGTATTAAATGCTGTGAGATGGTTAGCCCGAGGCCGGTGCCTTCGGCGCGCCCCGATATCATCGGGTAGAAAATTTGTTTGGCCATGTCGTCGGGAATACCGGGGCCGTTATCAATCACCTCAACATGGGTGACCAATGGGTGATGTTGCCGGCCAATGGTAAATTGGCGGCGCACCCGGGTGCGTAACGTCAACGCCGGTGCCAATGTTTGGTTTTCGAGCATTGCCTGCATGGCGTTGCGGGCGATATTGAGCAGAGCCTGAATCAACATCTCTTTGTCGCCGTGCATGTCCGGTATGCTTGGGTCGTAGTCGCGCACGATGCGAATCGCATCGTCGCTCTCGGCGCGGATCATAGTGGCGACGCGCTCTAACACCTCGTGGATGTTTAAATCACTTTGCTGCGGCAACTGATTGGGGCCGAGCATACGATCAACGAGGTTGCGCAGCCGGTCGGCCTCGTCGATGATTATGTTGGTGTACTCCGTAAAGGTGTCGCCCGGTAGCTCGCGTGCCAACAATTGCGCCGCACCGCGAATTCCACCCAGCGGGTTTTTAATCTCGTGAGCCATGCCGCGAATTAAGCCGCGGGTGGTTTCCTGGCTTGAGGTCATCATCTCTTCGCGGGAAATTCTCAACAGCCGATCGATGGGTAAAATCTCGATCACCAGACCGTCATTGTTGGTAAAAGGCGTTACGGTGTAATCCACCGTAATTTGTTCGCCATTCAGTAGCTGCCATTCGGCATGACGTTTGGTGTAGTGATCGGCGTTACGCGCCGCTTGCAGTAGCTCGCCCGCGGTGTCCGCTGACTCGTGAAAGAAGTGAGTAATAGCCTCACCCTGACAGCGCTCACAGCTGATCGACAGCAGCACCTCGGCGGCCGGGTTCATGTGGCACAGCTGCAGGTGACTGTCGAGCAAGATGATCGCCGTGCTCAGGCTGTCCAGCAGTGGTTTGTGTATATCTTGGGGCGTCACGTCGGCTTACTACTCCAAAGACCGCGTTGCGGTGGTTGATATAGGTGCACTATGCAAATAGCGAACCAAAGCGAAAAAGCCCGAAAAACGGGCGTTATCGTCACAAATGCTTAAGTTACTTGTTTATTTTTGCACAAAAATAGTGCTTTTGCGTTAAAGAAGGGCGCAGTGTGCGCCCCCGAATGGGGTGTGACGCAATTTAGGGCTGGCCGCGGGCGTTAGTTGATCACTGAAGCCCGGTGAACATAAACAGTCACGGTATCACTCTTGGATAGCACCTTACCTTTGGCGGATTCTACCTGAGCATAGATTTTGTGCTCGCCGCGGTATATCTCGCGAATCGAGTAGTTGTTAACCGTGCCTTTGCCAAGCAGCTCGCCATCCATAAAGTAGGCGATTCGGGCGCCGTCTTGCAGTGGTGCCTGCAAGCTGACCGCGATAATTAAATCTCGCTGGCCTGGGGTTACGGTGTACTCGTCGGCGGGGCTGACAATGCGGATAGCGTAGTTGGGCCGGTCGCGCTCGGTCTGGCTGGGCGCTTCGGGTTCGGTAATCTCGATGGGCTTACCGGCGGGCATCACATTGGTGGGGCGCACCTCGATTTTTTCCGATTTGCCGCTTTTTTGCGCCGTGCCCGGATCGTCGGTATAGGTGACGTTGCCGTATTTGTCGACGGACTTGTACACCTCGGCCTGTGCGCTAGCCGCAAACATCAGCAGAGCGGCGATAAAGAGTTTTTGTCCTATATGCGGTTTCATGGTGCTGTCCTGCGATTAACCGTTCAGAGCTATAAGATAGCGTGTCGGCCGGCAAAGAAAAAGGCCCGATCATTGCTGATCGGGCCTTTTTGTGAGCATTGACACGCGGGCGTGTCGGGCTCGGGTGACTTACACGCTGTAGTAGAGTTCGAATTCTACTGGGTGTGGAGTCATTTGCAGACGCTGGATGTCGGCTTTTTTCAACTCGATGTAAGAGTCGATGAAGTCTTTGGTGAAAACACCGCCAGCTTGCAGGTACTCGTTGTCGTCTTCCAGCGCTTGCAGAGCTTGCTCCAGGCTTGAGCACACGGTTGGGATTTGTGCTTCTTCTTCTGGGGGCAGGTCGTACAAGTCTTTAGAGGCTGCTTCACCTGGGTGGATCTTGTTCTGAACACCGTCGAGGCCAGCCATCAGCAGTGCTGCAAAGCACAGGTATGGGTTGGCGGTTGGGTCAGGGAAGCGAGTCTCAACGCGCTTGGCTTTAGGGCTGGTGACAAACGGAATGCGGATAGACGCAGAGCGGTTGCGAGCCGAGTAAGCCAGCATAACAGGAGCTTCAAAGCCTGGAACCAAACGCTTGTACGAGTTGGTAGAGGCGTTACAGAAGGCGTTCAGTGAGCGCGCGTGCTTGATGATACCGCCGATGTAGTACAGGGCAGTTTCAGACAAACCAGCGTAGTCGTCACCGGCAAACTGGTTTACACCGTCTTTGGTGAATGACTGGTGTACGTGCATACCAGAGCCGTTATCGCCAATCAGTGGCTTAGGCATAAAGGTAGCGGTTTTGCCGTAGGCGTGTGCCACGTTGTGTACGCAGTACTTCAGGATCTGGACTTCGTCCGCTTTCTTCACCAGAGTGTTGGCGCCAACACCGATTTCACACTGACCAGCAGTGGCCACTTCGTGGTGGTGTACTTCAATTTCCAGGCCCATGGCTTCCATGGCGTTACACATTGCGCCACGCAGGTCGTTCAGTGAGTCAACTGGAGGAACGGGGAAGTAGCCGCCTTTAACGGTTGGGCGGTGGCCGGCGTTGCCGTCTTCAAAGTCGTCGCCAGAAGACCAGGCGCCTTCTTCTGATTTGATTTTGTAGAATGCGCCGCCCATTTCAGAGGCCCAGTGTACGCTGTCAAACACAAAGAACTCAGGCTCGGGACCAAACAGGGCGGTGTCACCCAGACCGGTAGACTTCAGGTACTCTTCAGCGCGCAGGCCGATAGAGCGTGGGTCGCGATCGTAGCCTTGCATGGTGGTAGGCTCAACGATGTTACAGCGAATAATAATAGTCGCGTCTTCAGAGAATGGATCGACGATAGACGTTTCGTCGTCTGGCATCAAAATCATGTCTGATTCGTTAATGCCTTTCCAGCCGTTGATGGATGAGCCATCAAACATTTTGCCTTCTTCAAAGAAGTCGTCGTCGATGGTAGATGCAGGAATGGTTACGTGCTGTTCTTTACCGCGAGTGTCGGTAAAGCGCATATCTACCCAGCGAGCTTCATGTTCTTTGATCAGATCCAGTGTTCTAGACATCGAGTGCCTCCAGTTTGTAATAGCCAGCAGGGCTACGGTCGTTAATAATCAAACTTATTTGAAAATACGTGGTAGCGCATTTTCGGTGCTTGCTCGCCGCGCTGCAAGCAGCTTGGCGAACAAACATATTTTTGTCTCTGGCTAAGGGCAAGAAGTATGCCACCGCTCCGGCTGCCAGTGTAGCACGGCAAATGCGCGCCTGAAGCACAGAAAGTGAGTTGCCCTTGCTTTTGTGTGCGCCAATTTGGTGCGGCACCGGCTTGGGGTTGCACAAGCTTGGTGCGATGGTGTTTGGGCGAATTTTGTCTCGCCTTGCTCCATGCATTATAATGTTGCGCCATTACCCCGCGCTTACAGTAGGCTTTCATGCATTTCATCGTCAAGGTTTTCCCAGAAATAATTATCAAGAGCCCGCCGGTTCGCAAACGCTTTATTCGTCAGTTGCGCGACAACCTGCGCTCACTGTTGGCGGGCATTGATCGCGATATCAAAGTGCAGCGCGATTGGGAAAAAATCGAAATTACCGCGGATGATTCCAGCCTCGATGAGGCGGCCCGGGCGCAGCGTGAAGCGCAGGTGGCCGAAGTGCTGTCGCGCACCCCTGGCATCGGTAATTACCTGCATGTGGTCGAGTACCCGCTGGGTGATTTGCACGATATTTACGAGAAAACCCTGGCTAACTGGGGCGACTCGCTGGCCGGACGCACCTTTTGCGTGCGAGTAAAGCGCAGCGGCAATCACGATTTTACCTCCACCGAGATCGAGCGCTATGTGGGTGGCGGCTTGGCGCAAAATACAGAGAATGCTGGCGTGGCGCTGAAAAAGCCCGATGTCACCGTGCGGCTGGAAGTAAAGCAAGAGCGGCTGTTTGTGGTAGCGCGTCAGTGTCAGGGGCTGGGCGGCTATCCACTGGGCTCACAGGAATCGGTGTTGTCGCTGATCTCTGGCGGCTTTGACTCGACCGTGTCCACCTACCTCACCATGAAGCGCGGTATTCGCACCCACTTTTGCTTTTTTAATTTGGGTGGGCGCCAGCACGAGCTTGGCGTTAAAGAGGTGGCCTACTATCTGTGGCATAAATATGGTGCGTCGCACCCGGTTAAGTTTGTCACCGTGCCTTTTGAGGGGGTGGTGTCCGAGATATTACAGCACGTGGATAACTCCTATATGGGGGTGGTGCTTAAGCGCATGATGCTGCGCGCCGCCAGTGCCGTGGCTGAGTCGGCCAAGTTGCCGGCGCTGGTAACCGGCGAGAGTGTGGCGCAGGTGTCGAGCCAGACGCTGCCCAACTTGAGTGTGATCGACCGGGTCACCGATACGCTGGTGCTGCGGCCGCTGATTACCATGGATAAGGGCGAAATTATCGATATCTCGCGCACCATTGGTACCGAAACGTTTGCCGCGAGTATGCCCGAGTACTGCGGGGTCATTTCCGTTAAGCCCACTACCCGGGCGCGGCTCGATAAAGTCGAGCAGGTAGAGTCGAAGTTTGATTTTGACGTGCTCGAGCGCGCGATCGCCGAGCAAGTAACGGTGGATGTGCGCGAGCTGGCCGAGACTATCGACGATGGCGCCACGGCCGAGGTAGTAGAAGTATTGCCTGCGGGGGCGGCTGTGGTGGATATTCGTCACCCCGATGAAGAAGAATTGAAGCCCCTGTTAATCGACGGAGCTGAAGTGTTGAAAATTCCGTTTTACACACTCAATAATGCCTTGGCGCAACTAGAGGCCGGACGTCAGTATTACCTGTACTGTGAGAAAGGCATCATGAGTCAGCTGCACGCCTCCCACTTAGTGGACGACGGCCACGCCAATATCGGTGTGTATCGCCCTCAGGGTGCGCTCTAGCTGTGCCGGCTAAGACGCCGTTGCGCCAATTGCTTGCGCTGCTGGCGCTAGCTCTGGTCATAGTGGCGCTATCGGTCGCCTCGACGCTGTATGTATTGGATGTTCCGGCGGGGCAATTTGCCGGTAAGGTGGGCCGCTCACTGGGGCTGCGTTATTACCACGCCACCATGACGGACGCTCAGCTCAACTGTGAAAAAAAGCTGAATACCAGCTTTAAAGATCGCATCAGTGTGATGCATGTGGACAGCTACAGTAGCCGCTTGTCGGCCGATGGTGAGTTGTACAAGATTTTTCTGGAGGCGGATGTTTACCCCGATAGCGCCCGTCAGGGTAAGCCGCGCGAGCTATTTGTCAGCTGTTTTGTGTTTGCCGGCAGTGGCAAAATCGAGCGCTTTCAGTACGCCGGCGACGGCGAGCCGGTGCGCGGCGTTGACGGGGAAGGTACCAATGCCTTCGGTTTATAGCACTAATTCACCATTGTTTGTCTGATTTCTGATCTTTTTGATTCCTGCCGGCGCACTTGATAGGTATAATGCGCGCCTTTTCAGCGCTATCGCCCTTGCTAAGGGTACGCTGCCATTTCTATCGCACCCGAGAGCATTACAGTGACCAGCCAATCTAAAATCGCAAATTTGCGAAATATCGCCATTATCGCCCACGTTGACCACGGCAAGACGACCTTGGTGGACAAGCTACTGTCGCAGTCCGGCACTCTCGATCGCCGCGACGAAGGCGCCGAGCGCATCATGGACTCTAACGATCAGGAGCGTGAGCGCGGCATTACCATCCTGGCCAAAAACACCGCGATCCAGTGGAACGACTATCGCATTAATATCGTCGACACCCCCGGGCACGCCGACTTTGGCGGTGAAGTAGAGCGGGTACTATCGATGGTGGACTCGGTATTGCTGTTGGTTGACGCCGTTGATGGCCCCATGCCACAGACGCGCTTTGTTACCAGTAAAGCGTTTGAGAAGGGTCTAAACCCAATCGTTGTTGTTAACAAGGTCGATCGCCCCGGCGCGCGCCCTGATTGGGCTGTGGACCAAGTGTTTGACCTGTTTGATCGCCTGGGTGCCACCGACGAGCAGCTCGACTTTCCGATCATTTACGCCTCGGCCCTAAACGGCGTTGCCGGCTCCGAGCCAGATGATTTGGCCGACGACATGACGCCGCTGTTTAAAATGATCACCGAGCACGTAAAAGCTCCCGACGTTGATATCGATGGCGATTTCCAGATGCAGATCTCGGCGCTCGATTACAACAGCTACACCGGCGTTATTGGTATTGGCCGCATTTCGCGCGGTAGCTTGTCGCCCAACCAGCAAGTGGTTGTGGCCAAGCGTGAAGGCGGTACTAAAAAAGCCAAGGTGCTGCAGGTGATGGGTTACCACGGTCTGGAGCGGGTTGAGACGGATCGCGCAACGGCGGGTGATATCGTTTGTATTACCGGTATCGATGGCCTGGGTATCTCCGATACGCTGTGTAGCCCTGATAATATCGATCCGTTGGTGCCGTTAACTGTAGATGAGCCCACTGTTAGCATGACCTTCCAGGTAAACGACTCGCCGTTTGCCGGTAAAGAAGGTAAGTTTGTGACCAGCCGTAATATTCGCGAGCGCCTTGATCAAGAGCTGATCCACAATGTGGCGCTGCGGGTAGTGCAGGGCGATAGCCCTGACAAGTTCGTGGTATCGGGTCGCGGTGAGCTGCACTTGTCGGTGTTGATTGAAAACATGCGCCGCGAAGGCTTCGAGCTGGGTGTGTCGCGCCCAGAGGTGATTCAGCGTGAAGTGGATGGCGAAATCCACGAGCCCTATGAAAATGTTGTGATCGACGTAGAGGAACAACACCAAGGCTCGGTCATGGAAGAGCTGGGCTTGCGCCGCGCGGAAATGACCAACATGGAGCCAGACGGCAAAGGCCGCGTTAAGCTTGAGTTTATCATTCCGTCGCGCGGGCTGATTGGTTTTCGCGGCCAGTTCCTGACGCTTACCTCCGGCTCGGGCATCATGACCAGTATTTTTGATCACTACGGCCCGGTGAAGGGCGGTGAGATCATCAGCCGTCACAACGGCGTGCTGGTTTCTATGGTTAAAGGTAAAACGCTGGCGTACGCGCTGTTTACTCTGCAAGATCGTGGCCGTCTGTTTTTGGGTCACGGCGCCGAGGTGTACGAAGGCCAAATCATTGGTATTCACTCACGCGATAACGACTTGAGCGTTAACCCGACTAAGGCTAAACAGCTGAATAATATTCGCGCCGCCGGTACCGATGAGGCGCTGACCCTGTCGCCGCCAATTCGCCACACGCTGGAGCAAGCGCTGGAGTTTATCGAGGACGACGAGCTGGTCGAAGTGACCCCCGAATCAATCCGGGTGCGTAAAAAGCTGCTGACCGAGAACGAGCGTAAGCGCGCTAAGAAGTAAGTACGACTTTGCGCATTGGTGATGCACCAGGCGTCACTCCAAAAGCCCTGCCAAGTGCAGGGCTTTTTTGTGGGCGGTTTTTATTGCGCCCCGCGTGGCTGCTAAGCGCTAGCTGCTTGCGTGTTTTGGGTGCAATTGGGCAGAGGTGGTTAATGTAGCGTCCCACTTTTGTGGCCGTGTGTTAGTGGGCCGCAAACGCTGCCAGAGTTTGGTCTGATGGGCAAAAAACCATGAGGCTTACTATGTATAAAAATATCATGATAGGGGCAACACTACTGGTTGCCGCCGCGGGCGCATCCACGACGACTCTCGCCTCATCCGAGCCGGCCACCGTGGCACACGTTGAGATCGTCAAGCGCGATGGCGCCTACCAGTTGATGGTTAATGATGCCCCATTTGCGGTTAAGGGCGTGGGGTTAGGCGGCAATGCCCAGGGCAGCTTAAGTATGCTTACCTCGGCTGGCGGCAATAGCATACGTACCTGGAGCGCACGCAACGCGGAAGCGGTATTACAAGAGGCGGCGGACGAAAACGTGATGGTTGCGCTGGGCTTTGATACCGATAAGGAGCTGCACGGCTTTGATTACAACGACGAGGCCGCCGTAAAGGCGCAATTTGAGCGTTTTAAGCAAACCGTACAGCGCTATAAAAATCACCCCAATTTATTGGCCTGGGTGGTGGCCAATGAGCCCAACCTGTTGTTTAACGACGATGGCAGCTTAAAAGACGTTAACCCCAAGGTGTATCAGGCTATCGGCGAAATGATTGACTACATCCACCGCGAAGACCCCAACCATCCGGTGACTTACGCGTTTGCCGGCGCACCCGAGCGACACATCAAAACCGCCATGCGGTACACGCCCAACGTCGACTTTATTTCGTTGCAGCTATACGGCGATGTGGGCGACTTGCCCGAGATTATTGCCAAACTCGATATCGACAAACCGTTTATGGTGACTGAGTACGGCGCTATCGGTCACTGGGAGCGCCCGACGACCGAGTGGGGTCGTGAGATTGAAGAGCCCAGCGGCGTTAAAGCGGCGAGCTTTGCCGAGCGTTTACACAGCGCTTTTGACGGTAACCCCAGCGGTAAGGTGATAGGCTCGTTCGCTTTTTTATGGGGGCAAAAGCAAGAGCGCACGCCCACCTGGTACGGCATGATCAACGCCGATGGCAAACCCAATGCACGGGTTGACGAATTAACCCGCTACTGGAGCGGCGAATACCCCGCTAATCGGGCACCGCGCGCGCAGCAAATTACCTTAAATGGTAAACAAGCCATCTCTAGTGTTTATGTTGAGCCTGAGCAAACATTGGTTGTACAGGTTAAGGTGGAGGACGAAGACGCGTTGCGCTACGAGTGGGAGCTTTTAAAAGAAGTAGATGTACGCAGTCAGGGCGGCGCCTTTGAGCAAAAGCCCGATGCTATTGAGCTCGATGTCGTCAGCCAGCAAAAAGACACCTTGACCTTTCGCGCTCCGTCGCAGGCGGGGGACTACCGTATTTACTCTTACAGCTACGATGGCAAGGGTAAAGTGGGTAACGCAAACTTCCCCTTTTATGTAAGGCCCAGCGCGGCAGATTAATACACCGCAAGGCTCGTTCGCAGATTCGCAACAAACGCCCGCCCTTACCTCGCGTGACGGCGGGCTTTTTTGTCGTTAGGCTTAAGCCCATCAGTTATACGCGGACAGGGAGGCGGTTATGCATTGGGTTTTGCTGCGGGGCTTGGGGCGCGAGTCCGCCCACTGGGGAGCGTTTAGCGCGCAGTGCGAGGCGCAGCTGGGGGAGCCGTTCCTGTGTTTGGATGTTCCCGGTAGTGGTGTGCACTACGGGCAAGTGTCGCCCGATACCATCGGCGCTATGCGCGAGTTTGTACAAGCCCAGCTGGCAAAAAAGCTACCGCCCGACGCACCGATAGCCATTGTGGGTTTATCCATGGGTGGCATGTTGGCACTCGACTGGGCACTGGCCGAGCCGCAGCGTGTGCGTCGGTTAGTGCTTATTAATTCCAGCAGTCGGCTCAGCCCCTTTTGGCACCGTCTACGCTGGCGTAACTGGGGCTCGGTTGCGGTGGCATTGTTTGATCGTCGTATCCCCCGTTGCGAGCGCCGTATCTTACGTATGGTGAGCAATAGCGCTGCTAATCGAGACGCGCTGTTGCGTAAGTGGGTGACAATCCAAACTCGCCGCCCGGTGAGTAAGTCAAACTTGCGGCGCCAATTGCATGCCGCCAGCTGTTATCAGGTAAACCAAGCGCCAACGCCAGCGACGCTGGTGTTGACCAGTCGCGCCGATCAGATGGTGTCCTGGCATTGCTCAGAGGCGCTAGCGCGGTATTTACAGGCAGACATGGCAATACACCCCAGCGCCGGACACGACTTGCCTGTGGATGCGCCTGAGTGGGTGCTCGACCAAATTCAGCAGTGGAAAAGCTCGTGATGAAGGAGTTAACGGCGAGCCGTTGCGGCGCTTGAATGCCTTTGGGGCTCCGTATGGGGATGCAGGTGTCGCTCGAGCCTGCTAGGCTATAGAGGTTTGTGGGGGAGTGTGCCCCAAACCATTAACCCATCGGAAGGATCTATGACTGAAGATGCCGTAAAGCGTGGCGCCGGCTCCACGGTGCTGATTCCTGTTTTTATTCCCGCTGTTATTGTTATTTTTTTGCTAGTAGTGGGCACCATCAGTAACCCGGATCTCGCCGGTAAATTATTCGACACCACACTTTCTTATATCACCGAAACCTTCGGTTGGTTTTATATGTTGTCGGTGGCTTTCTTCCTGGTGTTTATTGTCGGTATTGCCATGACTAAGTGGGGCAATATTAAATTGGGCCCCGACCACGCTGACCCGCAGTATAGTTTTCCCTCTTGGTTTGCCATGTTGTTCTCTGCCGGTTACGGCATCGCGTTGCTGTTTTTTGGCGTGGCAGAGCCAGTGTTGCATTACGCATCACCACCGGCAGGGGCCGCTGAAACGGTCGGCTCGGCCAAGCAAGCCATGCAGATTGCGTTTTTTCACTGGGGCTTTCATATCTGGGCGATTTACGGCTTGGTGGGCCTGGTGCTGGCGTATTTTGCTTTTAGGCACGGCCTACCGCTGTCTATTCGCTCGGCGCTGTATCCGCTAGTGGGCGATAAAATCTACGGCCCTATTGGTCACGCCGTGGACGTTTTTGCCATTTTGGGCACAATGTTTGGTATTGCCACCACGTTGGGTTTATCGGTTACGCAAATTAATGCCGGCATCAACTATCTTTGGCCGCAAATACCGGTGAGCATCAATGTGCAGCTTATTACCATTGCTTGCATCACGGGTCTGGCAATTCTATCGGTAGTGGCCGGGATGGATAAGGGCGTAAAGCGCTTGTCGATTTTGAATATGGTGCTCGCCATTTCACTGATGTTGTTTGTCTTTATCGTGGGGCCATCGGTTCATATCCTAGAAACTTTTTTGCAAAATACCGGTAGCTATCTGAACTTTATTGTCGAGCGTACTTTTAATTTAGAAGCCTACTCACGCAGTGATTGGATAGGTAACTGGACGCTGTTTATTTTTGGCTGGACCATTGCTTGGGCGCCTTTTGTTGGGCTGTTTATCGCGAAGATCAGCCGTGGCCGCACCATTCGAGAGTTTGTGGTGGGGGTTATGCTCGTGCCCTCGCTGTTTACTTTTTTATGGTTCTCGGTGTTTGGCGATACCGCACTCAATGAAATTATGAACGAGGGCTACACCTCGCTCATTGGAGAAGTGCAAAATAACCAGGCCATCGCGCTGTTCAAGCTCTACGAAGTATTGCCGCTGACGTCGATCGTCTCGTTTATTACCGTACTGCTTATTATCACCTTCTTTGTCACCTCGTCGGACTCGGGCTCTCTGGTAATCGACTCACTGGCCTCGGGTGGTGCGATGCACACACCGGCTTGGCAGCGGGTTTTTTGGGCCAGTGCCGAAGGTTTGGTTGCCGGCACGCTCTTGCTGGCTGGCGGTTTGGGTGCGCTGCAAACTATGACGATTGCCAGTGCATTACCCTTTAGCATCATCATGATTATCTCGGCGGTTGGTATGTGGCGTGCATTGGTGATTGAAGGGCATCATCAGAGCAGTTTAAAAACCGACATACATACGCGTTTTACTGGCACCAATGGACGCGGCCTATGGCGTCAGCGGCTACACGGGCTGGTGACCTTCCCCAAGCGCGATGAAGTGCTGGAGTTTATGGATACCACGGTGAGTAAAGCCATGCACCGGGTAGAGCGCGAGTTAGTAAAAGAGGGGTGGGATGCTCAGGTCCAGGCCGATGATGAAAATCAGCGTATTTACCTGGAAGTTGTTAAAGATGAGCATGTGGATTTTATTTATGAGATTCGCCTGCTGGATCACGCATTGCCCGACTATGCGTATCCCGAGATGCCGCGTAATGATGACGAGCAAAAGCATTATTATCGCGCCGAAGTATTTTTGCGCCGTGGCGGTCAGTCGTACGATGTGTATGGCTTCGATCAGCAGGATATCATTACCGACATTCTCGATCAGTTTGAAAAACACCTGCACTTTTTGCATATCTCTACCGCGAGTTTGCCCTGGCGTATGGAGGAGCACGACGATATGTTGAGCACACCGCCAGAGCCGCCGGAAGAAGAACCAGATGTTCACGCCGGTGAACCATCGGCCAAAGATAAAGATCCCGCTAATCCATCGAGCTAGGAGCGCTGCGGTGAAAAGGATTAACTTGTATGTCGCGATAGGAGCCTCCGTTTTTTTTAGCGGCGGGGCCTGGGCGCAAGACGATAGCACCATCAAGGTAATGCAGGCGCAGATTAAAGTTCTGCAGGAGCGTATCGAAGCGCTCGAGCGAGAGCGCAGTATGCCGCCGGTGCAGAACTTGGGTGAGGTTGAACTGGCCGCCGAGCGAGAAGATGAACCCGAACCGGTGTCTGAGCCGGCGATTAAGGTTGGCGGCGCATTGCGTTTTAACCTGGTGTACAACGAAGAGTCCGATGCCTCGGTGGGTAAGCGCGGCGAAAGCGGGCTGGATACGTTTCGGCTAAATGTCGACGGCAAGCTCGATCAGTTTTTAATATCGGCCGAGTATCGCTTTTACTCTTACATGGATGTTATTCACCACGGTTGGGTCGGCTATGAGTTTGAAGATTTAAGTCAGCTGCAGCTGGGTATCAGTCAGGTACCTTTTGGCTTGTTGCCGTACGCATCACACAACTCCTGGTATGGCGTACCTTATTATCTTGGCCTGGCCGACGATTACGATATGGGCATTAAATACGTGCGTAACGATGGCCCCTGGAGTTCGCATCTGGCGTTTTACAAAAATGAAGAGTTAAACGATGCAACGAATCTGGACCGTTTTGGGTTTGATTTAGTGCGTGTTGACGAGCAGCAAAACGAAGAGGCTAATACCGTTAATGGCCGCTTGGCGTATACCTTTGGTTTGCAAAGCGGCTGTGAGACAGAGGTAGGTGGCTCGCTTGAGGCCGGACAAATATACAATGCGCTGGTTGATGAGAGTGGCGATCGCTACGCGGCGGCGGCCCATGTGGACAGCCGTTGCGGCCGCTGGAATTTTCAGTTGCAGGGAACCCGCTATGAGTATGAGCCGGTTAACGCCCCCGGTGCGGACGACTCGGTGGTTCGTGTAGGTGCCTTTGCGGGTAGCTACGATATCGACAGTGACGCCGACGTGTGGGTGGCCAATGTGGCCTATAACTTACCATCGCCCTGGCGTTTAATTGATAGCATCACCTGTTACAACGATTATTCTCGTTTGAATAAATCCATCGACGATGCGGTAGATTCACAAATTAACACCACCGGTTGTGCCATCGGCAGTGGGCCGATTTTTACGTACGTGGATTATATTTTGGCAAAAAATATGCCGTACTTTGGCGCCGGCTCACTCGCCGCAGGCGGCGAGGACGATTGGCAGGGGCGGTTTAATATTAATATTGGATACTATTGGTAGCGGTTATGGGTAAGCGAGCTTTTTTAGCGGCACTGTTAGTGTCCCTGGCCAGCGGTGCGGCGGCCGATACACTGAATGTCGTGTCCTGGGATGGCGCCTACGTAAAAAGCCAGATCCTGGGGTTCATTCGTCCCTACGAGGAGGCCACCGGTACGCGCGTTAATGTCATTCAGTACGCCGGCGGTATTGATGAGGTTCGCAGTCAATCGCGCGCCTGGAATGTTAGCTGGGATGTGGTTGATTTAGAGTTGTTTGATGCCATTCGCGCTTGTAATGAGGGGCTGCTGGAAACCATTGACCGCGCGACTTTACCCGCCGCGCCCGACGGTACACCGGCGGCGGATGATTTTATTAATCGGCAGGTGACTCCCTGTGGTGTTGCCAATGTAGCAGGCTCCACGATTGTTAGCTTTCGTCGCGATGCCTTTGCCAAGCCGCCCAGCAGCCTCGAAGATTTCTTTGATTTAAGTCAGTACCCGGGCAAGCGTGCGCTGCGTAAGTCGCCTCAGGGTAATCTAGAGTGGGCGTTAATTGCCGATGGTGTCGCGCACGATAACGTGTATGAAGTGCTCGATACCGAAGCCGGGTTAACCCGAGCCTTTGCGAAACTCGACGAGTTAAAATCGCAGTTGGTGTGGTGGCAAACCGGCCAACAGGCGGTGCGTTTGCTAGAAACCGAGCAAGTGGCTATGTCAGCCGTTTACAGTGGGCGAGTCGCCGCCGCGGTAGAGCGGGGCGAGCCACTTGAGATAATATGGGATCACCAAGTGTGGTATTACGATGTGTGGGGCATTGTCAAAAATGGCCGCAACACGAAGCTGGCCGAAGATTTTGTTCGTTTTGCCAGCTCGGCCGAGAGCTTGGCCGGGCAGGCAAAATATATTCCCTACGGCCCCATGCGCCGCTCCTCGATGGCGATGTTGGATGAATCCTTGCGCGAGCGACTGCCCACCTCCGAAGCGCACTTAAAAACCGCCGTCGAGCTTAACGCCACCTGGTGGTCCGAGAACTTAGATCGCATAGCGCCGCGTTTTGAGCGCTGGCTAGAGCGCCCGGTGATGGTGCCTAAATCAATGCCGCGATAAACGATTAGTTTATCGCCCCCTTTACCCCCTCGATAATAAGTTGTGCGCCGATTACGGTGAGAATTAAGCCCATCAGGCGCGTAATAACCTTGATGCCGTTTTTGCCAATTAACGCTTGCAGCTGGTTGCCCAGCATAAAAAAGCCGTAGGTGACGAGGCACAGCAAGCCAAAGGCCAGGGCAACCAGTATGGTTTCGCGCAGATCGCCACTGGCGGCGTAGTTAACGGCGGTAGCGATGGTGCCGGGGCCCGCTAACATGGGCACCGCCAGCGGCGAGATGGCGATGCTTAAGCTCGACTCGCGCGCGCTTTGCGCATCGCCCCGGCTGGGTTGTTGCACGCTGGAGGGTTCGCCGTGCAGCATCTGATAGCCAACCAGCGCCACCAGTACACCCCCGGCCAAACGAAACGCCGGTAAAGAGATACCAAACAGGTGGAAGATGGTGTTGCCCAACAGGCAAAAGCAGCAGGTGATGGCAAAGGCCAATAACAGCGCTTTGCGGGCTACGACTTTTTGGGTGTCGCGATCTTGTTCGCCTACCAGAGCCAAAAATACCGGAGTGTTAGCCACCGGGTTCATAATGGCAAAAAAACCTAAAAATACGGTAATAAAATGGCTGAGCAGCTCCATGGGTTAATCCCCCAGTGACGGCCTAAAATTAAAACCGATGTTAATGTAGGGGCTATTGCTGAGATCAAAGTCGGGCGCCTCCCAGTCACCGTCATCGACATCAATACTCAGCCCCTTTAGTCCGCCCACACCGGCTTCAAGCTCAAGCCAAAAATGGCTGTGGACGCGCTTTTCTACCGACAGCCCTAAGTCCCAATTGTCCATCACATAATTAAACTGGTCGCCATTGGTATCCAGCTGCCAGGAGTTGCCCGCCGGTGCTAAGCCAAAACGAAACAGCAGGCCATCGTTGGGCGCGTACATAATGGCGGGCCAGGGCATGATGGCGCTCAAGGTCCAACGGTCATTAAATTGGTACGAAGCCCCTAGGTAGGGCAGTACTAAGTTGGAGTGATCACTGACATCAAAGTACAAACCGTAGGCCCACCAGAGGCGGTCAGTTTGCGTGTAGCGGGCAAAGCCGCCGCCCATGAGCTCCCAGCTCCACTGCGCGTCAGCACTGTCGGCTTTGTGCCCTAAAGGCATTAAAAAACCGCCGGTTTGCCAGTCGTCACTGCGCTGGTGAAACCAGCCTATGGGGACTCCGATGGACAGCACCTCTAGCTCTTTGAGATGGCCTGATTCGGGAGTCAGACGCGACCAGCTGACCCACTCTCCCAGCAGCAGGGCGTCGCGGTCACTCATTAAGAAGGGCGCTACCGCCCCTTGGCTAACCGAGTCTTGTGAGAAGCTAAGCGAGCGGCCGTCGGTGAGTGTGACGGTACTGTCCTGATAATGGCGGGCGCTGGCAAATGCCAGCGGAAGAAACGGTACGTTGGAGCCGGAGCGACTAAAGTTTATATCGCTTTGAGCGAATTGCTCGGCCCATTGCGCCAGGATATCGGCTTGGGCACTGGCCGTTAGCAAGCAGGCTAAAGTACCGCTAAGCCAAACGTGGTGAGTTGTCTGCCTTGACATGGCGCTCTCTTAATAAGGTTAATGCTCTATTGTGCCCGACTCGTTTGTTCGCAGCCAGTTTGTTGTAGAAGCTTTGAATATTGCCGGCTATATGAGACTAGGGGCTTGCCTGGTGGTAGAGAGGCTTTTGAGTAATAAGGTTTTACGCGTGATGTGTTGGCGCTTAAGTATGAGCGTCAAGCGCCGTAGTAGTGCGATTATTGTCAGAGGCCGTCTTGTCTGACTTTGTGCCCCGGTTACATGGACTCGTTAAATAAAATGACCACGCTGCCACCGCTAAGCTCACTATCGATATTGAGCGAGAGGCCTATTCCGACGTTGTTAAGAAAGCTAATGTCGTTACTGGTATCGACCAGCCAGCCCGCGCCAAACTCGTAGTAGTGATGGGTGCCCATGGCTGGCACGGCATCGGCACTGAGGTCGATGCGGCGGCCCAGTACACGAACCTGACTGCGGCGGCTCCAAACGTCGGGGGTGTCAAAATGAAACACCACACTGTTGCTGAGGCGGCCGGCCTCGATGGTAGTGTCTTGGGAGTGATGGTCGGTATCGAAGCTCTGACCAACTGCGTAGCGGTAAACGGCTTTGTACTCCCAGCGGTAACCAAACAGCTCGCCTTTGTACGAGGCGCCAATACTGGGGTCGGCCGTCCATACCCGGTATGAGGTATTAAACACAGAGCCATCGAGGTAGGGGCCAATCTGTTGCAGCAAGCTGTCGCGGTAGCTTAGGTCGTTATCGTAAAACAGCACCTCAGTGCCCAGTCCGGCCTGTAGCGACCAGGCCTCATTAAGCTGGTAGCGCCAGTTGTTTTCAGCGTATAACAGATAGGTGGTTTCATCCAGCGGGTTACCGACGCTCTCATCGTCAAAAACAAGATCTTGCTCGGACGATATATACGACAGCCGCAACTGTGCCTGTGAGCTTAGGTTATCGCTGAGTTGACGCTTTTCAAAGCTCCAGGGCAGTGAGTAGATGGTGAGCTGGCTGCGTTGCTGTAACGTCGATTCATTGCCGGCGTTGACGTTGCCCAGTTTAACAAACTCATTGGGGTCGAAGTCCATTACCCCTAAGGTCACCAAATTCGCATCCGACAACACAATCGAGCGAGCGCTGTTTTGTGACACTATATCCCCGACTATATCGTCTAGGCCTAAGTCATCGAGGGATTGAGCGAAAGCGCCTGTGCAGGCAACGCTGGCCGCAGTGAGTAACAGTAATGGGCAGGTCAGTCGAGGGGTGAGTCGCATAGCAGTCCCGGCAATTTTTAATCCAGTATGAGATTACTTATATCAAAAAATTGAGAAGATGCCACCCCAGATACAAAAAAGCCCCCGCAACCGTCAGGCTGCGGGGGCTTTTTTAGTCGTACAAAGGCTTACTTCTCAGCGGCTTCGCGCGCTTTCACCTTGGCGATAACGTCTTCGGTGACGTTAGCGGGGCAAGGTGCGTACTGCGAGAACTCCATAGAGAACTGACCGCGGCCTGAGGTCATGGTGCGCAGGTGGCCGATGTAGCCGAACATCTCTGACAGAGGTACTTCTGCCTTGATGCGTACACCTGTGGCGCCAGGCTCTTGACCGTTGATCATGCCGCGACGACGGTTCAGGTCACCGATAACGTCACCCACGTGATCTTCTGGAGTGAATACGTCAACTTTCATTAGAGGCTCTAGCAGCTGAGGGCCGGCCTTAGGCATAGACTGACGGAAGGCGCCTTTGGCGGCGATTTCAAACGCAACGGCCGAGGAGTCAACGGCGTGGAACGCACCATCGTACAGCTCGATCTCTACGTCCAGCACAGGGAAGCCAGCCAGCGGGCCTTTTTCCATCATGCCTTTAAAGCCTTTTTCAATTGCGGGGAAGAATTCTTTTGGTACGTTACCGCCCACAACGCTTGAGCTGAAGGTGAAGCCAGAGTTTGGCTCGCCCGGCTTGATGCGGTAGTCGATTTTACCAAACTGGCCCGAACCACCAGACTGCTTCTTGTGGGTGTAAGAATCTTCGATTGGGGTAGTGATGGTTTCGCGGTAAGCCACCTGTGGCTGACCTACAACCATTTCTACGCCGTAAGTACGCTTCAGGATGTCGACTTTAATGTCCAGGTGAAGCTCACCCATACCTTTCAGGATGGTTTCGCCTGAGTCTTCGTCAGTTTCAACGCGGAAAGATGGATCTTCTGCCACCATTTTACCAATGGCAACACCCATCTTCTCGGTAGAGCCTTTATCTTTAGGCGCAACCGCAATCGAGATTACCGGATCCGGGAACACCATGGCTTCCAGGGTACATGGGTGCTTAGGATCACACAGGGTGTGACCGGTTTGTACGTTCTTCATACCGACGATGGCGATAATGTCACCGGCCTGGGCGTGCGACAGCTCGTTACGCTCATCGGCTTGCATCTCAACCATACGGCCAACACGCTCGGTTTTACCGGTAAACGAGTTGAGGATGGTGTCGCCTTTGTTCAATTTACCCGAGTAAATACGCACAAAGGTCAGAGCGCCAAAGCGGTCGTCCATAATTTTAAACGCCAGCGCTTTCAGCGGCTCGTCGGCGCTTACAATGGCTTTCTCGCCAGTTGGGTTACCTTCTTCGTCGGTCAGCTCTTGTGGGTCAACTTCGGTCGGTGCTGGCAGGTAGTCAACAACCGCGTCCAGTACCAACTGCATACCTTTGTTTTTAAAGGCTGAACCACAGAAAGTGGGGAAGAAGGTCAGATCGCGGGTGCCCTTACGGATGCAGCGCTTCAGGTCTTCGATAGAAGGCTCTTCACCTTCCATGTAAGCCATCATCAGGTCATCGTCTACTTCAACCGCGGTTTCGATCAGCTGCTCGCGGTACATGGCAACATCGTCAGCCATGTCGGCTGGTACGTCTTCTACGCTGTAGTTTTCTGGCTGGCCAGACTCGTCCCATACGTAGGCTTTGTTTTCCAGCAGGTCAACAACACCTTTAAAGGTGTCTTCTGTGCCGATTGGCAAAGTCATAACCAATGCGTTAGCGCCCAGTACGTCGCGAACTTGGTCAACAACGTTGAGGAAGTTGGCACCGATACGGTCCAGCTTGTTAACAAAGATGATACGGGCAACTTCAGACTCGTTGGCGTAGCGCCAGTTGGTCTCAGATTGTGGTTCAACACCACCTGAGCCACAGAATACGCCGATACCGCCGTCCAGTACTTTCAGCGAGCGATATACTTCAACGGTAAAGTCAACGTGCCCGGGGGTGTCGATGACGTTTAGGCGGTGGCCCTTCCACTCACAGGTAACAGCGGCGGACTGAATGGTAATACCGCGCTCGGCTTCCTGCTCCATGAAGTCGGTGGTGGATTCACCCTCGTGCACTTCACCCAACTTATGGATTTTACCGGTGAGCTTAAGGATACGTTCGGTGGTGGTGGTTTTACCCGCGTCAACGTGGGCAAAGATACCGATGTTTCTGTATAAACTAAGGTCTGTCATTTCGATACTCGTATAATCAAGGCCAAAAATTGGACGGCATTGTACAGCGAGGCAGGTGCCAATTGCCAATACTAATTAGCTAACAATGTCCAGCTTTTTACTCGGCGGCAATTTTAACGGTTAATTAGCCGTAATAGTGCTTTATTTCAGGCGATTTCGTGTAATTAACCAATAAAAAGCAATGGTTGCGGTTTGATCGATTTGTATTTTTTATAGGCTTGGCGTCCGCAGCCTCATCACCCGCTGTTATTTGATTGCAACAAAGCCTCGTTAGGCTGCAAGCACGTGCGCCACCCTCAGAGTTGGCGCGATATTCGAGCGGCGGGGCAAGCGATGTGGAAGGGGCGCCAGTCATGAAGATCGTGCGCGACTGGTTAATAACACTGGTTTCCTTAGTTGGGCTACTGCTGGGCGTGCTATTGCTGTTATCCCCCATTCCGGTGGGATTAGTGGTTATCACCCTCAGCCTGGCCACGTTATTGTGCGTTAATCAGCGCTCGCGCCACTTGCTACAGGCGGCGCGCTCACGCTGGCACAAAATAAACCGCACCGTCCATAAAGTGGAGAAACTGCTAGAGCGACGCTTTCGGCGCCTGTGGACGGTGATCTCTAGCACCCGCCCCCACAATGATGATCATTCGGGTTAATTGGGTGCCTTACCCGTGGTCTTACTTGTCTTTTAAGCCCTCGTCTTTGAGATATTGGGCGATGTCTACCATGGGGGCTACCCACAACTGGTCGCGCTTTTGATCCAGGTATTCAACCAGGGCGGTGTGGTTGGTGTTATCCACGTTTAACGGGTGCTCGCCGCCCACGCCGTGAAACAAAAACACCACTAGCCCCCCCTGGGCGATGGCCTGATCTACCAGTGCGGTTAGCTGCTCAATGCGGCTGCCGTTAATCATGTATGAATCGATATCAAACAGCTGCACCTGCGCCGGCTGCATAATGCTGTTTTTAACCCCGCGTGCGGCGGTAAACAGGGGTTTAATGGCCTCGATAAACGATTCCCCGCCGGCGGTCATATCGCCGCAGGGGTAAGMGTAAGTACGCGCTTTTTTGCCATCCACCGCCTCCAGCGCAATATTGGCCACTTTTAGGTTGTCTACCACCCGGCTCACGCTCCACTTGGATAAATCCCGCTCGGGGCTTACCCACTCGCGCCCCGGTTGTGACGCATCGCAGGGGTGAAACAGCGAGTGGTTGCCCAGTTCGTGACCGTTTGCGGCTACTGCGCGCCACTCGTTTAACCGGTCGCCAAAGGGCGGGTAACCTACGGTAAGGTAAAAGGTGGCGGTGAATTGGTGTGCATCCAGTACCGGTATGGCGTTGTCTAAATGAACGTTTAGTGAATCATCATAAGTAAGCGACACGGCCGCTCGCTTGCCGTTCCAATCGCCGCCGGCGGCAGACAGCTGGCTGGTGCCGATCAGTAGTAGCGTAAGCAGCCCGAAAGGTAATAGACGCATGAAAAAAATCCTATTGTTATTGGTGTGTGGGTCGTATTCAAGAATAATAGACGGCGCGCCGATCGCCAAGGCATGATTCGTAAAGGCACTTTAACGAGTGACAAGCTGCGTCTTTGGCTTGTCAGTATTGCGGAGGATATGTGAAACCTATTGCCATCTTTAACACCGACACCATTCCCACCGAGCTTGCCCGTGAGCATGGCCAATACCCCGATATGTTTATCAAAAGCTTATCGGCCGTTAACTCTGCGCTTCGTTTTGAGCGTTTTGATGTTAATAAACAGCAGTACCCACAGTCCTTAAACGAATACGCTGGTGTGCTAATAACCGGCAGTCAATCGGCGGCGTACGACAGTGACGAATGGATTGAGTTATTAAAGCAGCGCATAAAAGCCATGGAGAATGATCGGGTGCCATTGGTGGGCATTTGTTTTGGTCATCAAATTATTCATCAGGCTTTGGGTGGGTCTGTGGTTAACGCGCCGGGTGGCTGGTGTGTCGGTGTGCATCGCAATCAATTAACCGAATCGGCCGTGCGCTATGGCACGCCCGGCGATTCGTTTACGTTGCTGTCCAGTCATCAGGATCAAGTGGTATCAGTGGCGCCCGGCACCAACGTGTTAGCGGCAACCGACTATTGCCCCATAGCGATGACATCAATTGGCGATCATCTTCTTACCCTGCAGGGGCATCCGGAGTTTACACGCGATTATGCCAAAGCCTTAATGGATAAACGCCGCGCGGCGATTGGCGAACCGGTGTATCAGCGGGGAGTAAACTCGTTGGTAGAGCCGTTAGATGATGGGCAGGCGCTGCAGTGGATGTTGAATGTGTTTTCTCACGCTTGTGCTTAACTCTCTAATGATTGATGCAATGTGTTGTAGCGAATGATGTTTTAAGGTAGTGCGCTTATGGATAAACTTGGCGTCAATTCTGTGTTTAATGCGCGGCTGCTTCGCCCAAAAAACATGGGCGAGAGTCTGTGGGCTTTTGTGGTGTTGCCGCATGAGGTCAGCGACACCTTACCCAGGCGCGGCCGTACCTCGGTAGCGGGTGAGCTTAATGGCCAGCCTTTTACCTTAATGCTTGAGCCCGATGGCAACAAAAGCCACTGGTTGCGCATTGATGAAACGCTTATGCAAGCTGCGGGTGTTAATTTTGGTGATGTGGTGGAGTTAAAGCTCGCGCCGGTGGCGGACGAGCCCGAACCGGCTGTGCCGCGCGATTTACAGCAGGCTCTGGATGCTGCACCGGCAGCGCTGGATGTGTGGCAGGCAACCACCACCCTGGCGCGCGTCGATTGGATTCACTGGGTGGAGTCGGCCAGGCAAGCCAAGACCCGCGCTAAGCGAGTTGATGACGCCTGTGACATGTTGGCCTCGGGCAAAAAGCGCGTGTGTTGTTTCGATCCGTCGGGGTTTTACAGTAAAGCGTTTAGTGCACCAGAGGCCGATGGTTAACCGTCTGTTTGGTATTTTCGGGCATTATTAATGTGTGTCAGGCGCGGTTGTGTTTACCGGCATGGCGTAATATTCTACGGGAACATAAGATCCAGGCGTACCTGCCGGGGTAAGGCGCTGTTAGAAATCGCCTTTATTTCTTTACGAATACAGTTTCTGCCGCGTGTTTAAGCAATTGACTTAGCGGTGAAATCTAAGCGCGCGCATCAGGCAATTGAGGTGGTATTCGCTGCTCAGGGGAAACCCTTGAGCAAAATAGTGCGCTAATGTGACCCGGGCGATATATTGCTAAGCAACTCAATGGCTTAGTAGGGTTTGCAGATAAAGAGCAAAAAATAAAGTTAGACTGCTGATTAACATGAGTCGCACTTTCCCCAAACATGGAGCTGTTAGATTATGAGTTTTTCCCCTTTGTTTTCAACGGCCTATATGTTTGACTTCATCCAGTTTCTACCGGGGATAGGGTGATAGGACAAAGTGCGACTGAGTCGCATGAATTAGCTGTTAACAGTCAATGAGTAGTACCATGATTGAAAGAGTGGCCGGAATATATAAAGGAAGAAGTAAGTCTTCTGCATATAAAGATCTGGTGTTCTCCGTCGCTACTTCACCGGATACAAGTGTGGGTACAAAAGCGCAAACACGACAGGCTCTGGAAATACTATCTGCTAACTTAGAAGATCTTGGCTCAAGTACAGAGCACATACTTTCGGCTCAAGTATTCATCGCAAGAATGAACGAAAAGCCGCAGATGGACGAAGCATGGTGCTCCTGGATTGGCCCAAATCAAGCCAATTGGCCACAAAGAGCATGTCTAGGTGTTGAGCTAGAAGGTGATGTGCTAGTGGAGATTACGGCGGTCGCTATCAGGCCCCAAAACTGTTAACAAAGCACTGCAGCGGACGGCTTACCTTATGCACCTTATGCGCGGTCGCTTCGCTCCCATTTTCGCGCAAAAGGCGCACAAGGCAAGCCGCCACTGAGCGCGGCGTTAAGTTGCCATGAGAATTGAGCCTGAAGAAATAAACACAAAAAGAAGCTCGATTGCTCTTGAGCTAATGTCAGAGGGCAAAGAGCCGTTGCAAATTTCAAATTTATCCATAAGCAATAGTGAAACGGTTTTGTTGGTTTCGACGTGGAGCAGCGAAAACACCAATATGTCACGGGCAATATCAGATATTGAGCAAGGTCGTAGGTTGCTTTCACAGTTGTGCGCTGCTTGGCCGGAATTGAGCAAACACTTTGGTAGTAGTCACCCAGTCATAAAGCTTTTCGATGATTATGGGATGGGGGCTGTACTACTGGGGTCCAGTCCTAAAGAAAATGAGTACACTTGGCATGCCAGTATTGCAACTTAACAAGGCGGTGTTGTCGCCTTCGGCTGGGACTGCCATTCCGCTGGCGCTCCATGTCAGCCCCAAACCGCGGCGTTAGTTTTAAAGGTAGTCATGTTCAAAAAATTAATAAAAACTCAATCATTTACATATAATTTATGTATGATTTTTATAGTCTCTCTGTTAGCTGCAATCATTGGTTTGCTTGTGTACTGTATTAATGACAAAACTACTACACTAGATTGGTTTAATTTAGCTAATTCAGTATTTAAGTTTTCATCTTGGTTTATGTTTGGTTATGGCACTCTTCAAGCGTTTGGTAGAAGAATAGAACATGACAATATAGAGCAAAAAATTATTAAAGTTGACCAAGAAGCCTTGAAATGCACTCAAAATGAAAATAGCAATAGACAAGATATGAATGAAAAGTCTCTAGAAGTATATGAAGAGCAGATAAATGAATTAGAGCGCATTGAAAACGACGATAAGACAACTGTAAAACTTTATTGCTTAGGTGTAGTTGTATTTTTGCTCACGACTTTGGCAGATATTATTCTCCCTGCATTTCAAAACTAACAAGGCCAGTCAACCTGACCGCTAAACTTTCAGCTTTTTTTGCAAAAAGAAGGAGCCGCAAAAAAATCCACAAGTTCACCAGCAATTGCTGGCGGCGTTATGACTAAAGGACAAGGGCTATCCATTGAGCTACGAGACTGACCAAAGAATAAAGAACTATTTAGATACAAATCAGCTAAGTCGAGAACAATTGTGTCGATCAGTTCTTGCATTAGATAAGAGATTTTCTGATGTTCGCCCAAGACATCCTCGTGGAGGACGCGACGGTGGTCGTGATATTGAAGCTATCTACCGAAACGATCATATTGCATTTGGCGCTGTGGGGTTTGTGAATCAAGCAAATGATTCTGCGGATCAAAAGAAAACAATTAATAGAAAATTTAATGAAGACTTAAACAGCGCCTTGTCTGCTGATAAAAAGCCAGAGGTGTTTGTATTTTATACAAACATAAATCTAACAATCGGCGAAAAAGACCAGCTTATAGAGAAAGCCAAAACTCGTGGAATGATTCATTGTGAGATCATGGATAGGGAAAGAATAAGAATATCCCTTGATACCCCAGATGGGTTTTCAATTAGGTTTCAGCATTTAAATATTCCCTTGTCTGAGGAAGAACAGGCGAGTTTTTTTGCTAAGTGGGGCGATGATATTCAATCTGTAATATCAACCGGATTTCAAAAAGTTGAAAATACATTGAATCGAATTTTGTTCTTCCAAGAAGCTTCAAGTACTTTATCTCATTTGACTTTATCTATAGAGCTTAACCAAAAGTATACTGCTGAAGATATCGGTCATTTTAGACTCTTTTGTTCCCTATACTTGAAAGAACCAAAAAATAAAATCCTTTCAATACTATTTGGTCGTACGGATAGATCGAATCGAATGAGGGAAGATATTGCAGCGGATTTTACTGAGCAAAAAAGTGGCATCAAATATGGTATTGGCGGCGGTCAATGGGAACAAATTATAGATATTGAAGACGAAGATCAGGACTACGAAGAAGAGAAATATACTAAAGTGGGTTCTTCTTCTAGTATAGGAATGGATTATGTAGAATTTATCCCCATTCAATATAGTAAGGATAGTTTGATTAGAAATCCTGACGGTCTTACGCTTAGGGATATTGATGAAGCAATGCTATTCCCGTTTTGCAATAAAACTTTAGCAGAAAAAATTAAGGCTATTCACATCTATTCCAACGGTTATAAGATTAAGGAGCTTGGTCCCAGTGATATAGAAATAGATCTCACTGAATTCGGCCCAGAAATCCCAGTGGACTTTAGTGAGGATGAACTGAAAGACCCCTGGGTCAGAGTACTTCCTGCCGGAGGATATTCGTCTTTTAATATTGAGTTTTTTGATGAAACCCCAAAACGGATGTTTATGCCAAAGCAAACAGAAAATAGCTTAGAAGAAAGAAAGTCATAACAAGCGCATATTATCGGACTGGTTTTCCGCTGCGCTCCAAACCAGCCGCAAATGCGGGCGTTAGATTTTCAGATGACTGATGATATATATGTTGGTATGCCTTTATGGTTTGGGGTCTTCATTGCTTCCCTTCCATTTGCGATTGGTACAAGGCATTTTAAAGTAAAAGGTCTTTATCCTGCCATTGCAGAGCAATCACAAAAAAGATCAAGCCGACGGTGGCGGTTGCGGCGCCTACGTAGCCGGTTGAGCTCCAGCCAAAACCGGCCGAGATAGCCATGCCGCCCAGTAGCGGGCCCAGGGCATTGGCGGTGTTAAAGGCGGCGTGGTGCGAGGCTGCCGATAAGGTTTGTGCGCCGGGGGCGACGTCCATTAAATGAGTTTGCAGTGGTGGTGATACTGCCACGACAGTGCCGACTAAAAAAGTGGCGAGCAAAATGCTCCACAGCTCGGAGGTGGTTTGTGGGTAGAGCAGTAAGATAAATATGCTCCACAACAACACGCCGCCCACGGCTTTAAACTGGTATTTATCAAACAGCCAGCCGCCCACGATATTACCGGTAAAGCCGCCCAAACCAAAGGTGGCCATGGCGATGGGAATCCACATTTTGCTTTCACCGGTGACGTGCAAAATGGTGGGGGCCAGGTAGCTGAATACGGCAAACACGCCGGCAAAGCCGGTGGCGCCAATCAGTAGTGCCAACCACACTTGCGGCCGGTTAAAGGCTTTGATTTCGTGCAGCGGATTGTTGCGCACTTGCTGCTTGTTGAGCGGTACAAACCACACAATTAAGGCGAGCGTAAGCACCGAGATAACGCCCACTAAGGCGAATGCGTAGCGCCAGCTTATGGTTTGCCCGAGCCAGGTGGCCAGCGGGTTGCCAATCAGCACCGCGAGGGTGAGGCCGATCATGACCCGGCTGACGGCTTTGCCGCGCTGGCTGGGCGGCACCAGGCTTGCGACCACCAGCGCCGCCACGCCAAAGTAGGTGCCGTGGGGCAGGCCTGCAATAAAGCGCATGGCGATTAAGCTTTCGTAGTTGGGGGCAAAGGCGCTGGCAATATTGGCCAGCGCGTAAAAGCCCATTAATAACAGCAGCAAGTGCCGGTGAAAGAGCCGCGCGCCGGCAATGGCCAACAGGGGCGCGCCGATCACCACACCCAGCGCGTAAGCACTAATCACAATCCCTACCTGTGGCTCACTCACGCCGAGGCCTTCGGCAATGCCGGGCATTAAGCCCATGGCTGCGAACTCGCCGGTGCCGATACCAAAGCCGCCAATGGCCAGGGCAATTTCAATCATCAGCATGGCGCCTTTGCTGAGAGGCGCAGAGTTTTGTGTGGTAGCGCTGTGGGTCATGTCGACTTCCGTTGTGTAAACACCAGCAGCGCCGGCTGCACGCAGAGCGTGGCCGGTAGGTAGATATGCGGGTGTTTTAATTATGGAGCTAGAGTTTGGTGAGAACCAAATAGTGCCGCTATTGTAACGCGCCGGCGGTGGGCGTGTCTGTTAGGCAAAGTAAAGCTCGCGGCAACTGATGCGGTGGGTTTTGCCACCAAGCGCCGCGAGTTTAAGTGGGGCATGCCGGAATCGCGCCGCCAGAGGTTAGCGCTCTGGCAGGGTAATGTTTAACTCCAGCACCGAGCAGTCGTCGGCGTTATCGACCTGCACCGACACCTGGTCTTGATCGATCTCGACGTATTTGCGGATCACCTCGAGGATTTCCTGCTGCATCAGCGGCAGGTAATCGGGTTGGCCGCGGTGGCTGCGCTCGTGGGCGACAATAATTTGCAGTCGCTCTTTAGCCACCGATGCCGAGGAGGTGGGTTTGGTTTTCTTTAGCAGATAATCCAGTATGCCCATTATTTACCTCCTAGCAATCGCTTAAAGAAACCTTTTTGAGTTTGCTCTAAAAAGCGATGCTCTACTTCGTCGCCCAGCAGGCGAGACACGGCATCTTCGTAGGCTTGGCCGGCTTGTGATTCGGTATCTAAAATGACCGGTGCGCCTTGGTTTGAGGCTTTGAGTACGGCCTCGGACTCGGGGATTACGCCGAGCAGCGGGATGGCGAGAATCTCTTCGACGTCCGCCACACTAAGCATTTCGGCACTGGCCACGCGCGTGGGGTTGTAGCGGGTTAAAAGTAAGTGCTCTTTAACCGCCTTGCCCTGCTCGGCCATACGCGACTTACTTTGCAAAATACCCAAAATGCGGTCTGAGTCGCGCACCGAGGATACCTCGGGGTTGGTTACCACGATGGCCTCTTCGGCAAAGTACAGCGCCATCTGCGCACCCTGCTCAATACCGGCTGGCGAGTCACAAATGATGTAGTCAAAGTCTTTGGCCAGCTCGTCCAGTACCGCTTCAACGCCTTCGTGGGTCAGGGCGTCTTTGTCGCGGGTTTGCGAGGCAGGCAAAATAAATAAGCCGTCGGTGCGCTTGTCTTTGATCAGCGCCTGTTTTAACGAGGCCTCTTTGTTGATCACGTTGACAAAGTCGTACACTACGCGGCGCTCGCAACCCATAATTAAATCCAGGTTACGCAGGCCCACGTCAAAATCGATTACCACGGTTTTGTGGCCACGCAGTGCCAGCCCGGTAGAGATGGCTGCACTGGACGTGGTTTTGCCCACGCCGCCTTTACCCGAAGTCACAACAATAATTTTAGCCACGGTGTTTCCTCAATGTGTTTGGCACTTTTACAGTGCGGCAATTTCAATGGAATCGTCTTGTAAAAAAACCTGTGCCGGTTGCTTCCAGCAACGCTCCCGCAGGGTATCGTTAAGCACAAAGTGGCCGGCGATGGAGACTAGCTCGGCCTCTAAGTGCTGACAGAATATACGCGCATTAGGGTTGTCGCGCACGCCTGCTAAGGCGCGGCCACGCAATGGGCCGTAAGCGTGAATGTTGCCGTCGGCAATTACCTCGGCGCCCTCGCTAACCTGTGCCAGCAAAATCAAATCTGACCCCTCGGCATAAATCTGCTGCCCCGAGCGCACCGGGCGCTCGATAATACGGGTGGGGCGGCTAATGGCCTCTGGCTCCGGGCTGGCTACTGGGGCAGGTTCGGGCTCGGGGCTGGGCTCGGTTTTATCCGGGCGGGCGCGCGAGGCTGGTAAATGCACCAAACCTAAATCTTTGGCCAGCTTGGCCTGGGGTTCGCTGCCACCTTTACAGCCAAACAGCTGAAAGCCCAGCGATTGGCAGTGTTTAATAATCTCTTGCAGCTCGGGTTTGCTCAGCTCACCGTTAAAAGAGGCGAGGTTGATATACAGGGGCGAGCCGGTAAAAAACAGAGGGGCCGATTGCACTTTTTGATGCAGGGCGCTGGCGAATTCTTCGCCCTGATAGTGGTATAAATCCAGCACCATGCTGGTGACGCTTGTGCCTTTTATTTGAAAGCAGGGGTCTGCCATCGAGTCATCCTGATGCGTTGTAAGTGGCACTGATGGCCATTAGATCAATTTGGGCAGGTTAGCGACGCGGCGCCAGGGAGAAAAGCGCCTTGGCGCGGATTTGCCAAGTGGGCCGCAATATAGCAAATATTGCGGCTTCATCCTAATGGGGCAAGGGCCCGCAGCGGTTATTTTTTCAGGGCGGCGACTGCATGGTAGGCGGCGTTACGCTGGTAATCCCGGTCAAACAGCAGCGGGTAGTTGGTGCGCCCGCGTACCGGGAAGTTGTTTTTCCAGGATTCGCTGTCGCCGGTGCCCCACAGGGTCACCCGGGCAATGCTCTCGCGATGCTTTAAAAATAGCGCAAACCACTCGGCGTAGCGCTCGGCCAGCTGGGCTTCTACCTCAGCGGGTAAGCCGTTGGGGTAGGGGTTTAGCTCGTCAGCGTAGTCAAAGTTACTGGAGATCTCGGCGCCGATATGCTCCCAGGCAACCGGCAGGGTATCGACGTCTAGCTCGGTGATATGCACCGCGACGCCGGTGGCAGCGAATGCCTTAATGCTTTTTTCAAACTCGGCAATGTCGGGGTAGGCCAGCCCTACATGGCCCTGCATGCCCACGCCGTCGATGGGCACACCGGCCTCTTTAAAACGCTTAATCATGTCGACTACAAATTGGCGTTTACCGGGGTTGTGCATGTTGTAGTCGTTGTACAGTAGTTGCGCCTCGGGTGCGGCGGCACGGGCGTAGCGAAAGGCGTGCTCGACAAAGTCCGGGCCGATCTGGTTAAACCAGGGGCTTTTGCGCCAGCCTTTATCTTCATCCACTGCCTCGTTCACCACATCCCAGGCGTGGATTCGGCCTCGGTAACGGCCGGCCAGAGTATCGATGTGGGTTTTCATGCGTGCCAGCAGGGCTTTGCGGGGCAGAGGCTGACCGTGGTCGTCGTTAAACACCCAGTCGGGTGTCTGCGAGTGCCACACCAGAACATGGCCCACCATAAACATTTGCTGCTGCTCGCCCAGCGCCATAAATTTATCGGCCCGCTCCCACGCCCACTGGTCGGGCGTGGGGTGTATACGCTCCCACTTCATGTCGTTTTCCATGGTTAGGGCGTTAAACTCGCGGGCGACAAGGGCGTTAAACCCGGCTGGCGGGCTGTTTAGGCGGGCGTTGCCAATGGCGGTGCCGATATAAAAATCGTCTTTATAAAGATCTTTTAAACCGGTGTCGTTGAGTGCCTTGGCGATGGCATTTTGCTTGGTGAGTGCCAGCGCACCGGCCAGCATGGCTGTGCGCGCCAGGAGTGTTCTGCGATTTATTGTCATTATCTACCTGCGTTTGGCGGGCTTACCACATTAGGTCATCGGGAATCACAAAGTCTTTGTAAGGATCGTCTTCATCCTGCGTCTCGGCGCTAACGGTGTTGGCCACCAGCACGTAAGCGGCGTCGCGCTCGGCAATTTTGTCGGCGATCATTTTGGGCACCAGTTCGTAGCCCTCGCCCAGCTTTACAATATTGAGCTGGCCACGGGTCACCCGGCCATGGGCCTGCTCGCCCAGCACCAGCTTTTTAATGGTCTTGCCGTCGGTAAAGTTGTATTCCAGCTCGGCCTCGCGCCCTTCGTGCTTGGGTTGGCGGTTGCTTTCAATCAGCTGCTTAATTTGCGCGGCAATGGCCTTTTTCTCGGCCTCGGCCTGGCGCTGACGGTTTAGCTCGCGGTCGCGTTCGGCTTTGGCGGCGCGGGCGGCCTGAGCCGACTGTTTGGTTTCGTCCACTACCACTTGTTTGGATTTATGCGCTTGCTTAGTTTGCTTGCGCTTGTCTTTTTGAATCTGCTTGGCCTTTTTGTCGTTAATAAGGCCCGCTTGTTTCAGTTGATCCTGCAAAGACGCCATGGGTTACTCTCTGTTGTTGCGTGTCGGGTGATAGGTGCCGCTGCGGCAGCGGCTATTATGCCATGAGTTCGATGGGGAACGGGGAACGGGGAACGGGGAACGGGCTATCTTTGCCCAGCCCAGCCTAGCCCCGGCCAGTTAAAATCTCGCCCACCGTCCACCGTCCACCGTCCACCGCATCTGACCTCCGACAAGCCGCGTTAACGGCTTTTAACAATCCCCGCCCAGCCGCCGCCCGAGGCAAGATTGATGGTGAGCTTGTCCCCGGCCTTCACGGTTTGGTTGTCGATTTTATAATCTTCGGCAAAATGCTCGGTATTGATGCCGTCGCGCAGCGCGGTCAGGCTGAAGTTGCCCTCGCCCAAAAAGCTAAAGTCGATGGTTAAGGTGCGCGCGGTGTCGTCGGTCATGGCGCCGATGTACCAGGTATCACCGTTGCGCCGGGCCACCAGGATGTAGTCGGCCACTTGCGCGTCCAGCACGCGGGTTTCATCCCAGTCGGCGGGAAACTGACTGATAAATTCGGTGACTTTGGGCTCGCGGCGGTAGGTCGAGGGCGACTCGCACAGCATTTGCAGGGCGCTCTCGTACACGGCGTACATGGCCACCTGGTGAGCGCGGGTGCCTAAGCTCACCGGGCGGTAGTGGCTAATGTGGTGATTGGCGGCGTGCGCGTTGCGCAGGGCGCCGGGGGTAAAGTCCATGGGGCCGGCAACCATGCGAATAAACGGCAAGGTGACTGTGTGCTCTGGGGTAATATCGGCGCTCCACTTGTTGTTCTCGTTACCTTTTACGCCTTCGTAGGTCATCACGTTAGGGTAAGCGCGGCGCAGACCGGTGGGTTTAAAGCCACCATGAAAGTCCACTAGCAGCTCGTGCTTGGCGGCTTCGCGGGCGATTTTCTCGTAAAAGTTCACCATGTACTGATCGGAGCGCTGCATAAAGTCGGTTTTGATGCCGGCCACACCCCATTCGCCGTAGGTTTTTAAGATGTTTTGATAATCTTTGTCGAGTGGGCCCCACAGCGCCCAAAGAATAATCTCGACGCCTTTGCTTTGGCCGTAACGCACCAGCTCGTGCACATCGATGTCGGGGTTCATTTCCAGCAGGTTGGTGGTGGTTTTGGTCCAGCCCTCGTCCAAAATCACATACTCAAGGCCGTAGTCGGCGGCAAAGTCGATGTAGGCTTTGTAGGTTTGGGTATTGATGCCTGCCTTAAAGTCCACATCAAATAGGTTGTTGGCGTTGTACCAATCCCAGGCGATACGGCCGGGTTTAATCCAGCTGTTGTCGGCCAGTTGGTTGTCGCGCGATAACAGCCACACCAGTTGGCTTTCGATGAGAGCGCCGTCATCGTCGCTGATCACCGCCACGCGCCAGGGGAACGTGCGCTCGCCTTGTGTGTCGGCCAGAGTATCGCCAAAGCTAAGGCTTTGGTTGCGGTCTTCCGAGCCGGCCATGGGGGTGGCCTCGGTAACCCTGGGGGTAAAGCCCGCGCTAAAACCGTCTTGCCCGGTGCCGTATAAAAACAGGCCGGGGTAGTCGTACAGGTCGGCCTCTGTAAAGACTATATTAATATCGTTAACGCCGACGTAGGCCGGCAGTGAGGCAAAGCGCTCGGGGGCGATGTCGGCGACTTTTGCCGGTACATACAGGCGCTCGTAGTGAGAAACTAACGACTCTTCTTCAGGAAACAACGTGCTGGCACCGGCGGGAAAGTTAAGCGCCATGGTCTCGTCTGTGACGGCAATGGGCTGATCGTATTCACCCACAAAACGGTAGGCTACGCCGTCATCATAGGCGCGAAAATCAATGCCAAAGTCGTTATCAAACCGCAGCGACAGCTCGCGGTAGCGCTCGTCGATGGTACCGGATTTATGTTTAACCACCGGCGTATGCTGGGTATCGACGCTGTTGCGGTCAACGCTAATCAATTTGCTGTCGTGGGTGATGTCACCCAGGCCTTTTAGCGTTAAGCCGATGGTGCTGTCAGTAATGACCGGCGTTTTGTCGAGCGTGGCAGACCAGCTGACGCTTTGTGCCACGTCGATGCTAATCGCTAAGCGCTCGTCCGGGGACTGCAAGGTGAAAGTCTCGGCATGAGCGCTGCCGGCGGCTAAACAAACTAACAGCGCACCGTGAGGTGCAAACAAACGCAGATGGTTCATGGTATGTGCCTATTCTTATCTCGCCTGACTGGGGGCCGGGCCGCAATTAGTATGATTTATTAGCAGGTACTTTGCCGTGTAGCGTGTGCGAATACAAGCGCCAGAAAGCGAGTTAGGCTAAGGGATATGCAAGAAGTGTAAAGGAAGGGCGGCGCCTTAATCACAGGTGTGTTTAAGGCGCCGGACAAGCTAAAAGCTAAAGCGAAAAATCGTAGACGGCTCTGGCTCGTTGACGTCGCTGTGCAGCTTGATGCGGTTGTCGCTGTTGCGAATTTCATCCAGCACCGGGTCGTACCCAAATTGCATACGGCTTTGCATCTTAACCCGGGTTTCATCGTCAATTTGCCAGCGAGGGTCTTCCGGTAAAGTGGGAGCGGTTTCCTTACGCCAGTTGGGCGCGGTGACCACAATCTCTTCCATCGCCCGGTCGTCTGCGGCATTGCGGTTGCTGTCCTGGGCGACCGCTACCAGTGCGGCGCCGAGAAACAGGGTGGTTATTAACGGAAATTTAAGCGCCATATTATTGCGCCTCCTTCCACTCCAGGCTGGTAAACCAGTAACGGGTACTTGCCGGCAACCATTTGTCGGCAGTGCGGGCAACAATCCACGCATTTAAAAAGTTTAGCAGTGATTGCTCGCCTTTGTGCACGGCCAGGCCATTTTTATAGCTTAACAGCGGTGCATTCATAGGCAGGTCAATTTTTTTGCTGTTGCTGACCGAAAAGTACGTCACCACGGGTTGACTGGCAATGTAAGCGTGCGCTTTGCCATCCAATACCGCTTGCTCGGCGGCTTTAGAGGTTTCAAATACTTTTACCTCGGCGTTTTTAAACAGCGAGCTGGATACGTCAAAGGCGATGGTGTCGCGTACCACGGCAATGGTGAAGTCTTTGTTGTTCATTTCCGCGAGGGTTTTAACGTTGCGGGTTTTCTCGATATTGGCGGCTAAGCCAACGCCCGACTCCGAGTAGGGGTTAGTAAACTCAACCTGCAGCGCGCGCTTGGGGGTAATGGCCACGCCAGCGGCGACCATATCGACTTTACCTTCGGCCAGCGATGGCAAGATTTTTTCCCACTCGTACTCGACAAACTCGACCTTAACGCCCATGTCGGCGGCAATTTTGCGGGCCACATCAATATCAAAGCCCGTCAGCTCGCCTTTTTCGTTTTTCATGGTCCAGGGGGTGAACTCGGCCACACCCACGCGGATGGTGCCGCGATCTAATATATCGTCGAGCGCGTCGGCACTGGCGCCAGCGCTGATACAGCACAGGGCGATGGCCGCCGTGCGAAAGAAGTTTTTAACAATAGATACCATGATTCACTCCATTTATTGATCAAGATACTGGCAGCCTGCGTGGCCGAGGTAAAACGTAAGCCGAGTGTACACCAATTTTGTGCTGCGCCGGGCGTGGGTTATGCGTCGCGCTTGTCCCTGGGGCGGCGATAGGCGGTCGCCTCTGGCGGTATCAGGTCGCCGTCCTCATCCAGCTCGGGGTAGGGCAGCTGGTGTTGTTTGCAGTAGCGGGCCATATCGGGCTGCGCCCATTCAAACAGGGTTTTATGGTAATGGTCATCTTCGGTGCAGCCACGTTGGTAGTGCCCTGCCTGCTGCCGTTGGTGTAGTGCCTCTTGCAGGATAATCCCGGCGGCGACACTGACGTTGTAACTCTCGACCAAACCCATATTGGGGATGGTGACGTGGGCGTCCGCCTCGCGGGCGGCGTAATCGCTCAGGCCTTTTTTCTCGGCTCCCATCACCAGCGCAAACGGTTGGGTGTAGTCAAACTCGCGGTAGTGCACCGCCCGCTCGGACCAGTGCGCCGCTACCAGGGTAAAGCCGCGTTTGCGCAGGTGGGCAAAGCCATCTTCAATGCGCTCGTGCACGCGCTGGCTGGTAAAACGGCCGATGCCGCCGGCGGTGTTGTGGTACACAATGTGACCGCGATCGGGCTTTACCATATGCACCTGACCGATGCCCGCCGCCTCGGCGGTGCGCATAATGGCCGAGATATTCTGCCCCTTATGGACTTTATCGGTCAGTACTGTCATGTCGGGCTGACGCTGGTGCAACACTCTTATAAACTTCTCAAAACGCTCGCGGCTCATGGATGATCTTTCATTAATAGCGGAAAAGGCGTCATTATAGTGGCTAACCACCGGAGGTGATTATGAAAGCATCGGAATTTCTCAAAAAGTACGAGCGCGACCAACAGGCGAAACAGGATAAAACCAGCGAGAACGAGGATGAAGATCACTCGCTGGAGCACAATGCCCGGGAGCGCGCGGCGCACCTGGAGCAAGGGCTTAACGTCGGCAGCCCCTTCGATTGGGAAGATCTTGAAAAGTACAAGCAAGAGCTTGAGCGGATGGAGCGCGAGGGGCCGGGCCGCGGTAAAAAGCGTGATAGCGACGGGCAATAGGTACGCGATTTACATGGATAGGAGTTGTTAGTGGAGTGGATCTGGTTGCTGAGTTATCTCGCGTTGGGCGCGGTAACCGGCGTCTTTGCAGGGCTGCTTGGTATTGGCGGTGGCGGCATTATGGTGCCTGTGCTGAGCATGATGTTTACCGCTCAGGGTTTTAGCGCAGAGCACAATGTGCACCTGGCGCTCGGCACCTCGATGGCGGCCATTGTGCCTACGGCGGTAGCCAGCGCTCGCGCCCACCATCGGCGCAAAGGGGTGGTTTGGCGTGCGGTGCAAGGTTTAGCGCCCGGCGTGTTAGTGGGCACGTTTGCTGCAACCTTTATCGCCAGTTTTTTAAGTGCAGTGCCGTTGGCGATTTTCTTTGCGTTATTTATGAGCGCGGTGGCGCTCTATATGATTATTGGCAAACCGCCGCGCCCCGACCGCTCGTTGCCGGGGCCGCTCGGGCTTGGCGCGGTGGGCACCGGCATTGGCGGTGTATCGGCATTAGTCGCTATTGGTGGCGGCTCGCTGACCGTGCCGTTTTTGGTGTGGTGCAATACACCTCTCGCCCGTGCGGTGGGCACCTCGGCCGCCGTAGGTTTGCCGATCGCCGCCGCCGGGGCGGCGGGCTATATTGTTAATGGCTGGGGCGTCGGTGGGCTGCCCGATTACACCCTGGGCTATGTCGTATGGCCGGCGGTGCTGGCGATGGCGTTGATGAGCTTTATGACCGCGCCGCTTGGCGCGCGTTTGGCGCATCGGTTGCCGGTGGCCGTGTTAAAGCGGATTTTTGCGGTGGTCATGGTGTTGTTGGCGCTTAAGATGTTACACGGGGTGTTGTGGGGATAGTGTTTCGTTGCCAGCGCGTGGTAGTCATACGACTCGCCGGGGCCTTTGATTTGTTTGTCCTCTGTCGTTTGGCGAGGAGGACAAACAATCTCAATATGGGATCTAAATAAGTCGAGTGGCACTCCAACTTACATCGTTTTTTTGTGGATGAAGCCTAAGCCGCTCCCGCCTTTTGCAAAATATCCACCAACAATTCAATATGATCGGCCCTATCATTTAGCGCCGGTATGTAATGGTATTGCTCGCCGCCGGCGTCTAAAAAGAAATCGCGGTTTTGTTCTTCTAGCTCTTCTAGGGTTTCTAGGCAGTCGGCGCTAAAGGCGGGGCTTAGGATGGCGATATTTTTTACGCCTTGGGCGGGCAGTTCTTTTAGGGTTTGTTCGGTGTAGGGTTTTAGCCACTCGGCTTTGCCAAAGCGCGACTGGAACGTGGTGATGCAGTCGTTGGGGTTGAGGCCGGCTTTCTCGGCGGCCAGGCGGGTGGTTTTTACGCAAAAGCAGTAGTAAGGGTCGCCTTTTTCCAGGCTGAACTTGGGGGTGCCGTGATACGAGAACACCCATTTGTCGGGTGCGCCGTGTTCGGCTTGGTGCTCACTCATGGTTGCAGCGAGGGCGGTGGCGTAACCCGGGTGCTCGCAGTAGCCGCTTAAAAAGTGCAGCTCGGGCACCCAGCGCCAGTGTTGCAGCTCTTTAGATACCGCATCGAAAGTGGAGCCAACCGTCGCGGCCGCGTACTGAGGGTAGAGCGGCAATACGACAATTTTGCGCACGCCGGCCGCTTGTAACTCGGCCAGGGCGCTGGCGATAGACGGATTCCCGTAGCGCATGCCGAGGGCGACTTTTACCTCGGGGCCAAGGGCTTTGGCGATGGCGTCGCGCTGGCGGCGGCTGATGGCCAGCAGTGGCGAGCCCTCGTCGGTCCAGATACTTTCATAGAGTTTGGCGGATTGCTTGGGGCGGATGTTTAAAATAATGCCGTGCAAAATCAGCAGCCAGAGCAGGCGGGGGATCTCGACGATGCGTGGGTCCGATAAAAACTCGGCCAAATAACGACGTAAACCCGCTTTAGTGGGGGCGTCGGGGGTGCCGAGGTTTGTTAATAAAACCCCGGTGCGGGGTGTGGTTTTAACCGTGTCATGGGCGTTGTCGGTAAGAGCCCGGTACCGTGCTGTCATGGTCTTGCCTTTGTAATGTCGTTAGGCAAAGTTTACCAGCTGTGGCGTGAATTTGCCGGATAGGTCGTTGGTGCACGGTTGTCGCCGGGTGGCTACGGATAAAACCCGCCTCTGGAGGTAGAGGCGGGAGCTCGGGTGTACTCGGGTTGGGTTTACTCTTCTGGGCTCAGGCGCAAGATGGCGCCGTTAGAGTCATCGGTGAGTAAGTACAGGTAGCCCTCTGGTCCCTGCACCACGTGGCGCAGGCGCTTGCCCACGTCGTCTTTTAATAGGCGCTCTTCGTGCAGCACACGCTCGCCTTCGATATCAAGGCGCGACAGGGTTTGGCCTTTTAAGCTGGCGACAAACATATCGCCTTGCCAGTCGGGGAATTTATCACCGGTGTAAAAGGTGAGGCCCGCGGTTGCCAGTGAGGGTAGCCAGTAATACACGGGTGTTTCCATTCCCTCTTTTTTAAAGCCCTCGCCAATTTTGCCACCGCCGTAATCTTCACCGTAGGTAATTACTGGCCAGCCGTAGTTTAGGCCGGCGCGGTCGATGTTAATTTCGTCGCCGCCCTGGGCGCCGTGCTCGCCGCTCCACAATGCGCCAGTTTGAGGGTGAATGGCCGCGCCTTGCATGTTGCGATGGCCGTAAGACCAGATCTCGGGTAGCGCACCTTCGGTGTCAACAAAGGGGTTGTCGGCGGGCACACTGCCATCGGTGTTAATGCGCACGACTTTACCGTGGTGGTTGTCCAGGGTTTGGGCGTCGTCTTTGCGCGAGTAGCGGTCGCCGAGGGTGACAAACAGGGTGCCGTCGCTGCCAAACACCAGCCGTGAGCCAAAGTGCGAGGTGCTTTTGACTTTGGGTTGCTGGCTAAAAATGCGGGTGACATCGACTAATTGATCATCGTCGATACGCGCTGAGGCAACGGCCGTACTGTTGGTGTCACCATCTTCGCTGGGTTCCGAGTAGCTAAAATAGATACGTCCGTTAGAGGCGTAATCTGGGTCGATCGCGACATCCAGTAGCCCGCCTTGCCCTTTGGCGACAATCTCGGGCAGCCCTTTTAGGGCTGGCCAGATTTGCCCTGAGGTGCTCACCAAGCGCAAGTTTCCGGCGCGTTCACTGACGAGCATGGTGCCGTCGGGCAAAAACGCCAGGCCCCAGGGGTTTTTTAGGCCCTCGGCAATGGTTTCAACGGCAAAACTGGCGCGTTCACTGTCGATAACGGTTTTGCCGCTGGCACTAAACGGGGCGGCCAGTACGGCGGCCAGGCCCAATGCCGTCAAGGTGCGTGTCAACATGGTGACTCTCCTGTGTAATGTGGATCACGGGTTTGTTTCGATGCTTAAGTGTAACAGCCTTATTTGTTGTCTGGCGCGAGCTTGGCACAGGGTTGGTGACGAAAACAGTCGATGGTGTGATCGTTGACCATACCGGTGGCCTGCATAAATGCGTAGCAAATGGTGCTGCCGACAAAATTAAAGCCTTTGTTTTTTAAGGCTTTGCTCATAGCGTCGGACTCGGGTGTGGTGACCGGCACGTCGCTCAGGCTGCGCCAGCGGTTTTGTATCGACTGACCACCGACAAAAGACCATAAAAACGCTACCCAGTCGTCGCCGTCTTGTTGCATCTGTAAATAGGCGCGGGCGGCCTTGATGGCGCTTTCGATTTTAAGCTTGTTGCGAATAATGCCGGCATCCTGACGCAACCGCTCGACGTCCTGATCGGTAAATTGAGCGATTTTGCTCGGGTCAAACTGACAAAAAGCCCGGCGGTAGCCCTCGCGTTTTTTAAGCACGGTAATCCAGCTAAGGCCCGCTTGGGCGCCTTCTAAAATCAGCATTTCAAACAGCTCTTGGGCGTCGTAACAGGGCACGCCCCACTGCTGGTCGTGGTACTCCTGATAAATTGGGTCGTCGCTGCACCATTGGCAACGGATTGGCTGTTCGCTCACGATAGCTCCTTGTGGCTGACTTTACTTAATGGCATCAAGTGGTCATAATGACCATAAGAGGGTGCTATAGAAAGTATACGCCACTCTGCCCATTACAATAAAACTAATGATAGGTGATTTATGCGCACGCAACTTTTATGGCTGGCAGGGTTACTTGCCGCTACTTCACTCACGGCATGCGGCGGTGGTTCCGGTGGTGGCGACAGCACTCCAAGCAGTTCCAGTGCCTCGTCGGTGGACTCCTCCTCATCCAGTTCGTCCAGCAGCTCGCAACCGAGCAGTTCGTCGTCATCTGTGGAAAACTCATCTAGCTCCTCGGTGAGCTCAGACGGCCCGATTGCGATTGAGCCCGATTTTGACCTGTATGCCACAACCCCGTCGGATTTTCCTGTCGGTCTAGCGGTATCAGCCGCCAATGAGGGTTACAGTATTTTCAATCACAGTGACGCCAGCGAGCGTCAGGGTGTGATTGCCCGGCACTTCAGTCAGTTGACCGCCGGTAACATCATGAAGATGAGCTATCTGCACCCTTCTGAGGACACCTTCACATTTGACGATGCCGACCAGCTAGTGGCGTTTGCCGAGTCCAATGGCATGAGTGTTCACGGCCACGCGTTGGTGTGGCATTCCAGCTATCAGGTGCCGGGCTTTATGAACGGCTATGAAGGCGATTTTGCCGCGATGTTGGCGAATCACGTCACCGGTATTATTGAGCACTTTGAGGCTGATTACCCCGGTGTAGTGACCAGCTGGGATGTGGTGAATGAAGCGGTGGATCAGGGGGCCAGTGATGGTTTCCGTCGCTCGGTGTTTTATAACGAGTTGCCCCCAACGGCTGAGGGTGAGATCCCCGAGTACATTAAAGTGGCTTTTCAGGCAGCGCGGGATGCGGCCCCGGGCATTGATCTGTACTACAACGATTACGACAATACCGCCAATAGTACGCGGCTAGGTAAAACTTTGGAGATTGCCGAAGCGCTCAACGACGAGGGTATTATCGACGGGGTGGGCTTTCAGATGCACATCTACATGGGTTACCCCTCGATTAATGACTTTCAAAGCGCCTTCCAGCGGGTGGTGGATATGGGCCTGAAGGTTAAACTAACCGAGCTGGATATTGCGGTAGTGAATCCCTACGGCGGTGGTAACCCACCGCCGCAGCCAGAGTATGATGAGCAGCTGGCTGCCGAGCAAAAGCAGCGTTTTTGCGAAGTGACCAAAGTTTATCTGGACACTGTGCCCGCTGATCAGCGGGGCGGGTTTACCGTCTGGGGGCTGACCGACGATGAGAGTTGGTTAATGAATCAGTTTGCCAACGCCGCTGGTGCGGATTACGAGGATGTTTGGCCCTTGTTATTTAATGCCAACCTGTCGGCGAAGCCTGCATTACAGGGCGTAGCGGACGCCTTTAGTGGGCAAGGCTGCCTTTAATGTTTGACCCGGCCCCGGTGCGACGCACTGGGGTCTCCCTCCCATCGTCTTTGTGTGCTAAGTTGCAAGCTGATATTCAGTCGCACTCTTTCTTAGTACGCAGGGCCATCCTACATGTTGATGTTCTACCCCGAAATTAAACCGTTTGCTCGTCACCAGATTCCCGTAGAGGCACCCCATGAGTTGTATGTCGATGAATCGGGTAACCCCGACGGCATTCCGATCCTGTTTGTGCACGGCGGGCCCGGAGCTGGGTGCGGCAAGTACGACCGGCGCTTTTTTGACCCGGAGCGCTACCGGATTATTTTGTTTGATCAGCGCGGTGCCGGTCGCTCTACCCCTCACGCGGAGTTAGAGGGTAATAGCACGCAAGCGCTGGTGGAGGACATCGAGCGTATCCGGGTGGCACTGGATATCGACCGCTGGGCTCTGTTTGGTGGCTCGTGGGGTTCGACGCTGAGCCTGGTGTACGCCGAGACGTACCCAGAGCGTGTGCTGGGGCTGATTTTACGCGGCATCTTTTTGTGCCGTGAGCGGGATTTACGCTGGTTTTATCAAGATGGCGCCAGCGCTATTTTCCCGGATTACTGGAAGGATTTTCTCGCTCCGATCCCCGAGAACGAGCGCCACGATTTAATGCACGCCTATCACCAACGTTTAACAGGTGATAACGAGCTGCAAAAGATGTCGGCAGCCAAGGCGTGGTCGCTATGGGAAGGGCGCTGCGCAACATTGCGGCCGAACCAAGATGTGGTGGACACCTTCTCTAACCCTTTTAAGGCGTTAGCGCTGGCACGCATAGAGGCTCACTACTTTGTGAACAAGGCCTTTTTGGAAGACAACCAGATTATTAAAAACGCCGATAAACTAGCGGGCATCCCCGGCATGATTGTGCACGGGCGCTACGATATGGTGTGCCCGCTGGATAACGCCTTTGCTCTGCAGGCGGCCTGGCCCGATGCCGAGCTGCAAATTATCCGCGACGCTGGGCATGCCTCGCGCGAGGCGGGTATTGTCGATGCGCTGATCCGCGCCACCGATGGCCTGGCGCGCAAACTCAGCAACGACTCTGACCAAATGGCGTAACCGATGCGTGGTTTGATACAGCGTGTGTCTCAGGCATCGGTGGCGGTTGATGGTGAGTGCGTCGGGAGTATCGATCAAGGCCTGTTACTGCTGCTGGGTGTCGAGCGCGACGATACTCGCGAGCAGGCCGATAAACTACTGCACAAGCTTTTACACTACCGGGTATTTGCCGACGCCGACGATAAAATGAACTTAAACGTTGGCGAGGTCGATGGCGGGGTGTTGGCCATATCGCAATTTACACTGGCGGCCGATACTCGCAAAGGGTTGCGCCCGGGGTTCTCGAGTGCCGCTAGTCCGGCACTGGCCGAAGAGCTGTACGATTATTTTGTCGCTCAGCTTAAAGCGCAGCACCCACGGGTGGCCACCGGTATTTTTGCAGCCAATATGCAAGTTAGTTTAACCAATGATGGCCCGGTCACCTTTTTATTAGAGGCTCGCCCGTAGCGTCCGCTATGGGTTAACGCTTACCGTTTTACACTATACCAACTCCTAAGGACTCATTATGAAGCCAGTAAAAGGACTTTTAGCCGCTTGCGCTTTGTGTGCAGCATCGGCGGCCCAGGCCGACAGCTACCTATGGCAGGTTAGCGACGGTGATAACGCGCTGCTGATTGGCGGCACTATCCATATGTTAAAGCCCAGCGATTACCCGCTACCGGATGAATTCCCCGCGGCGTTTGCCGCTGCCGAGAAGGTGGTGTTTGAAACCAACATGGATGTGGTCAGCGACCCGGCATTTAGCCAAAAGTTGCAACAGGCGATGATGTTGCCCAAAGGCAAAACGCTACAAGATCAGTTGAGCGAAAAAACCTGGGCTCGCCTAAGTGAGTACGCCATTAGTCGCCAACTACCGCTGGCGCCTATGCAAGCGTTTCAACCGGCTTTTGTGGCACTGGCTTTTACCATGATGGAAATGCAGAAGCTGGGCTTTGGTGACGGCATCGATCAAAAATATTTTGCCCAGGCGAAGGCGCAGAACAAATCATTGGGCCAACTGGAAACCCCGGATGAGCAGCTAGGGTTTATGGTCGCCATGACGGAAATGGACCCCGACTTATTTATTAACGCCACGCTCGACGATCTGGAGCAAATGTCAGAGATGTTTGATCAGATGGTAGCCGAGTGGCGCGAGGGCGATGCCGATGAGCTCTTTACCCTGATGGGTAAGCCAATGTTGGATGAGGCGCCGGCACTGTACGATTTGATTTTAACCCAGCGCAATAAAACCTGGGTGCCGCACATTAAACAGCTGTTGGCCACCCCAGAAAAGGAGCTGGTGTTGGTGGGCGCGCTGCATCTGGCGGGCCCCGATAGCGTGCTGCTTATGTTACAGCAGTCGGGTTTAAAGGTTACCCGCTACCAGCCTGAGTAATGCCGCCTATAATGTAGTGGGTTTATTTTATTCGCATCAAGGAGAAGCATAATGGACGCATCGAAACTCTCTCTGGCACAGGCATTCTCAGCGAATTGGTGGGTGCTGTTAGTGCGGGGTGTTATCGCCATTGTATTTGGTCTTACGGCTTGGTTTATGCCAGCACTCTCTATCGCCTTGTTGGTGATTATGTTTGGTGTGTTTTGTCTGGCGGATGGCCTTGTGGGTATTTATTTATCGATCTCGGGCCGGCGTCACACCGATTATTGGTGGGTATTGTTACTCAGTGCACTGCTGAGCACGATTGTTGGTGCGCTGGCGTTGTTTGCCCCGGGTGTGACAGCGGTGGTGCTGGTGTACTACGTGGCGGCCTGGGCGATTCTGACGGGCGCGGTGCAGTTGCTAGCAGCGTTTCGTCTGCGTAAAGAAATGACCGGCGAGTGGTGGTTGATGCTTAACGCCGTTATCTCGATTATTTTTGGCCTGGTACTGTTTGCCCAGMCAGGTGCCGGGGCCCTGGCGCTGTTGTGGTTAATTGCCACCTTTGCGATTGTTATTGGGGTCTTATTAATCGTGCTGGCCTTGCGGGTACGTAAACTCGCGCTGTAAATGCCTGGCTACTCATTGTAGCCGGTATAGCTTACAAAAAAAGGCAGCCCACTACCGGGCTGCCTTTTTTGTGTGGCGATATTGCTTACATCGCAACAGAGTTAGCCTTCCATATTAAAGTCGTAACTCATCGATTGGGTTGGCTCTTGCAAATAGTGCCCCTGAATGTAGTGCACCCCAGCCTGCCAAAGGGTTGAGAGCACGCTGGCATTCTCAACAAACGGCACAATGGTAATTTTATCGGCCTCGTGCAGCTGTTCTAACAGCTGGGTTAGTGACTCGGGGCTTTCACTTTTGCTCTGTACATCCTGCGTGAACGAGCCGTCGACTTTAATAAAGCCGGCATCCACATGCTTGAGCGTGTTAAAGGGGTTGAGCGAGCAGCCAAAGCTGGAGATCGAAAGCTTGCTGCCGAGTTTTTCCAGGCCATTGTTAAGCGCTTTGGCGGCGTTAAGGTGATTAGTAATGTCCACCTCTTGGGCCTGAAAGACGATTGCATCGGGTGGCAGGCCTGCGGCTTTAAAGGCGACGCCCAACCACGCCACCAGTGAGCTGTCGCAAATGGATGAGTTGTTTAAATTAACAATTAATTTGGTTTTGTTGCCGCGGCTGCGGTGCTCGGATAACAGCTTAATGGCTTCCAGAATTACCCAGCGATCAATCTTAATTCCAATGCCCGCTTGATGGGCAGTCTCGATAAACTGGTTGGGTGAAACTTCTTCATTTTCGCTGTTTAGCAGGCGCAGTAATACTTCGTAGTACTCTTCCTCTGAGCCGCGCAAACTAATAATGGGTTGAAACAAAAGGCGAAACAGATCGTTGTCTAGCGCGTTCTGTACGTCTTTTAGCATGTCGCGCTCTTGTTTTTCTTCCGCGCTGACGGGGGGCTCGTACAGCAGCGCGCAGTTGTGCTCGTGCTCGCGCACCTGGTCGGCAGCGGTCATGGCTTGTTCAATGACCTGCTCGGCATTGCTGGAGTTTTCGTTAACCAGCGAGATACCAATGCTGGCGTTTAGCTGCAGTGTTTTACTGTTAACCTCGATGATGTGCTCGGCAATGATGGCGCACAGCTTTTCAGCTCGGCTGACGGTTTCACTGGCGGTGGTGGTGGTACTCAGTAGTGTAAAGGCACTGTCGCCAAAACGGGCCAGAGTCTCGCCTTCGGCGCTTTCACGGGTTAGCAGTTGCGCGAGGTCTTCGAGAGCAGCGTCGGCGCCGGTCATCCCCAGCTTGGCCTGGGCGGTATCGGCAAAATCGTCGATATCAATGTACAGCAGGCAACGGCTTTGCTCGTCGTCTATGCTGTCGATAATTTTTTCGGTATGTCTCAGGAAATAGCTGCGGTTATAGAGGCCGGTGATGCTGTCCTTCCATTTGGCTTCTTCCAGCTCTTTGGCCGAGACACCAGCGGCGGCCGCCGCTGCCGCTACGGAGGCTCCAGCCCGAGTGCCACGGGTTAAAAATTGCAGGCAGGGTTCGTCGTCGTAGCTGGCGTGGGCCACCTCCAGTGATACCTCGGTTTGCCCGCCGTCGTGGCGTAGGCCCTGAAAGCTCAGTGTGCTGGATTCGGCGTCGAGCCCTTTAAGGGTAAACTCTTTCAAAAAGTTTTTAAGTTTGTCGTGATCGCTCTCAGCCACCATGTCCATGATGGGCATACAATCGATGTCGTCTTTGTCGTCGTAGCCGAACAGCTCGGCGAAAGATTCGTTGGCGTAGAGATAGAGGCCATCTTGCACGTAGGCAATGGCGTCGCGAGAGCTATCGAGCAGCGATTGCGCGCGGCGCTCGGACTCGCGCAACCGGCGGTCGGCAATGCGCTTGTCGTGGCGCTGAGCGCGATTGGCGAGCTCGCGGCTAATAACCAGCAGCAGGTGTTGGTCTTCATCTAGGCGTACAACGTCAGCCGCGCCCACTTTAAGACCCTCGACAATGGCTTGGCTGGTCTCGTCGTCGGTCAGCAGTACGGCGGGGATGTCCTTGTTCAGACGACGAATTTGCTGAATGGCAGCCGCCGGTGTCAGATTTTGGGTTTGGTCATGAGCGATCAGAATGTCCCATGCCTGCTCTTCGATCAGCTTGTTGAGTGACTCGTCACTGGTTACATGCTGAGCGCGATTGGGGCGCCCGGCATTGTGCAGCATGCTGATTAAGCGCTCGGCTTCGGCTTGCGAATCGTTCAGGATGAGCAGGCGGATCGTTTCATTGGGATTCATAGAGGTCTACTGCGCTCGCTATTCCACGGTTTTTATCGAGTGCCAGGTGTGTTTTGCTGCAAGGAAGAATTCCCCCCATTCGCTCGATATTTCGAGCCGGTAGTCGGCTACCGCTTGCAAACTGGCACTTATAGATGAAGAGGCAACTATATTACCCGAATATTCTCTCACCTCAACACTTGTACGCTGATTGGCATAAGCTTGCCATATCATGCGTTGAAAAATGCGACGAGATCGACGCTTTCATTACCCCTTCAGCTTACCTATTGTCGGGTGTGCTTGGTTACTCTTTTGTGTCCCACAGGGCGGCAAAATCTGTTTTGGGGCGTGCGGCCTCCTCTGTAACCGGCTCGGCGCTGGCCAGCACCTTATAGGTAAACTGGCTGACAATGCCGGTAGAAAACAAGCGGCGCGTTAGCTGCAAGCTGGTAACAGCGCCGTCTTGGTAGAGCCTGATTTTTTGCATTTCGCGAAAGCTCACGGCGTTTGTCAGTAAACTGGCCGGCTGGTTGGCGAGACGCTGGGCCGGCAGCGCCAGTACCCGCAGGTACTCGGCGTAGTCGCCGGTTTTTTGTACGATGGCGGCCGCCGCTGGTTGCGCCTGAGGCGCGAGCATTTGCACCCCTACCTGAGTGGTGTTGCGCGCCTGCTGCACCCAGCGCACCGCCGCAATCCCCCATTTATGTCGGCCGGGCTCGCGCACGCCGAGCAGCTCGCCCGCTTTGAGGCCAGCTGGGCTGGCGCCATGCCATTCGAGGCAGTAACCGCCGGCGCTGACATCGATCACGGCGACTTTATCGATGGGGTGCTGGCCGCGATATTTGGCTCGGGTGGCGCGGCGAATATTCTCTTCCATGTTGGCAGTCGAGTGGGTGCCGCTTTGCAGGGCGGGCTTGGCCACATCAAAAGCCTCGCCCCAGGGGTCGGCGGCGCTGGGGCTGATGCGGTCTTTTAGCTTGAGGCTACGCTGTTTGAATATGCCCTCGCTGCTATCCTCTAGCCCTAACTCAGAGGGGCTCTTGAGGTACAGATTAAAAGGGGTTTCGTCGGCGCTGTAAAAATGTAGGTTGCCCAGCCCAATTGTCACCTCAAGCTCGCCGTTGCCGGCATGGCGTGGGTAGCTGCGCTCGACGGTGCGCTGCCAGGCGGCCTGTAAGTGGCCGGTTAGCGCCGGCGACAAACGTGTCGTGGCGTTCTCGGGTAAAGTTTGCAGGGTTTGGCATGCCGCGCTGCTGTCTAATACGCGAACCTCTTGACTGTTGTATAACGACAGGCGGCTGCGATACACCGGCGGTTTGTCTTGATCGAGCATCACGGCGTATAGGCCATCGGGCGCTTGATGATCATCGGGATAGAGCTGCGCTTTGGCGCTGAGTGACTCGAGCGATAGATAAAGGTTGTATAAGTCGTTTTGCCCCAACTGGTTGGGGCGGGCCGCGGCCAGTAATACGATGCGCAGATAGGCCTGTTTGATACTTGCGATACCCTGGTGGTTGGGCAGAGGATCGTCAACTTTAAACTCGGTAAGGCCGTTGCGCTCAGCCAGTAAATACAGCGTGTTTAGCTCGAGCCAAAGCTGCTTTATGGTGGGGGTATACAGCTGGTAGCTGCGCAGCAACAGTAGGCCCAGCCCGGTAATGGCCCGGTGAATTGCCCGGCCGCGTAGCTCGTCGTTGCTGCGCTCGGTAAAGGCAGAGCGCAGCGCGACCAGGTAGGCGTTACTCAGATGTTTTTGCAGTGCCTGAGCGATGACGGCGGCCTTGCGCGCGGGCTCGGGTAAGATCAAAGGCTGGTGCAAAAACGCTTTACTGAGCCCTTGGATGGCCACATGCACCGCCGGGCGTACTTGATCGAGTACATCCAGGTGGTTTTGGGCGCCGGTCTTGAGGCGCGCTAACTCGGGCAGCGCCGCATACAAAATGGCACTGATATAGCGTGTTTGCGTTAGTGGTTGGGCGTCAATCCACCGGGCAACATTAGCGCTTGTCGCACTTTTGCAAAAGCTGAGGCTTTTAAGATCTGGCTCTGGCAGTTTTAGCTGCGCCAGCAGTGCGTCGTTGGTTAAGGCTTCGTTCATGCTATCGCTTATTACTCTGAGGTTACCGTTATACTATAGCGGATGGTGCCTGATTGTGACGCACGCTATAACAAAACCAATAAAATACGGCGGCGTTATATGACCGGCGTTTTGGATGGTTGGCCGGGAATCTCACGTACCAGCTTGGGTACTAAATACCCAGACAGGCTGTGAAGTAGCCCCTGATGCAACCGTCTTGCTTTTGCCTCGGGCACGTCAAAATGCGCCGCCCCCGAGACTTTGTCCAGTAAGTGTAAGTAGTAAGGTAACACACCGCAGGCAAACAGCCGCTCACTAAGCTCGCTTAGTGCCGCTTGCGAGTCGTTGACGCCCTTTAGTAAGACGGTTTGGTTGAGCAGCGTAACGCCAGCCTGGCGCAGTTGGCCGAGGGCGTGGGCTACCGAGCCGTCCAGCTCGCGGGCGTGGTTGGCGTGTATCACCAGGGTGTTGGCAAAGCGCGGTCGGGCCAGCCAAGCCAGGCATTCATCGGTAATACGCTCTGGCACGACAATCGGCAGGCGCGAGTGCACCCGCAGGCGCGTGATGTGCGTAATGTGGCTGATCTCGTCGGTTAGCCAGCTAAGGGTAGCATCGGGGGCATTTAACGGGTCGCCGCCGCTAAAAATCACCTCGTGAATACTGGAATCCGCCCGAATGTAATCGAGTGCCTGTTGCCATTGGGCGCGGCTGGGGCGGTTGTCCGCGTAAGGGAAGTGCCGCCTAAAACAGTAGCGACAGTTAATGGCGCAGCTGCCGGTAACTACCAGCAGTACCCGGCCCTGATATTTGTGCACCAGCCCGGGGTGCGGGTTGGTGGTTTTTTCGGCAAGCGGGTCGTGGCTGTAACCGGGCACAGCCAGCAGCTCGTCGCCAATAGGCAGCACCTGACGCAGCAGCGGATCGTCGATATTACCGGGCTCCATCCGTCGCACAAAGCTGCGCGGCACCCGCAACGCAAAGTCGTTACCGGCTAAATGGGCGGCCGGCAGTAGTGCCGGGTCGAGTTTGAGGAGCGAAAATAGCTCTTCTGGGGTGCGAATAACGTTTTTAAGCGCCTCTTGCCAGGTCTCGGTCTGCCATGTAGCGACGGTTCGATGTATCATTGGCGCCTTTCAAATTCTGTTAATGATTACGAGAGGGGTTATGGCCACCTATTCTATCAATGATTTCCGCACCGGTCTGAAAGTAATGCTAGACGGTGACCCATGTAACATCGTTGAAAACGAGCTGGTAAAGCCGGGTAAAGGCCAAGCCTTTAACCGCGTTAAGCTGCGCAACCTGGCCACCGGCCGTGTATGGGATCGCACTTTTCGCGGCAGTGAGAGCCTTGAAGCCGCTGACGTGATCGACCGCGATATGGAGTACCTGTACAGCGACGGCGAGTTTTGGCACTTTATGGATCCGGAGTCATTCGACCAGTTTGCCGCCGATGCCAAAGCGGTAGCCGACGCTGCCAAGTGGCTGCGCGAGCAAGACAAGTGTGTAGTAACCCTGTTTAACAACGCGCCTTTGGTGGTAACCCCGCCAAATCATGTCGAGCTGGAAGTGACTGAAACCGACCCGGGCTTAAAAGGCGATACCGCCCAGGGCGGCACCAAGCCCGCCACGTTAAGCACCGGCGCCGTGGTTAAAGTACCGCTGTTTATGAACGTGGGTGACGTGGTTCGCGTAGATACCCGCACCGGTGAGTACTTAGGCCGCGCCTCTAAAGACTAAGCCGTGAGCGACTCATGGCAGCCGAGCTGCTCGCCCGCGTTATTAAAGGCGCGGGCGGCGCTCAACCATCACATACGCGAGTTTTTTAGCGCACGCGAGGTGCTTGAGGTCGAAGTACCGATTCTGGCCAGTACCTTTGTTACCGATCCGTTTGTCGAGCCGGTAACTGCCCACCACACGGGCCACACCTATTATTTGCAGAGCTCCCCCGAATACGCCATGAAGCGCCTGCTGGCCGAGTATCGCCAGTGTATCTACGCGCTTACTAAGGTATTTCGCGCCGGCGAGAGCGGCTCGCGCCACAACCCAGAGTTTACTATGCTGGAGTGGTACCGCGTGGGGCTGGACGACCATCAGCTCATGACGGAAGTCGGTGATCTGGTGGCGCAGTTGATTCCCGAGCTGGCTATCCACAAGCTGAGTTACCGTCAGTGGTTTTACCGCCGCTGGCAGATTGACCCCCATGAGATCTCTTTGGCTGAGTTGCGCGTATTAGGCAAAAGCTTGATTGAGATCGACGACACCGGTTTGGACAAAGATGCCTGGCTGGATTTATTGGTCACCCATGAATTAGAGCCAGCGCTGCCCGTTGGGCTGACTTTTGTGCACGACTTCCCCGCCAGCCAGGCCGCGTTGGCCCGCATCGTGAATGATGCTAACGGCACACCCGTGGCGCGGCGCTTTGAGGGGTATTTGGCCACCGCGCCGGGCAACGCTATGGAGCTGGCCAACGGCTACTGGGAGCTAACGTGCCCAAACGAGCAGCGCCGGCGCTTTGCGCGCGATATCGCCCGGCGCAGCGCGCTGGGTTTGCCCCAATATCCAGTGGATGAGCAACTGCTGGCGGCACTGGCCCACGGGCTGCCCGACTGCGCGGGTGTTGCCTTGGGGGTCGACCGGTTATTGATGCGCCAGCAAGGCTTGTCGCGCATCGGCGAGGGCCTGAGTTTTGAGTTTTCCCGCGCTTAACAAAATTGTGCAAAACATTTTTTAAACGGCTTATTTTGCCTTAAAGGCTGCGCCAAAATGGCCTCGTGTCAAGCCCTTTTGTGCTTACAAAGCGGGCGTTATTGATTGCCAAGTGCTCGAATCTGTGCATTTTAAGCTGTTGATTTTGTTTGTGTTTTGCACTGTGTGAGAATCGCACAGTAAGCCCAGAGCCGGCGCTGCCGGTGGCTTTGAGCGGTTACGCAAAGCTCATGCACAAAGTTGTCCACAGGCTGTGTGGATAAGCAAAATTACGCGGTCTTGGCGCTGACGTTAAGGGCGCGATTACCGTAAAATAGAACGTTGCCTCTGAATAGTAGAGCGGTGTTGTGGCCTTGGCGTAGGTTTGTGACACACCTGTATTATTCAGAGGTTCCTTTTACCTTTATTGGCTATGGAGATAGTAGATGCAACAGCTACCGGAAACCCTGCGGGAAAACGTCCGATTATTGGGCGAGCTGCTGGGCGAGACGATTCGCGAGCATGAAGGCGAAGAGCGTTTTGCCAAAATTGAAGATATTCGCCAGCTGGGCAAAAGTATCAACCAAAGCGAAGACGAAGACTCCAGCGCCTTGGTAGAGATGCTGGGTGAGCTGGACGACAACGACATTCTGCCGATTGTCCGGGCGTTTAATCAGTTTTTGAACCTTGCCAATATCGCCGACCAAGAGTACGGCGCCAGTGCCGAAGCTGAGCCCGAAGACGGCTTAAAAACCATGGTGCTGGATTTTGCCGAAACCTACGGCAAAGAAAACCTAATTGAGGTGATGCAAAAACTCAGCATCGAGCTGGTGTTGACGGCGCACCCCACCGAGGTAACGCGTCGCACACTGATCCGTAAATACGATCAAATTGTTAACACTCTGTCCGATCAACAGCGCGGCAACCTGCTGTCGTTTGAAAAAGACAAAGTGGTGGGGCGGTTGCATCGTTTAGTGGAAGAGATGTGGAGCACCGATGAAATTCGCGGTGAGCGCCCAACGGCCGTCGATGAAGCCAAGTGGGGCTTTGCCGTTATTGAAAATAGCCTTTGGCAAGCCGTGCCAGATTTTATCCGGCATATGGACCGCATTTGTAGCCGCCATTTGGGCCAGAACTTGCCCATCGATTTACACCCTTTTAGCTTTTACTCCTGGATGGGGGGCGATCGCGACGGCAACCCCAACGTCACCCACGACGTTACCCGCGAGGTATTACTGCTGGGCCGCTGGATGGCCGCCGAGTTGTACTTAAGCGATGTGCAAAACCTGTACGGCGATTTAAGTATGCACGAAGCAAGCGCCGAGCTGCGGGAAGTTGTCGGTGACAGCGAGACGCCGTATCGCGATTATCTGGCCGGACTGCGCAGCCAGATTCAGGCGACCCTGGATTGGGCCGAGGCGACGTTAAAAGGGGAAGAGCCCTCGCGCCCGAAAAATCTGATCGAATCGCGCGACGATTTATTGGCCCCATTAATGATGTGTTATCGCTCATTAAAAGAGGTGGGCTTACCGCACATCGCCAACGGACCCTTGCTCGACACGATTCGCCGGGTGCACAGCTTTGGTATCAATTTAGTGCCGCTGGATATTCGTCAAGACGGTGAGCGTCACGTTAAAGTCATGGACGAGCTAACCCGCTATTTGGACATGGGCAGCTACTTTGACTGGAGTGAGGCCGAGCGTCAGGAATTCTTGCTCAAACATTTAAAAGACAAGCGCCCATTGTTGCCAGCTGAGTGGCCGGTGAGTGGCGAAGGTCGCGAAGTGCTGGCCACCTGCAAAGTCATCGCCGGCGAGCCGCGCGAAGCGCTGTCGCAGTACATTATCTCCATGGCGCAACAACCCTCCGATGTTCTGGTTGTGGCACTGCTGTTAAAAGAGTGCGGCATGGGCTGGAATATGCCGATCGTACCTTTGTTTGAAACCCTGGACGATCTTGATCGCTCCGCCGAGGTAATGGAGTTGTTGTGGCAACTGCCTTGGTACAAAGAATACACCGATGCCAAGCAAACCGTGATGATCGGTTATTCCGATTCGGCCAAAGACGCCGGGAAATTTGCGGCGACCTGGGCGCAGTATAAATCGCAAGAGCGCTTAGTGGCGCTGGCCGATCAGTATGGCATTGATTTGATTCTGTTCCACGGTCGTGGCGGCACCGTAGGCCGTGGTGGCGGCCCGGTAGAAAAAGCCATGGCCTCGCAGCCTCCGGGTTCGGTAAAAGGCAAGATCCGGGTGACCGAGCAGGGCGAGATGATTCGCTATAAATTCGGTTTGCCGAAAGTCGCCTTTAGCAGTTTCTCCACTTATGTGGCCGCTACCTTGCGCGCCACTATGGAACCGCATTCGGCGCCCACCGATGAATGGCGTGATTTAATCGAGCGCATGGCACAGGCCAGCCTCGAAGGGTACCGCCGTGTGGTGCGCGGCCATCCGCAATTTGTGCCTTACTTTCGCTCACTCACACCCGAGCAAGAGTTGGGCTTGTTGGCGCTGGGCTCGCGTCCGGCAAAACGTAAAGCCACCGGCGGTATCGAAAGCCTGCGCGCTATTCCCTGGGTATTTGCCTGGATGCAGGTGCGTTTAAACCTGCCTGCGTGGCTGGGTGCGCGCCAGGCCCTGGAGTTTGCCCTGGAGCAAGCCCCTGCTACCCTGAACGACATGGTCGACAACTGGCCGTTCTTTTCGTCGTTCCTGGATTTGCTGGAGATGGTGATCGGCAAGGCCGATGGCCCCATGGCCGCTTACTACGAAAAACAGTTGGTCCCCGAAGAGCTGCACCAGCTGGGGCAGCAAATGCGCGCCGACCTGGCCGCACTTGAGGTGCTGATTAATCGTATCAAGCGTCAGGACGAACTACTCGATTCCGACCCGATCCTACGTCAAACCATTAGCGTACGTAAGCCTTATATCGACCCGCTAAATTATTTGCAGGCCGAGCTGCTTAAGCGTCACCGCAGCGGCAAGCCCTTTAGTAAAGAGTTAGAGCGCGCACTTAAGGTAACCATGGCCGGTATCTCGGCGGGGATGCGTAATACGGGTTGATTTGGATGCTTGGATGCTTGGATGACGGTTCACGGGAAACGGTGAACGGGGGGAGATGGCTATGGCTGTCTCCCCCTTTTTTTGTTGGGGGAGTTTGACGTTGAATGTTCGGGGTCTGATGCTTTTGGGTATTTCGGCGAAGCGTTTTGTTTCACTTTGCCCGAGGGGTAATATTAATAGAGGTAAGGTCTTTCTAAGTAATTCAATGGCTCAATGTAGCTTGTGCGACAGAATAAAGACAATTAACTTACGTATACTAATTGATAGTAGCTGAGCTAACCTTTCGGTAAGAATGTTACAAATGATGGTTTTCCCGCTTTTTCAAGCGCCTTTATTTCTAAGTTAATCCAGATTTGAGTGGGTATTGGTTGGTAGAACAACCTGTCTAAGGCGCCTTAATTAGCTGTTATATGGTTTTTAGTATGGAAGTGCTTTCTAATACGTTGCTAATAATTGGAATGGTGAGCGGTGGCGTTTTTACACCCCTTAGCATTTTCGTGCTTCATAGCTTTGAGAAAAAGCTTGGAAAGAGACCGCCAGCATTCAATTTTTGGCCATTCTATAAAGAGTTAAAGGAGGTCTACCCAAATGCTGCCAAGGTAGGATCGATTCTTGAGATCGCTTCAATGGCTTGTTTCGTAGCTTTCTTCGCAATTAATTACGTTGGCAAGCAGTGAGAGTCCGTAGTTTTTTACCCATATAACCAAACGTATCAGTACATCATCGCAAGGGAGATGAGGTGCGCGAAAAATCCGTCCATGTGCGCGGTGTTACATTATAAAGAGCCATACATGACGTTATACATAGCATTCTTTCGCGGTTTAAATGTCGGTGGAAAAACATTATTCCAATGAAGGGCTTGACGGGGCTCATGGAGTCGTGTGGTTATCAAAATATTAAGACGTATATACAAAGCGGTAATGTTGTATTTTACGGTGTAAAGGAGCCGGGGTTAGATATCGTCTCTGCGGTTGAGCGTGAATATGGGTTTAAGCCGGATGTTTTGTTTCTGCAGAAGTCAGAGCTACTTGATGCTATCGAGCATGGGCCTTTCAACTCAGAAGAGGGTAAAACGTCGCATGTCTATTTTTGTAAAAAACCGAAACTGGATCAGAAAAAGTTGAAAAAGTATGCAGCCGAATCCGAAAGGTATCACCTCAGCGGTAACGTGTTTTACTTGCATGCGCCCAACGGCATCGGCCGATCAAAACTAGTGGCTAATATAGAGTCGTGTTTAGGTTTAGGGACTATTGTGACAGGGCGAAACCTCAATACGATTTACAAGGTTTTAGATATGGTGCGCAATGCCTAACAGTAGGCGCCAGAGGGAGTTTGGGGGCGGCGCTCTTTTGCGAAGAACTTTGCGAGGTACAGCACTTTGACTCTTGATGGTAATGTATTGGTTTCGGTAAAAAAGGGAACCCTTACCTTCTTTTGCGGCAAGATGGGCGCCGGTAAGTCGACGCTGGCCCGGCAACTTGCTGCCGAGCAAGGCGCTGTGTTGCTTAGTGAAGACGACTGGCTGGCGGCGCTTTATCCCAATCAGATATTAACCTTAGCGGATTATGTCGCGTGCTCGGCCCGGTTAAAAGCGCCGGTTAAAAAGTTGGTGCAGTCGATACTGCTGGCGGGTACGGATGTGGTGATGGATTTTCCGGCCAATACTCAGGCGCAGCGGGCGTGGCTGAGTGAGGTGTTTAGCGAGGTCGGGGCCGAGCATTGTTTGGTGTATATCGACTTGGCTGATGATGTTTGCCTGAAGCGCATCGAACAGCGCCGCCTTACTGAGCCCGGGCGGGCGCATACAGATACGCCGGAGATGTTTGCGCAAGTGACCCGCTACTTTGAGGTGCCGTCGCCTGCCGAAGGTTTTACTCTCAAAGTGTATGAATAATCCGTTTAATGGCTGCAGTAGAGGACTTTAGACGCTATTCTTAAGGCTCTTGGGTAATGCATCAAGGAGTGATCCATGCGCTGGCAAAACCGCAGACGCAGTAACAATATCGACGATCGGCGTGGGCAGCGGGTAACGGGCACCCGCGCCGGTGGCGCACCTTTGCTGCGGCTGCTGCCGCTATTGTTGGGGCGCAAAGGTGGCAAATGGATACTGCTTATTATTGGCGGTTTGTTTGTCGCCTCGTACCTTGGGGTGGATATCCCGTTTCTATCGGCTACCGGGCCGGCCGGCCAGCAAAGCGCTGCTTACCAACCCAGCGCCGCCGAGCAGGAGCTGGCGGAGTTTACCGCCGTGGTGTTGGCCGATACCGAGGACACCTGGACGCAGTTATTTCAGCAGGCTGGTCGCACCTATCAAAAGCCCACACTGGTACTGTTTAGCGGGGCAGTACAGTCGGCCTGTGGCCAGGCCAGCTCGGCGGTAGGGCCGTTTTATTGTCCGGCCGATCAGCAGGTGTATATTGATTTAAGCTTTTATCAGGATCTAAAAAAACGGCACCAGGCGCCGGGGGATTTTGCGCAGGCGTATGTGATTGCTCACGAGGTGGGCCACCATGTGCAAAATCTTCTGGGTGTCTCCAGGATGGTGAATCAGCGTCAGGCGCAAATAAATCAGGTGGAAGCTAACCAAATGTCGGTACGCCAAGAATTGCAGGCCGACTGCTTCGCCGGTATTTGGGGCCACTACGCAGACCGTTTTAGGCAGCTACTTGAGCCTGATGATTTGAACGAGGCCTTGGTGGCAGCGGCCGCTATTGGCGATGATCGCCTACAGCGCGAAGCGCGCGGTTCGGTACACCCCGAGAGTTTTACCCACGGCACCTCAGAGCAGCGCGTGCACTGGTTTAAAGTGGGCTTTGACAGCGGTGATATTGCCCGGTGCGATACGTTTAATTAGCGGGGGACATCGGTTTCGTCTGTCGGTCCTTGTGCACACTTAGGTGCTGTTAGGGCGGCCTCATACCAATGACCGCGCTCGGCCCAAAAAATATGATCTTGCGCTGCAAGGCTGGGCGAACGATCGAGAGAGCCGGCTTGGACCACCCAAGTGGCATCGTCATCTAAATAGGGTGCCGGGCAGCCACAGGTTTTACAAAAACCGTGGCTAATTTTACGGCCGGGTACGGTGTACACGCTGATATTATTTTCACCACTTTTCCACCGTAGGGCGTCGCGTTTTATAAACAAATTTGCGACGTTCGCTGCCCCGCTTATTTTTTGACACTGCTTACAGTGGCATAAATGAAACGCACTAAACTCATCGCGCACACTAAATTGTACCGCTTTACACAAGCACCCGCCGGAAATGTCCATAGCTCTACTCACATGCCTAACCGTGTTGGTTGGCGTGCCGGGGTGCTTGCCTACATTGACTCACTCATAGGCTTTAATACCGTTTTACCACTGGCACGCGATTGTAATCTGTTGGCGTACTCTAACAGCTGCGGGTGATCTCTGACCAGATTAATGCTGGCTGGGGCGTCTTTGTTGTAGGCCAGCATAGGCGCTAGCATGGCATCGGCGAGGCTAAACGTATCCCCAACCAAATAGTTTTTATCGCCTAGCTGTTGGGCAATAATCTTCAGAGCGTTTTCGGCACTGGGGCGATTAGCGGTAATGACATCCAGGCGCGGTTCGCCATTGTTGCCCTTTGGAAATACCAGCTCCAGCATAAACTGACGCACCACATAAAAATCAACGTAATGCGAAATTAGTGAGCACCACTGATCTATGTGTGCTCGCTCCCATCCGTTGCCGCCCTGTAAAGTCTCGGGGCCAAAAGTGCGATCTAAGTAGCGGATGACGCTGGCGGTTTCACACAGAGTGTTATTGCGGTGACGCACAATGGGTACTTTGCCAAAGGGGTGTAGTTTAAAGTGCGCCTCGCTGTGCATCTCAAACGGTTGCTTGTTAATGTTTTTTTGGTGTTGGTAGACGATGCCTTTTTCTTCACACACCAATGCCACTGTGCGCACAAACACACTAAATGGTGCTCCATATATTTGAACGATCTGGCTCATGGCTGGCTCCTTACGATGTAGTAGGGGGCCTGTAAACACTAATTGAGTCCACCTGATGGAAGTCACTTTTGCATCCAGTTAGACCCCATGAGCGCAGCGAGTGCTTTGGGTCTCGGCAACAGATTGGATTCAATTAGTGTTAACAGGCCCTAGAAGCGAGCCTAGCAATCACAACAGTATGTTCAAGAACATATTTTTGAGTGCTTTATTTTAATAAGGAGCCTAATAGCCCGCGCATAATTTTACGCCCAAAGCCACTGCCTAAACTGCGGGCGACACTCTTTAAGAAAGCCTCGCCGACACTTTGCCGAGAGGATCTTGCGCGTGATTTTTTGGGTTTTACGGTTTCTTTTTCGGCTCGCTCAGCAAGCGATTTTTGCCGCTTTTGTAGTATCTCGTGGGCGGATTCAGGATCTACCGCTGTTTTATAGCGGGCCAGTAGGGGGTCGGCTGCAATCAGCGAGTTGCGTGCGCTTTTACTGATAGGGCCTATTTGCGATCCTGGAGGCGCCATGGTAGTGCGCTCGACTACGCTGGGAATACCGCCCTCCTGTAGTGTTGATACCAGCGCCTCGCCGACGCCCAGCTCGGCAATCACTTGCTCGGTATCGAGTGCGGGATTGGGGCGAAACGATTGCGCGGCAACCCGCACCGCCTTTTTTTCTTTGGGGGTATAGGCGCGCAACGCGTGCTGGATACGATTGCCCAATTGCGCGAGTACATCGTCGGGGATATCGCTTGGGCTTTGGCTAATAAAGTAAATGCCTACCCCTTTTGAGCGTATAAGCCGGACGACCTGCTCGATTTTATCGACGAATGCTTTGGGACAGTCTTTGAACAGCAAATGCGCCTCGTCAAAAAATAACACCATGACGGGTTTATCCGGATCGCCTACTTCGGGTAAGTTTTCAAACAGCTCGGACATTAACCAAAGCAAAAAAATAGCATAGGTTTTAGGGGTGTTTATCAGCGATCGGGCATCCAGTATATTGATGATGCCGTGGGATTTATCGGTGGATATCAAGTCCTCAAATTCGAGCGACGGTTCGCCAAAGAAATCCTCCAGTCCTTCTTGTTCCAGCAACAGCAGGCGCCGGCGGATAGCGGCAATCGAGGCGGCGGAAATGCGGCCGTAGCTCTTCTGAATATCGGCCGAGTTCTCCTGAATGAAACTTAAGCTGGTTTTTAAGTCGTTTAAATCCAGCAGTAAAAAACCCTGATCGTCGGCATAGTCAAAGATTATGCTGAGTATGGCCTCTTGCGTATCGTTTAAATCCAGTAGGCGCGACAGCAATTGCGGCCCTAGGTCCGATAGCGAGAGCCGAACAGGAATCCCGCGGGTTGCGGTTATATCCCAAAAACGCACAGGGTTGGCGTCAAAACTAAAATCCGGTATGGCCATTTTTACCAGTCGGTGCTCGATTTTTTTATGCGGCTTCCCCGCACAGGCCAAGCCCGATAAGTCGCCTTTGATGTCCGTTAAAAAAACCGGCACCCCTATACGCGAGAAGTGCTCGGCGAGCACTTGCATACTCACGGTTTTGCCGGTGCCGGTGGCGCCGGCGATTAAGCCGTGACGGTTAGCCAGGGCCGCCAATAAACATACATTGCGGCCGTTAGTGCCGCCTAACACAAGTGGTGAAGCCATAGGTCTACCTCAAAGAATAGTCGACTTTGACTATAGACCAGATTGCCTGCTTGTTTGTTGAATAGGCCCGGTCGCGCTGTTGTAGGGCTCGCAGTCGTCTACAATATGTTAATGAACATATTGTAAGGGGCGGTATGATACTGACCTAAACCTAAGGCTTAATTACTAGGAGCCGTACATCATGGCATGGAGCAAAACTCACAAACCTCAGTCGCGGCAAGCCATTTTAACGGCCGCTGCCAGGCTGTTTACCGAGCACGGCTACGAGCGGGTAGGCATTGATGAGGTGATGGCCGCCGCGGGCTTAACGCGCGGTGCGTTTTACTCGCACTTTGCTTCTAAATCGGCTCTCTATGCCGAGGCCATTGGTGTGGCCGCGATACGCGCGCGAGATCATATTCTAGAGCGTACCCCGGCAACTCCCTGTCTAACCGATATTGCCGATCGCTATTTGAGTCGCGAGCGTGCCGCTGGCGGCCCCGATCGCTGCCCGTTGGCATTTCTGGCGACGGATATTCATCTGCGTAACCAACAGGTGCGAGACGCCTATGCTCGGGTATTTAAAGGGTTTGTAAGCAATATCGCCGGTGCCGATAAGCGCGATGAGCAAGACACCAGTGCTTTGCAGGCGGCGGTATTAATGGTGGGTGGCCTGGCGCTTGCCCGGGCGCTGGGCGATGACCCTATTGGCGATCAGGTGCTGGCCGTGAGTAAGCAAGCCATTGCGCAATTAACGCGCAATAGTTAATTTTTCGATTGAGCAATTGGCGCAAACGTGGCGCCACACAAGCGGCTTAAATCGATGGGCGATAGCTCGATCTCTAAGCCTCTTTGTCCCGCGCTGATCAATATACACTCGTGATTATGGGCCGAGCTATCGATATAGGTTGGCAGGCGTTTTTTCTGCCCTAGCGGGCTAACGCCGCCCAATACATAGCCGGTACTGCGCTGCACATCGGCCGGCTGCGCCATACTGACTTTTTTAACGCCAGCGGCGCGAGCCAATAGCTTTAAGTTTACGTTGCCACTGACCGGTACCAGCCCCACGAGTAACGCCCCCTCCAGGCTCTGAACCACCAAGGTTTTAAACACTTTATCGGCGCTCACATTAAGCTTTTGCGCCGCCTCTAAACCGTAGGAGGCACTGCTTTCGTCGTGCTGATACTCGTGCAAAGTGAAGGGCACTTTGTGGCGGGTTAGCGTTTTTACGGCTGGTGTCATGGGGCGAGCCTTGTTGCTGTGGCAATGGTGGCGGGGTAAACCTTTATGCTATGGCTTCGGATCATAACCGCAAATTGGGCCCCTCTCTAGGGGCACGCGATAAAGCGGCAGAGAGCCTATTGCCACAATTGATCACAATTGCCCATCACAATGCCTTATTTAGTCGCGGAAAAGGCCGATTGTGCTGGTGTACTGCCTGTAATGACACTCATCAGTACAGGGAGATTCACAATGGTTAATCAACAATGGCGAATTGCCGGGAGAATGTGGCGGTGGCTCGGTTTGGTTGTATTTTTCAGCTTTTGTACCCATGCCAGAGCCGGAGACGACTCTGGCCGGCTGGTAATAACGGCGGCGGAAGAGGGCACAGAGCTGCCCCAAAACCTTCAGGATGCACTGCACCTGCGCACTCACTTTGAGCTGGATGTGCAGGGGCTGCAGACGCGTGTGCTGGTGACACAAAGTTTTAAGAATCAAACCGAACAATGGGTTAACGGCACTTACACTTACCCGCTTGCCGAAGACAGTGCGGTAAGCCAGTTAACCATGGTGGTGGGCGAGCGCGTTATTGAGGGCGAGATTCAGGAGAAAGCTCAAGCGCAAAAAACCTTTGCCGCGGCAAAGGCGGCCGGCCAGAAAGCCACGTTAGTTGAACAGCAGCGGCCCAATTTATTTCGTCAGCAAATTGCCAATATAGCACCCGGTGAAACCGTCCGTATTAAGTTGGGGTACAGCCAGCAGGTGTTGTACGAGGCGGGCGAGTTTCGCCTGCGTTTACCGCTGACGCTCACGCCGCGTTATATTCCGGGCAGCGTTATTCCGGGTGCCGTAGATGGCGACGTAGCGGCCGGGCAAAGCTTAACCACAGGGGTGAGTGGCTGGGCGCTGGCGACCGATCAGGTGGCGGATGCCGCTTTCATAACGCCCGGTCAGCAGCATCTGACGGCGGGCGAGACACTCAACCCGGTGACATTGTCGTTAAAGCTAAACGCCGGCGTGCCATTGGCGCAGGTGCACAGTGCCACTCATAAACTGGATATTAATCAGCCCACCGGCGCGGATCAGGGGCAGCGCCAGATTCAGTTTGCGCGCGGTGAAGTGAGTATGGATCGCGACTTTGAAATTACCTGGCAGCCTCAACCACAAGCCGCGCCCGTGGCTGCGCAGTTTGTGCATCAATGGCAGGGTGACCGTTATGTGCAGTTAATGTTGATGCCGCCGCGCGATATCAATGCCGCGCAAAAAATGCCGCGTGAGCTTATCCTGGTGGTTGATACCTCGGGGTCCATGGCCGGAGACTCGATTAAGCAGGCGCGTGCCAGTGCCTTGATGGCATTGGATACCTTAACGGCACAAGATCGGTTTAATGTGATTTTGTTTGCCAGCGACACCCGCCCCTTGTTTGATCAGGCGGTGATAGCCAGCGATGCCAATGTGCAGCGCGCCCGTCAGGCACTTAAGCGTATGCACGCCGATGGTGGCACCGAAATGATGCCGGCATTAACCCGGGCATTTGATCACAAGGCAACCGAGCAACACTTGCAACAAATAGTGTTTGTCACCGACGGCAGTGTCGGTAACGAAGCGGCGTTGTTACAGCACATTCATCGCAACCTCGGCGATGCCCGACTGTTTACCGTCGCTATTGGTAGTGCGCCCAATCGTTTTTTTATGCGTCGTGCGGCTGATTTTGGTCGGGGCAGCTTTACTGAAATTGCCACGGCGGCGCAAATCGAGCAGCGCATGGCCGGTTTATTACAAAAACTAAAAACGCCTCTGGTTAGCGATATTAGCATCGACTGGCCTCAGCCGGTGGAGGTGTTTCCCCGTCGAATTCCGGATTTATATTGGGGCGAGCCACTAGTGGTAACGGCAAAGCTAGCGCCTTGGCCAAGCCGATCGCAGCCGCTTATTACCGTGCGCGGCACCAGTGCGGGTAAAGCGTGGCAGCGTCAACTCCCATTAAGTATGGCAACTACGAAAGAGTTAAGTGACGCAAAATCACCGCCGCTGTTGGCGCAGCGCTTTGGCCGCGAGAAAATTGCATTTTTAGAAAACGAGTTTTACATCAATGGTCGCGATAGCGCCGATGATGCCCGCGAGAAAATATTGCCGGTGGCGCTTAATTATCAGCTAATGTCCCGCTACACCAGTTTAGTCGCGGTGGACAATACCCCGGCGCGACCGCCAGAAGTGTCGGCTCATGAGAAGGCGCTGAGTAATGCCATGCCCGCCGGCGCCACGATGCAGGCGGTCGGTTATCCGCAGACGGCGCTGGGTATCACCTGGCACTGGCTGTTGGGCACGCTGGCTTTAATGGGGTTAATCGCCTTTGCTACATGGGAGGTGCGCTATGTACGAGCCGCGTAACTCTTCGGTTAAACCACTGCCGCTTTGGCATCGCGGTCGGTTGGTCATTAGCGGGCTGTTGCTAGTGGTGCTTATTTGGCAGTGGGGCAGTGCCTTCGCCATCGAGGCAAAAGCGCAATTAGCCCAGGTATTAATTGAGCGTGCCTGGCAGCAAAAGCTTGATGCTCCCGAGCTTGATGTCGCGCCCTGGCCATGGGCCGATACACAGCCGGTGGGGCGCTTGCAGTGGGTAGACGCCGCTGGCCGGGTGCGCAAAGATTTATACGTACTGGGCGGTGGTCATGGCGAGGCGTTAGCCTTTGGCCCAGGATTAATGCAAGTGGGTGCGGGCAGCGGTAGTAGCGCGCGCGTTATAGGCGGGCACCGCGATACGCACTTTGCATTTTTACAGCAGCTACAAGGCGGCGAGGTGTTGCGCTGGCAGGCAAGCGACGGTCAGTGGCGCCGTTACGTTATTAGCCAGCGCAGTATTGCCGATGCCGAGCAGGGCGACTTATGGATCAACCCGGATGCCGACAGCCTGTGGTTAGTGACTTGCTACCCGTTTGATGCGGTACGCGCCGGCGGGCCACTGCGCTACGTTGTGCGTGCCGATAGTGTCTCTCTGGATGCAAGCTACGCACACAACCGCCGTTTTACCCTGTAGCTAAAGTACGAGTTTGCGCGGTAAAGCTGTAACGTTTATGGCGTGTCTTGCTGGCGAAGCAGTGGTTTCGCCAGTTCGGGCATGAGGGTTGGGTCGGGGTGTTTCAGCACGATAATACGGGTGTTTTTATCGCGGATATGCCTAATGGTATCGCCAAAATATTGCTCGAGGAACTGTTCATGGCTGCCGTCTTGTATCAGTTGCTCAAATCCCTCGGCAATGCGGTGGGCCAGTTCGGGGTGTTTGCCGCTCACCTGGAACACCATCGCATGGGGGTAGTAAACGATCGGTTGTTCGGCAACGCTTAGTTCTGCTTTTAAGGGGCTTGCCGCGAGCTCTTGTTTTGCCTCAACGGCGCCCAATAACAAAGCATCAAAGCGGCCATAGTTAAGCATTTCAAACAAGTTGGTAAAGCGGCCGTTATCGTTTACGGTGTAGTGGTTAAAACGCAAAATTTTGGCGTCCTCCCAGCCTCGGCCCTGGCCTATTACTAAGCTGCGTAAATCATTGTCGGCCGCGGCTTTGGCAAAACGCTCGGCGTCGTTTGTGCGGATAATAGCGGAGCGATAACCAATAAGCCCCTTCATGGTTGGTTGGCGCACCAGCAGTATTTGTTGTTCGCGCGTGTAGTCGTCTTCGCGTAAACCCGAAACGTATACGTTGGCAAGTTCGCCATCGGCGATAACCTGCCGGCCGCGCTGGGTGCCTAGCGGGTCGTGCATTACACTGAGTTGATAGGGTGGGTAGTGTTGCTCGGTGCGCTCTAAGATGGCTTTGAGCAGAGCTAGCTCAAACTCCCCCCGGCCACTTTTACTGGCCCATAGTGACACACTCATAACGGGGGGTTGCTGCGCGCTGGTGTGTATGGTTCGGCGTACGCCACGGGTATGCCCAATAAACTAACATAAAAGCTAAGCCACAGTGTTAGCCGTTTAATGGCCATAGAGAGGTGAGTGGCGATTGATAAATACATAGCGTGGCTCGCTGCGCACTGTGCTGGTAGGCGGTTTGGTGATGCGCTGCTATCGATAGTATAACGCGTCACGGCTTGGTGCAACCGGCGCGCAGGGCGTGCTATTAACACGTATAATTAAAATCTTTAAGCACAAGGAGAAGCTATGTCGGCGCGGCGTCATCTACAGGGGTTGCAGGTTGCCAGTGCGCTGCGCGCCAGCTGCTTGCGCGAGCGCTACAGCCTGGATAAGTTTCGCGGTGACCTTATGGCGGGCCTCACCGTGGGTATCTCTGCTATCCCGCTGTCAATGGCACTGGCTATTGCTATTGGCGTGCCGCCACAGCACGGGCTGTACACCTCGCTGGTGGCCGGGTTACTTATGGCGTTGTTAGGTGGCTCGCGCTATTCGGTGTCGGGCCCCACGGCGGCTTTTGTGGTGATATTACAACCGGTGGTGCAGGCTTACGGCTTACCCGGCTTACTCCTCACCACTGTGTTGGCCGGCGGTTTTATTTTACTGATGGCTGTTGCCCAGTTTGGCCGGGTGCTCAGTTATATTCCTCACACGGTTACCTTTGGTTTTACCCTGGGTATTGCGGTGGTGTTGGCCACCTTGCAGGTGCCCGATTTATTTGGCTTGGTTTTAACCGAACCACTGCCTGATTTTTTCTTTGCCAAACTGTGGGAGATCGTGCGCCATATCCCCACCATTCACTGGCCCACATTAATGGTAACCGCGGTATCGTTTGCCGTGATGTACCTTTGGCCAAAATTAAAAATCCCGATTCCGGCCCATCTCATTACGCTGCTAGCGGGGGTGTTGGTGGCATTTTTACTATCGCATTGGGGGTACCCGGTGGCTACCATTGCCAGCTCGTTTGAGTTTCATGCCCACCCGGGGCATACCGCCTCAGGCATCCCTAATTTTTTGCCGCAGTTCGCTTTGCCCTGGCACGGGCTCGAGGGCAACTACTGGACTTTTGATATGTTGGGCGAGGTGTTGCCCCAGGCGTTAACCATTGCCCTGCTGGGGGCCATCGAGGCTTTGTTGTGCGCGGTAATGCTAGAGCGTATGACGGGAAAGCGTTATCACGCCAACGCCGAGTTGTTTGGTTTGGGTGTGGGCAATATCGCAGCGCCTTTTTTTGGTGGCTTTAGCGCTGCGCCCGAGCTTGCCCGCTCCACCACAAATTTTCGCGCCGGGGCCGCCACACCGCTAGCGGCGGTTATTCACACCGGCGTTATTGGTATATGTTTGTTGTGGGCTTCGCCCTACCTCAAGCATTTGCCCATGGCCTGTATGGCAACCTTGGTGGTTATTGTCGCCTGGCGCATGTGCTATGGCCGACAAATTGTAAATACCGTGCGTACTGCGCCCACTGCTGACGTGGTGGTGTTTTTGGTGTGCTTCTCATTAACGCTGCTGGTGGACATGGTGGTTGCCATTGGCTCGGCTGTGGTCATTGCGGCGTTGTTGTTTATGCGCGATATCGCCGCTATGACCAAAGCGCGAGATATTACCAAAGCGCTTAAACATGTACCCCGGCCGTTGCCTGAGGGCTGGCGGGTTATTAAAATATCGGGCCCGTTATTTTTTGCCGCGGCCGATAAAATTTTTGCCGAGCTCGATGAGTTTGCCAAAGAGCAGCAAGGGTTGGTGGTGCATATGGACGGTGTGCCGCTGCTGGATGCCGGTGGCCTGGATGGCTTAACCGGGTTTATTACGCGCTGTAAAAAACGCAAATGCCAGCTGATATTTTCCGATATTCAGTTTCAACCGCTCAAGGCGATGGTGCGCGCCGGTATTAAAGCCGAAAACGGCAACTTTACGGTGTACCCTATTTTGGCCGATGCGCTGGATGCCGTGCTCGATCAAGATCCACATCAGCCGCCGGTGACGGAGCCGACCGCTGAGAGTTAAGGTGTCCGGCTGCTGAAAGTTAAGGTGTAGAGTACCGTTATATCGCCCGATACAATTGAATTTTCTTAACGCTGTCGTACAAAGCAAAAAGTGCATAGGCTGCCATGGCTAGTGCAATCGAAAGACTGCTTATGGCCCACTGACTACTTGTCTCGCCCGTACCGATGACGATTGTCAGTGGTGCATCCCAGCCGTAAATCACCGCCATAATAATCAGCGATGGAATATACAGCGCCAGCTCTTCGATGATTTTACGCCGCGTCCAGTAAGGGAATAGTAATTTGCTTACTGCTAGCACAATGCTGCCCAGTAGCACGGCGTTAATCCAGGGCAGTAATGTTGCCCACTGATCGGAAAAAACAAATCCGATAGGATTGTCCCCCAAGCTTTGCGGTATCACGCGGTTTAACCACGCGGCAAAATATACGGTAACGACCAGCTCAAACGTCGTTGCTGTGCGGCTTATATAGTCGCCCTCGGCAATGACTTTAGGCAAAGACTCTGGCCGCCAGCGTGTAAAAATATCCGCGCGGCTGACTGATTCGCCCAGTAGGTAAAAAATTAAAGTAAGCCAGGCAAAACCGTACAGGCTTTTTTCCAAAATACTCCACAGCAGTTGCGGTAAAGCTTGCCATAGGCGCACTTCACCGGCTCCGGCAAAGGCGGCCACCATCAGGCACAGCTGCACGGCGGCGATGGCGATTACCATCCATTGCAGCAGTTGCCGGTAAATGGGAAATAAGCTCTCGCTCACCAGTGTGGGGCGCGGTTGAAAGTCGGCCGCCACCAACATGGGGTGGCCGCGTTCGCGCAGTAGCGCCTTCAGCTCGTCATCGGTAAGTGGGCGGCCCAAAGATTCTTCGCGGTAATCGCGCTCGTCTTGTAAGTCGCTTAATAACTCGTCCGCCACATCGTTTCTAACACTGGCAGGCAAGTGGGATTTAACCGCAAAAGTATAGCGCTCTAACCAGTTCATGGTGTTGTCTCCGTAATATTGGCAAGCGCTTTATTAAGGCTCTGCCATTCCATATTCATGGCCACTCGGGCAGAGTCTCCGGTTTTGGATAACCGATATACACGCCGTTTACGGCCCTCCTGCACTTGCCACTCGCTCTCGAGTAACGTTTGACTTTCTAATCGGCGCAGCAATGGGTAAAGTGTGCCTTCATCTACCTCGAGCCCCTGTTCTTGCAAAAAGCGTCGCAGCGAATAGCCATAGTGCGGCTGCACCAGTGCCTCCAGCACCGCCATCACTAGCAGGCCCCGGCGCAGCTCCATGGTTAATTTGGTCAATCGGTCTGGATCGTCTGGCAAAATTCCACCTATACTGTGTAGTGCACAGTATATACTATGTGTCACACAGTATTGTATTGTCAATAGGTTAATTGTGGCGGTTGAGTTATCGCGTAATCACAGGGGCCCCAGAGGGTAGGTTAACTGCGTGCTAGGCGCCTCTAATACCGTGGGCCTTAAATTGCGCGTAGGCCTTTTGTCCCGCCGCTAGAGCTAGTGCCTGAACCGCTCTGGGCGTAATAAGCGCATAGAGCTCATTGCCGTGCCAGTCCAGGGTGGCGATGATACTGGTATCACTCACGGGGTTCAGCGCGTTAATGGTGACGGCCAGGGTATTGGCAATACTGGAGGGGGTGGGTGGCTCGCGGGCGATGGAGACTTCGTGGGCATCGATACGAAGGCGATAAGTCGCCTCAGGCAGTGGGCCGCACTCCAGGCTATGACCGCGTACCAATACTTGCCCGTCGCCCGGCGGTTGATCCAGTGGCCATAGGGCGTAGGCGTTGTCTGGCTGCTCTAGAACGTGGTGTTTATGGGCCTCAGAGATCGGGCAAAGGGTTTGGCTTTGCCATTGGTACAGCCAATCGCAAGTGGAGGCTAAATCGTGCCACTGATGACTGACGATAATGGCCGCGAGTTGCCGCTCGTGCGCCCAGCACCGCAGGCAGTTAAGGGCCTCGCGCGCGGCGTTGGCGTCTAGCGCCGAGACGGGCTCGTCGAGCAGTAATAAATGTTTAGCGCACATAAACGCGCTGAGCAGGGCGACCCGCTGGCGTTCACCACCGGATAAGGTGTCGGTGTATTGCGCCTGCAATGGGGTGATGTGCAGCTCGCGGGCATAGGCTTGCCAGTCGTCAAAGCCGTGCTGAGCGGCCAAGGTGGCGAGCATGGTGTGTACGGTTTGATTGGGCCACAAAGGCGCGCCTTGCACGGCCCAGCCAAGGCCGCGCTTATGTGTCGGATAGCTTAGTAAGTTAGGGCTTTGCGAACACTGTAAAAGCCCTTGCCGACCGCAGGCGGTGGCGGTTAATAACTGGGTTTTACCACAGCCCGATGGGCCACTAATGCCCAGCCACTGCCCTGCCGGCCACTGCCAGTGATGGTCGTTTAACTTAAGCTGCCACACGGTGGTGTCTCCGGTGTCGCTGCCAGCCGTAAAGCGCCACTAGCAAGACGAATGAGGCGGCCAACAAGCCGCCGGCAATACGATGGGCCTCGGCAAAGTTTAAGGTTTCTACCTCGTCGAATAATAATATTGAGAGCACCTGAGTCTCGCCGGGAATATTGCCGCCTATCATCAGTACCACGCCAAATTCACCCACCGTATGGGCAAAGCCCAGTGCGCCTGCCATCACAAAAGCGTGGCTGGTGGCGGGTAAGACGATGCGTCTGAGCAGCTGCCAGGTATTGAGCCCCTGGCTGCGTCCCAGTTGCAGTAGGCGAGTATCCAGTTGGGCGAAACTGGCGGCGAGCGGTTGCACCACAAATGGCAGCGAGTAAATGACCGAGCCAATCACCAGCCCGATAAAACTAAAGGCCAGCCCCGACTGACTGAACTGCCCGATAGCGCCATCGGGTGCCAGTAATAACAACAGATAAAACCCCAGCACCGTGGGTGGCAGTATCAGCGGTAGCGCCACGACGGCTTCGGCCAGAGTGCGTAAATAGCGACCACGGCCCTGCGCCAGCCACCACGCCAGCGGTGTGCCGATAACGAACAGCACCAGTGTTGTCACCAGTGCCAGTTTGCAGGTAACCCAAATTGCGGCGTTCACGGTGTAGCGGCTAAGTATCCGTTTTGTTGTATTAAGTGCTGAGCTTCAGCGCTAAGTAAAAAGCGTAAAAACTCTGGCGCAGCGCCTGTGGTATCCAACACGCTGGCCGCTTGTGTTAACACCGGCGCGTGATCCAGCGAGTACCAGTGTAGCTCAGGCGCAAGAGTTTGAAAGCTGCTCGCTACCAGGGCGCATTCGGCGTTGCCGGTGGCGACAAATTGCAGCGCGCCGGCCACAGAGCCGGCTTGTACTTGTTTGGCTGTCATTGATTTGCCATATTGTTGCAGCCAGCGGGTGGCGGCGCGACCATAAGGGGCGGTGCGGGCATTGGCAAGCGCCAGGGTGTGGGCTTGGGTTAGTGCTTGAGCGCCAGAGCTGGCGGCAAACGCGCAGGCAGCCACGAGTTGCCCGCGGGCGTAGACGACGGGCTTGGCGCTTTTGGCGTTTGCATGCAGTGCCTGGGGGTAATCGGCATCGGCCGATAAAAACAACCCGAAGGGGGCGCCGGCGAGTATTTGCTGGGTAAGAGCGCCGGAAGGGCCGCTGGACAGTACAACCGAGGTATCGCTGTGTACTTGCCAGAGGGGCAATAGGGCTTCGAGCGTAGGCTTAAAGTTGCTTGCCACCGCTATGCGCAAAGGCTCGGCGGCCTGTAATTGGGCGGTCAAAAAAAGCAGCAGAGCGGCACTTAATATTCTCATGGATACCTACTAATAGCGGTGGCGCCCAAGGTGTAACGAGCGCCAGTATCCGCTATTGTGCCACAGAAAACCGGTGTGATCAGGCCGCGTGATGTTTGCTTTTGCCTGAGCTTCCGGCTGTGCCGCGGCGCGTTGCAATGGGCTCGACCTTGCGTTGTTTCTCGTACAAAAAGCGTAACACGGCGCTGCGGTAGTGGTTGTACTCAGGGTTGTCGGCTAGGGCCAGTCGGTCGCGCGGGCGCGGCAATTCGATATCGAGAATCTCCCCCACAGTTGCGGCGGGGCCGTTGGTCATCATAACGATACGATCGGACAACAGTACCGCCTCGTCCACATCGTGGGTAATCATAATAACGGTGTTGCCCAAATCGGCCTGAATCTCCATGAGCGAGTCTTGCAGGTGCGCGCGGGTGAGCGCATCCAAAGCGCCAAAGGGTTCATCCATTAGCAGCACTTGCGGCTCCATAGCCAGGGCCCGGGCAATACCAACGCGCTGCTTCATGCCACCAGAGATTTCATCGGGTTTTTTGTGTAAGGCATGACCCATTTGCACCAGCTCCAGGTTGTGCTCGATCCACTCACGCATCTCGCGACGGCTTTTGCTGCGGCCAAATACTCGCTTAACAGCCAGCTCAACGTTCTGGTACGCGGTCAGCCATGGCAACAGCGAATGGTTTTGAAACACCACGGCGCGTTCGGGGCCCGGCTCGTTAACCTCGCGGCCATTGAGCACAACGCCTCCGGTACTCGCTTGATATAAACCGGCGACGATATTCAGTACGGTGGATTTACCACAACCTGAGTGCCCAATGAGTGATACAAATTCGCCTTTTTTAATTTTTAAATCGACGTCTTTGAGGGCACAAAAAGGCCCTTTCGGGGTTGGAAAACTGATGCCTACGCGGCTGAGTTCTAAATGTACATTGTTCATAGTGATCTCCTAACGCATCACAGCGTTCTTGTCCCAGTTAACCCGGCTTTGCAACAGCAGTAGGGCGCGATCTAATAAAAATCCAATAAAGCCGATCATTAGCACAGCCACACAAATTCGCCCTAGCGAGTCGGACGAACCGTTTTGAAACTCATCCCATACAAACTTTCCAAGACCCGGGTTTTGCGCCAGCATCTCCGCGGCAATTAACACCATCCAGGCGATACCAAGTGACAGGCGTAGGCCGGTAAACATCATGGGGATTGAGGCGGGTAAAACGATGGTTTTAACGTGCGTAAGCCAGCCCAAGCGCAGTACCCGGCTAACGTTTTTTAAATCCTGGCCGATGCTGGCCACGCCGACAGCGGTGTTGACCATGGTTGGCCACAAGCAGCAAAGAGTAACGGTTACCACTGAGGTGATAAACGATTTGGCGAACATCGGGTCGTCGGTGACATACACCGCGCTCACCACCATGGTGACCAGCGGTAACCAGGCCAGCGGTGAAACGGGCTTAAAGATTTGGATAATGGGGTTGAGTGCACGGTACATGTTGTTACTTAAACCGATACAAATACCCAGCGGTATAGCAATTACTGTCGCCAATAAAAAGCCCGTCATTACCGTAATAAGGCTGGTAATAATCTGATCGAAAAATGTGGGGCGGCGGTTGAAGTCGCGCCATTTAATGTCGGCATCGGGATTGGCCGCTAATTTTTTTTCGTTACGCTCTTGTTGACGCTCGTAAAAGGCCGCCTCGCGTTGGTTCTCGGCTTGGTGTTCACTAAGTAGGTTATGCCACTGCTGTTTGACTTCAACGGGCCCCGGAAACGTACCGAGCGACGTGTCGACTTGTTGCGCACCAATGTGCCATAACCCCATAAACAGTAGCAGCCCAAGAATGGGTAGAGCGACTGCCCGGCTAATGGCCAGCCATTGTGTTTTACCGAGATCGGTGTGTTGCCATTTTTGGCGAATTGCGATGGCAGGGTTCATAACGGATTCCTCACAAACGGGCGCCGTTGCCGGCGCCACAGTGTTTAATGCTTACAGGGAGTCGTCGGCTTTTAAGCCAATGGTGAGTTTTTCCAGATAGGCATTGGGTTGGCTACCGTCGTAGGTAATGCCGTCGAGAAAATCAGCCTGTGGTGGTTTGATGCCGGTTTCGCTGGCAAAGGCCGGAAACTCGTCTGCTTTAGCGGCGCCGTCGGCGATCAAGGCTTTGGCCGCAGTCGCGTAAATGTCGGGGCGATAAACCTTCTTCGCGGTATCTAAATACCAGGCGTCGTCTTTGTGCTCAGAGATTTGGCCCCAGCGGCGCATTTGCGTCAAGTACCAGATGGCATCGGAGTAATAAGGGTAGGTGGCGTGGTAGCGAAAGAACACGTTAAAGTCTGGAACCTCGCGCTTGTCGCCCTTCTCGTATTCAAACGTGCCGGTCATGGAGTTTGCGATCACTTCGTAATCGGCGCCTACGTAATAGGGCTTGGACAAAATCTTAACCGCCTCTGGGCGGTTGGCATTATCGTTTGCATCCAGCCACTTAGCGGCACGAATAAGCGCCTTGGTTAAGCGTACCGTGGTGTTGGGGTATTGCTCTGCAAACTCTTTGGTAATGCCGAACACTTTTTCCGGATTGTTTTTCCAGATTTCGTAATCGGTAATAACCGGCACACCAATGCCTTTAAAAACGGCTTGTTGGTTCCACGGCTCGCCGACGCAGTAACCGTAAATCGTACCGGCTTCCATAGTCGAGGGCATTTGCGGTGGCGGAGTTACGCTGAGCAGCGCATCGGCTTGTAGCTGGCCGGATGTGTCGCCTTTATGGGGTGCGTAATAGCCTGGGTGAATGCCACCCGCCGCCAACCAGTAACGCAGCTCGTAATTGTGCGTCGATACTGGAAACACCATGCCTAAATTAAACGGTTTGCCTTCTTTTTGGTAGGCATCCACCACCGGCTTAAGGGCGTCGGCTTTAATGGGGTGAACCGGTTTGCCATCGGCTCGCTTGGGAATGTTGGGTTTCATTTGCTCCCAAATTTCATTGGAAACGGTAATGCCGTTGCCGTTTAAATCCATCGAGAAAGGCGTAATGATATGAGCCTTAGTGCCGTAGCCAATCGTTGCCGCCAATGGCTGGCCTGCCAACATGTGCGCGCCGTCCAGCTCGCCGGTAATAACCCGATCTAGCAATACTTTCCAGTTGGCCTGGGCCTCTAGCTCCACGTATAGTCCTTCGTCTTCGAAGTAGCCCTTCTCTAGAGCAATGGCGAGCGGTGCCATATCGGTGAGTTTAATAAAGCCAAACTTTAAGTCTTCTTTTTCGGGGTCGCCCACGGCCAAGCTTGGGCTGCTGATGCAGAAGGTGGCCGTAACCGCCAGCAGACACTTAGCGAATTTTTTACTGACCTTTTTTATCAATCGGGCCGACGGTAAGCCGGGTGCGTTGCGCTCGTTCATAAAAGCTCCATCCGTTTTTTGTTTGAGGTTGCTTGCACTTGTTTGAGTAATAAAAAAGGCGCACACCAAAGGCGACACGTAATTGTGCTGCCGTTGATGGACGCCTTTGTCCGCTGCCTGTGACCGCCGTTGGCCAGTGGCAGAAATTAATGGGCCGTTAAAATGCCGTTTGCACGCTTGTTATTTCAATTGTCGTGCCAGATATTAAATCGCCCATAATCGTGCAAGAAAATCATGCGTATAACCTATTTGCAGGGGTATATGCACAAGCCTGAGCCGGGCGGTTTTTTTTAAGGCACGGGTTTGTTCGTTTCTGGTGCGCGTGCGGATAGGGTTTGGCGATTACCGTTGGTGCAAAAGTGGGGCGCGGTGGTGCATCTGGGTGCGCGGCTGTGCTCTCGCCGCAGCTGGGGGGATCGCTAGGGTTGCAACAGTTGCTTGACGGATAATAATTGACGGGCCAGTTTGATCATGGGTAGTTGGTGTTGCATCGCTTGCCGGCGCAGTTGTTGGTAGGCGTCGTTCTCACTGCAGCCTCGGGTTTGCATTAGCATGCCTTTGGCTTTCTCGATGATGATTCGGTCGCTTAATTGCTGCCTGCACTGTTGCAGCTGCTGCTGTAGCTGTAGCGATTTTTGCTGTTGTTTGTGGGTAGCGGCCACTAGTAGGGGTAGGCTTCTGGCTGTTAAATCTGCACTGACGAAGTTGCTGGCGCCGGCGTCGATAGCGGCACAGGCATCTGGCTCGCTCGCTTGGTGGCAAATAATAATTGAGGTTAGCTCGGGGTTTGATAGCCGCGCAAGCCATAGGCTATTGGCAAATTCGCTCCAGCGATTGAGTTCGGCGACTAGTACCGTTGCCGTCGGGCAAAGCTCCGAGCTTTCGCTGAGGCTGTGACAGGCCAGCGGGCCATAGGTAGACGCCATTGGTTCTATGCAGGCTGCAAGACTGGTGGGGCCATCAACGGATGTTAGATATAGCAGCGTCACATGAAGCTCCTCAGGGTTAAGCATAGGGTTGCCGTTGGTTAGAGCAAAAGGCGTACCATCGAGCCGTTTAAGACGGCTCCCCAAAGCGGTGCGTCGCAGGCAGTGCGAAACTGGCGAAAATGTGCGGGAGGGGTATACTCGAAGTGTCTAACCTATAAAGAGGCGCTGGCTATGTACCAGAAAGCTTCAACACGATTATTGATCACTGTATTATTTGGCGTTTGGTTACCCCTACTCATGGGGTGTAGTAACAACGCTATAAGCTGGCTGTTGCCGCCCTCGGACGAGGCGCTAGTGGCGCGCGCCCTAAGTGGCACGGCATTGGATATCCTGCACCAAACCCCCTCTGCGCGGATCTCTCCCGACGAGCTGCTGGCGTTAACGCCTGAAATGGCTGTTTTTGCTGAACAGGCCGTGAGTGGCGTACGCGGTGATGCCGATCGGGTTAGGGCGCTGCACAATGCCTTGTTGATACCCGAGTCGGGCGGTGGGCGGGGCATCCGCTATGACACGACGGCGACCTACACGCCGGCCGAGGCTTTTCAGGTACGTCAGGCGAATTGCCTGAGCTTTTCGTTGCTGTTTGTGGCGATGGCGCGTCATGTCGGTCTGCGGGCTGATATTAACGATGTGTCTATCCCGCCAACCTGGGATCGGATTGGCGACAGGCTACAATTTATGCGCCATGTGAATGTTAAAATTAACCTGCGCCATCAGGTTGATTCGCTGGTGGTTGACTTAGATATGCGTAATTATCGTGCTTACTACCCACAAGAAACCATCAGCGATCGAACGGCCAAGAGCCAGTTTTTTAATAACCTGGCGATAGCCCCTGTTGATACCGCGGGTAAAACCCTGGCCAACCGCTTCTTTAATTTACAGCAGGCAATTGAGCTCGATAGCCGCCAGAGTTTTTTGTGGAATAACCTGGCGGCGTTGTATCGGCGGCAGGGCCTCGTTGATTACGCAGAGGCACTTTACAGTGAGGCGCTGACGCGCAACCCGCAAGACTTAACGGCGATTCAAAATCTAAGCCAGCTCTATCGCCGTACCGGGCGTGATGATTTGGCCGCCGAGCTTGAAGCGGTGGCGCGCGAGTACCGAGAAGACAACCCGTATTATCAATACCGTTTGGCGTCAAAGTATTACCGCAACGCCGAGTATCAGCAGGCGGCGCAACGTATAGAAACTGCAATTGAAAAGCACCCCGACGAACCCCTGTTTTATAAGCTGGCCGCCGATATTTACGATACCATGGCCAATGATTAGAGCCGGCGGTTGAGCCGTGCGGTGGCTCCACGCGCGGGTTAGCCCCCGTTTAAGTCGACGCTTTTAGAGGAACTTGCCTCTTCCTAAATTGTCATATAAGTGTCTGAAGTATTGACGCCAGCCACGCGTATTTTTTACCTACACTGGCTTTACATAGACACAATGTGTACCCCCTTTAAAAGCGTTACACTTAGCCTGCTGTCCGGTCTGCTTAAACGCTTTTGCTTAGGATGCGTTCTCTTATGATCCACTCATCAGGTAAATTGGTGCCGCTTACAGCAGCGTCGCGTACATTTCTGCGGCCCACGCTAAGGCTTTGGCGTAAGGCGCTGCTGGCCACCGGGATTGGTGCTTTGTCGCTGTTGGTGTCGGCGCAACCCGAGCCAATTGTCGGCGAGCCCGAGCTAACGGATACGGCCAATACGGCCGAGGATTGCCTGATGCGGCTTAATGGCAGCCGGGCGCAAAGTTACGAACCGGCCTATCATCTGCCCGATGCATTTTCGATTTTAAGCTGGAACATTTACAAGGCGCAGAACGAGCATTTACTGCGCGATTTAACGCAGCTTAGCCAGAGTGTGGATATTGTATTGCTGCAAGAGGCGCTGGAAGACGAGCGGCTGGAAGCGCTTAAGCCCTACTGGCGGTTTTCGCCCGGTTATCAATCAGGCGATATGCAATCGGGGGTGATGACCTTGAGTCGCTGGCCCGCGGCGGTGCACTGCCAGTTTACTCACGACGAGCCCTGGCTTAACACCCCTAAAGCAACCGGTGTTGTAGAGTACGTGTTGCAAAATGGTGAGCGCTTACTGGCGGTTAATGTTCACGCCATTAATTTTACGTTAGGCACCAATGCCTACCGCGAGCAAATTGCAACGGTGGCTTCCTTAATGCGAGAGCATCAGGGGCCTATTATTTTTGCCGGCGACTTAAACAGTTGGAGCGATGCCCGCAATGAAGTGCTACAGGAGCTGTTAGAACCGTTGGGTTTAGTGGCGACCGAGTTTCCCGAGGATAACCGCACCTTGACCTTCGGTTTAGCACTGGATTATGTATGGTTGCGTGGTGTGACAATCAGTGCCGCTCGGGTGCCCATCTATGAAAGTTCGGATCACAACCCATTGTTAGTGTCGCTGACAATGACTGCGCCCGAGGAGGCACACCATGTGGTACAAGATTAATACACGTTTTGTGATTTATTTACTGTTGTGTTTTTTGACGTTGGGCGCTTATGCCGATACTCATTCCGATACCCCGACCGAGAGTAAAGACGAGCGCGAGGTAGCCTACCTGATCGATTTTGTTGGCAGCAGTGGTGCGATATTTGTGCGCAATGGCAGTGAGCACAACGCACAAGAGGCGGCCGATCATTTGGCCATGAAGTACCGTCGTGCCGGACGTTACGCGAAAACGGCTGAGGACTTTATCGATAACCTCGCCAGTAAAAGCTCCATCACGCGTAAGCCTTATATGATCATACTCAGCGACGGATCTGAAATTCCGTCCCGCGACTGGCTCTATGGTGCCCTTAACGATTATCGTGAACAGCAAGCCATGCCAACCTCGCCGGACTCAATGGGGTATTAACGTAAGGCATGCCGCAAACCCAACGACCAGAGCGAGATAAACAAGCCTTAATTGCGGCGATGGAGCGCGGTGTAGACGAGTATTTTAGGGAGTGTCGCGCGCGAGTCCCCGGGTTTGTGAGACGGCACTTTCGCTACCCCGGTGCCTGGCAAACCAATCGCCGCGCGCTGGGGTGGGACCTGTTACGCGCACCGCTCAACCTAATCTGGGTACCTTTTTATTTAACGTTGCAAGTGCTTGCCTGGCTGAGTGAGCGGTGCCGCTTGTTGTGGCCCGCGCGTCAGCTACGTCGGGTGCCGAGCGGTATGCAAACCAATATCCAGCAGTATCTTGTGAGCTGCGCTGAGCGCGAGCTGTTACAGCGCGGGGCCGGCCAACACCGATTGCGCGAATGTGTAGTGGCGGCTATCGTCCAGTGCGAACATTTTACCGAGCTTGAGTTTGCCCAAGAGAGCGCGCTTGAGCAAAGTCTGGATGATGCCCTGGCTCAGTACGCACTGACACGAACCGCCAGTGCCGATATCAGCAATACCTTGTTCGCCACCTTGGCCGGGGCGTTTACGCTGCAAAAGTTTACCCCGGGCGGTATCGCTATCGGTATGACGCTGGCCAGTGTGGTCGCTAACCGCTGGGCGGCGTGGGACTTTTTTCTGGGGCCTGTGTTGGGTGGTTGGTATTACAGTGTATTTCCGGTGGCACCGCAGACGAGTTTAATTGTGCTCTCTACCGCTTCGGTAATGGCATTGATGGCAGTATTTGCCTGTTTTTCCGGGCTTATTTCTGATCCCGTGCAAAGCTTGCTGGGAGTTCATCAGCGCCGGCTTAGGCGCATGCTGGATAGTTTGGAGCGAGATGTGAAGCGGCGCACCAGTGGGAGTTTTCGGCCCAAGGACGCTTATTTAGCACGCTTAATGGATATTATTGATGCCGCGAGGGTGGGTGTGGTGTAAACGCCGGAGCCGTGAAAGGCTCCGGCAGTAGGGTTACGGCGAGCTTGGTTCGTCGGGCTGGATTGTTGTATGCAGCGCTTCGTCTAAGGTCTCTGGAGTGCTGTCTTCCTGGGGATCATCGACATTGATCTCGCGCATAAATATCCCCCAAAAAGCAATAAACAGCGCGGCAATCAAGGGGCCGATCACAAAGCCGTTAATGCCAAACAACGCCATACCGCCCAGGGTTGAAAGCAGCACCAAATAGTCGGGCAGTTTAGTATCGCGCCCTACCAGCACAGGGCGCAGTAAGTTGTCCACTAAGCCAATTACTCCACCGCCGAAGGCGACTAAGATAATGCCATCGACATAATTACCGACCGCCAGCAAATAAATGGCGACCGGCCCCCAAATGATGGCCGCACCCACGGCGGGTAGTAACGAGGCAAACGCCATTACCACGGCCCACAACAGCGCAGCCGGAATACCCAGCACCCAAAAGATAAAACCGCCAAGTGCCCCCTGCACCATGGCGACCACCAGGTTGCCTTTTACGGTGGCACGGGTAACTTCGGCAAACTTTGAAAACAACAGGCGCTCGCGGGTATCGCCCATAGGCAAGGCGCGAATCATCAGCTCCAACAGCTGGTTGCCGTCGCGCAGTAAAAAGAAGGTGAGGTACAGCATAAGGCAAAAATTAAGCACAAACTTAAAGGCATTTTGCCCAATGTTAAAGGTGTACTGGGCGATGTACTTGCCGCTGTTCATGGCAAAGTTTACCGCTTGCTGCTTTAGGTCATCGAGGTTTACGCCAAAACGCGCCAGCGTATTTTGTACGATAGGGAAGCTACTCTCGAACTGCTCAATTTTTTTTGCCGGGTCGATCTCGCCAGAATCTATTTGCTGATACAAGGAGGCGGCTTGGGCCACCACCGAGCTGACCAAAAAAATCACCGGAATAATGACGATGACAAGGCAAAACCCCAGGGTGATCAGTGAGCGGATATTAGGGCGATGTTTAAGATTGCTTAAAAAGCGCGATTGCGCTGGATAAAAAATAATAGCCAGTGCGCAGGCCCAAAATACGGGGCCAAAGAACGGCTGCAGAATCCATAAAAAAGCGATGGATACCAATATTAATAATCCGAGAAAGGATTTTAACTCGAGCGTTTTTCGCAGCTCAGACATTGGTGGCCTCATGGCGGTAAACACAGGGAGAATGGCACAGCGTTAGTGGCCGTGCCCGTTAGATTATTCCGCGGCAGCGGCTTTAGTAGGTTGTGCCAGTAAAACAATCAGGGCGATGGTACCTATCACCGGAATTAAGCTAATCAGTATCCACCAAGGTGAGAAGCCCGCATCGCGTAAACGGCGAACGGCAGCTGCAAGGCTGGGAATAAAGAGCACGAGGCCGTAAAGCGAGCTGATGAAACCTATTTTAAGCAGAGACTCGACGACGACAATACCGAGAATGATTAGAAAGTTAACCAAGAAAAACATCCAGTACTGAGTACGCGTCCAGCGGCCGGAAAAATCAACGTATTGGCGAAATGCCTGAATATAGTGTTCCATAATTATCCTCGTCGTTATATGTGCCCAGCCTGAGTGGGCGGGGGAATCCTTTGGCGGCAGGCCTCGTGCTTGCCGCAGCGATATTCTCACCTATCGCTGCGATAGTGTCGACTGTTACTGACGGTTTATTGTCTGCCGCGGGGTGTTAAATAGTACGTGAATCCCCGACGCTTACGGTCGCGCTGAGACCAGCCGCGCGCCAGAGCGTTTGTGCGGCCCCGAAGCGGTAGTGTTGCAGGCTGAAGTTGGGCGTTATTGGTGCGCTTTAACGCCCATATCTGTAGCCCTAGCACAATATAGGCGCGACCAAAGCGGCCGTGCCGCGTTTGCGCAGGCTTACCTCTTGTAACTCACTGTTATAAAAAGCCTTTTATCACTTGTGTTGTTTGGCATATATCCTGCCTGCAGTGAGCAGTGCTAACCGGATATGGGGCTTATATGAAACGATTGCGCAGTCATTCAGGGGTTTTGTTATTAACGAGTTTGGTGCTGTTGTTTAGCGCGTCAAATGCGAGTGCGGCCGACACCGGCCAAGCATCACTGGATACCGTGTGGATAGCGGTTGCCGCTGCGCTGGTGTTTTTTATGCAGGCGGGTTTTGCGTTATTGGAAAGTGGTATGGCCCGCAGTAAAAACGCCATCAACGTCATTATGAAAAATTACGCCGATGTGTGTTTGGGTTCGCTGGTATTTTGCCTGGTGGGGTTTGGGTTGATGTTTGGCGCAAACCCCACGGGCTTTTTCGGCACCGATCACTTTTGGCTTAATCCGGCTTATGAGTGGGACTGGAGCGTGGTGTTATTTCAAACCATGTTTGCTGCCACGGCGGCGACGATTGCCAGTGGCACTATGGCCGAGCGCACCCGTTTTGGCGGCTATCTGATTGCCGCCTGTTTGGTGATGGGTGTGCTTTACCCTGTGTTTGGTAGCTGGGTGTGGGGCAGTGCCTTTAGTGGCAGTGGTTGGTTGGCGCAACTGGGCTTTATCGATTTTGCCGGCTCAACGGTGGTTCATTCGTTGGGAGCCTGGGTGGCGCTGGCGGGCGCACTGGTGGTCGGCCCGCGTATCGGCCGATTTGCCAGCGATGGATCGCCACGGGACATTGCCGGGCACAACTCCAGCTATGTAGCCATGGGCGGCTTTATTTTATGGCTGGGTTGGTTTGGCTTTAACGGCGGCAGTACGCTCGCGGCCGATGTTGCCATCGGTTTAATCAATTTAAATACGCACTTGTCGGCGTGTGCCGGCGCCGCTGGCGCGCTGTTAGCGTGCCGCCTGATCGGCGAGAAAGTAAAAGTTGCCCATGTTATTAATGGCAGCTTAGGTGGCCTTGTGGGCATTACCGCGGGCTGTGCCACTATGGACCCACTGTTTGCCATTATCACCGGTTTTATCGCCGGCATTGTTGTGGTGTTGGGTGCTCGGTTGTTGTTGCGCTTAAAAGTCGATGATGTAGTGGGCGCTATACCGGTACACGGCTTTGCCGGGGCGTGGGGCACTTTGGCGGCTGGCTTGTTCTATCGAGGTGATTTATTTTCGATAGATTTGTTTGTGGTGCAGTTAACCGGCGTGTTGGTGTGTTTTGTGTGGGCGTTTATCGGTGCACTGATGATTTACGGGGGGATTAATGTTATCTCGCCGCTGCGTGCCGAGCCGTTGCATGAGCAGCGTGGCTTGGATATTACCGAGCACGGTGAGATTGGCTATCCCGAGTTTGGCACCAGCAAAGCCTATAACAGCCGCACACTTGAGGTGATGGAGCCATGAGTAGCGCGGCCGATCAAACTCTTAAGCGTCGTATTGTTTTTACCGCGCTGGCCGATTATTTAAGCGGCGAGCCCTTAATGCAGGCGCTTAATTTATGGGAGGCAAATTACGCGGCGAAACCCGTGTACGCGTTAAACGAATTTGTCGGTAAATTAGGTCAATATCCAGCCATCGCTGGCAAGCGCAAAGAGGTGATTCGTACGCTTTTGAGTTTAAGCCAAAACCCGGTGGGGTTACTGCCCGAGCCTAACCCTTTACACACTGCCTATAAAGTACCAGAACCCCCGGCGCAGGCAGCGTACCCTGAGCGTTTAGATAAGGTATTTGAGCACTTCTTAACGGCGCTGGAAGTGGTTATGCCGAGTGTCGAATTTGGCAAATTACGCCTGGATTTTTTATTGCGTTTGGATGATATGTCGCTAAACCCGGTCTTGAAGGCCTGTTTGCGGCGGTGGTTTGAATCTGACGGCAGCGACAAAGCTTTTTCGGTGGTGTGTAGTGCGTCGGAGATAAGACGGGTTGTGAACCAGTTGTACGTCGCGCTGTGCGAGCAGTGCGGGCCGGTAAAAGCAGACGACACGTTAGAGGGAACGGTGATGTGGCTGGAGCGTAAACATCCGGCATGCGTGCGTGATATCCGGCGCTTTTTGTAGCGCCGGATTCAGGCTGTCATTACCAATTAAGTTGCGGCTCTGGGTAGTACTCGATGCCCATGGCATCCAGCATTGGCCGCAGGGCGTTAAGGCGTTGTAAAAACGCTTGGTAGTCGCGGTCGTCGGCACGGCTCCAGCCGAGCTCGGCGGTAACGGCAACCCGTGGCCACAGGCGGTTATCAGCGGCGCTGTCGGTGTGAACCAACTCTGACCACATGGCCGACTCAATCCCGACGATTTGCTCGAAGTCTTCAGGCTTTAACTGATAGGCACGCTCCAGCGGTACGCCCTCTTTACGGCACCAGTCGTAAGTGTTGGGCTGGCCTTCATAATTGCCGTGATCAAAGTAGGTGTAAGAGCAAGGTGACAGAATCAACTGGTGGCCGCGATCCAGCGCCGGTTGAATATCGTACTCATCGTTCCACAGTTGCAGCAATACGTCCGGGTCGTTATCGGCGACAGAACCCTCCTCCCAGGCAATGGCGGTACGACCTAGCTGATCGACAATGCGAGTCGCCCGCGCAATAAACTCAGGGTAGAGCGGATCTTTAATTTCGTCGCCGCCGATGTGGATATACTCCGACGGAAACAATTTTACGATTTCTGTCAGTACATCTTTAACAAAGGTATAAGTGGTCTCGGGGTCAGTTAAGCACAGCTTGCTAAAACCCACCTCTAAGCCGCTGTAAGGCGCCAGGTTAGTAACGTCGTCGCAGGCGAGTTCGTTGTACGAGGCAATCGCAGCCTGAGTGTGACCGGGCAGGTCGATCTCAGGCACCAGCGTTACGTGGCGGGCTTTGGCGTAGCGCACCAGCTCGCGGATGTCATCTTGCGTGTAAAAGCCACTGCGGCCACCTTTCACCGCGCTGGCTCCGCCAATCTCGGTCAGCTTGGGGTAGCCCTCTATCTCGACGCGCCAGCCCTGATCATCACTTAAGTGCAGGTGCAAGCGGTTGAGTTTAAAGCTCGCCATGCGATCGATGTGCTGTTTTAGGTACTCAACTGAGAAGAAGCTGCGGGCCACGTCCAGCATATTGCCGCGCCAGCTATAAGTGGGGCTATCGGTAATGCTGAGGTTGGGTAACTGGTAGCTCGCCTGTACGGTGGCGGGCAGCAATTGGCGCAGAGTTTGTACCGCGTAAAACAAGCCGGCATCGGTATTGGCGCTCAAGACAATTTGTTGATCAATGTCCAGGCGGTAACCTTCATCGCCCAGGGCTGGCTCATCCACCAGATACAGCTGGATCTGAGTGCTGGCCGAGCTGTCTCGGGTAATGTCGAGCGTATCGAGTAAACCGTTAAGCGCCAGTGCCGATGTGGGTGTGCCGTCGGCGGCCTCTACGTGGACAACTTTGTTGAGCTCTAGCGTGCCCGGCATCGGGGTGACCGCATCGGGGTACGGAATCAAAGACAATTGATTCGCTGATGTGCTGCTGGCGGAAGCGCTACTGTCCGGTGAGGTGGCTTTGTCCATATGGCTGCCACAGCCGGCAAGCAGGCAGGCTGCTACGGTGGCCAGTAATAGTTTCATGCGTTTGCTCCAATTAAGTGCTGTTGGGCTAGTCTAGCCTACGCCGTTGCGTTTTGACGTTACGGTTTTGGCAAACAGCCGCAGCTCATTATCATTGAGTGGCTATTGTTGGAGGGCATTATGGTCGGCATTGCGTCCGCCTTGACGTATATCGTTTAGTTTTTTCGTCAGGCTCGCCGCTGCCGCTGCTGGCTCAGCCACGCAACCATAGATAAATGCCCGCCACAACGCAATAATACCCACAAGCATTGCAACGAATACTTACAGTTCTTTAATATTGTTGCTGATTATACGAATAAGAGAGGCACACCTGTGGCGCAAGCAGCCCCAATCAAAAAGTTTGTTATTGTTGGCGGCGGTGGGAGTGCTTCCCGGAGGACTATAACCGTACCGTAGACGCGCTCGTTGCGCAGTGGCGCCAGTGCGATTGCCGTCGCCGCTCAGCCAAGTCATGATGAGTTTTTGCGTCAGTATTGTCCGGCGCCTTAAGGCGCCAGCTTACCGGCAACCGGCTCGTGCAGTTGTGCTAAGCGGGCCCGAACAGCGCTTTCGATACCGTTGGCGTCGAGCCCCTGCCCGGCAAGCTGGTCGGCTTGGCTGGCGTGGTTGACGAAGACATCGGCCAGACCCAGTTGCAACAACGCAGCCACTTGCCCACTGGCGGCCAGATATTCGGCAACCGCCGAGCCGGCTCCACCAGCGATGGCGTTTTCTTCGAGGGTGACGATCAGGCGATGGCGTTGGCAGATCTCATCGATCAAGGCTGTGTCTAATGGCTTAACAAAGCGCATGTCACACAGGGTTGCGCCTAAGGTGTCGGCCACCTGACGGGCTGTTTTACATAAAGTGCCAAAACATAAAATCGCTACATCGCCGCCCTCGCGCCGGACAATACCTTTACCCAGTGGCAGCGCATTCATGGCCGGCTCGATACTCGCTCCGGTGCCTGTGCCGCGGGGGTAGCGTACCGCGCTGGGCCCCTTGTGGGTAAAGCAGGTGTACAGCAGCTGACGACACTCGTTTTCATCGCTGGGGGCGGCAATCACCATGTTGGGAATGCAGCGCAGATAGCTGATATCAAAACTGCCGGCGTGGGTGGCGCCGTCTTCACCCACCAAGCCGGCGCGGTCGATGGCAAAAGTCACATCAAGTTTTTGCAGGGCCACATCGTGAATCAGCTGATCGTAAGCGCGCTGTAAAAAGGTCGAGTAGATGGCGACCACTGGCTTTAAACCTTCACAGGCCATGCCGGCGGCTAGGGTAACGGCGTGCTGCTCGGCAATGGCGACATCAAAAAATCGCTCGGGGTACTCGCGGGAAAACTCCACCATGCCCGAGCCCTCACACATGGCAGGGGTAATCGCATTAAGGCGCGGTTCCAGCGCGGCCATATCGCACAGCCATTGGCCAAACACCGCCTGGTACTTAGGCCGGTTGGCTACCGGCTTTTTCGGCGCCGGCTCCAGCTTGTTAAGCGCGTGGTAGCCCACCGGGTCTTGCTCGGCGGGCTCAAAGCCTTTGCCTTTTTGGGTGATGATATGCAGCAGTTTTGGGCCTTTAACGTTGCGCAGGTTGCGTAGGTAGCGCACCAGCGACGGTAGGTCGTGGCCGTCAATCGGGCCCACGTAGTTAAAACCCATCTCTTCAAACAGGGTGCCGGGCGAGACAAAGCCCTTAAAGTGCTCCTCGGTGCGCTTGGCAAATTCCCATGCCGAAGGGATTTTGGTCAGTACCTGTTTGCTACCCTCGCGCAGCGAGTTATAAAACTTGCTCCCCCAAATTTTGGATAAATAAGTGGCAAGGCCGCCCACGTTGGGTGAAATCGACATATTGTTGTCGTTGAGAATCACCAGTAAATCGGCATCGGTGTGGGCCACATGGTTGAGTGCCTCAAACGCCATGCCGGCGGTCATGGCGCCATCGCCAATAATAGCGGCGCATTTACGCTCGCCACCGGCTAGCGCCATGCCCAAAGCGGCACTGATTGAGGTGCTTGAGTGGCCCACGCCAAAGGTGTCGTACTCGCTCTCTTCGCGCTTGGGGAAGCCAGACAAGCCATCCTCTTGGCGCATAGTAAGTAATCGCTCACGGCGGCCGGTGAGAATCTTATGGGGGTAAGTTTGGTGGCCTACATCCCACACTAAGCGGTCGTCTGGAGTTTGGTAGATATAGTGCAGGGCAATGGTCAGCTCGACCACGCCGAGCCCGGCGCCAAAGTGCCCGCCGGTTTGGCCCACGCTATAGAGTAAAAACGCCCGCAGCTCGGCGGCAACGGTGGCGAGCTGCTTTTCTTTAAGCTCGCGCAGGTCCGCCGGCGACTCGATGGTGTCGAGTAGCGGGGTATCCGGGCGCTGTGTCGGGATCTCATTAAGCATGGACGTACTTTATCGTTTGCGGAAACCCGCCATTGTAGGTAGTTAGCTTCACACTGGCTAGAGGTACCCGGGAGTTAGTGGCTGCGCCGGATAACATATTGTGCAATCAGGTGCAGCGGCTCAACATCGCCGTCGAGCTCGTCCAGTGCCGCCAGCGCCTCTTGGTGCAGCTCTTCGGCCCGCGCCTGAGCGGCTTTAAGGCCCAGCAATGACACGTAGGTCGGCTTATTGCGGGCGATATCGGCGCCCTGTTGTTTACCTAACGTAGCGGTGTCGGCGGTGACATCGAGGATGTCGTCGTGTACCTGAAACGCCAGCCCCACCGAGCGACTGTAGCGCGCCAGCGCATTGAGTTGAGCGGGGGAGGCTTCGCCAATCGTGGCGCCCATGGCGACACTGGCATCGATCAGTGCACCGGTTTTACAGCGGTGCATGTGCTCGAGGCGGGTAATGTCCAGCTCGGTATCCACGGCGGCCAGATCGATTGCCTGACCGACAACCATCCCCTGCATCCCGGCGGCGCGGCTCAGACAGCGCATTAGCTGAACCCGGCTACTGTCACTGAGCGCCGGAGCATCGGCCAGTAATTCAAACGCCAGGCTTTGCAAGGCGTCGCCGGCGAGTATGGCGAGAGCCTCATCAAACGCAAGGTGGCAGGTAGGGCGACCGCGGCGCAGGTCGTCGTCGTCCATGGCCGGCAAGTCGTCGTGGATTAGGCTGTAGGCGTGGATCGACTCGATCGCGCAGGCGGCGATGTCGAGCGCCGGGTGGTCGGCGCCACCGGCCATGGCGCGATAACTCGCAAACAACAACAGGGGGCGGATTCTTTTACCGCCACCGGCAAGGCTGTAGCGCATGGCCTCGGCGAGTTGGCTGCCGGGCGTGTCGGGTATTACTTGATTGAGCGCGGCATCCATTCGCGCGCGCAGGGCACTGGCATACTCGTTAAAATCAGTCATTAACTGGCGCCATGGTCCTGAGGGTCGGTGTCAAATTCAGTTAGGCTGGGTTCGCCGTTTTGCTCGATCAGCATTTGCACCTGCTGCTCGGCCTGTTGCAAGCGAGTTTGGCAGTCGCGGGTTAGCTTTATGCCTTGCTCAAAGGCCGCCAGCGATTGCTCAAGGGTTAACTCGCCAGTTTCCATCTGCGCCACAATTGTTTCCAGCTCGGATAGCGAGGCTTCCAGATCGAGGCTTTTTTTCTTGGCGGGCATAGGGCAACCTGTTTTTGCAGTATAGAATTTGGGGTTATGTTCCAGCGTTGCTGGCCGATAAGTAACGATATGGCGGACGCTGTGGGTTCTTGTTGGCGGGCATTATACCGTTTGCGGGTGATCAGGTGCACTAGTGTCCGCGTCTAAACGGGTTACTATGGTGACTTGATACGGATTATGTGAGCAGATGCGCCGGCGATAGGGTTGTTTAACGCCTTAAACGCGGCAACAGTGAGGAGTGGCGAGTGGATTTAGCAACGCTGATCGGGCTGATCGGGGCCGTGGGCCTGATTATTGTCTCGATGTTTATGTCGGGTGAGATCGGCATGTTTCTTAACGCGCCTTCGCTGGTGATCGTGGTGGGCGGCAGTGTGTTTGCGGTGATGGCAAAATTTGGCCTCGGGCACTTTTTAAGCGCGTTTAAAGTGGCGGGTAAAAGCTTCGTCAATAAAATCGATGATCCGCTGGACCTGATCGACGAGGTAGTGGCACTGGCCGATGCCGCGCGCAAAGGTGGGTTACTCTCACTCGAAGGGCGTGAGGTGGGCAATAATTTTTTGCAAAAAGGTATTCAACTGTTGGTGGATGGCCACGACCCGGACGTAGTGCGGGTGATGTTGTCCAAAGATCGCTCTCTGGCCGAGCGGCGGCACAACAACGGCTCGGCGATTTTTGCCTCGTTGGGTGATGTGGCGCCGGCCATGGGCATGATTGGCACCTTGATTGGCCTGGTGGCAATGCTCGCCAACATGGACGATCCCAAAGCCATTGGCCCGGCCATGGCGGTGGCGTTGTTAACCACACTATACGGTGCCATGTTGGCCAACGCGGTGTTTTTGCCGATCGCCGATAAACTTCGGCTGCGCGCCAGTGAAGAGCACATGATAAAAAGTATGATTATCGATGGCTTGCTGGCGATTCAAGCGGGGCAAAACCCGCGGGTGATCGACACCATGCTGCGCACCTATCTGCCCGAGCGCAAGCGCGACGTCGTCGATGCGGCGGATGGTTAATCAGCCATGAATGTTGACGACGAAGATATCGGCGACGGCTGCGATTGCAAGCCGGGTTTGCCGGCCTGGATGGCAACCTTTGCCGATTTGATGGCGCTGTTGATGTGTTTCTTTGTGCTGTTGTTGTCGTTCTCTGAGATGGACGCCATGAAGTTTAAGCGCTTGGCGGGCTCTTTGGCCCAGGCGTTCGGGGTGCAGGCGGAGGTCTCAGTAAACGAAATTCCCAAGGGCACCAGTATTATTGCGCAGGAGTTTAGCCCCGGTAAGCCCGAGCCTACCCCCATCAATGAGATCAGGCAGCACACCGAGGATATCACCCAGATGAGTCTTGAGGTGCGCGACTCGCAAGAGTACGACATCGAGCGCGGCGAGCCCGATATGGATGACAGCGCGCGCGAGCGGCTAGAGCAAATTATGCAGGAGCTGGTGGCACAAACCCGCCGCGATGCCGCCGAGCTGGCCGATACGCTCAAAGAGCAAATCGCCAATGGTGAACTAGAAATAGAAACCCGTGGCCGGCACATTATCATCCGCATACGCGAGAAAGGCTCGTTTGAATCGGGCACCGCAACCCTGGCGCCAGATTATTACGATGTTATCGATGAGATTCGCGCCGTACTGATGCTGAAGCCGGGGCGCATTGAAGTGCAAGGGCACACCGATAACGTGCCCATTAACTCAGCACGCTTTCGCAATAATTGGGATTTGTCGGCGATGCGTGCCGCCTCGGTCGCCTCACAATTGCTGCGCGGCAACTACCTTGAGCCGCGTCGCTTTGAAGTGTCGGGCTTTGCCGATACCCGCCCGCTGGCCAGCAATGATTCAAGCGCCAACCGCGCGCGTAACCGCCGGGTTGAAATTGTGATTCGCCAGGGCCTTGGCGAGGATTTAAACCAAGACGACATCCAGCTGTTGAAACAGCAGGGAGACGACATCAGCCGTAAATTGGATGTGGCGCCGCAATACTTGTTTGACCTGGAGCCGGAGGAGGTTTTTTAACCTTGTACGATATGTCGTACACGAAACTGTGACAAAGGCGACTATTTTGGCTGTGCTTAGGGGCGCATAATAGCTCACTGGACACGAGCATATGGATCATGGCTGTTCAGAACGGACTTCCACGGACTGTCATAGGGACTATGGCGTAACACGGATTACCCACAAGGAGTGTGAGGCAAGGAACAGACGGATCTCGCCGACTTTGAGCCCAAGGCTGGTCTCCATCCTGTAAAACCCGCAGCAGGCCCCCTTGCTGCGGGTTTTCTTCGTTTTACTCTAGCGCTTTTCATTTAATCATTTAGTGTTTCGCCTTCGCTAAGCGGCCCAACTGCTTCCGCGCATAAAGACGGGTAAAGCTGGCCGGGTTTGTGCTGGCACTGTGTTTTAATGGTGTGAGTTTTGAGCGCGACGTATGAAATGACTCGCCTCTATTATTATGCCAGCCACGCCACTCTCGCTTTTTACAAAAGGTCTCCGCTTGAACAACAACGCACCTCTCCCGGAACAAAATGCCTCGCCCTGGCTGGTGTTACTGGTAGTTTGCCTTGGCGCTTTTGTTGCGCCACTGGGTATGGCCTCGGTGAATGTTGCGATCCCCTCCTTGGCAGAAGATCTGGGTGCCAATGCTGTACTGGTGAGCTGGATACCCACAGTGGTGTTGATCAGCAATATTATGTTTATGTTGCCCGCGGGAAAGTGCGCCGATTTATGGGGCCGTAAACGGCTGTTCTTTCTTGGGGTATGCGTTAATGCCGGCGCCACTGCGGTAGCATTTTTGGCCCAATCGATCGAGATGGTGCTGGTGTTGCGCTTTATTCAGGGTATTGGCTCGGCGATGATGTTTGCCACCAGTATGGCGCTGTTGATATCCGTGTTCCCCACCGATAAACGCGGGTTGCCGCTGGGGTTAAATGCCGCCTGTGTGTATTTGGGGTTAACTCTGGCGCCGGCGTTGGGCGGTTGGGTGACCGAGGCTTTTGGCTGGCGTTTTGTCTTTTTGCTACCGCTACCCATTGCTGCGGTGGTGCTGAGCATCTTACTACGGGTTAAAGGCGAGTGGCACGGGAACCAGTCGGGCCGTTTTGATTGGCGCGGGGCGATATTATTTGCCGCCGTGGCGGTTTGTCTGGCACTGGGGTTGGCGGGGTTACCCGGTGCCGGGCACATTGCGTTGGTGGTGCTCGCCGGTATTTTACTGGCGCTGTTTGTTCGTATGCAGGCACGAGCGACGACGCCGTTAATCCGGGTGCAGATGTTTCGCGAATCAAAGTTGTTTTCGATGTCGCTGGCCAGTGCCTCACTGATGTACGCCAGTAGTTACCCGCTGGGCTTTATGCTGAGCTTATACCTGCAATACGTGCGCGGCTACAGCGCGGGCGAGGCGGGCCAAATTTTGTTGGTGCAGGCGTTGACCATGGCTTTTGTTGCACCTATCGCGGGGCGCTTATCGGATTTTTTACCGGCGCGTTGGTTGGCCAGTGCCGGTTGCGCTTGCACGCTGGCAGGCTTTGGTCTGCTCAGCACCTTGGACGCAACCACCGAGCGGGCCGACATTGCGTTGGCGCTACTGTTGATTGGTTTTGGATTTGGTTTTTTCTCCAGCCCAAATAATCACGTGGTAATGCATTCGGCGGCGCCGCATGAGGTGGGGGTGGCGGCCGCCACGCTGAATTTGTCGCGCGTGATGGGCAACTTAGTGGGGATGAGTATGGTGAATTTATTGGTGCATTGGCACTTAGGGGAACGCGCCATGAGCCGTGCGATTGCCGAACCGCTGCTGTTAACATTTCACCAGGCGATGAATTTAACTTTGTGCTTTTTACTGGCGGCGCTAGTGTTATCGTTGCTGCGCGGCGGCACCCGCGCCGCCGCAACCTCAGAGTAAGGTGCGGGCAGGCGGGTAATCGTGCGTGGTTAACGTTTACGCGTTGCCAATTAGCGTGTCGTACAAAATCCGTGTGGCCTGATCGGCAACGGTTTGTGAGACTCCCACATGAAAGCAAATTTGCGACGGGCTCTGGTCGATTAAATCGATGGGAATATAAGCCTCGCCCAAGGCGCTCAAGGCCTCGATTATGGGGTAGGAGTTGCGGTTAAGGCCTAACCCCACGGGCGTAATAACCGACAAGTTATACACCACGCGCATATTGTCTGGCTTTAGGCGCTTCTCAATCACCCGGCGCAAATCGTTAATGCTGCCCAACAAATCGTCTTTACTTACCAGCACCGCAATGTCGTCTTTGTCGGTGGGGTAATGGTACGTGTTAATGCCAAAGTCGTGAAAAATCTGCAGCAGTGAGGCGGTAAAACCTACCTCTTCACCCAGCATGTCTTTTTCGATGTGGATGTACGACATGTTATCCAGCCGGGCGATTCCCACCACGCCCTCCTCAGGTACGCGCTCGTTTAAAATAAGCGTGCCGGGGTTTTCCGGGGCGTTGGTGTTGCGAATATTGATGGGAATTTTGCGGTCGCGGCACTTAAGCATCGCATCCAGGTGAAAAACGTTAAAGCCCTTGCTCGATAGCAGGCGAATTTCTTTAAAGGTTAACCGTGGAATCGCGCGCGCCTCGGTAATAATGCGCGGGTCGGCCTCGTAGACGCCGTTTACATCGGTCCAGTTTTCGTAGGTGTCGGCGTCCAGAGCGTAGGCGATTTCACCACCGGTTAAATCTGAGCCCCCGCGAGAGAAAACCGCGATATGGCCGTCTTCGGTCACCCCGTAAAAACCGGGGATAACCGATATGCCGTCGTATTCGGTAAGGCACTGTACGTTTTCGTAGGCCTGATCGAGGGTTTTTGCGGCGAGGAAATTGTCGCTGACCAGAAAACCGATGTTTTCGGGCAATTGCGCCTGGGCTTTTAAGCCGCTTTTATCCAGATACGCCGCAATAATACGGGCGTTGTAGTGCTCGCCCCGTGAGGCCAAAAAGGCCACGCGTTTGTCGCCGCCGAGGTCAGTGTCTAAATCTTTGGTGAGCGAGGCGAGAATGTCTTTGTTATCGATTTTTAAGTCGCGCATGATGGCTGTGAATTTTTCGATCACAGCTTTGCGGCTGTCGTCGGCGGTAATTTCCTGGCGCTGGTTGTAAAAATGAATGCCCTTGGTGGCAATATTGATGAGATGGTCGGTGACCTTCTCTTCATTTTTATGGCTGCGCCCGGGGCCGGATACAACGATAACGCGACGCTTTTTATCGCTCTGAACAATGTTTTTAACTTTGGTGATTTGCTTGGCATCGGCAACTGAGCTGCCGCCAAATTTACTGATAATAATATCTGACATGGCGTCCTTCTGATGTGTCGTGGCGGCGGCCGGTAATCGTTAGGGCAATTGCCCAGCCGCCTGCAGTTCAAAGTGGTGCGGGCTTAGCGCCCTGTGCTAGCAAGACACTACTGTCCGGTCATCATTTTGTCGCGTCGCTCGGATAGCACCTTAAGTGACTCGCGGATAATGCCAAGCCCCTCGTGCAGGAGGTCTTCATCGATGAGCAGCGACGGTAAGAATTTTAATACCTGATCGTCAGCGCCGGCGGTTTCGATAACCAGGCCACGCTCAAAGGCTTCGGCCGAGGTCTCGCTGGCCACACCATTGGGTAGCTCGAGTGCGTAAATCATCCCCAAACCGCGCACTTTGGGATCAAACTCAGGGAAGTCGGCGGCGATTTTTTCCAACTCGGTTTTCAGCAAGTTACCTTTGTACTCGACCGCTTTGGCTAAATCGTCGTTATCCCAAAAGTTTAGCGCTTGCGTGGCGGCAATAAAGGCCAGGTTGTTGCCGCGGAAGGTGCCGGTGTGCTCGCCGGGCTGCCACTGGTCGAGCTCAGGGCGCATCAGCAACAGCGCCATAGGCAGGCCGCCACCGATGGATTTGGACAGAGTGACCATATCGGGATGGATTCCCGCACGCTCGAAACTAAAGAAGGTACCGGTGCGACCATTGCCCACCTGAATGTCGTCGATTATCAGCAGAATATCGAACTCGCGACAGACATCCTGTAGCCCTTTAAGCCACTCGATGCTGGCGACATTAACACCGCCTTCGCCCTGGACAGTCTCAACAATAATCGCGGCGGGCAAATCGATACCGCTGCTGTTGTCTGAGAGAAACTTACGCAGGTAATCGATGGTGTTAACGTCTTCGCCTAAAAATCCGTCGAACGGCATAAAGGCGGTATTGGCGCGTGAACCGTAGGATTCATCTTTGTAAAAGTAATTGCCGGTAGCCGCGAGTGCACCCATGGTCAGGCCGTGGTAACCGTTGGTAAAGGCAATCACGTTGGAGCGCTGTTTAACCATGCGCGCCAGCTTTAGGGCGGTCTCTACGGCGTTGGTACCGGTAGGACCGGTAAACTGAACTTTGTACTGCAGGTTGCGCGGCGCCAAAATGGTATCGCGAAACTTTTGTAAGAAGGCGCGCTTGGCGATGGTGGCTTTATCCAGCCCGTGGACAATACCGTTGCGCTGTAGGTACTCAATGATTGCCTCGGTAATCATCGGGTGGTTGTGACCGTAATTAAGAACACCGGCGCCAGCGAAAAAATCGATAAAGCGTGCACCGCTCTCATCAAACAGCTCAGAGCCCTGTGCCACGTCAAAGATTGTCGGAAACGAGCGTACATAACCGCGTACTTCTGATTCCATCTCTTCAAAAATTCTCATAGATTGCTCCTGCAGCTGTTGCTAAGTGTTAGGTCGAACGAATCAATCAGGGCAGAGGTGCCTCTGTTGACTCTAAACTCGGGGCCGGCTATTGGCTCCGGCGCCATACTGCCGTATTCGGCAGTATTTCTGTGCTTTGGGGGCTCAACGGCTTAGACCGGTGAATGTTGCGGTGTAACCTGAATACCGTTGGGCGTTCTATTACAAAAAGATCGATCTGCTGATTGGTTTGACTGTCAGCCGCATCGCAGCAAATGGCCGCTCCCGCTAGCGCACCAGTTACGTGCAGCTGCCGGGTTTGGTTCAAATTTGCGGGAGGCGCTAGGCCCCGCTTAATAATAGATGATAACAAGCGAGGCGGAGAAAAACTAATCAACCACTTGCGGCGGCGCTTTGCCGGCGTTAGTCATCACGTACAATAGGGCCAAGAATTTATCGCAGTACCGCCCACGCAGGCGGCAGGAGCCGTATGAGTCAAAGTTATCAGGTGTTGGCCGAACCTTGTGAGTATCTTTATGAGGAGAAGCGCAGCACTTTTACCGCGGTGTTACAGCCTGCTCAAGAGCGAGAGGCGGCCTTAGCGCAGCTTGAGGCGATTCGTCGCGAGCGCCCCGGCGCAAGCCACTACTGCTGGGCCTATATCTTAGGCTCGGCCAGCCAGCCGCTTAGTATGGCGTTTAGCGATGATGGCGAGCCGGGCGGCACCGCCGGCAAACCTATGTTAAGCGTACTGGAGCACCGTCTGGCGGGCGATTGTATGGCGGTGGTGGTGCGTACCTTTGGCGGCACTAAACTGGGGGCCGGCGGCTTGGTGCGCGCCTATGGTGCCGCCGTGTCGGGGGCGCTTGATTTGGCTCAGTGGCGCCAGATAACGCCGACCGTACCGGTGGCCATTGCGGTGGGTTTTGCCTTGGAGGAGCGCGTGCGACACAGTTTGATGCTGCGCGATATTGCGATTAGCTCGGTCAGCTACAGCAGCGAGGTAACACTGGTCGTTGATGTGCCGGAGCAAGCGCTGGATACACTGAGCTCTGAGCTGGCCGAATTAAGCTCGGGCGCGGCGCGGGTATGGCCGGCACGATAGAGTACTTGTCGACCGCAAACAGTACCGAAAAGCCCACAGTGTTAGGGGTTTACTAGGTAAATGAGTAAAAAAGGGGTACATTTGACATATTGTCGTCATATACAAAACACATTGTATAGCTAGGCTTGTGCCGAGGTGAGGTAGCGCAGTAAACCGCGTGAAACAACATAACCCATAACAGCAACGCAGTACCGAATAGATCGTTAACTATGCCGTAAGTAAGATTTGACTTACTTAGGAGGTATCGATGGAAGCGCGGATTCTGAGGCTTAATATTGCCGGCCAGCCGATTGAGTGGTTGCACTGGCAAGATGCCGTTTGCTTATACGCCCGGGACCTGGTGGCCTGGAGCTTGGGCGGCTCGGTGCGGCGGGTGCTGGGCGGTCATGCTCGCACCAGTGGCCTGCAGTCAGAGATTAACTTGCCCGCTATCATCGCCTGTGGTGGCAGTCGTATTGCCCGCTACCGGCAAATCCCCCCGTTGACCAATCGCGCCCTGTTTGCCCGGGATGATTATCTCTGTTTGTACTGCGGTAAAGAGTTTCCGCTGGGGCTCTTGTCGCGCGATCACGTTCACCCGGTAAGCCGAGGCGGGCGCGATATCTGGCGCAATGTGGTGACGGCCTGTAAGCGCTGTAATCAGCGCAAGGGCAGTCATTTGTTAGCCGATATCGATATGGAATTACTGGCCCTGCCTTTTTGCCCTAATAATGCCGAGTACCTCGCGTTGATTAACTCCGATCGTATCCGCGGCGATCAAATGGAGTTTCTGCGCCCGCAGTTTTCCTCTCGCCGCAATTGGCACTGACGCGCCCACGCGCTAGAATCTCAGAACGATTAATGTTTACCGTTGCGTCACTGGCGCGATGGTTGTTGTGAGGTTGGTATGGCTGGTTTATCTCGTCGGCAATGTTTGCAGTGGGCCGGTGCTGTGCTGGGTGGTTCGGCGCTGGGGGTAAAGGCCGATGGGTTAACGCCTTCAGTGGCGCCATTTCATTTTGATATGTCTCTCGCCCAGTGGTCGCTCAATAAAGCGTTTTTTGATAAATCGCTAAGCACGTTGGATTTTCCGGCGGTGGCGCGCACCAGTTTTGACATTGGCGCAGTGGAATACGTTAATCAGTTTTTTATGGATAAAGCGCGTGATACCGCTTTTATTCGCGATTTAAAACAGCGTGCGGACGACCATAACGTTAAAAATTTATTGATTATGGTCGACGGCGAAGGCGATTTATCTACCGTCGATGAAAAGCGTCGCAAGCAATCGGTAAGCAATCATCACAAGTGGGTCGAAATGGCCTCGGAGCTCGGCTGCCACAGTATTCGTGTTAATTTGCACGGCAGCCGCGGCGCCGAGGATTGGCACCGGGCATCGCTGGCGAGCCTGCTGGAGTTGGCCGAGTTTTCTGAGCCCCTGGGTATTAAAATTTTGGTGGAAAACCACGGCGGCTATTCATCCCATGGTGCTAAGTTGGCGGCCGTTTTAAAAGCCGCCGATTCGCCTTATTGCGGCTCTATGCCGGATTTTGGTAACTTTTGTTATCAGCGGGAGTCGGGCGATTTGTGGGACTCGGCGTGCGTCAAAGAGTACAACCTCTATCAGGGGGTGGCCGACTTAATGCCCTATGCCGGTGCCGTTAGCGCTAAAACCTTTCGCTTTGACGAGCAGGGCAACGAACCCAATATCGATTACCTGCGTATCTTTGACATTATTAAAGCCTCGGGCTATAGCGGCTATGTAGGCATTGAATATGAAGGGCACGACTTGCCCGCCGCCGAGGGGATCCGGTCTACCAAAGCATTGCTCGAGCGGGTGCGCACAGAACTTAGTTAGTTGGTCGCTCGGGTGGTTGCGGTTAGGGTGTCCGAAGCAAAGGCCAGTGAGCAACCGCTGTATTAAAAAAGCCGGATTCGCGATAGGCGCGCTGGATGGTTCCCCGGCGTCGCATCTGCGCCAGCCCACGCTCTAGTGCGGCAAGGTAGGCCGGCCCGCTCGGGTGCTGCCGGCTGACAATCCAGTGCCGCGAACCTTGCAACGCCACCTTAATATTAGGAATGGGCACGAGCGTTACCCCCTCTGAGTGCAGTTGCATATCGTCACCCGCCTGAAACGGCGCGAGGGTGATGTCGCCACGCTGGGCGTGGAGCATACGCACAATAGAAACCCAGGTATTGGTCAAATGCACCTGCTTAAAGCCCAGCGCCTGCAGGGTCACCTGATCGGTTTTCCAATCGAGGCTGGTGACAGCGGTTAGCTCGCGCAGGGCCTCGGGGGTGGCAGCCAGAGCGTGCTGATTCTGCGGCGCGACATACAGCCCGACGATAAACTCACCATCCTCAATTACGGCGCTGCTAATAAATAGCTCATTGCGTAAATCCGCGGTATCGGCTCGCCAAACCAGTGCCCCCGAGCCTATAAGCTCTCCGTTGGCCACTTGGTGTAGGGTTCGCCGGTAAGTTTGCTCGCGCACGATGGCGATAGCCTGCTTAAATCCGCCCAGTTGCAGCGCCTGCTGCAACAGCACCAACTCTATGACGTCGCGTCTAGCGCCGGCGCCGCCGTAAAAACGAATGGCAGCAATGTCACGGGCGCCGACAAAACGTTGGTAATCGGCAATGACGTCGGTTGTTGCCGCGATTTTTACCGGATGTTCAGGGGGGGAGGCCGGGTGGGCGGCGGCGCACAACAGGGCCGCTAAAATCCCGATAAAAAAACGGATCGCAAGAGGTCGTCGCACGGCTTAGGCCTTTTGGGTGATCGCAAGCGGTTAATCGTAGTATAGCCCTCGAGGCGCACCGTCGCTTAGCTGTACACCACCTGCCCGCGATAAACCCGCAGCGGCCGCTTCGTTTCAGGCTCGGGGGCAGTGGGTTTCTCACTGCGCTGCTCCAGGCTCACTTGGCCGCGATACACTTTTGTTTGCGTTTTGGGTGAATCGGTTTTAGCCGGCGTGCTCAGCCGCTCCGGCCAGGACTCTCCCGCCAGCTGCATTAATTCCTTAATTAATGTGCGAGTAATTGTGTCACGGGACACCGGGTAGTGTTGCGCCAGCTCGCTTAGTAGCTCGGGGTTTGCCAGTTTCACGCTGGGCTTTAAGTCGGATGGCAGGCGGCGGCGAACTTCCATAACAATATCGATCATGGGCTTACTGTAGTGCATAGGTTTGAACCTTCAGTGCCAGTGAGGGAGTAATTATCGGGGCGCGCGACAACCCGTACCTTTCGTAGGTAAAGCGGCTCTTAATCAGAGCAAGAGGTCAGAGCAAGATACCGGCCAACTGCTTAATAGCCCTGATTTTACGGCTATACTCAGTTTGCTTGCTAGATTATGGCGCACCTCGCCGGGCACGGTGACCGATATGGTGCGTTATTAGGTGCGTTTGGCCGGCAGTGCAACGTTCGTACGCAAACAATACTTAACTTGAACGCCGGTATCGCTGGCTTATACTCCAAAATCGCCACAAACTCTAAGACTATAATGATAACTGTGAAGCTTATGTTCAAAACTCAGAACCTTACTCGTTACCTCTCGACCTTTAAATTATCCGCACTTGCCGCTGCCATTGCGCTGGCGGGTTGCTCGCAAGATGATTCGGCTGCAAAAACTGAGGCCGTCGATGCCCAGTTACCTGCGCCAGAAAGCGTCAGCGAGCCGGTAAAAGCCATTGCCATGACCGACGCTAAAATGGCCGAGCGAGCCAAGGCTATTCGCTCGCAGGTAAGCCTTGATTTGGCCGAGGGGCTGGATATGACTCTGTGGGCCTCGGAGGATTTAATGGCCGACCCGGTGGCGCTGAGTATGGATAACCAGGGTCGTGCCTGGGTTGCCATTACCCATCGCAGCAACAACTCTGAGTTTGATATTAGGCCTTATCCCCACTGGCTAACCGACTCCATTGCGATGGAGAACAACGAAGATCGCCGCGAGTTTTTACACAAAACCTTCGCCGCCGATAAAAACCTGACCGAAAAAGATGTGCCCGATCGCAATGAAGATGGCGTGCACGACTGGCAGGATCTAGCCGTGGTAAAAGAGCAGGTGTTGCAAGTGAGCGACACCACCGGGGATGGTCGCGCCGATCGTGCACAAACCTTTTTAGAAGATTTTAATTCAGAGATCACCGATGTGCTCGGTGGTATTTATTACGACAATCGCAGCAAAGATGTGTTTTTGGGGGTGGCGCCTAACGCCTGGCGCGTTACAGACACCAACAACGATGGTGTTGCCGACGAGAAGCAAGCCATATCCGACGGCTTTGGCGTACACGTAGGCTTTAGCGGCCACGGTATGTCAGGCATTGTCAAAGGCCCGGATGGTCGTATCTATTACGGTATCGGTGATATCGGTGCCAACATCACCGATGTGGATGGCAATCAATTTCCCTACCCTAACCAGGGGGTGGTGGTACGCAGTGACCCGGACGGCAGCAACTTTGAGATTTTTGCCCATGGGGTACGTAACACCCACGAATTTACCTTCGACAAGTACGGCAACCTGATCAGCGTCGACAACGACGGCGACCACCCGGGTGAGTTTGAGCGAGTGGTTTATTTGGTGGATGGCTCTGACTCGGGTTGGCGTATCAACTGGCAGTTTGGTAAGTACACTGACCCGAAAAACAACACCTACAAAGTGTGGATGGACGAAGACTTTTATAAACCGCGCTTTGAGGGGCAGGCCGCCCATCTTTTGCCGCCCATTGCGGCGTACCACGCCGGCCCCACCGGTATGGTCTACAACCCCGGCACCGCCCTTAGCGAGCGTTGGGTGGATCACTTTTTTATTGTGCAGTACACCGGCTCGGCGCCGCGCTCAGGTATTAATGCATTTACCCTCGAGCCCGATGGCGCGGGCTTTGAGTTGGTCAGCGATGAGCCGTTTATGCGCGGTGTGCAAGCCACAGGCCTGGACGTTGGGCCCGAAGGCGCGCTTTACGCCAGCGACTGGATTGAAGGTTGGGGGCGCAATGGTAAAGGCCGTATCTGGCGTTTAGATACCCCGGATACCGCCGCCTCTGAGGCCCGTGCCGATACGCAACAATGGTTAACCTCCGATTTCAGTCAGCACGATCTGAAAACCTTAACCGGCTTATTGTCCCACGCCGATATGCGAGTGCGCTCGGAGGCTCAGTTTGAGTTGGTCGATCGCAACGAGCAGGCCACCCTGGTGGCGGCGCTTAATAGTAGTGAGCAGTTAGCACGCATTCACGCCATCTGGGGTTTGGGGCAAATCGCACGCGATCAGGCCGATGCCGCTGAGCCGTTACTGGCGTTGCTAGAAGATGCCGACCCGGAAATTCGCGCGCAAGCTGCCAAAGTCATTGGCGATGCGGCCTATCAAGCGGCATTGCCGGCGTTGCTTGCAAATTTGCAGCACGACAATGCCCGGGTGCGCTTTTTTGCCACACAGGCACTGGGCCGTTTAGGCAAAAGCGAAGCAACAGCGCCGATCATCGCTATGCTTGAGACAAACAACGGCGAAGACGTGTACTTGCGCCAAGGCGGTGCAATTGCACTGGCGCGCATCGGCGATACCGAGGCCTTGTCCGCGCTCGCCTCGCATTCGTCCGAGGCGGTTCGAATTGCCGCTGTGGTTGCGCTGCGCCAACTGGCCAGCCCGGCCTTGGCTGAGTTTCTCGACGATGACAGCCAGTTTGTGGTGACCAATGCCGCCCGCGCCATTAACGATGATTTATTCGTCGATGACGCTTTGCCGGCGTTAGCCAAACTGTTGGGAGACACTCCTTTTAGCAACGAGCCCCTGGTGCGCCGGGTGATTAACGCCAATGCGTTTGTCGCCGATGCCGAATCGGCTAAGCGCTTAGCCGGTTACGCGGCTGACACCAACGCCCCGGCGGCCATGCGTGCCGAGGCGGTGGATGCTTTGGCCAACTGGGCCGAGCCCTCGGTGTTTGACCGTGTGAGCGGCCGCTACCGTGGTGAGCGCGAGGGCAATGGCGATGACGCCAAAGCCGCGCTGGCGGATGTGTACCCTAAACTGCTAAAAGATGCTGATACCAACGTCCGCGAGGCCAGCGTTAATGCACTAGGCGCCTTGGTGTACGCTGACGCGGCCGCCCGTTTAAACAGCATCCTCACCGAAGATGATTCGGCAGCGGTACGCAACGCCGCGCTCATTAATTTGCAAAAGCTCGATTACGCTGACATGCAAAAAGCGATTTACAAAGCGCTGGAAGACAATTCAGTAACGGTGCGTATGACGGCGCTGGGCATGGTGCCGAGCCTGGATATTCCGGTATCCACCAAGGTAGATATGCACACCATTTTGCTGGCGCAAGGCTCGGTTACCGAGCAGCAGGCTGCACTAAAATCGTTGGCGCAAATCAAAGCCCCGGAGGCCGAGACTGTGTTAGCCGATCAGCTGCAACAGTTAATCGCCGGTGACATAGCTCCTGCGGTTAAGCTCGAGTTGATTAACGCCGCCGAAAACTCCGGCAGCGATGCGCTTAAGCAATTGCTTACCGAGTACGAAGCGGGTAAAGATCGCGACGACCCGATGCAGGTATACGCCGAGTCGCTCGCCGGTGGTGACCCCGAGGCCGGGATGGCGTTGTTCCGTTACAACAGCACCGCGCAATGTGTACGCTGCCACGTCGTGGGTACCCGCGGCAGCCGGGTGGGCCCCGAGCTTACTCACATTGGCCAGCAGCTAACCGAAGAGCAACTGCTAGAGGCGATGGTTGCTCCGGGGGCGCGTATCGCGCCGGGTTTTGGCCGCATTAGTGTAACTTTAACGGACGGCACAACGGTTGAGGGCTTATTTACCGCCGAGACTGATACCGCGTTGACGATTGAGTCCAGTGATGGAAAAGCGCAGCAGGTCGCGCGCGCCGAGATTGTCGAGCAAACCAATTCGCCCTCGGGTATGCCGCCCATGGGTTTGTTGCTGGATAAAACTCAGCTGCGTGATTTAGTGGCTTACCTCAGTAACCTCGATGGTGCCGAGGCGCCCGAGAGCCACTAATCAAAGCTAAGCGTTAACCCACAAAAAAAGCCGCCCTACGTAGGGCGGCTTTTTTTGTGGCTCGGTGAATGTATTGTTAAGAACCCGAGCGCGGGCGTTATCCGTCGTACAGGCAAGAGTCGGCGTTATTTTTTATAAAATATTCGCGGTAATTGTTGGCTGTTTTATCCATACAGCCCGCTAGGTTTAATAGGCGTACGCGTCTAAAATCTGTCGGCGCGCTCTCGGCTTGTAGGGCGATGTAACCGCTGCCGTGAGCCGTGCCATCATCTAGTTGCAAGTTGGTGTACTGCATGACCGGTTCGCCGTTAACGCGGTGCACCGCCAGCTCACTGCCGTGGACTTCCAGTTGTACGGTTACCCATTGATCGCCGTGGTAGGTTTTACTGGATGAGTTGATGCAATGGTCTTTACGCAACTCGCCGTCCATCACCACCTGGGTTGCCGGGGTGCAAAGGTTGGCGGTCGAGCGCTCATCAGTGCCGTTGCCGCCTAATAACTGATACTCGACACTGAGTGGAAAATCCTGATCCAGTGCCATCGTTTCTGGGGCCTGAGTGTGGTACATCATGCCATTGTTGCGGTACGCCCAAGCGGGGCCATCGGTCACTTGCTCGCCAACAAAGCGGTACTCAACCTCTAAAATATAATGCGAAAACGCGCGCTCGGTGTAAAAAATATGGCCGAAGCCGGCGTTTTCTTCAGGGAATTTTTGGTAGTGATCGTAGCGTATCTGCAACAAACCATCGGCGACCCGAAACGTATCTAAAGGGTTTTCGCCCAGCTCGGAGCCTTGAATCTTGATGCTCCAGGCATCCAGGTCTTTACCATTAAATAACTCGATCCAATCGCTATTCGCGGCAGTGCTGGCAGGGTCGGCATAGGCAAGTGTGCCTGGCAGCGAGCTGGCGGCAACAGCCAGCGTTAATGAGGTTATTAAAGCGGGCGCACGTGTGGGCATGTTGGTTATCCTTATTATTGCAGTTTTTGTGGGTATGACTCTGTTTTATGGGTAAAACAAAGGCTTAATATACACCACAAAAACGGCTCAAAGGGTGAACAAATGCAAAACCTCGCCGGGCGGTTTAACCGTCCAGCGAGTGATTCATGGCTCGCGAGGGGKGATCGCAATCGGCGCTGCCTACCACTTTGGCGGGTACGCCTGCAACGGTACTGCGCGGCGGCACGGGCTTGAGCACCACGCTGCCGGCACCGACTTTGGCACAGCGGCCAATCTCGATATTGCCTAAAATTTTGGCACCGGCACTAATCAGCACACCGCTGCGCACTTTGGGGTGGCGGTCGCCGGACTCTTTGCCGGTGCCGCCCAGCGTGACCGACTGCATAATCGATACGTCGTCTTCCACCACGGCGGTTTCGCCAATCACAATGCCCGTGCCGTGATCGAGCATAATACCTCGGCCGATAACCGCAGCCGGGTGAATATCCACTGCAAACACTACCGAGATGCGATTTTGCAAAAACAGCGCCAGGGCGTGCCGCTCACGTTGCCACAACCAGTGGGCCACCCGGTATGCCTGCAACGCGTGGAAGCCTTTAAAAAATAAAAACGGTGTAGTCAGCGAGCAGCAGGCCGAGTCGCGCTCGTTAATGGCCTGAATATCGGCGCGTACAGCGGCGCCAATGCTGGCATCGTCGGCCAGTGCCTGATCAATGACCTCGCGCACTGAGATGGCCGGCAGGGCCGGGCTGTCGAGCTTATTCGCCAAATGAAAGCTCAGCGCGTCTTCCAGCGTGTCGTGATTTAACAAGGTGGCGTACAAAAAGCTCGCCAACATTGGTTCGCGGTTCGCCTGCTCAAAGGCGCGCTGGCGAATCTCATCCCAGACGGGATCGGCGCTTGAGGTGGCCGTATCGATTGACATGGTAACTCCTTGGTCGCGCGGTCAATGTGCCTATTATGGCGGCATCAAGCGCAAATGCCCAATGGCCCGGTTTAATAAATCTCTAACGCTGGCTCGTTTATGGCGGCCAGCTGTTCACGCAGCTCTAAAATGTGCTCGGCCCAATAGCGCTCGGTGTTAAACCACGGAAAGCTGTGCGGAAAGGCCGGGTCCTGCCAGCGCTTAGCTAACCAGCCGCTGTAATGCATGATACGCAGGGTGCGCAGCGCCTCAATCAGCAGCAGCTCGGCACTGTTAAAGTCGCAAAACTCGCGGTAGCCCTCCAGCACCTCAGATATTTGTGCCGTCTGCTGGGCGCGATCGCCCGAGAGCAACATCCACAAATCCTGTACCGCCGGGCCGTTGCGGGCATCGTCAAAATCGACAAAATGGGGTACATCGTCACGCCACAAAATATTGCCCGGATGACAGTCTCCGTGCAGGCGAATACTCTCGTACTCCACTTGGGCAAAAATCTCGTGGCAGCGGGCAATTAAATCTCGCCCCAGAGTGGTGTACGCTTCCAGTAAAGAGCGCGGGATAAACTCGTTATCCAGCAAAAAGTTAAAGCTCGCCTCGGCAAAGGTTGCGGTATTCAGTGTGGGGCGGTGCTCAAACGGTGCCACCTGGCCCAACGCATGAATACGCCCCAGCGCGCGCCCCAAACTTAGCAGGTGATCAAAGTTATCCAGTGTGGGCGCGTGCCCACCCTGGCGCTTATACAGCGAAAACCGAAATCCCTGAAACTCAAACAGGCTCTGGGCGTTATCGTCCTCAATTGGCGGCACTACGGACACGCCCAAATCGTACAAATTGGCCGAGAAGCTGTGCTCCTCCAGAATTTGCGCATCCGTCCAGCGCGCCGGGCGATAAAACTTGGCAATGATGGGTGAGCTATCCTCAATGCCCACTTGGTACACGCGGTTCTCGTAGCTGTTTAGGGCAAATACCCGCGCATCGCACGGGTAGCCAAGGCTCTCGACGGCATCCATAACCAAATCGGGGGTTAAGGCTTCGTACGGGTGTGAGGTGTGCTCGGGTGATTCGCTCATACGGGCCCCCTAGGGTAGTGGGTGGTTGTGGCGGGGTATTGTACGGGGTTTGCTGAGGCTTCACACGTTTTGTGATTGGTGGGGGTTGTTGTAAGTTTCAGAGCTGTTGCTGGTATGTGCATTGTGCTCTGGTAAACGAAGTAAGGCTGGTAAGCGCATGAGCCGCCAAGGCGAGCTTTGTTTGTATGCCCGCGTCGCCGGGCGTGGTGAAATACTTTTCGTTTCGCGACGAAAAGTATTCAGCCGTTCCTGCGCATCTCGACAACTGCTCCTGCGTTGTTCTACTTCCCCACATCCATGTGAGTCACGTGCGCTCACGGCATTAGTGAATCCATTCACGTCAAAGGCGCGCTCCCAACATATCCAGCCCTGCGGGTCCCCTCATTCCAACCGATTTTTGCGGGCCGCACCCTGGCCAGGGGATGCTTGTGCGCACGCAGCCCAGGCTGTCCTCTCTGTCGCTCCGCGCCATTCACCTTGTCCCTGTCCACGTACCCCCAAAAATAGGTCTTCATTCGGCTGTATCTACGGGGGATGTGAAGGCGGTACTTCGTGGTTGGCTTAACATCAACCATTCGCTGGCGTTCTCGCTAGCGCCCAAATATGCACTTCAGCGGCGCCGGCGCGGCGCAGTACTTTACTGATCTCGCGGGCGGTTGTGGTGGTCGTGACAACGTCATCGACTAAGGCTACGCGTTGGCCTTTTAAGTCGCCCGCAACAAACGCTCCGTGTAAGTTTTCTAACCGTTGGCGGCGTGTGAGGCCTTGTTGCGGTTCGGTGGCGCGGATACGTTTTAGTAGTTTTCGGCTTAGGGGTAAACCAATGGCGCGAGCGCCGGCGCGGGCGAGTGGGTGGGTTTGATTAAAGCCCCGGCTAATGTGCCGCCGCCAGTGTAGGGGGACGGCGACGACTTTGGTGGGCCATTCTCGCTGTGGTAGTACGCGATAGTACTGCTGAATATGGCATTGCATTAATTCACTTAACACCCGTGCGCTACGTAAGCAGTGGTGGTGTTTGGCGCGGCCAATTAAATAATCCAGCGGGTGCGCGTACACGCAGGGAGTAACAACACGATCAAACGCCGGCGGCATTGCCAGGCACTCGCCGCAATATTCAATATCGGTATCCAGCGGTAGAGCGCACTGGCGGCACTGGTGCTCGCCGATCATTAGCGCTCTTAATTGCGCGGTGCATCCGGCGCAAAGAATTTCATCGGCGCTTTGGTGGCATAAGAGGCAAAGGCTGAATCGGGGCAGGCGCAATGGGAGTCCTTTCGGGTTTTGTGCCGAGGTTTAGTTTTGTTGGTTTAGTTGTTAGGTTTAGTTAAACCTTAAGCAAAAGTCTAGTTTGGGGCTGGATATATTGGCGGCTGTGCTAAAGTAAACCTTCCGCTAACGGCGGTAGCCATGCCCCGTGATAACGGGCTAAATGAGGATTAAGCAATGTTGTTGTTAAAAAAATTGATGCGCAGCGTGTGGCTGTTAATGCTGGTGTTTATGGTGGCGTGTGCGCAAACCCCCGCGACTGATCAAAATGACTTTAAGATAATCGGCTACGTTAGCTTAAGCGCCGATAACTACCTAAGCGCGGTAAAAGCTCAGCTACCGTTTAACACCCATATTAATATTGCGTTTGCCAACCCAACCGATGATGCCAGCGGCGACATTCAACCGGTCAATGAGCAGCTACTGCAGCAAACGGTGCGCCTGGCTCACGCTCAGCAAAAAAAGGTGTTTATATCGTTCGGAGGTTGGCGCGGCGACGATAGTGGCTACGATCTCGTGTATGAAAAAATCGCCGCAGATGATGCAGCGCGGTTAGCCTTTATTCGCAATATTGTTGCGATGGTTGAACGGTTTAATTTCGATGGTGTTGATATGGATTGGGAGTATCCTCGCCTTAAAGGTGCGGCTGATTACGAACGATTTATTGTCGGGCTTAGTAATGCGTTGCACGCGGTTGATAAAAAGCTAACTGCTGCCGTCATCGGCACTAGAACCAAAGTAACTGACGATGGGGATGCCAGCGCTTATAGCGATCGCGCACTGGCCGCCTTCGATTGGATTAACCTTATGGCCTACGATGATCGCCCGGATGATCACTCGCCCTATAACTTGGTCGAGCGCTCCACCGATTACTGGCTGGCTGAGCGAGGTGTAGACCCGCAAAAGGCCGTGCTTGGGTTGCCCATTTATGCGCGCCCCAGCTGGCGCAGTTATCGTGAGGTAGTGGCCGATGATCCAAGCCACGCCTGTGTCGACAGTGTCATTTATAAAGGTAAAACCGATTACTATAATGGCCTGCCCACAATCGCTAAAAAAACTCGCTTTGCGCTCGATAACAATCTCGGCGGCGTGATGGTATGGGAGCTTGTGTTAGATAGCACGGCCCCCGAGTTGTCGATTATGCAAGCCATTAATGCCGAAGTTAACAATAAGAGCGCTGCTGTTTTTTGTGAAAAAAATGATTGAAGGGCTTTCTCTGTGAGGCAGAATCGCGGTGGCTAAGCGCCTTTCATCTATTGGGAGAAGGCCTCTGATTAGCGAGCCGGCGAAAGTTGAGATACGAACTGATAACTGGCCTACGCAGATGCGTAGTGCCATTGAGGCCTGGCAGGGGCACTCGCGCACGCCATATCTGCTAAAATCGCCACTCATTCCCTCCTTGTGTGTATTGATATGATCCCCTGGCAATTACTCGGCACGGCCGTTATCCCAAACAACGGCGGTGAGCTGCGCCTGATGCAGCGCGACAAAGAATTCTCTATTTCACTTAAAGGCGTGCGCGGTGAGTTGATGAATAGCCGGATGCATAGCTCGGAGCTGGCGTTAGCCGACTTAGGCTGTGCCCATATCGCAAATGTAAAAAACGCCGCTGTTTTAGTGGGCGGTATGGGCATGGGCTTTACCTTAGCCGCTGCGCTTACGGCGACCACCGAGTCCACCAAGGTTACCGTGGCCGAGTTGGTGCCGGAGGTTGTTGAGTGGAACAAAGGCCCGCTCGGCGAGTGCGCGGGTTACCCGCTTAATAACCCAAGGGCGCTTGTGCACTTGGGCGATGTGGCGGAATTATTTAAAGCGCAAAAGCCCACTTTTAACGCGATACTGTTGGATGTGGATAACGGCCCCGAAGGGTTTACTCACGCCGATAACACCAGCTTGTACTCGATGGAAAGTTTGCAGGCCATTCGCAGTACTTTGCACAAAGGCGGTGTGCTGGCCGTGTGGTCGGCGTGGCACGATCCGGCGTTTACCACACAGCTCAAAAAAGCCAGGTTTACCGTGGAGGTAAAAACGGTGCGCGCACACAAGGGCAAGGGGAGTAAGCACACGATTTATCTGGGCGTGAAAGGGTAAATCTGGTTTTGTCGGCAACGCCGGATTTGATTTCAGGCCTGTATCTCGGATGCTTATGCCTTGTAAGCTATGCTACATAAACCAACCGACGCACGCTTGCAAACGATAGGGGCACCCCATGACCGATAAACGCAAACATTCGTCCAAAGTAGTCGACGGTATAGAGAAAGCACCCGCCCGCGCCATGTTGCGCGCCGTGGGCTTTAACGATGATGACTTTAAAAAACCGCAGGTCGGCATCGCCTCTACCTGGAGCATGGTCACGCCCTGCAATATGCACATTGATAAACTGGCCGATGAAGCCTGTGCCGGCGCCGACCAGGCGGGCGGCAAGGGCGTGGTGTTTAACACCATTACCATATCGGACGGCATATCCAACGGCACCGAGGGCATGAAGTACTCGCTGGTCTCCCGCGAGGTAATCGCCGACTCTATTGAAACGGTCGCCGGCTGCGAGGGCTTTGACGGGCTGGTGGCCATTGGCGGCTGCGACAAAAATATGCCCGGCTGCATGATCGGCCTGGCGCGACTGAACCGCCCCTCGGTGTTTGTGTATGGCGGCACCATTAAACCCGGCGCTAACCATACCGATATTGTCTCGGTGTTTGAGGCTGTGGGGCAACACGCCCGGGGCGATCTATCCACCATTGCCGTTAAACAGATCGAAGAAACCGCCATACCCGGCCCCGGCTCCTGTGGCGGTATGTATACTGCCAACACCATGGCCTCGGCCATTGAGGCATTGGGCATGAGCCTGCCGGACAGCTCGGCGCAAGAGGCGGTGTCATCCTCCAAAGCCGAAGACTGCCGCCGCGCCGGCGCTGCAGTACTAGAGCTGCTGGAGCAGGACATCAAGCCCACCGATATCATGACCCACAAGGCGTTTGAAAACGCCATTACCGTCACCATTGCCCTCGGCGGCTCGACCAATGCCGTGCTGCACCTGCTGGCTATGGCCCACGCCGTGGATGTGCCGCTCTCGCTGGATGACTTTATGCGCATCGGCAAAAAAGTCCCCGTACTGGCCGATCTGCGCCCCAGCGGACAGTACATGATGTCCGAATTAATTGCCGTGGGCGGCATTCAGCCGCTAATGAAAATGCTGTTGGATAAAGGCCTACTGCACGGCGACTGCCTGACCGTCACCGGCAAAACCCTGGCCGAGAACCTAACCGATGTTAAGCCCTACCCGGCCGAGCAGGACATTATTCACGACTTTGACAACGCCATTAAAGCCACCAGCCACCTGGTTATCCTTAAGGGCAACCTGGCACCCGAGGGCGCGGTGGCCAAAATTACCGGTAAAGAGGGGCTGGTGTTTACCGGCAAAGCACGGGTGTTCCACTCTGAAGAAGAAGCACTAGAGGCCATACTGGGCGGCACTGTGGTTAAAGGCGATGTAATTGTCATTCGCTACGAAGGCCCGCGCGGCGGCCCCGGCATGCGCGAAATGCTCAGCCCCACCTCGGCAGTCATGGGCAAAGGCCTGGGTAACGATGTTGCGCTTATCACCGATGGCCGCTTCTCAGGCGGCAGCCACGGTTTTGTAGTGGGCCATATAACGCCCGAGGCTATGGACGGTGGGCCCATTGCCATTATCGAAAACGGCGATGAGATTACCATCGATGCCGAAAACGCCCAGATTAGTATTAATATTCCTGATTCGGAAATTCGGAAGCGCCTGGAAAATTGGCAACGCCCTGCGCCGCGTTATACCCGCGGGGTGTTGGCTAAGTTTGCTAAGACGGTGTCGTCGGCTTCGGAGGGGGCGGTGACAGATAAGGGCCTATAAGCAAGAACCGGCAGTAATCGAGGCAAGGTGTACGCTCGCTTATTGGCGAATGTATTGCAGCCGTCTATTGGCCTATTTACGGGTTTTTACTAGCGGCTGGGTATAACCGCTCGCTATTTGCTGTCTGTCCGCTCGGCGATACTTTGGCGCGATAAACAGCTTTTAGCTATAGAGGTAGGTTGAGCGCGCTCTATTGATATCGCTAACCCATTCAGCCGTACCAGCCTGACTCTAAACTTGTGCAAGCTTATGATAACTTATGCAAACTGGCTGCATATTGAGCACATCTGTGTCATCAAGTTCCTGTAACGTAGGTAATAGCATTGAGGCTCATTTACGGAGGATTCACATGGTATCGCGCAGAAGTTTGATCAAAGCAGGGGCAGCAATAGGCGTCGGTTCAGTATTGGGTGCACCGACGTTCGGCCAGACATTAGAGGTAAAACAGTCCACTGGGCCTTTGATGAAAACCAGAGGTCAGGTTGATAGAAGTGCCTCGTTACCGACCAACGCCCAGCGCAATAGTAAGCACTATCGGCCCAAGTACAGAATGGGTCTAGGCGGTCTTGCTGCTGGCAATGGTTTTAATACCATATCAAGTGATGAAGAAATACTAGCTATGCTCAATGCGGCCTGGGATTCGGGCATCAGGCATTTCGACACATCGCCGTTCTACGGGTTGAGCTTAAGCGAAAGACGTTTTGGCGATCTTTTGCGAAATAAAAACCGCGACGAGTATGTTCTCTCTTCGAAAGTCGGCCGTCTCCTCACCCCTTCAGCTGAGCCTTTAGAAAATAGCTGGCATTGGGCCAACCACTCACCGTTTCATTATCATTATGACTACTCAGCCTCGGGAACTCGTCGCTCTATCGAAGACACCTTGCACAGAATTGGCGTAGCATCTCTCGATATTGTATATATTCACGACCTGTCGCCGCAAAACAGTGATATGGGCGAAGACTGGGTGAAATACTTTGACGATGCCGCTAAAGGCGCAATCCCTGAGCTTACTAAAATGCGGGATGAGGGGATCATTAAGGCTTGGGGTTTTGGCATTAACACGCCTCATGCCGTCGCCAAATCTCTTGAGATATCAGATCCGGATATCTTCCTATTGGCATTGCAATACTCTATATTGGATCATCAGCAGGCGCTCGATGAAACCTTCCCCATGCTAGATAAGAGAGATATGTCTGTAGTGGTGGGTGCGCCGCTAAACGGTGGTTTTCTGGCCGGGAGAAATCGATTTAACTATTCGCCGAAAATCCCCGACCCCATGATGCAAAAATTTATACAAATGAGTGAGGTCGCCAATAAGCATGGCATCGATATAAAAACTGCAGCGCTGCAATTTGCCGAAGCCCCCGAAACGGTTTCAGCGATTATCCCCGGCGCTCGTACCAAAGAGCAAATTGAAACAAATGTTGCCGCCATGAAAGTCAAAATTCCAGAGGACTTTTGGGTTGAGCTCAAATCTAAAGGCCTTATCGCGGAGCATGCGCCGACGCCCAGTTAAAACCTACCGCTCATCTCTCGCGACAAAGAACCTAAACTCTAGAGGTCTCTAGATTACTCACGTAAAAGCCGCATCATCGATGCGGCTTTTTCTGCATTGCTAAAGCGCATGCCCGCGGTTGATAAGGGCGCCAGGAACATACGCTAAGCCTTGGAATACTATCGATTACTAGGAGGAGATTGATCTGCAACCCGGAAAAGAATCTGGCCGGTTAGAACGGAGGGAGAGAATACACAGGCATTAGTGTGACAGAGCGCACGAATCGGTAGGTCGTGACGTGGGGTTAGCACTAAGATTTTCCCTTTCCGGTCTGGATACTAAGCCGCTATTACTGTGCTTGCTGGATCTATACGACTGTCAGTACCTAAGCCCCAGACTCCAATGGGCTGTTAGAAAATCCCTCTTACCTGATATAGATCAAATCCGTCCGTCGAGATGCACGTAAAATTATCCCCTCATATCAGGGGGGTAATATGGCTTATAAAAAACTAGCGGGTACATCGGCGGTGTTTGTTGATGAGAATAACCCGAATAGCTCGGCCCAGGAGCGTGATGGCTTGACGTGGACGGCGGCAGAGCTACATCTAAACGGCATGCCCAAACGATTAGTCCGCAAGACGCCAATGGCCAACAGTTTGGCGCTGGAGGGGCTTGAAGATTATGATCCGCCAGAGGCTGGAGACTTGAGGTTGGTGCAATGCATTCACTCGGATTTTGTGTATGTCGCTTCGTCCAAAGCATGGGTGCAATACAGCATTCAATAGCCTTGGCTACCTCAAGCTCTACACGCTAGGGCTGCGTGTACGTTGTACCAGCTTTTACAATTCCATCGGGTAGTAACACACACAGGCGAGCCTAATGAGTTCTGGGACAACAGTGTTGCGCATTGATTGAACTTGACAATATGCGCCGTTTTTCGCAAAGTCTCCGCAGGAAAAATAATGACAATAGGAGCTTGTAGTCGGATGTGGAAGTATTTGTATTGTGCGTGTCTGTTCTTAGCCGTTGGGTGTTCTTCTGTCCCGACACTAGAAAATAAGCCCGTGGGAGAGGATGGCATAGTATTCTTCTCGACGGCCGGTGAGTGGGATTATGGCAGTGTAGAGGTTAGTGGCGAGCCCCGTGGCTGGTTAAGGGGTGGTTATGCAGCCATTCGCTTAGCGCCCGGGCAGTATGAGCTCACCAAGTTTAAGCGCCATTCAGGGTATCAGGGGCAATACGTATCGACCCTTTCTATGAATATTCCATTCACTATTAAGGCGGGCCAAGTAACTTCACTGGGGGAATTGGCGATTTTCAGTCAGGGTGGTAAGCGGGCCATTATTGCACTAGCCGATGAAGAAACCGGCCCGTGGTATTTGGAACGATACTATCCTAATGTTTATGGCAGCTTGACGGAGGAAGATTTCCAGCCTGCCGATATAAAATTCTCCCCTGAAGAGAAGTTGACTGCAATTCGTCATGCATTTGCTCGCGCCCACAGTATCAAGTTGCAGCGTCAGGGAAATCTAGAGTTTGGTGAGCTGGGTATCATAGCTAAAAAAGAAGGCTCTACGCGAAGTTTTGTCGATACTGAAACCTTGGCAACCCTAATCCCTGCGGTACAGCACGCCTCGGTTGATGAGCACTATTTCTTTGACAATTTTGGCCGGTTGTTTTGCTATTGTCAGGAGGAGATTACTCCTATTAATCATGCTGACGGCCAGTATGTGACAGCGCTGGCTGTGTCAAACCATATGATGGTGGCGGTCGATGGAAACGGTGGTTTGAATGTATCAAAGGATCGGGGTGAAAGTTGGTCTGTCGTACCCGAATCGCTCAGTGATGTGTATATGATTCCACATTTTTCCTTCGATGAAGGCCAATTGTTTGTTGGGCCGCTGACACACGATTACCGAGCGGCGGACGCAAACCCTCAGGGTGTCATCTTTAACGTTAATACGGCTGAGTTTGATGCAGTAGGCTGGTCAGAATACGTAACCGAAAAAACACGGTTTTATAAGGTTGGTGGTGACTATATATTCGACCCGGTTAATCTGGATGGACAAAAGACGTTCCTTTTTCGTTACGAACACGACGATGATGACTGGGATGAAGTTAGGTTACCTAATAGACATTGCGATATTGTCGTTGAGCAGGATGTGATAAATCTTGATTGTCGGCAGGGTTCAAATTTCACTTCTGCAGATGCAGGGCGTAGCTGGCAGGAGGCGTTAAAGAACTAACAGAGAGCGATAAGAGCATCGTGCCTCTTGAGTCGAGACGTCGGGATCAATCTATAGAGTCGCTCCGTCTCTCACGATTTCCCGCCTCAACTGATTCTTGAGGCGGGTGTAGATCCACTCGAGTGGACGTCTTTCTGAAACCTGAGTGTCCTCCGTAACTAAGATGTAGAGAAGCATTAGGCCAGGCGATATCTTCTTTGGCCTCAATAAAGCCTACGCTTGAATCGGCATGGGTTCTGAAAACTCAAGTTTCCGTCAGCACCTCGCGCAGATCTTAGCGGCGACCGGCTTGAGAAATAGTGCCAACAAAGTTTTGGCTAACAGCCTTGCCGATTTCGGCGCATACCGTAATACCCTGCACAAAAGGCTTTAATGGCATGAGGTAAGGCAATGCCGCCAATGCGACGCATCCCTTTTGAATCGTGGGTAGGTCAATAATGTAATCATCGTTGATGGGCGGTTTGCCATGTGGCTTCTGAAGTAGTTGTTTTCTTAACTGCGGAAAAGGCAAGTCGAGCAACTTTAAGGGCTTTTGCCCACGGGCATCGATAAAGATATCAAAGTTAAGGTTGGTTTTTTCGCTACGAATAGTGGTGTAGTCCTGATGAGTTATCAGGTCGTACTTGTCTCCCAGTGCGACTAAGTCGATGATTCCGGCTTCTTTAAGCGCCAGTATTCGGCGTACTGATTCCGGGGGTACCGCGGCGTAATTATCGATAAACACGCGCTTTAACCCTTGTTTAAACCGGTCTGAGTCTTTTTTATCAAGATGCGGGAACATTGGTTCTACGGCTTCGTGCAAGCGTAATAGTGTATATCGCCAGGGTACCGTGCGGCGTCTGGCTTTGTTCTCCACTACCTCTTCGAGGTTCTTTCTCGCCCAATAGAAGGGGTTGTGCTCTTGCCGCGCCGAAAAATAGGCGTCCGAAAAGCTGTCGGCATCCAATGCGTCCAGTCCGATTTTTTCGCTCCATATGGGATCATTCAACTTCAGCTCTCGAACAATCAAGGCAAACACGCGATCCAGTAATCCTTCAGTCGGTGCCGCAATTGCCCGGCGTATAGTTTCTGGTGTGGCAATGGTTAAGGGCTCGTGCGGAATCGGGCAGTAGAAGTCGGCCTCTGGAAGAATGCCGGATCTGGACAGTAAGGTGATCCTTAAATCTGAGTTTGAGGTAGTTAAGTCAAACCGTAGTGAGTTGGCGTCACGACCTTGCTGCTCTACAAAGCGCCCATGTTGAACCGCCACTGCCATGGCGGCATCTATACCGCTTAGTGATGCTCCCATAATACCTATACGTGCAGCGGGAATGTTGCTGTCTATCAGGCCGGACCAAGGGCTTGCAAAATAGCTCGGTGTACTCTTCGACTCTGAGGGCCAGTGGTGTCCAGTGGCAATAACAAGGTAATCGAAGCCGTGTGGCTCACTCTCGTCTTTTAGCCAAAGCCTGCATGATGTTTTTGCATCGATATCAACTACAGTGCTGCTTACCCGAGTAGAAATGCAATGGCCGTTCTTTCGCCCGCATTCAATCAGCCGTTGAAGCTGGTTGTGAAAATAGTGGCCAAGCAAAACCCGTGGTAGAAACTGCCGCTCATTAAGGTCAGCTTTATCGACACCGTATCGTTTCAAAAAACTATGGCTTTGCTGTTGCAGCCATTCTAGGTAAGAGCACGCCAGCGGCGGAATTTCTATGCTGGCGATATTGGCTAACATCACCGGATGATTGGTGTGTTCGTCAAAGGGCATGCCGACGCCTGCCACTTCACGCGATTCGTAAAGAGTAATGCTCACTGGCATAGGGGATTGGATCAATCCGGCCAGTGTATAAAGGCCTGTAGGCCCGGTACCAATAATGGCGATTTTTTTCATGGCTGAGCTCATCGTTTGATGGTCATGTCTATCAACAGAAAATCTTATTAGCAATTTCTTTGCCTAGTCGTACCGCGCGCGGTGACGCGCATGCCTATGTGCAGGATTTAAAGTGGGCATGCTCGATGCTTACCTGTTAGTAGGCAGAGTTCATGGGAGTAACCGCTATGAGTCAGAAGTTCAGAAAAGGCGATCACGTTAAATGGAACTCCGAAGCAGGCATGGTGAGTGGCGTAATTATCAAGGTTCACACCACAGATTTTGATTATAAAGGGCATGCCCGACGAGCCTCAGAGGATAATCCCCAGTACGAAATAAAAAGTGACAAAACTGATCATGTTGCGGCGCACAAGGCGTCTGTGTTGACGATAGTTGATTAAGTTCACTCCGTGCCTGGATGGTACTGTAGGTTTAATAGTCAGAGTGAATATTTTTGCACTTCGCAATCGTTATTGTTGTCCAGTCGCGTACCGTCAGGTTTGCTTCGACAGGCCAGTATGTTTAAGGACGGCTTTGATCGCCAAATTTGTACAGAGCATTGTAGATTTTACTCATCTGCAGGCGAGAAAGATGCACGTGTTGACGCTATTTGCCTTTCTCAACTGCTGGTTGGGCGCTTACAAGCGGGGTTTTAATAGCTGGCATACAAGCTGCAGTGACCTGTTTGCAAACGCGTAATCTGCGAGATAAACACCGCGAAGTTACGTTAAACGACGAGTTTATTTTATAAATATTGTTAACCTCTGAAGAACGAATAGGAGACACTACGATGAATAATGATCAGTTCGAAGGAAATTGGCACAAATTTAAAGGCGCGGCACAAGAAAAGTGGGGCGATCTGACAAATGACGATATTGACCGCGTAAATGGTAACCGCGAGAAGCTCGAAGGTGAAATCCAAGCTAAGTACGGAAAATCGAAAGAGGAAGCAAAAAAAGAAGTGAATGACTTTATCGATAGTCTCTAACGGTATGAAACAAAATGTATCGCCCGCACCGCTGTTTTGTTCAACGGTGCGGGTCTTTGCGTGGGTGTATACGCAAAGCAACGCGCAAGTCATTGGCGCTTTGTAAGGCGCACCTATCGCTGCGTCCAGCCCCCCTTGCAGGTGGCTAAGCAGGGTGTGATACTGCAGCCTCATGCTTAAACCTCTTACACGTTTAACACCCTATGCCTGAATCCGAGCAAGCACTTGCCGCTATTATCGACAGTTGCCAGCCCAGCACGATGGTTGCTTTGGGCGAGATGGTGCAGCAGCTGGCGCAGCGGTGGTCTGAACATCATGAGTGTGAAGTTMCCCGCCTATCCGCCGACGATACCGACGTCGGGCAATCGCTCTCGGAAGTGCAGGATCTCGGTTTGGTCTCCGACACGCTGGAGCATATGAGCTTTCAGCAAGGGCAGATACTCATCGGCCAGTTGCGTAATTACGGCACTCGCCAGATCGCGGTGTTGGTGAGGGATCAAAGTGGCTGGGGGTTGAATGATTTTATCGCTTTGGGCTTTAAAAAAGAGGCCCAGCTAGAGGCAGGCGGCGGCGAACCCTTGACCCTCTACACCTACAATATCAACAGTTATAACCACCAGCGGCCATGGAATAACCCCCGGTTTTGGGCCAACCCGAACATGTGGGGTAAAGCGTGGTGGTGAGGTGCGCCCCAGTCATAGTGTCTAACGAGCCAAAAGCGAGTGTGTTAAAAGAGTAAGCCCTGCAGTAAACCGATATGTAAGTGTCTTAACCTTGCTCACTGAGCACTTACACGGCTCGCCAGCCAGCCGTGTATCAAGCCCGCTTGAAAAAACGGTATAGGCGAATCAAAACCCCCGGCCCTTATTAATGCGGATACCTCGTTGGGTGGCAACACGCCAACATCGTTCGTGTAAGTGCTGCGCATACGAGCCAACCCTTCCTTTGTTGTTTCGCCCGAGGTCATCACCATCCAGCTGCGCAGTAGCACCTCGAACTCGGGTGAGGTGACCTGCGCGGAAAGATCGGCGCTGACCAATAGGCCCTTGGGCTTTAGCCTGGCGGCGATGTCGCGAAAAAACTGTACACGCTCTGCACCCTCCAGAATAAATTGCGACACCAAAAAACAAGTAGCCGCATCGTGTTGGGGGATGCTCGGCTGCTCGTTCAAATAGCTTTGGTAAAATTCACAACGCGAGGTCACGCCTGCCTGCTCCGCTTTATCTCGGCAAACTGCCAGCATGGCGCCGGAGGGTTCAACAGCTGTGAAGCGCCACCCTGCATGTTGCCGGGCAAGGTGCAGCAATTCATCCCCAGTGCCAACACCAACACAAAGGATATGCGCATCGTTTGGTAGCGACATCAGTAAAGCGCTGGTCAGCAAATTTAAAGCGTCGCGAATCGCTGCGGTTTTGGTCCAGTAGGTGTCGTAGTAGGCGGCCTGCCGGTCGAACAGAGCGGTTATATCATCGGGCTGCATCGGGATCTCGCTGCTTTATGAGAAGTCGTAACGTCATTGGGCGCTAAGTTTGGGGATTCTAATGATTAAATATCAACGCACGGTGCGCGGCGACACCGGCCATGGTGCCCGATGCAATGGCAAAGGTGCCGCTTTGCATTGGGTTGGATAGATCGCCCGCCACAAAGATGCCCGCTGTAGAGCTTTCTTTAAGTTCATCAACCTTGATGCAAGTGCCCATGGGTGTCTCTACCCTTTCCAGGTTCAGCTTGGCGACCAAGGGCGACGTGATGGTTACTTTGGGGACAAGGTAAAGGCCTTTAATCGCTATCTGGCGGCCATCGCTCAACTCAACTCGCTGAATGTGCTCTCCATCGCCCACCACTCGGACTATCGCTGTGTTTTCTATGCTGACACCTCTTCTGTGAAGGTGATCGAACACGGCGTCGTCGGGGGTATATTGCCCTTGGGTAAACAGGGTTGTTGTGCCCCAGTCCGGGATCATGGCCGCTTGGTGAAAAGACATCTCGCTAGTTGCCAGCACGCCAAGGGCGCGATTTTGCAATTCGTAACCATGGCAGTATGGGCAGTGGATGACGCTCTTTCCCCAGTGCTCTTTGACACCGGGAATATCCGGTAGCTGATCGGTGATGCCGGAGGCGAGAATCAATTTCTGCGCATGGTATTGGATACCGTTTGCCAGCGTGACAGAAAACCCCTCTTTGGTTTGCGCTACATCGACGGCGGTGTCTTCAGTTAACCGGAAGGTTGGGTAAGACCGTAGTTGTGCTAACGCCGTTGCGCGAATCTCTACGGGTGTTTTCCCGTCTAGGCAGAAAACGCCGTGGGATTCTTTGGCGAAACGATTTCGCGGTGAATTGGCGTCCACGACGACGACACTGCGCCTGCCGCGAACCAGCTGCATAGCCGCCGATAAGCCTGCAAAGCTGCCGCCTATAATCACTACATCTGTCTTCATGCGCGTTTCCTTATACTTAAGAAACATCAATAGTTACATGAAAGTGCAGTCCCTGGCAACCCATGTAACATATGGTGTGTCGTGATATAGTTGGGCGTTAAACGTTAAGGTGATATATGCGCAAAGATAGTCGGCTTTCGCGAGTGCTACATGTACTCGTACACCTCAACAGGTTTGATGCTCCGGTCACGTCAGAGACACTGGCAAAAATGTTGTCGACCAACCCCGTGGTCGTGAGGCGCACGATGGCGTTGTTGCGCGCCCAGGGCTATGTGCATTCCTCCAAGGGCCATAACGGTGGCTGGGCACTTGCTAAGCCTCTGGCTGAAATTTCGTTGCTGGATATTCATAACTCGCTAGGAGAGGGCTCTGTCTTTACCATCGGTTTAACCGATGAGCACAACAGTTGCCCGGTAGAAATTGCCGTTAATAAGGCGTTAAAAGACACAATGGCTGAGGCCGAAATGCTTATGTTGAAGCGGTTTGGCGAAATCACCCTCGATGCTCTGGAGCTTGAATCTATGGGCCACGGAAAAGCACTGAATAACTAAAATGGCCGGTGTAGCCAAACAGCTGTCGTCTTTAGTCGTAGTGCTTCTCGGCGTTATAGCGCGTTGGGAATTCTCGCGATGACCTTAATTTCAAAATCAAMCCCCGCCAGCCAGTTTACGCCCACGGCGGTCCAGTTTGGATAGGGGCGGGTGTTGAATGCTTGAGCTTTCACGTCCATTATCGTGGCAAACTGATTTTCGGGGTCGGTATGAAAAGAGGTAACGTCGATAATGTCCGCCACGGTGCAATCGGCCGCGGCAAGTACCGCTTTTAGGTTCTCAAAGGCTAGCTCTACTTGTTGTTTAAACTCGGGCTCTGGGGTGCCGTCGTCACGGCTACCTACTTGGCCAGACACAAATAACAAGTCGCCAGACTTAATGGCAGCGGAGTAGCCATGGGCCTCGTATAAAGCGTGTTTATTTGCTGGGAATATCGCTTCTCGTTGCATCATAATTTACCTTTTTTAGTCACGTTGAATAGCGGTCAAGCGTTATTGCTGAGCCTGCGTATGTGCCCGAGGTGGGCGCTAGCCAGTTATTGCATACGGTGCGTATGTGAAATTACTTCACGTACACTCCGTATGTCAAATGATTTTTGGGATAAGTGTAAAATGAATAAGCGCGATATAAGTGCCCGGGAAAACAGGGCTAAGCTGATTGCAGCAGCCCGCCAGGCTTTTGCGGAGCATGGCTACGCGGCCGCATCGATGGATGACTTAACGGCAGCGGCGGGCCTTACCCGCGGTGCGCTTTACCACAGCTTTGGTAATAAACGCGGGTTGTTCGCCGCCGTGGTCGAGCAAATGGATTCAGAGATGGCTTTGTACGCGCAAACGGTGGGTGATAAATCCGAAGGCGATTGGGAAGGTTTGTTGGCCGAGGGTGCGGCGTATATCGAAAAAGCCCTCGACCCGGAATTTCAGCGTATCGTTTTGTTGGATGGCCCTGCCGTATTGGGTGATCCATCTCAATGGCCCAGCCAAAGCAGCTGTTTGCAGGCGACTATAGCTATTGTAGAAAAGTTGATTAACGAGAAAGCACTGAAGCCCGTGGATACCGAAGCGGCCGCAAGGTTGCTGAATGGCGCTGCCCTGAATGCGGCATTGTGGGTCGCCGCCAGCGACACTCCGCAAGAGGTTTTGCCGAAAGCGATAGAGGCTTTTCGGGCACTGGCGACCGGCTTGCTGAAATAAAGGGTAGAGGCACGGGCCTTTTATGTGCCGCTTTCAGAAATATTTAAATGGCAGTCGCAGAGTCTGTCTTTTTAATGGGGCTGATAGATTGTTACCCAAGCGTGCCTTTACTCCTCGACAGCCTGACAGGCACAGCGCGCCCACCCAGAAATCGCTCGCCTAGCCGTTGAGCGTAATTTACGAGAGGGCTGCCCCCTCAGGCTCTGCGACGCAAAACATTCACGGCGCGAATAGGTCGGGTGGTCCGTATCGCCGTTTGACCTAATCAAACTTGTTAACCCAAGCTCTATCTCTGGGTTGACAGATCCCCCCCACAGATTACTATAGCCACTAACCAAGATTAGCCGCTGCCGGCCGCCGAGCTGGCAGTAGCATTTAAGATTCAAAACGACTTAAAACGTTACCCGGACGCCTTTATGAACGCCTCTATTACCCCTGCTCCTGTACGTCACGACTGGACTCGCGCCGAGATTATGGCGTTGTTTGCCCAGCCGTTTAACGATTTGTTGTTTCAGGCGCAGACGGTGCACCGCGCCCACTTTAACCCTAACGAGGTGCAGGTAAGCACCTTGTGCTCGATTAAAACCGGCGCTTGCCCGGAAGATTGCGCCTACTGCCCGCAAAGTGCCCGCTACGATACCGGGCTTGAGCGCGAACGCCTGATGGCGGTAGAGAAGGTGGTGGAAGAGGCTCGTGCGGCCAAGGCGTCGGGTGCGACGCGCTTTTGTATGGGTGCCGCCTGGCGCTCGCCCAAGGGCAAAGACATGCCTTACGTAACCAAAATGGTACAAGAGGTTAAATCCCTCGGTTTAGAAACCTGTATGACGCTGGGCATGCTGGATGAGAAACAAGCGGGCGACTTGGCCGCCGCCGGGCTGGATTACTACAACCACAACCTGGATACCTCGCCCGAGTACTACGGCGAAATTATCACCACGCGCACTTACCAAGACCGTTTAGAAACGCTGGATAACGTGCGTGCCGCGGGCATGAAGGTTTGCTGTGGCGGTATTGTGGGTATGGGTGAAGAGGCGGGCGACCGCGCCGGTTTGCTGCAGCAGTTGGCCAATATGCCCGAGCACCCCGAGTCGGTGCCCATTAATATGCTGGTTAAAGTGGCCGGCACGCCGCTAGAGACCGAGGCCGATCTGGACCCGCTGGAGTTTGTTCGCACCATCGCGGTGGCGCGTATCTTAATGCCGCACTCCCATGTACGTCTGTCGGCAGGCCGCGAAGAAATGAGCGATGAGATGCAGGCCATGGCCTTTTTTGCCGGCGCCAACTCGATTTTTTACGGCGAGAAACTGCTGACGACCGCCAACCCCGAATCAAACAAAGACATGCAGCTGTTTAAGCGGTTGGGCATTAAGCCCGAGTCGCGCGAAGTGCATGAAGACGACTCTGAAGCCGAGGCCTCTATCGCCGCCTCGCTGGAAGGGGCACACAACGACAAATTCTTTTACGACGCTGCCCAGTAAAGTCACTACCCCAGCCCATGAACCCCTTTGATCAACACCTGCAGGCGGTGCTCGATGAGCGCCGTTTACAGCATCGCTATCGCCAGCGGCGCGAGGTTAGCTCGGCCCAGGGGCCGGTGCTGACGGTCGACGGCCGCGAGCTGGTTGGCTTTTGCAGCAACGACTACTTAGGCCTGGCCGCCCACCCGGAGATGGTTGACGCCATGAACGCCGCTGCCCGCGAGCTGGGTGTGGGCAGTGGTGCGTCGCATTTGGTGTGTGGCCACTCGCGCGAGCACCACGAGCTTGAGCACGAGCTGGCCGAGTACACCGGGCGCGAGCGGGCGCTGTTGTTCTCTACCGGGTATATGGCCAACCTTGGCGCTATTACCGCACTGGTGGGCAAGGGCGATGCGATTTGGCAAGATCGCCTTAACCATGCATCAATGCTGGATGCCAGCGCTCTCTCGGGCGCGCGCTTTGGCCGCTTTTTGCATAACGACCCGCAAAGCCTGCACAGTAAAATGGCGGGTTTTACGGGTAACCGCCAATTGGTGGCGGTGGATGGTGTGTTTAGTATGGACGGCGACTTGGCGCCTTTGCCCGAGTTGGCCGCCACGGTAAACGACCATAACGGTTGGTTGATGGTGGATGACGCCCACGGCTTTGGCTGCTTGGGCGCCACCGGCGCTGGCAGTTGCGAGCATTTTGGTTTAAACCAGACCGATGTGCCGGTCATGATGGGCACCCTGGGTAAAGCCATTGGCAGCTTTGGGGCATTTATTGCCGGTTCCGAGCGTTTGATTGAGTCGTTAATTCAATTGTCCCGCAGTTATATCTATACCACCGCCATGCCCCCCGCAGTGGCCGCTGCAACACGGGTAGGGCTGCGCTTGGCGCAAACCGACTCCTGGCGCCGCGAGCATTTAGATGAGCTGATCGCACACTTCAGAAAAGGCGCCAGCGAGCTGGGTTACCAGCTGATGGACTCGCCCACCCCTATTCAGCCCATTGTGATTGGCGCCGATGCCGACGCCGTGGCTTTATCCGAGACGTTGCGCCAGCGCGGCTTTTGGGTGAGCGCTATACGCCCGCCCACCGTACCTGAGGGCAGCGCCCGGTTGCGGGTGACCTTAACCGCTGGCCACAGTGTGGCGCAGGTAGATGGGTTGCTGGCCGCCTTAAAGGATGTGCAACCGTAACATGCCCCTTCATATTCAATGTTTGCCATCGGCCGCGAATCACCCGGAGCCTATCGTGTTACTGCACGGTTGGGGTTTTGATTCGCGCGCTATGACGCCGTTAGCTGAGGCGTTAACCACCGTAGCCGAGGTGTGGTTATTGGATGTGCCGGGCTTTGGTGAGTCTGACGCACCTCGCGAGTGGCGGGGGGTGCACGTGCTAGAGCAGCTTGCCGAGGCGCTGCCTGAGCGCTGTCAGTTGGTGGGCTGGTCGTTGGGTGGAATGTTAGCCACGCAGTTTGCGCAATACTATCCCGCGCGGGTGAGTCGTTTAGTCACCCTTGCGAGCAACGCCTGCTTTGTGGCTCAACCCGAGTGGCCGCAAGCCATGGCTCCGGCGGTTAACACGCAATTTAACGCCGCCTTTAGCGATCAGCCTGCCGCCGCCGCGCGACGCTTTGCCGGGCTGGTAGCGAGCGGTAGCCCCGCCGAGCGCGAGCGTTTAAAGCAGTTGCGTCAGTGGTTGCCCGCTCAAGGTGTTATAGCGGCTAGCAAAAACAATTGGTGTGCCGCGCTCGACTATTTAGCGACAAGTGACAATCGCGCCGCGTTGCAGCAATTACAGATTCCCGTATTGCATTTACTGGCCGAACACGACGCTCTGGTGCCGGCGGCCGTTGCTCCGCCGCTGGCAACACTTAACCCGGCTCATCAAGTCAGCGTGATCGCAAGCGCCAGCCACGGCATGCATCTAGATCAGCCACAGGCGGTTACACAGGCAATTTGCGATTTTTTTAAGGCGGGCAATGCGCCGCTTAACCGCCTCGATAAGCAACAAGTCGCCCGCTCGTTTAGCCGCGCCGCCGCTACCTATGAATCGGCCGCCCGCTTGCAGCGCGCGGTTGGTGAGCAACTGTTGAGTGCGATTAACCAGCCCGCAGCGCGGGTACTTGATCTGGGCTCTGGCACCGGATTGTTTGGCGCCGGGTTGCGCCGTGCCACAAGCGCGGATCATCACTGGGCGCTGGATTTGGCCGAGGGCATGCTGCGCTATAGCCGCGAGCACCACCCGGAGCCGACCGCCTGGCTGTGCGCCGATGCCGAGGCGCTGCCGCTGGCGGCCGAGAGTGTCGATTTGGTGTTCTCAAGCTTGGCTATTCAGTGGTGCGAAAACTTACCGGCACTATTTGCCGAGCTGTACCGGGCGCTAGCACCCGGTGGCCAGCTGTATATTGCTACGTTGGGCCCTGGCACTCTGGCCGAGTTACAAAGCGCTTGGCGGGCGGTCGATGCGTACGTGCATGTCAATAATTTTGTGCCGGCCGCGCACTTGGTGCAGGCGGCGCGGGCGGCAGGCTTAAGCGAGGTGTGCCAAAGTGTGTACACCGAAACCCTGTTTAGCGCTAATGTGCGCGAGCTAACCCGCGAGCTAAAAGGCTTAGGTGCACACAATGTGAACCGTGGCCGGCCCCAAGGGCTTACCGGCCGCCGGCAACTGCAATTGTTGGAGGCCGCCTACGAGCAATTCCGGGAGCCCCGTGGGCTGCCCGCCAGTTATGAGGTGGTGTATCTAGCCGCACGCAAGCCGGAGCTGAGTTCATGAAGCACTTTTTTGTCACAGGCACCGACACGGATGTGGGCAAAACCCAAATCGCCAGTGCGTTGTTGTGCAAAGCGCGGCAGACGGGTTTAACGACGGCGGCGGTAAAGCCTGTGGCTGCTGGTTGCGAGCACGATGGTGAGCGCTTACTTAACGATGATGCCTTGCAGTTGCAGGCGCAGTGCTATCCGCCGCTGGAGTATCAAGTGGTTAATCCGGTCGCGTTTGCGGCGCCTATTGCCCCGCACATTGCTGCGGCCGAGCAGTGCGCCGAGTTGAGTGTGACGCAGCTGGCGCCACGGTGTGAGCAGGTGTTGGCGGCGGGCGCTGAGTTTGCATTGATCGAGGGTGCTGGGGGGTGGCGCGTGCCATTAAGCGGCGCTGAGACACTGGCCGATTTAGCCCGCGCCCTGCAGTTGCCGGTTATTTTGGTGGTGGGGGTGCGTTTGGGGTGTATTAATCACGCGCTGCTCACCGCCGAGGCGATTGCCCGCGATGGCCTGCCCTTAGCTGGGTGGGTGGCGAATATCATCGACCCGCATACCAGCAGGCTGAAGGCCAATATCGCCACGCTAACGGAGCGCTTGGGTGCGCCTTGCTTGGGGGTGGTGCCTTTTTTGGCAAGCCCCACCCCCGAGTCGGTGGCCGCGCATCTTGATTTGGCGCCTCTGGGTTAACGACGGGCCTGCCTTAGCTACCCTGTAGTTTTAGCTATAACCTTGAGATTTTTAGCCCTAACCAATCTTACCAGCCCCGGTTTTGTGGCAGATTTTGGCTGTTTATTGTACGCCGATGACGCTAAAATAAGCCTGTATAGAAGCCGGCTTGGCTTCTCGCCCGTAAGTGGAAGGTGACAGGGGGTATCGTGGATATCGGATCAGTGGTTAATCAAAGTTTAATCGGCATGCAAAGCTCCCGTGCCGAGATGACGCAATCGGCCCAGCAGATTGCTCAGGCGGGTGCTTCTCGCGCTAGCCAGCCGGCCGATGTTGTCACGCCGCTGGTTAACATGCAGCAACAGCAGCAAGTGTTTGACAGCTCCGCCCGGGTGCTGGAGGTGGCCGATCAGGCCATTGGCTCGCTGTTAGATGTAAAAGCTTAGGTTGTCTTGCCGTGCTAAACACGCTGCCCTCCAGTTTTGCCAGCGCCGTAACCCCGTACGCCCCGTTAGGGCGGGCGGCTGTTGGCTTGGAGAGTGTCGAATTAAAGGCCTCGAGCTTTAAACCGCTAGAAGAGGGTGCTAAGCCCGGCCGCAGCGAAAACCGTCGCTCCCCTGAAGATCAGCCCAACCAAACCGAAGAGCAAGAGCGCACCCGCGCCGATGCCGAAGCCAAAGCTCAACAAAAAGCCGCCGAGGCGCAGCAGTTGAGCGAGCGCCAGCAGCAGATCTCTGAGCTGGCCGCGCGCGATCGTGCAGTGCGTGCCCACGAGCGCGCTCACGCCGCCGTGGGCGGGCAGTACGCCGGTGCCCCCAGCTACCAGCTGACGCGCGGCCCCGATGGCGTTAGCTACGCGGTGGCGGGTGAGGTGCGTATTGATACCGCCAAAGTGCCCGGTGACCCGCAAGCCAGCTTAGATAAAGCCTTGCAGGTAAAGGCGGCGGCGAACGCACCGGCCGAGCCCTCGGCGCAAGATCGGCGGGTGGCCGCCGAGGCATCCCGCATGGCCGCCGACGCGCGTGCCGAGCTGGCGATGCTGGTTCGTGAGGAGCAGGTGCAACAGCAGCAAGAGCTCAAGGCGCAGTCCCAGTCTGGTGGCGACAGCGCGAAAAAGGACGATGCTGTTGGCCTAGATTCCGCTGCCGCGTCTTTTTACTCGCCCGCTGTTGTCCGGCCATACCCGCCGCTGGATTTGCGCACCTGAGCAGAATCTTCTTTCTATGTCATGTTCGAGGCATTGCACGGTTGGCGCTGCGACAGAGGCTTGTTATTCTCTGGCAGGATAACAATAGGAGAGTGGAGCTATGCCGAGTAAGTTGTCGCCCGAAGATCAGGCGCGGGTCGATCGGGTTATTAATCGCGGCACCTACCGTACTGAGCGCGGGCCGTTTCGGATTAAAACGCTTTTTTTTGGATTAATTTTATTATTAACGGTGATGAGTGTGCTCAGTTACGCCATCGCCTGGTATCACGGGGTGGTCTAGTGAGCGGCCACGCCAGCGTATTGTTCGCGTCTGTTGTTTGCACAATAGGCAATTTGCTCTGTAACTGAGCTAACTATCGGTTATTTAAAAGTATTTTGTAATCGGGCTTGACCGATGCCTAAGTGCTCCCTATAATGCGCCACCTCGGTTCAGGGAATACCCAGAAACGAGTTGATGATGCGGGGTGGAGCAGCCTGGTAGCTCGTCGGGCTCATAACCCGAAGGTCGTTGGTTCGAATCCAGCCCCCGCTACCAAATTACAGTTTGGCGTTGTTTTAGGTAGGATGTTTGTCCTGTTAAAAGGCCGTTAAACTTGAGTGAGTACTTGTTAAGTATTCAGTCGGCGCACCGTTATGACGTGCGCAGGCAGCTTGCCGGGGCTGCTGGAAATACAGATTATTGGTTAGGTTTATCAGCTTTGAGATAAGCGCCCAATAATCATTGCGCGAAGTGTGCGCAATTCTAAAAGCCCCTGTTTGGGGCTTTTTTGTACCTAAAAATCAGTGGCGTGCCACTGCCACTTTTTCGGTGGTGTAGATGTCAAGGTGGGCCTAGGGCCCATTTTTTGTTTCTGGGCTAAGTGCTCTCGGCGGTTGTTGCCGGTGTTGTTGGCCCGATTAGTCTGCATCTCCCGACTTGCGGGTTGGCCCGCTGCCATTTGGGCGTCGTAGTTTGCACGCCTTGTTCATTTAAATCGTTTTGCGCAATCAGTTTTATCGGGGGCAGTGTATGGCGTCGAAAGAAGAGCAGTTGTTTGCGATGTTTGCTCCCGTGGTTGCCGCGTTGGAGTGCGAACTTTGGGGTGTCGAGTATATGACCGGCACACCTACAAAAGTGCTGCGAGTCTACATCGATAAAGAAGGCGGTGTGGCGCTGGAAGACTGTGAAAAAGTCAGTCGTCAAATCAGCAGTTTAATGGATGTTGAGGACCCGATTGCGGGTGAGTACAACCTGGAGGTTTCTTCGCCGGGTATGGATCGTCCGCTTTACACGCTTGAGCAATTTCAGCGTTATATCGGTGAAGTGATTGCGGTTCGTTTGCGTGTGCCCTTTGATGGGCGGCGTAAATTTAAAGGAAAAATGATCGGCATCGAAGATGAGGATGTCGTGGTGGTAGTGGATAATGAAGAGTATCTGCTGCCGGTAGACTCGATTGAAAAAGCGAATATTGTCCCCCAGTTCTAATCAGACGGTTTGATTAGCCCAGGAGTTGAACGAGGCAAACTCATGAACAAAGAAATTTTGCTTGTCGCCGACGCGGTATCTAACGAGAAAGGCGTAGAAAAGGATGTAATTTTTGAGGCGATCGAAAGCGCGTTGGCTATGGCCACTAAAAAGCGCTTTGATGAGGACTCAACGATTGAGGTGAATATCGACCGTGCCACTGGGGACTACGAAACCTACCGTAGCTGGGAAGTGGTTGCCGATGATGTGCTGGCTGAATTGGGTACTCAATTAACCACGCAAGAAGCGGCCGAGGCCGACCCCGAGCTGCAAGTGGGTGATACTCACCGTGAAAAAATCGAGAACGTTGAGTTTGGTCGCATTGCCGCGCAAATTGCCAAACAAGTGATCGTGCAAAAAGTTCGTGAAGCCGAGCGCGCACAAATGGTCGATGAGTATCGCGACCGTGTCGGCGAGCTGGTAAGCGGCACCGTTAAAAAAGTAACCCGCGATAGCATTATTGTCGATTTGGGCAATAACGCCGAGGCCTTGTTGCCCCGCGATCAGTTGGTGGGTCGTGAGATCTTCCGCATGGGCGATCGGGTTCGCGCTTTGCTGCAAGATGTGCGCTCTGAAGCGCGCGGGCCGCAACTGTTTTTGAGCCGCTCGTGCTCGGAGATGCTGGTTGAGCTGTTTAAAATCGAAGTACCCGAAATTTCGGAAGGCATTATCGAAATGAAAGGCGCCGCACGCGACCCTGGCCTTCGCGCCAAGATTGCCGTTAACACCAACGATGGTCGTATCGACCCGGTGGGTGCTTGCGTTGGTATGCGTGGTTCGCGCGTACAAGCGGTATCGAACGAGCTTGGCAATGAGCGTGTTGATATTGTGTTGTGGGACGACAACCCGGCGCAGTTTGTGATTAACGCCATGTCACCGGCCGAGATTGAGTCTATTGTTGTTGACGAGGATGCCAACTCAATGGACGTGGCCGTTGCCGAAGAAAACTTAGCAATGGCCATTGGCCGCGGCGGTCAGAATGTGCGTTTGGCGTGCGAGCTGACCCAGTGGAACATCAACGTGATGAGCGTTGCCGAGTGGGAAGAAAAACAACAAGCCGAAACGGGCGGATACATTCAAGTGTTTATGAACGCGCTGGATGTGGATGAAAATGTGGCTGAGGTGCTGGTAGAAGAAGGCTTTACCACCATCGAAGAGGTCGCCTACGTACCGCTGGAAGAAATCGCCTCGATTGAAGGCTTTGATGAAGACGTAGCCGAAGAGCTGCGCGCACGCGCTAAAGATGCGCTGCTGACTCAAGCACTGGCATCGGAAGAGCAACTCGAAGGGGCTGCCCCGGCCGATGATCTGCTGAATATGGAAGGTATGGATAAAGAGCTGGCTGTCGTACTGGCCAGCCGCGGCATCGTTACCATGGAAGATCTCGCCGAGCAGGCGATCGATGATCTTCTGGGTATAGAAGGMTTAGACGAAGAACGTGCTGCGGCCTTAATTATGAAAGCCCGAGAGCCCTGGTTTGCCTAAGCGCCAGTAGCAATGAATGGTGTTGTGGGCAATATACGAAACTGAGGATATGTAATGGCAGAAGTAAAAGTTAGCGAACTCGCCAAATCAGTGGGTACTCCCGTTGAGCGACTGCTGAAGCAAATGCAGGAAGCCGGGCTGAAGCATACCGCTGAGGATGCATTGGTCTCTGATGAAGAAAAACAGCAGTTGCTGGCCTATTTAAAGACCAGCCACGGCGAATCGGCGTCAGAAGAGCCGAGCAAAATTACTCTCAAGCGTAAAACCACCACAACCCTAAAGACGGGCAGTGGCAGTGGGCGTAAGACGGTAAATGTTGAGGTGCGTAAAAAGCGTACCTACGTTAAGCGCAAMCCCGCCGACTTGCTAGAAGACGAGCAGGCCGAAGAGGTGGTAGACGCGCCGGTAGAGGCACCGGAAGCGGTTGTCGAGCCCGAGCCCGTGGTGGCTGCGCCAGAGCCGGAAGTGGTGCCTGAGCCTGAGCCGGAACCTGCTCCAGAGCCTGAGCCCGAGCCCGAGCCAGAAGTTGCACCGGCTCCCGAGCCGCCTAAGCGCAGTTCGTTTGTCGATGATATTGAAGAAAAGCGTCTGGCTGCGCTCGAACGTCGCCGCGCCGAAGAGGCCGCGCGCGAAGCACAGTTGCGGGCAATAGAAGATGCTAAGGCCGCCGAGAAGGCCGCCGCGGAAGTTAAGCCTGCGGCCGCCAAGCCTGCGGCTAAGCCCAGTGCTCCGGAGGCCCCTGAGCCCCCGGGTGCGGGTAAGCCTGACACTAAGCATGGCCGTAAAAAGAATGAGCGCCGTGGCAACTTTGAAGACGACGACGCTCCTCGCGCCAAGCGCGCCGGTAAAGCTGGTAAGAAAGGCATGGGACCGAAAAAGTCATCCAAAGCCGATCTGTACGAGCTGGCCGATGATGATGTCGATCAGGCGTTTATGGCACGCCGTAAAGCCGGACGTGCGGCACATAAAGCGTCCAACAAACACGGCTTTAAGAGGCCCACGCAAAAAATGACTCATCAGGTAGAAGTACCCGAAACCATCATTGTGTCTGACCTTGCTCAGCGCATGAATGTTAAAGCGGGCGACGTGATCAAGCAGCTGATGAAGCTAGGTGTCATGGCCACCATCAACCAGCCGCTGGATCAAGAAACAGCCCAGTTGGTCGTTGAAGAAATGGGCCACAGCGCTAAGCTTGTGAGCGAAAACGATATCGAGATCCACCTGGAAGAAAAAATTAAGGTGGAAGGCGAAGAGGTGCCGCGCGCGCCGGTGGTTACCGTTATGGGTCACGTAGACCACGGTAAAACCTCGCTGCTCGATTACATTCGTAAAGCTAAAGTTGCCTCGGGCGAAGCCGGTGGTATTACTCAGCATATCGGCGCTTACCGGGTGCAAACTAGCCAGGGTGAAATCGCCTTTTTGGATACCCCCGGGCACGCCGCATTTACCGCCATGCGGGCCCGCGGTGCACAGTGTACCGATGTGGTGATTTTGGTTGTCGCCGCCGACGATGGTGTTATGCCACAAACCGAAGAAGCGATTAATCACGCACAAGCCGCTGGTGTGCCACTGGTTGTTGCGATCAACAAGTGCGACAAAGAGAGTGCCGATCCAGACCGCGTTAAAAACGAGTTGGTGGCTAAAGGTGTTGTGCCGGAAGACTGGGGTGGTGACACGCAGTTTATCCAAGTGTCTGCGCACACCGGTGCCGGTATCGATGAATTGTTAGAGGCGATTTCGCTGCAGGCTGAGCTGTTAGAGCTTAAAGCCGTTGTCGATGCTCCTGCGCGTGGTGTGGTAGTTGAGTCGCGGGTTGATAAGGGCCGCGGTGTGGTCGCGACCTTACTGGTTCAGCAAGGCACCTTGAAGCACGGTGACTTAGTCTTGGCCGGCCAAAGCTATGGCCGTGTCCGCGCTGCCACCAACGAGCTGGGTCAGCAAGTCAAAGAAATCGGGCCATCATCTCCGGTGGAGATTCTTGGTTTGGATGCTGCGCCAAGTGCCGGTGACGACTTTGTGGTACTGGACGACGAGCGCAAAGCGCGCGAAGTGGCCGAGTTCCGCGCCGAGAAAGAGCGCTCCGATCGCATGCAGCGTCAGCAAGCTGCCAAACTTGAAAACATGTTTGCCGGTATGGACGGCGGCGAGAAGAAAGTCTTGCCAGTGGTTGTTAAAACCGATGTGCGCGGCTCGCTTGAAGCCATTTTGGCCTCACTTGCCGATATCGGTAACGAGGAAGTCGAAGTGCAGGTGGTCTCGTCCGGCGTGGGTGGTATTACCGATAGCGACATCAACCTGGCGCTAACGGCCAATGCCATTGTACTGGGCTTTAATGTTCGTGCTGGCAGCGCTACGCGTCGTATGGCCGAGCAAGAGAGTGTCGAGATTCGCTACTACAGCATTATTTACCAATTGCTGGATGAAGTGAAAAGCGCGCTGTCTGGCATGCTCGACCCAGAGCGTGTGGAAGAGATCATTGGTATTGCCGATGTGCGCGAAGTGTTTAGCTCGCCTAAGTTTGGTCAGGTGGCCGGCTGTATGGTGACTGAGGGCACTGTGTACCGCAACAAACCCATCCGTGTACTGCGCGACAACGTGGTGATCTTTGAGGGCGAGTTGGAATCTCTGCGCCGCTTTAAAGACGACGTTAACGAAGTACGTAACGGTATGGAGTGTGGTATCGGCGTTAAGAACTACGACGTTAAAGTGGGCGATCAGATCGAAGTCTTTGACGTTAAGGAAGTAGCCCGCGAGCTGTAAACCGCGCGGATTACTTTGCCCCGCTTGAGGTAACGGCGGGGCTTCAAGGGCGCCTGAGTAAATGCAGGCGCCCTTCATCGTTTTAAGGTGACTCACGTTTTTAGCGATTTACGTTTATTAAGCGTAACTGTCGCACCCATTGAGCAGGTATACCCATGCCTAGAGAATTTACCCGTTCCGACCGCGTCGGAGATGCGATTCAGCGTTATCTGGCGAATATGATTCAGCAAGAAATTCGCGACCCCCGTGTGGGGATGGTCAATATTAACGATGTGAAAGTCACGCGTGATATGGCCTACGCCAAAGTCTACGTTACCCTGGTGGGCGCCGACGAAGAGGCAAGCCTGGCCAGCGTAGGTGTGCTGAATAAAGCCGCGGGCTTTTTGCGTACTATGTTGGCCAAAGAGCTCAACATGCGCACCGTGCCGCGCTTGCAGTTTTACTACGATCACACCTCGGTACGTGGTCAGGAGTTGTCCTCGCTGATTGATCGCGCCGTGGCGGCCGATAAAGCTAAGTCGGGTGATGAGGACGAATAATGGCGCGTCGACGTAAAGGCCGCGCCATTGATGGCGTATTGCTGCTGGATAAACCGCTAGGGCTTAGCTCCAACCACGCCCTGCAGCGCGCCAAGCGCTTGTTTTTTGCCGCCAAAGCCGGCCACACCGGTAGCCTCGACCCGCTGGCCACCGGTGTATTGCCCGTGTGCTTTGGCGAGGCCACCAAGTTTAGCCAGTTTTTATTAGATGCCGATAAGCGCTACCGCGCCACTTTTGTGTTGGGTGAGAAGACCGCTACCGGCGACGCCGAGGGCGAGCTGCTGGAGGCCTTAAGCGCCGCGGCCGTAACGGAGCCTGCGGTACTAAAAGCTATGCAGGCGCTGACCGGCGAGATTGATCAGATCCCGCCTATGTACTCGGCCCTAAAGCAAAACGGCCAGCCGCTGTACAAGCTGGCCCGCCAGGGTATCGAGGTCGAGCGCGAGGCTCGCCACGTCACCATTTATGAGTTTGACCTACTGGCGTTTCGCGCCGGTGAGCGGGCCGAAGTCGAGGTGGATGTGCTGTGCAGTAAAGGCACCTACATACGCTCTCTGGCCGAGGATTTAGGTGAGGCTCTCGGCTGTGGTGGTCACGTTAGCGCTTTGCGCCGCACGGCCACAGGACCGTTTGACGAAAGCCAGTGCGTGAGTATCGACGAGCTGAACGACGAGCGCGGCGACGGTTTGGCCGAGCTGCTCGATCATCACCTACTGCCCACGGATACCCCGGTGGCGAGTTTGGCCGCCATCACACTACCAGAATCCAGCGCCTATTATTTCCGTTTGGGGAACCCGGTAATGGACTCGCAGGTCTACCGCACAGGCCAAGAAGGTGATATGGTGCGTGTCTTTTGTGAAAGTGGCCAATTTTTAGGCGTTGGCACCCTCGATGAGGGCCGTGTCGCCCCCAAACGTTTGGTCGCAAACACCGCCACCGCCAGTTAAGCGGGCGCGGTGATAAACCCCCAATTTGCCGTTTTGGCGGTAAATCTCCGGCCTTTGGGTCGGGGGCAATAGTTGCCAGTCTCGCACTGGTAAATGACTTTGGCCTACCTGTAAATATGCACGGGTATGGCTGTAAATCATGCATATTAAATGAGGATATGATTATGGCACTAAGTGCTGCTGAGAAGTCTGAGATTGTAAAAGAGTATCAACAAGCTGAAGGTGATACTGGTTCTCCTGAAGTACAAGTTGCGCTGTTGACCCACAACATCAACAAGCTGCAAGGTCACTTCGCAGGCCACAAACAAGATCACCACTCCCGTCGCGGTTTGATCCGCATGGTAAACCAGCGTCGTAAGCTGCTGGACTACCTCAAGGGTAAAGATMCCAGCCGTTACGCTGCACTGATTCAAAAACTGGGTCTGCGTCGCTAATTGCACAGTGCCCGCTTATGCGGGCACTTTTTTGTTGTACATCATTTGGGCGTCTCTATTAATTCAGGGTTGCCTCTGACGCTCGGGGCGCGGCCTAAACCGCAAAGCGTACCCCGCTGAGTGAGCTACACTTGTGCCCGAGTGCATGAGTGTTGGGGGAGCAACGACCGCAGGCGTGGTCGAGGGACACCCCTGAATTAATAGAGGCCCATGTTTGACCGACAAGCTGCGTAGAGCAAGCAAACGCAAAAAAGGATAGAAGAGTGAATCCGATTATTAAGAAATTCCAGTATGGTGATCAAACCGTAACCTTGGAAACCGGGCGCGTAGCGCGTCAGGCCACAGGTGCGGTAATGGTGACTATGGGCGAAACCACAGTCTTGGTGACTGTTGTGGGCGCCAAAGAAGCAAAAGCAGATCAGCCGTTCTTCCCGCTGTCTGTTCACTACATTGAGAAGGCGTACGCCGCCGGTAAGATCCCTGGCGGGTTCTTTAAGCGCGAAGGCCGTCCTACCGAAAAAGAAACTCTGACTTCACGTCTGATCGACCGCCCCATTCGTCCGCTGTTTCCTAACGGCTTTATGAATGAAGTGCAGGTAGTTTGTACCGTTATGTCGACCTGCAAAACCACCGACCCGGATATTGCCGCTATGATCGGCACCTCGGCGGCTCTGGCAGTATCAGGCATCCCGTTTAGCGGCCCCATTGGTGCGGCGCGTGTGGGCTACACCACCGACGGCGGTTATCTGTTAAACCCTAACTACGAAGCCCAGAGCACCTCTGAGCTGGACATGGTGGTAGCGGGTACCAAAGACGCCGTATTGATGGTGGAATCAGAAGCCAACGAGCTGCCTGAAGACATCATGCTGGGCGCCGTATTGTACGCTCACCAAGAGATGCAAGCTGTGGTTCAGGCGTGTGCCGAGCTCGCTCGCGACGCTGGCAAGCCAACCTGGGAGTGGGCGCCTGCGCCAGAGAAGACCGATTTAGTGGGCGCGCTGGAGCGCGACTTTGCTGAGTCTATCGGCGTTGCCTATCGCATTACCGATAAAGCCAAGCGTTACGACCGCTTGGGCGAGCTGCGCAACCAAGCCGTTGCCGAGCTGGCTAAAGAAGGTTCTGAGTACAGCGAAGACGACGTTAAAAAAGTCTTTGCCAAAGTCGAGAAATCCATTGTTCGCAGCCGCATTGTGGCCGGCGAACCACGTATTGATGGCCGTGACGCCAAAACCGTACGCGCTATTGATGTTGAAGTGGGCGTACTGGGTAAAGCACACGGCTCGGCCCTGTTCACCCGCGGTGAAACTCAGGCGCTGGTGGTAGCAACGTTGGGCAACGCCCGCGATGCACAAATCATCGATGCACTGGAAGGCGAGCGTAAAGACCCCTTCATGCTGCACTACAACTTCCCGCCTTACTCAGTGGGCGAAGCCGGCCGTATGGGTGGCACTGGCCGCCGCGAAATCGGTCACGGCCGTTTGGCCCGTCGCGGTATAGCCGCGGTACTGCCAGAGCTGGAGTCTTTCCCTTACACCCTGCGTGTGGTGAGCGAGATTACCGAATCTAACGGTTCTAGCTCGATGGCCTCTGTGTGTGGCTCGTCGCTGGCACTGATGGATGCCGGTGTACCGCTTAAAGCACCGGTTGCCGGTATCGCTATGGGGCTGGTTAAAGACGACGAAAACTTCGCCGTATTAACCGACATCCTGGGTGACGAAGACCACCTGGGCGACATGGACTTTAAAGTGGCCGGTACTTCTAGCGGTATCACTGCGCTGCAAATGGACATCAAAATCGAAGGCATCACCGAGCAGATCATGGAGATCGCACTTGAGCAGGCTCTGCACGCTCGTTTGCACATCCTCGATGAGATGAACAAAGTGATCTCGGTATCGCGCGACACCGTTAGTGATAACGCCCCGCGCTTTGAAACCATTAAGGTTAATCCAGACAAAATCCGCGACATCATCGGTAAAGGCGGCGCCACTATCCGCTCGATCACCGAAGAGACCGGCGCGTCTGTGGATATCGACGACGATGGCACCGTTAAAATCTACGCCACCGACAACGAAGCGTTGCAAGCGGCTCTGAACAAGATCGAAGGCATTACTGCCGAAGCCGAGATTGGCGCTACCTACGAAGGTACCGTGGTTCGCATCGTCGACTTTGGTGCGTTTGTTAACTTCTTGCCGGGTAAAGATGGTTTGGTACACATCTCGCAGATCGCTGAAGAGCGTGTAAACGCTGTAAGCGATTACCTGAAAGAAGGCCAGGTGGTTAAAGTTAAGTGTCTGGACGTGGATCAGCGCGGCCGTATCAAGCTGTCCATTAAAGAGGCTATCGCCGACCAGAAAGCTGAGTCGGGCGACGCGGCCCCAGCCGCTGCTGAAGAGAACTCTGAAGAGAGTTAATCCTGCAGTAGCTTTGGCTAAAAAAACCGCCTTCGGGCGGTTTTTTTATGTCTGCTTTTTATGTTGTGACCGGGGAGGGCTTTGGCCGCTTTAGGGTGGTTTTGTCTCCGATCCAGGCTTGTGAGCCAAAATTGCCCCATACCGAGGGTTGGTCAGAAAGGTTTGACAACGTTGTCTTTAGCGGATATTGTCTTGTAGTAACCAGGCGATCAAGATTGTTGGGTTACGAGGTGGCGCATGGATGCGCTGCCTTGAGCCAGAGGTTCATGCGAGCCCTTAAAGACAAGGTTTTCCGCGTGAACCCGCCCGTTTTTAAGGGCGACAAGTAAATAGATCAGGACGATTTGTTTGCTTGCCAAATTAAAATAGTGAGATAAATAGTCACTATACTGAAAGGCGGTACAACCGCACCTACATAACTATTACAACGAGATCTCCCGGCGCTTAGGGCGGCGGCTACTGGAATGTATAGGTAACCTTATGAGCAACGAAACTGCCGCTGCACCCAATGCAGCGCCTCAGGCGAGTAACAGCGTGATCGTCCCCATGGCGATTATCGCCGGTCTGTTTTTTATCTTTGGTTTTGTCACCTGGCTAAACGGCGCATTGATTCCGTTTTTGCAAACGATCTGTGACTTAACCGCGTTTGAGGCCATGTTGGTTGCCTCGGCGTTTTATGCCGCTTACACCGTCATGGCCATGCCAATGGCCTACATTATTGAGCGCACCGGTTATAAAAACGGTATGGCGATTGGTTTGTTTATTGTCGCCGTTGGTGCACTGATTTTTATCCCCGCCGCTTATGGTCGCCATTTTAGCGTGTTCTTGCTGGCGCAGTTTGTGGTGGGTACCGGCTTGACGATTCTGCAAACCGCCTCCAACCCCTACGTGGTTAAGCTCGGCCCGCCAGAGTCGGCCGCGGTGCGTATTTGCGTTATGGGCTTGCTCAACAAAGGCGCGGGTGTAGTTGCACCTATCGTGTTCTCGGCACTGGTGTTGTCGGGCATTACCGGCGTATCTGACGTAGAGCTGGCGGCACTGTCGGAAGCCGCGCGCGATATAAAATTAAACGAGTTGGCCGCGCAGCTGGTGTCACCGTATGTGGGTATGGCCATTGTCCTGGCCGTGCTCGGTGTGGCGATGTTGTTTGCTCCCATCCCTGATATTGAAGACGAAGTGCTTGAGGGCCAGGAAGAGGGTGATATTCGCTTATCCGGTGTATTTAAATTTCCCCACTTAGTGTTAGGTGCGTTGGCCTTGTTCTTCTACGTCGGTGTAGAGGTAATTGCCGGTGACGCCATCGGCTTGCTTGGTAAGCAGGCGGGCCTTAGTAGCTCTGTGAGCTCTATGCTCACCTCCTACACTATGATCTTTATGGTTATCGGCTACTTGGCCGGCGTGGTGACCATCCCGCGTTATATCAGTCAGCAAACCGCACTGATGTTCTCCGCTATTTTGGGTATTATTTTTACCGTGTGTGTAATGACGGGCTCGCTGCAAAGCACGGTTATGTCCGCGGCAACCTTAAGCCTATTTGGTATGCCTGAAATCCCCAACGCCGTTTACTTCGTAGCGTTACTGGGCTTTGCCAACGCCATGTGCTGGCCCGCCATTTGGCCACTGTCGCTACAAGGTTTAGGCAAATACACCAGTAAAGGTGCGGCGCTACTCATTATGGGTATTGCCGGTGGTGCCGTGCTGCCGCCGATTTACGGACACTTTGCCGATACCGGCGATGGTCAGCTGGCCTACGTAGTGTCGATCCCGGCTTATTTGTACATTCTGTTTTACGCGATTAAAGGTCATAAGATGACCAGCTGGAAATAGATTTCACGGAATAAAATTGACTTTAACCCGGCGTATGCCGGGTTTTTTTTGTCGAGTTACACTGCTTGCATCGAAAGCGGTCGCCAGTACAACATGTGTCTTCAGCTAAAGCACAGCCGTTCGTGTAGAGATTGAGCAGTGATACGTTGTGTGTTAATCTCGCACGCAATTGGAAATAATAAGTGATATCAATAGGGATTGTTCTGCGACACCGCTGTATTTCTCCACTTTTTAAGCTTTTAGCCAGAGTTGTTTATAGCTCAGGCCTAATGTTGTCTGGTTTTTGATGATGTAGGTCTACCATTTAAGCTTAGTCTGCCCCTTTTGGTTTTACATTCTGATTGCCTCAAATAATATTGTTCGTTTGCACGTACTCTATGGTGTGCCTTGCTGAGTACAATAAAATGGAGTTTACCTTTATGTCTTTACCAGATTTTATAAAACACTTGTCCCGGGCTAGCATTCGGCTGATCGCGCTCGCCAGTATAGTAAGCTTTACTGCTTGTGGCGGTGGCGGTGGCGGTGGCGGTGCGAGCTCCGTGCCTACAGCGACCAGCTCTTCTTCCAGCAGCGTAGAGAGTGTTCAGGGGCTATCACTTGATGCTGGGCCGGATCGGACGGTCGAAGAAGGTGAGGTGGTCTCTATAGATGTACAAATTAATGACCCAAACAACGACATTGTCAACCGTGAAACAAGCCGCATTGAAGGTCCGTCAGTTTCGTTGCAAATATTAGATTTTAACGATATGCGGTATCAGTTTGTAGCTCCTGATACCGGCGTTAATACAACGGTCCAACTGACCTACCGGTTTACTGTTGAGGACAGCCAAGGTAATACCGCAGAGGATACTATTACCTATACGGTTAATCGTGTGAATCAGGGGCCTAGCGTAGAAGCCGGTGCAGCATTTGAGGTAAAGGCAGGAGAATCGACCAGTCTGTTGGGCTCAGCTAGCGATAATGACGGCGAGATTGTGAGTCATTTATGGGAGCAGACCTCGGGCGATATCAGTGTTGAATTGCTCGATAGTGAAAGCTCCGAGGCGAGTTTCGTTGCGCCAGAGACTGATGCAGCTATCGACATTGAATTCACCTTGAGCGCCACCGATAACGACGGCGAGATCGGCCGTGATACGGTGATAGTTACTCTGTTGCCACAGAACCTACCGGATGTCGCGATACATTTCCCTGGTGAAGTCTCCTATTTTGAGGGTGGTCAGCTACCCGTGTTTGGTAAGGCGAGCGCAATCGAAGGCGCAAGTATTAGCACGATTACTATTACCACAGATGTAGACTCTTACAACGCGACAGTTGAAGCCGATGGCAGCTGGCGTGTGAACGAAGTTGTCATACCAGATAGTGTAGGTCAAACGAGTATTACCGTTACCGCAGGGGACAGTGAAGGTCGTTCAACGAGCGTGATGGCCACTGTATACCAAGAGGAAGTCGATATCGGAGACGGTGAAGCATGGACCCGAGCGATTGCCGTTAGTGTTGATAGTGAAGCTAAAGTTGCTTGGGTTTTGACCGGCGGAAACTATCAACGTGATCTTAAATTAATTCCCGTTGACTTGAGCACTGGAGATCGGGGACCGTCAATTACCGATTTCACCGACGAAGCGCAGGGCATCACGGCATCGGAGCTTGCCTTAAATGACATGATTTACGATCGGGACAACCGACGCTTTATTATATCGAGTAGCCCTGCGGCCGAGTCACTTAGCCCTTTGATTCTTAGCGTGGATGAACAGACTGGGATGCGTGCTGTTGTTTCGGGTGATGGTGTTGGTAGTGGTGAAGATTTTGTGCACCCTGTGAGCTTAACGCTGGATACTGCTGGCCGATTGTATGTTGCTGAAAATGGAGGTGACAGGGTTGTTCGTGTGAATGTTAACTCTGGCGAACGCCGTACCTATGTCGACAGAGATTCATCTGACGAAACAATTGTTCATCCGATCCAAGTTGCCTGGGACGTTGCGCACAATAAGCTCCTGGTTATTCCTAATTTTAACTGGAGAAATCACCTAGTATCGGTCTCTCAGATAGCCACAATGTTGTCGAGCTCTATTGTTTCAGCTGTTGACCCAAGTAATGGTCCATCGATTAGTGATGACAGCAAAGGCTTGGCAGTCGATGGGGATCTTGAACGTGCGTATATTCTTAATGATTTTCCGGATGACGTCCTGTCGGTCAATTTGAATACAGGCATGCGATCACTTTTAGATATTGACTTTCCGCTGCGAGGCGACCCTACAGATATAGATGTTGATAGTGATACCGGCATTATTTATGTAGGTGCTAGCGGAATTACAGGCTATGCTTTTTACGCTGTTGATCCAGTGTCAGAAACAACGATAATTAAAAGCTATTACAAACGCTTTTAATTAGGTTGGCTTGGGTGTTGCCGCATCGCGCGGCAATMCCCGCCTATTCAGCTATAATAACAAAATCAATGGGGTCAGAAAATCAATGGGATCAGAGTCGTTGATTTTTGAGAGTGGTTTGGTTATTTTAGATTTCTAAGGTTAGGACAATTGAGTTGTTCAAGGAGGAGAGATCATTGGGGTCATATACGGTCCGCCCCGTATTGCAAGATAAAATGTCTCGTAATCGTAAAAAGGTTGCTTCCATATATCCGGCCTTTGGATGAGRTTATTTAAACCTCTGGCCCTGATGGAATTCGCGCCTATCTGTCTCATCAAGTCTTCGGCTTCTAATGAGCCCGAGACCCCAGCAGACTTACTGATAGACAGGTATTACCTTTTTTGCCATCACTTGAACTGTATCTACGCAACTCGTTGATAACAGCTTGCTGTTAAATTCTTTGCACTATGCTGCGCTGGCCTGATAYGTAGATTTCTTGCTAAGTAATGCCCAGGCCACTCGTGCATTTTTGTTGGCGACCGCAACGGCTGATATGTTTTTGCCTCGCCGCCCTTCTAGCTGCGTCACCCATGTACTACGCTTATCTTSATGCTTGTTTGCCACTCTAACCACTGTGCGTCCGCCGTGTATGAGCAGCGTTCGTAAATAAGTGTCTSCGCGCTTACTAATACCTAGTAACGTGGGCTTGCCTCCAGTGGAGTGCTGCCGAGGCACTAACCCCAGCCAGGCCGCTAATTCCCGACCATTTTTAAAGACGCTAMTGTCGCCGATGGATGCCACCATCGCCGTTGCGCTAAGCAGCCCCACACCCGGAATACCCAAAAGACGTTGGCAGTCTTCATTCTGGACACAGAGCGATTCAAGCTTGATTTCTAGGGTTTTAATCCGCGCATCCAGATGAACCATTTCATCGTAGAGATTGGCCAGAAGCTCTCGAAACATAACGGTTAATTCATTATCGGCATCTTCTAGTATCAGCGRTATCGACTTTCTAACGTAAGCAATCCCCTGCGGAATGATAAGGCCGTACTCCATCAGTAAGCCGCGGATCTGGTTGGCTTGCGCGGTTCGTCGAGCAACAGCTTGGCTCCTGATGCGGTGCAAGCTTTGGATGTCTTGCTGCTCAAGACTTTTCGCAGGCACAAAACGCATCGACGGCCTCTGCACCGCCTCACATATTGCTTCGGCATCGGCAGCATCATTTTTATTGGACTTCACATAAGGCTTTACAAATTGTGGGGCAATCATATGCACAGTGTGGCCGAATTTCTCAAATACCCGAACCCAGTGGTTTGCGCCACCACAGGCCTCTATGCCAATGGTGCAAGCTGGGAGTTGAGCGATAAAGCTGTAAAGATCTTTCCTGGATAACCTCTTTTTCAATACAGTTTTTCCACCGGTATCCACGCCGTGAAGCTGGAAGCTTTGCTTTGYCAGGTCAATGCCTAACRCCGCCACGTCATTTTTTAGGGTATGATTACTCATGGTCTGCTCCACTCTTTTTGATGTCTGTTCGCACACACATCATGGCTCATTCGAAGCCGTATTGGGAGTGGGGCGGACCATTCCATTAAGTCTTGAATTGTGARTTTCGTTATTGRCGTCTAAGCTTGCTTCTATGGCTAGACCACTACGTATAGAATTTGCCGGTGCGCTTTACCATGTCACCTCTCGGGGCGACGGTAGAGAAGACATCTATCTGGATGATAAGGATAGGGAGGTCTGGCTGGGCGTGTTGGCTGAGACTTGTAATCGTTACAATTGGGTGTGCCATGCCTACTGCCTGATGACCAACCATTATCATATTCTGATRGAAACCCCTGAATCCAAYTTATCCTTAGGTATGCGCCAATTAAACGGTGTTTACACGCAGCGTTTTAATCGGCAGCATTCTCGCATCGGGCATGTATTTCAGGGGCGCTATAAGGCGATTCTGGTGGATAAGGAATCCTACTTGCKGGAGCTGGCGCGTTATATCGTTTTAAACCCTGTTCGAGCGAGAATGGTCCGAAAAGCTCAGCAATGGCGCTGGAGTAGTTATCGAGCAACGGCTGGATTCGAGCAGGTAGAACCTTGGTTAAAWGTCGATTGGTTKCTGAGCAGTTTTGCTCGTCGACGAAAAGCCGCTTGTGAGCGCTATCAGCGCTTTGTGGAAGAAGGAAAAGGGCAGCCATCACCGTGGGAAAGTTTAAAGAATCAGGTGTTTCTAGGGAGTGAAGCATTTGTTGAGCAGATGCAAACTTTATTGGATTCCGATAAAAGCTTAGATGAGGTGCCAAGCAGTCAAAGGCGTCCATTGGCAAAACCACTCAGTGACTATGAAAGATCAAGCGAATCACGCAATGGAGCGATAGTGGCCGCCTGGYTTTCGGGTGGATATAAAATGAAAGAAATAGCTGAGTACTTTGGGTTACATTACTCTTCTGTGAGTAAAATAATAAAAGTCTACGAGGATTCACAATTCAAGACCTGACCCTATGTTCTCGGACACTTCATCTATCTGGGATATAGTCGATAAAAGATCTAAGGAGCAAAGAGAGGGGGCAAATCATGATTGATTTTGTTGCGTGGATATATGAATGGATGGCATTTATTCTCTTGGCTATCTTTCTCCCTTGGGTCATTTGTGCCTTAATGACGATTTATTCTCTTTTTAGAAAAAGCCCCAAAAAAGTCGTAGCTAGATATGCTTTTTCTTGTATGGGAATAATCATTTTTATAGGAATATTTTCTGTAGTATTAAATAATATCGCTAGAATAGCGGTAGTAAGAGAAGTGGAAAGAATTTCCTCAGGGAATGGGTTCCAAGCGTTAGTTAAAGATCTTGTTTATAGGAGTCCCTATGATATGGTAGCTTCTTTTTCAGAAGACCGCTTGCGAGTTAAGAAAAGTGGATCGAGACCTAAAGAGAAAATACATATTAGTATGCAATCTAGTGAAGGGGAAATAAAATTTATTTTTTTTCGAGATTCCAGAGATAAGGATGTGTATTGGGTTTGGTATACAGGTTATAAAGGACCTCATAATGGTAATTTCTATTTGAAAACTGATCTGTTGAACGATTTCTAAATACTAATATCGCAAGGGAAGATAGGGGTCTGTAGTGGTCAAGTAAATTTGGCCACAGTTTAGGAGGCTGCCCAGTACAACTGCTCGGCTGCATTTGGGCTCGCTCCATTGTTGTTTCTGTGTGGTCTTATCTGGCTGTAGTAGCCAGTGATGTATTCAGGGAGCAACGGGGTCAGGCCTTACATTTGACATTTCGAAGACGACTACTACGTTTTAGGTAGTCTGATCTTTGGAGTTGTCCTTTATGGCTCGCCCTCTTCGCTTCTTTCTGAGCTCCTTTTTTCTATCCCTATTGAATATCACTAACCTCTAAGTTATTCTCTCTTTTGGCGCTAGCCGAAGTTCTAAAGAATGGATGCGAGAATAACTTTCAGGATGAAACCTACCTTTTTACACATCAGTATTTCTTCCCTCTGTTTGATTTTATTCTGTGTGAATAATTCGCGCGGTACTGGTGTGTACCTAAGAAAAATATGGAGAACAAAATGCATATGAATGCTAAGTTAATGACAGCGCTTATGGCCCTTGCACTTTCTGCGTGCGGTGGAGGCGGAGGTAGTTCCTCTGGTGGGTCCACTTCGAGCGTTGCTTCTACTGCTCAGTCCAGCTCATCGAGTGTTACTAGTTCTGAATCTACAGAATTCAATGAGATTATGGGGCTGTACGATGCTTCATCTGGAGTAGATAACAACTATTATTACATCGATTCCAGCGGCACCTTGACGGCGTACAATTATTTAGGTGATGGCGCAGACGCGGGCGATAATTGCTACCGCGAGGCTGTAGAGGATGATGTGAACGCCGATATTACGGGATCTAGCTTAAATGCAGAGTCGTCCGGTGATTACTCGATTGATATTGGTGGTAATACCGTCACTTTAGAAATGACGGGTGATGAAATTACCCGAATTTCGGCGGGTGGTATCTCGGCAGGGGGTAGCATGGCGTTGACACTCGGCGGTGTTTCTTTTCGCTTGACGCCGGATAGAGCAACTGACTTGTCGATTGATGACATTACCAGCATGATGTGCGAATAAGGTTTTCGGTTACAGCGATAAAAAAGTCCGCTTAAACAGCGGGCTTTTTTATGTGCAATTATTTTTTCCGCAATCCTTTTCCTGTTGCGGCCCAGTACACGCCGCCGTAGATATGCTCCAGAAACATTTTATCTTGGTAGGTTGAGGGCATGTGGCCGAGGCCGGTGTAGAAAGCGCGGCCGCCGTCGTATTCGTGGTACCAGGCAATTGGGTGAAAGCCCATGCCTTTACCGGCCACCTGGCCCCAATCGGCGACGGGGTCGTAGGTGTTTTCGTCTACGGCGAGAATGTAATTTAGGCTGTCGATGCGCTCGGCGCCAAACTCGTAGTATTCGTCGGTCCAAAGGAAGCGGTCGGGCATGCGCTCAAGGCCTGGGAATTTACGATCCAGAACTTCCACTTCGGCGGTTTGAATGGCCGGATGAATGTGGAAGGTGCGGCCCACCATTTTGGTGTACCAGTCCCAGTCGTATTCGGTATCGGAGGCTGAGTGGATACCGACAAAGCCTTTGCCAGATTGAATAAAACGCTCCATGGCGGCTTGCTGGTCATCGTTAAGAATATCGGCGGTGGTGTTTAAGAAGACGATGACGTCGTAGTTTTTCAGACGGTCGTCGGCAAACACGTCGGACATTTCCTGCCAGTCGAGCTTAAAGTGATAGGATCATTGGGGTCATATATGGTCCGCCCCGTATTGCAAGATAAAATGTCTCGTAATCGTAAAAAGGTTGCTTCCATATATCCGGCCTTTGGATGAGGTTATT
>NZ_JXCJ01000001.1:169331-990425 GCF_000832015.1 Gilvimarinus agarilyticus
ATATAAAATGAAAGAAATAGCTGAGTACTTTGGGTTACATTACTCTTCTGTGAGTAAAATAATAAAAGTCTACGAGGATTCACAATTCAAGACCTAATGGAATGGTCCGCCCCACTCCCAATACGGCTTCGAATGAGCCATGATGTGTGTGCGAACAGACATCAAAAAGAGTGGAGCAGACCATGAGTAATCATACCCTAAAAAATGACGTGGCGGYGTTAGGCATTGRCCTGRCAAAGCAAAGCTTCCAGCTTCACGGCGTGGATACCGGTGGAAAAACTGTATTGAAAAAGAGGTTATCCAGGAAAGATCTTTACAGCTTTATCGCTCAACTCCCAGCTTGCACCATTGGCATAGAGGCCTGTGGTGGCGCAAACCACTGGGTTCGGGTATTTGAGAAATTCGGCCACACTGTGCATATGATTGCCCCACAATTTGTAAAGCCTTATGTGAAGTCCAATAAAAATGATGCTGCCGATGCCGAAGCAATATGTGAGGCGGTGCAGAGGCCGTCGATGCGTTTTGTGCCTGCGAAAAGTCTTGAGCAGCAAGACATCCAAAGCTTGCACCGCATCAGGAGCCAAGCTGTTGCTCGACGAACCGCGCAAGCCAACCAGATCCGCGGCTTACTGATGGAGTACGGCCTTATCATTCCGCAGGGGATTGCTTACGTTAGAAAGTCGATACCGCTGATACTAGAAGATGCCGATAATGAATTAACCGTTATGTTTCGAGAGCTTCTGGCCAATCTCTACGATGAAATGGTTCATCTGGATGCGCGGATTAAAACCCTAGAAATCAAGCTTGAATCGCTCTGTGTCCAGAATGAAGACTGCCAACGTCTTTTGGGTATTCCGGGTGTGGGGCTGCTTAGCGCAACGGCGATGGTGGCATCCATCGGCGACAKTAGCGTCTTTAAAAATGGTCGGGAATTAGCGGCCTGGCTGGGGTTAGTGCCTCGGCAGCACTCCACTGGAGGCAAGCCCACGTTACTAGGTATTAGTAAGCGCGSAGACACTTATTTACGAACGCTGCTCATACACGGCGGACGCACAGTGGTTAGAGTGGCAAACAAGCATSAAGATAAGCGTAGTACATGGGTGACGCAGCTAGAAGGGCGGCGAGGCAAAAACATATCAGCCGTTGCGGTCGCCAACAAAAATGCACGAGTGGCCTGGGCATTACTTAGCAAGAAATCTACRTATCAGGCCAGCGCAGCATAGTGCAAAGAATTTAACAGCAAGCTGTTATCAACGAGTTGCGTAGATACAGTTCAAGTGATGGCAAAAAAGGTAATACCTGTCTATCAGTAAGTCTRCTGGGGTCTCGGGCTCATTAGAAGCCGAAGACTTGATGAGACAGATAGGCGCGAATTCCATCAGGGCCAGAGGTTTAAATAAYCTCATCCAAAGGCCGGATATATGGAAGCAACCTTTTTACGATTACGAGACATTTAATCTTGCAATACGGGGCGGACCATATATGACCCCACCAGCCATGACCCCGCCAGCCTTAATTGGGTCAGGATGATACTTAAATCTGGGTAAATCCATGAGATCTCCGAGAAGCTAACGTCGCAATAAAAGGCGAGCATTAGCAAGTCCAGCCCACGGCTTTTGGTGGGCGATTTTTAATTGCTTTGTTATGTGAGAATCTACGCATCTTTAGCTAAGCTGGTTGTATCTTAATTATTCAAATAAATTTAAGCTATTGGGTGGAGGATTATTTGACTTGAGTGCCTGCACTTCACTAAGAGCTTCAGCTAGCCATGCCCCTGAGGTTTTCTGTAACTCAAACGGATGAGCTCCATGAGCTAATAGTGCAATGTTACCACTGGCGTTAGATCGGCGATTTACAAACAAAGGAACCCAGTTATTTTCATTGTTTTCTTTAGCGCCAGCCCAAGTACCGCCTTTACCTTCATCAGCTCTGACGACTAGGGCAGAGCTTGCAGTAGTATAAATGTACTTATTACGAGCCATTGCATTCCCGACACTGAAGCCTGCTTCAGGATAAAAACTTGAGATTAAAACCAGTTTTTCACTTTGAAGGTATTTGCGCCATTTACTTGCTGTGGCCGCCTTTAAAAGGCTGTCTGACATAATACCAATAGCTGTGCCACCCGCTCTAAGTGAGGCCAGCATAGCTGTTTCGTCTACGCCTTGTGCTGCACCGGATACTATATTGATATTTTCTTTCGCTGCTTGTATTGCGATGTTTTGAGTAAACTCTTCGTCAATCTCATCAATACCTCGCGAGCCGATAACGGCTAAGCCACCATGCTGAAGTAATTCTTTATTACCCACACCAAAGAATACCGGCGGTGAAACATGCCGAAGTTGCTTTTTAAGTAGCTGTGGGTACTCGCTGTCTTGTCTGGTAATGACCCAAACACCTGCGCGCTGCCACTTTTCTAGAGCTAATCCCATAGCAGCTTTACGACGTAATATCTCCGATAGGCGATCAGCCGTAATTTTACCTTTAGGATCTCTCCATTTAGACAGCACCTCATCAAATTGATGAAACAATGAACTAGGCGTGTAATTAAATTCATGTAACCAGCGAGCAAAACGGCCATACTCGATTGCCGTCAATGGTCGAGCCTCATCTTTTCTAGGTTTGCCAAAAAAGGTTGATAGCAGTAGAACCGCTTGTGTATTTTCGTTATATAGGTTGTTTTGAGTATTCAATTTATCACTCTTTAATTAGATTTTGTTGACATAACAGCCATAGGAAATACTGGGCCACATGCTTCACGTCTCAACAATGCCGCAATTACCGCAAATGTCCAACCTGAATCTGACGCATCATCAATCAGTAATACCGCCTCGCCTTCACGTACATTTTGTACTGCAAAAGCTCCATCGAGGTTTTTACAACGAAAATCACTATTTTCCATCCGCTTTTGCGGTGCTGTTTCTTCTACTTTTATTACTGCTTCAACGCATTCTAATCCAAGCTTTTGTGCTATTAACTCAGCAAAATCCTTGACTAACTTAGGATAGTTTTTTGATGGCACATAAGTCACCCATGTCGGCATAGGAACCGGCTGCCAACGATTGTTTATCATTGCAACACAGGCATCTGCTAATTTAGGATCAAAAGCATGTGCTCGTTTTCCAGCAGCGGCTATTTCTCCCCAGCCAGCTTCTCCCCAATGACATAATGCAGCACCTGTTTCATGGGCTAAGTCACCCAGACGAAATGGAAAATCATATACTGGGAATCTGGCCGCAGCTTGTGCGTAGCCATTACCAACTTGTTTTTTGGGCGGTATATCAATCATGGTATTGCCCAAGAACTCTACTGCTTGCTGGCCTAGTTCTTTTGGGTATGTCAGATCAAATGCACTATCAGGATCGCAGTTAGAACATTTTCCGCAAGATGCTGTAAGAGAATCATCAAGTGCGGTGGCTAACACTTGCATAAGACACTGATCACTTCTTAGATACGATTGAATTTCTTCCCATTCGCCAGTTTTCCTATTAGATAATCGTTGAATCATTTCTGTCGGTAAGGAGTAGTGATTAATCGTGCGCTTGTAAAAAGAGCCTTCCTTAACTATCGGTGTTGGGTGTTCAGCTAGTAGAAACTTCAGCGCAGCCTCTATTTTCATAGGTGCAAAGTTGAGCTGTGCTTCCAAATCAGTTTTTTTAAGCCCGTCACAACTGTCTTCTTCTAGTAGAGCGAGTAAATCACAAACTAACTCTTCTTTAGGAAACGCCTCCCTAATAAAGTAGTTTTGGATTTCTTCGTCTTCATCACCGGAAAGCAGTACACCATAAGCATCACTAATACTTCGGCCCGCACGGCCTACTTGTTGGTAATAACTAACAACTGACCCCGCACTTTGATAGTGAATGACGAAGGTCAAATTACCTTTGTCAAATCCCATCCCCAGAGCTGAGGTACTAACTAAAACTTTTATTTCGTCATTTAGTAATTGTTGCTCTAATTGCTCACGTTTTAACGTATTCTCTTCTTTAGTAAGCCCTGGAATTGAGCCTGCATAACCTTCTGCAGCTATACCGCAACTTCGGAGCCAAGCCGCAACAAGGAAGGCGTCATTGATAGTTGTAGAGTAAACGATGCCCGTACCATCAATTTGTGGAATTGTATGGGCAAGCCAAGCCAAACGCTTTGAACGTTTATCTAGCTGTATATTTTGAAGATGAATTGATTCTCGTGTTAATTTCCCACGCAACAAATACACCTGTTGACCTTCAATATGTAGTTGCTCAACAATATCTGTAACAACTCGCCTTGTAGCTGTTGCGGTTGTTGCTAATACTGGTGTATCAGAAATATTCCCAAGTACTCTTGAGATACGTCGATAGTCAGGCCTAAAATCATGCCCCCAGTCTGAAATACAATGCGCTTCATCTATAACAAAGAATCCAGGGTTAGATGGTATTAATACATTATCAATAAACTCTTGGTTAGCCAGTTGTTCGGGCGCAATAATTAGTGCATCTAAATTGCCGGCTAAAAATCGACCTTTGTTAACATCATTTTGCTCTCGACTTTGAGAAGAATTAACTGTTCCGAGCGTTACTCCATATTTGGCGGCAGATTCAATTTGGTTGCGCATTAACGCCAATAAAGGGGAAATAATGATTGTTGGACCATGGCCTTTCTCACGTAACATCTTAGTTGATATAAAGTAAACCGAGCTTTTACCCCAGCCAGTCCTTTGGACACAAATTAAACGAGAGTGTTGATTTACTATTGCATCAACAGATTCCCACTGATGTTCATGAAAGTCAGTGAGTGGGCTGCCAACCCCCTCCCTTAATAATTCCAACGCTCTCTGCTTACTCATGTGCAACCCTTTCTCAATTTTTAATTATTTAATGCCTATGAAAAAACTTAAGCTATCTGCAATTGGGCGTTATGTCTGGTCATCCCAATGGTCGGCACCTTCAAGAAAAACCTGGATGGTTTCTTTATTTTTTCCTGGGTAAATCCCATTTTCTTGAAGAAGCACCAATAATGGCTCGACAGGTATAGCTGAGGAATAACCGAGTTCTTCTGACTGGTTGTTTACCACCAAGGATTCAGTAAGAACTCCGAGGAGGAAACCAAACTCGCTCAAAACGGGACCGCCACTGTAGCCACCACGGCCCATATTAGAAATTACAAAGTGCGGATGAGGTCCATTGTATTTATCAACTACGGCATTTACCTCACCTTCAGAGGCAAGAAGAACGGGGTCGCTAGAAAACGGGATGGGGGGGTACCCCATGAGCAGAGCTTTTGACAAAACTAACTCGTCCCCAATCCAGTCATCTAGGTGACCACCAATCTCTATGTGGTCAGTTTGTACGAAACCTTCTGGTGTGCCGTGTATGGTGGTTTTTGTAAGATAGTGATTAAGATCTAAATTTGTTTTCAATATCGCAAGATCCACCCTCTCATCACGATGGCAGATTATCTTTTCTATTTGTAAGTCTTGGCGGCAGTACTCTGAAACTATTTCCTCGATATCACCGCCATTCACAACATGAGCGGCTGTTACAAGCCATCCATCGCCTATATGAAAAGCAGAACCATTGCTCAAGTCTCCCAACTTCGTTCTAACAGTGATGCGAACCATTGAGTACTTATAGCTTTGATATAGGTGAGTAAAATTCTTCACAGGGCTCTCTCAATGACATAACGCCGCGCTCACCGGCTTGTCCGGTGCAACGCTTTGTTAAATGCTTGTTGACAATTCTCGATATTTTCATCGAAATACATTGGGGAGCCTACAAATGGCCAATATGTGGCTGTCCTTTATGTTTCTCGACCCTTTTAGGGGTCGTAAGGGCCGAAGGCCCGTCATTGCCGCTTTGAGCGGCTCACAAACTAAAGCCCCCGGCTTTGCCGGGGGCTATTTACTTGTTTTGAAGAACGAAACTAGAAATCCAGTTTATTGCATTTTCGTAAATTTCATTAGAGTTAAGATTTACGTTAACTGAATGATTCACCGCAAGGGTGTAAACCATACCTTGCGTATACACAACTCCTGAAATTGAAACATTTTCTTTTTGCGGAACACCGTCAATTGAAACCATTTGTATTTTTCTGTAAATAAGCATGTTGTATGAGTGCTTATATATCTTCGCACTTACACCTTCGGTTTTAACAGTAATTCCGTTAACTAATTGCTCATATTTCTCAGTATTTTTCGCTCTTTTTTTAGCTCCGAGAATAAACTTCCTAGCGTCATCCGGAGAAACATCCCTACCTTCCCAGTACTTACTTGTATATACAAAATATCGGACAGAATCATCATTGACCTCATCTCTTTCTATTGTTTTTTCGTCATAAAAGCAATCAATCAAGTTCCCGCCCGGAACACTCTTATCGAGTGCTCGCCTATATGACTCGTTATTTTGGCACGCGCTTTTCGCCCCCTTGGGGGTTGGCACCTTGATCTCCTTAGAATGCACTTGGAAGCTAATAGAAAATAATGCACAAAGTGTAAGGTGAACGAATGTCAATTTTTTAATCATTATTATCGCCTAGATGGTGAGCTAGATCACCCGAATTACAAAAGTTTAACATTTTAATAGGCTCCCTCTGGAAATTCCGACACCAAGGAGCCTTTCCTTTTTTGAATTTTAACCGAAACTACCTCGAATACCCCGTCAATTCAAACCTCCAGAAGAGTTTGAATTATGTTCAAGCAAAAATAGACCGTACTGGGAGGGAGCCTATTCCCGGCCAAACAACATACTGCAACCCATTGATTATTATATATTATTTATGATAATAGCCAATAACCTCCCAAAATAGGTTCCTTAAATACCTATTGCGACTATTTGAATAGACCGTACACACAACTGTACAGGATAACAGCATTGTGGTTAGCCCAACCAACGCCCGAATGTTAGTCACGATCTAAAGCCATATGCCTGGCAAGACAGACTTCAAAATAAAAGCCCACATTGATAGAGCACCATACAGCCGCACCTCTAAAGCCAGCGTCAAAGCGTGGGTAATGCACTCCGCTCACTGGATACCGGCTCAAGGCCGGCATGACGATGTGAGGACCATAAATATGGTATTTCGACGGCTCAGCTAACCACGAAGCACCGCTTTTAGCTCCCCTGCAGCCAGCCGAACGTAGGCTAATTTTAGGGGGTAAGCAAACAGGACGTTTGCGCAAGCATCGCCACGCCATGGACGGCGTGTCGATGCGGCCCTCTAAAATTTGCCGGAGTGAGGGAACCCTTTAGGGCTGAGATGCCGGGGTGGCCTTTCTTTTGAGTACTTTTCTTTCGGCCAAACAAAGAAAAGTACTTCGCCACGCCCGGCGACACGGGCATATAAACTAAAGCCCGCCTTGGCGGCACTCTACAGCGCTCCAATCACACGAACCTCAATCACCCCCTCAACCCAAACACCCTTTAGCCTTTACGGCTCGACCACCTCTCTCGCGCTATTAATCCTAAACTTCCACTGCTTAAACACATCCCCCTCCCGCTCAAGATTCAAACGGCTCGCCACATAATGTAAACGCCGGGTGGCCTCACCGTTGGGTGCTAAATCAAAGCGTTGCTTCAGCCAATACGGCGGTATCGCCTGGTAATACATAGTCGCGTCTACCGTGAGTGGTTTACCACGGTAGTGTGCGGGTAAATCAATACGGTACTGCAACGAGTCCCGGCCAATAAAGCCTGCGCCCTGATCTTGGTAATCGGGGTCGGTGCCCACAAAGTGCGGATCGGTGGCTTCCATAAACTGCGTCATCACCTCGCCTTGTGGCTTAAAGAACGATGAATCGCGCCAGCCGTCGGGCAGCAGCCGGTTATCTTTTACGATGTGCACGCGGTGAACAAAGCTGGTGGTAAATTCCTTGGCTTTATTGCGGTTTAGCTCTTCGTAAATTTGTACCTGTTTATCGCTGGTAATAACCTGATGATGCGCCTGGTAACAGCCGGCGGGTTGATTATTCGGGTGCCCGCAATCGCCTTTAGGTAAAAACTCGGTGGCCAGTGGTTGGCCCGAGTGATCGACAATAACACCGGCATCGTTGGTGCGCCCCGAACTCCAAACGATTTCGTCGCTGTCTTTTACCAGCAGCTCGATAAACCCGCGCCTAAATGCCACGCCGCTGGGAAAGCGGTGCCCGGTTTTGTTTTTAGCCGTTACATCAACCACCAGGGTATTGCCTGCAAAGTGGAGCTTATCGATGCTCATATCGACGGTACTGTGACGCGCTTGCTGCTTCATGCTCTCTAGCGCCAAATCAACGCCGGCCTCGGATGCTCCCGTCATATAGCTTTTAGGGGCTACCCCCAGTATTGGCTCAAACTGTTTAAACATGCTTAACAAGAAGGCATTTAGMCCCACGTGGGTGTGGCGCTTGTATTCTTTGCGAAATGGCACATCGAGTTCATTGGCCGCCAAGCCGTGGTCGGCATCCGGGTAGTTACTGTCTTCTATGGTGGCGATTTTGCTGATCAGCTCATCAATGGAAACATCGTCTTTCTCGCTGGCAAAGCTTGATGGCATGTGGCAATCCTGACAGCGTTGCGCGGTATCACCCTGCGCGAAGGCGCTATTCTGCCACTCTAAAAAGGTCGCCTGCTCGATAGAGTGCGGATACTCGGCAAACGCCGAGTCAACCTCGGCAGCTTGCAGAACCGGCAAGCGGGTATCGCTAGAGCCGATGTTGGGAAGGTTAATGGTGTGGCAGGTACCACACAGTTCCGACTTTTGTATAAAGTCGTTTTTGCTGGGCGTTATATTGAGTGCGTGCTCCATGGGCTTTTGTGCCACATCGAAAGGCCCATTAAGAGTGCCCGCATCGCTGGTATCAAAGCGCCCGGTGGAGTTATGAAACAGCAGGTACGCCAGCGCTTTATCTTCTATGCCCGTACTGACCCAACCCTTCGGCGGGTTCCAGCTTGCCACGGCTTGCTCGTCTGGCCCGTCAATGCGGTGACACACCATGCAGCTGATGCCTTCGCGCCCGAGTGCGCCGTATTGATGGTATTGCTTTTCCTCTAAGCTTTGCGTCTCTCCGGAAGATAGTTGCTCGGTATAGTAAAAATAATCGGTTTTAAAATTTTTATCCAAGCTCTCGTTTTGATGGGCGTCTAGCGTTAACTGCCTTTGGCCCATGGCGCCGTGGCAACTCAGGCACGTGTTGGTTACCGCTTGCTGGGTTTCTTTTAGCGGGCCTTTTAAACCGGATTCTTCTGGATTTTTGGCGTCTTTATTTAATATTGCCATTTCGCTTTCTAGCTGCGCGTGGAAAATCGGGTCCCGCCCCGCCAGGCCCATGGGTGACCAGCGCCACTCGCCGTACTCTGAAATATCAAAACCATCGCCATACTCGGGGCCGGTGGCCACAAACATGGTGGTGCCAAAGGTGTCGGCACTTAAGCCACCGTGGCAGCCAAGGCAGTTATCCGAGGTGACATACTCCTGCGGCTCACCGCTTTTTTGCACGACGTGATCCAGCCACTGCTGGGGAAACTTTTTAACATCCGCCGCTTTTAATGCCGGTATCTGCGGGAAGGTGTTAAGAAAGGCTTGATTGATGTAATGCTCGTCACGCGTGTTTTCGTCGCTAAACAGCTTAGCGTGTGTCGCCTCATCCATTTGTGAATCGCGACCGTGCTCGTTAAACGAGGCGTCGGCGGCTGCACGCCGAACACGCTGCTGGGTAGACCAAGGCAACTGCGAAAGGGGGACGTCGAAGATGGCTTTTAGCTCCGGGTCATCGAGCAGCAAGGATAGCGGATAGTTAGCGAAGTGGCTGGCAGTGCGCCAAGAGTTATCGTCAAGAAACCGCAGCGGGTCGCCCTTAGACTCAAACCCGTTAATATTACGCAAGCTGGCAAAGGTTAGCTCATTATCCGCCGAGGCGTGGCAGCGTAAGCAAGGCATACCAAAACCGGACAACCGAACGCCATTGGTCGCCACGTAGGATTTTGCCTTGTTGTTGTTTTCACGGGTATCCAGCTGCGCCTTTACCGCCTCTGTGGTGCTTTGCCGCTTGCCATCTACTAAGGTGGGCGCCGAGACGCTGCCCCAAAACCAACCGTCGCTCGAGGCCTTGGCATCTTTCACCATAACCGTCCAATCCGAGAGCTGCTGCAATCGCAAAGACTCGTATTCATCGGCACTTTTAAGGCGGCGTATATCGCGGTAGATTTGTGCCGGCGCCCCGTACATCTCTTTAATAATCATGGCGCCATCGGGAACCTCACTCTCGATGCCCTTTTCGCGGTTGAGCAACCACGCCATCATATTAGGTGAGTAATAAATTAGTACTGCCGGATGAGTACCATGGTACTGGCCATCAACGAAAGGCCCGGTATCGCGCACCTCTTTGTCGTGGCACCAACCCAACGCCGCGTATTCGCGGTTTATAACCCAAGGGTAAAGCGCTTGCTCATAATCGACTAACGGGAGGGAACCGGGCAAGGGTAAAGAGGCCGACGCCGATTTGGGGGGTATCGCACAGTCGAGCGATTGGACATCGACCGTCAATGCGTCACCATCGACGCCCTTGGCGCTCGCCGGTGATGACATGACAGAGGCCAATAGCGCCAACAGCATTAAGTTTGACATTATAATTCGCGCAATCATTATTATGATTCCTTGTTGCCCGGCCTAAAGCCTCCAACCCTAAGGGGAATCACTAAGTGTAGCGGATAAAAGCGCTAAAATCGTAATGTGTAATGGCGTGTAATTTCGTCGCCGAGGTATTTGCCATATTGGGCACCGCCCACGAGGTCAAGCCCCCGATTAAACGGCATGAGTTAGCCGTTAATGATTTACCTATGGCCGCACCCGAACAGCTTTTACAAAGCCTCCGGTGCTTAGCCGCAAAGATCGCCGACCTCAAGAAACACAAAATTCTGTGCCTGACTTTACATGGCTAATGGCTAATGGCTAATGGCTAATGGCTAACGACATCATCCAGAATTGCAATGAGATCTTTGATCACCACAGGCTTAACCAAGTGGTGATCAAAGCCCGCACGCTTGGAGAGCTCTCGGTCTTCATTTTTGCCGTACCCTGTGAGGGCAATTAAGGTTATGCCGGCAGCAGCGGGCTCCGCACGAATCTTTCGCGCTAACTCATAGCCATCCATATCCGGCAAGCCAATGTCTAAAATCATCGCTTGCGGTACGGCGTTTGCCATTTGCTGCAATGCGGTCTGGCCCCTATCGTCAACACGCGGGCGATGCCCATGCAGCTCCAACAACATGGCTAACGCCTCAGCGGCGTCGACATTATCGTCGACAATTAAAATATCGAGCGACTGCGTGCTCGTGTGACGCTTTTCGCTACACGGTGTGTCCGGCGTTTGTGTTTGCAACGAGCGCGGAAGCTGTACCGTAAATACACTACCCTTATTGGTGCCCTCGCTGTGACCGGTAACGCTGCCCTGGTGCAGTTCGACCAAACTTTTCACCAGCGCCAGACCTAAACCTAAGCCACCCTGGGCCCGATCGGGCGAGCGCTCTGCCTGAGTGAACAGCTCGAACATATGGGGCAAAAGCTTTTGCTCTACGCCAATACCGTCGTCCCGCACTGTAATTGTTATATGTTCAGAATCAGCGGCAAGACGTAACTGAATGTTGCCTTGCTCGGGTGTGTAGCGGTTGGCATTGTTAAGAATATTGGCAACGACTTGTGTTAACCGGGTGCGGTCACCGTCAACGATGGGTCGTTGTTCTTCTATCTCAACGAGTAGTGTCTGCCTCTTCTGCTCAACCATGGCGCTGACTTGCTCTACCGCATCATCGACAATTGTTTTAAGGTTGACCGGCTCTTTTTGCAGCGTGACCAGCCCCCGTGTAACGCGTGAAACGTCGAGGAGGTCATCCACCAGGCCTGTCATATGACCGACTTGGCGAGAGATTATGTCGGCGGTTTTTTTCACCACGGCAGGCTCTGCTCTAGAGTCTTTCAGTAATTCGGCGGCCGAGCCAATAGGTGCCAACGGGTTACGTAATTCGTGCGCCAGCATGGCCAAAAACTCATCTTTACGGCGGTTAGCCGCTTTTAGCTCTTCTTGGGCTTTTTCAATGTCGTGAATATCGGTGTTTGTGCCCAACCATTGTAGAATGGTGCCTTTCTCGTCACGCAGCGGTGTAGCGCGGGTAAAGAATGTTCGGTATTCGCCCGAGGCTGAGCGTAGCGGAAAGCTCATTTCAAAGGGCTCTCCGGATTCGAGGCAGCGCTGATAATTGGCTAGCGCTAACGGCAACCACTGCGGATCATGCAGGTCTTTCCAGCCCCAGCCTGCGGCCTCTTCCGGGGTAGTACCGGTGTACTCATACCAGCGATCGTTAAACCACAAAATCTGTCCGTCCGGTTCGGCCAGCCAGGCGAGATGCGGGATGGTATTGGCCAACTGCCTTAGGTGTTCTTCGCTTTCACGCAACGCTTGGGTGGCCTTCACCTCCTCGGTCACGTCGCTGCCTTCGATGAAAATTCCGGTGACCTGATCTCTTGCGTCGCGTATGGGCTGGTAGATAAAGTCGATAAAGTATTGGTCAAGCTCGGCGCTTTGCGGGCGCCGCAGCTTTACCGGAACCGCTCGCCCCACATAGGGCTCACCGGTTTGGTATACGGTATCGAGCAATTCATACAACCCCTGTCCTTCGATTTCCGGCAAGGCATCGCGCACCGTCTTGCCCAGCAACTCACGATGCCCCACCAACTGATAATAGGCTTCGTTGGCCAACTCAAACACATGCTCGCGATCGCGCAAAACAGCCATAATACCGGGTGCCTGCTGAAACAACTGCCGCAGACGCTCGTTCTCGTTTTTGCGTTGGCGCTCCGCTAAAACTTGCTGTGTAGTTTCGGTGCAAGCGCAGTACATGCCGGCGACCTTACCGTTCTCGGCATAAATAGACGAGTACGAAAACGTGAACCACGTCGATTCTTGATAGCCCTTACGCGTCATGGTTAAGGGGAGGTTTTCATGGAACGACGCCTGGCCGGTCATGGCTTGCTCGACAATGGGCACAATGTCCTCCCATATTTCCGACCAAACCTCTTCAAACGGGCGCCCCAGTGACGCTGGGTGTTTGTTCGCCAACATGTCTACGTAAGCGTCGTTATACAGCAGCGCCAACTCCGGTCCCCATGCCAAAAACATCGGAAACTTGGAATTCAAGATCAAGCTGGTCACTGTGCGCAGCACTTGCGGCCAAGTGTCTGGATGGCCTAACGACGATTGGCTCCAATCGTGAGTGCGCATTAAAGCGGCTACCGCGCCATCACCAAAATAAGCCGTAGCGGATAAAGGAGGTATTGACATGTGTTCTCACAATTAGCGTTATTGAAACTCGCGCAAGTATATAGCTGAGAGGCCAGGCTGACACCTTACAACGTGTGATCGAGCGCTGCGTCGAAATAGCTGTCAACAAGGTTGCACATTACGACACTGGATTAACGCATACTATAGGCGTGGTTTCTATAAAAACCACCAAGGGGAATCGGTTAATACGCCCCAACCTCTACCGCAGCGAGAGTGGAACGTAATTCTGACAAGAGAATCAGCTTAAGCACGCTCTGGTGTAAACTCCTACCTTCACGACGCCCATTGCCGCGCCCGTGATGATGAGCTGTTGCCATTGATTATTCACCCGGTAAAAAAACCTTTAAACTGCCCGCTAACCTGCTATCCATCACCGCCACGGAACCCACACCCATGAGCCAAATCTTGAACGTCGCACTGGCCTCATACGGCATGTCTGGCAAGGTATTTCACGCACCACTGATTGCCGCGCACCCAAACTTAAAGCTTGCCGCCGTGCTGCAGCGCAGCAGCAACACCGCCCAAGAGCGCTACCCCGAGGTAACGATCGCCCGCAGTTTTGCCGAGCTTATCGGCAACCCAGATATTGATATTGTGGTGGTCAACACCCCTAACACACTGCACTACCCCATGGCCCGGGATGCACTGCGCGCCGGTAAACATGTGATTGTAGAGAAGCCTTTTACAACTAACATAAATGAAGGCCGCGAGCTGATTGAGCTGGCGGAACAGCTCGGGCTGATGCTAACGGTATTTCACAACCGGCGGTTGCAGTCGGGCTTTTGCACCGCGCAAAAAATATTACACGAAAAGCGCCTGGGTAAACTCAACACCTTTGCGATGACGATCGACCGGTTTCGCCCCGCGCCCGGCCCCAAAAAATGGAAGGAGGAGCCCGGCCCCGGCGCCGGCTTACTGTATGATTTAGGCTCACACTTATTGGACGAGTGCTTAACGCTGTTTGGTTTGCCCAGCTCAGTGTACGCCGACTTACGCATAGAGCGTGATGGCGCCCAAACCTGCGACTATTTTGAGGTGCGGCTCGATTATCCCAGTCACAAATGCTTACTTAAAGCGAGTATGCTGGCGCGCGAGCCGGCGCCCGCGTATGTGATTCACGGCGATAAGGGCTCTTACCTTAAACCGCTGGGCGATGTGCAAGAGAGCCGGCTGGCGGAGGGCACCATCCCTCAGGGCTTAAACTGGGCCGCAGAGGAGCCCCACCAGTGGGGCCATATTCACACCGATAGCGGTCGTGAAGGCTACCCGACTATCGCCGGCAACTACCTATACTTTTACGACAATGTTTACTGCCATTTATTGCAGGGCGACAACCTGTTGGTGAAGCCCGAGCAGGCACTGGTGACCGTGGGCCTGCTTGATGTGCTGGAACGCAGCTCGAGCGAGCGCGCCTGCATCGAGCTTGCCTAATACAGCTGGTATAACGGCGAACATAAAAAAGCCACCCGGAGGTGGCTTTTACGACAGGAGCTAGCCCTTGGGCTAAGAGAACATTAATCGTTCTCGGGGTAATTCAGCACTGCAATGTAGTGCATATTCACCGCGTCATCACCAACAAAGCCTGGGATAAAGCGAGAATTTTTTAACGCGCCTTCGACTACTTTGGCATCGCGACGAGTGCGACCACGAGCCTCGACAGTCTTAACCGAGCTGACTTCACCATCGGCGTTTACCTCGCCCACCACACGGGCCAGCTGGCCTTCGTTAAAAAACGGCTTGCCGTTTGCGCTGCCGTCGGCGGCGTAGGCGCTGTACCAGTCGGCCTGATCCAGGCGCTCTTGCGGCGCAACGTAACTAACGCCGTATTCACGCTGTAGGGTACCCAGGTTAGGCAGCATTACCACGTTGGGCTGGCTGTCGTTGCGTGAGTAGACTACCCGAAAGCCCATACGCACCGGAACAGCGGTGCCGTCCACTTGCGCAGGTGCAAAACTAAGCCCTTCGATCGCGCGCTGGGTTTGCCCTTGCAGGTCGTCGTAGGCGGCTTTGTCAAAACAGCTGACATTACTGGTCACGCCGGTGGCGGCGATGTCTGCTTGGCAGTACACTGAGATAGTGCGCTGCTCTTGACGCATTTCTTCCGGGATAACCACTTTTTGGCTAACCTGATCGACCGCATCACCAAACTGAGCGGGTTGGTACATGGAGCTCGCACTGCTAGAAAAAGGCAGTACTACTGCCAGAATCGCCAGTGAACCGAGCACTTTATTGGTTAGAAGTGTTTTCATGCTCAAATCCTCGTCATCTCTGGGGGACATCCCCGACTTCAAATGGGCGCAGCCGGTAAACTGTTTCTGCACCATTGGTATTAAGAATATCACCGGGCTAAGCACGCTATTGTTAATTTATTATTACAGAAATGACTTTTTTTAAGATTTTTTGCAAAAAAATCGACTTTTTTCACTTTTTAGCTGTTTTCCGCCCAAATCTGTGCAATAAACAGGCAGAAAGTCTTATTTTTAGCTAACGCTATAACAAAAACATCTAAGGTTTGGGCCTGTTTTATTACTGTTTTTGTGCCGCTAGCACCCAAAAACCGGGCTTTACGCGCCTAATGTGACAGACAAAAGCAAAAATATGACAGCGGTAGGCTCGTATTACCGACAAAAAAAAGCCGCACACCTTGCGGCTGCGGCTTGGTCGCGATCCTTCGCGTTATCTTTATTGGCATCTTTTAGAACGAATATTTGAAATCCAGCCCCATACCGACGCCTTGCTCCTGTGTCAGAATATTCACACTTTCGCCGCCAGAGTTTACCTGCTCAAACTCCCGATCCTGATCCAGCAGGTTACTCAACTTGATCTTCATGCTGAGTGTATCGGTTGGATAAAAGGTGTACACCAAATCCAGCGAGTGATAAGGCTGCTCAAACGCATCGTCGTGGCCATCAAGTACCGCGGCGTAGTAAACGCGATCGCCGAAAACGTTGTACAACAGCGAGGCAGTGTGCATACCGTCTTCCGAGTCGAAGCCTAACTGAGCGTTCATGACGTACTCAGATTGACCAGTCATACGGCGCACGGTATTGGTAAAGCCCTGACCTTCGGGCGATACGATTTCTGAATCACTTAAGGTTAAGTTACCCGAGACGAAGAAACCCGCACCGATATCTTTTAAGCCTTCAAACTCTAAACCGTAGATCTCACCGGATTCAGCGTTGTAGTAAGTCAACAAGATACTATCGTCGGAGCCCGGCACACGCGCTTGCTCGATAGGGTTAACGATGTCTTTGTAAAACAGCGAGATCGTAAAGTTGTCACCACCAGGGTAGAACCACTCGGTGCGTAAATCAAAATGATCTAGCTCAGAGAATTCTAGGTTAGGGTTACCTTCTACCCGCACATCCAGATCTGGATCCAGATACTGCACCTCAGACATCTCACGCAGATCTGGGCGTACAACGGTTTGCGCCATCGAAGCACGTATCTGGAAGTCATCCGCCCCCATAAAGCCCTGATCCATAAAGGTCAGCGCTAACGAGGGGTACCAGCTCTCGTCTTCAACTATGAAGTTTTCTGGGTTGTTTTCCAGATCCTCGATTTGTGCCTCTAGGTAACTGCCCGAGTAATCCAGCATGTTGACCGGCAACAAAGCCTGACGAAAGTTTTCGTAACGCGCACCACCAGTCAAACGCCACGTGTAGTCGATATTTAAATCGAACATTGCGTATGCCGCGTCGGTTTTTTGTGCCGCGATGTAACTTTCAGTACCCAACCCTGGGTCCATTGTCAGGTCAAAGTTATAGTCAAGGTTGCCAAGGTTTTCATCGCCCAGCACTTCACCCGGCGTACCAGCCAAGGCTTCACTGCTTACGCCCGGTGCGTTAATTGCGGCCGTATAGCCGTAGTACGCACGCGTCTTGTCGCTGTAATCGTAACCGGCGGTTAAGGTGAGGACGTTGTCGCCAAAGTTCATTGGCAGCTCAAAGTCGTAACCATAACTGGTGACATTGTCTTCTAGTTGAAGGAAGCCAAAAGTCGTCATGTTGGTGGTCGATTGCAAACGCGTTTGCAGAACCTCACCTGTAGCGGGATCCACAACGTTAGAGCCAGTGATGTTCACCTCGCTTGGAATTGCGGTCTCGGCACGCGAATCGGAGTAGTACCAATCTATACCCACCTCATCAATGGCATCGATCAGGTCAAACTCAAAGTTGTGATCACCGGTGAACTGACCAATCGTCAGGCGACGCTCTTCATAGCGGGTCTGATAATCCAGAATCTGTGAACCGTCGGACTCTTGGTTGTTCTGATCGTAACCTCTGGAAATTACAGCGCGATCTTCAATATCGGTGATATAGAACAGGCTGGCTTCAATGGTGTGCATCTCCTGGAAGCTGACACCACCACTTACAGAGGCCAGAGTACGAGACTCTTCCGAGGTACGCTGAATTTCCGAGTTCACCTGATCGGGGTTACCAATACCTTGGGTCGTCTGGTTTTTATTACGCCACTGATGATCGTAAGATAAGTTTGCCAGCCCGCCCACGCTCCAATCATCACCCACATACCAAGAGTTACCCAGCGATACCTTCCCGCCATAATCCGGATCCAGCGACTGCGGGGTAATCTCGACGTTGCGATCCAGGCTAAGCATTAAGTCGCGGTTAATTTGTTGCGCTTGAGCGCGGACTTCTGACGATATCGCTTGTCCCTGGCCGACAATCGACTGCGCGATATCATTGGTGGTGATATTACCCTGATACAGAGTAATGGCCTGGCTCAACTCAGCGGGAACACCATTATCGATATCGCCACCAGAGTAAAAGATGCCATCGTCTGAGTTAACGGTGTTCCAACCCGTACCCACCGACACATCAAAAACCAGATCCTCTGGCATGCCCTTGGTGCGAATATTCACGTTACCACCACCAAAGGTGGCTGGTAGATCTGGTGAATAGGCTTTTTGCACCTTCAGGGTTTTAACAATCGTTGAGGGAAACAAATCCAATGGCAATACGTTACGGGTCAGTTCCGGTGATGGAACAGACGCGCCATTTAAATTGACAGTGGAGTAGCGCTCACCCAACGAGCGAACATAAACATATTGATCGTCGACAACGGTCAAGCCGGTCACTCGACCCAGAGCCGACGCAATGTCCGCGTCGCCGGCACGAGAAATTTGGTCGAAGCCTAGTACATCGGCAGAGAAAGCCTGCTCAAGACGCTCATCGACAATAGAGTCGGCACTGCTTTGCAAGCGGCCGATGGTCAGCACTTCTTCAATAACCGGTGCCTGAATGCTCGCGCGCTGAGGCGTTGGTTGGTCACCAGCTCCCTCGTCAGTCTGAGCCAGTACCAGTTGAGTGCTACCCAACGCAACAGTGGCAGAAAAAACAGCCAGTGCTAATGGGCTTCGTTTGGTAGTAATTGTGCGCATTTTAAAAACCTTTTAGAGGCGGTTTTCCAAACGGTCTGGGATACCCACCCGGCAATCAATCAACTGGATAGACGGGTGGTGTGAGGACCAAAAAGTCCGGGGGTTTATCGCAAAAGGCGCCCCGGAAGGCGCCTTGCAACACAGCTGACGCAGGTGGATTAGTTATCCAGGCCTACTGCCCAGCCGGCAACCCAGTCATTGTCGGCACTTACGGCACCGATGAAGTCAACCGCTTCGAAGAAGCTGCTGCTACCGGCAGAGCCTAACGCTGGAGCGGCGTTAGCTTCGAAGGTGTTTTGCAGCATGGTCACATCGTAAACCGGAACGTTCAAAGCGTTAGCGTTGCCGTCGGTCATGTTAGCGGCGGTGATGTAAGCACGTGGGTTGCTATCCAAACCTTCGATCACCATGGCAGGCAATGCACCGGTGGTGGCTTCGTCCAGGATTACGTTATCGGTGTTCTCACCAGAAACGATCCAGGAGTTAATATCGAAAGCGCCGTTGGCAGGATCAACACCCGCTTTAGTTGCTTCGGTACAAGCGATCACAGTGCTCTTAACAACTGACAAACCGCTAGTCGCTGCGAAGATAGTTTGTGGGCCTTCAGAGTCGTCCAGCTCAAAACACTCGTTAGAGGCCATGCCAGAAGCGTTAGAGGTTACGATCGAGTTGTACAACTCAAAGTGTGCACCCTCGCGGAACAGAACACCTTCAGCAGCACCTTTAGGCGTTGGGTTTTCACCTTCGTTTTCAGCAACGTTTGAAGTAACACACGTCATATTTGAAACACGACCTTTGGTGAACGGGGCGATGTCATCTGCACGACCACCACCGGTGTTGTCGGCTTCGATACAGCGGTTTGAACCAGAGGTTTGGGTAACCAGAGCAAACTGAATGTTGCCAACCCATCCTTCTGAGTAGTCGATAGAGTCGTCACCAACGTTAACGGCAACAACGTTTTTCAGATCAACCGCGCCACCAAACATTTCAAAACCATCATCTTGTGTGGTGTAAGTTTGGGTGTACTCGATAGTGGTGCCAGAACCTACACCGTTCAAAGTCAAACCGTTCAACTCAGAGCCGTCAACAACCTCAAAGCCTGCGTGCTTGATAACAACGTAACGCAAGGTGCCGCTGCTTTCTTCGTTGTTGTTACCGCCGTAGTTAGTAGGACGACCTTCGGCTTGTGCGTTACAGCTGTGCACGTTGTTGGCAGTCGCTTGACGCTGCTCGTCAGTACACTTGTTGGTAATACCGTTACCGTTAATCTGTACACCACCCCACAGACCGCGATCAGACTCGGTCGCAGCGCCGTCACGCAGATCTTGTACGGCAGAGAAGATGATCGGCGCATCGGCCGTACCTTCAGCAAAAATAGTAGAGCCACGAGCTACACGAACGTAGTCAGCAGAGGAAGAGAACGCAATTAGCGATCCGGCTTCGATGCTCAGAGATGGACCTTCGCCCTCTTGCGGGATGCGGGTACCGTTAGCAGCCTCGGTTGCGTCAACATCTTCACCTACCCACAGGCTGTCTTCGAAGATATGCAAACCACCATCCAAAGAAGGGATGTTTAAATCGACAGTCAGGGGGTTGGATTCACTTACGAAAGAAGAGCCGTAAGAGCAGTTGTCGCCATCGAAGCTGCCCTGAAAGGTCTGACCATCTTGCTCATAAGAAGCACATGGGTTGTCATCACCACCGCTGCCACCACCAGTATTGTCGTTGTTGTTGGTAGTGTTGTTGGTTACGTTGTTAGAATCGACAACAGTGTTAGACGGATTCAGTTCGATGTCACCGCCACCACAACCAACTAACACAGCGGCCAAAACGTTTACGCTTACCAGAGTCTTGATCTTCATAAATTCCAACGCTCCCCAAAGGATTGTTTGTCAAAAGTGTGTCTGACGCTAACCCCTGTTAGCGCCGGATAAATTCTTAGCTCGTTCCATAAATCAGGACGGACATGACTGACTGAAAAGGCACAACAAATCTGTGGCAGGCCAAATCCGAGCTCAGTGCTCATGTGGCGCCTATACTTGACGAGTTTTATGAAACTTGCGTGACAGGAATGTGAAGGTTTTGTTTCAGCGGAACTTTTTGAAATAAGACGACACGGGGATACTTGGCGTGCACGTATGCGACTACTAACATAGCGCGATCATTAGTGACTTTGAGACAATCATCAAGGGATCTGATGGAGGTAAGTTCGTGCGGGTGAGGTGGCTGACTTCAGGCGCAAGCCCTGCGCGGCAAGTTCAAAAAGCAACCACATACACCTACACAGATACGTCATCTACCGCCGTTGCGCTCGCAACCAGCGCTCTTATCGCGTGGCGGTGTGTACTTAACGCGTCGAGCAACCGTGGCTCCGCAATATCATCTACCCGAGGGTGATACTGGCGAGGCCTGATCCCCATACCTTCAAAGATCGAGTACCAGCTAGTCGCGCGAAACAAATCGTCTACCCCGGCGCGTAGCACGCCCTGCGCTTTAAACAAGGCAATACGCTGCGCCAACGATTCAGGGAGCGCTTTACTGGCGCAGTCGCGCCAAAAGGGGGAGTCTCGCCGCTGGCTCGTACAGTAATGCAGCAGTACAAAATCTCGTATTTCTTCGAAGTCGGCCTGCATGCGTCGGTTGTACTCCGAGCTTAACACCGGATCACAATCGGCCGTCGGGAAATACCGTAAAAAATATTCAATGCCGCGTGCGATCAGGTGGATCGAGGTTGACTCTAGTGGCTCAATAAATCCTGCGGCCAGGCCCACGCTCAGACAATTATGCTGCCAAAACACCCGACGATGGCCAGGCTTAAACACGATAAACTGCGGATCGGTAATGCGCTTGGCGTCCAAGTGGCGAAACAACACGGATTTTGCGTCGGCGTCAGAGCTGTGACGACTCGAGTAAACGTGACCGAAGCCGGTGCTATTTTTTAACGGGATGCGCCACAGCCAGCCCATTTTTGAGGCTGACGCTTCGGTAAATGGTTTATAGGGCCGCACAGCCTCTGTTTTGACCGACACCGACCGATCACACGGCAAGATTGCCGACCAGTCCCGATAGCCTACCCCCAATTCGCCCTCGATGAGTCGCGCCGCAAAACCGGTACAATCGATAAAGAAATCGCCGCTTACGGCTATTCCATTGTCGAGCTGCACAGCCTTGATGTGGCCGTTATCTTGGCGCGAAGCACTGACGACTTTGCCCTCTATGCGCTCGACACCGCGCTCACAGGCATAGCGACGAAAGTATTGGGCGCTCATTGTCGCATCCATATGCAGTGCGTAGCTTGCACCTATCCCTCCGCCTGTTGCGGGCGAATAAAAGCGCCCGGCCTCGGCCAGCGCCGCGCAGGGGGAATGTGCCATCAAGGCAGACGAGTCCCCCAGCTGATTGGCTCGCAACCAGCACTGGTAAAAATCATGTTGATCTAAACTCTGGCCCAACGCACCAAACGGATGAAAATACTCGTGATTGGAGGCGCCCCAATGGCGAAACCGAATACCCAGCTTATAGCAACCATCGGTCTGCTCAATAAATGCTTTTTCGTTAATGCCGAGCTTGCGTAATAAACCCAAAAAAGGCGGGATGGTGGATTCGCCCACACCGATAACCCCGAGCTCAGCCGACTCAATGAGCGTTATCCGGCATGCATCCCGTGGCAAGTGCGCGGAAAGCATCGCCGCCGTCAACCACCCGGCGGTGCCACCGCCAACGATGACAAGACGCCGGATTGGCTTGCTATTGACTGGGTTAGCCTGCATAGATCACCAACAGTTGTTATCGACAAATAGTGCCTCGCTGGCACTGTGAACCTGAGGCCAACTGGCGCGAGCGCACAGGTTTACAACCTCTTTGGCGAGCGCATCGATGTCTTGCGGCCGAGCAAAACTGCTGCGCCACATCAACGAGTTCTGACGGGTAAACTCCTCACCGAAAGTGCGCGCCACTAACCCGTCGGCAGCCAAACGTTCGGCATTGGCTAACGAACGCGGGATTACCGATACCCCTCCTGCGACACTGATGTGCTGCAACAGTGTGTGCACACCAAGCTGCGACTCGGTAACACGGTTAACCGATTCCAACAAAGCTGCACAGCCATCAATAATATCTTGCCGTAACGCCCCGCCCGGCAACCACAGGTTCTCATTCGTCAAAGCCGCTAACGGTAGGCTGGCAAACTGCGCCAGCGGATCGTGTTGTCGTAACACGGCCACCAATGGCTCTTCAGACACGGCGCGGGCCGTCACGCCACTGATGGTTTGATGGGACGCCACGAGTACCTCTAAGTCCCCCGCCAGCAACTGCTGAGTTAGCTGACTGAGCGCCCCCTCGGTAAACGCTAACGCGGCGGTACTCGCTTTGTACTTTAACGCCGATGCGAGCTGGGGCAGATAGTAAGCCGCGTAACTCTCGCAGATACCTATGCGCAACGGCTGTGACAGCGGTGTAACCGCGCCTTTGGCTAAACGGTCGATGGTATTGCTATGCTCAAGCGCACTGCGCGCTTTGGCTACGACTTTCTCGCCCGCTGGAGTAAGGCGAACCCCTTTGCTGTCGCGCTCAAAAAGCACCAACTCAAGCTCGAGCTCCAGTGCCCGCACCGCCATGCTAAGGGCGCTTTGACTCACACAGCACTTACGCGCCGCGCGCCCAAAGTGTCGCTCGTCGGCCAACGTCACAATGTATTTAAGCTGGGTTAATGTCATAGGGGTTCGTGTTGGTCTCAACCATATCAACAGGCCGCTAAAAACTCGATAGCGAAAACTGATCGCCATTATATTGTGCCCTTGACGGTAAATCACGTAAAACACAGAGACCTGCGACCGCCCGCTAAGAATAATCACCCAGATAAGCGGTGACGCAGTGTTTACCTGCACAACAACAAGCCCGGCGGCGCAGCGAACGCCCCTAACAAACAACGAGCTACTCTTAACAATAAGGCGCAATATGACACTTTCTCCTCCCCCCAAGCGTTACCTGTGGGTTTGGTTTCTTTGGCTGGCACTGTTCTATCTCACGTGGCTGTGGCTACTGCAAGCCGACGGTGCCTGGCTTGCGGCCGTGGCTCATTGGCCCATGGCATTGGCCATGGCCGTCGGCAGCTACGCCGCCGGGTCCACCCCGATGGGCGGGGGCACCGTGGGGTTCCCGGTATTGGTTCTGCTGTTTGACATGCCCGCCACGCTGGGGCGCGATTTTAGCTTTGCCGTGCAATCCATCGGCATGGTCAGTGCCGCCATTTTTATTATCGCCCGCCGCCAGCCGCTGGCCTGGGCGATGCTAAAAGGCGCAATTCTGGGCGGTATTATTGGTACGCCAATTGGGATTATCTTTTTTGCGCCACTGATTCCCGAACTATGGATTAAAGTAACCTTCGCCGTACTTTGGGGCAGCTTTGGTGTCTTACACCTGTACCGCATTAACGAGATCTCGGGCAATATCGGTATGACCGAGTTTGACGAGCGCTGGGATCTTCGTGTCGGCTTTAGCTTGGGCTTGATCGCCAGTTTATTTGCCGTATCCGTCACCGGTGTCGGTATCGACATGATGCTTTACGCCGCACTGGTGCTGCTATGCCGCGCCGATTTAAAAATTGCCATCCCCACGTCGGTCGTGATCATGGCGCTGGCCTCAGTTTATGGTGTGGTTATTAAAAGCGTTACCCATAGCTGGCAGCCAGGCGTTTACGAGAACTGGCTAGCCGCAGCACCGGTGGTAGCATTAGGTGCGCCATTGGGGGTATTTATCGTCGACAAGCTTGGGCGCAAACCGATCTTACTGGTGGTTGCCGCCTTGTGTGTGGGGCAATTTATTTGGACTTGTACCGCCGAAAGCGACGCGCTGGGGCTAGGCGGTATTGCGCTGTCTATTGTAGCCCTGTGCTTTTGTTTGTGGGTGTTTGAAAAACTCCGCAGCTGGGGCTTGGTGCTGGTCAGCAACGCGCAACAAAAACAAACAGAGAAAGTAGGCGTAAACTCTTCATCAACCTCCGAGACAGCCCATAGTAGTCAGCCTGATTTACCGCATTAACCGAACGGTTATCAGGCCGAGCACTGCGCAACCAACGGTAAAAAGCTCCGTTGGTTKCCAGAAGTAAACTTAAAACCAGTGGCGTGTGCGATTGGCGATGGCCACCAGCGACAACATCACCGGCACCTCGACCAACACCCCCACCACCGTGGCGAGCGCTGCGCCCGAATGTAACCCAAACAGCGAGATGGCTACCGCCACCGCCAACTCAAAAAAGTTAGAGGTAGCAATCATACAGGCGGGGGCGGCGATGTCGTGACTCAAGCGCCAGCGCTTGGCCCACCAATACGCCAGGGCAAAAATGCCGTAGGTTTGAATCAATAGCGGAATGGCAATCATCACAATAGCCATTGGTTGCGCCAGAATGCGCGGCGCCTGAAAACCAAACAGTAAAACCACCGTGGCAATTAAACCCAAAATCGACAGTGGCTTGACCCGGAGCAAAAACTGCTCGAGCCCGGCGGCGTTTTGCTTAAAAATAACGTAGCGAGTAATGATACCCGCCAGCAGCGGCAGCAATACATACAGCACCACAGAGGCCAGCAGCGTTTGCCAGGGCACCTCGATGTCGGTCACCCCCAACAGCAAACCAGCAATGGGCGCAAAGGCCACCACCATAATCAGGTCGTTAACCGACACCTGTACCAAGGTGTAATTGGCGTTCCCCCGGGTCAGCTGACTCCAGATAAACACCATGGCGGTACAGGGCGCCACGCCTAATAAGATCATGCCGGCGATGTACTCTTCAGCCGTGGCCGGATCTACCCACGGGGCAAAAATGTATTTAAAAAACAGCACCCCCAGAGCGGCCATGGTAAAAGGCTTAATCGCCCAGTTGATTAACAGCGTGAGCGCGAGCCCCCGAGGGTTAGCCCCCACCTGCTTAATTGAGGCAAAATCCACCTGCGCCATCATTGGGTAAATCATCAGCCAAATCAGCACGGCCACGGGTATGTTTACCCCGGCCCACTCCCAGCCTGCCACCTGGGCAAACACATCGGGCATGACACTGCCAAGAGCAACACCTGCAACAATCGCCAGTCCCACCCACAACGATAACCACCGCTCAAACGCACCCATAACAAGCTCCTAAATGTTTTTTTGATTGACCCGGGCGCTTAACTCAGCCGCCGACTCTACCCGCTCGGAATAGCGGTCGACTAAGTACGACTCCCGCCCCTGTACCAAATAAGTAAACTTCATCAACTCTTCAACCACGTCGACAATACGTTGATAGTAAGACGAAGGCTTCATGCGGCCGTCCTCGTCGAACTCTAAAAAAGCTTTGGCCACCGATGACTGATTGGGGATGGTCAACATGCGCATCCAGCGGCCCAGCACGCGCAACTGATTGACCGCATTAAACGACTGCGAGCCCCCACACACCTGCATCACCGCCAAGGTTTTACCCTGGGTGGGGCGCACCGCGCCAATACTGAGCGGAATCCAATCGATTTGCGCTTTCATAATGCCACTCATAGAACCGTGCCGCTCGGGTGAACACCACACCATGCCATCGCACCAACTGGCCAGCTCGCGCAGCTCGACCACCTTGGGGTGATCGGCCTCGGCGCCATCGGGCAGCGGTAAGCCCGCCGGGTTAAAAATACGCGTTTCGGCGCCGTAGGCCTTGAGCAAGCGCTCGGCCTCCTCGACCACCAAGCGGCTGTAAGAGCGCTCGCGCAACGAGCCGTAGAGCAATAAAATCTTGGGCGCTCGCGCATCCGGGTTACCCAAACGAACCGCCTCGATAGCGGCAAACGCCTCTGGGTCAATATTGGGTAAATCACTCATCATGCCGGCACCTGCTCCGCCACGCGGTTAGCCAGGCTCTGCAACTCGTCAGGCGACATGGACTCCAGCGGCTCGGCCAGCATCTTTTCAACTCGCTTGCTAATCAGTTGGTAGACATTATCAAAAGCGGTGGCCACGGCAACCGGGCCGCCCTCGGTGTGTGAAGGGTCAGGCAAGCCCCAGTGGGCTTTGGCGGTATCGCCCATCCACAGCGGGCACGACTCGCCCGCCGCGCGATCACACACGGTAATCACCAAGTCTGGCGCAAAGCTCTCAAACTCGTCCATGCCCTGGCTGCTCAGCCCATCGGTGGCGACTCCTTTGCCCCGTAAAAAATTAAGCGTAAGCGGGTGAATACGCCCGGCAGGCGCGCTGCCAGCGCTGGCGCTTTGAATTCGGCCGTTACCTAAATCGCGGGCGACAACCTCTGCCAGCACACTGCGGCAGGCGTTGTGGGTACAGACAAACAAGATCTTCATAGTAATACCTCAAGATATACGGAATTTCATATATATACACGCAAAAAAATACGCTCGCCCGCTAGCCACAGCAGGAGGGACGATCGACCATCTTGTGGAGCCGGGCCAGCGGCTCGCGCAGCCACAACTCATTGCCGGCCAGCGTCTCGGCCAGCACCTTGCTGGCCCAGCCGGGCAAAGAGCCCGCCAAACGGTAAAATACCCATTGGCCGCGTTTACTGCTTTGCAGCAGGGCGCACTCACGCAGTTGAGCCAGATGACGGGAGACTTTTGGCTGGCTTAGCTCCGTGGCGGTGGTTAGCTCGCAAACACACAGCTCGCCCTGCCGCTGTATTAACAGCAGGCACTGCAGCCGGGTGGGCTCGGCCAAACACTTATAAAAGCTGACAGGATCCATAGAGGGCCTCAGTTGATTAACTCTTACAATACATATGATTTTTCATATATACAAGGGTGAATGAGCCAACGGGGCTCACAATCATGGCGATACTGGGTTACGCTAAGCTCTGGCACAGCTACTTTATGTTTTTGACCCAAAGGGACACACCCAATGAAACGACACGGACTGCACATTGGCATTGAGCGCATCGACAACGACTTTTTTCTGTCGCTGACCGTCGCTGGCAAGCTTACCCACGAAGACTACCAAAAAATCACTCCGCTGCTGGATAACGCCCTAGAGGGACTCGACGACCCAAACCTGCTGGCGTTTGTGGATATCCGCGAATTTGAAGGCTGGGAACTGCGCGCCGCCTGGGATGATTTTAAGCTCGGCGCCAAGCACCATAGAGCCTTTAAACGCGTTGCCATAGTCGGCGATCAACGCTGGGCCGACGTTGCGGCTAAAGTAGGCAGCTGGTTTATTGCCGGCGAGATGGAAGACTTTGACGAGCCCGGCGACGCGCTGCAATGGCTGCGTCGCCCCCTAAAAACCTAAACTGAGCGCTGCGGCTACTCGGCCACAGCCGAGCTGGCCGATTGAGCCTCGTCCGCTTGCGGCCCAGCCAGGCTCACACCTTGCTCGGCGCCGTAGCGAGTCTGCTCATCAAACGCCAACTCTTTGTCGCGATGCTCTTGCTCGATTTGGCTAGCCATCGCCTCGGCCTGTTGCCGCGCCGTGTCGCAATCCGGCGCGGGCTCCATATAGGTTAAGCGCACGTCAATTTTGTTGGCGGCCTGAATGGCCACAATATAATGGCCTATCTGGTGGCGCTGCAGCGCCTCGGCGTAGCGATTAAACTCGGCCTGTAATTCTGCCGGTGCATCGTAGCCCAGCTCGGGCAAATAAATCAGCGCGTCCAAATTAATATTGATATCACTGATCGCGCAACGGCCATCTTCCGTTTGCTCCGTGGCAAAGCGCCAATCTAATCGCCAGCGAGTTTCGCCGTGCAGCTTGCGACCATCGCGCTCAATGGGTGTGGCGGCATCCAGCTGCTCCTTAAGAGGCAGAGCTTTACCGGATTCCTCTAACTCGTAGTAGATGTAATCAATAATTTCACTGACTTCTGCCTGTGCCAACGGGCTAATGCACAGACATCCGACCGCAATAAATCGAGCCCACACAGACATTACACGCCCCAGCTTAGCGCCTGGATTAACACCGCACGTACCACTTAAAAACAACGCCATTTTTTTGGTCTTTCTCCGCAAAAAATTCAAAAATTTCGGGGCGCGCCAAAGCCCTGACGGCACACCCTATTAATAACAAAATAAGCGCCACACGGTAACAAAAATGTCACGCCGTAAACTTATTTTGTGCCCTCAATCACTGGAGGCACACTGTGAAAATTTCTACCCGGCTTACCCTTGGCGCGATTGCACTGACCGCCGTTGCAGTTATCGGCTCGGCCGGCACCACCGGCTGGCTGGCCTTAAAGGAATCGAGCAGCGCCATTGAAACCAGTTTAAAAAATCAATTCCACGCTATCGCCCGCGGCCGCGCCGCCGCCATTGATGCCAAGCTCGATAGCTACCGCGATTTACTGAGCTCTCTCGCGCACGGCCGCATGACCCAAGACGCCGTGTACGGTTTTGTCCGTCCTTTTGACTCTTACCGCTACGAAGTAGGCATCACCGATAAAGACGCGATAACCGCCGGACTAAGCACGTGGTACCAGCAACAGTATTTACCTCATACACGCCGGACACAATATGGGTTTGAGCCCGCCGTCGATGAGTGGCTACCAGCCATGAGCTTTGAGGCCCAGCTGCTGCAACACTATTATTTACAAACCAACCCCGGCTGGCCCGATGAACTGGCGACAATGGAGGATCGCTCGGACGCCACCATTTATGGACAACAACATCGTAAATATCACTCAAGTTTTCGCGATATCGTTAAGCGTTTTGGCTTTAGCGATTTAATGCTACTCGACAGCGCCCGGCAGCGGGTAATTTACTCGGTCAATAAAGGGCCGGAGCTTGGCACCTCACTGCAGCGCGGCCCCTTTAAAAACTCGCAACTGGCCGCACTTGCGCAGACGCTTAAACAGCACCCGCAGCAGTTGGCGGTTTCCGGTTTTGAACACGCCGCCTTTAACGGCAGTGAACAAGTATTTTATCTCGGCGTGAGCGTCTACCACCAAGCCCACAGCCCCAATCGCGCCACGGGTTATTTAATTGCCGAAGTCCCGGCCCGGCAGTTGAGCGACTTACTCAGCAACCAGCGCCAGTGGCGGGAAATGGGCCTGGGCGAAAGTGGCGATGTCTATTTAGTCGGGCCAGAGGGCACCTTAATTACCGATTTACGGCCCCCGACCACCGGGGCCGATACACTGCTTAGGCAATTGGCTGATACCGGATTATTGCGCCAGCCCACCCGCGCCCGCGCCTCGGGCAGCGCCGCCGGCTGGCTGACACTCGAGAGCCAGGCGGTACAACAAGCGCTGCAGGGGCAGGCGGGCGTCGGCCTTACCGAGGATTACCTCGGCCGCGAAGTCTACAGCGCCTGGCAACCCGTCACCATTGGCAACGAGCGTTATGGGCTGATTGTGCAGCAGTCGCCCGCCGAGGTATTCGCGGCGCTGGGCCACCTGCGCTCTCAGGTGGTCATCAGCATCGCGGTGGCCGCCATTGTGCTCATTGCCCTGGCGATGATTGCGGCGGTGGCTTACGCCCGCTATTTAGCCCGACCGCTTGCCCGGCTAGCACAAGAAATCGAGGCGAGCGCCACGCAACGCAACCTGACAGCGCAATTTGCCAGCCACCGCAGCGACGAGGTAGGCGATATTGGCCGCAGCCTTAATACGTTATTTAGTACTCTGCGCGCAACCTTTGCCAGCGTGATTGACGCCACCGAACAATCGGCCAGCACCGCCGGCAGCAACGCCGCCATCAGTGCAAGTTGCCGCAGCGACGCCATTAACCAGCGGCGCGAAATGAATAGTGTCGATAGCGCGTTAACACAAGTGCAGGGCGCACTTGAAACTATGAGCCAAGAGCTTGGTAGTAGCGCCACGGAGGTACAGCAGGCCAGTAAAGTCGCCCATGAGGGCAAGCAACAAATGGTAGAGGTCGCCGCCCAGATCGAGCGTCTACAGCAGCAAATCGCACTGTCCGATAACAGCATGCAAGCCCTTACCCACGCCGCCGACGACATTGTCGCGGTGGTAGACACCATTAAAGGCGTCGCCGAGCAAACCAACCTGCTGGCCTTAAACGCCGCCATTGAAGCCGCCCGCGCCGGCGAGCACGGCCGCGGTTTTGCCGTGGTAGCCGATGAAGTGCGCCGGCTATCCGCCAACACCCATGACGCCACTGGCGAAATCCAGCAGCTGATTGATCGCCTGCGTGACACCGTGGGCTCTACCGCCGCCGGGCTTGCCGCCGAGCAATCGGGCGCGATATTGTGCGTCGAATCCTCCCAAGCGGCGGAGCAATCACTGGCCACTATCGAGCACACCGTGGCGCGGCTTGAAACCGTGATTGCCAGTGCCGCCAGCCGCTCTGAACAAGAGTGCCAACGGGCCCAACAGATGCGCGACACGCTGGCCGGAGCGTTGGCGATGGTCGAGCACGCCGATGCCTCGATTGCCCGGCTTGCCGAAAGCGCCAACGACCAAAGCACGCTGGCGCACCAGACACTCGACTCCACCCGCCAGCTCAACCTGTAAGGCAACGCGCAATCGGGTAAACTGGCGGCTTTGTTGGCCACCAGTGAACCTCCATGATCGAGTTTGACCCCATTGCGGTTGTCCGCTCCTGCTTTACCGATAAATTCGGTATCCCCCGGCAAAGCGGCCTGGTGCCCGCCGCCCGGGCGACACTGGAGTTTCACCCGCCTTACAACAATGCTCAGGCGTTTGTCGGGCTGGAGGGCTGCTCCCACCTGTGGCTGCAATTTGTGTTTCACGCCAACCGCGCCAATGGGTTTCGGCCCCGGGTGCGCCCGCCTCGCCTGGGCGGCAATAAAAGTCTTGGGGTATTTGCCACTCGCTCGCCCGTGCGCCCCAACCCCATTGGCCTATCGGTTGTAGCGCTGGAGGAGGTTGTCATCACCGGGGGCACTGCCGCGCTTATTGTCAGCGGCCACGATTTGTTGGATGGCACTCCCATACTGGACGTCAAACCCTACGTGCCTTACACCGATGCGCTAACCCATGCGGTTAACCCGGTTGCGCCCGCGCCTCCGCCAACCTTGCCAGTACGCTTTAGCCCCCGCGCCGCCGAGCAGTGCCAGATGCACAGCTCGCGCACGGGCTGTGACTTAACCGCGCTACTTACCCAGCTGCTGGCACAAGATCCCCGACCTCAGTACCAAACACCCGACCCCAGCCGGCGCTATGCCATGAACTTATTCGATGTAGACGTCGCCTGGCACTATTGGCAGCAAGGGGGCGACTACGGGATTGAGGTCGTAAGTATTGATGTGGCAAAGGATAAGAATGACCCGTAACTGGTGTAGCGTAGCCCGGTGACAGGCAAACAAATCCACGTTCAGCCGCCTGCCGAACTATGCTATCATTCGCGGCTCTGACGGCGGCGCCGGCCAGAATAACCTACCCCCACCTTTCATTCTCTGACAACGCGCGAGTTGAGGTCTTTGTTTTATGGGCAAAAAGTCACTGGATAAGAGCAAAATTAAGTTCTTACTGCTGGAGGGCGTGCACCAGTCCGCCGTCGAAACACTGCATGCGGCAGGCTACGAAAACATCGAATACCTGAAAACCGCCCTGTCAGAAGACGACCTGATCGAGAAGATCAGCGACGCTCACTTTGTTGGCCTGCGCTCGCGCACTCAGCTAACCCGCCGCGTGTTTGAGAACGCGCCTAAACTGATCGCAGCCGGTTGCTTTTGCATCGGCACCAATCAGGTCGATTTGCAGGCCGCACAAGAACACGGTGTAGCGGTATTTAACGCGCCCTACTCCAACACCCGCTCGGTGGCCGAGCTGGTGATTGCCGAAGCCATTCTGATGATGCGTGGCATCCCTGAGAAAAACATCGTTTGTCATCGTGGCGGCTGGCTAAAATCCGCGGCCGGCTCTTACGAGATTCGCGGCAAAACGCTAGGCCTGATCGGTTACGGCTCGATTGGCAGCCAGACCAGTGTGCTGGCCGAGTCGATGGGCATGAAAGTGAAGTTTTACGATGTCGTCGCCAAACTGCCCCTGGGTAACGCCTCGCAGGTGCGCTCGCTCGACGAGCTGCTGCAAACCGCGGATGTGATCAGCTTGCACGTACCCGAGACCGGCTCGACCAAAAACATGATTGGCGAACGCGAGCTGGGCCTGATGAAAAAAGGCGCCTACTTAATTAACGCCTCGCGCGGCACCGTTGTCGATATCGACGCGCTGGCTACGGCGGTAAAAAACAAACACATCGCCGGTGCGGCGATTGATGTATTCCCGGTAGAGCCTAAAGGCAACGACGACGAGTTTGTCAGCCCGTTGCGCGGGCTGGATAACGTGATTCTTACACCGCACATCGGTGGCTCGACCCAAGAGGCGCAGGAGAACATCGGTGTAGAAGTGGCCGAAAAGCTGGTGCGCTACTCGGATAACGGCACCACGATTACCTCGGTTAACTTCCCCGAGGTGGCGCTGCCCGAGCACCCGGACGCTCACCGCCTGCTGCACGTACACGCCAACGTACCAGGCGTACTGTCGGCGATTAACAAAGTGTTCTCAGATAACGACATTAATATCTCGTCGCAGTACCTGCAAACCAACGATAAAGTGGGTTATGTGGTATTGGATGTGCACTCGCCCTACAGCGAAACCGCGTTAGAGCAACTGCGTAATATCGAAGGCACCATTCGCTGCCGCGTATTGTTTTAACACCAACACGGCGCTGGTAAACATTTACCAGCGCCGTGATTACACCGCACTATTGTTTCTCTAAAGCTTCCAGCGCGTTCGACAACCGGGTAAATTCGTTGTCGATCACCGAGCCCGCCTCGTGCAACAACGCAAACCGCTGCTGCGCCTCGGCGAGCACATTGCTAAACACCTCACGCATTTCATCGTTCGTATCCAGCCCCAGTAGTAGCTCATCCAGCTCGGTTAACAACGAGGCCGAAATCCGTTTTACCTCTTCGGTTTGATAGGCGTATTGAATATCGATATTAGTGATACCGGCGCGAATTTTTTGCTCTAACGTCAGCACTTGCTGATGATGCGCTTGCAGCTGCTCGCGCGTACCTTGCTGCGCCAACTGCAGCACTATTAATGAGTGCATCACATCCAGCAAACAAATCAACTCCTGAAAATCGATATCCGCCAACGCGACTTCGGGTACAAATACCTGCAAACACGGCCGGGAAAAAAACAACCCTTCAGCGTTGTGCTCTTGTACGCTCACCTCGGCAATATCCAGCAGCCGCTGCCGCTGAGTTGTGTTATCAAGGTTGGCCGAGCCACCAAACGCGGTCTCTTGCGCAAAAGAGACGACGGCCAAATAGGGTAAATTTAACTGCACCAGGGTATCGGCCAATAGGGCAATGACCTCATCGGGGTTGTGCTTATCGGGTACAGCCAAGGCAAATGCCAGCAGAGTTTCAGCCAGGGTATTGTCGGGCAACACGGGGGCGGCTGACGATGGCGTATCAGACGACTCAGGCGCCTGCTCCAGCAGGCCCTGTAAGTAAGCCACTTCACTCTCAAGGGTGGCAATACAGCCTTCGCATTCATGCAGCATACGTTCTAGCGCTTCCGTCTGGCCTTTTTTATCGTGCTCGTCGTGCTCTAAAGAGTGCTGCAGCTCACTTAGCTCACGGTGCAAACTAGCAATGGTGTTACGCTGGCGGTGGTTATTGCTACGCAGGCTATCGATTACCGTGAGCTTATCCAGCTCGGCGTCGTGGTGCAGGGATTTGTGCAGTTGCTCTAACGTCTGATCGACATCCTCTACACCCTCTTGCAGTGCATCGACCTGCTGATGCACACCGTCGCGCTCGCGATACAGCTCGCCGTGGGTATCGCTGTTGATATGGCTGTGCATCTCACCCACCACCTGGCGCTGTTCGGCGTTGGCTCGGCTTAGCCGTAGGGCTTTGTCGTCTGCCTGGTCGCGCGCTTGCGCCTCGTCTGCTGCGTCGTCTTTGGCCCTGTCGGCCAGCAGCGCCCGATATTTTTGATAATACTGCCGCAGTTTTTTTAGCTCTTCATCATAGCGCTGGTTTTGCCCGCGCAACTCGGCGTTGTCCTGTTCGACATGTTGCAGGGTTTTCATGCGCTCGCGCAGCAGTGATACTTTATCGGGCTCGTGGGCCTCAATCGCACCGGTGCTGCTTGCGATGTCACTAACCACTTTAGCGAGGGCTTTCTCTAATACCTGCCAGCGCTCGTGCTCGGTGTGTTGTTGCTCGGCCTGGCGCTCGGCCTGCAGGTAGTGATAGCGGATCGAGGCAATGCGCGCACTAAACGGATCGTCGGCGGCATAATCACCCAAACTTTTTTCACTAAAATTTTGGTAGCGGGTAAGGGCTTCAGCCTCAAGCGCGGGCCAATCGATGCGCTTAACAGGTTCGGCACGATCGGCACCCTCTGGGGGAGGATTGTTATGCTCATCGGATTGGTGCTTTAAACTGGCATACGCGCTCAGCAGCCGCCGGTAACGCTGGCGAACCCGCCATAGCATCAGCCCCAGGAAAACCGCTGCCAGCAACACAGCGGCGAGGAGCTGCGCCAATATAAGCACTAGCGTGCCGCTATTAGCCATAAAGCACTCAGAAGTTATTATTGGTTCTGAGAGTATAGCCCTACCGCCGGCCTACGTCATAGTTCAGTCGGTAAGAGGCTAGGAACGCTCCAGCATAAAGGTGATAGGAAACACAAACTCAAAATGCTCGGCCGTCAAATCATCGGGAATCGCCGGGTAAGGAGCGGCTTTATCAATGGCGCGGCGCACAGCGTCGTCCAACTGCTTAAAACCCGACTCCAGCAGCGGCTGTACTTCCAGCACTTCACCGGCTCGGTCGATTACCACCGCCATACGGACACTGCCGGTTTGCTCTAACTTCATAGCGCGGCGAGGGTACTTAATCTCGGCGTGGGTTAGCGTAACCAGCTGGGCGGTGTAATCTTGCAGCATGCCGAGAGATTCGGCCGAAAAGTCTGGCAGGTCTTCCTCGGGCTCGGGCGCCGGGGCACTAGCCACCGGGGCGGGCGACGGCTCGCTGGCGACACTCGAACGGGCTTCGGCCAATGGCGACACCTGTGCTGTTGTCGACTGCTCTACACTGGCCGGCAATTGCGCCTCGGCAGCCACCGGTGCCACGAGCGTTGGCATCTCCAGCTTAGGCTGAGGCACGAATACCGCCGCAACCACGGGCACCGCAGGCTCGCTGGCCACCGACGCGCTCGATTCAGCGGCTGACGACACCTGGGCGAGTGAAGCCACTGACGCCGATTCAGGCGAAGGGTTTTGCCACTGCTCGACCAAACTTAAACGCTCGGGAGACGGGCTAATTTGATCGAATCGCGCCACATCGGCGGCAGCGGAGCCTCCCAGCAGGGCGCTTTTAAATTCCCGGCTTGGCGGTACCGAACCGATCCAGGTAACCAATAACAGGTTAAAGAAACTCGCATCGTCAACACTGACTAATCGCTCACGATTTAAGTAGACATTGGCGCCGCTGCCATCCGTGCGCTCGCTGATGGCAAGAATATCCCCGCGCCGCAAGCTGCCTTTAAACGCGTTAAAAAAGCTCGCTAACGATTCACCACTGGCGCGCTGGGCAGCGGCTGAGTTATTGATGGCAATACTTTGCAAAAACATTCGCGAAAGCTTGCCGGCGGTCATGGATTCCGCGACGAAGCGCAGCTCCATTTGCCGCGACCCGCGCAGCTCGACGGCCTGTTGAGCATTGCTTACCGGCTCGGGCAAATACAACCCCGCCAGAAACAGCTCTCGCTGCAACTCGATGTAAGGGGCAACACCATCTGGGGCGGCCATTGCCCGTTGCACTGGCAATAACATCATGAATATCGCAACCATCGCACTACAGCAAAATACCGTGCGTTTCATACCTTTCCCTATTGTCGGCTGGTAAAGTAAATGGCGTCCGCTCTCAACGCCTATAACGTGCGCTGAGAGGTAAAATATTGTTGTGATTTTTAGCGGTAGGGTATCCTGCGCGATAGCTGTTATCGTTTTATGACAGCACAGGTTTTATAACTAAATTAATTTTATTTGAGGTGGCCAATGAGACCCGTCGTGCTTCTGCAGCCTTTGCTTTTTATAGGGCTATTGCTCGCTCTAACACTACCCGCGTTGGCGAGCACCACGGCGACGGGCGATCATGTAAAGGTGCGCCTAATCACCCCCAGCCAATTTGCCGCCGGGCAAACCACCACCGTAGGCTTTTACTTTGAGGTTGACCCGCAGTGGCACGTGTACTGGCAAAACGCCGGCGACTCGGGCGCTGCACCGCGCTTTGACATAACCGCCACGGGCGCCACTAGCGGAGATATTCAGTGGCCCTACCCCGCGCGCCTACCCATCGAGCATTTAACCAACCTCGGCTACGAGGGCAACGTCGCCTATTTATTTGAGCTAACGCCGGAGCCGGAAAGCACCTCGATCGCGCTCGACATAAACCTCGAATGGTTGGTGTGCAAAGTCGACTGTATCCCCGGTTTTGGGCAAATGAGCAGCCAGTGGCCGGTGGCCGACACCACCCAGTGGAATAAAAGTGATAGTGATAAAGCGTTGCTCGAGACCTTTGCCGTACGGGTGCCACAAGAGGCGGCCGGCAGCCCATGGCAGGCTACCGCACTCAGCGCAAACACTGATGGCAGCGCCACGCTCACGCTAAACGGCAGCGGGCCCGCCCCCGAGGTATTTCCCCTTAATGGCGACTGGTTGGGTGCGCAGGCTCCCAGCGCAATGCCCACCGACGACGGCTACCAATTTCGTTTTACGACGCAACCCGGTGTAAGTGCTCCCGCCAGCGCCGGGTTTGTCATCGCGCAACAAGAGCGCGCCTGGCGATTTGACGCCGTACCCCTCGGCGGTGATGACTCAACCGTGGCACCGACAACCGCTACCACGGCACTGTGGCTACTGCTCGCGGCGGCCTTTGCCGGCGGTGTAATTCTCAATCTAATGCCCTGTGTGTTTCCAGTGCTTTCGATTAAAGTTTTTAGCCTGATGCAGCCGGGGGTGAGCCGCCGCGAGCGACTTCGCGAGGGCCTGCTATACAGCGCCGGCGTACTCACCACCTTTGCGCTACTGGGGGGGTTATTGCTGGCGCTGCGCGCCGGCGGCAGCGCTATTGGCTGGGGGTTTCAGCTGCAATCAGCACCGGTGGTGTTGGCGCTGGCGGTACTGTTTTGGTTAATGGCCCTGTCGTTCAGCGGGGTGTTTGAGTTTGGCCACAAGTTGATGAACCTGGCGGGCGGCGCTCGCGGCGGCGCCTTTGCCACCGGGGTATTGGCGGTGTTTGTCGCCGCCCCCTGCACCGGTCCCTTTATGGGGGCGGCCTTGGGTGCGGCCGCGGTATTGCCAGCCGTGTCAGCTATGGCAATTTTTATCGGCTTAGGCGCAGGCTTAGCCGCGCCTTTTTTACTGTTAAGTGCCTCCCCGGCGCTGCTTAGACGCCTTCCCAAACCCGGCCCCTGGATGGACACTCTGCGTCAGTTTTTTGCGTTTCCGTTGTACGCTACGGTGATCTGGCTGCTGTGGGTGTTGGGCAAACTGGTGGGCGACATCGGCTGGGTACTGGGTTGCTCGCTGCTGCTGGCGCTGGTGTTCGCCCTGTGGCTGGCGCACGGAGCGGGACGCCTACGTACCGCGCTCGCCGTGGTGATCGCTCTCAGCGCAATCACCGTAAGCGGCGCCACCTTAATGCGCGCCGAGGCACCTACCCTCCAAGCGAGCAGCACGCTGTGGCAAAGTTACGATAAAACCGCCATTGCCGAGGCCCGCGCCGCCGGCCGAGCCGTGTTTATCGACTACACCGCGGCCTGGTGCATTACCTGTCAGGTGAATAAAAAGCTGGTGTTAGACACCGATCACACCCGCGAGTTATTTAAGCGGCATAATGTACTGGCAATACGCGCCGATTGGACCCGTTTTGACCCGGAAATTACCGAGGCACTTGAGGCTCTGGGGCGCAACTCACTGCCGGTTTACGCCTGGTACCCGGCAGGCAGCACGCAAGCGATGCTCTTGCCGCAACTGCTGCAAGAGCGCATGATAACCGAACTGTTTGATAGCGAATAACCCAACTATTGGAGACCCGACATGAACGTCCGCAACCCGATCCGCCCGTTGTTATTTGCCGCCGCACTAAGTGTGCCCAGCTTAAGTTTTGCCGTTGCCACGCCCGGCGAATCCGCCCCCGCCTTCTCCGAGGTGGATGCCTCCGGCGAGATGCATGCACTCACTGATTATGAGGGTGAGTGGTTGGTGCTCGAGTGGTTTAACAAAGACTGCCCCTACGTGCGCAAGCACTACGGCAGCGGCAACATGCAAGCGCTGCAAAAAAAATACACTGACCAAGGCGTTAACTGGCTAACGGTGATTTCATCGGCGGAAGGCAAGCAAGGTTATCTGGGCCCGGTTGAAGCCAAAGCCGAAGCCGAAAGCCACAACCTAAACGCCAGCAGTGCCTTTGTACTCGACCCCGACGGCAACATGGGCCGCGACTATGGCGCTAAAACCACTCCACATATGTTTGTGATCAACCCCGAGGGCGATGTGGTTTACGCCGGCGCCATCGATGATAACGATTCAGCCAACCCCGCGGTGATACCCGACTCGCACAACTACTTAGCCGCCGCATTGGATTCCGCTATGGCCGGCGAGCCGGTGGCAGAACCTGCCACTCGCGCGTATGGGTGCAGTGTTAAGTATTAAAGGCCGGAGGACTGTTTAAGGGGAACGGGGAGCGGAAAATTTCTCGCCCCCGTACTCCACTCCCCGTCCACCGTTACCCGCTAGTCCTTTTAATGCAGCGCCAAAAACCTAGCCACCACTATCACTCTCAACCAACGATCTTTCTATGTCCTTACCCTTTTCCCAAGCGTGCGAAAACAACAAACAACCTATTCTTACGATTTTACAAAGCGTGTTTTCAGATCGTACCCGGGTGCTGGAAGTCGGCTCGGGCACTGGCCAACACGCGGTGCACTTTGCTCCCGCGCTACCGCACTTGGTGTGGCAAACCAGCGATCTGGAGCATAATCACGCGGGCATCAATAGCTGGATAGACTCGCAGCCAAGCGACAACCTACGCCGGCCGGTTATTTTTGATTTGTCGGCACCGAACTGGCCCGGCGAGTTTGACGCCGTGTACTCGGCGAACACCGCTCACATTGTCAGCTGGCCGCTGGTGCAAAATTTATTTCACGAGGTAGGCCGCCAGTTACCCCACAAAGGCGTATTTGCCCTGTACGGCCCATTTAATTACAACGGGCAATTCACCAGTGAGAGCAACGCCGCGTTTGATCAAATGCTGCGCCAGCGCGACCCGGGTAGCGGTATTCGCGCCATAGAAGACTTAATCGAGCTGGCACAGAGCCATGATCTACACTTACAGGACGATCACGCGATGCCCGCTAACAACCGGCTACTGATCTGGAGTAAGCGTTCGCGCGAATAAACTCTTTTACTTAACAAAAGGATACCGCTATGCCTCTGGATTACACTTTCACCTACGTTTGGGTTTACATCGCGTTGGTCACCCTGCTGGTACAGGCCACCGTAGCGGCTATGAGCAAAGCGAAACAACCGGGCGCCATACCAGGAAAAATGGACGAGCACCTGTCTCACGGCTCGTTTGTGTTTCGCGCCAATCGTACCTTTATGAACTCGCTAGAGAACTTTCCGCTGTTTATCGGCAGTGTGTTTCTGGCGGTGTTTAGCGGCACCAACCCACGCTGGATTGGCATTTTAGTGATGATTTACGCGCTCGCTCGTATTATTCATATGGCGCTTTACTACGCTATCGCCACCGAGAAAAACCCCAGCCCACGCAGTTATTTTTACGGTATTGCACTGTTGGCTCAGGTAGGGATTCTGGCGCTGATTGGTATTAACCTTCTCGGCCGTCTGTAAGGAACTGTTAAAGCCCGTTTAGTTTACGGTTATGAAAACGTATTCAACCGCCGCGGCGCACGTCGCCGTGGCACACTCCCGCTCAGGACAACCATAAACTGATAAAAAAGAGCACACAGCGGAGACCGCCATGCCGAGTTTATTCAACCGCCCCCAAACACTATTACTGCTAAGCAGCTCACTGGTATTAATCGCCTGCAGCCCCGACAGCGCAAAACAAACAACAGCCAGCACGGACCTTAGCGGCCCGATGCCAGCGTTTCGCTCAGTGCTGGACGGTAAACCCCGGGTGCTCACGATTAGGTTAGGCGATGATCTCAGTTTTGCTTACGACACCGACGGCGGCGAGCTGTATAAGGTGTGGGATGGCCAAATAGAGTTCTCGGGCGCGGTGTACGACCAAAAACACGGGCCGCAACCTTCAACGCCGCCGCGTAATTATTTATTAAACGGCGCAAGCCGTTGGGCCGACGGCGTTGATTACCAAGGCTATCGGCTGGACGGCGCTCATGCTCAGCTGCAGTTTGGCAATGGGGCGATTGAGATTATCGAAACCCCCTGGCACGCGCCGGCCGCCGAGGGCATTATTCTTACCCGCACATTTACCGTGCGCGGGCTCGCTGCCGGGCAACACGCTACCCTTGAAGGCTTAAAGCTACCCGATACCTACGATGTTACCGGCGACGGCCGCATTACCGGCAGTACACTACAACTTGGCAACGGCGAAACCACCCTAACTCTGTCTTACCCGCCACTGCCCAAACTCAAGCGGAGTGAAAAAACGGCGCCCGACGCTCAAGAGCCCCCAGGCCTCACCCTAATCAACAACAGCGACTGCGCCGCCTGCCATAACGCCGAGGTTAAAACCGTCGGGCCGTCTTATGTCAGTATTGCCCAGCGCTATGCGAATGAGGGCGGTTCTGCCACCGCGCTCGCCGATAAAATCATCAGCGGCGGAGCCGGTAACTGGGGGCAAGTTCCCATGACGCCCCACCCCGATTTAAGCGCACAAGATGCTGAGCAAATGGTAGATTACATCTTTTCCTTAACGCCCTCAGCCGTCGACACTTCCGATAACGCGGGCCCAATGGCTCAAGCGGCGGTAGCCGTTAATTTAAAAGAACAAACCCCAGAGCTTAGTGAAAACACCCCCGGCGCGCTGTTTTATCAGCATTACTTTTCCGGCGACCAACCCAATGTGGATGTGCTGCGCACCACACCACCGGCGTTAGCCGCCCATAGCCGGCAAATCCATTTGCCCGACATTAACGCCTTTGAACCCATTAAAGAGCGCTTTGCATATCAAGTAAAAACCAACTTACATCTTACCGAGCCACTCAACACCACTTTGCGCTTGGTAAGCGATGATGGCTCTTACTTATATTTAAACGGCAAGCTGGCCATCAACCACTGGGGCTTTCACGGGCCAGACCCGATGGACACAGAGATCTCGCTCGAGCCCGGTATTCACCCGCTGGAGATTATTTATTTTCAGGGAACCTCGGGTGCCGCCTTATCGCTACAGTGGAAAAACCCAGTCTCGGGCGCGTTTGAATTAGTGCCCGAATCCATGTTGCTGGCCACGCCCAACGATGTACGCACGGTCGAGCCCGTGGTAACCGACCCGGATATTGTCAAAACCGTGCCTGGAGACACGCGCGAAGTGGCGGGCGTGCACCCGTCGTTTGATTTGCATCAGGCGCGCCCGAAAGAATTTGAGCCCATGGTGGGCGGGCTGGATTTTTTACCCGACGGACGCTTGGTGGTCTCCACCTGGGACCCAGAGGGTTCGGTGTACGTTGTCTCTAACTGGGATGCCGCGCCCGAGAAAATTAACGTTAAACGCATTGCCCGCGGCCTGGCCGAGCCCTTGGGGTTAAAAGTAGTGGACGGCGACATTTACGTACTGCAAAAGCAAGAGCTAACGCAGCTCGTCGACGTCAACGGCGATGACATTATCGACCAATACCGCCTTGTGACTAACGACTGGTCGGTAACCGGTAACTTTCACGAGTTCGCCTTTGGCCTGGAGTATAAAGATGGCTATTTTTACGGCGCCTTAGCCACCGCCATTTTACCCGGTGGTGCCAGCGCCGACCCACAAGCCCCTGACCGCGGTCACGCGTTTAAAGTGAATAAAGAGACCGGTGAGGTGACCATGGTGGCCTCGGGCCTACGCACCCCCAACGGTATCGGGTTTGGCATTGACGACCAACTCTTTATTGCCGATAACCAAGGCGACTGGGTGCCATCCAGTAAAATTATTGAGCTCACCGACGGCGCCTGGTACGGCTCCCGCTCTGTTGACTATGACGGCACCGCCAAGCTCACAGAGACCCTGCCCGTGGTGTGGCTACCGCAAGACGAAATTGGCAATTCACCCAGCGAGCCCGCCCCGCTCGACATTGGCCCCTATAAAAACCAAATGATTCACGGCGAAGTGACGCACGGCGGCATTAAGCGTGTATTTGCCGAGCGCGTCAACGGCCGCTTGCAAGGCGCTGTGTTCCGTTTTATTCAAGGGCTGGAGGCAGGCGTTAACCGACTACAGTGGGCACCCGACGGCTCGCTGATTGTGGGTGGCGTGGGCAACCCCGGCAACTGGGCCCACGCCGGCGGCAAATGGTACGGTTTGCAGCGCTTAAATTATAACGGCAACACCACCTTTGAAATGCTCAGTGTCAGTGCGCGCAGCGATGGTTTTGAAATTACCTTTACCGAACCGGTTAAAGCCGGACTAAACCTAAGCGCCGATGACTTTGAAATTATCCAGTGGCGCTATGAGCCTACGGCCGAGTACGGCGGCCCGAAAATAGATAAAGACGCACTGGAGGTGCAAGCATTCTCGCTGTCAGAAGATCGCATCCGCGCGCAATTTAAGCTGAAGGGTTTAAAAGACAATCACCTGGTGTATTTTCGTATTAAACGCCCATTTAGCAGCGCCAGCGATCAAGAGCTGTGGACTACAGAGGCCTGGTACACGTTAAATGCCATCCCGCAAAACAAACCGGTTGTTATCAATACCGACTATAGCGTTAACCACAACCAGCTCACCAAACAGGAGCAAGCCGATGGGTGGCAACTGTTATTTGACGGCAAAACCCTTAACGGTTTGCGCAACTATAACAGCGACCGTCTGGGAGAGCGCTGGATAGTCGACGAAGGCACACTGCACTTAACCGGTCGCACCCCCGACGATAAAGGCTGGACAACTCCGGGGGGCGGCGATGTGGTTATTACACCAGAGCCTATTACCAACTTTGAGTTGCGTTTGCAGTGGAAGCTGGCCAAAGATGGCAACAGCGGTATACTCTACAACGTAAAAGAAAAGTCCGAGCTAGAGCACGCCTACGAGAGTGGCCCCGAATACCAGTTGCTGGATAACCCCGGCCACCCGGACGGTAAAATTGAAAAGCACCGCGCCGGCGACCTGTACGATTTGATTAAGTCCAAATTCGTTACGGTACTGCCCGCCGGGCAATGGAACCGCACCCGTCTGGTGGTAAACAACGGCAAAATCGAGCACTGGTTAAACGGCTACAAACTTGTCGAAACAGATATGGCCTCACCCCAGTGGCAGCAACTTATTAACAACAGTAAGTTTGCCGACTGGAGCGATTTTGCCAAAACTCCCGGCGGCCATATCCTATTGCAGGATCATGGTGATAAGGTCTGGTTTCGCAATATCAAATTGCGGCCTTTGTAATAAACTCAGTAGCCCTGGGCCAAACCTGGGGCTACAACTATCCTTATAGGCTCTTATCAGCTAACCTTAATGGTCAGTGCTGCACAAGGATAGCTTATGAAGCCCCTGACCTTACTAAAAGCCGCCCCTCTCGCTCTGGCATTTGCCGCCGTCCACAGCTTTGCCATCAGCGAAGACTTTATCGACCCCGAAGACGGCATGCTCGATGCCAGCCAATTTTTAAGCCAGCATATGCTCGGCTTTTTACCCGTACCGGTGATTATCACTGAACCCGCGACCGGTAACGGCTTAGGGGTAATGGGGGTATTTTTTCACGAGTCCGATGAACAAAAAAAAAGCGCCAAGACCACCGGCGTAATCCCCGAGAATATTAGTATCCTCGGCATGGCCGCCACCGAAAATGGCACCAAGTTTGGCGGCGCAGGCCACATAGGCTTTTGGCGGGGCGATACCATCCGCTACAAAGGCGGCATCGCCTACCCGGACATTAACCTGGATTTTTACCGCGTCGCCAACGTCGATTTACAAAACCCCGTCGAGCTAAACATTAGCGGCCCCGCCATGCTGCAAAAATTGACCTTTCGTCTGGGCAGCAGCAAATGGTTTGCCGGTGTTTATCAAACTTACCAGCATATGGAGACAACGCTTGCCAACGATATCGATATCGAGCTATTGCCCAACGACGAGCTCAACGACAAAGTCGAAGCGTTTTTACAAAATAGGTTAGACATCAGCGAGGATACCTCGGGGCTAGGCTTAATTCTTGAATACGACTCGCGCGACAACCCCATGAATCCCGAGGCGGGTTACAACTACCGCGCCCGGGCGGTACAGTTTGATGACGCTATTGGCAGCGATTTAAATTACACCCAGTACCAATTTACCGGCTTAAACTATTGGCGCCTGAGCGACAAAGTCAACGTAGCCCTGCGCCTGGATTACCAGAGCATAGAGCCCGCGGGCGGTGAAACTCTGCCACCCTACGCCCTGCCCGGTTTGCGTATGCGCGGTGTTCCCGCCGCCCGCTACCAAAATAACCAGGCCTTTATCAGCGAGATAGAAGCCACCTATAAACTCACCCCACGCTGGCACTTAAAGGGCTTTGGCGGCGCCGGCTTTGTGGCCGAAAACTGGAGTGAGCTTACCGGCGATGCCGACAGTGTCGAAAGCTACGGCACCGGTTTCCGTTATCTTATTGCCCGGCGCTACGGCTTTACCATGGGTGTGGATGTCGCCTGGGGGCCAGAAGAATCAGCCTGGTATATTCAGGCCGGCTCCAGCTGGTAATTAAGCAAGCAGACATAGGCCCACTGGCTAACACTCCGCACCACCGCCATTTCCGATACCACGAGAAAGGCTTGCCCCAGCCAGGCATTAAAGTCCAAAAAACTGTTGGCAAGACTTAACCCAACGCTTGGCGTATCATGGCGACTTTTGCTTGGCTGGTTGAAGTTATGAAACGCTACGATGTGATTATTATTGGCGCGGGCGCCGCCGGTTTGATGTGTGCCGCGTCAGCTGCAGCGCGCGGCCTACGGGTAGCTCTGCTGGATCACGCCAACAAAGTCGGCAAAAAAATTCTGATGTCCGGCGGCGGACGCTGCAACTTTACCAACTACCATGTCGAGCCCGGCAACTATCTCTCAGGTAATCCGCATTTTTGCAAATCGGCTTTGGCGCGCTTTACCCAGTGGGACTTTATCGCACTGGTCGAAAAGTATCAGCTGGCCTATCACGAAAAGACCCTCGGCCAACTGTTTTGCGACAACAAGGCCAAGGATATTCTGAATATTTTACTCGCCGAGTGTGAACAATACGGTGTGGAGATCGTAACCCACTGCGACATTGAATCAATCGAGCCGATAGCCACCCCAGAGCATCGTTACCAGATAGAGTCCAGCATGGGGCCGTGGCGCTGTCACTCACTGGTGATAGGCACGGGCGGGCTGTCTATCCCCACCATGGGCGCCACGGGTTTTGGCTACGACATTGCCAAACAATTTGGCCTAAAAATAAAGCCGCGCGCCGCCACTCTGGTGCCCTTCACTTTTAAAGCGGAGCTGCTCGCATTGATGCAGTCCATGGCGGGAGTTTCTTTGCCGGTAACCATAAGCTGCGCCGAACAACGCTTTGCCGAGGCTTTGTTGTTTACTCACAAAGGCATTAGTGGCCCTGCGGTGCTACAAATTTCTAACTACTGGCACCCGGGCGATACTATTGTCATCGACTTTTTACCCCAACTGAATATTGCCGAGCAGCTTAAGCAGTGGCGCGACCGGGGCGAAAAAGCGGGGCTGACCAAGCTGCTGGCACAACACCTACCCAAGCGCTTTGTACAAGCCTGGCTCGAGTTTCACGGGGCGCAACCTTATTTACACTTACCGCTGGCGCAGTTGAGCAATACCGATATCGAGCATTTAGCCGATTGCCTGCAGCGCTGGGCGTGCAAGCCGGCAGGCACGGAAGGTTATCGCACCGCCGAGGTTACCCGCGGTGGCATCGATACCGATGAAGTCTCGTCAAAGACGTTTGAGAGCAAAAAGTCACCTGGGCTGTACTTTATAGGTGAGGTACTGGATGTGACCGGTTGGCTCGGGGGGTACAACTTTCAGTGGGCCTGGGCGAGTGGTTACTGCGCCGCCCAGTCGCTGCCACTAAACCCTCAAGGTTAAAAACCAGCGCGCTTAGCGCTCGACCAACTGCCCCACCATTTCGGCAAAATGACTGACGCCCTGCTCGACCTCTGTTAGCCCCTCGGTTAAACCACTGATCTTGGTTTGCCCCTCGGCCGAGATCAGGCTGACCTGCTCCATTTTTTCGCGTATCGCGCGGGTTAGCTCGTGATCATGGCTTACCACCGAGGCAATTTCTTCTGTGGCTTCACTGGTGCGAAACGCCAACTGCCGCACCTCATCGGCCACCACCGCAAACCCGCGCCCCTGATCCCCCGCCCGAGCCGCCTCGATGGCTGCATTTAACGCTAGCAGGTTAGTTTGATCGGCAATAGAGCGAATGGTACTGACAATAGTACTGATGCTGTCAGACTGAGAGTTCAACCGGTCGGTAATCTCTGAAGCCTGGGCAATTTGCTCACTTACCTGATTCGCTGTGGCTACAGCGTCGCCGAGGCGCGAGCGAGCTTCGGCGGTGATGTGTGAGGTTTGCTCTGATGTCGATGAGGCCGTCTCGATAGCCTGCAGGGCCGTATCAATACGAACGGTGATGTCACTGGCAAACTTGATAACTTTGTATACCCGACCCTTATCGTCGTAAATGGGATTGTACGTCGCCTCCAGCCAAATCGCCTGACCGTTCTTGCCGCGGCGCTCAAACTTGCCCGACTTAAACTCGCCCCGCGCCAGCGACTGCCAAAAGTCTGGATTATTGCGATAAAACGATTCCGTGCAAAATATTTTGTGGTGCTCGCCGACCACCTCAGTCAATTCGTAACCAACGGTTTGCAGAAAATTTTGATTCGCCGTTAAGATCGTGCCATCGGGCGTAAACTCTATGACCGCCAATGACGTATCGAGCGCGCTAAACAGGGCATTGCGCTCTTGTAGCGATCGCTGAGTGGCGGTAACGTCCGAGGCAATTTTAATAACTTTAACCACATTGGCGCCGGAGAATACCGGAAAATAGCTGGCTTCAAGCCAAATGGCCTCGCCATTTTTAATGCGCCGGTTAAACGTACCCTTTTTTGTTTTGCCGGCGCGTAAGTCCTGCCAAAACTGCTGATACTCTTCAGACTCCACATAATCTGGCTCACAAAACATACGGTGATGCCGGCCGATTACCTCGCTAGCAGCGTAGCCCACCACCTGCAAAAATAACGGATTGGCATCAATAATATCCCCGGCCGGGGTGAACTCGATATACCCCATACTACTCTTAATGGCATTAAGGTCTGCCCGGAGTGCACCGCATTGCCCGTCCAGCTGATCCAGTTGCAGCACCAGTTTTTTTTGTTGCCCAAACATAGCATTGTCCTTATGAATTAAATTCCCGTATTACGCATTTGGCTATCAGCGATATTCGCTGTCACACACGGCGGCAGCCCAACAGCTACTGGGCTACTCTATAAAGATACACCAGAATCACAAACACGAGGGTGATACAGTCAATATCGACCCCAAAGGCAAAAATCTTTCAGATTGTTTTGTTATTAGTTTGACTTTAGCTGAACATAAACCTTCTTAATATTGTGCCACAGGAGCAGATACGCCCCATGAGTAATATTCACTACAAAGAGAGCTTGCACCACCTTCAGGTGGAGCTGGTTAAACTGCAAAAGCACCTGATTGCCAGCGACCTACAGCTATTGGTAATTTTTGAAGGGCGCGATGCCGCCGGCAAAGACGGCGTCATTAAACGCATTGTGGAGCACTTGAGCCCACGGGAAACCCGCGTTGTCGCGCTGGGTAAGCCATCCGACCAAGAGCAGAAAAGCTGGTACTTTCAGCGCTATGTTGCCCACCTACCCAAAGCCCAGGAGATGGTGTTAATGAACCGCAGCTGGTACAACCGGGCTGGCGTTGAACGTGTGATGGGGTTTTGCAGCGAGGCACAATACCGGCAGTTTATAGACACGGTGGTCGATTTTGAGGCACTGCTAAACAAGTCGGGTGTGCAGATTGTTAAGTATTACCTGGATATCGACCGGGAGGAGCAAGCCAAGCGCCTGCAGGCGCGGCGCGACGACCCGTTAAAGCAATGGAAGATAAGCCCTATCGACGCCGTCGCCCAAGAGCGCTGGGACGATTACAGTCAGGCCCGCAACGCCATGCTGATGCAAACCCACCGCGCGCACAGCCCCTGGACAATTGTTAATGCCAACAACAAAAAGCGCGCCCGGCTGGCGGTGATTCGTCACTTACTGCAACAGGTAGAGTCCCCGGCCAGAGTGTTCGACTACCAGGAGCCCAACCCCGACATTATCTTTACCTTTGACAAAAAACACCTACACGATGGCCATATTGCCCCCTGACCGCCTATAGCGGCCGTTACTGGGCCAGCATCTGCCGCAGCGTGTTCTCTAGTAGGGTTATATCCATAAATTCTGGGTCAATTAGGTCAAAGTGATCAGCCCCGGCAATAAGCAAATGCTCGCTATCATCGCCAGCAAGCTGCGCGGCCCCCACGTAAGCTTGAGCCAAATCTGATGGCACAATGCCGTCATTACTGCCGCTTAACAGGCGAGTGCTAACGCCTGTGGGCAGTAGCTCCAGGGGCGAGGCTGCCGCTAACCGTGCCTGATATTGCGCTGTATCAATGGCCGCCCGATCAAGAATACGCCCGGCAGACTCGCCACAGGCGCGGGAGGTTAAATCGCCAATACCCGCAAGGCTGAGCACGCCCTTAACGGCTAATGGCTCGGGGTTATATAAGCGGCTGTCTGGGGCAATTTGCCCCCGGCTGGCCAACCACAGCGCCAGGTGCCCGCCCGCACTGTGGCCTATAACCGTAACCGCGCGGGTGTTTAGTTGATAGTCCTGCGCGATCGCGGGCAGATAGTCTGCCGCCGCCGCAACATCTTTAAACATCACCGGCCACTCGCCCCCGTTGCCTAAACGGCGGTATTCAATATTCCATACGGCAAAGCCTCGGCCGGCCATGGCCTGCGCTAAACCCGCTTGAAACTCCAGGCCATAAGCCGAGCTCCAGCAACCGCCATGAATCATAATAATAACCGGCAACAAGCCACTAGACTCGTCAGGCAAGTATAAGTCGGCAAACTGAGACGGATGATCGCCCCACGCGATGCGCGCGGGCACGACTACGTCATCCCGCAACGGCGCAGACGATAGAGAACTCCCGGCCGGGCTTTGGTTTGTGCCACCGGTGCTGCCGCTGCCACCACAACCAGCGCTTAAGGAGATCACCAAGGCTACCGTGAAAGCCCCAAGTACTCGCCCACCCACCAAGTTTTTGCCCTGTCGCATACCCACACCCAGATTAAAGAGATCCACCCGTATAGCTACGCGTGTGACACACGCCTGGATCTGTGCTTGTGGTACAGTCGAGCATTCAGAACGTCAGGGATTTATCATGCTCATATTTTTTATCGTGCTAACCGCACTACTTGCGCTTTTTACCTTGTTACCGCTGGCGCGCATTGATGCCTGGCCGGTACGGGTACTCGACTTCCCGAGGTTGCAGATCGCCGGGCTATGGGTGATCGAAATCATCGGCCTATTTATTTTTGTAGGGTTTGAAGCACCTGCCGCCTTAACGATGCTGGCAATTGCCTTTGCCTGCCTGGCTTATCAGTTATGGTGGATTCTGCCCTACACCCCACTTTACCAGTGCGAGGTAAAAGGCTGTAAACAACCTGGTAGCGAGCGCACCATCAGTATCGTAACGGCCAATGTTCTCACCCCAAACCGGGGCGCCGATAAGCTGTTGCGGCAGATACGCCAACTTAAACCCGATATTTTAGTCACCCTGGAGTCAGATCAGTGGTGGCAAGAGAAGCTTGATGTACTGCAAGACGATTACCCACACACACTCAAGTGCCCATTGGACAACCTCTACGGCATGCACTTGTACTCTCAGTTACCGCTGCAAGACGCGAGCATCAACTTTTTAGTTGAAGACGATAAACCCTCCATGCACGCCGAAGTAGAATTGCGCTCCGGCGACAAAGTACGCTGCCATTTTTTACACCCGGCGCCTCCCAGCCCCACAGAGAACAGCGAATCCTCCGAGCGCGATGCCGAGCTCCTGGTGGTAGCCCGCAGCCTTAAAAGCGTCACAGACCCTGTGATCGTTACGGGCGACTTAAATGACGTGGCCTGGTCACGCACCACCAAAGCCTTTCGCCGCATTAGCCGGCTGCTAGACCCGCGTATTGGCCGGGGTATGTTTAACACCTTTCACGCCGAATACCGATTACTACGCTGGCCGCTGGACCATGTGTTTCACTCTGATCATTTTACCTTGGTTGATATGCACCGGCTGCAGCCGTTTGGCTCTGATCACTTCGCGCTCTATACTCAATTGGCCTTTACCCCAAGGCAACAGAACCAGCAAGATAAACCCGAGCCCAGCACCGACGAGCAGCAGTTTGCCGAGGAGAAGGTGGCGGATCAAGGCGTGAACAAGCAGGAGGTCCCTAAGCCCGGACAATAGTCACCCCCCGGAGCCGGAACTGAAACTCGCTATAAACGTCAAATGCACGTGTACCTACAGGAGCTTGATATGACACTTTTACAAAAATTACTCTCTGCCACCGCTGTACTCGCGGTTAGCGTATCCACCTGGGCGCAACCGATGCCCGACTTCCCGTTTATCACCGTGACCGGCGAGGCCGAGATCGAGGTTGCCCCCGATACTGTCACCGTTAACTTTCAGGTAATGGAATTTAATAAAAGCGCCGAACTTGCCATGAATACGGTGGCCGAGCGTGGCGCCGAAGTGGTTGCACTTGCCAAAGAAAACGGGCTAAGCCATGAGCAGATTGAGTCTTATGCAATCGATAAACAAGTGCGTCGCAACCGTGAAAACATGAACGGTAATATGGAGATTATCGGCTACGAGGTGACTCAACGATTTACGTTAGAGGTAGACGGCCTAGATACCTATGAAAAACTCATGAATAAGCTTATGCGCATGGACAACACCAGCGGCCTAAATGCGAGCTTTGACATATCGAACCGCGACGAGGTGATGACTTCACTTGTTGCTAAAGCCGGAGCCGATGCACGCGAGCGCGGCAACAACCTGGCCGCCGCACTCGATGCCGAGATTAAATCGGTTTATGCCATTACTGAAGACGCCGGCTTTGATAATTTTATGGCGCGTTTTGGCGTTAGTGCCGAAAAATTCGGCGCTATATCCATGGCGGCCGACCGAGGTCGATCGTTCGATTTGTTTGCCCCCGAGACCATTACCTTAAGCAAACGGATTAATGTCATCTTTAAAATCAATCCTTAGCCACGGCGGCCAGTGCCTTTGGGGCGCTGGCCGAAAATATTGCGAAAACCCCAATGGGTTGCTATGTTACATAATAAGCTCGTCACCTAAGCTATAGGTTTGCCAACTCGCAGCGATTAGCCCTGCCACCGCCCGAGGCACAGTTTTTTTGCTATGCTAAAGATTCTTCGAGAGCACTTTCAGCTCGCCATGGTCATTTTGCTGTGCAGCTGCGCCATTCTGGCGATTACTCCCTTTGCGGTCGCCCGCGTTTTATCTCAAGAGTGGTTATTAGCAATTGCCGATGGCATTATTATCGGCGGCATGGTTGTTATCTTGGTAGTGGCGCTGCGCACCGGCCGGATCAAGCTGGCCAGCATCGTACTCTCCATTTTTTATACAACCGCCGGGGTTGCTATGGCTCACTTGAAAGCCGACACCCTTATTTATTGGATTTACCCGATATCAATTGCCAACTTTTTTATTCTGCCAGCGCGCTTTGCCGGCATCATCAATGTATGCGCCCTGATTGCCTTAACACCGCTTATCAACCACTTCAAAGAGTCCTTAGTTCTCTTTGAGCTTCTGGTGACACTGTTACTGGTCAATGCGTTTGGGTGGGTGTTCTCCTGGCGCACAGAAGATCAGCGGCAACAACTGCAGCAACAAGCCACCATCGACCCTCTAACGGGTATCGGCAACCGCCGCAAGCTTAGCCAATATCTGGAAGCGCACAACCATGAACAAACAGACGCCTTTAGCGGCTCTATTATTTTACTCGACCTGGATCACTTTAAAGAGACCAACGATACTCACGGCCATGAGCAAGGCGATATCGCCCTAAAAAAAGTGGCCGATATTATTCATGGCCGCCTGCGAGCCAATAATGACCAGGTGTATCGCTATGGTGGCGAGGAGTTTTTGCTACTGCTTAATAACACGCCTCTTGAGGGCGCCATACAAGTCGCCGAAAGCCTTAGGCTAGAAATTGAGCAGGCGTTTAAAGATCATTCGCCAGCATTAACCGCCTCATTTGGCTGTTCGCAACACGACGTAGAGAAGCCCTGGAACCACTGGATTAAATGCGCTGATAAAGCGCTTTATCAAGCAAAAGGCAGTGGCCGAAACTGTGTTCGACCACTGCCCAACAACACAGCGACCCTTAACTAACGTTGCAAATAATCGGCGTGAAACCGCACGTGTTCATCAATAAAGCTGGCGATAAAATAATAGCTGTGATCGTACCCCGGTTGCATGCGTAACGTAAGCGGATAACCGCTCGTCTCGGCTGCCGCCGTTAACGATTCGGGCTTTAACTGTTCGGTTAAGAACGTATCGCCCTCGCCCTGGTCAACCAACGCGGGCACCGTGCCTCCCGTTGTCATTAAGACGCTGGCATCGTACTCGGCCCAAGCATCACGGTCTTCACCTAAATACGCTTTAAACGCTTTTTGCCCCCAGGGGCAATTCACCGGGTTAGCGATCGGGCTAAACGCACTTACGCTTTGATAGCGCTCGGGATTTTTTAAAGCCATCACTAACGCACCGTGACCGCCCATCGAGTGGCCACTAATAGAGCGCCGGTCGGTAACCGGAAAGTGCTGTTCGATTAAATCGGGCAACTCCTGCTGTACGTAATCGTACATTTTGTAGTGGCTCGACCATGGCGCTTGCGTGGCATTGACGTAAAAGCCCGCCCCCAAACCTAAGTCATAGGCGCCATCCGGGGCGTCAGCCACGCCTTCGCCGCGAGGGCTGGTATCGGGTGCGACAATCGCAACCCCCAATTCGGCGGCGGCTCGAAACGCGCCGGCTTTTTGCATAAAATTCTCGTCGGTACAGGTTAGTCCAGACAGCCAATAAAGCACCGGCACCTTGACGCCCGCAGACGTAGCCGGTGGCAAATAAATAGCGAAGCGCATAGAGCAGTTTAAAGCGGTTGATTGGTGCTGATACTGCTTGTGCCAACCGCCAAAGCTTTTATTGCTGTTTAACAATTCAAGGCTCATACGTACCCCTTTACTTGTTAAAGTGAATCACACTGCGAATGGATTCACCCGAGTGCATTAAATCAAACGCTTTATTAATATCGTCCAGCCCCATGGTATGGGTAATAAAGTCGTCCAACTTAAACTTTCCGGCCAAGTAATCTTCCACGATCCCCGGTAATTCAGAACGGCCTTTAACGCCGCCGAAGGCGGTACCGCGCCAAACCCGCCCGGTGACTAACTGAAAAGGACGGGTGCTAATTTCTTGCCCGGCGCCAGCCACACCAATAATCACCGACTCACCCCAGCCTTTATGGCAGCACTCCAGTGCCGAACGCATCACATCGACATTACCGATGCACTCAAACGAGAAGTCTACGCCGCCATCGGTTAACTCGACGATCACCTCTTGAATAGGCTTATCGTAATCTTTGGGGTTGATGCAGTCGGTAGCCCCCAACTGCCTAGCTAAATCAAACTTACGCTCATTTAAATCAATGGCGATAATCCGCCCGGCGCCGGCCATGGTGGCACCGATAATGGCCGATAAGCCAATGCCACCTAAACCAAAAATTGCCACGCTATCGCCGGATTGAACTTTCGCGGTATTCAACACGGCGCCCATACCGGTGGTAACACCACAACCGAGCAAACACACTTCTTCTAGCGGCGCGGTTTTATTGACTTTAGCCAGAGATATCTCGGGCAACACGGTATACTCCGAGAAAGTCGAGCAACCCATGTAGTGATAAATCGGCTCACCGTCTTTATAAAAGCGCGTGGTACCGTCGGGCATCAGACCTTTGCCCTGAGTTTCGCGAATTTGCTGGCACAGATTAGTTTTGCCCGACGTACAAAACTTACACTCACCACACTCGGGGGTGTACAGCGGGATCACGTGATCGCCCACCTTTAAGTCGGTTACACCCTCACCCACCTGCTCGACAATACCACCACCTTCATGGCCCAAAATGGCTGGCCAGTTGCCCTCGGGATCTTCGCCGGACAAGGTAAAAGCATCGGTATGGCAAACGCCGCTGGCAACCACTTTGATCAATACTTCGCCGGCTTGCGGCGGCATGACATCAACCACTTCGATACTTAACGGCTTACCGGGGCCCCAGGCCACGGCGGCACGAGATTTAATCATCTCACTCTCCTTTCAGTGTTTTTACTATTGTATTACCTCAACCAGCGTTAATAATCGTGTTAAGCTGTAAAACCTTATTACTTTATGGTAACAATGAGAGGCTAATGGCTGACTGGGCAGGTATCAACGAGTTTGTCGCGGTGGCCGAAACCGGCAGTTTTACCCGTGCCTCGCAACGCCTGGGCAGCTCGGTGGCCCACATAAGCCGACAGGTTAAAGCACGCGAGCAGCGCATGGGGGTTAGCTTGCTGATGCGCACCACACGCAAAGTCAGCCTCACCGAAGAGGGCCGTGTGTACCATCAGCACTGCCGGCAAATTCTCGATGCCCTGGCCGCCGCCGATAGCGCGCTGGCCAATTTACAGCACACACCCACTGGTCATTTGCGCCTTACTGCGCCGGTCTCGTTTGGTGAAAAGTACCTAGCCCCGCTCATCAGTGAGTTCGCCCAACGCTACCCGGGGCTTAGTATCGATTTACAGCTTAGTAATCAGCGTCTGGATTTAATCGATGAAAGTATAGATCTTGCGGTGCGCATTGGCCTGCTAGAGGACGAGCAATTAATCCCCCGTAAACTGGCCGAGCGCCAACCTATGGTGTGCGCGTCGCCCGAGTATTTGGCCCGCCACGGCCAGCCCCATACTCCCAGCGAGCTGGCACACCACAATTGCCTGCTGGGCACGTTAGATTACTGGCGCTTTACGATTAACGGGCGGGCGCAAAATCTACCGGTCAATGGCAGCTTACGCTGCAACAACGGACCCGCGCTGCGCAGTGCTGCCTGTCAGGGGTTAGGGCTGGTGCAGCTGCCCGATTACTATCTGCAGAGCGAGCTTGCCAACGGCGAATTAGTTGAGGTGCTTAGCGCCTATGCGCCAGCAAAAGAAGGGATTTGGGCGTTGTATCCTGCGAACCGCCGACTATCGCCCAAAGTGCAGCTGTTGGTTGATTACCTGGAAAAGCAGCTCGCCAAGCTGTATTGAGCGAGGCTGCTAATAGCAGCAAGCTGACGCCCCTAAGGCGCCACCTTGCTTTAGTACGACGATTTGACCTAATGCTTACAGCTGGTAATTAAACTCAATACGCTGGTCGCCATCGACAAAATCCACGTTCTCGTTCCAGTTGGCAAAGTAACGTACATTAAAACGCGGGGTAATTTGGTAACTCAGCGCAAACTCGTGGGTTAAAATATCGCTGTTATCAAGGCCATAATAATTATCTTCATAATTATCCGAGCCGCTAATAGTCGTCAGCCAGAATGGGTTATAGTTAATCCAAATCTTATCGGTTACGGCGAATTTGGCGTACATACCAGCCAACCCGTAAAAACCCATAATCGAGTACCCACTATCAATCGAGCCGTCGTCTTCAATCACGTTCTCGCCCATTGATGTCCCAACGCCCACCAAAGGGTATAGATTAAAGCGGCCCATCTTGGGCAGCGCCTGCATGATGCCATAGGAAATATCGGCAGACTTCTCGGCCACAAGATTCTGCTTCAGGCTGACCGTCGCATCTATTTGTGTACCACGCCCCTGGGTTAGATCTACAGTGAAGTTACGAAAGCGGAAAGAGTCAACCGAGTCCGTCGTCTTACTATCGCTAAGCCAACCCAAAGCGTCACCATAAATCCCTTTAACTTCTATCAGGTTCATACCCGCTGTGGCCGGGTCACCTGTATCGTAAGACTGACCCACTTTGAGGTTGATGCCTTTATCGGTTATGCCCGCCCCAACCTGCGTATAAATTGCTAACGGGTCGGACATATCCTGGACTTCATCCTCTGCCACAGCGGTTACTGACAAACCGAGAATCGCTACAACACTGGCCTGAGATATTAGCTTACTGTTCATTCCTTCTTCCTCTCCCTTATAGAAGTTCATGCTGGTTGTGACACGCTACAAGAACGATCGCACAAATCTAGAAATTTCCGTCTTTATGACGCCACCGTGATGGCCAGAGAGCCCACACGAGAGACAGTTGACGCGCCTCCCTACCCAGCGACATAAGTCGCTGCTCGGTAGCGGTCTGGTATTACATCAAATGTAGCCGCAGCGTTGGCCGGATTACTGCTCCTGGCAGCCTTGATACAAGGTATCGCCCGATTGCTGCAATACCGCTTCAGAACCTTTCGACCAGTAAGATAAGGTGCCATCGGTATACTTAGCGCCCGAGGCCGAGCGCTCGCGGGTTAGCTTGTAAGTCGTGCGTGATTGCGCGTCCGACAACATCACCTCATCGGGGCCCAGCTTAACGCGCTGGTCGTCGGCCCGGTATTCGCCAAAAAACACCGTAAAGCGGGCCTCCCCGGCACATTGATACTGTACTTGGCGCCCGGCTTGCCCGGCACTGGCTTGTTCGTCATCTAAACAGCGGGGCTGTTGATACTTCATACAAGCTTTTCGGGTGCAGGCCGCTTCGGCGGCGCCCGGTGCCCGGCGGCAGGTGTTACAGCCATCAAAAAAGCTGTTACAGCTTTCGGGGATTATCTCGCGCCAACTCGTGGCATCGTAGGCCGCCGCCTCTGTGGCAGTGGCAGCCTTAGGCTGGGGCGGTGGCGCAACCGCGCTGTCTTGTTCAGAGCAAGCCGCTAGCAACGCAACAACCACTAAAGTTAAGGTAAGGGGTAAAGAGAAAAACTTCATGCTCCATTCCTTCGGTTGGATATATTTCATGCTTAGCACTTGAGCAAATAGCGCACTAGCGCTTAAGCGTCGTATCGTTCGCTTAAGCGAATTTACCACCTGTGAGCTTAGCTTGTTTTGCCAGAACTGGCAGTATTTTCCATCCCCCAATGAATMCCAGCCGCCACTCAACCGTAAATGGCAGATTATTGTCTGTTATCGCGTGCCCCCTACAAGTATCTGGTTGGTTTTACCTACCTTTTACCACTGACTGCTCCGGCTAGGCTCGCTTGTGCCAGAACCCGCCATACGATGTGTCGCCAGCACTGACCGACAATAACCGCTGGCGCCGTATCGTCCCGGCCGGTGCGCACGTGCTGTAAAAGTCGTTGGCGCGACCAAGATCAGCTAAGACGGACTATAGCAGCGTTAAGCTGCTGGTTATTTGCCATTGCGAAGCCTTACATTTCACTTATACTATGACAAAACACAATAAAAGCTAGATCTACTAGACCTGACATTACTTAAAATAAGCTGCCCTCTGCATGGATACTCATATCTTTAATATTCACGACGTCGTGCTGTTAATGACGATGATCGAGTGCGTACTGCTTGCACTGTTTCAATGGGCGCTGCCTGTTACCACTAAACGTCTGGCGAGTGCGCTACTTATTAGCTTTTTACTAATCACCGGGATTCAGTCGCTCTGTATTCTGGTGTTATGGAACGATGCCGTCCATATAGGCACTTTTTTTGATCTGCATATTGTCCCTTACTTACTGACCTTTGCCGTGCTCACCAAAGGGCCCGCACTGTTCTTTTATGTTTTGTCGCTAACTCAGCACTCCTTTGTCCTTAAGCGTAAATACCTAACGCATCTGGCACCTGTCGCAGCCGCCTGGCTGTGTCTGGCGGCTTTTTCGATCGATAGCGATGATCTCCGCTGGCGCAGCGCCACTGCCACCGCGACCTCGCAGCAAATCGTTAACTACCTATGGCACGCCACTAAGCTGGTGCCCTTTATTTATGGTTTGGCGGCGATCTACGTCATCAGCCACTACTATAGCAAGCTCAAAGAGCAGTACTCCTCAATTCCTACCAGTGAGCCTAGCTGGCTGTCGGTGCTGACCATCGGTTTCTCGCTAAGCTGGGCTTTCTCAATTTTTGTGCATATCGGCGCACAGTTTGTATCGACCGAGGCCTCAGACTGGCTTGGCATATCAGAGAACTACCTGATTTTTATCTTAATCAACGGCCTGTTCACCTACAGCCTGGCCTACGCCCACAATGTGCAAACCACTAAGGCCGAGGAAGTCACCAAAGCCCCTGTGGCAGACCGCCCCGATGAGGACGCCATCCAGAAGGTTAAAGCCGGCATGGAGGAGCAACAACTGTTCTTAGAGCACAACCTCAATATTGAAGAGTTCTCGGCCCGAATTGATCTGCCCATACGAGATGTATCCGGCGTCATCAATAAGCACTTTGGCACCAACTTCTTCGAGTTTATGAACTCCTACCGGGTAGACGAGGCCAAGCGCTTGCTCGCCGACCCAGCCTCGAAAGACAAAACCATCTTAGACATTCTGCTACAGGCGGGCTTTAACAGTAAGTCGGCTTTTCACCGTTTTTTTAAGCGCTTGGTGGGAATGTCACCATCGGAGTTTCGTAAACAGGCGATACAATCCGGCAAAGCCGCTTAACTGTCTAAGTTTAAAGCTACTCTAGATTAGTAAAGGGTGGGCGAACTAGCGCGCAGAGGGGGTAAAAAGGCCCCCTCAAAGAGGGGGCAATCACATGAAGGAGAGTTGGAAATATTCACATATTGCCAAGCTCACACCGACAGCCACCTGACCTGCCGCCGGCCGAACACGAGTAAAAACCGGAGTTACCGGCTGCCCTTTCACTCGTATGAGTATAGATTGACACTCCTTTACAGCCATTTCGTCCCACCTTTAAAAATCCCTCAAGATGGGAACCTCAACCCGCCGGTGAATCGCCCGAAGCCCAGTACTGGCAAGACCAGAACCACTTTCTCCACGAGAAGTGGGATACTCAAAATCGGCCTGATTACCTACTGCGCCCCCTTAACCGGGGCGGTTCAGACAGCGCAGCGAAAAACATAGCCACAGTACGGGAAGGTTACTTAGCCGGGGGCGCCGCGCGCTGAGCACGGCGACGAAAATCGCTCGGAGAGGTGCCCACTAAACGGTTAAAAAAGCGGTGAAAAGAGGACTTATTATTAAAGCCAGACGCTAAGAGCACATCCAGAATGGTCATATCATTGGCTTTGGGGTCGGATAACAGGCGCTTGGCCTCTTCAATACGGTGCTGATTAATAAACTCAAAGAAGCGCGTGCCCAAGTGGCGGTTAATCGCGTGTGACACGGTGCGCACCGGCAAGCCTATTTTCTCAGAAAACTGATCAATATTAATACTCGGCTGTAAATGCAAACGCTGAGTTTGAATCCCCTGCTCGATCACCTGAAGTACTTCATCGGATACGGCATCCTCTTCTTCAGGGTGCGCCTCTGACTGCAACCGAATGAACCTCCCCGTATAGATAAGGCTAATAAAGATGAGGCCGTTCATCAATAAAAAGCGAATGAAATTGTGAGATGTACCTACCGTATCGGCAAACACTCCTCCCACCAAATCAGCGCTAACCACCACCACAATCGACCAGGCCCAGCTAATCAAAAAACACACGCTAAGCACCGCCATCCAGGTAATCTCGGAGCCCGGCAACTGCGACATATGTTGTTTCGCGCGATGCATATAAAAGTACAGCGTTGAAATCGACCACATAGCATAGATCACCGAGATCATGCTGGAGGAATACCACAAAAAACTCGCCAGAGTACTGATACTCGAGCCACCTAAACGCTGCTGTAAATCAGAGCTCACCAACCCCGTCGCGATCACTACGACGACTGCCATCACCGCTGGTACCGCGTGTAGCAAGTGAATTGGGCGCAGCGGCACACTGCTGTACAGGAGAGAGCGAACATAAAAGTAAAACAGCGGGCCACGCACAAAATGACTCAAACAAAAGGTCAGCGGCAGAAAGTGCTCCCGAACTAACGTCGGCATGGGGAAATACGGATTCCACATGATTAGATTAGTAATCATATCGAGCATTACCACAATCAAGAATGCCACCAGCAAATAGCTGGCGCGCTTTCCAGTACCGGGCTGGGCGTAGCGGTAAGAAGCAATTAAAATCGCTTCAAAAATAGTGATAATCAAAAATATATCGTGGACGTTAAATATACGTGCATCCATAGGGATGGGCTCATTATTATTCGTTAAAAGTAGGAGTAGCTCCTTGCCACCAAAAATTTACTAAAATATTTACGTCGCTTATTGACTCAACGTTATGCCACCAGCATTTCGGCATATATAAAGCATCGCCTGCATCCAGTTCGGCAACCTGCGCTGTCTCTATTGCTTTTCGGAATTTCGGGTATTGAGTAAAATCTGGTCTTTGCAGGTTCACCACACTAATAGGCCTACCGCCAGGCGTATCCTGCCTATGAGTGATGTATAGGTTCTCTTCTTGCTCTGGCGGAAAAAGTGTAAAACGGCGGCGCCCCACTGCAACACAAGCAACATTCTCAAAATTGTCATTATGGGTAGCCACATTGACAGAATTACCGACCCAAATATTCGGCTGTATCTGGACAGGAAGCTCGCCTATAACACACTCACGCTCTAAACCCGGCAGGTACTCTGATATTTTTTTCGAACCTATGTAAAATGCGGGGGGGTTATCCCGCCCTTCAAGCTCACGCAGAATTTTTAGAGCATCAGACAAATAGCCTTTCATATGCTCAAAGTTAAAGCGATCCATAGTGTCGCGATAAAATAACCGACCTTGCTCCTGTGGGGCAGCAATCATTGCATCGAATACCAACCCCGAGTCGAATTGCGATAGGTATTCCGCCAAGCGAGCAAAAGAGTGCTTTCCGGCCTCAACCAAGGGCCAATGCTCTACCATTTTTTTGATTATGAAGGGCTTTTCATGCAGGAGCAATGCAGCCCTTTCAGCTTCTGACAAGGAGCACCAATTATCCACCGAAGCAACACGAGCTAACTGAGTACCTGACACAGACCTGACCTATAAAACTATTACTGGAAATTAATAAATATATTTGCCGTCAACCTACCGCTGGTAGGATCAGAGTTAATGTCCGCACTTGGGTTTATCAACCCTGAATGCAGCAGGTTACCCGGGTACAGCAACATTCGACCTTGTTTATAGGGTATCGAATGAATCAACTCAAAATGATCGTTAGTCTCCTTTACATACTTACTCTCTGGCACACCAAACTGATCCATATGGCGTTTCGCTGCTTCAACAAATAACGGGTAGCGGGAGGCATTAATACGCTCAAAGCCAGTGGGGATATGCCTAAAAAATCCTGTTCCGCCGTGCTCCCCATCCGATAAATAATGCAACACGGCATAATAATGATCGAGCTTAGTATCAAAATGGGGCACACGCTGCAGCTTAGATAAATACCGCTCCGGGGTACTTACCAGCGAATACAACCCATAGTGGCCAGACTCGCTTATACCCGGCGAAAAACCATACACATTACGCATGATCGGCTCTAACGTCTCAAGTACGCTTTTGATATACAACGGCGGAAGTGGCGCCCTCACACCGGGGTAACCACCGGCGGGAGCGGCAGCGAAGGCTTTTTCCTCGGGGGCAACCTGCTTCAGCTCATCAGCGGACCAAAAAAAGTCATCAAATACAATCACCGGTGTTTTTTCTCGCCCAACATAGGTGACCGAGTAATCGCTCATACGCTACACCACTGACACAACAGCACTATTAACCCTTGGTTTTACAATAAAAATCGAGAAATTTCTGATGCGATGGCAGCTTATCGACATTGGCTCGCATCCCCTTTCTTAACGACGATAAAAAATCCTCTAGCTCTTTATCACTCATGACATCGGCGATTGGATGATACGACGCCGGCATAATCCCCTGCCCCATCATAACCTGCATCCAGGATTCCTCACCAAACAGCTCATTATCCACCTTAAATACCTTGCCCGAATCGCGAAACAACGAAATTTTTTGCTTTAATGCGGCGGGGACGTCCATGTTTTTGCAGTAACGCCAAAAAGCGGTATCTTCCCGCTCAGTGACCTTGTAATGCAAGATAATGAAATCTCTCGTTCTCTCGACCTCGATTTTATTCTGAGCATTAAACTCATCAACATCCGACTGCTGCACACCATTTGACGGAAATAGTTGCATAAACCGAATTAAGCTTCGCTGAATCATATGGATACTGGTGGACTCTAGCGGTTCTAAGAACCCACTCGCCAAACCCAGAGCCAAGCAGTTTTTATTCCAGTGTTTACGGCGCGTACCTGTGCGAAAACGAATGGGTTTTATGTCATTTAGCGTACTACCGGCAATATTACTGCGTAGCAACTCTGCCGCTGCATCGTCCTCTAAATACTTACTGCTATAGACCAGGCCATTCCCAACCCTAGTCTGAAGAGGAATGCGCCATTGCCAACCTGCATCATGAGCGATAGAGCGGGTATAGGGGATAGGCTCGTCAAGCGATTCGGTTTGTACCGCCATAGCGCGATCACAGGGCAGCCAATGCGACCAGTCTTCGAAACCGGTATTTAAGGCACCCTCAATGAGTAACGCCCTAAACCCTGTGCAATCAATAAAGAAGTCGCCGGTAACCTGCTCGCCCGAGGCAAGGCTTAAGGATGCAATGTCGCCGGTTTCCGAATTTAAATTTACCTGAGTGATCTTACCCTCTTGCCGGCTTGCACCCCAGCCTTCACTCAGTCTTCGCAAGTAGGCCGCATACCGCCCGGCGTCCATATGATATGCGTAATTCATCCCACCTTTGGGTAAAACGGCAAACTTATCTTCACGAGCGGCCAATATCTCGGCGCAGTAGTCGCCATAGGGATAATCAATACCACGGTTTTTTCCGGCCAACCAAAAATGAATAAAACTACAAGCCCAACAATCCTTACCCGCGTAGCCGAAAGAGTGTAAGTACTCGTGGTCTTTTTTTCGCCAGTTTTGAAATGATATCCCAAGCTTAAAGGTGCCGTTGACCTCAGCCATAAACTCGCGCTCATCAATGCCCAGGATATTATGAAAAGTCAATAAAGGAGGAATCGTGGCCTCGCCCACCCCCACAGTGGGTATTTCATCAGATTCAATTAATACAGTCTCGATGGTTTTCCCCATAGTTTTGGAAAGCAATGCAGCGGCCATCCAACCGGCCGTTCCACCACCTGCGATGACGACTTTTTTAACATTATTTTTCATGGCATCCTCTGAATAACCGTTCTGCCAGTTTTGTCGAGCGCATTAAAATTCGCAACAATACTGAGCAGCCACTCAATGTTTGCAAGCTAGCTCTCGGATATCTTTTCCAATAACGCTCTATTTGGCTGCAAACCACGAATTAGCTTGTTAATTTTATTTTGATTTTCTTGAAATAACGTTAGCGCTTTGGCACTTTGCTCGGGAGAGCTCCTACGCGAGTCAAGATCGACACACAAGTCAGGTCGCATACCATAAAGGATGTACTGAAAACTTGCCGAGGGAAACAACTCTGACCTGGCCAGGTCATCCCCAAGCCAAGGCGGCCGCTCGCCCCAAAGCGTTAAAAGATCGTTTAGCGAGTCTGGTATCGTTTCCTGGCTACGCTGATCGAGCCAATAGTCACTGTCGTCCCGCTTGCTTAGTGCGTAGTGCAGCTTCAAAAAGTCAACGACTCGCTCCCAGTGCCGAGTGAATTTCGTGTTAAAGCGACGGGCTACAATCCCCATAGAGTGTCGGGTGCTTGGCAGCTCTTCGGCCAGCATTTGTGCCGATCGCTCGACCAACACCAGCGCAGTAGCCTCCAAAGGCTCGATAAACCCTGCGGACAAGCCAATAGCTACACAGTTTTTATACCAAAATGTTTCTCGGTATCCTGGCTTAAACTTTATATGCCGAAGCGCAAGCTGCTCTGCACCAGCCGCACCTAAGCCAGGCTTAAGGTACGAGCGCAACGTATTTTCTGCTACAACCTCACTCGCGTGGGCACTGGAATACACATAACCTACACCTCGACGGTTTGGCAACGCAATATCCCACACCCACCCCGATGTCTGCGCCGTACCTACAGTGCAAGAGGCAATGCCATCATCCGTGTTCTGGTAGTGTGCCTGAGTAGCAATCGCACTATCGTTAATCAGCACATGACTGAGATCCCGACTAGGAATGCCACAGTGTTCACCTAATAACAACGACTTAAAACCACTGCAATCGACAAATAAGTCGCCGTTAATACTATGCTCTGTATCTAACCTTAACTCACGAATATAACCGTCTTCATCATTATTAACACAGATAACGTTGGCGTACTGGTGTTCGACACCTAACACTTTCACACAATGTTCTCGTAAAATTTCAGAAAATTTTACAGAGTCGAGGTGGTACCCGTAATTAAGAACATACGCGTAATCGGGTGTCGTCAATTGCTTGGGTGCAAGTCCCAGCTCACAAACGGCCTGCTGTGCACAGACCGCATTAGCAAAACTTGTTTGCTCTTTGAATTGGTTCCAGTATGACGCAAGGTTAATGGCGCCGTACTCGCTTGGAAGCGTAAAAGGATGAAAGTAGCTTTCACCCGCCCCATACGTCCAGCCAGTAAACTTTGAACCCTGCTTAAAACTCACGTTACAGGCCCGAATAAAATCGCCTTCTTTAATCCCTATTTTTTTTAGCGTATCACGCATAGAGGGCCAGGTTCCCTCACCAACGCCGATGGGGGCCATATTGGGCGACTCCACAACAACTATGTTGATACCATTCTCGCTATCAACATTGTGCTCTGCGGCCAGAAGCCCGGCCGTTAGCCAACCTGCTGTACCACCACCAAGAATCACAATTTTTTTTATGGAGTCGGTCATGTTATTTCTATTGCCGGGGTTATTATTAAATAACTAACGATTGAGCTTTTTGGAAAAGTTTAGCCACCCAAGTCTTGCAGCGCGCTCATTTTTGGGGTCAAGTACGCCCCTCACGCCGTCGGGGATATGATCCTGCGCTTTAGCTTCTTCGCCAAAAACATAATAATCAAACATAGCCCGCCACGCCTTCCGCTGCGACTCTGGAAGGCCTCGCAGGGCTAATATAGCATGCTCTAGTGCTAAATCTGGCGACCCTTTGTACTCCGGAACTTTACGCCACCAATAATTAACAAGCATATTTACCTTATCGACACCTTTGACATGATGCCACCAAAGCGACGGTATATATATCGCATCGCCAGGCTCTAGTACGCACTCTAGCGATTGGTTCAATGCTTCTGAAAAACCAGGAAACCTTTGCAAATCCGGACAATCAAAATCGACCAGGCTAATAGGTCGGCCAGACGGTGTTTGATCCACCGGGCCCAAATACAGATTTTTAATTTGCTCGGGCGGAAACAACGTAAATCTTCGCTTACCACTCACACAGCAGGCTATGTTATCGGGGCTGTCATTATGAGCCGCGATTGTAGTTTCATTTCCCAACCAGAAATTGACTGTTGGCTTTACCACCCCAAGATCAATGTCATTGCTTGACCTAAAACCTGGCAACCAGTGGTCCACCAAGCTCGAGCCTATATATAAAGCTCTCTCTTGCCCTATGGCCAGCTGCTTTAATATTTTCTCAAGTTGCGCCACTCCCCGGTCAAAGGTATACCCGGAAAAGTCTGCGTTATAACCAATCTTAGGCTCATCGGGATCACGCCCTGAGTAGACCGTTAGGGGCAGGTGCGCATCAAACTGCTTTAAGTAGCTGAACAGCTCCTCTGCGGAGCCACGTGCCGCCTTAACCGCTGGCCACTCACTGACTAAGCCTTTGAGCTTAACCGGCGAATCGGACGCAAAAACTTCTTGCAAGTCCACTAGCGAAAACTCGCCGGTGCAATCAATACTCGTTATTGCCTTTGGCTTATCGATCACGACAGTTAGGAGGCCAAACTTGCTTTCGTTGTCAGCTTTGACTTTCGGTTAATAAGCTTTCGAATATTGGCCACCGAGGCGATTGCCATATATAAGGGCTCAAGAAAATCTTGCTCAAAAAATGTATGAAAATCCGTTGCGTCCAGTAATTTTAGCTTGTCTTCATTGACGGCGTAAAATCCCATCAACTGACCTTGGGTGCCATTCTCCAGGGTAATATCAACCGTTACCGGCTCCAATAAATTCAACTCGCTAACGGCTGCCATAAATTTATCATTGTGCTCAACCCAGACATGAATGGCCTCAAGCATGCCAGATACTCGCTCAAGATACTCGGTTGGCGCACCATGCTCTTCGAACAAAGCCACACCATCAGAGTCACTTACTTTAGGGTGATCGAGGTCAATATTTACCAAACGCTTTTTTTCTTCTCCATATAGGCCAATCGAGAACGGAATCCGCTGCATCATTAACGGGATGTAAGCGGCGTCCCATTGCTCACTTTCGCCAAGAAATAGATTTTCACCTTGCTCTAAACCAAACAATGCGGCCGGTATAAATTTTTCACTATTGGCGTCTTTATGAAATAGGATTGGATAATCAGCTTGAACGCTGCGAAACTCTGCGGGATAGGTGGGTGACCACATGACATTATCACCCAAGGCACTTGAATAGCGAGCTTTGACTTTTAAGTGCTTATGCTTATCGGCAGTCAACAATACAGTGTTGGCCATAATGCCACTCCTTCATTATCATTTTATTTAAGCGATTTGGTAATAATTTTGGCAAAAAACTCCCAACGCCAAATAACCATTACCAAATAGCTTCACTATACATCAATACCTCATATTAAAGAAAAGCCGCTAACAAGTTAGCGGCTTTCCCTGCGCCAGAGATGCCTCGCCCAGTGGCTTAGCATCCCTATCAAGCACTATTTAGAAGGTATAACGTGCACCAATATTGTAGCGTGCATAACCTTCATAATAGCCAAGCACCTGGTCTGTAGAGCGACCATAGTTACGTCCGGCTTCTTCAGTGATATTTAACCCCTCAGCAAAAATCGACAGGTTATCGGTTAGCTCGTAGCTAATATTCATATCAATTTGACTGTATTCGTCAACATAGATCGGGTTGTTACCCGTACCTGATACCCCTGAAGCCAAAAACGAATCACGCCAATTGTATGCCACACGAGCCTGGAAACCGTGCTTCTCGTAGAAGGCGATAAAGTTAGCCGTATCACTAACACCGGTGATCGAGAACTGTGGATCATTCAACACCATGTTGTCGAAGGCGGTATCGGCATCAACCATTGTGTAGTTGGCAATCACGCCAAAACCGGTATCCCAGAAGTTGTGTTGAACGGCCAGCTCCCAGCCGTCGATGCTAACTACACGATCAGAGTTAGCCGTTTCAGTGACATCCACGGGCGTATTCATATCTTCACCCGGAATACCCACGATCACGATATTGCCACTGGCATCCAGGTAGGCGGTATCAGGGTCGGCATAATTATCGTAGATATACTCGCGAATCAGCACGGCATCACGCCCGACAGCGGCAACCGCCTCGTCGTAACGCGGGCCCATGGCAGGGTGTGGCGTGTTATCCAGCAGGCCGTTCTCTTCAACAACACGAGACCCAATAAAGTTTTCAACCTCTTTCTCGAAGTAACCTACCGACACATAGCTGGCGTCGCCGTAGTACCACTCGACCGACAAATCGATGTTATCCGCCTTGTAAGGCTCAAGCCCTGGGGCACCCCGACTTGCCTCAGCGGCATCTATACGAGGGTTATCCGCATAACTTGTACCACCGCGCATATCCAACCAATTAGGGCGGGCGATGCTCTGACCATAAGAGGCGCGCAAAATTACGTCCTCTACCACTTCTAATCTGGCGTCAATCGATGGCAGCAAGAAGTCGTATTCTCCCGTATCGATTATGCCCGAAGGCTCACCCACCATTGGCATAGAGAATTCGTTCGCCGATACCCAGCGAATAGGGCCGTAATCTTGAGCGGTAGCGGGAGTTTCAATCTCGGTGGATTCATAGCGCAAACCGGCATTTAAACCAAAAGGCATGCTGGCGATTTCGCTATCAAAGTTAATTTGTACGTATGCGGCGTCGGAGTTTTCTTTAACGCCGTTGTACTGATCAGGCGCTTTAGCACAGTACCAGGTAGAACCATCGGCACAATCGCCAGTACCGGCACCATCGTCATAGTTTGCCGCGGCAAAGTCACGCACATCGTAAAAGTCAAAAGAGAAACGTTGGTTTAACGGCATATTGTTGCTACCACCCAAAAAGGCGATATCTTCGGCGGAGGTTTCGCCGTAAGAGCCGTTAAAGCGATCGAGAATAGTCTCTGGGGTAAACCATTCGGCGGGCATATCACCCGCCTCGCCCAAACCGCCCCAGGTTTCACGCTGTACGTTTGAGAAAGCTGATTGATAATCGCTCTCGGTACGTGCCACCCCAAACTTTAAACGTAGTGAGTCGTTAAACTCCCACTCACCGTCGATTTGAATCTGGTCGATATCGTGCTTCATCTGACTGTTACGGAAGTAACTACCCGATACTTGCAAGTCTTCTGGACGAAGAGCGGTGCCACCGGCGCCATCCAGCACATCCAGAACCAACACCGGCATCTCGCCGGCCACGTTAACGGTCGAGCGATCACGCACATAAGCCGATACCGCAATACCTACGCTATTACCGAACTCATTACCCGGGCTGGCCTCTGCGGTTGAGCTATGAACATCCAGGCTCAAAGTCAGTGGATCAATGGGGTTCCACTCGATATTAAAGCCAATAGAGTCATTTTCATAAGATACTGCCTGCTCGCCCACGCCCATTGGCAAATCGCCATCGGTCATGTCTTCTGAGTACAGTAACGGGGTTTGCACACCGGGAGATTCCGCGTCGCTAAAGATGGTGCTTTGACCACCAAAGTTAAACCAACCACCGATGTCGTTATAAGTCGAGCTAATGTCGTTTTCGCTATAGGTGTAATCCAGAGTGGCCGTCAGGTTATCTGTAGGCGCAAACTGTAAAGTCAGCTGGCCGTTAATACGCTCGCGCTCAAACTCGGTAAACACGTAGCCCATTTGCTGTGGCGTCGAGTAAATATCATCGGGTGACGGCTGGTTTTGGTGGTTGCCGTTCAGGAAGTCAATACCGCCCCAGTCATGATCCACCCCTGCTTGACCACCCCAGTCCTGCACTACCGTACCGGGAAATGAGCGCCAGCCCGTACCGATTTGCGCTGCCGCCGAGCCACCTTTACGCTCTTGATAGCTACCGGTAACAGCCACACCAAACATGCCATCGTTAAACGAGTTGGAGTAAATACCAGAGATTTCCGGCGTCAGCTCTGAGTCAGTGGATGACTCATCCCACACGCCTTTAACGCCAATAGAGGCGCGAGTATCGTTTTCCAGTGGACGTGGCGTCACGATGTTGATGGTGGCACCCATACCGCCGGGAGCAACATCGGCGCGAGAGGTTTTATACACCTCTACTGCGGACACGCCCTCTGAGGCGATATTGCCAAAATCAAACGAGCGAGAGCCAGAGGCTGAAGTCGCATCGATAGTGGCACCCGGCATTTGGCGGCCATTGAGGGTCACCAGGTTAAAATCTGGCCCCAAGCCACGCACTGTGACTTTAGAGCCTTCGCCATCGCGACGATCAATCGAGACACCGGTAATCCGCTGCAGCGATTCCGCCAGGTTAGTATCGGGGAACTTACCAATATCTTCGGCCGAGATCGCATCGACAACACCACTGGCGTCGCGTTTAAGATCCATGGAGCGCTCAAGACTGGCGCGAATACCGGTGACAATCACCTCTTCGAGCATTTCGTCGTCATTTTGAGCGTGGGCAATATTTGCCATCCCGGCGAGCGTGCATGACGCAACCGCAGTGGCGATAAGATTTCTTCTAAACTTGTGTTTGGTCATCATGAAGCTGATCCTCAAATACATTTATTTTTATAGCGAGCCAACTGTTGTTAGCCTATCCCCAGCCAATATCGCGCTTTTGTCGCAAAAGCGTCGTCCCACTTTGACAGGTAGCGATAACATGGCGTGTCTCACTTTGCTAAACCCAAAGCGGGACACAATATTTCCTTTATTTTCAGCCAGTTATCTTGTACTACAATTAAAGTGAGCCGGAGAAAAATAATACATGGGACGCGGGTTAAACGGTGTAAAGTTAAGTTCGAGATAGTGTTTTTGGCGGTAAATAGCCGGCATCTGGATGATTAGACAATGTGCGCGATGCATGGGTAATAAGCAATATTTTTTCTGTTTTGCGAGCCAGTACACAGGTCAACACACCTATGCGACCAAACAAACACGCCGACAGCCGACGCCGGAGAAACCCGGCGCCAACGTAAGCCTAAGCCCTCTTTACCAAACCAACAATAAAAAGGAGCAGCACCGCACCAATGGTTGCGGTAATAATCGCACCAATTAAGCCGCCGGCCGAAATGCCCAGCAGTGAAAATACAAAGCCGCCAATAACGGCTCCGACGATCCCAACGATAATATTGCCCAGCAGACCAAAGCCGCCGCCTTTCATCAGTAGCCCAGCCAACCAGCCGGCCACTGCGCCAATCAAGAGAAAAATAATCAAACCCGTGATGTCCATAGCATTACCCTTTTATTTGTAGGATGTATAACGAGGCTGTACTAACAACACGCAACCCCAGTTGATATATAGCACAGCCATATACCGAACCTATGTCTGGGTTAAATCGATTACCTATTATGCTCGTGACCGTTATTCCCTCTGGGGATTGTTCAGCCTTTTATTATGTCCAAGCATTGCCAGGCCATTCAGGCGGTATTAAGTTAGCCGCGTTACACTGTGACTCTAGCCTGCACCTAATAGGCACCCGGAGGCCCACGATGATGTCCATAAAGCACCTTTTACAGCGCTCAGCCGCCACAGCACTGCTGTTATTCGCCACACTCGCAAGCGCTGCCGAGCCGGTGAGCGACGAGAAGCTGCAGCAGCTGCTCGCCCCCATCGCCCTCTACCCCGACACCGTGCTCACCCACGTTTTAATTGCCTCCACTTACCCGCTTGAAATTGTGCAGGCCGACCGCTGGGCCAGACAGCACGACGACTTAAGCAGCGAAGAGGCGGTTAATCGCGCTCAAAATGAGCCCTGGGATCCCAGTGTAAAAGCGCTGCTGGCCTTTCCGGACCTGCTCGCACGGCTAAGTGAAGACTTACTTTGGTCACAGGAGCTGGGGGAAGCATTTTTAGCCGATGAAGAGCGCACACTCGAGGCGGTACAGGCGCTGCGCCAACAGGCGTGGGACAACGGCAGCCTGCAGCAAATGGAGCACCAAACTGTGGTGCGCGAAGAGAAGCAAATTGTAATTCAACCGGTACAGCGCGAGGTAGTATACGTGCCGTATTACGATACCCGCACCGTGTATGGCGCCTGGCGCTGGTCCGCTTACCCACCGGTTTATTGGCCGCAACCACCGCGCTACCGCAGCGGTTTTTACTGGGGTGTATCTGCCCCGGTGGGCGATTGGTTTTATTTTAGCGGCTTTTACTGGCCCAGCCGTACGGTGGTGATTAACGTTAATCGCCCTTACTATTACGGCTCACACCGCCACTATGGTTACCACCGGGAGTACACCCAACACTGGCGACACGACCACAACCATCGCCGCAATGTGCATTACCGCCAACCGTGGGCCGGCGCTCGTGACACCCACCCGCAGCGCGGGCGCAATATAAGCGACCGCCAGCGCGAGCAGGTGACGCGCCAATTGCGACACCACTCTAGCCGGTTGAATGCGCTTGGCGGCACCAGTGCCACTCGCTCGCCCAATACCGTAAAACGCACTGCGGCGCCCCAGGCCCAGCCGCAAACCAGCGTTAGGCGCCACACTACCCAGACAAGCCGCCCCGCGGCCCGGGCGGCGGGAGACAATAGCCGCGCAGAAGCCAATCGCACAGCCACAAGCCGTGCAACGCCGCGCACCCAGTATCAGCAGCCACGGACGAGCCCGTCCACCATTCAGCGACAACCCGGCAACAGCCGCCCGGCATACAGCGGCTCGCCCCGTAACACCATCGAGCGGCGCGCCACCCCCAGCAGCGGTGGCAGCCGCGCCGCGCCACAACGGCAGGCGCCAAGCACAACGGGGGGCAATCGGGGAGGAAGGATCAGGGACTAGTACGCACCGCGCTAGTTTTTACTGCGCTGAATCCGGATGACAAAACTAAGGTTGCGGATACGGCGCATGATATTGGCCAAATGAATCCGGTTTTGCACGCCGATGCATAAACTAATCACGCTGTTGTGCGCGTCTCGTTCATTGACGTGAATATTTTCGATATTACCGCCCTGCTCGGTAATACGCGTCGCCAAGGTGGCGATAATCCCACGCTCGGACTCAACCTCCACCCTAATATCCACCAAGAACTCGCCTGACACCGTAGGCGCCCAGTTCACGTGGCTGATTTTCTCGGGGTTGTGGCGAATCTCGGCCAGGTTATGGCATGTCTCCTGATGAATCACCAGACCTTTACCCGAGCTAATATGACCGATAATCGGGTCACCGGGTATCGGTCGGCAGCAGCGGGCAAAGGTAATCAACACGCCGTCAGAGCTATCGATGGTGAGCGGCGAATAGATGCTACCGCCGCGCGGGGTAATATCGGCATCGGGCTGTAATAGCTTGGTCACCGCGTAGGCGATACGATTACCAAGGCCAATATCCTCATAAAGCGCATCGAGCGAAGCCAGGCCGGTAGAGCTAAGCAGTTTTTCAGTTTGCTCGTCGGTCAACTCATCAACGTTTAAATCGATATCCGCCAGTGCCCGGGCCAGCATACGCTTACCTAAGGTAACCGAGTGGTGATGGCGCTGATGCTTAAGGTAATGGCGAATGGCACTGCGCGCTTTACCGGAGATAGCAAAGTTTAACCAGGTTGGGTTGGGCTGAGCCCCTGAGGCAGTAATAATGGTGACTTTTTGCCCGCTTTGCAGCGGCTGAGACAGCGGCGCCAGGCGGCCGTTAATACGGCACGCGACGCAGGAGTTGCCAATATCCGTGTGTACCGCGTAGGCAAAATCCACCGCCGTGGCGCCGTGTGGCAACTCGACAATCTTGCCTTTGGGGGTAAACACGTAGACTTCGTCGGGGAATAAATCGATTTTTACATTCTCGATAAACTCCAACGAGTCACCGGCGCGGCGCTGCATCTCCAGCAGGCCTTGCACCCACTGCCGGGCGCGGTTGTGGCTACCACTCAAGGCTTCATCGCTATTCGATTTGTACAAAAAGTGCGCCGCGATGCCGGTATTGGCCATCTCGTCCATCTCTTTGGTACGAATTTGCACCTCGATGGGCACGCCGTGCATCCCCACCAACACCGTATGCAGCGACTGATAGCCGTTGGCCTTGGGGATGGCGATATAATCTTTAAACTCTCCGGCCACAGGCTTATATTGGTTGTGAATCACCCCCAGCGCCCGGTAACAGGCGTCTACGCTATCGACAATAATGCGAAACGCGTAAACGTCCATAATCTCTTTAAAAAACTTTTTCTTCTGCCGCATTTTTTGATAAATGCTGTACAGGTGCTTTTCGCGGCCAATCACCACGGCGTTGACCTTTTCGCGGCCTAAGCGCTTCTCAAGCGCCGCCTGAATTTGCTCGACCAGCTCTTTGCGGTTGCCGCGGGCCGTTTTTAGCGCCGCCTGCATGCGCGTAGCACGCAGTGGATACATGGCGTAAAACCCGCGGTCTTCAAACTCCAGGCGCAAGTCGTTCATGCCCAGGCGATGGGCAATGGGGGCGTAAATCTCGAGGGTCTCTTTGGCGATGCGGCGCTTTTTGTGGGGAGGCATCGCCCCAAGGGTACGCATGTTATGCAGGCGGTCGGCCAGTTTGACCAAAATAACCCGCAGGTCATCGGCCATGGCCAGTGCCATTTTCTGGAAGTTTTCGGCTTGTTTTTCAGCCTGAGATTCAAATTCGATCTGGGTGAGCTTACTGACACCGTCCACCAGCTCGGCAACAGCGTCGCCAAATTGCTTGGCGATGGCTTTTTTGGCAATGCCGGTATCTTCGATCACATCGTGCAGCATAGCGGCCATCAAGCTCTGATGGTCCATATGCATGCCGCTTAGGATATCCGCTACCGCAAGCGGGTGAGTAATATAGGCCTCACCCGAGCGGCGCATCTGGCCGTCGTGCGCCTGCTCGGCGTAATAGTAGGCGCGCTTGACCTGGTCAATTTGCGAGGGTTCCAAATAAGACGAAAGCCGATGGCTCAGTGCCTCAATGGTTAACAACGCTATCCTCCCAAATTTGCGGGATAACCCGCGTAATACTTAAATGTGCGATTCGAAATTGTGGTGCTCTTCAACCCGTGGGGCCGGTGCTGGCTCATCACGCTCCAGCAGGATGCTGGCATCAATAAAACCTTCTTCGATCTCGCGCAGCGCGATGACGGTAGGCTTGTCGTTTTCTTCAGCAACATGAGGCTCTTTGCCGCCCACGGCCAATTGGCGTGCGCGCTTGCTGCTTACCATCACCAGCTCAAAGCGGTTGTCTACGTGATCCAAGCAATCTTCAACAGTAATACGTGCCATAAGTTTTCCGTCGATTTCTGTCAGTCTAAAATTTCTGTCAACCTACCTAAAAGTAGGCGGGGCAGCCGGTGCACCCAACAGGGGGTATTATGCGGTACAAACGCGCCAAGAGCCAGAGTCGGCGCTAGGCGGGGGCGATATTGTACACAAAATATCCAGCGTGGGAAGCGCTAAAACCCAAACCCGCCCATTATTTCGCCAGCAGGGCGCTCAACAACTCGCCGTGGCGTTCGGCCTGAAACTGCTGGCGCAAGTGCTGGCTGGTAATTAACGCCTGAAATTGCGCCAAGGCGATGGTGAAATCGTCATTAATAATGAGGTAATCGGCCTCCACATAATGGGAGATCTCATTCATCGCCTCCTCCATACGCGCGGCAATAACCTCTGGGTCATCTTGCCCACGGCCGGTTAAACGCTGGCGCAGGCAGGGCAGCGACGGAGGCAATATAAACAAGCTCACGGTATCGGGCATCAGCCGGCGCACTTGTTCGGCGCCCTGCCAATCGATCTCCAATATCACATCGATACCGGAGTTTAAGGTCCGCTCAACCCACTGCTGGCTCGTGCCGTAAAGGTTACCAAACACTCGGGCATGTTCTAGAAAGGCGCCCTGCTCCAGCATCGCCTCAAACGCTTCGTGGCTGGTAAAGTGGTAATCGGCGCCCTCAACCTCACCGGGCCGCTTAACCCGGGTAGTGTGCGAGACCGACACACACACCTCGGGGTTAGACTCCACCAGAGCGCGAACCAAACTGGTTTTACCGGCACCAGAAGGAGCCGATACGGTGTATAAGATGCCTTTACTCATATGTCATATCCAGATTGTAACCGACGCCTACGCGTAAAAACGTTATTATGGCACAAGCCCAACGGCGCCGAACACCGCCACTTAAGGAGGTCAACATGAGCCAAACCCTAACCCTTGACGAATGTGCCGCACAGCTAGGTACCAGCCGTAACTTTGTCGACACCATGGTCGCAAAAGGTCGACTGCACCCCAACGCGAACGGCAAGGTCCCGGCGAACGAGCTAGAAGCGTTTTCTGAACTGCTCAACAAGCTACGCGGCGGCGGCATTGCCGCCATGGTGGATGCCGTCGATAACGACTTATAACCACTGCACGGTAAAGAGTTAACCTTAACTATTTTTTGCCAACCGCTACTGCCAGAGCCTCTGAGCATCGGTTATTATGGCGCTTTAGGATTTAGCGCCGCAAAGTTAAGCGCCGCCCACTGATTTTTACTGTTTAATTTCGCAACAACAATAATGATCCCCACCGCGAGCTAGGCGCCCCAACACTCTGGGCGGGCCCAATAACATCTGGCAAAAAGTACGGGGAATCACGCGAAGCAAAAGGAGATGATCCATGGGGATTATTGTTTTTGTTATTTTTGTTGTCTGCGCTTGTTACGTGCAACTGCGCGGCAGAGTGCGCCACGAAAAGCTCACCCGCCGGCTTACCGATCACTCCAATCTAATGGCGCCGCTCAACTGCCTGTTTTATGCGTTCTCCAGAGAAAAAAGCACGCCCTATCTGGATGTCAGCCACTTTCCCGAGCTGCAAAGCCTGCAAGACAACTGGCAAACCATTCGCGACGAAGCGCTGGCGCTAAACAGCGAGGCGCACATAAAAGCCTCGGACGATCTGGATGACTTAGGCTTTAACTCATTTTTTCGCACCGGCTGGAAGCGATTTTACTTAAGCTGGTATGGCGACCCGGTTAAATCCGCCGCACGCCTGTGCCCTAAAACCATAGAGTTGCTGCAAGCCCAGCCCTCCGTCAAGGGCGCCATGTTTGCCATGCTGCCACCGGGCGCCACCTTGGTAAAACACCGCGACCCGTATGCCGGCTCACTGCGTTACCACTTGGGGCTGGTGACCCCTAACGATGACAGGTGCTTTATTAACGTGGATGGTGAAAATTACAGTTGGCGCGATGGCGAAGCCGTTATGTTTGATGAGACCTACATCCACTACGCCGAAAACACCACAGACCAAAACCGTATCGTGCTTTTTTTAGATATTAAACGCCCGGTAACCTTTGCCCCCATTGACTGGATCAACCGGGGCTTTTCACGTGTGGTTATGTCGGCTTCGGCCACCAAAAACATGCCCGGCGATAAAGTCGGCTTTTTAAATCGTATTTTCGGCTCTGTGTATCAGGTGCGCATTTTAGGCAAAAAGCTAAAAGCCTATAACCGGCGCTTGTACTACGCGCTGGAATACACCTTGTATGCGTTATTGGTGTACTGGTTATTTTTTGCCTAAGTGTATATAAATACACAGCTATCACTGACGATGCATTTTTTCCCAATCGCTGCCCGGCACATCATTCACAAACGACTCAATCGTGCCGCGCTTTTGCATGGTAACAAACGCACGCTTGCCATCATGGCCGCCAAACGCAATGTTAGTCGGGTGCTGACCGGTTAAGGGGATGGTGCGCAGCAACTCACCGCTGGGTGATAAAACAGCTACCTCGCCTGCACCGTAGCGGGCGATATAAAGATTGCCAGCCACGTCCACACTCATGCCGTCCATACCAAAATCGGCAAAGCTGTAAAACAGCTGTTTATTGGTCACATCCCCCTCGGGGCTTACGTCATAACGCCATACATTGCGCTGTACACTTTCGTTTACGTATAACACTCGGCCATCGGGGCTCAGCTCAATACCGTTGGTGGTGCCCATCCCGGCCTCCAGTAATTGTGCTGTCCCATCGGTACCGATGCGCCAAAGCTGACCGGTGCTATCGGCCCAGTTGGGGTCGCTGGCGTAAATCACACCACTGTCGGCCAGCACAATATCGTTGGGCTGGTTCATGCTGGCATCGTGGGCAAAAACACTCACGCTATTATCGATAGCGCTAACTTTTAAAATATTGTGGTTAACGTAATCGGCAATAAACATATCACCGGCGGCGTTAAAGCGAATGGCATTACCAATGCTATCGCCGTTAAGACTTATAAAAACCTCGGCACTATTTTTTTCAGACATAACACCGATGGTGCCCTGGCGCTCAAGGTTTACCGCGTAGATGTTACCGGCACTATCGACGGCTGGCCCCTCTACCCCGCTGGTAAAGCTATGTTCTGGCAACCAGTCTTCGGTACCTGTAGCCGGTGGTGTAGCGGTGCAGGCCGTTTGCGTTTGCGTCACCAGCACCAGCACCAGCACCAGCACCAGCGCCAACAGTTTAAGCGTTGTTATTTTATTCATGTTAACCCTTTTACCTTATACACGCGCCAATCGGCCGCGCATTCTTATAAACCACTTTCTGCGCTAATGCGCCAACCAACCCATAACGACGCGCGCCGGCGCGACAATCATTTCATCCTGAATCTGCATCGCTTGCTGTAATTCACGGTAGGCTCGGGAGCGCTCGTCATCGCCCAGCGGTTTCCCCTCTGCTAGTGCCGTTAGTATTGTTAAACCCCACTCACTCACTTGCTGTAATGTTTGCGTTACACCTAATAAATTCGCCGGGTCGTTTTTTTCTAGCAGCTTACGCAAAGCCTTAGCATCCTTCTGCCAACTGCTCAGCTGTGCTTGTGCGGCCACCAGCGCGGCGGTGTTATCTGTATCACTCAGCCAGCGCTTGGCATCGGTGGAAAATTTTTGTGTAGCGCGGCTTTCGGCCGGTAAAACATCCACAAGGTTTTTGAGTGAGTCGCGGCGTGAATAAGTACCGTGAGTCGATTTCTCGTGGTGACGGTGATAATACTGGGCCGGCTCTAGTGCACGGCTTATGTTTAGCACCAGCGCCTGCTGGGGTTCGGGCACTACGGCTGCCAAACCGTCCCGCCACTGGGCAAAGTGTTGCAAACCGACCACCTCCGCCGACCACCCGGAGACTTTATCTAAACGCTGGTACATAAAATCCGCATCGCGTAAATCTTTACTCGACCACAAGCGCTCGGCCACCACAAAACCGCGCGGCCAAAGGCGCACATCAATGTTGTGTTCGTCCACCATCTCGGCCCACAAAGCGGCTTCTCCGCCTAGCAACAAATCGTGGTTCTCTGGGCTGATAATATCTTTGGCAATCGCTGTGGGCAGCTCACTTCCATCGCGTTCACTACTGGCAATTAACTCGCCGGTTAAGGTGTAGGGCGCGTTGGCTGCCAACACCGGTCCCGTTAGCGCATCGCCATCAATGGTTAAGTTCGCTCGCAACGGTCCCATCCAACTATCCAGCGCAAAACTCAATCGCTCGTCTTGCCACTGCAAATCTCGCACGCTGGCGCGCGACTTACCGTTAAAGTCGACAAACCCGCGCAGTGAGTCGCCGCTACTAATCACACTGACAGTACCGGCCACCGCGCTGCCGCGTTTGCGCGGCATGGTAAAGCGCCAACTGCGCCAGGGCTCTCCAGGGTGCGCTTGGGTATCAATATCGAGCGGTTGCGGCTCAAGCTGTACCCGGTAATGGTACGCCGAACTTTGCGGCTGATCGAGGTAAAAGCCCGTGGATAAAAGCGCAGGGAAGCCGGCATTAATGGCGCGCCCCAAGGCATCGGGGCCCTGCCAACTTTGCACCAAGGTACCCGCGGGTAGATCTTTGTGCAGCACTTCGTCCCAGCCGATCATGGCGCGATCAAGCCCTGTTAAAATGCTCGCCAAGCGGCCATTAAAATAAGCGTGCAAGGCGTGTTCATCCGCGAGGTTTTGCTCGGCCATAAATGCCTGAATTTTCGCGTTGTTTTGCCAGTGCTCCGGGTCGACTTCGTCGCCACCGATATGTACATAGCCAAACGGGAACAGCTCGGTTACCTCTTGCAATATGGCTTTGGCAAAGGTGTAGACGTCTTCATTGGCGGGGTTAAGCAGCGGCTTGTGCACGCCCCAGCGATCTTCCGGCAGGTAAGGTCCAGGGGCGGACATTAACTCGGGGTAGGCTACCGCAATGGCGCTGGCATGACCCGGCATATCAACCTCGGGCAGCACGTAAATACCACGGGCCTTGGCGTAAGCAATAACCTCTTTAATTTGCTGCCGGGTATAAAACTCACCATCAGAGGCAAGCTCGGTCAACTTGGGATAAGCGCGCGATTCAAAACGCCAGCCCTGATCGTCGGTAAGGTGCCAGTGCAACACATTTAATTTGGCCGCGGCCATGCCATCGATTTGGCGCTTAATGGTAGCGACAGATATAAAGTGGCGTACGGAATCCAGCAATAAGCCGCGCCAGGCAAACCGGGGCGCATCATCGATAACAACATAAGGCAAGCTAACCGAACCAGCGGCGCCCGTTAACTGTGCCAATGTAGCAAGCCCGCGCAACACCCCGACATCTGTACGTGCCGCCAGAGTAATACCGGCTCCGTTTACGGTTAACCGGTAGGCCTCATCGGCGGTATCTAACTCGGTATTTGGAGCTGTTATGGGAGCGGTATTTTCAGCCGCTAACGATTGCAGCCTAATCAGTATCGGCCTCGCCTCTGGTGCAACACCTGGGCGCTGCGCCAAAGTGGTGTTTAATCGTTGTAGCGCAGCTTTTACCCGGGGCGTTGCCCTATCAGCTACCGCAAATTGCAGCGGCGCACTAATCTTTAAGTGGCCCTCGGCATGCTCAATGGTTTGCGGGTAAGGCATTAACGGCAAAAAGTCAGGGCTATTGTCGGCCTGCGCCACTGGAGCGGCGTGTAGCAAAATCATGGCGGCCACCATTAAACCGCGCGGCAAGATTTTTAAAAGCATGTGTCTACCTGCTCCAGTAAGTTGTATTGATCATCAATCACGTTCAGCTTGCGCCATTTGTCGAAGGTTAAGCACGGGTGTGAGGTCGATAGTGCAATAATGTCACCCACCTGAAGATCCGCTTTAGGGTCAAAACGCATAGCGCTGTGCTGATCCATAATATGGAACACTTCCCAGTCGGGGTCGGCAGCTACCGGCGTTTGCTGCCCCGGCCGGTAGTGCAAACTCGGCTGCGGTAGGCCGGCATCAAACGCGGCGTCGCGCTTGCCCACGGTTAAAATGGCCAGGCCCGGCTCAGGTATCGACTGCACATACACCCAAATCTCTAAGGCCGATTGCAAATCACCACTCACCGCGCAACTATCGCCCAAGCGCTCGCGCACTTTTTGCTGGGCTTCCATATAAATGCCCTGATCGTGAATCAAGTAGCAGCCAGGGCGAATCACAGGCACAAACAGGTTCGTGTCTACCTCGGCAAAAACCTCGCACACGATGTCATACCAGGCCGAACCGGCGCCGGTTAAAATGGCTTTATCACAGTCAAACTGGCCGCGCTGCATAAGCTGCTCGGCCATGTTGCGCACCTTAAGTAAATGCTCGCGAATTTTGTTAGGCGCATCGGCGCCGCCAATAACGCCCTCATAGGTTTCAATGCCCACTAGCGCCAAATTTGGCTCGCGCGCAATAGCGGCGCTTACGGCATCTACTTGCTCCTGAGTGCGGCAGCCGCAACGGCCACCGCTAACGCCAATCTCAATCAGTACCTTTAACGTCACGTTATGTTCGGCAAAAAAGCGCCCCAGCTGAGCCACATTGGCAACCGAATCAACCAGGCAATAAAACTCAAACGAGGGGTTGGCCAGCATTGAGGCCACCAGCGCCATATTGCCACGGCCAACCAATTGATTGGCCATTAGCACCCGGCTAATACCGGCGCGATACGCCGCGGCGGCTTGATGCGCTGTTGCCAGCGTAAGCCCCCAGGCGCCGGCGTCGCGCTGGCGCTGAAAAAACGCCGGCGTCATTGTTGTTTTGCCGTGGGGGGCTAGCTGCACGCCGCGCGATGCGGCAAATTGCCGCATCCACTGGATATTGTTGTCCAACCGCGACTGATAGATAATCGCGGCAGGCAAACTAATCGCTTCGCTCAGCAGGTTAACCGCACGATCGCTGGCGAGATTAACGGACGCGCCTTTTTCGAGACCAAAGGCGGATTGGACAGCAGGATTGTCACTCATGAAAGGCCTATTTATTACTCAAGATCGCAATACATTGTCGCGGGATAAGAGGCTTAAAACACCCTCAGCACCTTATTACTTTAGTCGCTCTGAAAGGCGCCGCTCCAGTGTTTTACGTTTTGACGTCAGCCGCAATGATAATAAATATCCTTATTTTTAGTCAATCTTTGATACTTACAATCACTGCAGTTATACTTGCTTTGGCGTATTCTCATATCTAGGGCTAGTCCCTGGCACTGGCGCGCTTAATTGGCGCCCGCATGCCCCAAAGCAGCAATAAAAGATATGAAAGGATACCCAACGTGACCCATGAACCCGATATTGTCTCGCGTATTAGCACTATGTTTGGCCAGCTGCGTGGCGCCGAGCAAAAAATAGCCCGAGTGGTACTGGACGATATGACCTTTGCCGCGCACGCCAACATAAGCGAGCTGGCAGAGCGCGCTGGCGTTAGTGAGGCGACGATTACGCGTTTTGCCCGCGCGGTTGATTGCACCAATGTGCGCGATTTAAAGCTACGCTTGGCGCAGTCGCTGGCGGTAGGCCAACGCTTTTATACCGACGCCAAAATTGAGCCCAGCGCCACTCACGGCGTATACGAAGCCGTGAAAAACTCGCTGGAGCACAACGCCGGATTAATGACAGAGGGGGTTATACGCGGCGCCATCGAGCTGATATCGCCCGCCAGGCAAGTGTTGATTTTTGGTGTGGGCGGCGGCTCTACCATCATGGCGCAAGAGTTTCAGTACCGCCTGTTTCGATTAGGCTTTAGTGCAGCCGCCTACTCGGACCCAATGCTAATGCGCATGGCGGCGGCATCGGTAGACAGTAATGATGTGGTGATTTGCCTATCGGTGGGCGGTTACAGCCCCGATGTGCAAGACGCGATGGAAATCGCGCAAGAGTACGGCGCACGCGCGCTGGGTATTACCACCAAAAATTCACCGCTGGGTCGCGGCGTCGACCAGCTGGTTCCCATCGAGACGATGGAAACCGACTTTATTTTTAAACCCAGTGCTTCGCGCTACGTGATGCTGGCGGCCATCGATGTTTTGGCAACCGAGCTCGCCACCCGCCACAAACGCAAAAGCCGGGAAACGCTCAGGCGTATTAAACACACTCTGGATAACCACAAGCAGGGTCAGGATCGCTTACCGCTAGGAGACTGACCCCGCCGCCGGCGCCCCGAGTGTATCAACCAGAAGTAACCCAGGGACGGAATGTGAGTTTACTATGACACTTGATACCGTTATTCGCGGCGCCCACATTGTTGACGGCAGCGGCGGCCCTATTTACACCGCCGATGTCGGCATCCTTAATGGTCGCATCCACGACATTGCCATCAACCTTAAAAGCGACGCCCACGAGGTTATCGACGCGGCCGGCCTGCACCTGGCACCGGGCTTTATCGATGTGCACACCCACGATGACATCAACGTTATCGACGCCCCGACCATGCCCACCAAAATCAGCCAGGGCGTTACCACGGTTATTGTCGGCAACTGCGGCATCAGTGCCAGCCCGGTGCGCTTAAACCGAGCCCCGCCCGACCCGCTCAACTTACTTGGCCAGCAAGCCGACTTTTGTTACCCAAACTTTAGCGACTACGCCAGCGCCGTCACGCGTGCCCAACCCAGTATCAACGTGGGTGCGCTGGTGGGCCACACCGCCATTCGCAACAACCACATGAGTGAGCTTAACCGCAGCGCCACCGCGCAAGAGTTAACCGCCATGTGCGCCGATTTGCGTCAGGCTATGGCCGACGGCGCGCTGGGCATGAGCTCGGGGCTCGCCTACGCCAGCGCTAAACAATCGGATATCGCCGAGGTGAAAGCCATGGTGGCCGAGCTGGGCCGCGCCGGCGGTATTTACACCACTCATTTGCGCACCGAGTTTGACGGCATTCTCGAGGCCATGGACGAAGCCTTTATTACATCCGAGCACGGCAAAGTACCGCTGGTCATCTCGCACTTAAAATGCGCCGGCAAAGGCAACTGGGGCCGCAGCGAGCAACTGCTTAATACACTCGAGTACGCCGCCAAAAAACAAACCGTCGCCTGTGATTGCTACCCCTACGCCGCCAGCTCCAGCACCCTCGATTTAGCCCAGGTAACCAGCGATACGCGCATTTTTATTACCTGGTCAGAGCCTGAGCCGGAACAGGCCGGGCGCGACTTACACGAAATTGCCGAGCACTGGCAGTGCGATTTACTAAGCGCGGCCAGACGCCTGCAACCGGCCGGCGCGGTTTATTACTGCATGGACGAGCAAGACGTGCGCAACATCCTGCGTTACAAGCGCACCATGATCGGCTCGGACGGCTTACCCAAAGACCCGCACCCGCACCCGCGTTTATGGGGCACCTTCCCCCGGGTACTGGGCCACTACAGCCGCGACACAGGTTTACTACCATTAAACGAGGCGGTACACAAAATGAGCGGCTTAAGCGCAACACAATTTCAGCTTAACGAGCGCGGTGAAATTAAACCGGGCAACTGGGCCGACCTAGTGTTATTTGATTATCAAAACGTGCGCGATTTGGCCACCTTTGAAAACCCCAAACAAGCCGCCAGTGGTATCGAGCGGGTATGGGTCAACGGGGTACTAAGTTATCAGCCCGGGCAAACCGTACCCGGTCGCGCCGGACAATTTTTATTCCGTCAGCCACAGGTTGCTGACACATTTATAGCAGAGGAGAAACTTTGTGAGCATTAAACGTTATGGCGCTGAGGGCAGCACCGGTACCGGCGGGCAACACCTGCCCTTTTCTCACGCCGCTGGCGCCGATGGCTGGCTGTATGTCTCGGGGCAAACCCCGATGCTGGACGGCGAAGTGGTCGAGGGCAGCGTGGTGGAACAATCACAACTGGCCATCGACAATTGCCTAAAGATTATGCGCAACGCCGGGTACGACCGCGAACACGTGGTGCACCTGACGGTAATCTTAACCGACGCCCGTTATTTTCAATCGTTTAATAAAGTCTTTAAAGAAAACTTTGGCGACCATCCGCCCGCGCGCATTTGCTCGGTGTGCGACCTGGTCGTCGACTGTAAAGTAGAAGTGGGCGTTATCTGCTACAAAAAACCAGAATAACATTGCCACCTTAATAGGTCGGGCGCGATTTAGCGCCGACCTATTGCCACTAATAAATGATTAATCAGCGCACCCTTATGAATAAAACGCTATGAATACCACTCTATTTCTTACCGCTTTAGCCGTTTACATTCTCGCCCTTATCGCCCTGAGTATTTTTGTTTCACGACGCAATAAAAGTGGCGAGGACTTTTTACTGGCCGGACGCGGCCTGCCTATTTTTCTGACTATTGGCACCACCGTTGCCACCATGGTGGGCACCGGGTCATCCATGGGCGCCGTGGGGTTTGGCTACGCCAACGGCTGGGGCGGAACCCTTTACGGCATTGGCGGGGCGATTGGTATTTTATTGCTGGGGCTGTGGTTTGCACCGGTACGCGCGCTGCGCTTTATGACCATGAGTGAAGAGATTTGTTACTACGTGGGCGCCAACAAGCTGGTTAAAAATATCGTTGCTGTGCTTATTTTTATCGCGAGTATCGGCTGGCTGGGCGCGCATATTTTGGGTGGCGGCCTATACCTTGCCTGGATTGCGGATATCGATTTGCAGTGGGCCAAAATTATTATCGCCGTGAGCTTTGCCATTTACGTCATTATCGGCGGCTATAATGCGGTGGTCTGGACCGACACCTTACAGGCCATTATTTTATTCGTTGGCTTTATTTTAATGGCGCTGTTCGCCGTTGATCAGGTGGGCGGCTGGGACGCCCTAATGAGCGCGCAACCCGACGCCAACGTCTCGTTTTTAGCGCTAGAATCCATTGGCATGGTGCACGGTATTTCTCTTATCGCAGTAATCGCTGTGGGCGTGCTGGCCACACCGTCGTTTCGCCAACGCATTTACTCGGCGCACAACGTAAGCTCGGTGCGTAAATCGTTCTACACCTCCGGCACTTTGTATTTAGCCTTCTCGTGTGTGCCGGCCATTATCGGTATGGGCGCCTACGCCCTAAACCCCGAGCTGGATAACCGCAACTTTGCCTTCCCTTATTTAGCAGCCGAAGTATTACCACTGCCCATTGGGGTACTGGTGTTAATCGCCGGCTTGTCGGCCACCATGTCCAGCGCCAGCTCCGACGCCATCGCCGGGGTATCCATTTTACTGCGCGATATTTTTAGCCTGGTGACCGGCCGTATGCCCGCGCGCGATAAAGTGGTTGGCTACTCGCGCCTGTCGCTGGTGGTGATCATCTTTATTGCCTTGAGTTTTGCGCTACTGTCCGACGATATTATCGGCTACATCACCACCATGATCGCCACCGTTATGGCCGGCTTATTCGTTTGCGGCTTACTGGGGCGTTTTTGGCCGCGCTTTAACTGGGCCGGCGCACTGGCGGCGTTGCTGGCCGCCTCTGTCACTTCGCTGATCGTCGCCAATTTTTATCGCGACTTTTGGGGAAACCCGGTGATTCCCGCCGTTATGGCCTCGCTGCTGGCGGGCGTGATTGTTACCTTGCTAACCCCCGCCGATGCCCTCAACCGCGAGCAGGCACTGGCACAGCTCGAGCATGAACGCGAACAAATGGAGTCGGTTTGAGCCGGCACCGCCGCAGCGGTTAGACTAGGGCCTGTTAACGCACACGAGTAAACGAGGAGCCCACATGAAACCCGTCGTCGCCATTAAACGGGCATACGACAGCCCCAGCCAGCAAGACGGCATCCGCATTCTGGTGGATCGCCTCTGGCCCCGGGGCCGCCAGCGCGACGAGCTGGAGATCGACGACTGGTATCAGGACGCCGCCCCCTCGAGCGGCCTGCGCCAGTGCTGGCACCGCGACGAACTTACCCCCGAGGCCTTTGGCCACGCCTACCGCCACGAGCTGCACAGCAACCCCCAGTGCCTTACCCCGCTGCTGCGCCACACCCGAAACGGCACTCTCACGCTACTCACAGCCAGCCGCGACCCGGCCAAGTCGCACCTGCCCATACTGCGCCAATGTCTGGTGGAAGCCATCGATGAGGAAGACCAACAGTTTCAAAGCGAGGCCAGCTCGCCTACCTGTTACCGTGGCGCAACAAAGCCATAGCCCCGGCCCTACCGTTTTATTACTCAATTGCGCCAAAGTGTCCTCGGCCCCAGAACAAAGGGCAAGCTCCTGACGCAAATACGTCACGTAAAGCCAAGGCTTGCGTCTATTACCCGACATTGATGCCATTCAGCCTGGGCTCACCGACACCCCAGCCAGTCACCCAGTAATTTTTTGTAGAGAAAACCAAAAAAACTAACTCTGTCGTGCTTTATAAACATAGAAAACCAAGAAAAATATACATATCAGTACAATATGTATAGAATTTACAAAAATATATACACATTGTGCCGCCATTGCTCAATCTAACGCCGAAGGTCTCATCGATGGAGTTTCATCCACCTTTACTCCCCTTGCCCAATATCACTGAGCTGGAGACCCGGGCAGTACTAAAAAAAACCGCCGAAGCGCACCGGTTTCTGGCAGAGCTAAAAGGCGTAGCGGCCACCATTCCCAACGAAGCTATCTTGATTAATACACTGAGTTTGCAAGAGGCTAAAGACAGCTCTGAGATTGAGAACATCATCACCACTCACGATGAGCTCTACAAGGCGAGCGTGTTTGAAGAAAACCTACTCAACCCGGCAGCTAAAGAGGTGCAAGACTACGCGGTCGCCCTCAGGCAAGGATTTCAGGTGGTGCGCCACCAAAAATTGATTCGGCTGTCAGATATTCAGACCATTCAGCAAACCCTGGGAAAAAACAAAGCGGGGTTTCGTCGCCTGCCGGATACCGAACTTAAAAGCTCCAAAACCGGCGAGGTCATCTACACCCCACCGCAGCACGCCGAAGACATCGACCGGTTAATGAATAATTTGGTGGCGTATATCAACGACGACGGACTCTGCGATGCCGACCCGCTGGTTAAAATGGCGATTATTCACCACCAATTTGAAAGTATTCATCCCTTTTACGATGGCAACGGCCGGACCGGCCGTATTCTGAACATGCTTTATCTGGTAGCAAAAGACTTGCTTAACCTGCCTGTGCTGTACTTAAGCCGGTTTCTTATCCATCACAAGGCCGACTATTATCGCCATCTCCAGGCAGTGCGAGAAACCGGCCACTGGGAGCCCTGGCTACTGGATATGCTCGAGGGTGTTTCCGGTACAGCGCAAAGTACCATCGAGCTGATTACCGAAATCAAAAAGCTGATGAAGGCCTACAAGCATCGCCTACGTGAGGAGCTGCCCAAAATTTACCGACAGGAGTTGTTAAACAATGTGTTTAGCCACCCCTACACCAAGATCGAGTTTGTGGTGGAGGAGCTATCCGTTTCCCGAATCACCGCGACCAAGTACCTTGAGCAGCTTGTAGAGCACCAATTTTTGGAAAAACAAAAAATTGGCCGCGCTAACTACTACATCAACAGTCCTCTGTGCCGCCTACTAACCACGCACAGCTGACTTAAACCACCTGCAGACGACGACTGGTTCGTGCCGCTATTAATACAACCCGTAACATCAATTTTAAAACCACTTAATGAACCAATAAGTTATGAGCAAAAAGAAACTTAACAAAGGCTCCTCCGGCCAAAACCGTGCCGCCAGCGAGAACTACATAGATAAGTACCGCCAAAAAGAGGGCGTGCAAGAAACCGCCACCGGCCTTCTTTACCGTGAGCTGGAAGCAGGCGACGGCATGACCCCCACCGAAGCCGACACGGTCGAGGTCAACCAGCGCATTCAGTTAGTGGGTGGTAAAATTATTGGCGATACCTATAAAGAAGGAATCCCCGACGAGTTCACCATGAAAGAGGCCATACCCGGTATTCGCGAGGGCCTGCAACTGATGCAAGAGGGCGCCCGCTACGAGTTTGTCGTGCCGCCCGAACTGGCGTGGGGCAAAAAAGGCGTAGGTAATAAAATCGGGCCCAATGCGGTACTGATATTTGATTTGCGGTTATTGAAGGTGGTTTTTTAAGTTGTGACTCAAGAGGGGCGACGACGGCCCATAGAGATACTCACGACTCCCAATAGGGCTTCTCCCCAAACACTCCGGCAAAATAATCGATAAAGGCGCGCACTTTGGGGGCCAGCTGGCGCGAACTGGGGTAGACCGCCCAGAGTGAGGTGTTGGACACCAACGGGTAGTCTTTTAGGATGTGCACCAGCTCGCCGCTGCGCAATTGTTGGTAGGCACTCCAGCTGGAATTGATGGTGATGCCAATGCCCTGTACACAGGCGTCGCGCACGGCTTCGCCGTTGTCGGTGCGCAACTTGCCTTTAATTTTGAGCGCAATTGGCCCCTTTGGCCCGGTAAAACGCCAGGTGTCTAATCCTGCGAGTGTCAGACACTGGTGCTGTGCCAACTCGTGCGGCGTTTGCGGTATGCCAAACTCCTTTAGGTAGGCAGGCGCGGCGCAGAGTATTCGATTATCCGACGCCAGCCTGCGGGCGATAAGGCTGGAGCTTTTCAACTCGGCGTTGCGGATGGCAATATCGAAACCGCCTTCAACCAAATCCACAATCGCGTCGGAGAATCGGCAGTCGATCGTTAGGTTGGGGTAGGCTTGCATAAAACCTTTCATTTGCGGCATTAAGTGCATACGCCCGAATGAGGCCGGCGCGGTGATGCGCAAGGTGCCGCTGGGGTCGTGATTGCCTCGGCCTATGGCGGCCTCGGCGGCATCGACGCTGGCGAGCACATCTTCGGCGTGAGGTAAAAACGCTTCGCCATCTTCGGTGAGTGATACATGCCGGGTGGTGCGGTGCACTAACCGCGTTGCCAAACTCTTCTCTAGTTTGTTGATATAAGCACTGGCCACCGCCGGCGACAGATTTTGCTCTTCGCCAGCCTGACTTATGTTGTGTGTGCTCGCCACGCGAACGAACAGGCGTAAATGCTCAATATTCATAGAATTATCAACAAAATCTAAAAAGTGATTGTATAAAATACGGCATTATCAATAATTACAACAGGAAATATACTGGCCTCCATCGATAAACGCAAAGCTTTGCGAGCCGAAGGAGCCAAGCTGTGAATACGTTCAGCCCCATCGCCAACTCATTTCAGGCGCTAAACGCGGCCTATGCCCGCGTGTTTCGATCCTCGCGTTTAACCTTAGGTTTAGTAGCGCCGTTGGAGCACTACCCGGACAACCCGGTACCGGCGATGCAGGCGCATATCGAGCGTACCCGGCTGGCCGAGCAACTGGGCTTTGCCGCGCTTTGGCTGCGCGATGTGCCCTTTAATGTGCCCTCGTTTGGCGATGCCGGTCAGATCTATGACCCCTTTGTGTACCTGGGTTTTCTCGCCGCACAAACCTCTGACATCGCTTTGGGGGTATCCAGTATTGTACTGCCGCTGCGCCATCCCGCCCATGTGGCAAAAGCGGCGGCCAGTGTGGATCAGTTAAGCGGTGGCCGCCTGCTGTTGGGTGTGGCCTCGGGCGACCGGCCGCAAGAATATCCAGCAATGAATTTACCCTTCGCCGACCGCGGAGCGCGCTTTCGCGATGCTTTGCACTACATACAGAGCGCCTGGCAAAACCCCGCACACGTAAATAACCGCTACGGCCAACTGAGCCCGGAGCTGGAATTACTACCCAAGCCCGCCGCGCACGAGGTGCCATTGCTAATTACCGGCGCCAGCCAGCAGGCGCCCGAATGGATTGCGCAAAACGGCCACGGCTGGATGCTTTATCCGCGCGCCACTGACCAGCAAAAAAACATCATTGACGTGTGGCGGTCACGGGTAGATGCGACCGGCGGACCTGCCAAGCCGGTGATGCAACCGCTGTATATCGACTTGGCTGAAAACCCGGACGCAAAACCTCAGACGATGCACTTGGGCATGCACGTGGGCAGCCACCATTTAGCGGAGCACCTGCATGCACTGCAAGACATCGGTATTAATCATGTCGCGCTTAATCTGCGCTTCAACCGCACCCCTATTGAAGCGACGCTAGAGGTTTTGGCCCGCGATGTATTGCCCGAATTCCCCAGCGTGCCATCGACATAAACGGCGCAAGCCGGCACGCAACCTCTGTACACACCATGTCATTTATTAATCAATTGTAGGAGAGCACCATGCAAGCAATGACCTTAACCCAGTACGGCAGCAGTGAGCATTTTACCTTGAGCGAGATCGCCAAGCCCGACGTTAAGCCCGGCCATGTTTTGGTGAGTATCGCCGCCACCAGTGTTAACCCCGTGGACTACAAAATTCGCACCGCCGGGGACGACTTACCCTTTGCCCCGGCTCTTCCCGCCGTGCTGGGAATGGACTTTGCCGGTACCGTTGAAGCTGTCGGGGAAGGTGTGACCAATTTTGCCGTAGGGGACGAAGTTTACGGCTGCGCCGGTGGTCTGGCGGACTTACCCGGCACTCTGACCGAATACATCGTCGCCGATGCACGCCTGATGGCGCACAAGCCCAAAACTCTAAGCATGACCGAGGCTGCCGCTTTACCCTTGGTGAGCATCACCGCCTTTGAAGGGCTTGCTCGCGCCGGAGTCAGTGCCGGGCAAAAAGTATTGGTACACGGTGGCTCGGGTGGTGTCGGGCACATTGCCACTCAGCTGGCCAAGCAGTTAGGGGCCAAGGTCTACGCTACCGGTGGCGGCGATAAGCAGTTGCAGCTGATTGAATCCTTCGGCGCGATAGGCATTAACTACAAAACCCATACGGTGGATGAGTATGTCGAGCAGCACACCGCAGGAAAAGGCTTTGATGTTATTTACGACACTGTCGGCGATGCCAACCTGCTCAACTCGTTTCAGGCGATTGCGCTCAATGGCCAGATCGCGACCACCTCAACCATGTCGGAAGTCGACCTGACTCTGGCCCATATTAAAGGCGCCAGCATGCACATTGTGTTTATGTTATTGCCGATGCTGCACAACGTCGGGCGCGAGCGCCACGGTGAAATTTTAACGCGGGTAGCGCGCATTGTGGATGCCGGTGAGCTTAAGCCGGTACTAACCGAGCAGCAATTTACCCTGGCCGAAACCGCCGCCGCGCACGATTACGCCGAAAGTGGGCAAGGCATGGGGAAAGTGGTTATTACCATTTCGTAGTGACCCGTACATACGGAGAGCAGCATGAGCAAAGCGATTCTGATAACCGGAGCGACCGACGGCATTGGTTTGTTAACCGCGCAAAAGTTAGCGGCACTTGGTCACTCGCTGCTAATTCACGGGCGCAATGAGGCCAAGTTAAACGCCGCCGCAAACACCTTGCGCGAGTGTGGTGCGGTATCCATTCGCACCTACCGGGCAGACTTTTCCGATCTGGCCGAGGTAGCGGCCATGGCGCAACACATTACAAGCCAGAGCATAGCGCTGGATGTGATTATCAATAACGCCGGCGTTTACAAAATCGCCCAACCGCTTAATGCCAGCGGCCAGGATATTCGCTTTGTGGTAAACACCCTCGCCCCCTACCTATTAACCACCTGCCTGTTGCCACTAATGTCAGCCAACGCTCGGGTCATCAATTTATCATCCGCCGCACAGGCGTCGGTAGATTTACACGCGTTGACAGCCAAGACGGCGTTGAACGACGATTTTGCAGCCTACGCACAAAGCAAGCTGGCGCTCACCATGTGGTCGCGCCAGCTTGGTCTAGAGCTTAAGAACAAGGGGCCGGCGATTATTGCGGTTAACCCAGGCTCTTTTCTCGCCAGCAAAATGGTGAAAGAAGGCTTTGGTGTCGTTGGGAATAATTTAAATATAGGCGCCGATATTTTGCTAAAGGCCACTTTAAGCCCAGACTTTGCGCAGGCGTCCGGGCTTTACTTTGATAACGACACAGGCCGGTTTTCATCGCCTCATGCCGACGCGCTGGACGAGAAAAAGTGCCAAGCACTGATTCGCACAATACAGCAAATGCTTCATTCTTAGCAGGCGCTCGCCTCCCTCTTTTACACACTAAAGCCGTTAACCAACCCTTTATAGTGCACGGGCCTGTGTCCGTGCACTGCATTAGCACCAACACAAACGCCGCAGGCGTAAAGCGACGCTCATTAACTAAAAGCAGATCAATCGCTTAGGCGCATTTATGATTATTGGCACAAGCACTGCATAAACTAAAGCAACTCACTTCCGGGACGACCCGGAGCGGTAGTACCGCTTTTTTGTCTGGACGACCAGACGACATTTTGAATTATTATTCAGGAGGTTGTCGTGGCATCCAGTAACACACCCAGCTCCCATACAGCGTTTACCGAGCTGCCTAAGGTCGATATTAGTGGCTTGCGCTCTAGCGACTTGCAAGATCGCTTAACGGTTGCCGAACAGCTAGGCAAAGCAGCTCGCGAAGTAGGCTTCTTATACATTACCGGTCACGGTATCGATCCCGCCTTAAGCGAAAACCTAAAAGCACGCACACGCGACTTTTTTGCTCAGCCACTAGCGCAGAAAATGCGCTACTACATTGGTCAATCGGTTAATCACAGCGGTTATGTCCCCGAAGGAGAAGAGCAATTTGGCGACGGCAACATCGACCACAAAGAAACCTACGACGTTAATTTTGATTACCTCCCGGAGGCCGGGCGCAGACCCATGCTGGGGCCCACCCAGTGGCCCGATGACGACGCCTTTAAGCGCGATGTAAAAGCCTATTACGACGCGGCCCTTAACGTTAGCCAAAGCTTGTTTCGGGGTTTTGCCCTAGCCCTTGGCCTGCCTGAAGACACACTGACAAAGTTAGTGACAACGCCACCCAGCCAGTTGCGCTTAATCCACTACCCGTTTAACGCCAGCGCACCACAAGATCGGCCCGGCATTGGCGCCCATACCGATTACGAATGCTTTACCATTTTATTGCCCACCGCACCGGGGCTAGAGGTACTTAACGGCGCCGGTGAGTGGATTGACGTACCTCTGGTGGATAATGCCTTTGTCATTAACATTGGCGATATGCTGGAAGTACTCAGCAATGGCGAATTTGTCGCCACCTCACACCGGGTACGCAAAGTACAAGAAGAGCGTTACTCGTTTCCGCTGTTTTGCGCGTGTGATTACGACACCGTTATATCCCCGCTGCTCGCTGCCAAAGAGGCTGACGACCAAAACCGCTATGCCGCTATTAACTGTGGCGAGCACCTTTACGCGCAAACTATTCAAACTTTTCAGTACTTAAAAACCAAACTCGACCAGGGCGAAATACAAATGCCCGAGGGCTCCAAGGGTCTATCCAGTTTTGGCTACCACAGCGAAGCACAAGGATAACCCCATGCACCTACTTGAGCTCATTAAACACCATGCCACACAAGCCCAAAACGGCGTACCCGACTGGATGCTGGGCTACTACAAGCGTAGTGCCATTAGCTTTGCCGATGGCACTACCGATATAGCCACCCACGTGTGCTGGTTGCAAAGCCGCAACTTTACCATCGATTTGCGCCTACCCATTAATAACCAACAGGTTAGCGCCAAACCGCTGGAGCAATACACCGAGAATGAGCTGCGCACACTGGGTAATTATGAAGGCTGGGAGGCGCCCTGCGAATGGGACGGCACCGCCTTAAGCTGGCTTAACGACACCTCACTGCAATACCACAACCGCTGGACCGAACCCGGCATATTACATCGCATTGGCAACTGCATGATCGAGCTGTGCCCCAGCAACGCCTACGTCGAGGATTGGCGTTTACAACCCTCCGGCCCGGGCCCACTGGTTGGTCTTCGCTTAATCGATGACACCTGCCTTGACAGCAACAGCGTACTGCACCGCGGCGGTGGTTTAATTGTCTGTGGCGATTATGCCGCACTGGTACTCGGGCGGCCGGACAGCCAAGCTGACGCCGGCCACAGCGCACAACCGGCCAATCAGTTTCGCGAAGCCTTAGTCGCGGCGCAGGGCAATACCAGCGCCCTCAAACCACTGCTGCAATTTGAAACATCCGTGGCTCACGGTTCGCTGAGTGATGGTTATAAAATACAACTTACCACCTGCCCCCACCGCAACGGCCAATCGTTACTCCCACTCGACGGCTTCGAGTTCGACGAGATCGGGCAACAAGTACTGCACCGATTTACCGACGAGCACGGCCGCGCTCGCCTACGGCGTTTTAGTATCGACACGATCGAAGCCGATTGTCATTACTCGCAAGCAACCCCCACAACGCACGATGCAAAATCTTGGCTCTCGCAGGAAGCGGAAACCCTAACGCGATACACCCAACCGCTGTTCAGTCATTCACTTTAACTTTTTATTGACAGGTAACCGCTTATGACTCAGAAAAAATCATTTATCTACTCGATTATTACCGCCGTGCTACTGGTGTTTAGTGTAGCCACACACGCCGCCGAGAAAAAAACCTCATTTAAAGTCGCCTGGTCTATTTACGCCGGCTGGATGCCCTGGGCCTACGCCAACGACAAAGGCATTGTAAAAAAATGGGCCGACAAATACGGCATCGAGATCGAAGTGGTGCAGATGAACGACTACATCGAATCCATCAACCAGTTCACCGCCGGCGAGTTTGACGCCTGCGCCATGACCAATATGGATGCCCTGACCATTCCCGCCGCTTACGGTGTAGATACCACTGGCCTAATTTTGGGTGATTACTCTAACGGTAACGATGGCCTCGTGATCAAAGAAGGCGACAGTGTCGAAGATATTAAAGGCCACAACGTCAACTTGGTCGAGCTGTCCGTATCGCATTACTTTTTGGCCCGCGCGCTGGATATGCACGGCATGTCTGAGCGAGACGTTACCGTGGTAAACACCTCCGACGCCGACGCGGTTTCTACCTTTATGACAGATGACGTCACCGTAGCCGCCGTGTGGAACCCACAACTGGGTATTATTTTAGATGAAGCGCCTAAAGCCACCGAGGTGTTTACCTCCAAAGAGATCCCCGGTGAAATCATCGACATGATGGCTGCCAATACCGAGGTTCTGGAAGCCAACCCCGAATTAGGTAAAGCGCTGGTAGGCGCTTGGTTTGAAACCCTGGCCCTCATGCAGGGTGACAGCGCCGAGGCCATAGCCGCCCGCACTTACATGGCCGAGCAAGCCGGCACCGACTTAGCAGGCTACGAGGCACAGCTCGACGACACCATGCTGTTCTACACGCCGGAATCCGCTTACGAATTTGCCAGCAATAAAGACCTGATCGGCTTTATGGATAAAGTCCGCCAGTTCTCATTCGATAAAGGCCTACTGGGCGAAGGCAGCCCTAGCCCCGATGTCATCGGCATGCAATTCGGTGACGACTCCGTACTCGGCGACAAAAGCAATATCAAGCTCCGCTTTGATACCACTTACGTCAAAATGGCCGCCGACGGCGAGCTGTAAGCCCTTAAGCCGCCGGGTTCATCGGCGGCTTAGCTTCTAGCGAACTTTCCAGCTTTAACCCTAACCGAGAGAGTGTGACTTATAGTCCGTAGACTTATTGTCTACACACAAAGATGATCTGATCATAAGGAGAGACCTATGTCAGATCATCTACTCGCTGCCATTGGCGGCAAAATAAAAGAAAAGCGCCTGAATAAAAACCTCTCTCAAGAGGCATTAGCATCACGCGCTGAGCTCGATCGCACCTACATTAGCGGTGTTGAGCGCGGCAAACGCAACGTCAGCCTACTGAACCTTTTTAAAATAGCCCAAGCCCTAGAAATACAAGCCACGGAACTGATTGACATTGGTGTAACCAATGATTAATCCAGCCATGTACGCTAGTGACTTTCAGTCATTTCTCCACGAGCCCACTGACTCAATCCTAGGGAAATTAAGCACGGCCCACACTCAAACTCTGCAAAATATCGCCACCCGAGCCTGGGCGGAAGAAATTGAGGTACTGAAAGAAACACTAAAAACCTTAGAGAACAGAGACACTTACATTCTTCTCGAAATGTACATTCCAAGAATAGGCCGACGCGCCGATGTTATTTTAATTGTCAGTGGAGTGATTTTTGTTATTGAGTTTAAGGTAGGTGCCAAGAAATTTCTCCCAGAGGACCTACGGCAATGTCATGGCTATGCTCTCGATTTAAAAAACTTTCATAAGGGCAGCCACGATAAAAAAATTGTCCCGATACTAGTAGCCACACAGGCCAAAGAAAGCGAAATGATTCTTTCGCTGGACTCAGACGGCGTCGCAAGAGTTATCAGTGCACCGCCTTCACAGCTGTTAAAAGCCATTCACAGTGTGACCGAATCCGCCAAAAGCCATGACTTCAACATTCAAGACTGGGAGAGCTCGGGCTATCTTCCTACTCCCACTATTATTGAAGCCGCGCAAGCACTCTACAGCTCGCATAATGTCGCCGATATAACACGAAGCGAAGCCGATAAAACCTGCATTGTTACCACAAGCAATAAAATCAATGACATTATTCAATACAGCAAAGACAACAAGAGGAAATCCATTTGTTTTGTGACAGGCGTCCCGGGTGCCGGAAAAACTCTGGTCGGCCTAAATGTAGCCAGCCAACATTCAAACCCCAATGATTCACTCTACTCCGTATTTCTTAGCGGCAATGGACCCTTGGTATCTGTCCTGCAGGAGGCATTAGCTAGGGATCAGAAAAAGAGGGTACAAATCACCATTAAGGATGCCCGCCGAAAAACTGAACAAATGATTCAGAATATTCATCGATTTCGTGACGCACACCTCGACGGAAGTAGACCTCCAGAGCAGGTGGCGATTTTTGACGAGGCACAACGAGTATGGGACAAAAGACAAACCAGCTCGTTTATGCAGCGCAAGCGTAAAAAACCAAAATTCTCAATGTCAGAGCCGGAACTTTTAATTGAGTTTATGGATCGCCATAGAGAATGGTCAGTTATCGTGGCACTTATTGGCGGCGGACAAGAGATAAACACCGGAGAAATCGGCCTTTCAGGCTGGGTCGAAGCATTGGAAGACAGATTCAAACATTGGGATATTTACTATTCGAGCAAACTGTTCAATGGTAATTACATTACTGACGGCCTTGATAGTTCATCATTCTCTAAATCTCAATCAATTAATGACTTGCACTTGGCGACCTCAATGCGCTCATTTAGAGCCGAGCACTTGTCCAACGCAATACATCACCTTGTCGACGGTAACGCCTCAACTGCCAAGTCGGAGATAGTTCAACTAATAGACCAATACCCTGTTCGCATAACTCGAGACTTTGAGAAAGCCAAGCAATGGGTTAGAGATCAACAAAGGGGCAACGAATCGGCTGGCATGCTAGCATCTTCCGGCGCAACCCGCCTGAAATCAGAAGGCATTTATGTAAAAAATGAAATCGACCCCAGAAACTGGTTTCTAAACCCATTTGAAGATGTGCGATCTTCTAACTTTCTTGAGGACGTAGCTACCGAATTTCAAGTTCAAGGGCTAGAGCTTGACTGGTGTTTAGTCGCATGGGATGCGGACTATCGGTTCGTGAACGGCGCTTTTGAGCATTGGCAGTTCAAGGGCACAAAATGGCAAAAACGCAATAATTCTGACAGCCAACGGTACTTAAAAAATGCCTATAGAGTTCTACTTACAAGAGCGAGGCAAGGTATGGTGATTTACGTTCCCGAGGGCAATGCACAAGATGGGACTCGATGCCCTTCATACTATGACGGTATTTACGATTACCTGTTGTCGTGCGGTATTGAATCATTATGCTTAAAAGCTAACGACAAAAGCTACGAAAAAGAAGTCACTCTTTAATTTTACATTCAAGCCGTTAACTGAGGCTAAGTTACTAGATTAGCCCCTCACTCAGCCGAGGGGGCATGCCCCCCCATAAACGTCGCCCATCTACTCAATATTTTGCACCTGCTCCCGCATTTGCTCGATAAGCACTTTTAACTCTACCGCCGCCTGGGTGGTTTCACTGACGACGGATTTACTGGAGAGGGTGTTGGCCTCTCGGTTGAGCTCTTGCATTAAAAAGTCGAGCCGGCGGCCGAGGGAGTTTTTTTGTTTTAAGGTGCGGCGCACTTCGGTAATGTGCGTATCCAAACGGTCGAGTTCTTCATCGACGTCGGCCTTTTGCGCCATCAGTACGATTTCTTGCTCTAAGCGATCCGGGTCTAACTCTACATCCAATGCGGCGATTTTTGTTTGCAGTTTTTCGCGCTGGGCTTGCAGTATGCCAGGCAATTGTTCACGCACGCTAACCACTTCGGCGGCGATGGCATCCAGTCGCTGGTTAATGTAGACAGCAAGCTCGGCCCCCTCACGTTCGCGATTGTCGATAAGCTGATCGAGAGCCTCTGAGAATAAGGCGAGCGATTGCTGGTGCAGCGCGTCGCGGTCTAGCTCGCGTACGATTTGTACGCCGGGCCAACGCAATACCTCAAGTGGGTTTACTGGCGCGCAGTTATCCATTTGCGCACCGATACGACGACAGGCATCGGCCACTTGCGCCAGGCGATCGGGGTCTAACCCGATGCTGGTATCGCCGCCTTGCTCGGGCTGTAAGTGAATGGTGGCCTCTAATTTACCGCGCTGGAGTTTTTTGCGCACGGTCTCGCGCAGGGCGGTTTCGATTTCACGGAACTCTTCGGGTAGGCGCAGGTGCATTTCAAGGTAGCGGTGGTTAACGCTGCGCACCTCCCACACTAGGGTGTATTCGGGGGATTTAACTTCGGCCCGGGCAAATCCGGTCATACTGCGTGGCATGGATGATCCCTTTCTTGAGTACGACTAATCATGTGCCGCCACCAAACCTTAATAACGCGGGCGGGGCCCTTTGTCCGGCGGCGGTAAAACGTTAACATAAGCGCTGATGTTAACACATGCCATCAGGCAACCGCCTGAGTTTGCTAACCGACAGGACTATTATATGCAGCGCCCTAGTGGACGACTTCCGCACGAATTACGCCCTATCACCATTACCCGCCACTACACTAAGCACGCCGAAGGGTCGGTGCTGGTAGAGTTCGGCGACACCAAGGTGTTGTGCAACGCCAGTGTGGTGCCCGGCGTACCCCCGTTTTTGCGCGGTCAGGGCCAGGGTTGGCTGACGGCCGAGTACGGTATGCTGCCCCGCTCGACCGGCAGCCGCATGGGGCGCGAGGCGGCCCGCGGTAAGCAAGGCGGCCGCACGGTTGAGATTCAGCGCCTGATTGGCCGCTCGCTGCGCGCCGCGGTGGATTTAAACCAGCTGGGTGAAAACACCATTCATATCGATTGCGATGTGATTCAGGCCGACGGCGGCACCCGCACGGCGTCTATCACCGGTGCTTGGGTGGCGTTAGCCGATGCCATTGCCCACCTGGAGGCCAAACAACTGGTTACCGGCAAGCCAATGCTACGGGCCATTGCCTCAGTGTCTGTAGGAATTTATCAGGGCGAGCCGGTGCTGGATTTGGATTACCCAGAGGATTCAAACGCCGATACGGACATGAATGTAGTGATTGCCGATGATGGCGGTATGATCGAGATTCAAGGTACCGCAGAGGCCGAGCCATTCACCGAAGAGCAGTTCGCGGCAATGCTGAAGCTGGCCAAGCAGGGAATTGCGGAGCTGAACCGCTTACAAAAAGCGGCGCTGGAAGGATAGGGCGCTATTGGTACAAAAAGGGGAGGCGTTTATCGCCTCCCCTTTTTTGTCTGCAGTGTTCACCTAACGCGTCTTAACCACCGTTATAGCTCGATATCGTAATCGACAATCACCGGTAGATGGCTAGAGAACTGGCCGTTTTTGTAGATCGCACCATACTCGACCCGCTGCCCCAAATTGTTCGAGGCCACTTGTAGATCAGTACGCCAGCCCGGGCCGGTACCAATGGTACCGCTGGGCCACCAGCTGTACTCATCCGGGTCGCGAATCGCACGACGAAAGGCATCGACGTAGCCAATTTGGTTAAACAGCTGGCTCAACCATTGACGCTCGTGGGGTAAAAAGCCCGACTCGCTTTGCAGTACATCGGAGTCGGTAACATCGCGAGGCGTATGCGCCATCTGCCAGTTACCGCAAAAAATGTACTCGCGGCGCTTGCGGGTGATTTTATCCATGTGTGCCTGTAAGTCGTCAAAGAAGTTTATTTTAACCTCTTGCGACTCGACCTCGGAGCTTGCGCTGGGCGCCAACAACGAGCCGATACTCATGTGCTCGTAATCAACCTGCAGGTAGCGCCCTTCCATATCGACACCCGACGAAAAGCCCAACCCAAAAATCAGTGCTTTGGGTTGTTTACGGGTGTAGATCGCTACACCGTTGTAATGCGGCGTACCGGAATCGAAGAAATAGGCAAAATAGCCCTCGGGATGAAAGATGTCATCATCCAGCTCGTACTCGAGCGCCCGCAGATCCTGCAGGCAGATGACGTCCGCATCCTGATTGTCCAGCCAATCGTATAGGCCGCGCTGCGCCGCTTGAAAAATACCGTCGACGCTCAGACTGATAACTCTCATGTTAGCCCCTTTATTGCGGACTGTGTATGATACCCGAGCTTGGAACGATTGTGTTAGTTGCCGCCCGTGCAACCGCCATTATGCCGGTGTTTTTTAGCAAAACTTATTGTTGTTGGCTAAATTTTCACCAGCGCAGATTGATTCTGCACAACTCGTCCGCTCGTTTATAATAGCTTGTTTTAGCCGCTCCATCATAGGAACCTACCCATATGCACGATTATCAGCGCGAATTCATCCAGCAGGCCATCGACAATCAGGCGCTTCAATTTGGTGAGTTTACGCTCAAGTCGGGCCGGGTGAGTCCCTATTTTTTTAATGCCGGGCGGTTTTTTCAAAGCGGCGGCGGGCTGGCCAAAATGGGGCGCTTTTACGCCCAGGCACTAATCGACAGCGGGGTCGCCTACGATTTAATTTTTGGCCCCGCGTACAAAGGCATTCCACTGGCCAGCGCCACCGCAGTTGCCCTGGCGGAGCATCACGGCCAGGATGTACCTTACTGCTTTAACCGCAAAGAAGCCAAAGACCATGGTGAGGGTGGCTCGCTGGTCGGCGCACCGCTCACCGGGCGCACCGTGATTGTCGATGACGTGATCACCGCCGGCACGGCGATTCGCGAGGTGATGGACATTATCGCCCAATCCGAGGCGACGCCGGCGGCGGTGGTTATCGGGGTCGACCGCCAGGAAAAGGGCCGCTCTGAGCTATCCGCCATTCAGGAGGTCGAGCAAACCTATAACATTCCGGTGGTGAGCATTGTTAATCTGGGTGATATTATCCATTACCTAGAGCAGAAAGGCGGTGAGAATAAGCTAGACGCTATTAAGGCGTATCGCGACCAATACGGCGTTTAACCGCGCCGGGCAGCACCAAGGAGCACACTATGATTGCAACACTCGGCGGCCGAATCAGTACGGCCGTGCTGCTAGCGCTAGCGCTAGCAAGCCCCACGTTAATGGCCGCCGAGGACGACTCGGGCCCGGACAGTGTGCTGTTCCGCTATAAAAATAGTGAGGGCAACCTGGTGGTGCAACAGAGTATTCCTCCCGATGCCGCCGCCCGCGGCTACGAGATTATTACCAGCAACGGGCGCGTGCTTAACACCGTCAAGGCCTCACCTAAAGGCGCCGATGCCGTTAAAGCCGCCGAGCGGATGCGCCGCGAGGCCGAGTTGGCTGAGTGGGATGCGCGGTTAAAGCGCCGCTTTAGCACGGTAAAAGACATCGAGTCGGCCAAGCAGCGCAGCTTAACTGAGCTGCGTGGCAACCTCAGCATTTTGCGCGCAAACCTGAGCGGCGTAACCTTACAATTAGAAGAGCAACAACGACGCGCCGGCATTATGGAACGCAATGGTCAGCCCGTTTCGGAGGCTTTGGAAAACAATATTGCGGCGCTGGAAGCCGAGCTGGTTGAGATCAACAAACAAATTGCTCTGCGCACTGAGGCGCTGGAAGGGGCGTCGGATAAATACGACCGGGATATCGAACGCTTCAAAGAGATTAACTCTTAGCCAGCAGCGCCGCTGCTGGCCCTCGTTTTATCAAACGGGTGGCGTGCTCGCGCGCATTAACCCCCTGGCAATTACCGCCCACTGATCGTCCCAGTACTCGGTGGGCAAGCGGCGAAACTCGCTGCGCACAAATTGCGTAATACGGCCATCGGCCAAACTCATCAGCATATTGGCCGCCGCCGATAACGGCAGGTTAGGCCGCAGCCCCTCGCGCAATTCCGCCTCGCGAATAATCTGTTTTAACTGCGTCTCTACCCGCTCAAATAATTGCGCGATACGGTTGCGCAAGCGCTCCGTCTCGCCGGTTAAGGCATCACCGGTAAGCAAACGGGTAATGCCCGGGTTGCGCTCGGTAAAGGTCAGCAATAAATACAGGATTTTTTCCAGCCGGTGCAGCGCTTGAGGCTCTTCGCTTAAAATCAGCTTAATGCGGCTAAAGATGGTTTCTTCGATAAACTCAATCAGCCCCTCAAACATCTTCGACTTGCTGGGGAAGTGGCGGTACAGCGCCGCCTCGGACACGCCCACCTCGCGCGCCAACGCCGCGGTTGTAATGCGCGCGCCGGGGCTGGCCTCCAGCATAGCCGCTAATGACTCGAGTATCTGCTGACGCCGGGATACCTTTTGACTGTTCTTGGTGCTCATAGCGCGACTGCTCTTGTGGTTTACGCCTGCGTGAGGGCGGCTACAGGTCGGTTTTCGTTGGCCGTGCTTACGGTACTGTAAAAGCTACGGGCACTAGAGTGACTAACCGTAGGTTAGCCCCCAAGCTCTACTGCCCGTGCTGCCTGACTATTCTAGCGGCCCCCGCGGGCCGGTTTCCAGCGTTTTAGGCAGGCATGGTTTTATTGGTAATTAAGGTACCCACACCAATATCGGTAAAGATCTCCAGCAGCACGGCGTGCGAGACGCGGCCATCGACGATGTGAGCGCTGGTGACACCGCATTTAACCGCGTCGAGTGCGCAGGCAATTTTTGGCAGCATGCCGCCGTAAATGGTGCCGTCGGCAATCAGCTCGTCTACCTGAGAGGTCGACAAGCCGGTGAGAATCTCACCTTCTTTGTTCAGCAAACCGGCAACGTTGGTTAACAGCATGAGTTTTTCGGCCTGTAACACCTCGGCAATTTTGCCGGCGACTAAGTCGGCGTTGATATTGTACGAGGCTCCGTCTTTACCCACGCCAATCGGCGCAATCACCGGAATAAAGTCGCTGTTTAACAGCATGTCGATAACGGATTTATTAATCGAGGCCACTTCGCCCACGTGGCCGATATCGATAATCTCAGAGGCGGCCACCTCGGGGCTGGCGGCTTTTACTTCGAGCTTTTTGGCTCGAATCAACTGGCCGTCTTTGCCGGTTACGCCGATAGCCTCACCGCCGTTGCGGTTAATTAAGCTTACAATTTGCTTGTTAACCGTGCCGCCCAACACCATTTCAACCACATCCATGGTTTTACTATCGGTAACGCGCATGCCGTTAACAAATTCGGAATCGATGTTAAGCTTTTTTAGCAGATCGCCAATTTGTGGGCCGCCGCCGTGCACCACAATCGGGTTCATGCCTACCAGCTTCATCATAACGATATCGCGGGCAAAACTATTTTGCAGCTCTTCGTCGACCATGGCGTTGCCGCCAAATTTAACCACAATAGTTTTGCCGGTAAAACGCTGAATATAAGGCAGCGCTTCGGTCAGCACCTGGGCAATATTCATCGCCGCGTCGCGATTCAATGACATAGTTAGAAGTCCAGTTGTAGAGTGTTGTCTATTTTCTTAAGCTCGCGCTTAAACAGTAGCTTAAGTTTTTCCAGTACCGCGTCGGATTCCGCCTCAAAACGCAGGGTAATCTCGGCGCCGGTATTCGAGGCGCGCACCAACCCCCAACCTTTCGAGAAGTCGACCCGCAGGCCATCAATGGTGGTTGCCTTACCGTTTTGAAACTCGCCCTGGGCAATGAGTTTTTCCACCAGCGCAAATTTTTCGGCCTCGGGCACCGCCACCCGAATCTCGGGGGTAGACGGCAAGGTGGGGAAGGCGGCAAACACGTCGTCGATGGATTGATCCCGCAGGGTGATAATCTCTAAAAGGCGCGCGGCAGTATACAGACCATCGTCAAAGCCGTACCAGCGCTCTTTGATAAAGATATGGCCGGAGTACTCGCCCCCCAGCAATGCGCCGGTCTCGGCCATTTTTTGTTTCATGTGCGAGTGACCGGTCTTCCACATGATGGGGCGGCCACCGTAACCCGAGACGATTTGGTTGAGTTGTTTTGAGCATTTCACATCAAACAGGACATCGGCGCCCGGGTTGCGCGACAGAATGTCTTTGGCAAACAACATCAACAAATGATCGGGCCAAATAATTTTACCCGCCGGCGTTACCACCACTAAACGGTCGCCATCACCGTCAAACGCCACCCCGATATCGGCATCCGTCTCGCGCACTTTGGCCAGTAAATCTTGCAGATTGGCCTCGATACTCGGATCCGGGTTGTGATTTGGGAAGCTGCCATCGAGCTCACAGTGCAGCGGAATAACATCGCAACCGAGCTCTTCGAATAATGCCGGGGCCACCACACCGGTAACCGCATTGCCGGCATCAACCACAATGCGGATATCACCGGCGAGCGCCACATCAGAGAAAATCCGGTCGATATAATCGGCCACTATCTCTATATGCTGCTCCTGGCCATCGCCCGTCAGATATTTGCCCGCCGAGATGCGTGAGCGAATGTCTTTAATTGCTCCATCTGACAAGGTTTGGCCATTAATAACCATTTTAAAGCCGTTGTACTGCGCTGCATTATGGCTTGCGGTGACCATCACTCCGCTGCTGGTTTCATCCAGCACAAAGGTTGCAAAATGCATTAGCGGGGTGGGCACCACGCCGATATTAATAACGTTACACCCGCTGGCCAGCAAACCCTCAATTAATTGCTCGCACAACTCAGGGCTATGGCTACGGGCATCGCGGGCGACAATAATGCTGCTCTCGCCCTGCTCTTGCACCTCGGTGCCAAGGGCCATGCCGATATCGCGCGCAAGTGCCGGGGTAATTCCCTCGGGGCCTACTTTGCCGCGAATGTCATAAGCGCGAAACACCTCGTCCGGCACCTCGCGCCCTTCGGGGACGGGCGCCGGCGCCGGCGTGCGCGGAGCACTGTTATCCAGCCCGAGAATGTCTTCGTCTTCTTCAATTACTTCAATATCAAGAATATCCTGACGCAGTGCGCCGCCATCAAAGCTTTCGGGCTCGGTATCCTCTGGCGTTTTAGGCGCGGCCTGAGCATCGACGTACTGCTTGGGCAAGGTAAGTCCTTCACCGGCTGGCGCTTGTTTTGGCCGAACCAGCAAGCGGCTTAACAGCAGCGATGCCACCAGCCCCAAGGTTACCGCCAGGCTCAACACCAGTATCCACATGCCCGGCAACTCTTTGGATTGGCGCACCAGCGCCGCAGATGGGGTGTACTCTACACTTAGATAACTGCTGCCAACCTGGTGCGTGGCAGCCGGTGCCGCCTGGCCGGCGCCATCGATACGCAATGCAAAGGGTTTAGAGCTGGAGAACCGCTGATGCAACACCAGTTTACCGCTGCTGTCTTCGCCCGCATCGATTATGTTATTGATACCATCGCCCGAATAGCTCGCCAGCAATGCTCCCACCGCTTTGCCTTCACCCTCGGCGGGTACTGCACTGGCATATTGCAAATGCCAAACATCGTCGATGGGTGCAGCCTCGGGGAGCACTTCGCGTCGGCGCACCGCGCGCCGAATTAAATCTAACTCGGCGTAGCGCAGTGGCGCTTGATGCTCGGGCTGGATACTCGCCTCACCCGGCCTAAACGCCCGCAGCGCAATTAAATCCACACTGCCTGCGGCCAAACGCGAGGTAATGTTAACCACGGCTTCCGGGTCATCACCTTGCAGTGCGGCGAGTAGCTCGGGGCTTTGCGCCCATTGCTGCACCTCGGCCTTGCGCTCGGCCAAATAGTTCTCGATCGCCGAGGCAGCCTGCCGGGCGCGCTCTTCGGCCGCCTGCTGTACCCGGTCCCGCTCGGTCTGTACTACCATCGACTCGTACAGCACAAAACCCAGCAGTACATTCACGGCAATGGTAACGCCCACTAAAATAAACAGCAGCCGGTGCCGCTTTTTATAAAGCTGTTGCTGCGCCTCTTGAGCCCGCCGCTCAGCGCGAGTCATGCGTGGTTTAGCGGCGCCATCGTCGTGGGATTCGGTGGCGCTGTCAGCATGATCTGAAACCGGCTTTTTACTCATTGGAGGCGTCCTTTAACCTTTTTATTAATCTATGTCGTCGATACACCGAGCTACAAACGCTCGGCCAACCGAGAGATAAGCTCGCGCGCTAACTGCGCTTTACTTTGCTGCTCAAAGCGCGTCTCGCCCCGCCGGTCTATTAGGGTCACGGCATTGTCGTCGCTATTAAAGCCTATACCAGGGGCGCTGATATCGTTGGCAATAATACAATCGACTTTTTTACGCGCCAATTTGGCCCGAGCATAGTCTAAAACCTGCTCGGACTCTGCGGCAAATGCCACGGTAAAAGGAGCCTGCCCCTGTGCCGCCACGGCGGCAATGATGTCGGGGTTTTTCACCAGTTCGAGGGTCATGGTATCGGCATCAGACTTTTTAAGCTTTTGCTCCGCTACGGTAGCCGGACGAAAATCCGCCACCGCCGCCGCACCGATAAAAAGATCGGCTTTTGGGCTGAATTCAAGGCAAGCCTGGAGCATGTCATCGGCCGACACGACATTCACTAGCTCGACCCGCTCGGGCGCTGCCAACTGGCAAGGCCCACTGATAAGTATGGTGCGCGCGCCGGCCTCGGCTGCGGCCGCCGCAAGTGCATAGCCCATTTTGCCCGAGCTATAGTTACTTAAATAGCGCACCGGGTCGATGGCTTCGCGAGTGGGGCCGGCGGTGATCACCACAGTTTTACCGGTCAGCGCTTCGGTGCTAAACAAAAGTTCCAGATGCCCCGCCAGCTCGACAGGCTCAAGCATGCGCCCGGGGCCAAATTCACCGCAGGCCTGTTCACCACTGCCGGGGCCCAGCACGATAAAGTCACGCTGGCGCAGACGAGTCATATTGGCGACCGTGCTCGGTGCGTCCCACATGGCCTGATTCATGGCCGGGGCAATGGCAATAGGTGAACGCGTTGCCAAACATATAGTAGAGAGTAGATCATCGCCCATACCGCCACTCAAGCGCGCTAAGAAATCGGCGCTGGCCGGTGCGATGAGCGTTAAATCCGCCCATCGCGCCAGCTCAATATGCCCCATGGCGGCCTCGGCCTCAGGGTCCAGCAAAGAGGTGTGCACTGGGTTACCCGATAGCGCCTGCAGCGTCAGCGGGGTTATAAACTCGCACGCGGCCATGGTCATTACCACCCGTACACTAGCGCCCGTGCGGCGCAGCTCACGTACTAGCTCGGCGGTTTTATAGGCCGCGATACCGCCGGTCACGCCGAGCAATATACGCTTGTTCTGTAGAGTGGACATCCCAAACTCCATCGACCGGTAGGCTGTAGAAGGTATCAGTTTAGCGGGTCGATGCCGGTAAACTTGACCGCAAACGACAAAGATACCATTCTTGAGGGTAATTTCGTATATCGAGGCGCCAGGAAAGCGCCACCCGGCGCAACGCCGCAGCCAACGACAGGGAGTCAAAACGATGGCAATTCACCAGTGGCCCGAACAGGAACGCCCACGTGAGAAGCTACTGCAACGTGGCCCTGCGAGCCTTTCCGACGCCGAGCTGCTCGCTATTTTTTTACGCACTGGCTGCGCCGGCAAATCAGCGGTCGACCTTGCCCGCGAGTTATTGCAGGAATTTGGCGGCTTGCGACCACTGCTGGAGGCACCCCAAGCGGCTTTTTGCCGTGGCCTTGGGCTGGGCTCCGCCAAATATGCCCAACTGCAGGCCGTACTCGAGATGGCCCGCCGCCACCTCAGCGAAACCCTCACCACCGGCGACGCCCTGACCAGCCCCGAGCTGGTACGACGCTTTTTAGTGTCGCAGCTGCGCCACAGCCAGCGGGAGGTTTTTGCCCTGCTGATGCTCGATAACCAGCACCGGCTTATTCGCTACGAGCCTTTATTTTTTGGCACTCTCGACTCCGCCAGCGTTTACCCCCGCGAGGTAGTTAAGCTGGCGCTGGCCAATAACTGCGCCGCAGTTATATTGGCCCACAACCACCCCTCGGGAGTAGCCGAACCCAGCCAGGCCGACCGGCACATAACCGAGCGCTTAATTAAAGCCCTGGAATTGGTGGGAGTCAGGGTGTTGGATCATATGATCGTCGGCGATGGCGAGGTCAGCTCGTTTGCCGAACTGGGGCTGCTATAACCTAAGTGGCATCGCCCAATTTACGTCAGATAAGAGACGAATTCGGCCGATTGGTTAAAATTTCGCACTTTTCTGATCAAAAAAGCAACTAGGCGTTGATATTGGGGGGCGCTTTTGGTATAAAACGCGGCTCTTTGCGGCCGGGTTGTTCGGCTGACCCTAAATATCGGGATTGTGCCGGTGCCGTCACAGGTAAATGGCGCATCAAACAACCCGCACAGGCTAGCCGCGATTGGATAAAACAGGCTGCTCAATGAATTCTGCTCTGGGCTGCTGTCGGCCTGTTGAAGGCAAGCAGCTCGGCGCGATTAATCAGGTTAAGAGGCAAAACAATGTCTAAGGTATGTCAGGTTACCGGCAAGCGTCCCGTAACCGGAAACAATGTTTCTCACGCAAAGAACCACACCAAGCGTCGTTTTTTGCCAAACTTGCACTCACACCGTTTCTGGGTTGAAGCAGAAAAGCGCTTCGTGAAACTGCGTGTTTCTGCAAAAGGTATGCGAGTGATCGACAAGCGTGGTATCGAGTCAGTATTGGCCGAGCTGCGTGCTCGCGGTGAAAAAATCTAATTTAGGAGATATATCATGCGCGAGAAGATTCGTCTGAATTCGTCTGCAGGTACTGGTCACTTTTACACGACCGACAAGAACAAACGCACCATGCCCGAAAAAATGGAGATCAAAAAATACGATCCCGTTGTTCGCAAGCACGTGATGTACAAAGAAGGCAAAATCAAGTAATTCGATTTTACCTTTGCACAAAAAAGCCCGGCCAGCGATGGTCGGGCTTTTTTTGTACTTAAAGTCTGAGGTCGGACGTCTGTCGTCTGAAGCGGGCACTTTTCCCGTCAGACCCCAGACGTCAATCATCCGGCTATTATTTCGGATATATCGTCTCTACCCCTTCCGCGCGCCCCAGCAGCAGCACATCGGCACCGCGCTGAGCGAACAAGCCGCTCGCTACCACGCCGGTTATCTGATTAATGGTGGTCTCCAGCGCTTTCGGGTCAACGATCGACAGCTGGTGCACATCGAGAATGACGTTACCATTGTCGGTGACCACACCCTCGCGGTATACCGGGTTACCGCCAAGCTTAACCAACTCGCGGGCCACATAAGAGCGCGCCATAGGAATCACCTCGACCGGCAGCGGAAACTCGCCCAGCACATCCACCCACTTGCTGCCATCGGCAATACAGACAAACTCTCGGGCTACCGCCGCGACGATTTTCTCCCGTGTTAAAGCCGCGCCGCCACCTTTAATTAGCGCCAGTTGGGCGTTCGACTCGTCGGCGCCGTCGACGTAAGCGACCAACTCACTCACGCTGTTTAAATCCAGCACTTCGATGCCCAGCGTCTCAAGCCGCTTAGCCGAGGCATCGGAGCTCGCCACCGCGCCGGCAAAGTCATCTTTAAGTTCGCCCAGCATGTCGATAAAAAAGTTAGCCGTCGAGCCGGTGCCCACGCCTAAAATGCTATCGGCTTGCAGCTTGGGGGAAATGTACTCAATGGCCGCGCGGGCCACTGCTTGCTTGAGTTGATCTTGGTTCATGACAGCCTCGCGAGTGTGTATCGACGGGCGTATTATACGGGCTTTAACTTGGCTATTTCACGCTAATTCAGCCGTTGCCAGCGCTCGGCGGAGGTAGATTCGCCCACGCCTGGGTGACGGCGGATGTCAGCCACGGTTAAATTGTTTATGATGGGCGGCTTTCCACCCACTTGCTGCAACCCAACATAGACTTAGCCATGCCGGACTCTTACATAAAACGCATTCTTAATGCTCGCATTTACGATCTCGCGGTCGAGACGCCGCTGGAGCAGGCGCGCCTGTTATCACAACGCACCGATAACAACGTGTTGCTCAAGCGCGAAGATCTGCAGCCAGTGTTCTCGTTTAAAATTCGCGGCGCCTACAATAAGCTGCTGCAGCTAACCGACGAAGAGCGCAAGCGCGGCGTTATTGCCGCCTCCGCGGGCAACCACGCGCAAGGGCTGGCACTGGGCGCGCAACACCTGGGCGTAAAAGCCACGATCGTGATGCCGCGCACGACTCCGGCTATTAAAGTAGATGCCGTACGCGCCCGAGGCGCCAAGGTCGTGCTGCACGGCGATAATTTTGACGAGGCCTCCAAGCACTCGCAAAAATTGGTTGAAGAAAAAAACCTCACCTATATTCACCCGTTTGACGACGCCGATGTGATTGCCGGGCAAGGAACCGTGGCCATGGAGATTTTGCGCCAGTACCCGAAACACATAGACGCGATTTTTGTTCCGGTAGGCGGCGGCGGCCTGGGTGCTGGGGTCGCGGCTTACGTAAAATACGTGCGCCCAGATGTTAAAGTCTTTGCCGTCGAGTCGGCCGAGTCGGCCTGCCTCGCGGCCGCGCTCGAGAGCGGTCGCCGGGTAAAACTGCCGCAGGTGGGTATTTTTGCCGACGGCGTGGCCGTGGCACAAATCGGCAAAGAGACCTTTCGCGTTCTAAAAGAAACCATCGACGGCGTAATTACCGTTAATACCGACGAGATTTGCGCCGGCATTAAAGACATCTTCGAAGACACCCGCTCAATTGCCGAGCCCGCAGGCGGCGTGAGCGTGGCCGGCCTTAAAAAATACGTCGCAGAGAACAACATCAGCGGGCAAACTCTGGTGGCTATCGACAGCGGTGCCAACATCAACTTTGATCGCCTGCGCTATATCTCCGAGCGCACCGAAATTGGCGAAAAACGCGAAGCCATTTTGGCAGTGACCATCCCCGAGCGCCCCGGCGCCTACAAAGATTTTTGCCGCGCCCTGGGGCGACGCAACATCACCGAGTTTAACTACCGCTTTGCCGACTCCGACCAGGCACGTATTTTTGTCGGTATTCAAGTAGGCACCGACCCAAGCGATCGAGAAGAGTTAGTGAGTGATCTGCGGGCAAAAGGCTACGATCTTGTGGACATGACCGACAACGAAATGGCCAAGCTGCACATTCGTTACATGGTTGGCGGCCACGCGATGCAAGTGTCGGAAGAGATGGTGTTTCGCTTCGAGTTCCCCGAGCGCCCCGGCGCCCTGCTGACCTTTTTAACCGAAGTGGCCGGGCGCTGGAATATCTCGCTGTTTCACTACCGCAATCACGGCTCTGCTTACGGCCGTGTATTGGTCGGCATGCAAGTGCCCGAGGCCGAGCGCGCGCAAGTGAAAAAGTTTTTGGCCGAGATTAACTATCCGTTTTGGGATGAGACAGATAACGAAGCGTATCAGTACTTTTTGGCTTGATCGGGTTACGGGTTACGGGTTACGGGTTACGGGTTACGAATAAATTGTAGCGCTCCGTCCCCCCCCACACTACGGAGCACTAAGCCCCTGCAGTCAACCGAACGTAGGCCTATTTTAGGGGGTAAGCATGGATGCGTGCGCAAGTATCGTCAGGACAGGGAGAAGTTGAATGCAGTAGGCAGAGAGGCCGGCCTGGGCTGCGCCCTGTCGATACGGCCCGCCAAAATAGGCTGGAGTGAGAGAATCCGAAGGGCTGAGATGCCGGGGTGCGCTTTTTCGTCCCTTTTTCGTCGCATTACAAAAAGGGACTCGCCCGCCCGGCGACTGAGGGCAAACAAGCTGAAGGCTGCTCCATCAGCATATCGTCTGACACCCACCCCCGAAAAACGCGACAGTGATGCGAAACGCCCCGTCACCGAATCGCAATATACTCCCGCTCGGTGGCAATACCGTCGAGCGGCACATCCCAGCTGGCAAGCTCTAGCGCATCCACCTCTTGGCAACTGTGCGCCACCCCCACTAAACGCGGACGCTTAAAACCCTTAGCGCGGCGCTTGGCGGCAAAGGTGGTGTCATAAAAGCCACCGCCCATACCCAACCGTCCGCCTGTGCGATCAAACCCCACCAGCGGCAGTAAAACGACATCTAAATGACGGTTGTTGAGCGGCGCCCGCACCGGGCCGACGGGCTCGGGAATACCAAAACGGTTCGGCGCAAAACGGGTGCGGAGAGCAAAAGGGGTAAACCACAGGCGGCGCTTTAGCCACGGGTGGAGCACAGGTAAGTAGCAACGCTTATGATGTTGCCATGCGCGGGCCGCCACCGGGCGCGGGTCTATCTCACCGTCACTGGGCCAATACAGAGCAATTCGCTTAGCGCTATTAAACCAGGGCTGTAATTGTAGTTGGCGCAGTAAGCCCGCACTGGCTTTAGCTTGGGCTGCAGGCGATAGAGCGCGACGGCGTGCACGCAGTAGTCGGCGCAGCTCACGGCGGTTGCCGGTGGTGGCAGACATTACGGGAGCGTCAGGTGCAGAAAAATGGATGCGGGTCATAGGCAAGAAATTAAAAACCCCAAGATGCCGCTGTCAAGTTGGCCTTGAACCCTAGAGTTCAAGGGGTGGCGCCTGCGATGTTATTAGGCTTTCCGTCGTGCGGACATGCTCACAAACACCGGCGAGGCACTACCTGGTACAGCAGTATCGGCTCAAGGACTTAGTCGACTGGCGCACATCCCAGGGTGTGTATTTATTATAACGCACATTAGGGGTACAACCCAAAGACTTCTGCCGCCAGCAATACCTGGCAGGCTGTTGTAAAACCCCTTGGATGCTCCGCGTGCAGCCGCTGTGCACTGTCTCGACGGACAGGGTGGCTCTCTTTGCTAGAGACAAGCGCGGCAGATGTGCGCTTCAGACCTCGCCCTACGGGGCTTCCAGGCTGGGTACGTAAGGGGTTTTCAACAGCCTGCTAGTGTTTATCAGAGAGCTGATCCAGCTGCGCTTCGATTTTATCTTGCATACGATCGAGAGCCGCCTGATTAACCCCCGTGCTATCGCTTGCCTGCTGCGCCAACAGCAGCTCGTGGCTAAGGTTAAGCGCCGCCATCACGGCGATTCGCTCGAGGCCAACCACCCCGCCGGCGCTTTTAATCATACGCATGCGCTCATCCAGTACCTGGGCCGATTGCACCAGCGCCACACGCTCTTCGGCCGGGCAGGCCACTTGATAGTCTTTATCGAGAATTTTTACACTGACGGTTTCGTTACTCACCGGAATTACCTCTCACTGCGATCACCGTGACGCACTAGTAGCGCGACCCGCTACTGCGCCTCCAGGCTTTTTAGCCGGGTGATCATGGCTTCGACGCGGGTGCGCGCCAGCTCGTTTTTCTCTACCAGACGCACGCGCTCTTGCTGCCACTCGCTTTCGCGCGTTTTGAGGGCAGTGTTTTCCTGCTGCAGGCGACTGCACTGGCGAAGCAGTTCATCCAGCTTAGCTTCCAGGGTAAATAATAGATCTTCAGACATAGCGGCAGGKGACCAATTGGGCTTCAGGGCTTACTATATTGCGCCCTTGGCAGAGGGTCAAATGTTGTTGATGTAACTTCGAGCTATTGCACAAACAGGCCCTGTTACAGAAGGATTTTTTCACTTTTTCGGGTAATTCATCTCGCGCCAATCGGGCCGCGGGCAGCACTCGTGATAGCATGTGCGCAGTAAACAGAGGGTTTAGCCATGACAGAAATTGAACGATCGGAAAGTGAATTTGACCGCTGGGATGAATTACTCGACCCGCTGGGCGCCGTTAATAGCCCCGCCGAGTTACAGGGCATGCTGTGCGGCCGACTGTGTGGCAACCCGCTAAACGAGGCCGATTGGCTGCGTTTGGTTGAAGATTTTATGGCGCTAACCGAAACACCCGACAGCGCCACCGTAGATGAACTTATCAAGCTGCTAAAAGACACCAAAGGGCAGCTGCAGGGCGAGGGCTTTAGCTTTGCGTTGTTTTTACCCGACGACGAGCAGAGCATGTCCGAGCGGGTGGAGGCTTTATCTCAGTGGTGCCACGGCTTTTTATCGGGTTTTGGCGCCGCCGGCGTAGTGGAGCGCGGCGACCTGCCCGAAGAGGTTAACGACACCCTGAGCGACTTTGCCGCTATCGTCCAGATTGAAGCCGATGATAACGACGCCGCCAGCGGCGAGTCCGACTTTTTAGAGGTAGCCGAGTACGTGCGGTTATCATCGCTCAGTTTGTTTCAGGCGTTTGGCGAGCAGGCACCCGATGAGCCAGGAAGCGCCACCCAAAGCCCCACCACACTTCACTAATACCAGCCACCTGAGGTTTGCATGCGCATTACCAAAGCCGAATTCAGCCGTCGCCGCAAAGCGCTGATGGACGTCATGGAGCCCAACAGCATTGCCATTGTACCGGCGGCCCCCGAGTGCACCCGCTCGCGCGATACCGAGTACCCCTACCGTCCGGACAGTGACTTCTTTTACCTTAGCGGATTTCACGAGCCCGAGGCGGTGATTGCGCTAATTCCCGGGCGCGAGCACGGCGAGTTTGTGCTGTTCTGCCGTGATCGCGATCCGGAGCGAGAAATTTGGGACGGCTACCGCGCAGGCCCGGACGGCGCCTGCCGTGAGTTTGGCGCCGACGACGCTTTCCCCATCGACGATATCGACGATATTCTGCCGGGCTTACTGGAAGGGCGCGAGCGGGTTTACTACGCCATGGGCAAAGACGCTGGCTTTGACCGTCAGGTGATGGAGTGGGTTAACACCATTCGCGCCAAAGTGCGCTCGGGCGCCACGCCCCCCGGCGAGTTTTTAGACCTCTCGCACTTTTTACACGACAACCGGCTGTACAAAAGCGCCGCCGAAGCGCGCGTAATGGCCGAGGCGGGCGAGATCTCGGCCCGCGCCCACATGCGCGCCATGCGCTATTGCCAGCCAGGCGTGATGGAGTACCAACTCGAGGCCGAAATTCTGCACGAATTTGCCATGGCCGGCGCTCGCCACCCCGCTTACAGCACCATTGTCGGGGGCGGCAAAAACGGCTGTATTTTGCACTACATCGAGAACGACGCCGCCCTTAAAGCGGGTGACTTAGTCCTGATTGACGCCGGCTGCGAGCTCGAAGGCTACGCCGCCGACATTACCCGCACTTTTCCGGTAAGCGGCACTTTTAGCCCAGAGCAAAAAGCCCTGTACGAGATCGTGCTGGCCGCGCAAGACGCCGCCATGACCACCTTAAAGCCCGGCGCGCACTGGAATGAGCCCCACGAAGTATCCGTACGGGTAATTACCGAAGGTCTGTTAACGCTTGGGTTATTAGACGGCGAGTTAGACACCTTAATCGACGAGGGCGCCTACCGCCGCTTTTACATGCACCGCATCGGTCACTGGCTGGGCATGGACGTGCACGATGTGGGCGATTACAAAGTCGGCGGCGAGTGGCGGGTACTCGAACCCGGCATGGCCATGACCGTTGAGCCAGGTATTTACGTGGCGCCCGACGACGAACAAGTGGCCAAAAAATGGCGAGGTATGGGCATTCGTATCGAAGACGACGTCATTATCACCAAAGACGGCTGTGATGTACTGACCGACACCGTGCCCAAAACCATCGACGCCATCGAGGCACTGATGGCCGAGGCCAGCCGCGACCGGAGCGCCTAAACATGCGCACGCCTGAGCCCACAGTAGAGCTTGCGGTAGTCGGTGCCGGCCCCGCTGGCGCCTGCCTGGCGCTGCTGTGTGCCCGGGCTCGGCCCGACTGGCGTATCGCCATTGTCGACCCCCAGCCCAGCGTGCCAGACAACGGCCCTTACCACCCAAGCTTTGACGCCCGCGCCACCGCGCTATCGGCCGGTAGTGTGCAATTGTTCGAGCAGCTTGGCCTGTGGCAAGACTTAACAACACACAGTACCGCCATCAGCGCCGTGCATGTGTCCGATCGCGGCTACCTGCCCGGCCAATTGCTGGACGCCTCAGCCACCGGTATGGCAACTCAAGGTTATGTGGTACCCAACACCTGGCTCGGGCGCGTCTTGCTGCGCGCGCTTAACGCACAGCCCAACATCCAACTGCATCAGGCGCAGGCCACCGGGTTTCAGCCACTGGCCGGCGCCGGCCTCTTAAGCCTGGATAACCACCTAGCCCCGCTTACAGCACAACTAACCGCACTGGCCGACGGCGCCAACTCTCCCCTGCGTCAAGCACTGGGCATTACCAGCGACGACAACCCCTATTACCAAAGCGCCATTATCGCCAATGTACGCGTAGCCAAGCCTCACCAAGGCGTCGCTTACGAGCGCTTTACTGACACCGGACCGCTGGCGCTACTGCCATTGGGGCAATCCCCCCAAGCGCGCGAGATGGCTATGGTCTGGACACTGCCAACCCACAGGGCTGAGGCTATACAGCAAGCACCCGAACCCGAATTTTTAACGCGCCTGCAGCAGCACTTTGGCCACCGTCTGGGACGCTTTGAAGCGGTCAGCGAACGCCATTGCTACCCGCTGGTACTGCGTCAGGCGCGCGAGCAGGTGCGCTCAAATCTGGTATTGGTGGGTAATGCCGCGCATTTTTTGCACCCGGTGGCCGGCCAGGGCTTTAATCTAGCGCTGCGCGACTGCGCCACTCTGTCGCACACCATTAGCCAAAGCGGCACCCCGGGCTCACTTGCGTTACTACAGCATTATCTCCGCCAGCGCGCGCAAGATCAGGCTATTACCACCCGCGCCGGAGACGCCATGGTGCGACTGTTTAGCAGCAAAGCGCTGCCCGCCGTCACGCTGCGCCACCTAGGGCTGCTCAGCCTGGAGCTGGTCCCCGCGCTGCGCTCGGCGTTTGGCAAGCAGATGATGGGCCTTAACCGAGCGCCACTGGAGGCTCACAATGGCTAATGCCGAATACGACATAATTGTGGTGGGCGCCGGTGTCGTCGGCGCCAGCATGGCGGCCTATCTGAGTAAAACACTGACCGCCGATACCCGCGTTGCGCTGGTGGCACCGCCCGCCCCGGCAACCGATAACGAGCCCTTTGATGCCCGGGTAGTCGCCCTGACCGAAGCGTCGCGTCAACTATTTGAGCAACTGGATGTGTGGCGTAACGTTGCCAGTCAGCGCGCCTGCCCCTACCACGATATGCAGGTATGGGACGGTGAGGGCTCGGGCCATATTGAATTTAATGCCGCCGATGTAGCGCGCGACAGCCTGGGCCACATTGTCGAGCACCGGGTGTTAAACCAAGCGCTGGAGCGCGCTTTAGAGCTCACTCGGGTACAGCGCTGGCAGCAGCCGGTCAGCGCTTTACTGCGCGACAACCATGGTGCGGTTAGCGGGGTCGAGCTGGATTCGGGCGAGACTCTGGCCGCACCACTCACGATTGCCGCCGATGGCGCCCGCTCTAAGCTGCGCGAGTTGGCCGGCATTGCCGAGCGTCAGTGGTCTTACCAGCAAAGCGCGATCGTCGCCACTGTACGCTGCGAAAAGCCCCACAAGTTTACCGCCCGACAGCGCTTTATGAGCACCGGCCCACTGGCACTGCTACCGTTAATTGAGGCGCCCGAAGCCAACAGCGGCTATCACTGCTCGATTGTCTGGTCCGCCGACCAAGGCTTTGCCGATACTCTGATGGCGCAAGATGACGCCGCCTTTTGCGCGTCGCTCGAGCGCCACTTTGAGAGCCGCCTCGGCGCTATCGAGCATGTCAGCAAGCGCCACGCCTTTGCCCTGCATCAGCGCCATGCCAAACAGTACGTACAGCCGGGGCTTGCACTGATCGGCGATGCCGCCCACAGTATTCACCCTCTGGCGGGTCAGGGGGTAAATCTGGGGCTGCTGGATGTTGCTTGCCTCGGCCACGAGTTACAGCGCGCCGGCGCTCGCGGGTTAGCAGCCGACGAGTACAGTACCCTGCGCCGCTACGAGCGCCAGCGCATGGGCCACAATCTAACCATGATGGCCGCCATGGAGAGCTTTAAGCGAGTATTTGGCAGCCGCCAACCGGCCCTCACGCTGATGCGCAACCGGGCCTTAAGCGGGGTGAACTCGCAGCCGGCGTTAAAAAGCTTTTTAGCCCAACAGGCGATGGGCCTGTCGTTGTAACCACTCGATGTCACCACGCGATTCTTTTAGCCAAGAGCCATTCGTCATGATCAAACACAAAATCCCCCCCCTGCTTAACGCCTTACTGTTGCTGTGGTTAGTGGCCAGTGCCGGGGTGCTGGCCAGTGAGCTTGAGTTGGCCACGGTGTTTGCCGCAGCCCTGACGTTGGTGATTGCGGTATTTGTGTGGCGGCGCCAGCGCTGGGGCTACTTTGCCGCGGCGGCTTGGGGGCTGGCCTGTTACCAGCTGGCCAAAGAGGGGCTTGCGCTGGAGCAAGTGAAGCGCGCTGCCATGTTAGGGGGCTTTTTTGTGGTGCCAACCGCACTGTATTTGCACGAAATCTTTTGCCGTCGCCCCAAAACAAAACACCACTCGCCCGATTCATAATAACGCTTTTTAATCGCCGTAAAATCGCCTTTGTGGCTATTGAAACAGCCATAATGAAGTGCTTTAATTTTGAGCAGTGGCGCCAATCAAGCTCTACACACTAGGGCGGTATTGGCGCTGCGCACTTACTGTTGGGTCAGCCGGGCTGGCGAGTGAAGCAAACGAGGGCGTTATGTCAGATCAATTGGTCTCTGGTGTTGTTAAATGGTTTAATGACGCAAAAGGTTATGGATTTATCGAACGCGAAGGCGGAGCGGATGTGTTTGTACACTTTCGCGCCATTAACGGCACGGGCCGACGCACCCTGTTAGAGGGGCAAAATGTGACCTTTGAAGTGGTGCAGGGCCAAAAAGGCCCGCAGGCAGAAAACGTTACCGCGGTTTAAGCCTTAACCCACCTCTGCGTGCGTATGAGCTAGATGTACGCACACCCATAATACCAGCGCCTCGCGACTGCACCCAGTGCGGTTGCGGGGCGCCTTACTGTTTGTGAGTTATGTCCAATCTGAGTGTTGTTATCTGGTGGTTTGTCATTATTGCCGTGGGCTACTACTGGTGGCGCGCCTTGCAATCTAAGGCGGTAGCGCTCGGCTACGCACAACGTCACTGCAAAGAGATGGACGTACAGATGCTGGACCAGAGCGTGTATTTACGCCGTCTGTGGTTTAAGCGCAACCGCCGCGGGGCGCTCTCGTTATGGCGCGCCTTCTATTTTGAATTTACCTCCACCGGCGAAGATCGCTACAGCGGCCGCGTGGTGATGTTGGGCCGCCGGGTCGAGGCGGTGCAACTGGACCCGCACCGGGTGCACTAACAAACGCTAGGCGCCGGCACCATTCCCCTCAAAGACGGCTAAATTTGCCGCAAACCGTGAATTATTGGCCACTTGCCGATATAATTCGCGCTTTGTCCCCACTGCGGACAGACCTTAGCAGCCCAACTGCCATTTCGGAGAACACCCATGTCAGAGCGCCAGGCGCAAGTATCACGCGATACGCTGGAAACCCAGATCAGTGTCGAGCTCGATCTCGACGGTACCGGCTGCGGCACATTCGATACCGGCGTGCCCTTTTTGGAGCACATGATGGATCAGATCGCCCGCCACGGGATGATCGATCTTAATGTTACCTGCCGCGGCGATAATCATATTGACGATCACCACAGCGTAGAAGACATCGGCATCACCATCGGCCAGGCCATTGCCCGCGCCGTGGGTGACAAAAAAGGCATTCGCCGCTACGGCTACGCCTATGTGCCACTGGACGAGGCCCTGTCGCGGGTGGTGATCGATTTTTCCGGGCGCCCCAGCCTGATTATGAAAGTGCCTTTTACCCAGAAACGTATTGGCGCGTTTGATACCGAGCTGTTCTCTGAGTTTTTTCACGGTTTTGTCAATCACGCTCAGGTAACGCTGCACATCGATTGCCTGCGCGGCGACAACGCGCACCACCAGATCGAGACCGTGTTTAAAGCGTTTGGCCGCGCGTTGCGTATGGCACTTGAGCCAGATCCACGCATGGCCGGCATCATGCCCTCCACCAAAGGCAGTTTATAAGCAGGTTCTATGAGCGAAACAGTTGCGGTTATTGACTACGGCATGGGCAACCTGCACTCGGTTGCCAGCGCCCTGGGCAAAGTGTGCGATCACACAATCATTGTTACCAGCGATCCGGCCGAGATCGCCAGCGCCGACCGGGTGATATTCCCGGGGGTAGGCGCCATTGGCGATTGCATGGGCGAGATCAAACGCCTCGGCTTTGATGCGGTGTTGCGCGAGCAAGTCGCGAGCGGTAAACCGGTGCTGGGCATTTGCGTTGGCATGCAGGCTTTAATGAGCAATAGCGCCGAGAGCGGCGGCACCGAGTGCATCGATTTATTTCCCGGTAGCGTCGAGTTTTTTGGCAACCAGCTAAAAGGCGATCAGGGCGAAACCTTAAAAGTGCCGCACATGGGCTGGAACCAGGTGCACCACAACGATCACCCGCTGTGGGCCGACATCCCGCAAGATAGCCGCTTTTACTTTGTACACAGCTACTATGTGCAAAGCGCCAACAGCGAGCAGGTAATGGCCAGCTGCCACTACGGCGTCAGCTTTGCCGCTGCCGTGGGTTACAACAACTTATTTGCCGTGCAGTTCCACCCCGAAAAAAGCCACACCGCCGGTCTACAGTTACTTCACAATTTTGTCCGCTGGAACGGTCAGAGCTAACGTCTTAAGAGAGAGTAAACATGTTAATTATCCCCGCCATCGATTTAAAAGACGGCCAGTGTGTACGTTTGCGCCAAGGCCTGATGGACGACTCTACGGTTTTCTCTGACGACCCGGTGGCGGTTGCCGCCCAGTGGGTCGAGGCCGGCTGCCGCCGCCTGCACCTGGTGGACTTAAACGGTGCATTTGCCGGCGCGCCGGTTAACGGTGACGTGGTGACCGCCATTGCCAAAGCGTACCCCAAACTGCCCATTCAAATCGGCGGCGGCATCCGCAGCAAAGAAACGATCGAACACTACTTAAACGCCGGCGTGCAATACGTAATTATCGGTACCAAAGCGGTAAAAGAGCCCGAGTTTATTACTGATATTTGCCGTGAATTTGCCGGCCATATTATTGTTGGTCTGGACGCTAAAGACGGCTGGGTAGCGACGGATGGTTGGGCCGAAGTCTCTAACGTAAAAGCAACGGACTTAGCCAAGCGCTTTGAAGCCGACGGTGTTAGCTCGATTGTGTACACCGATATCGCCCGCGACGGCATGATGCAGGGCGTCAACGTCGAGGCCACCGTTACCATGGCACAGGCGTCGAGCATCCCGGTGATTGCCTCGGGCGGTATTACTAACATGGACGACATTCGCGCACTGAGTGCGGTTAGCGACCAAGGTATTTGCGGCGCCATTACCGGCCGCGCGATTTACGAAGGCACACTGGATGTCGCCGAAGCACAACAGTATTGCGACGGCACGGAGTAAGTTATGGGTTTGGCTAAACGCATTATCCCTTGCCTTGATGTGGACAATGGCCGCGTGGTTAAAGGCGTGCAGTTTGTCGATATTCGCGATGCCGGCGATCCGGTCGAGATCGCCAAGCGCTACAACGAGGCCGGTGCCGACGAGATTACCTTTCTCGACATTACCGCCAGCCATCAAGGCCGCGACACCACCGTACACACGGTAGAGCGCATCGCCAGTGAAGTGTTTATTCCGCTCACCGTGGGCGGCGGTATTCGCAGCAACGATGATATTCGCCGCATGCTTAACGCCGGCGCCGATAAAGTCGGCATTAACTCGGCGGCGGTACACAACCCGGATTTTGTTAAAGCCGCCAGCGACCGCTTTGGTGCCCAGTGTATTGTGGTGGCGATTGACGCGAAACAAGTGAGTGCGCCGGGCGAGCGTTTGCGCTGGGAGATTTTTACTCACGGAGGCCGCAAGCCCACCGGTATCGATGCCGTAGAGTGGGCCGCACGCATGAGCGATTATGGCGCCGGCGAAATCCTGCTTACCAGCATGGATCGCGACGGCACCAAGAATGGGTTTGATCTACCCCTCACAAGTGCCATTAGCGCGGCAGTGCCGATACCGGTTATTGCCTCCGGCGGCGTGGGCAACTTGCAACATTTAGTGGATGGCGTTACCGAAGGCCACGCCGACGCGGTATTGGCCGCGAGCATTTTTCATTTTGGTGAGTACTCGGTACTAGAGGCAAAAGAGTACATGCAAGAGCGCGGCATTGAGGTGCGTTTGTAAGCGACCTGTTGCGCTCATGACGGGGCAAAGAGAACCGTTAATGTTAAAGCCGCGCAGGATGCGCTAGCGATAGCCTTTCAAGTGCAGACTTGCAGAATGTGACACCATGCAGGCCGGCAACGAGCCTGCTAAAGGGCAAGCGCGGGGCACGGCGTAATTTAAACCTGCCGCGCCCAAAGCTTGTTAGGCGGCTCGGTAGCGCTCGATGATTTTAGCGGCCTCTGGCGCCGAGGCGCAGATATAGTCGATGAACTCGCCTACGCCTATTTCAGCATCGCGACGGTTATCGAACGGACCGATATCAACGCCCTCACGGGTTTGGTAGTACCAGTAACCTGACTTTTCTAAAAAGCGGCCGCTGCGCTCGGGAACACTACCCTGCTCACCTTCTCTGTGTATCTCGGTCATAGTTTTCACCTGCTGTTTTATTCAATCCTTGTAATGGGCCGCAAAAAGCGCGCCCGTATCGCTTACTACCTGCATTATGGTGCAAATTCATCCAAGTGTGTGTGAAATTGTACCTATCACCCCGATTTACTTATACCGTGTTTATCTAGTATTACAGCGGGCTGATAACGCCAGTTTATCAAATTTCCCCAACTCCACCAGCGGCTATTGGCTAGAACGACTGGGAAATACCGATTAGGCGGTCGATAATCGCGCAAACTATTGGGTGCCAATGGGCAACTTCCACTCCCAGCTAACGCCTGCCGCGTTAGCTGAGAAACACTGACCAAGCGTACTGATTGCCCGGCCAACAGGTTCCCCGCCTGCTCCAGCACCTCCAGTGTTTCTGGGTACGGGTGGCCAATGGCGATCGCCGAGCCGCGCTGGCGCGCCAGCTCGATGGCCCGAACCAGCTGCTGACGAATATGCTCGGGGTCGCGCACATGATCTAAAAACACGTCGCGCTCTGCGTTTCTTAGGCCGTAGCTCTTCGCCACCTCGCCGGCAACACTGGCCGAAGTGGTACGGCTATCAACAAAAAACAAATCGCGCCGCTCAAGCTCACCCATAATCCAGCCCATAGGCTGAGCATGCTCGGTAAGCGCACTGCCCATGTGATTGTTTACGCCTACCACCTCCGGCAGCGTCATCAAACTGTGGCGTAAGTTATTCAGCAACTCATCCCGGGGCATCCCCAGCTCTAGCGCTCCCGGCCCAAGTGGTAAGCCGCGCTGGTTAGCCATCGGCGCGTGCAGTATTAGCTCTTTGCCCTGTGTGTGAGCAAAAGTCGCCAGCTCGCGACTGTGAGGTGTCAGGGGGAGTAAAGCGAGGGTATAAGCACCCTTTAGCACGGCGGTACGGCGCCCAAGCGAAAGGTTATAGCCTATATCGTCGATGATAATGGCGAGCTTGGCATCAGGCTCGGCCACGGCTTGAGCACTAAAGGCCAGCGGCAGCAATAAGCTCGCCGCCATACGGGCGAGCATTGCGCCAAAGCGGGTTTCGCTCACGGCGCCTCTTGCAGGTTGCCAGAGCTTTCGGTAGCCGCTTTGGGGGGCGCGATACCGGCGCCATCTTGCGGCTCGGCCAGCGCAGGCTGACGCAAAATATTCAGCCCTTTTAGCAGGTTCAGGGCCTCGTGCAGCTGGTTGTCGTTGCTTAGCAGTGACTGCTGAGCACTGCGGGCTTCGTCGCGGGTTTTACTGTCGCTCTCTTCGGCCCCATTGTCGTTACCCAAGTGTCCGGCCAGGTCGGCCTCCGTGGTGCGCAAGCGGGGTTTTACTGCGGTGACTTTGGCGCGCTCTACCATCACATCGGGCTCTATGCCCTGAGCCTGAATCGAGCGACCACTGGGAGTGTAGTAGCGCGCGGTGGTCAGCTTAATGGCGCGGCTATCCGAGATGGGCACAACGGTTTGCACCGAGCCTTTACCAAAGCTACGCGTACCCATAATCACAGCCCGCCCCTGATCTTGCAGGGCTCCTGCGACAATTTCCGAGGCCGACGCCGAGCCGTCGTTAATCAGTACCACCACCGGCAAACCGTGGGTTAAGTCGCCGGCACTGGCTTCGTAGCGGCTGTAGCTGGATGATAAGCGCCCCTCGGTGTACACCACCAAACCGCCATCCATAAAGGCGTTGGCGACATCCACAGATGCTTGCAACACACCGCCCGGGTTGTTCCGCAAATCGAGGATGACGCCTTTAATATTACTCTGCTCACCCAGAGTTTTCGTCAGACGGCTGGTTACGTCATCGCCGGTGCCAATTTGAAACTGGGCAATGCGCAGATACAAAAAGTCGTCATCGAGAATCTTAGTGCGCACACTGCGCACTTTAATAATGTCGCGCTCGATGATGAGTTCAAAGGGTTGATCAACCCCTTCACGGACAATAGTCAGCGTTAGTGGGCTGCCTTTGGGGCCGCGCATAAGGGCCACCGCCTCGTTCAGGCTAAGGCCTTTTACGGGTTTTTCGTCCAACCGGATAATTAAATCGCCCGCCTCTATGCCGGCTTTTTGCGCGGGGGTGTCATCAATCGGGGAGATCACTTTAACAAAGCCATTCTCCATGCCCACTTCAATCCCCAAGCCACCAAACTCACCCGAGGTATTCACTTGTAAATCCTCAAACGACTCGGCGTCGAGGTACGCCGAGTGTGGGTCCAGCTCAGCCATCATGCCTTTGATGGCATACTCCAACAATTCGGAATCACTGAGCTCTTCAACATAGCTGCTGCGAATGTGGTCGTAAACGCGGGTAAACGTGCGCAAATCTTCCAGCGGCAATAACCCTTGCGGCTCGGCCTGAGTGTCCTCCGCCATGCCTAAATCAGCGGTAGACTCCTGTGCGATTGCCGGTAGCGACAAAAAACCGGTCAAAGCCAACAGGCTGACAAATCGTTGGCAACTGGCAAACAGCATGTGTTTCTCCTGCAGGTGAGCGTGTGGCTCTTTTGCGTTAATGGGTAAGCGACTCACGCCCGCGCCAGCCAGGCACTGGGGTTGGTGGGTTGGCCCTTGTGGCGTATCTCAAAGTACAGGCCGCTGTAGCTTTGCCCGCCCGTATTACCGACCCGGGCAATCACTTCGCCACCGGTCACCCGATCACCTGGACGCTTTAATAAGGTTTGATTGTGCGCGTACAGGCTCATGTAACCCTCGCCGTGATCGACGATAATAAGCAAACCCTGCCCGCGCAAATACTCGGCAAAAATAACCCGCCCGCTGTGTACTGCCAACACCGGGCTGCCGGGGCGCGCATCAATGACGACCCCTTCCCAGCTTAGCTGGTTGCCCACCCGGTCGCTGCCAAACTTGTGCCGCAGCTTACCGTCGGCCGGCCAGGGCAATTTACCACGCAAACCGCTAAATGCGGCGCCGGCGGGCGCAGCCTGACCGAAAGTGGCGGTCATCTCATCAAGCAGAGCTTGTAATCGCTGGCCATTTTGCCGCTCGGCGACCAGTTTAGCGTCTTTGCTGTCGATGATTTTGCCAAGCTTGGCCAGGGTACTGGAGCGCTCTTGCTGTTGTTGCAGCAACTGCTGCTGCTTAGCGCTTAATTGATCGCGACGCTGACGTAAGCCATCGCGCTGGGCGACAATTTTAGGTTCGAGCTCACTGAGCTCTGCCAAGGTCGCCAAATAAGATTTGAGCTTGTCGTTACGCGCTTGCAGTAAATAATCGTGGTATTTACTCAGGCGAGTAATACGCTCGGGGGACTGTTGATTTAGCAGCAGGCGCAAAGGACTTTGCGGGCCGGATTGATAGGCGCTGCGTACCTGACTGGCTATTTGACTGCGCTGCGCCTGACGGCTGCGCTCAAGTTGCCGTTGTTGTTGTTGCAGCGATTGCAAATCGGCATCCTGGGTTTCGATTTCGTCACTGATGGTCTCGACTTTTTCTTCCAGCTCGCCGATCTGAGTCTCGGATGTCTCTAACTCTTGCTGCAGCTTGCCGCGCTGCCCCTTAACATCGTCCAACTCTTTTTTTAGCGTTTCGATGTTCTCGCGCAATAACTCAAGCTTTTTTTGGTACTCGGCGGCATCATCAGCGGCCTGCACCGGAACCACGAGTGCCACCACACTGACAAGCAATAGAGATCTTAGCGCCCGGGTTACGGGCGCCAGAAACATGGTGCTCACTTTGCAGGCTTGCACAGGCATACGCACGAAACGCCGCGGTCTCAGCCGAACTACTCGGTTAGAGTAATCAGATTGCGACCGGTCATCTCCTCGGGCTGGTTCATACCCATCAGGTGCAACATGGTCGGTGCCACGTCGGCCAGTGAGCCGCCCTCAGCAATAGCACCCTTGCGCGCACTGACAAATACCAATGGTACCGGCAGCGTAGAATGCTGAGTGCTAACCTGACCCGAATCCGGGTCAAACATCTCTTCACAGTTACCGTGATCGGCGGTTAGCAGCACTTCACCGCCGGCTTTTTCGGCCGCCTCTAGCACCCGGCCCACACACTCATCCACCGCCTCTACGGCGGCCACGGCGGCTTCAAAAATACCCGAGTGGCCCACCATATCGCCGTTGGCGTAGTTACAAATTACCGCGTCATATTTACCGGACTCTATCGCCTCAACCAGCTTATCGGTTACTTCAGGGGCGCTCATTTCGGGCTTCAGATCGTACGTAGCCACATCGGGTGACGGGATCAAAATGCGGTCTTCACCTTCAAATACAGCCTCTTTACCACCGTTAAAAAAGAAGGTGACGTGAGCGTATTTTTCGGTTTCGGCAATGCGCAGCTGGGTCTTACCCTGATTTTGCATATACTCGCCAAACGAATTCACCAAATCTTGCGGCGGGAAGGCGGTGCTGGCTTTGATGTCGGCGGCATACTCGGTGGTCATCACAAAGTCGGCCAACTGCGGTACCAGCTTGCGCTCAAAGCCATCAAACTCGGGCTCGATCAAAGCGCGGGTAATCTCGCGGGCGCGATCGGGGCGGAAATTCATAAAGATAACCGAGTCGCCATCGTTGATAGTGGCAACCTCTTCACCCTCACCGCAAATAACCGTGGCGCTGACAAACTCGTCGTTTTCGTCACGGGCATAGGCCGCTTCCAGGCCGGCTACCGCTGTTTCGGCGTCGTATTCGGCATCGCCGGTAACCATCACGTTATAGCACTTCTCGACACGGTCCCAGCGGTTATCGCGGTCCATCGCAAAGTAGCGGCCGCAAATACTGGCCACGCGCCCGGTGCCCAGCTCGGCAAACAGCGCTTCGGCTTTGGCCAGCGGCTGTTCGGCGCTGCGTGGCGGCGTGTCGCGACCGTCCAAAAAGGCGTGCAGATAAACCTGTTTTGCACCGCGGCCTACAGCGGCGCGAATCATGGCGTAGATGTGATCCTCGTGCGCATGCACCCCGCCAGAAGACAGTAGACCGATAATATGCACGGCTTTATCGGCGGCCGTAGCCTTATCGATGGCGTTGGCGTAAGCGGCATTGGTGGCAAACTCGCCATCCTCGATCGCCTTATTAATACGGGTGAAGTTCTGATACACAACACGGCCGGCACCCAAGGTCATGTGGCCCACTTCACTGTTGCCCATCTGGCCTTCGGGCAAGCCCACTGCCAAACCAGAAGTGCCTATCAGGCTCTTGGGGCAATTGTTCCAAATGCGATCCCAAACGGGTGTTGTGGCGCTGTAAATCGCGTTATGTTCGGTGTTTTCCGAGTGGCCGAATCCGTCAAGGATCAGCAAAACCATGGGTTTTTTCTTGGCAGTCATAGGTAGTCGTCGCTTATGTATCGTACAAATTAGACAGGCATAAAGCTCAGTTAGCCCTGTGGGCCAGAGGCGGCACCGCGTAACAGGGCCACCTAAAGAACAATATTCTAACCGCTATGGGGCCACAACTCTATGGGGGAAGCCGCCGGATGCTGAGAAAATAGCCGATCATGGTGTATACTCCCCGCCTTTGTCGCCATAGGGCTCTGTGCTCTGGGCAAACACAGCTCAATAACCAAAGGTGGTTCGGTGGAGATAATTGCTTTTCTCAATCAGGAGTGGATGCTGGTCAGTACATTGGCAGCACTTATTCTTATTTACGGGTGGCGCGAGCGGGTCAAGAACGGCCAGCCGGTTACCACGGCGCAAGCCACAGCTTTGATTAACGCCGATAGCGCCATCTGGCTGGATGTGCGCGAGAGCAAAGAGTTTGAAGCCGGCCATATCGTCGAGGCCATTAACATCCCGCACGGCAAAGTCGCCGAGCGCTTGAACGAGCTGGACAAATACCGCGATAAAACCATTATTGTGGTCGATAAGCTCGGCCAGCACGCCGGCAGCATAGGCCGCATGCTAGGCACCAAAGAATTTGATGTACGCCGCCTCAGTGGCGGCATCAGCGAGTGGCAGAACCAAGGTCTGCCACTGGTAAAATAGTGAGGCTCGTTATGGCTAACGTTGTGATGTACACCACCGCCATTTGCCCATTTTGCGTCAATGCCAAGCGCTTACTGGCCAGCAAAGGCATTAGCAATATTACTGAAATACGCGTCGACCGCGAGCCGGCCAAACGCAAAGAAATGATGGCCAAAAGCGGCCAGCACACAGTTCCACAGATCTGGATTGGCGAGCGCCACGTCGGCGGCTTTACCGATCTCTGGGCCTTGGATAAACGCGGTGAACTGGACCCTTTACTGGCCTCCTGAAACACCCCCATTTGCAGACTAAAGAGACAGAACTATGTCAGAAGAAAACTCTACTCCAGAAGCCGCCGGCGAACAAAAAGCAAGCCCGGCATTTGCCATTAAGCGCGTCTACCTTAAAGACCTGTCGTTTGAAACCCCCATGGGGCTTGAGGCGTTTAATCAACAACACCCCCCTAAAGTTGAGCAAGAGCTGAACGTACAAGTAGCCAAAATCGATGAGGCCCACCACGAGGTTGTACTGCTGCTGACAGTGACTGCCAAGATCGAAGAACGCACCGCGTTCCTGATTGAGGTGAAACAAGCCGGAGTGTTTAACATTACCGGCCTGAGCGGCGCACAAATGGCTCAAACCATTAACTCTACGTGCCCGAATATCCTGTTCCCTTACGCCCGCGAAACCATCGATAGTATATTGTCTCGCGGCACATTTGCCGCACTGATGCTGCCGCCGATCAATTTTGACGCCGTATTTGCGCAAGCCATTGCGCAGCAACAGCAACAACAGCAGGCCGCCAGCGAAAGCGCACAGACCGACGCTTAATTGCCCGGCACAACTGTCTAAAAAACCCACAGCTTGCTGTGGGCTTTTTTTTGCCCCTGATATGTGCGGCGCTCGGCAAACGGCAACACATCTGCGTATACTCTTAACAGGAGTTTTCTGGTTACCAGGTGCGCAACGCATTCAACTGCAGCGCTCTTGCGATATTTTAATTTCTTATATAAGAGTTAGTGCCAATGTTTAACCTCTCTCGCATTTTAGAGTCCGGAGCGAGCCAAATCGCCGCCATAGACCTGGGCTCCAATAGCTTTCATATGATTATCGCGCGCTGGGAGAATCAACAACTCACGCTGCAGGACAAACTGCGTGAGCCCGTACGTATGGGCTGGGGGCTTGAGGAAGACGGCAGCCTGAGCGAGGAGGCACGCGACCGCGCACTGGCCTGTCTGGAGCGCTTTGGCGAGCGGCTGCGTAACTTTCCCTCTGGTAGCGTGCGGGCCGTGGGCACCAAGACATTGCGCTCGATTAGCGACTCCAAAGAATTTTTACGCCTCGCGCAGGAAAAGCTCGGCCACCCGGTAGAAATTATTTCGGGCGATGAAGAGGCACGCCTGATTTACCTGGGAGTCGCTCACTCGATTGCGCCGGATGAAAAGAGCCGGCTGGTAATCGACATTGGCGGCGGCAGCACCGAGGTGATTGTCGGCACTGGCATGCAGCCCACCGTCAAAGAAAGCCTGAGCATGGGCTGTGTTGCCATGACCAAACGCTTTTTTAGCGACGGCAAAGTTACCGACAAGTCGATCAAAAAGGCCCTGATTGCCGCCGGCCAGGAAATCGCCCCTGTCGCTGACGAATACAGCGAAAAGCCCTGGCAAGAAGTGCTGGGAGCGTCCGGCACTATCAAAGCGGTCGCCAATGTGTGTTTGGCCGCCGGCTGGAGCAGCGGTGAAATTAGCAAAAAATCACTCGATAAAATTATTGCCGCTTACGCCAAGCACGGCGCCACCGACCTCGCCTTGAGTGGCGTATCAGATGACCGGCAGCCGGTTTTTTTAGGGGGTGTGATTGTCTTAGCGGCACTGTTTGAAACACTCGACATCGATACCATGTTGGCCTCCGACTGGGCTCTGCGCGAAGGCTTGCTGTACGACTTAAAAGGCCGCCTGGAAGATCACGATATCCGTCAAGCCAGCATCGTCGGCTTGGCCACGCGCTTTCATGTCAATTTAGCCAAAGCTGACCGGGTGGCCTTAACCGCGCAACAGCTGTTGGCCCAAGTTAGCGACGACTGGTCACTGGAGCCGGTAGATGCCGGCAAAATGTTGAGCTGGGCCGCGCACTTAGCGCCGGTGGGCCTCGACATCTCACACAGCGACTATCACAAGCACAGCGCTTATATCGTCGAGCACGTGGATATTGCAGGCTGCTCGCGCGCCGAACAAACACAATTGTCGCTGCTCGCGCGCGCCCACCGCAAAAGCCTGCCAGGCAAACAATTGTCAGAGCACGGCGACGACCTACTGCACTTAGCTATGTTGCTGCGACTTGCGGTTATCTTTAACCGCACCCGCCGCCACAGCCTCCCTGAAGGCATTGTGTTAAGCGCCAAGAAAAAGAAAAAGCTCAGCCTCCACTTGCCACAACACTGGCTGGAAGCCAACCCCCTGGCGTTGGCCGACTTAGAGTCAGAGGCTAACTATTTAAGTAACGCCGGCTACCAGCTGCAAATCGTTAGCGATGACTAATACCGTGTAAAACTCGAAAGCTGTTGGTAAAAGTTGACGGCATTTAAATTGCCGAGCTCGGCCGATTTTTTTGCATCACGGTATGCGGCCGGATAGTCCTGCAAATGAAAGTAGGTACCCGCGCGCTCTAAGTAGGCATCCCGATGCTCTGGGTTACGGCTGATAAAATCGTCCCAATAGTCAACGATCTCGGTTAACCTTGCCTGACGAAACAAGGCAAAATCCATTAATTCGAAGTAACGAAAATTATCAGGCTTGAGCTTCATTAACGCGACAAGCAGCTGCTCTGCCTCACTGTTTTCATCAAGCGCCAAATGCGCCATGGTGGATTTAAACAACGCTTGCTCGTCATACCGCGATGGCTGACTCTGGGTGATGATTTTAGCCTGGTCTTTGTCAAAGCCGGTAAAATCCGGGCGGGTGGTCTTCCCGCAAAGCCTGACCCTAAAGCGCTCTATGTGCTCATCGATCCCGTCAAGCGCATGCGCCCGCTCCACATCAACCAGCGCATCGCTAAAGCGTCCTCCGGTGTAGTACAAAGACTTAGACCGCCAGTAAAGGTAGTCAGACGTATCGGGCTGGTAATAAGCGGCACGGGTAAAGTCATCGGCCGCCTTGCGATACAAACCCAGTCGGTATTTTGCTTTGCCGCGCATGTAAAAGACGGGCGGGTTCGGGCCAGACTCCAGCGCCAGATTAAATGCCTCTATCGCCGCCTCGTACTCATTGCTGCGATAGAGCAGATTGCCCAACACATATGGCTCAAAGCCTTGCAGCTGAAGAAGCTTAGGGTTGGCGTTGGCATCAAACTCGGACTCCGCCAGAAACGCCCGAATCTCTGCCCCCGAGCCGCCCCACTTAGGGTTTAGCAAGTTCAGGTAATAGCGCCGGGCGAGGTAATTATTGGGGTAGTACTCATTAGCGCGCGCTAAGGCCTCTTGGGCCGAAGGCATATCGCGGCCAGGCATCGCCATATTAATCTGCAAGTAGTAACCCACCAGTGCCTCTGGGTTAAGCGCTAACGCTTGGGAGATATCTTCTTGGGCCTTGGCAAAGTAGCGCTTCATTTCACGCACTTGATACTGCGTAAGATCGCGGCTCCAGCCACCACCGCGGGCCTGCCACCCTAAGTCGCCGCGATAGACGGCCCGAGCCAAATAAGCTTGATAAGCCTTCGGGCTGTGCGCCAACCATTGTTCAAACACCGCATCTATATCATCGCCGACGAGATCGCGAAATGCGTAGTAAGCCGCTCGCAGCGAGTGCTCGTAAGCAATGTCCGCTTGCACTTCTTGTAGCCTAAGGTGCAACTGCTGATTTAACTGGTCAAAGTCACGGGCACTAAACAGGCGACGCAACATCAGGACATCACTGTAACCGGGGCGGGAGTAGGTAACCGACTCGGGCGACGCTGAGGGTTTAGACGGTAGAGTGATCGCCGTGGCAGGTAAGGTATGAGGTCGGGAGGGGGTTTGTGCAGGAGTCGACTCAGCGGGTAAATCCGCACTTACTTCACCGGCTGGGGGTTTATCGCTGTAGCTTACCCGGCCATTTTCATCCGTCCATTGATAAATAGCCGCGGATGCCTGCCCCGCAAACATCCCCAGCAGTAACACCCCTAATCGTAATAACGCCATATTCATCTTCCCTGAAAGCCAAACCGGAGACTATACGCTAGGTAGCCAGCGTCCACTGCTCCAATAATTTATCTTGCGCACTGATAGGCTCTTGCCCCTCTTCAGGTTGCATATGAACATAGCTACCATCGCTTTGCAAAATCCACGAGTGAGTATTATCGGCCAAATAGAGCTTCATGTCGGCAATAATTTGGTCGCGTATCTTTTTTACTTTTACCGGAAAGCAAGTTTCTACCCGGTGAAACATATTGCGAATCATCCAGTCGGCACTGGAGCAAAACACTTGCGGGTGGCCTTGGTTTTCAAAATAGAACACCCGAGTGTGCTCTAAAAAGCGGCCTACGACTGAGCGCACCTGAATATTTTCGGATTGCCCCACAACCCCTGGGCGCAGCTGACAGACACCGCGCACAATTAAATCAATTTGCACACCGGCGTTAGACGCCTCGTACAGAGCAAGTACCAGCTGCTCTTCATAAAGAGAATTCATTTTAGCAATAATGCGCGCCGGAATACCTTTTTTGGCATTTTCGGTTTCTTGCTGAATATACTTCAGCATACCTTTATGCAAAGTAAACGGCGCGTACATCAGCTCGCTCATTTTTGACGCTTTGCCCATACTGGAGAGCTGAATAAAAATCCGGTACACATCGGCGCAAATATCGGTATCGGAAGTCATCAAGCCGTAATCGGTATAGAGCTTGGTGGTTTTGGGGTGATAGTTACCCGTACCCAAATGCACATAGTAGCGCAGTTTTTTCTCTTCGCGCCGAGCCACCAACAACATTTTGGCGTGAGTTTTATAGCCCACTACGCCGTAAATGACGTGAATGCCGTAGCGTTGCAACCGCTCTGCCAGAGCAACGTTTTGCTCTTCATCAAAACGCGCTCGCAACTCGACAATAGCGGTGACCTCTTTGCCAGCTTTGGCCGCGGCCACCAACGCATCAACCACCGGAGAATTAGAGCCCGTGCGGTACAAGGTTTGCTTAATAGCCAGTACGTGCGGGTCTACCGCGGCCTCGCGTAAAAAGTCCACCACAGATTGAAATGAATCGAACGGGTGATGCAGTAAAATGTCGTTCTTTTTAAGCGCCTGGAAATAATTGTCGGCTCGCTTAGGCAACTTGGGCATCGACTGCACAAAAGGCTTAAAAAACAGTTCGGAGTCATCCACCAAATCAAACAGGTCAGACAAGCGATTTAAGTTAACCGGGCCATCAACGCGGTATAAATCTCGTTTATGGATCTCGCAGCGACTGAGCAAAAACTCTTCGATATCAGCCGGGCAGGTGCCGGTGATCTCCAGCCTAACTTCATCGCCGTACTGGCGATAAACCAACTCACCCTGAACAGCACGCAGCAAATCATCGGTTTCCTCTTCATCGAGAAAAATATCGGAATTGCGCGTTAGGCGAAACTGGAAGCAGTCAATAACTTCCATACCGACAAAGATCTCCCCCATAAAGTGATGAATAATGGAGGACATAAACACAAACTCACGGCCGGCTTTAGCGACTCCGTCGGGAAGCGCCACCATGTTGGGAAGCGAGCGAGGTACCTGCACAATCGCCCGGCCCGAGTTACGGCCAAAAGCATCTTTACCGTCGAGCTTGACGATGAAGTTAAGCGACTTGTTTAAAATCCGCGGAAACGGGTGCGCCGGATCCAGCCCGATGGGGCTTAACAGCGGCAGAACTTCGGTAGAAAAATAGTCGCGCAAGTAGGCAACTTGCGTTTCAGTCCACTCGTCGCGACGTACAATATAAATATCGCGTTCACGCAACAGTGGGATAATTTCTTTGTTGAGTATACTGTACTGCTCGGTCACCAATTGGTGAGAGATTTGGGCAATGGCCGCCAGATTATCGGCATGACCCAGCCCGTCAGAAGGTATAGCACTGGTACCTACTTCTAACATCTGCACTAACCCACCGACCCGAACCTCAAAAAACTCATCCAGATTGGTGGAAAATATACACAAAAAACGCAGGCGCTCTAGCAGCGGTAGGGTACGATCGTAAGACTGATATAAGACCCGCCGATTAAACTCCAGCAGGCTTAACTCGCGATTGAAAAACTGCTCTGACACAACAACCTCCTGTTGGGGCCCAGGCACGCACTGGGCGCCGAAAACACATCGCCTCAGAATATGACCAAATTATGACAGAAATAAGTCAGGCAGGCGCGATTTCCCTCAATGAACCCCCGTTTATTGGCAGCGATACACGGTAAAGTGCTGGCGACCATCGACGATACTGGACGAGGGCACCACGGTATCGCCCCCCAGTTGTGCCGCCTCGTTGCGGGCCATGGTGGCCAACTCTTCGCTCATTTTTCCTTCACTGCGAGTAAAGGGCCCCATACCATCCATCACGCTGGCGGTCACGTGGCTTATTTGCTTGCACTGGGTAATATCCTGAGGCGCCGCCAGGGTAACCTGACGGGCGTCTTCTTCCAGCTCAACCCAACTGCAGCTTGCCATCAGGCAAACAGAGGCCAGCAACAACGAGTTTTTCATGGTTAGCTCCTATTCGATGACCAACATAAACGCTGTGGCGCTTAGTCTTCCAGCCCCAGGTTCGTCACTATCCGCGAGATGGGCTCGGCTTGATTCATGGTGTAAAAGTGCAAACCGGGCGCCCCGCCCTCTAATAAAGTCTCACACAACTCGGTAATCAATTCTTCACCAAAGTCGCGCAGCGCCTCGGCGTCGTGCTCGTAGCTTTCCAGTCGCTTGCGCAGCCAGCGGGGTATATCCGCGCCGCAAGAGTCGGAAAAACGCATGAGATTACGGAAGTTAATAATAGGCATTATGCCGGGATAAATCGGCTTATCGATACCCACCTTAGCGCACTGATCCATGAAATAGAAATAGGCATCAGGGTTAAAAAAGTACTGGGTAATGGCATTGTCAGCGCCGGCATCAAACTTACCCTTTAAATAACGGACATCGTCTTCATAGCTCTTGGCCTGCGGGTGTACCTCTGGGTACGCCGCTACCTCCAGCTCAAAAGTGTCGCCAAAGTGCTCGCGAATAAACGCCACCAGCTCGTTCGCGTAAACCAGCTGGTACGAGCCACCCACGCCCGAAGGCATATCGCCGCGCAAGGCCACGATACGCTCGACACCGGCGTCGCGGTACTCACTAAGCAACTGTTTAATGGTTTGCTCGTCGTCACCGCCAAAAGACAAGTGCGGCGCTACCGGCGCATCCAACGCATTAAACTGCTTTACCAGATTTTTGGTGTTATCACGGGTCGAGCCACCAGCCCCGTAAGTCACCGAAAAAAAGTCGGGTTCGAACTCGGCTAACGCATCGCGCACGCCCGCAAGCTTAACCCGCCCTTCATCGGTTTTGGGCGGGAAGAACTCAAAACTGAGGCGTAAAGAATCTTCACTCATAATCGTTTCCTATGGTTCTGCGTCAGACATCCGACGCCAGACGTCTGACGTACTTCACCAATTAATATTTATAACTCTCAGGCTTGTAGGGGCCGTTAACTGCGACACCGATGTATTCGGCCTGCTCTGGGCGCAGCTGGGTGATAACACCACCAAAACCTTCAACCATATGGCGCGCCACCTCTTCGTCGAGCTGCTTAGGCAATACTTTTACGTACACAGAGGCGGGCTTGTCAGCCACCGATAAATCGGCAAATTTGTGATCGTATAAGTAGATTTGCGCCAGCACTTGGTTGGCAAACGAGCCATCCATAATACGCGATGGGTGACCGGTGGCATTGCCCAGGTTCACTAAGCGGCCTTCGGACAACAACAATAGGTGATCGCCCGCTTTGCGGTCGCGGTAGATCTTGTGAACCTGAGGTTTCACCTCTTCCCACTCCCAGTTTTCACGCATGTAAGCGGTATCGATTTCGTTATCAAAGTGGCCGATGTTACAGACCACAGCCCCGTTTTTTAGGGTTTGCAGCATGGCCGCGTCACACACATTAGAGTTACCGGTAGTGGTGACCAACAGATCGGTTTTACCTAACACTTCAAGGTTGATGTCCGCAGCGTTGCCAGTGTTAACACCGTCATTGTAAGGGGACACCACTTCGTAGCCATCCATACACGCCTGCATGGCGCAGATCGGATCGATCTCGGTGACTTTTACAATCATGCCTTCCTGACGCAGCGATGCCGCCGAGCCTTTACCCACATCACCGTAACCAATCACCAGGGCTTTTTTACCCGACAACAAGTGATCAGTGCCGCGCTTGATGGCGTCGTTCAGGCTGTGGCGACAGCCGTATTTGTTGTCATTTTTGCTTTTGGTAACAGCATCGTTAACATTAATGGCCGGAACTTTAAGCGTGCCTTTCTTCAGCATATCTTGCAGGCGGTGCACACCGGTCGTAGTTTCTTCCGAAATGCCGTGAATGTTATCGAGCATAGCCGGGTACTTCTCGTGCACCAGCTGAGTTAAGTCGCCGCCGTCATCCAAAATGATATTGGCATCCCACACCTCGCCGTCTTTTAGTACGGTTTGCTCGATACACCACCAAAACTCTTCCTCAGTTTCGCCCTTCCAGGCAAATACCGGAATGCCGGCAGCGGCAATAGCCGCAGCGGCGTGATCTTGCGTCGAGAAAATATTACAGCTTGACCAACGGACTTCGGCACCCAAAGCGATCAGAGTTTCGATCAACACCGCCGTTTGAATGGTCATGTGAATACAACCCATGATCTTAGCGCCCGCCAGAGGCTGCTGCGCCGCATACTGCGTGCGCAGCGCCATCAGCGCAGGCATTTCGCCCTCGGCGATATCTATTTCACGGCGACCCCACAAGGCCAGTTTTTGAAATTCTTCGGCAGAGCCGGCAGCGACTTTGTAGTCGGTAAAATTGGTTGTAATAGTCATTGTTCCTCCGGTGTACGGGTTATGGAGAACGGGGAACGAACCCGAACTCCAGAAGTTTGTTTTAAAGCCTAGCTTTTCTAGCGTTTATCAATGCCGATAGTTTGGCATAGACACGCTCCATGTCTTCGCTCAGCGTGCCGGCCTGTATAAACGTCAGTTGCTCACAAATAATGTTTTGTGTTTCTAATTCGGCCAACGAGCCTCTAGCAATATAAAGAAAACGTAAAAATTCTTTATCGCCGTCGCGAGCTGAGCCCTCCGCGATATTACTAGCCACGCTAACAGCAGCGCGACGCATTTGGCCTATTAGCCCAAACAACTCTTCTTTGGGCTAATCTCCTGTCAACTCATAAACTCTCTTGACTAACGCAATGGAGTCTTGCCAAACAGTCAGCTGCGTGTGCCGCCTTTTAACACTGCGTCCCTGCATTTCCGTTCTCCCTTGGCCGTTGTCCGTTCCCCTCTCTTAAAGGTACTTCTTCAACAACCCAGCCTTATCGGTTTTCTCCCAGGTAAAGTCGGGCAGCTCGCGGCCAAAGTGGCCGTAGGCGGCAGTTTGACGATAAATAGGGCGCTTGAGGTCGAGCATTGCGATCAGCCCGCGCGGGCGCAGATCAAAATGTTCACGCACTAAAGTGGCAATTTCCGCATCGGGCAACTTGCCTGTACCAAAGGTGTTAATGGAGATAGACGTAGGCTCCGCGACACCGATGGCGTAGGAAACCTGAATTTCACAGCGGCTGGCGAGGCCCGCAGCGACAATATTTTTCGCAACATAACGGCCGGCATAGGCGGCCGAACGATCCACCTTGGAGGGGTCTTTACCAGAGAATGCACCCCCGCCGTGACGGGCCATACCACCGTAGGTATCGACGATGATTTTACGCCCTGTTAAGCCGCAATCACCTACCGGGCCGCCAATAATAAACTGGCCGGTGGGGTTAATGTGGTACAGGGTTTCATCGTGCAGCCACTCGCCGGGCAACACGGGCTTAATAATCTCTTCCCGCACCGCCTCTTGAAGGTCGGCCAGATTAACGCTCGGATCGTGCTGAGTGGATAACACCACAGCATCAACCGCCACCGGCTTACCGTTTTCATAGCGCAACGTCACCTGGCTTTTCGCATCGGGGCGCAGCCAATCGAGCTTACCGTTTTTGCGCAGCTCGGCCTGTTTTTCTACCAAGCGGTGGGCAAAATAGATAGGCGCCGGCATCAGCACGTCGGTTTCATCCGAGGCGTAGCCAAACATCAATCCCTGATCGCCCGCCCCCAAATCTTTTTGCTCAGCTTCATCCACGCCCACAGCAATATCGGCCGACTGCTTACCAATAGCATTCAGCACAGCGCACGAGGCGCCGTCAAAGCCAACGTCTGAGCTATCGTAACCGATGTCCAAAATCACCTGGCGGATCAAGTCCTCCAGGTCAACATAGGTAGAGGTGCGGACTTCACCGGCGACAATAGCCATCCCGGTTTTTACCAGAGTCTCTACCGCTACGCGGGATTCCGGGTCATCTTTTAAAATCGCATCCAGTACCGCGTCGGATATTTGATCCGCCAGCTTATCGGGATGGCCTTCCGAAACCGACTCGGAAGTAAATAGTGCGTATTCGGCCATAGCGTAGCTCCTGCCAAGCAAATAAAAAATTAAATAGAGGGTTTAAAAAATTGTCGCAGCTGTACCTGAAACCCATTGCGCAGCGCGATGTACAAACTCTGGCCTTCGTTAAGGCCGGCCTCGCGGGCCCAGCCGGTAAAATCGGCCGGTTCAAAGCCTTGCCATAAATCACCACAATTAGCGCGCGCCCAATCTTGCTCGTGTCGGCATAAATCCGTCACCAGTAGAGCGCCACCCGGGGCCAGTGCTTCACTTAAGTCTTTAAAAATATCCAACGGCGAAGGCGTGTGGTGCAACACCATATTCATCACGATGCAATCGGCCAGCACCCGATGCTCGGCCAAGCTCGCCGTGTTACCCAAAATAAACTCGACATTGACCAAACCTGCCGCCTCGGCCGAGGCGCGCGAATGCGCCAGCATTTCATCGGCGTTATCCAGGGCCACCACATGGCTAAAACGCTTTGCCAATACCGGCAAAAACTCGCCCTGCCCAGGCCCCACCTCCAGCGCCAATTGGCGACTGGGCAACGGTGTGTTGTTTAACAATTGTGACACCTGCTCACCGTACACTGGGAAGCTGGCGATCAAATCTTGCTGGGCGCGAAATTTGTCGGCATTGGCGGCAAAAAACTGCTGCGAGGCGCTGGCTCGCTCGCTGGCGATCGCGGCACACTGGGTGCGGATGTCGGCGCGCAGCGCCAGCCGGTCGACGCTGATAAACAGCGCCTGCTGCAAATCCGCCAGCGGCTGCTCGGGGGCAAGCATAGCGCGGCGGTAAAAAATCGAGTTGCCCTCGCGCCGGGTGGTGGTTAACCCCGCCCCGGTTAGCAGCTTTAAATGATGGCTCATACCCGACTGGCCCACATCAAAGATGCGCGCCAACTCGGAAACCCCATAGGAGTTTTGCGCCAATACGGCCAGAATCTCCAGCCGCAGCGGATCGGCCGCCGCCTTTAACGGCGTGACCAGCGACTCTGAGTCCAGCTCCGTGCTGGTGGGGGTATCGGCCGCGGCCGCTAATGCGAGTGAGTTTGTCATGGCGGCATAATAACAGCGCAACCAATCTATATCAAAATATTTTGATATAGATTGGCATAATTACCCCAAATTGCCGCCATAAACGCCCGCGCCTTTACTGATGGCGCCGGTTGCGAGAGAATACCGCACCATTTGTGGCGCCTCCGGACGGGATACGAGACCAACACCCCGCCCGCTAGCCCAGATAAGACAAGGTTGCGCAAAACTGATTTAGGCCCGTTAGAGGTCATTTCTGAACTCACACCAGCTACTTTTAAGGAGCCTTGACCCCTATGCCGTCTCGCTACGAACTTGCTAACGCCATCCGTGTACTTAGTATGGATGCCGTCCAAAAAGCCCAAAGTGGCCACCCAGGTGCCCCTATGGGCATGGCCGATATCGCCGAAGTCCTGTGGAACGACTTTTTACAGCACAACCCAGCCAACCCTAACTGGAACGACCGCGACCGCTTTGTGCTGTCTAACGGCCACGGCTCGATGTTGGTCTACTCGCTGCTGCATTTGTCTGGCTACGATTTGCCGATGGAAGAGCTGAAAAACTTCCGCCAGCTGCACTCAAAAACCCCGGGTCACCCAGAGCTGGGCTACACCCCCGGTGTTGAAATCACCACCGGCCCGCTGGGCCAGGGTATCAGTACCGCCGTAGGTATGGCGCTGGCCGAGCGTATGCTGGGCGCACAATTTAACCGCGATGGCCACGACATCGTCGACCACTACACCTATTGCTTTATGGGCGATGGCTGCATGATGGAAGGCGTATCACACGAAACTTGCTCGCTGGCCGGCACCCTGGGCCTTGGCAAGCTGATCGCCTTTTGGGACGACAACGGCATCTCGATCGACGGCCACGTAGAGGGCTGGTTTACCGACGACACCCCTAAGCGCTTTGAGTCGTATGGCTGGCACGTTATCTCTCACGTAGACGGCCACGACCCCGAAKCCATCAAGCTGGCCATTGAAGCGGCCCAGGCCGAAGATCAAAAGCCAACCCTGATTTGCTGCAAAACCACCATCGGTTTTGGCTCGCCTAACAAATCTGGCTCGCACGACTGTCACGGCGCCCCGCTGGGTGACGATGAAGTGGCCGCGACCCGCAAGTTCCTCAACTGGGAGCCGGGTGCGTTTGAAATCCCCGCCGATGTTTACGCCGGTTGGGACGCCAAAGAAAAAGGCGCAAGCGCCGAGAAAAGCTGGAACGAGAAGTTCGAGGCCTATAAAGCCGCCTACCCAGAAGACGCCGCCGAGTACGAGCGCCGCGTTATCAAAGGTGAGCTGCCTGCCGACTTTGCGGCAAACGCCGATGCTTTTATCCAGGAGTGTCACAAAAACCCGCAAAAACTGGCCTCGCGTAAAGCCTCGCAAAACACCATTGCCGCCTACAACAAACTGCTGCCAGAAATGGTCGGCGGCTCGGCGGATTTGGCCGGCTCTAACCTCACCATGTGGGAAGGCTCCAAGCCCGTTAGCGGCGTTAACGCCGATGGCAACTACATCTATTACGGTGTACGCGAATTCGGCATGAGCACCATCATGAACGGTATGAGCGCGCACGGCGGCTTTATCAACTACGGCGCCACCTTCTTAATGTTCCAACAGTACGCCGCCAACGCGGTGCGCATGTCGGCCCTGATGAAGCTGCGCAACGTATTTGTTTACACCCACGACTCTATTGGTCAGGGTGAAGACGGCCCCACGCACCAGCCGATTGAAGTACTCGGCACACTGCGCATGACACCAAATCTAAACACCTGGCGCCCCTGTGACGCCACCGAAACCGCGGTAGCCTGGAAATCGGCCATCGAAGAAACCGACCGTCCCAGCGCACTGGTGTTTTCCCGTCAGGGCATCGATACCGTCGAGCGTGCCGACGATCAAGTGGCCAACATCGCCAAAGGTGGCTACATTCTTAAAGATTGCGCCGGCACCCCCGACGTGATTCTGATTGCCACCGGCTCAGAAGTACCGGTTACCGTTGAAGCGGCCGATAAACTGAGCGCCAGCGGCAAAAAAGTACGTGTGGTGTCTATGCCAAGCACCAGCCTGTTTGATCAGCAAGACGCCGAGTACCGTCAGTCGGTACTACCGTTAGAAGTCTCAGCGCGAGTAGCGGTAGAAACCGCACACGTCGACTTCTGGTGGAAGTACGTGGGCATCGACGGCCGCGTTGTGGGCATGAACAGCTTCGGTGAATCCGCTAAGGGCCCAGACCTTCTGGAGTACTTTGGCTTTACCGTTGACAACATTGTTGCCACCGCAGAAGAACTGCTCGACTAAGCCTTACGGCTCGCCACACCGCACTCTGGCGGTGTGGCACTTTCCCCCCTATTGTTCTACTGACACTCTGTGCTATTTAATTTTAGTCGCGTAAGCGCATCACTATTTGGAGCTACACATGAACGTAAAATTGATGAGCGATCAGGATCTGGCTGGCAAACGCGTCCTGATTCGTCAAGACCTTAACGTCCCCCTGGAAGACGGCAACATCACCAGCACGGTGCGTATTTTAGCCTCGATTCCCACCATCAAAGCGGCACTGGATGCCGGCGCGAAAGTGATGCTGATGTCGCACCTGGGCCGCCCGGAAGAAGGCAGCTATGACGAGTCTGCCTCACTGGCACCAGTAGCCGCCGAGCTTGGCAAGCAGTTAGGCCGCGACGTACCCCTGATTAAAGATTGGGTCGATGGCGTCGACCTGGGCAGTGCCGACGTAGTACTGCTGGAAAACGTCCGCTTCAACGCCGGCGAAAAAGCCAACGATGAATCTCTGGCGAAAAAAATGGCCGCGCTATGTGACGTGTTTGTCATGGACGCTTTTGGCACGGCCCACCGCGCCCAAGCCTCGACCCACGGTGTTGCCAAATACGCGCCCATCGCCTGCGCCGGCCCGTTGCTCGCCAGCGAGCTGGACGCTTTGGGCAAAGCGCTGGATAACCCAGCTCGCCCGCTGGTCGCCATCGTCGGCGGCTCTAAAGTATCAAGCAAATTAAGCGTGCTGGATGCGCTGTCTAAAATTGCCGACACCCTCGTAGTTGGCGGCGGCATCTCTAACACGTTTGTTGCCTCGGCCGGCAACGAAGTGGGCAACTCTTTGTACGAGGAAGACTTGATCCCCGAAGCCAAGCGCCTGCGCGAAACCACCGACGTGATTTTTGCCACCGACGTGCGCACCACCAAAGACGGCTTTAGCGACTGGAGCCACGACAGCAAAACCGAAGTCAAAGACGCCAGCGAAATCCAGGCCGACGAAGAGATCATCGATTACGGTCCGGAGACGGCGGCACGGGTTGCCGAGATTATCAAAAACGCCAAAACCGTTTTGTGGAATGGCCCCTGCGGCGTATTTGAATACGACGCCTTTGCCAAAGGCACCGAAGTGATCTCACGCGCCATTGCCGAGAGCGAAGCCTTCTCGGTCGCCGGCGGTGGCGATACGCTGGCCGCGATCGACAAGTGGAACCTGGCCGACAAAATCAGCTACGTCTCTACCGGCGGCGGCGCGTTTTTAGAATTCGTCGAAGGCAAAAAACTGCCGGCGGTTGAAATTTTAGAAGAGCGTGCTAAAGGTTAAGCGTTCACCAGCCCGCATAAAAAGGCGAGCCCAATGGCTCGCCTTTTTATTGCCCGCGCACCATGCGCGTTGCAACATTAAGCGGCCATATGCGCGCGTTCACAACTTTGCAGCTTATTTGAGCGTAATATATCCCCATTGAGAGATATGAAGAGTCCGATAGCGACTAGCCGGCGTGAATGACTGGTACGGCCTCACGCTCACTACACCGCAAAACACAAGGACGACAGGTATGAGCAACGCCACTCCAGCGTTAAACGAAACCGTATTCAAGCTTAAATCGTTAAATGCCCACCTTAACGAGCTAGAAACTTTACTCGGCAAAGAACATTTGCTGTCTGTCCCTACCCACCTCGAAATAGACTTTTTGAGTGAGTGTAACTTACGCTGCCAAATGTGCCATCAAGCCAAATATGTCATGCCACACGGTAAACTCACAGAGCTCCAGCTCAACAAACTCATTGATCGGCTACCCTATATAGAAACTGCCATGATTGCCGGACTTGGCGAACCACTACTCTATAAGAAGATAGGAGATTTTTTGCCATTCTTAAGAAGGTACGCGGTACAGTCTCATTTGTTCACCAACGGCATGCTAATCGATAAACACCTAGACACCCTAAAAAACCTTAACAAGATAAGCATTAGTTTTGACGGAGACAACAAAGACACATTTGAATTTCTACGCAGCCGGGCAGATTTCGATAAGATAGTTAAGAATATGGCGGCCCTTCGGTCGACCTCAAGCGACCTATGCCTGGCAACCAGTACCGTCATCTCCAGCAAAAATATCAATGAGATTGTTGGGATCGTAAAAATTGCGATAGAGGTAGGCCTTAACGAAGTCCATTTAAGCCCAGTGGATCACACCCCGTCGTTAGAATTAAAGAAGACGGACATTGCCAACTTTACAGCGCAAATAGAACAAGCGCAGCAACTTGCTCAAAGCGCTAATTTAACAATATTCAATAATATTAAAACAGAAGATTTTCGCGAAGACAGAAATTCAGAGATATCAAAAGAAGACAAACAAAACGTTAGCGAACTGTTTCCTGACTCTCCGCCCACACCACAAAATCCCCAAGAGAAGGACGAGGATCTGGACGCTATCAAAATACTAAGTTCAAACGGCGTCTTCGTACACGAGTTACCTGCTGCCGAGGAGCGCATTGAGCTAGAGCATCGTTACCGCAAGCTCAAAACCCGTTATAACGAGCTGTTTAAAGTCGCATTAAGCGAACCGAATCGCCTAAAAATACCCGACTGTTCAGCTCCCTGGAAATACACCTTTGCACGCAGCAACGGACAAGCCAGGCTTTGTCCGTACGCGGATATTGATGTGGGAAAAGTAGAAGATGTCCTGGGAGCTGACTATAACTCACCACTATTAGAAAAAATAAGGCGCTCGTTGGCTGACAAGCGTCCTCTTTTAGCCGTCTGTCAAAACTGTACCGACGACCACCGCAAGTTTCGCGGCAAAGAGACAAAATCTTACTTAAATAGCTTAATTGCGAGTATCAAATAGCGACCAAAGGACACATCTAACAGAATGTTTTGCGGTAGGTGGGCTCTACTACCTATATAACTCACCTGCGACCGTGGCCCGACAACGCTATCACACTAATTTATTTTGTAAAAATAAGACTAGACAACCCGGAATAATCGCTATACAGTGCTCACCAGCTAGAGATCGACCTTGCGTTTAGTTCTACATTTCGACGTTTTATTCGTAACACCTCGTCCTGCAGTTTTAAATATCAGTCTACCTTTTATGCTATTCAAGCCTCTTATGGGCACTTTTATATCTAAATTTCAGGATGTTGTTATGTCTACTACTCAAGGAACCGTTAAGTGGTTCAACGAAGCAAAAGGTTTTGGTTTTATCGAGCAGAGCTCGGGCGGCCCAGATGTATTTGCTCACTTTAGCGCCATTTCTGGCTCGGGCTTTAAAACTCTGGCCGAAGGCCAGCGCGTTGAGTTCACCGTAACTCAAGGCCAAAAAGGTCCTCAAGCTGAGAACATTGTTGCGGTATAAGTAACTCTGTCGCGCTAGAGCAAAAAAGCAAACCGCGAGGTTTGCTTTTTTTATGCCTGTCGTTTGGGTAATACCCCAAGAGCTTAATCATCCAGGCTTGGGTCGGTTTCGATATCGGCGTCGCTTTTGCGTGCCTGCCGACGCCAGTGCCTTCTGGCCAACTCCTGCATGTCGCGCGTTTTATCATTCTCGTCGACGATCTCGCGCCCCAACAGTGCCTCCAACACATCCTCCAGGGTGATAATCCCCTGCACATCACCAAACTCGGTGACCACCAGCACCATATGGGTCTTTTTGCGTAAAAACTCCTCCAGCGCCTGAGTCAATTGCATACCCCCTAACAGCGCCGGCAGCTCGCGGCGATACTGTGTAAGCGGGGTATCCGTTTCATTGCGCGCTTGCGCCAAGAGTAAGTCACTAAGCAACACCAAACCGGTTATGTTATCGGCCGTTTCGGCGTAAATAGGAATACGCGAAAAAGGGATACTATTGTGACGGGTCAGCACATCGCCCACGCTGTCCGCTTCGTTCTCACTGAACAGCACCGTGCGCGGTGTCATGACTTCGCGAATGCTGGTTTGACGCAGCGCTAACAGATTTTTAACCACCATGCTTTCACTTTCATCCAGGTGTCCTTCGGCGCTACTAATGTCTGCGGCAATCGCCAGCTCCTGTCGGTTAAGCCCGCTACCGGAGCGCTCGCCCCGGGTGATCAAGCGAGTTAACTTTTCTGACAATACAATAAAGGGATAGAGCAACTTGATAAGATAATGCAAGCCAAAAGCGGTAACGGGAGCGAGCGAGCGCCAGTAGTATGCCCCCAGTGTTTTGGGAATAATTTCCGATAGTACTAAAATCAGCAGCGTTAACACCGCCGAAAAGGCACCCAGATAGGCACTGCCGAACACAATCGTGGCCTGAGCACCAGCCCCGGCAGCACCAATGGTGTGAGCAATTGTGTTAAGCGTCAGAATAGCGGCTAGCGGGCGCTCTACGTCTTCGCTTAATTTGCTCAGTAACTGCCCCGAGCGGCGTCCCTCTTGGGCCATTAAAGCCGTGTACGAAGGCGTAACACTTAACAAGACAGCCTCGGCGACTGAGCATAAGAATGACACGCCCAGCGCCAGGGCGATGTATAACAGCAGCAGCGTCATGCCGGAGCCTCGGTGAGTTATAGAGGAGCTTAGCCTAGCAGCCGCCGTGCGCAGTGAAAAGCGCGAGGGCTATTGAGATCGTGTTTTATGAGCAGGATAATAACCCAGACAACTTCAGGGCCTGGCGGGAAGCTTGCGCAAAGCCCCACACTCGCGATAACACATAGAGGTGATTATGCAAACACGACAACTACTAACGGGCGCGACGGCGCTGTTATTGAGCGCCACTGCACTGGCCGACTCGTTTACTTTGAGTAGCCCTACTATCAGCGATGGCGACACCTTGAGCACAGCTCAGGTCTTTAATGGCTTTGGCTGCAGCGGCGAGAATACCTCTCCGGCACTACAGTGGAGCGGCGCACCCGAGGGCACCAAAAGCTTCGCGCTCACGGTATACGACCCGGATGCACCTACAGGCTCAGGCTGGTGGCACTGGCAGGTGATTAATATTCCCGCCGAAGTTGACTCGCTGGCCGCCAATGCCGGGAGCGCCGATGGCGAGATGCTGCCCGAAGGGGCACGCCAGGGGCCATCGGATTACGGCGTAAAAGCGTTTGGCGGTGCCTGCCCGCCCGAGGGGGACGAACCCCACCGCTACCAGTTTACCCTCTACGCGCTGGGCACCGAGACTTTGCAAGTGCCAGACAACGCCAGCGCCGCCTTGATTGGCTTTATGATTAACGCTAACACGTTAGGCGAGGCAAGCTTTACCGCGAAGTATGGAAGGTAAATTTCGGGGAACGGGGAACGGCCTGCGGGGGTGTTTATCGTTCCCCGTAGACCGTCCCCCGTCAGCCGGCTAATCAAAACTCCGGCAGCTCATCCAGCGTCACTACCTGTTCATGCCCATACACATGTCGCTTGTGGGCGTCGGTATTGTAATACTCGCCCGTCCAAAAGTTGCTGGAGTGATCGTCGGTAGTGTCGAGGGCGCCGTCGTTCCAGACCATAAACCACAGCCACCACGCACCGTCCGCCTGCATTTGATCCGGGTCGGGGATGTTGCTGTTCTCGCTCAGAGCCACCATCTTTGCTTGCTGCGGATAGGCTTTGGTTACCGTGTAATAACCTATTTGCGATTCGGTATTGCGTTCACCGTCGTAAATATCGGTGCTGACAATATCCACCACGTCATCGCCGGGGTACCAAATGGCATTTTGCCCATTCCACACCCAAATTAAATTGTTTAGGCCGTGGTGGCGAGTGAGGCGATCGTACAAATAGCGCCACAATAGCGTTTGCGCATAGGCCGCCGGCACACCATCGGTACGCTCGCGCCCCCACCAAAACCAACCCCCGGCGGCTTCGTGCAGTGGCCGCCACAGGACCGGGACTCCGGCGTTAGCTAACGTTTGTAATTCGCCGGCGATTAAATCTACGTCTCGCGCTATCGCTTCAAAAGCGTCACTCTGGGTATCCAGCTCACCGTTTTTAACCGGTATTTCAAAGCGGGTGTTTTTGCTAGCGTCACTCTGGCCAACGTAAAAGCTATTTGTCTCACCGGAAGGATCCCGCCAATGCCAGGCAAAAGTGACAATACCGCCATTATTCCAGTGCTCGATAGCCTCTTGAGTCTGCGACAAACCCGAAACATTGTCCTGAGCGCCATAATTCATAAAGTCGTAACCCATAATCGCCGGGGCTTTACCGGTAACGTCAATAACCCGCTGGCGCATATCGATGCGGTCGTCCCAGGTTAAATCCATCTGGCCTGAGAGCATTTTGTTACCCCACATACTGTTTAAATAGGTAAACACGGCCTGAGCTTTGGCACTTGCGTCGGCGGTAACCAATCTTGGTGATAGTTCGGTTTGTTGCCGGCTGGTATTGCCGGGGCAAAAGTCACGCGCGATACAATAACTACCCTCTGTGTCACCCCAGTCACTCAGCTCAGAGGCGCAATAGGTGATCTCCTCTTTACCGACTTTACAGTGATTAAAGCTACCCACACCCGGATCCGCAGAAGACTGATACACAATGCAGCTACGGCCATTTTCCCAGCCCCAGCCGCTGGCAGCGTCATCGTAGCGACAATAAGGTGAGCCATCGCTGGCGGCATTCGGTATCACCCCCGGGACAACCGTCGCAGAGCTAACCGATGAAGCACTGCTGGCCGTCTCACTCGCCTGGTCGCTGGAGCTTGTCGCCAGGCTGCTGGATGACGCCTGCCGGGACGCTGCACTGGAGGCGGCCGTCCCTCCACTGCTGCCGCAGGCTGTGATAAAACTACCGGATAAAAAGACGAGTAAAACCGAAAAGCGGATTATCATGGGCATGAGATCTCTTAGCGCAACCCAAGGTGTAGCTCCTACACCGATTTGGCTGCATTCATTATTGTTGGGCGCTCGATAACGGAGCAAAAGCCACACCGATTGTAACCGATTACATTTGTATTTCAAGCCCTACACTGGCTAGCCGGTCAGGCTCTCCCTCCTAACCCACTCCCTTTATGACACCCTTGCCCGGCGGCAAAATTACCCTCTCGATGGTCGCAATTTAACGCGTAAGCCGCTACATTACACATACGCTGCTTGGCTTGTTTTAACGTGAGACGCTGCATGGGAACACCTCTTAAAGTACTGTTTGTCGAAGACTCAGAGCTCGACACTGAGCTAACCACCGCCGAGTTAACTCGCGGAGGGTTTTCCCCGCAGGTACTGCAAGTAGAAACGCGCGATGAAATGCACTCAGCGTTAAACGATCGGCAGTGGGACCTTATAATCTGCGATTACCGCATGCCCCGCTTTAGTGCAGAGGCGGCCCTCGACACTCTTAAAGCCAGCGGCCAAGATTTACCTTTTATTATTACCTCGGGGGCGGTTACCGCCGAAGATGTAGTGAGCCTGCTCAAGCAGGGCGCTCACGATTTTATGGACAAAAGCGCACTGGCGCGTTTAGTCCCCGCCATCGAGCGCGAACTGCGCGACGCCAATGTGCGCAAACAACGCCGCCAAGCAGAGGCGCGGGTGCGCATTTTATCTCAGGCCGTTGAACAGAGCCCGGTGTCGGTGGTCATTACCGACCCCAAGGGTAAAATTGAGTACGTAAACCCGTGCTTCGAAAACACCACGGGCTACAGCGCCAGTGAATCGCTGGGGCGTCCATTCGACTTCACGTTTCTCGATGACGAGCGCGAGCAGCTAATTCAGCAGCTTTGTAATACCGTCAGTCAAGGTGAACAGTGGCGCCAGGAAATATGCAGTGTCAGAGCCAACGGCGAATTAATTTGGGAGAATGTTAAAGTATCCCCGCTCACCGATATCGATAACAACCTAACTCATTACATCGCGGTAAAAGAAGACATCACCGTGCGCCGCAATTACGAGCAACAATTGCTGCGCCAGGCCCGCTACGACGATTTGACCGATTTACCCAACCGAACTCTGATGATTGAAAATATCATCCGGGCACTGCAAGAGGCTGAGCAACACCAGCGGCAAGTTGCTATTTTAGGCATTGATCTCGATCATTTTAAAAATGTCAACGACAGCGTCGGCCATAGTATTGGTGATTTTTTACTCAAAGAAGCCGCCAACCGTCTGAGTCGCTGTATCCGGCCCGGCGACACACTGGCCCGAATGGGCGGTGATGAATATGTGGTTTTACTTCCCGACCTTGAGAATAAAGACACCGCCGCCCACATTGCGCAGCAGATAGTGGCGCAGTTTACCGAGCCGTTTTTTATTATCGGCCGCAACTACTATGTTACTTGCAGCGTCGGAATTGCCTTATACCCCAATGACGCCAGCAACCCTCACCTACTGTTACGCAACGCCGACCTGGCCATGTATCAGTGCAAAGACAACGGCCGCAACCAGTTTCAATTTTTTACTCAGGATATTAACGATCAATTAGTAGAGCGGCTTGAGCTTGAAAATCAATTGCGCAGTGTTGTAAACCGCAACGAGTTAGTGTTGCACTATCAACCTATTTACAACCTGAAAAACAATACTATTATCGGCTTTGAAGCATTGGTTCGCTGGCATCAGCCCAATGGCACGCTACGCATGCCGAACAACTTTATTCCCGCCGCCGAAAGAATCGGCGTTATTGAAGAGATTGATGGCTGGGTATTGCAAAACGCCTGCCGGGAAGTCGGCAAGTTGTTAAGAGAACACCAACCGCCATTAAGGCTCGCCATCAATATTTCGTCTCGGCAATTAGAGCTGCCAGATTTTGCGCAGTTTGTGCGCGAGCAGCTCCATATCAATCGCATACCGGCCGATCAACTAGAGCTAGAGATTACCGAGCGAGTACTAATTAACGATGATAAGGCGACCAACGATAATATCAACGCCCTGGCTGAGCTCGGGGTACGCTTTTCCGTCGACGATTTTGGCACCGGCTACTCCTCGCTCGGGTACCTACAACGCTACCCTTTAAGCACCTTAAAAATAGACCGCAGCTTTGTTTCAGGCATCAACCAAAACGACAACGCCTTACAATTAGTAAAAACCATACTGGTGCTCGCACAGGGACTAGGTATGTCCACTGTCGCTGAGGGCATAGAGGATGAACAGCAGCGCGCCCTGCTGTTGCAGGTCGGCTGCGAACAGGCGCAAGGATTCCTACTCAGCATCCCTGAAGCCATAGATGAAATAAAACAAAAAATTGATCAACAACTATAATCAATCGAGCCTCTACACCAAAGTGCAAAGACCCGATTGGCTAACGCTTACACATCAGCGATTAAACGCCATCCCAGTTTTTTAGTTTGAGCCGGCGATAAACGACCACCGGCCACTACCACCGGATTCCCCACGACACTGAGCATTGGGATATCAGACACATCGTCACCGTAAGCATAACTGACTTCAGCGATCCCCTGACTAGCAAGCAAAGACCGTATCGCATCACGCTTTCCGGCTCCCACCATTGGCGGCGCCGTTAGATAACCTGTTACGACACCCTCCTGCTGCTCAAGTTGTGTGGCCAATATTTGCGTTACCCCCAGCTCGCGGGCAATGGGGCTCAACACAGCTGGAAACGACCCCGAAACGAACACGACTTGATAACCGGCACGTTGGTGCTGGCGGAGCTCATCAAGCACAGGCTGACAATAAAACTCCGAAGCCGATCGACAATGCCGAAACCAGCGCTCGCCCGCCTGAGAGAGGGCCGTCACCGAACGTCCGGCAAAATGCCGATAGTAGAGTTTATTGACTGTTTCCCAACACGCATGCGAGTGAAGGTGCGTGTGTAAATCGGCCCGATAACTGGACTCTGCATTCAGATCTGGATATAAGTCGTACCAAAAATCCTGAAAGCTCAACATGCTGTTGATTCTAATAAGCGTATTGTCTACATCAAAAAAGGCGTAACCACGCTTGGGATTAACGAACGTTTGACTATTACTCATAACAATTCCCTCACGCTATAGTGATGTATGGCCAGCTAAAATCTCAGCTTGTTCTAACTCCGCGGCTATCGCAGCAACAAACTGACGATGGGTTTTTACCGATTGCATCCGCTCCTGTTTAACCAGCCGTGCTTTCTCCATGGCCGAAAACGACATCGTAAACTCGGCCACGGTACGGCCCGACTGCTCAACTGAGGTGACCGCTGCAAACTTCAAAAACTTTGGGTTATCAACCGAACACTCGGTAATGTGAGTTCGAATCGTGGCGTTAACGGGGAACGCATAATGGCTATAAGCCACCGACAACGCGTTAAAAACAAAACTGTAATCGATGACTGACTTAGGCATAAGGTACGCCTCGGTAACCACCAGCATCGCCTGACGCGCCGCTTCAATAATCACCATTCCCTGTACGTGCTGGCCACTCAAATGGTCCTGCATTAATTCACAGTCTTCATCAATCATCAGCGCCAACTCATACTCAGTTGCCGATACCGGGCGTGGCATAGACACCAAGATATTGCACACCTCAGCTTTATGCGACATCGCCGTACTGGCGCGTACAGGTAAGTTATGCCAGAGCGAAAAATCAAATCCAGAAACATTGCTTGATTGGCTAGCGGCTGCCAATAAGCGCTCACGGCTTAGCTCGCCAATCCCTTGCCCCGGAACCAAGACCGTTCGCTCCTGGTTACCTAAGATATGCACCGGCAAGCTCAGCAAGCCGTGCAGTTGCGAAACCGTAATGGCCTCTTTTTGTGCGATATAAGGAGTAAACTTGTCACCAACCACTAATAAAATACGATCGTTCATGGTATTACCTCATTCATATAAAGGGACGAACTTCAAGGAACGGCCTATTCACGCCGGTATGGCGTGGCCGCTTTTTGATCGTAGCTAGAGCTGTGCCGCTTCAGTATTAACACCGGCTAATACCGCGCAGGGCTGCTGAGAAAGTACAAATGAATAGATCGGGGTTGGGGTGATTTAGCGTGGGAACTGACGGACTGGAAAAGTCGCGTTATACTGGGAAGATGACAGTACAAGAGCCCTTCAACCCGCAACATACAGGCACAAGCTAATGAATAATAATGATTTTTTTCAAGTGGTTAAGCACCTGCTGGGCTTTATCCTGAGTGCCTTTTTGGTACTGATAGCACCACACGCACAAGCCGACAGTGAGCCCAGAGCCGCCATTAAAATCGTCACTATTGCGGCACCACCCTGGGCCTCAGCAACACCGTCGACCGGCGAGATGAACGGCGCGTTTATCGATATTGTCAAAGCATTGACTGAGCGCACCGGTTATCAGTTTGATATTACGCTCGCCCCTTTTGCCCGGGCCGCGCGAGAAATCGAGCGAGGCACGCAAGACTGCACCATCCTGGCCCCCCTCGATACAGATAAAGTGGTTGCCGGAGAACTAACGTTTCATCACCCTTTAGGCGCTATTCCAAACAAGAGTGTTTCACTTAAGGAATACGAGGATCTAGCGGGGCAAAGAATTTCGGTATTGCGTGGAGGCTCACTCAACGAGCGCTTTGATAACGATAACGACTTAGAGAAAGTCTTTGATACCGATTATGCCACCGGTTTACGTAAAGTTGCCCGTCACCGGGTAGATGTCGTCGTCGGTGCGATTCCAACTCTGATGTATATTGCGCGCTTAGAGGGTATTACCGACTCTCTCGGCCCCCCTTTAGTCATGCAAACTATTCCGCTGATTTTTCAGTGTTCTAAAGCGTCAGAACGGCTAAATGCTATGCCGGCCATTAATCAGGCACTTATCGACATGCGCACAGAGGGCGCTCTTGTCACCATTCAAAAACAACACGAATTGTAACCATTTATAATGGTTAAACAGCCACATCATAACCCGCCGTTAACTGGTGATCGTATTGGCCGACGCCTGTTGTTTGCCATTGTGTTGTTTAGCTCGTTCGTCACACTGGTAGCGACAGCCTTTCAGTTGTTTGTCGATTTTCAGCGTGACGTAGGACAAATTAAAACTCGCTTGGATGACGTACAAAGCAGTTATTTGGCCAGCATCAGTGCCAGCATGTGGAATCTCGATCCGCATCAGCTAAAAATACAAATGGAGGGAATTCGGCAACTGCCCGGGGTGGTGGCGGTTGCCATTTACGAAGACCCGACAGGCGTGTCTCAGCCCTTAACTATTGTACTGGGCGAGTTCACTCGGCACAGGGTTATTAATCGTGACTATAAGATTATTCATCACGGACAGAGTGGCGAGAGAGTGATTGGCACGCTGCGGGTACAGGCATCACTCAAAGAGGTCTATTCTCGTCTTTGGGAAAAGTTAATTGTAATACTCTTCACACAGGGCATTAAAACTTTTTTAGTGTCACTGTTTATTTTGTTTATCGTCCATCGGCTTATTACTAAACATCTGGTGCGAATAGCGCAACATGTGAATCAATTTACTGTAGATAATTCAACCTCACCGCTCACGCTAAAACGTACCGATAAGCATCGTAACGATGAGCTCGATCAAGTGGCTAGCGCATTCAACCGATTGAGCGAAAACTTAACCCAAGCCTATGATCGTATGCGTCAAGCCAATGATGCTTTGGCCCGCGATGTACTGGCCCGCCGAAAAGCGGAAGAAGAAGTAAGGTACCTCAATACCATTTTGGAAGATCGCGTTAAACAACGCACCTCAGAGCTGCAAGCCGCCAACGAAGAGCTAGCCAGTTTTTGCTATTCCGTATCACACGATTTACGCGCGCCCCTGAGACGAATAGAAGGGTTTCGTCGCATGCTGGTAAACGATTGCTGTGATTTATTACCCGAGCAAAGTCAGCATTACCTAGGCCGTATAGAGGCCGGCACGCGAGAAATGGCCGAAATGATCGATAGTTTTTTACGATTATCCCGCGCCACTCTCGGTGAGCTGCAACGCGAACCGATCGATGTAAGCTCGCAAACCCGCCAGCTATTTACCGAGTTACGAGAGCGCGAAACCGAGCGAGATATCAGCCTGATTATTCAACCTAACCTGCAAACGCTGGCCGACCGACGTTTTTTTACCATGTTAATGGCAAACTTATTAGAGAACGCCATTAAATACACACGCTTTAAAGCACATGCGCAAATAGAAGTTGGCCAATGTCTTTATCGAGGGCGAGAGGTATTTTATATTCGCGATAATGGCGCAGGCTTCGATATGGACTATGCTGAACGGTTATTCGCGCCCTTCTCCCGCCTGCACAAAGCCGATGAATTTGAAGGCACGGGTGTTGGGTTGGCCACGGTACAGCGGATTATTAGCCGTCACGGTGGGCAGATCTGGGCAGAAGCCGCTCCCGATAAAGGCGCTACGTTTTATTTTTGTTTCACGGAGGAAGACAAACACTATGAGCACAATACTACTGGTTGAAGATAATGCTGACGACGCCGAGCTGGCGCTTATAGGACTCAAACATGTTAGCGACCGGTACCATATCGAGCTGGCAACCGATGGCAAACAGGCGCTTGAATTTCTTTACGCCGAGGGCCGCTATAGCCACAGGTCAGGCGAAGACGCGCCCGTTTTGGTTCTGCTGGATATAAACCTCCCCAACGGCAACGGCTTGAGCATTTTACAGCGGATGCGCGCCTCCAAGGAGTACCACAACACGCCCGTGTTGATTTTGACCAGCTCTGACGACTTAATCGATATTGCCCAAACCCGTCAGTTTGGCGCCAACAGTTACCTGCAAAAATCCGTCGACTTTGGGCATTTCACCTCTCGCCTTCATCAAGAGCTTGATCACTGGTTAACGCGCGCTCATTAACCAATGGCAGCATTAAGTGTCATGCAGCGCAGCGAACGCTGTTGTTTCATGCAAAATTCAACCATCAATTAACAGACTCTGGCTTTGGCGACAGCGAAGAGCAACACCTCAGTAATGCCCGCCTTTACCTACCCTATACCCTTGGCCCCTGGCAAGCTCACGGTTTATACTTACTGGCTTTCTCCTATACAGCAAGGATCATCATGCCTAACAAAGCAATCATCCACACAGACCAGGCACCCGAGGCAATTGGGACTTACTCACAGGCCGTCAAGGTCAATGGAACCGTCTATTTGTCCGGCCAGATTCCATTGATCCCGGAGACCATGGAGATGGTACAGGGTGATTTTGCCGCCGAGGCCAATCAGGTTTTTAAAAACCTCGCCGCCGTCTGCGAGGCCGCCGGTGGCAGTTTACAAGACATTGTTAAACTCAACATTTACCTCACCGATTTGAGCAACTTCCCTATCGTCAACGAGGTAATGGCAAGCTACTTCGACGAGCCCTACCCGGCTCGCGCCGCCATCGGCATCAGCCAGTTGCCTAAAGGCGCTCAAGTTGAAGCCGACGGCATTATGGTAACGGCGGGCTAAACAGGCAAAGGGCTTCGTTTAACCACCCACGGTATCCGGCGCGCCTAACAGCTCGGCAAACCCTTCGCGATAATCCCGATAACGCAATTGGTAACCGCTGGCACACAGCCGCCGGTTATCGATGCGCTTATTCATACCATCGGCCGGCACGGCACCGGGCAAGCTCACCCCCACACGCTGTGCAATGTAAGTCACCACCTCTGAATAAGGGGTCGGCTCGCTATCGCTCACCAGGTATAGCGGTTGCGGCACGGCTGTACTCAGCAGCAAATGCGCCATAAACCCGGCGGCATCGTCGGCGTGAATGCGATTGGTCCACGAAGGCTTCGGAGCCGCTCGCCCTTCACGCACATTATCAATAAGCCGACTGCGCCCCGGCCCGTAAATGCCCGATAAACGCAACACGCTCAGGGGTAATTCGGCGTGGCGCAGGACATTCTCGGCCGCCAGCACTTGCTCGCCGTTATAGCGCACAGGATGAGGCGCTGTAGCTTCATCAACCCACTCGCCTGCGTTTTCGCCGTAAACGGCCGTGCTGGATACAAACAACACACGACGAGGGCACTGTTTTGCCGCAGCCAGAGCCCGCACCAGCGTTTTACACGGCTGTACGTAGCCTTGGCGGTAGCCGGCCTCGCTGCGAGCGGCGGGCGTTAAGGTGAGCACAATATGGTCAAACCCCTCCGCCACCAGCTCGGTCATAGCTTGCTCATCGGCTGCATCCAGTGCGCGGTACTGCAGAGCGCCGGCCGACGCGGGCGGGTGTCGGCGCACCCCGGTAGTGGCAATGTGGCTGTCGCTCAGAGCGTCCGCCAAACGCCGCCCTAAATCACCACAACCGATTATTAATAGTTTTTCGCTATCCATTTTGCTAGTGTACCCATCACGATGACTTTTGCAGCCCACAGGACCTGAACCATGACTCTGACAGAATTGCGCTATATCGTCACCCTGGCTCAGGAGCAACACTTCGGCCGTGCCGCCGAACGCTGCTTTGTCAGCCAGCCCACCTTGAGTATTGCCGTTAAAAAGCTTGAGGAGGAACTCGGTGTATCGCTGTTTGAGCGCTCCAAATCGCGGGTTTCCGCCACACCTCTAGGCGAGAAGATCGTCGCCCAGGCCAATCTAGTACTCGAGCAGTCAGCCGCCATTAAGGACATTGCTAACGAGGGCAAAGACCAGCTATCCAGCCCCCTCAGCATTGGCGCGATTTTTACCATTGGGCCTTACTTACTGCCAAGCTTTATCCCCGAGCTGCAAAAAGAAGTAAGCAAAATGCCCCTGTACGTCGAGGAGAGCTACACCGGCACTCTGCGCACTAAGCTGCGCAAAGGTGAGCTAGACGTAATTATCGTCGCGCTGCCCTTTACCGAGGCCGACGTGGTTACCCAGCCATTGTACGACGAGCCTTTTGTGGTGCTGATGCGCAAAGATCACCCGCTGGCGCAACACGACAGCATCGACCCCACAGCACTGGACTCCGAAGAGGTGTTACTGCTGGGCGAAGGCCACTGCTTTCGCGATCAGGTGCTGGAAACGTGCCCACATCTTAAGGCCTCGGTAGAGGGGCACAGCGGTGGAGTGCACACCGCCGCCGAGGGCAGCTCGCTCGAGACGCTGCGCCACATGGTCGCCTCGGGTCTGGGCATCACCATCTTACCTGTATCCGCCGCCGGCATTAGCCGCTACAGCGAAGAGGTACTGGTTACCCGCCCCTTTAACGACCCGGCCCCGAGCCGCACCGTCGCGTTAGCGTGGCGCGCCAGCTTTCCGCGCTTTAAAGCGGTGGATGCGTTGCGCACCGCCATTCGCCACTGTCAGCGCGACAACCCGCTCATCACCCTGCGTAACTGAGCATGAACGGCTCTGCGGATACTCTGGCGAATCTGCCGGTAACCAGCCTCTCGGGGGTTGGACCGGCGCTGGCCGAAAAACTCGCCAAACTCGGCATTCGCACCGTCCAGCAACTGCTGTTTCATCTGCCGTCGCGCTATCTCGACCGCACACGGGTACAACCCATTGGCGCGTTGCAACCGGGTGTTAGCGCTGTTATTGAGGCCGAAGTGCGCGCCGCTGACGTGGTGTACGGACGGCGTCGCTCGCTGGTGTGCCGGGTACAAGACAACACCGGCACCCTCACCTTGCGTTTTTTTCACTTTACCGGCGCGCAAAAGCAGCGTTTAACCAGCGGCGCGCGGTTGCGCTGCTTTGCCGAGGCCCGCCGCGGTGCCAGCGGTCTGGAGATGGTGCACCCAGAATATGAGCTATTAGCCGAAGGCGATCACAAACCCCTCGCCCAGAGCTTAACGCCCCATTACCCCACCACTGACGGCCTAACTCAGCCGCGCCTGCGCAGCCTGACGCAACAGGCTCTGACCATGCTGGAGCGCTATCAGCTAGAAGAGCTCCTGCCCGAGCGCGTGCGTAAAACTCTCGACCAAATACCGCTGGCCGAGGCCCTGAGCTTGCTGCATAACCCACCCAAAGACGTCGACCTACATCGGCTGGCCGAGGGCATCCACCCCTTTCAGCAGCGTTTGGCGTTTGAAGAGCTACTCGCCCATCAACTGAGTATGTTGCAGTTTCGCCAGGGCATTCGCAGCCAAAAGGCGCTGCCACTACACCCGACCCCAGAGCTGCAACAAGCGTTTCTCGCCCAACTCCCCTTCGATTTAACAGGTGCTCAGGAAAGAGTAAGTACTGACATACAAAACGACTTAGCGCGTGCCGAGCCGATGCTGCGGCTGGTTCAGGGGGATGTCGGCTCGGGCAAGACCGTGGTTGCCGCACTGGCCGCATTAGCGGCCGTGGCTGCCGGCAAACAGGCGGCAATAATGGCTCCCACCGAGATTTTGGCCGAGCAGCACCGGGTTAACTTTAGCGCCTGGCTCGCGCCTTTGGGTATTCACGTTGGCTGGCTGAGCGGCAAACTTGGGCAAAAGGCCCGTCGCGAACAGCTGGCCAACATCGCCAGCGGCGAAGCGCAGGTGGTGGTGGGCACCCACGCGCTATTTCAGGAAGAGGTGGTTTTTGCTCAGCTGGCGCTGGCGATTATCGATGAGCAACACCGCTTTGGCGTCCACCAGCGCCTGGCATTGGGCGAGAAGGGCGCCCATGGCGAATGCACCCCGCACCAGCTGATCATGACCGCCACCCCCATCCCGCGCACTCTGGCCATGAGCGCTTATGCCGACTTAGACTGCTCGGTCATCGACGAGCTACCCCCGGGCCGCACCCCGGTTACCACGGCGGTTATCTCAGATCAGCGGCGCGAGCAAATTATCGAGCGGGTGCGCGCCGCCTGCGGCGAGGGCCGCCAAGCGTATTGGGTGTGCACGCTTATTGAAGAATCTGAGTCACTGGAGGCTCAAGCGGCCGAGGCAACGGCCGATAACCTAAAAGAGCAACTGCGCGAACTGCGCATAGGGTTGGTGCACGGACGCTTAAAAGCCGCCGAAAAAGAGGCCGTTATGGGCGCCTTTAAAGCCGGTGAGTTGGATTTATTGGTGGCCACAACCGTGATTGAAGTAGGCGTAGATGTGCCCAACGCCAGCCTGATGATAATCGAGAACCCTGAGCGGCTGGGACTATCGCAGCTGCACCAGCTACGCGGCCGGGTAGGGCGCGGGCAAGATGCCAGCCACTGTGTGCTGCTGTACGGCACACCGCTGTCGCGCAATAGCAAAGCGCGCCTTAAAGTCATGCGCGAGAGCTCCGATGGCTTTTATATCGCCGAGCAAGATCTAGAGCTGCGCGGTCCAGGCGAGGTTTTAGGCACCCGCCAAACCGGGCAGATGGAATTTCGGGTGGCTGATTTACAACGCGACAGCCACTTATTAGATGCCGTGCGAAAAACCGGCGAGCTTATTATTAATCGCGATCCGGCACGTGCCAGTGCCATTATCGAGCGCTGGCTGGGCGGCCGCGAGCGCTATCTTGGCGCCTAAGATTACCGCCAAAAAAGGTGACCTAAGTCACAGTTTTAACGCAGTCGTAGCCGTTGGCGCCATTAGGCTTTATATTGTCAGTTAGGGCGTCAAAACAAAACGATGATACGCCCAATGAGCACCACGACCAGGAGATTATTCAGTGCCAGTACCTACCAGTGTCGAAACACTGCTCAGTAGCCAAAATATTAACTATGACCTTGCTGCGACCACACCAGAGGGTAACGACACGGTCATTTGGTATCAGCAACACTTACGCCAGCAGGGCGCGGCACGCTCGATTTTGCTACAGGATGAAATCGGGCGGGTTCAAGTGGTATTGGGGGCAGATCGCCTACTCGATTTAACCGCCGTAAACCGACACCTAAGCCGTGAATTGCGCGCCGCGGAGCCCGATGCTTTAAAACAGTTTTGTGAAGCCAACCAATTCCAGTCGGTGCCGGCACTGCCGCAAGTCGCCGGCTTACTCACACTGGTAGACCAACAACTGTTAAAGCGCGACAGCTTACTGCTGGACTCGGGCGACGACGGCCAACTGATTCGGGTACACAGCAACGAGTTTCAGCAAATATTAAAAGACGCTATCGTCTGTGAGCTATCTGTAGCACTAGCACCTCTTGAGACGGACGACAGCGGCGCGGATGATGGCGCACAAATTGAGGTCGCTATCCGCAACTTCACCCAGCTGCGGGTGCGCCAACGGCTGGAAGAAACCCTCGAGCTGCCCCCGCTATCGGACACCGCACAGCGCATTATTAAATTGCGGGTCGACCCCAACGCCGACATCTCTGATTTAGCGCAAATCGTCGAGACCGACCCGAGCTTGGCCGCGCAGGTCGTCAGCTGGGCGGCCTCGCCTTACTATTCAGCGCCGGGTAAAATTAAGTCGATTCACGACGCCATTGTGCGGGTGCTGGGCTTTGACATGGTGCTTAACCTGGCCTTGGGGCTAGCGCTGGGCAAAACATTACACCTGCCCAAAGACAGCCCCAATGGCGAGCTACCCTACTGGCAGCAAGCCGTGTATATGGCCGCCACCATCGAGGGACTAGTCACCGCCATTCCCCGCGATGCCCGCCCAAGCTTTGGCATGGCTTACCTGACCGGTCTGCTGCACAACTTTGGCGCCTTGATTATGGCCGAGGTATTCCCCCCGTATTACCGGCAGTTTTGCCTCATAAGTGAGGCCAACCCACACGTTACACCGCAAGCTATCGAGCGCCACCTGCTAGACATTAGCCGCGATCAAATTGCCAGCCAGTTAATGGACTTGTGGGGCATGCCAGAGGAAGTGGTGGTTGGCCTGCGCCAGCAAAACAACCCAAATTATCAAGGCGAGTACGCAGTTTACGCCAAGCTGGTATACCTCGCCCGCATGCTACTGCGCCAACATAACATTGGTACCGGCCCATGCGAGGCCATACCCGAGGCGCTATTTGCTGAGCTGCAACTCACCCGGGACAAGGCGGAGGCCACCGTGGCCAATGTGATTGAGTCGTCCGACGATTTAGAGCATATCGCCAGCGCCCTTAACCCCAGCGGCAATTAACCAAACCTGTAACCATACTAGTTGAGCGGCTTTACCAAATCGAAGCCGCCGGTGCGCCCAGGTCACACCGGCGGTGCCCTAAGCGGCTTGATCGCGGTAGCGCTCTTCGTCTAGCAACTGTTCACTTTTTGCCACCACCGTGGTCACCGCCGCATCGCCGGTGATATTCACGGCGGTGCGAATCATATCCAGCAACCGATCCACCCCGATAATCAGCGCAATGCCTTCCTCTACCGGCAGGCCCGCCTGTTGCAACACCATCGCCAGGGTCACCATCCCCACGCCCGGTACGCCGGCGGTACCAATAGACGCTAAAGTGGCGGTTAACACCACCATCAAATAGCCCATAATGCCCACATCGATACCGTAGGCCTGAGCGATAAAGACCGTCGCCACGCCCTGCATAATCGAGGTGCCATCCATATTAATGGTCGCCCCCAACGGCAAGGTAAAAGAGGCCGCTTTGTTATCCACGCCGAGCTTGCCCTCCACCGTGCTCATGGTAACCGGCAAGGTGGCGTTACTGGAGGCCGTGGAAAAACCAAACACCATCACCGGGTACATTTTACGCAAGAAAATCAACGGGTTAAGGCCGGACAACAGCTTAAGTAGGCTCGGGTATACGACAACCGCCTGCAGCAGTAACACCCCGGCGACGGTAAAAAAGTAAAACAGTAGATCCTGAAACACCCCAAACCCCATAGAGGCAAACAGCTTCGCCAACAGGCAAAACACGCCGTAGGGTGCCAGCTGCACCAGCATCATAATCATGCGCAGCACCACATGATTTAAATTCTCAAAAAAGCTCGCGACCGGTGCGCCCTGCTCGCCACTTTTGGCGATCGCCACCCCCAGCAAAACCGAGAACACAATTACCTGCAGCATATTCCCTTCGGCCATCGCGGCCACCGGGTTGCTGGGAAATATGTTGATGATGGTCTGCTTGAGCGACAAATCGGTATCCATACTGGCCGAACCACTCGCCTCCAGGTTAAGCCCTAGGCCCGGCCCCAATAGGCTGGCGATACTGATCGCCAAAGTGATCGCAATGGCAGTAGTAAGTAAATAGAGGCCAATGGTTTTTATCGCCAGCCCGCCCATGCGCGATTGATTGCCCAAATTGGCCGTGCCGCACACCAGTGAGACAAACACCAACGGCACCACCAACAGTTTGAGCGAGGCGACAAACACCGCGCCCACTGTATCGAACAAACCATCGACCAAGTACACCTGTACCCAACTGTCGGCTTCGCGCCCGGTAAACAGGTTTAACAGCAGGCCAATAACAATGCCGAGCACCATGGCGACTAGTATTTTTTTTGTCAGACTCATAAACAATCTCTTACCGCACGGGCTGCATGCCCCCAATCTTGAATGTGCGAGGGTAACTCAGCGACGGGCAATTGTCCTGTGCTGATGCTCACCACTGCTGTTAAAATGCCGCACCTAACCCCAGCATATCGAGGTATCGTTTGACCCAATCGCGTGCGCTACAACCTCGCCCGGCGCTATCGTCTGGCGCCCCTGGTCGCTTTGCCCGGCGCGGGCTAGGGCTCTGGCAGCCAGCCGCACACGCGCTCAACCTGCCGCCGGCGATAAAACCATGGCTGTTTGACGACGGCTCGCTCACCGCCAAGTTGCGCAAACGCAGCGCGGGGCAACTGCAGGTGCAGGTGCTGCGCCAATACTGGGGGCAACCGACCCTGTCAGAGCGCCGCACCCTGCAACTCGGCCGGGGTAGGGCGCTGATACGCGAGGTGCTGCTACTGGGGCCTAACGCGACTGCTTGGGTGTATGCCCGCAGCGTGTTTCCCGCCGCGAGCCTGACTGGGCGCCTGCGACATTTGCGCAAGCTCGCCAACCGCCCGCTGGGAGGCTTTTTGTTTAGCCACCGGCAGCTGGGCCGATCTCCCATGCAAATCGCCCAGCTGCCGCCCCATGAGCGGCTCATCCCCCCCAGCGTTCAAGGAGATGATATGCTCTGGGGCCGACGTTCAAAATTTTTTCTGTTCGGTAAATCCCTGCTCGTCAGTGAGGTTTTTTTACCGGCGCTGCTCGACTCCCGGACCTAACACCATGACTAATCTCATTCTCGGCCGCTTAACACTCTACGCCCAGCTGACCCGCTTAAACCGCCCCATAGGCTGGCTGTTGGTGTTGTGGCCGACACTGTGGGGGCTGTGGCTGGCCGCCGACGGCACACCACCGCTGCATTTAGTGATTATTTATACCCTGGGCGCCATCGCCATGCGCTCGGCCGGCTGCGTCATCAACGACTTTGCCGATCGCAACCTCGACGGCCACGTCGAGCGCACCAAAAATCGCGTACTCGCCACCGGCAAGGTCAGTGTTAAAGAGGCCTGGGGGGTATTTGCCACGCTGGTACTGCTGTCGTTTATTTTGGTGCTCTTTACCAACACTCTGACGCTTTACCTCGCCTTTGGCGGCCTGGCACTGGCGTGCTGCTACCCCTTTATGAAGCGCTATACCCACTTGCCGCAAGTGGTGCTGGGAGCCGCCTTTGCCTGGGGAATACCCATGGCTTTTGCCAGTGTGCGCAACGAGGTACCACAACAGGCCTGGCTGATTTATTTTACGGTGCTGCTGTGGACCATCGTCTATGACACCTTCTACGCCATGGTCGATCGCGATGACGACCTGCGTATCGGCATCAAGTCCACCGCCGTGCTGTTTGGCGATCAGGACCGCGTCATTACCGCCAGCTTGCAGGTGTTAGTCGTCATAGGCTTACTGTTAATGGGTTCACGGTTTGAGCTAAACGCTCTGTACTACGTCGGGGTCGCCGCTGCGGCCGGCTTGTTCGTCTATCAACAGCGGCTTATTCGCTACCGCCAGCGGGGGCCGTGTTTTGCCGCATTTCTTAACAATAATTGGGTAGGTTTGGTTGTTTTCGGCGGAATTGTCGCCGGTTTAGTCGAGTGGTAAGTATCGCTCGCCTGACGCCAAATCGCCCCCCCAATCACTTGCTGGGTAAAATTTACCGCCAAGCTGTCATAAATATGCAACAATTTATACATTAAATACGCTTGCAAAGAAGGGGACGCACCCGGCTGATAATGCCATCCGTTACCGCCGCTTCACTGATTATCCGCAATTGATGGAACATACAGGCAGGCACTATGACAAGTCGCACCATCCTTATCGTTGACGACGAATCCGCAATCCGCGATATGCTGCGTATCGCCCTCGAAATGGCCGAGTACCGCTGCTTAGAGGCAAGTAATGCGCAGGACGCACACGGGCTTATTGTCGATGAGAAACCCGACTTGATTCTGCTTGACTGGATGATGCCTGGCACCAGCGGTATTGAACTGGCACGGCGTTTAAAGCGCGACGAAGTGACCGCCAACATCCCTATTATTATGCTCACCGCCAAAGGCGAAGAGGACAATAAAATTCAGGGGCTGGAAGTGGGCGCCGATGACTACATCACCAAACCGTTCTCGCCACGTGAGTTGGTCGCCCGCTTAAAAGCGGTATTGCGCCGCGCCGACCCCCACGCCAACAGCCATCAGCCTATTCAGGTTCAAGGTCTGTGCCTCGACCCCTCCAGCCACCGCGTGACCATCAATGATCGCGAAGTGGATATGGGGCCCACCGAGTTTCGCCTGCTGCAGTTTTTCTTGACCCACCAAGAACGCGCTTACACCCGCAGCCAATTGTTAGATCACGTCTGGGGTGGTAACGTCTATGTCGAAGAGCGCACCGTCGATGTCCATATTCGCCGCCTGCGTAAAGCACTTACGGTGGATCAACACGAAAATTTGGTTCAGACCGTCCGCGGCACAGGCTATCGCTTTTCGACCAAGGCCAGCTAACGCCCCACGCCGATACAGGACTGAACGATTTTGTTACAGGGATTCAATGCCGAGCTGAAACGCTTGGCGGTTATCTTTAGTATTGCCGTTATCATCGGCCTACTGGTCGACCAGCTCGCCTGGACCTTGGCGCTATTTGCCTTTTGGTACATCGGCTGGAGCCTCTGGCAAATGCTGCGCCTGAATATTTGGCTCACGGGCAACCGCAAGCGTCAACCACCCGAGGCCACGGGCCTGTGGGGCGAAGTGTTTGACGCGATCTACCACCTTCAGCGGCGCCAAAAACGCGAGAAAAAAAACCTGCAGGCCGTTATTAATCGCGTTCAGGAAACCACCTCAGCCCTCAAAGACGGCGTGATTCTGCTCGACTGGCGTGGCTACCTCGATTGGTGGAACCCAGCCGCCCAGCGCCTACTGGGGTTTTACAACTCCGACCAAGGCCAGTCGGTTATTAACTTTATTCGCCACCCGCGCTTTGTCGATTACTTTGAAGCCGGTGACTACGCCGAGCCGCTGGATATTCCCTCACCGCGCTTTCCCGATAAACGCCTGCAGTTTCAAATTACCCGTTTTGGTAAAAACGAGCGTTTGATCGTGGTCCGTGACATCACCCAAATTTACCATTTAGAGCAGATGCGCAAAGACTTTGTCGCCAACGTCTCGCACGAGCTGCGCACCCCACTGACTGTCATTAGCGGCTATTTAGAAACCATGGCCGACAATAACAGCACACCGGCCTGGAGCAAGCCGCTGGAGCAAATGCAGCAGCAATCCAAGCGCATGTCGCTGCTGATCAACGACTTAATCATGCTCTCTAAGCTCGAGACCGCCGATACCGGCTTTAATCAAAAACGCGTCGAGCTAGAGCCGTTGCTGCAAACCGTTAAATCGGAGGCGGCCATACTCAGCGCCGAGAAGCACCAAACTCTAACCCTCGAATGCACCGCCAAGCTCAGTATTCTGGGCAATGAAAAAGAGCTGCACAGCGCTTTTTCAAACCTGGTGATCAACGCCGTTAAATACACCCCCGAAGGCGGCAAAATCGCCATGCGCCTGTGGCGCAGCGGCCCGCGTATTTACTATTCCGTGAGTGATAACGGCGTAGGCTTTGACGCCAAACACATCCCACATCTCACCGAGCGCTTTTACCGCGTGGATGCCAGCCGCAACAGCGGTACCGGCGGCACAGGGCTTGGCTTGGCCATTGTTAAACATGTGCTCTTGCGCCACGACGCCGAATTGCAAATCAGCAGCGAAGTGGGCAAGGGCAGTGTCTTCACCTGTGTTCTGCCCGTCAACGATCCCCCGCTGTCATAATTTTTTAACCCTGGGCATCAATCGCCCTTTATTCGGGTTAAACTGTAGCCAATACGATATCAATGGATACAGACAGGCAATATGAAACTAGCGGCTATACTCGTCATTTCTTTTTTGCTCAGCAGCGCTCAGGCCGCCGATCAGGACGCGTCCGGCACGTTTACCCTGGATGGACGGCAGCTGCTCGACGCCTGCGGTGAACCCTTTGTTCCTATGGGGCCCAACCGCATGGTGTATTGGCTCGATCGCACCGGCCTGTCGAGCTTTAGCGAGATCGCCAAAACCGGCGCCAATACCGTGCGTATCGTCTGGACTACTGAGGGCAAGCCTGCCGAGCTCAACGCGGTGCTCAAAAATGCCTTTAAACAACAACTGTTTCCGATCATTGAGCTGCACGATGCCACAGGCGACTGGTCTAAGCTCGATCTGCTGATCAACTACTGGACGCAACCCGAAATAGCCGCCACTATCGCCAAGCATCAGCGCTATACCATTGTTAACATTGGCAACGAGGTCGGCGATAAGGTACCGCTTGATGAGTACACCAAAGGCTATGTACGCGCTATTACACGGCTGCGCGAAGCCGGCTACCGGGTGCCTCTGATGATCGACGCGCCCGGCTGGGGTAAAGATATCGACACTCTGCAAGCGGCCGGGCCGGCGCTGATGGCAGCCGACCCACAAAAAAACATTTTACTGTCAGTGCATATGTGGTGGCCCAAGATGTGGGGCTACGATGACGCAAGGGTACGGGCCGAGCTGCAGGAATCGGTGGACGCCGGTTTGCCTTTAATTATCGGCGAGTTTGGCGATCGTTGGGACGACAGTGAAGGGGGCGCCATTCCTTATCGCACCATCATTAAAACCGCTCTGGAGCTGGACATCGGCTTTTTGCCATGGTCGTGGGGCCCCGGCAACAAACCCCAAAAGCATCTGGATATGAGCGATGACGGCACTGTCGAAGGCTTAACCGGCTGGGGGCGCGAGGTCATGCTCGATGAGACTTACGCCATTGCCCGCAACGCCAAGCGTACCCATTTACAAACCACTGGCGAGTGCGCACCTTAACCCGTCGTCGCGCTCGCCCTCGGAGCAACTATGAGCTTACCGGAAAACCAGTTGCGCGAAGATAAACGCAGTAACCTGCTGCGCCGCAACTACGAGAAAGTAAAACGCAAATACGCCGGCAAGATTCGTCACAAGGCGATCGAGCGAGCGCGCACCCGTATTTATCTGCACGGGCGTAAACCGGAAGATTACGAGCCAGACGTCTTAGAAGTGATCGTCAAAGAAGAAGAAGATAAAATCATCAGCGAATACAAATCCCGCGGTATTGTCGCCCTGATTGCCGCGCTGGGTTTGAGCTTGTTTCCGTAGGGGCTGATATGTTTCGGTTTCTTGCTAAGTCGGCGTTAGCCACCGTTATCTGGAAGCGTTATCGACGCCCGATTGTGTCGACGCTGATCCTTTTTATCAGTTATTTTTTTATCGCCATGGTGCACGGCGACTATGTCTCCTGGGCCACCACCACCGCCGAGCATCAGCACCTGTGGATCTCGTTTGTACTGAAGTGGCTGGCGCTGATCGGTGTGACACTGCTGTATTATTGGTACAACTCGCGCGCGATTGCGCACATCGATAAACAAGACGAAACCGAGGCCGAGCGCCATACGAGCAAAAAGTCGCGCCGCCCGCAAACCCCACCGCCAGAATCCGATGCCCCCGACCCGTTTGCGGCCATCCGCCAAAAAGACAAACTTCGCAGCCGCGCCGATGTAGCCATGGCGCAACACAAACAAAATCATAAACCCTAAATAAGGACATTTATGCGCTTCGTTAACGTCGCCCTTGTGGCTACGCTATTATTTTTTGTGTCTCCAGCCGCTCTGGCACAGTCACAAACAGAAGACGCCAAAGCCCGCGCCCTGTTTGAAACATTTTTTGAAGAGCAGGTATCGCTTAGCCCCATGTTTCAAACCCACCTCGGGCGCAAAACTCACTACGGCGAATGGGACGATATCAGCCCCGCGCAAACCGAGCTGTACTACCGACTCTATCAAGATCAGCTGGCTCGCTTAGAGTCTCTCGATCTGGACAAGCTCAACCCGGACAACCAACTCAGCGCCGAGCTCATGCGCTTTGATTTAGAGCAGGACATCGATGGCTATCAATGGCGCGATTACGGCTACCCGGTGAATCAAATGTTTGGCTGGCACGCCAGCGTTGCGTCGTTTTTAATTAACTCGCACCAAATTACCCAGCTGAGCGATGCTACCGCTTATATTTCCAGGCTACAGGGGGTAGAGCCACTGCTGAAACAGTTGGCCAAAAACCTAAATCGCCGCGCCCAACAAGGCATCTTGGCCCCCGCCTTTGTCTACCCGCAAGTGCGCCGCGACATCACCAATATCATCAGCGGTAAACCTTTTACCCCCGATAGCGACACGCAAAGCCCGTTGCTGGCCGATTTTAGCCGCAAAGTTGAGGCGTTAGACATAGCCGCCGAGCAGCGCCAGCAACTAATCGACAGCGCCAGTGAGGCGCTGCTTAACAGTGTCAAACCGGGCTACCAAGAGCTATTAAGTGTTTGGGATGAGCTGGCCAAAAAAGCCGATAACCGTGACGGGGTATGGAAGTTGCCAAACGGCGAGGCCTACTACCAATACACGCTGGCCAAAAACACCACCACCGATATGAGCGCAAGGGAAATTCATCAACTGGGGCTGGAAGAGGTCGCCCGTTTACACAAGGCCATGGAGACGGTAAAAAAATCCGTCGGCTTTACCGGCAGCCTGAATGAGTTTTTCAGCGCACTGCAACAAGACCCGGCGCAGTACTATCACCCGGACGATAGCGCCGACAGCTCCAATGCCAGTGCGCGCGAGCAGTATTTGGCGGACACCCAGGCGCTGATCGATGCCATGCGCGAGCGGCTGCCGGAGCTGTTTGACCATCTACCCCAAGCCACACTTAAGGTCAAAGCGGTGGAGCCGTTTCGCGAAAAATCCGCCGGCAAAGCGTTTTACCAAGCCCCCGCCGCCGATGGCTCGCGCCCGGGTATTTACTACGTCAACCTGCACGACTTAAGTGCGATGCCGCGCTACCAGATGGAGGCGCTGGCTTATCACGAGGCTTTGCCCGGCCATCACATGCAAATCGCCATTGCCCAGGAGCTAACCGACCTGCCGGCGTTTCGGCGCCACGGCGGTTACACCGCTTACGTCGAGGGCTGGGGGCTTTACGCCGAGCAAGTACCTAAAGAGATTGGCCTGTACGCCGACCCTTACTCCGACTTTGGCCGTCTAAGCTTTGAGCTGTGGCGCGCCGTGAGGCTGGTAGTGGACACCGGCATCCATCAGTTTAAGTGGAGCCGGGAGCAGGCCATCGATTATTTTGTCGCCAATACACCATTAACCCGTGACGATGCCCGGCGCGAGGTAGAGCGCTATATTGTGATGCCCGGCCAGGCTACCAGTTACAAAATCGGTATGAACACTATTTTAGCGCTGCGCACTGAGGCGCAAAAGGAACTCGGCCCTGGGTTTTCGCTCAAAGCCTTCCACGATCAGGTTCTGGGCGCGGGCTCGCTGCCCCTGACCGTGTTACAGCGCCGCATCCGGCAGTGGCTGGCGGTGCAGTCGGACGCCACCCAGTGACAGTGGTACAATTGCGCCGCGCACCGCAACGATACTTTTTTGTTAGATTAAGAGGCTCTATGCATAAGATCATTCGCCCCGCACTCTCTGTGCTGCTCGCCACGGCTGCCCTCAATGCGCACGCCGACTTACGCCAGTTGGGTACCGACTTTCGTACCATGATGTCGAATTACACAATCAACGGCGCTATTCAGCAGCGCTGCAAAAACATAGAGCTGCCCGAAATTGAGCCCCGCCATGTGGTGGAAAAAGAAATGCAAAATAAGCTGGGCATTCAGAATTACATCCAACTGATGATCAGCATGAACAAATCCGATGACAAAAAGAATGCTCTCGCGACCGTGGACAAGCTTTGGGAGAACATCGATGGCTGTGACGACCCCAAGCTCACAGCTGCTTTGGGCCGTATTGCCGATGCCCATGCGGCGGCCTACAGCCGCTTTAGTGAGGAGCCCGGAATGGTGAAGCCCAAAGATATTCCGGTGCCTATGCGCCGTAATTAAGCACCGTACAAACGATCCTGCCACAGGAATTTATTTGCCCTTGCGCTTAACTGGCATCTAAACTCACCTTAATAACGGCTCTTAACACCGGACCCGCCATGAGTGATGCCCACGACCTGCTGTTGGATATGATTGCAGCGCTGCCGGACCCGGCATTTGTGTTAACCGAGTCCGGCCGCTATGCCGCGATTCTGGGTGGACACGATCGCCAGTACTATCACGATGGCTCGCATCTGGTTGATTTCGCTCTACAGGATGTACTCACCCGCGAGAAAGCCGACTGGTTTTTGCAAGAAATCCGCCTCACCTTAGAGCAAAATTGTTTACGCATCGTAGAGTACAGCCTGGCTGGACGCGACGTCGATGGGCTGCCCATCGATACAGGCCCCACAGGCGACATCTGGTTTGAGGGGCGTATCCAACCGCTACCTAACCAGATTAACGGCGAGCGAGCCGTGGTGTGGGTGGCGTCAAATATTACCGAGCGACACAACCTGCAAGGCCAACTACAGATACTGAGCGAGACCGATGAACTAACCGGCCGCTATAACCGGCGCAAATTACTGGCCGAGCTCGCGCAGCACTTTAGCGAGTTTCAACGCTACCAAACGCCACTGGCGCTGATGATCTTTGATATCGACTACTTTAAGCGCATTAACGATCAGCACGGTCACCTCTTTGGCGATCACGTTTTGCATGAGCTGGCGCAGCAGTGCCAAACACAACTTCGCTCGGCTGACATCCTGGGCCGCTTTGGTGGTGAAGAGTTCGCAGTGGTTCTCCCCAGTACCCAACTAAACTCTGCACTTCAGCTGGCCGAGCGCCTGCGCCATCACTGCCAGCAGCTGACTTTTACGGGGCCCGCCGGCACCGCGCAAATCACCATCAGCATTGGTGTGGGCACCGCGAGCGGCATCGATACCACCTTCACCGACCTGCTCCGGCGCGCCGATGATGCGCTTTATAGCGCAAAGCACGCCGGCCGTAACTGTGTGCAACACCAATCGGACGATACTGGCAGCAAGCCGACGGTACTTCTATAGTTTATAACGATGCTTTTAAGATTCTTTTAGCTCTAAGCTACCGATAACGACGAGGCACTTATATGCGACAACTCCTTCATTTGCGCCTGTTTTTGTTATGTTTAACAGCACTTAGCAGCACGTTTAGCCATGCCGCCGCCGTCGAAGGGAGCTGGATTACCATTGACGATCGCGATGGCAGCCGAAAAAGCATTGTGCAACTTGAGGTGGACAATGCCGGTGAGCTCAGCGGGACGATTACCGAGCTGCTGCGCGAAGAGGCTAAAGGTTCTCGCTGTGAAAAGTGCCCCGACGACTTTAAAGATCAGCCCCTCAAAGGGCTGACGTTTATGTGGGGCTTAACCCGCGAGGCCGAAGGTGAATGGGCGGGAGGCAGTATCCTCGACCCCAAAACGGGGAAAGTTTACAAAGCCAAGCTAGAGCTTAACGAAGGGGGCAACAGCCTAACGGTGCGTGGCTTTATTGGTATCTCGTTATTTGGCCGCAGCCAGACCTGGGAGCGCTACACTCCCTAAGCTCGGCGACTAGCCACTGTAAATAACGAAGCAAACGATGTCATCCTCAAGTGGTTATCTAGCACTGGATGAATAATCGTATGGCGGCTTAACAACGCTGCCTTTTACAGCGGTTAAAAAATCACCCAGCTAATAGCAAAGCCGCCCATCACATTGTGCTCGGTCTCGACCAGCGGACTATCGCGGAAGTTGGTGCCCTGCAAGTTTGAATAGCGCAAATAAAACGCAAACCAATAATCACTAAAGCGCCGGCTGAGAGCCGTTTGGGCATTAAAGCCATTGTAGCCGCTACTGGCTTCGTAAGCGGGGCGCTCTGGCAGGGCGTACTCGGGTTTTACGGTGTAGTAGTAATCGTGATATTTGCCCGAGGCAAATACCGGGCCGGTGCGCGCCGTCCACTTCCAGCCGCCATTAATTGCCTGCCGGTAAATCAGTGAGGGGGTCGTCACCATCCCAATATACTCTGGCGAGCCGTCACCTAGCGCCACCACAGCCCGCACCGGAAACGAGAGCGAAAACCCCTGAGAAAAATCTGGTCCGGTTAAATTAACATTAATCGCAGGGCCCGCCTCAAGGGTGGAGCCCAGCTCTTCCATGCCCTCGCGCAGCTCGTTTTTATCGCTGTCCGGGGTCACCGATACCGCCATGCTGGCGGTTAGCTCGAGTGCTTCGGTGCGTAAAAAATCTCCGCGCAAGCCGTCACCGTCAGTGCGAAACACCGGGCCCCGGTACACCAGGTACGGAATCGGCGCGATATAATCGCGATAAGACTCGGAGCCACGGTAATCCGGCCCATAGAGGCCGCCGACACCGATGCCGGCTTCCCAGCGCTTTTCTGGCTGCTGCTTGACTAAGCCGGTGCCCGACTCGTCATCGGCATCCGAGGGCGCTTGAGCGAACGCCTGCAGCGAAATAGTCAGAGCCAGCAGGCCACTCAAGACATTGAGGTTTTTGCGGCTTATCATCAGTGGAGTGTCCCCTGACCAAACAGAGCGCGGATATCGGCGGCATTGTAGCGATACAACTGATTGCAAAACTGGCAATCAATGGTAATTTCACCTTTTTCTACCAGTAATTGCTCGACGTCCTCTTGCCCCAGCGACTTTAGCGCTTCGGCGCTGCGCTCGCGCGAGCAGCTGCAGGCAAAGCGCAACTCACTGGGGTTAAACAGCCGCAGCGATTGCTCGTGAAACAGGCGGTACAACAGCTGATGGTGATCGATCCGCAAAAGCTCTTCGGCAGAAACAGTGTCGGCCAACGCTATGGTTGTGCGCCACTGATCGGCGTTGGCCTCGGCGCTGGCCGACAATTGTTGCGGCAGCGCTTGTACTAATAAGCCCGACGCCGTGCTGTCATCCGCCGCCAACCAAAAGCGTGTCTCAAGCTGCTCACTTTGACGAAAATAATGCTCTAAGCAGCCGGCCAGATTATCGGCATCCAGCGGTACCACGCCTTGATAGCGCTCGCCCTTGGCCGGGTCGAGGGTAATGGCTAACACGCCGTGGCCCAGTAAGTCAGGCAGGCTGGCGGCATCGGCGTCGATTTCGCCCTCGGGTGCCGGGCGTACAATCGCGCGAATCTCGTTGTGATGGCTACACTCGGCCATCACCAGTGAGAGGGCGCCTTCACCGCGTGCCTGCAACGTCACCACGCCATCAAATTTAAGCGTGCTGGATAACAGCGCTACCGCGGCGACAAACTCGCCCAACAACGACTGCACCACCTCTGGGTAATCATTGTGGCTGAGGATTTCACGGTAACTGGTGCCTAGCGTGACAATTTCACCGCGGATATCACAGTCGTCAAAAATAAAGCGGTGGAGTAAATCGTTGCTGATCATAGAGGGTTCCAAAACTGGCAATAACAGGCGCATACGCGCGATGGGACATAGATAAAAGCGGCGCAGAATTACTCTGGCTCATCCATAGCGCGGCGAAACCGGTGAATCTGGCGCCGCTCTTTTTTGTTGGGGCGGTGATCACTGATAATAAAGCTGCCAAGCCCGGCCTTGCGCTCGGCGGCGCGCTGTTCGCGCAGCACGATGCTGGCCTCGGTCTCGCGGTAAAGCAACTGCGCCTCGGGGGCACCGCGGCGCTTATCCGATAAGGCCAACACCTCGACGGTTTTATCGTCCCAGCCCTGACGAATGGTGAGCACCATGCCAACCTCTAATTCGCGGCTGGGCTTGATGCGCTGGCCGTCGAGCTGAATCTTACCACCTTCGATGGCGGTTTTGGCGAGGCTGCGGGTTTTAAAAAAGCGCGCCGCCCACAGCCATTTATCGACCCGCACCCGGGTGCTGACAGGCTCACCCACGGGGCACCTCCGGCATAATCTCGCTAAAGTGCTCAATAGCCGGGTAGCCCTCAATACGCCGCGCGATCTGGCTGTCGGGTTGATGAATCGCCAACAAATGAGCAATGCCGTAATCGCGGGCCGAATCCAGCACCCGCAAAGTGTCATCCACAAACAGCGTGCGGGCCGGATCAAACGGCTCGCGCGCGGCCAAGGCGTGCCAAAACTCCTGGGCCTCTTTGGCGTGGGAGAATTCATGAGAGGAGACAATCAAGTCAAAGCGTTTATCGATCTCGGTGACTTCAAACTTTAACGACATGCTCTGCGGGTGGGCATTGGTGACCAACATGACTTGTTTGCCGGCAGCGCGCAGCCGGTCAAGAAACTCTTCGGTGTGCGGGCGTATTTGAATCTTATGCTTGATTTCTTCTTTCAGCCCCCGGATGTCCAACTCCAAAGCGTCGGACCAAAACTCCAGACAATACCACTGCAAGCTTCCTAGGTGCTCATCGATGCGCTCGGCGAGCTTGGCTCGGGCGATTTCAAAGTCGACGCCGTGAATTTCACTGTAACGGGCGGGCAAGTGGTGCAGCCAAAAGTAGTTATCAAAATGCAGATCGAGCAAGGTGCCGTCCATATCCAACATAACGGTATCAATAGCTTGCCAATCGATCATGGTATACCTCTAACATCGAGCAGGGCTGTAAAAGTGAGGACGCAAGCGCCGCTCGCGACGCTCCGGGACTAACGCTCAACTGCGCCAAGCGTTACTGTTTTTTGATTTTATCACTTTCAGCCAGCCCAGATACAACCTCAATGTTTATACCATCAGACAAGCCCACCTCAATCTCGCGGCGCTGAAACTGCTGGGGTGCGGTTTGCACCTCCACGAAGTAGCTATCCTCTTCGATCAAGAGGTTACTTTCATTGATCGCCAGCACATCTTCGCGCTTATCTAACACGATGTCAGCGTTGGCGCTGTAGTTAGCACGCAAAAACAGCTTATCGGACAAGGTCACCGCTGCGCGGATCTCAAATTTAATGGTGCCCTGATCGTCCTCCCCCTGCGGGGAGATATACTCAAGCTCGGCCGAAAATGGCTCGCCCGCGAGTGCGCCCACGTCCAGAACGAGCTCCATGCCCTCGCGAATCTTGCCCACCTCGGCCTCGTCCACCAGGCCCTCAAAAATCATATCGGTCATATCGGCCAGCGTGGCCACCGTGGTACCCGCACCATAAGTGCTCGACTCGACAATAAACGCTCCCTCTTTATTGGGTACATCCAGAATCATGCCGTCCGCCGTGGCCCGAATACGGTTGGACACCAAATCCGACTGGCGGGTCGCCCCCTCACGAATCAGCAACAAATTGTTTTCCGCCGAGTGCATGGCCTCTTTGGCCAGCTGATAATCAAGCCGGTATTTATTGTAAGCCGAAACCGACACCAGCTCTTGTTGCAATAAATTCTTTTGTCGATTGAGCTCGTCCTCGGCGTTTTCAAAGCTAATGCGGGCGCTTTCTAGCTGCGACTCCGCGTGGTTTAGGGTAACCATATTCGGCGCCAGAGTGATCTTTGCGACCAAATCGCCTTTGCTAACGGTTTCGCCCGCCGTTACGTACAGCTCATCCACCACGCCGGATACCTGCGAGGTGACATTCACTTGCTTGCGCGGAATCACCTTACCAGTAGCCACCGTCTTTTTCACAATATCGGTAACAAAAGGCGAAGCCGTTTCATACACCACGGGAGACTCCTGTGATTTTTGGTACAAAAAAACGGCCGTGCCGATAAACAGTACCGCCACAAATAACAGTAAAACAATTGCAAAAAATTTCTTCATGACACTCGGCTCATTAAAAAGTAATTAAATTTATAATCTATTATTCGTCTTGAAGGGCGATAATGGGGTTGACCGCGGCCGCCTTGGCCGCGGGCAGCAAGGACGCCAGCACACCCGAGACGATCAACACCAGCACCGCTATCAAGGCGGTAGTAAAATCCACCGAGGGCCGGGCAAACATATCCGATCCGCCCGTTGCCTCCAGCACACTGGATACGCCTGCCAACAGTAGCACTCCCACCACTAAACCAAAGTATCCGGCCACAGCGGTTATCACCACAGACTCCTGTACAATCATCGATACAATCGACAACGGCGTTGCCCCCAGCGCTTTTCGTACGCCAATTTCCCGGGTTCGCTCTTTAACCACAATCAACATAATATTACCGACGCCAATAGCGCCGGCGGTAATGGTGCCCACCGCCACCAACCAGCTAAAAAAGTTAATGCCGGTAAACAATCCCTGAATCTTGTCGTACTCCACCTGCAAGTTAAAACTGCCAAACACACCGACATCATCCGGGTGTACATCTTTGCGCTGATGCAGATATTGTTTAACGTCTTGTTCCGCTTGGCTGGCATGAACCCCGGGCTTAGGCTGAATCACAAAACTGCCAATCCAGCCAGACTGATTAAAAGCGTGACGCAGAGTATCGTTAGAAATGTGAATTTTTTCTTCGTCTTGCGAGTTATTACCGCGCTGCTGAGATTCAAAGGTTCCCACCACCTGAAAGTTAATACCCGCCACGCGAATATCCGCACCGATAACTGGCTCACCTGGATCAAACAACTGCTCTTTCACCCGAGCACCGATAACGGCAACTTTGCGTTTTTGTCGGTCGTCGATTTCATTTAAATAGCGCCCTTCGGTAATCGTTACCGAGTGTATTGCCGCCATACCAGCGTGCGAACCCTGCACAAAAAAAGTCCCACTGTTGTTTTTATGCACGGTGTATGGCGGTGTGCCCGACCAGACACCAATACTGTTCTGACCATACACCTCGGCAACACTGGGCACGTCGCGTTTGATCGCCGCTACATCCTCCGGTTTTAGAGTCACCCGGCGCCCAATGGGCAGGCCCTTGTAGGGAAGCTGAGTGGTACTGCCGCTCCAGATGAAAATATTATTGGGCGATGCCGGAAACCCATCCATAACGCCATTGCGTAAACCAGTGCCCGCTCCCAACAAAACGGCCAACATAAAAATGCCCCAGAACACACCAAAGGCCGTCAAAGCGGTACGCAGCTTATGCTGTGTTAGCGAAGTGAAAATTTCCCGCCACTTATCAAAATCAATCACACGTCTAATCCTTGTTGTTTGCCCTACTCGGCCTTCATGGCCTCGACCGGCATAATTCGCGCCGCACGCATAGCCGGCACCAGACCCGCCAGTGCACCGACAATAATAAGCAGCATCACAGCCGTTACCGCCGCTTGAAAATTAACCTCGGGTCGGCGAAAAAACTCGAGCTCGGCGCCGGATACCTGTAAACCATACGCCATCAACTCAACCAGCCCCACCCCAAGCACCAAACCGCAATAACCGGCAATACTGGTCACCAGAATGGACTCCATTAATAACGTACTGACAATACTAAAAGGTGTGGCGCCCAGCGCTTTGCGAATGCCAATCTCGCGGGTGCGCTCTTTGACCGTGATAATCATGATATTGCTAATACCCACAATGCCCGCCGTAAGCGTGCCAAGGCCCACAAACCAAATGAATCCGTTAATCGCGACAAACAGCCCTTTAATCATTTTGGCCGGCTCGGCAAAGTTAAACGATTGAATCGCGCGACGATCATCCGGCGATACTGCGTGGCGTTGTTTCAATAACTTGATCATTTGCTCTTGCACCGCAAAACCATCGGCATTTTCATCGGGGCGCGCCCAAATGGTGTGAACCTCATTGCCCCGCCCAAAGGTTTTGGCAAAAGTGCTGTAAGGCACATACACCCGCTCGGAGTCGCGGCCGTTATTGCCGCGATCATTAAAAACGCCCACCACAATCAAATGCACGTTATTTACTTTAATCCACTCGCCCACCGGGTCCGTCGTCGCGCCAAATAAACGGTCGCGCACGGTGGTACCAATCACCGCAATTTTACGCGTTTGCGCATCGTCCAATACATTCACCGTGCGGCCGGCGCGAAAGGGCACCTTATCGCGGATTTTAAAAAAACGGTCGTCGATGCCGTAAGTCTCAAACATGCCCTGCTTATTGTTGTACACCACCGAGCCCTGCCCCATAGAGTTGGCGCCGGTGACATAACGCAATCCCTCAACATGATGCCGCAGCGCCTCGATGTCTTCATCGGTGTACAGGATTTTTCGGCCAAGGCCGCGACCTTGATAGGCCACAGAAGTGGTTCCAGTCCAGATCACAATCGAATCCAGCGATTCATCACCAAAGGTATTCATGACGCCGTTTTGCATACCGCGACCAGCGCCAAGTAACAAAATCAGCATAAAAATACCCCAAAACACACCAAAGGCCGTCAGGGCTGTGCGCAGCTTATTTTGTCGCAGGGTAAACAGAATTTCCTGCAGGCCATCCCACATGTTTAAGCCTCCATGGGCACGGGGTGTATAGGTTCACCCGCGGCGTTTACCACCCGCCCATCGCGCAAAATAATCTGGCGTTGCGTCTGATCGGCGATATCCTGCTCGTGCGTGACAATCACGATGGTGTTGCCCAGGCTGTGCACTTTATGCATCACCCCCATGACTTCATCGGTGGTTTTGCTATCGAGCGCACCGGTGGGCTCATCGGCCAAAATTACTTTAGGTTGGGTCACCAGCGCGCGCGCCATGGCCACCCGTTGTTTTTGCCCGCCGGATAACTGATAGGGCATGTGTTCGGCGCGATCGGCGAGCCCCACCATATCCAAATATTCCAAAGCGCGGGCATTGCGCACTTTGCGGTTCACTTTTTGGTAGTACAAAGGCAGCGCGACATTCTCTAGCGCGTTTTTAAACGGCAGCAAGTTAAACGACTGAAACACAAAGCCAATAAACTCGTTGCGCAGGGCCGCCGCCTGACGCTCTTTAATATGGTTGATAGGGTGGCCAGCCAAGGTGTACTCGCCACTGTCGTAGTGATCCAACACCCCCAGAATGTTCAGTAAGGTTGACTTGCCGGAGCCGGACGAACCCATAATCGACACCAGCTCACCTTCGGCGATGGTTAAGTCGATTCCCTTCAGCACATGCAGCGACTGCTCGCCAGTGCGGTAGTATTTATGAATATTATGTAACCTGATCATGGCTATTCCTGTTGATCTTTCCCGCGGGCAAGCATACCTACTTGTCAATCTGACGTACGGGCCGGCGATTTAGTTGCACAGCTTAATCAGTTATGCCGACGTTAGTTGGGGTGACGTAACGCTGAAACCTTGTTTACCAAACCTCATCAGCGATGCCTGACCGAGCGCCAGCGGCACTCGCGCATTTGCGTTATGGGTCGTGTTTATAGGGCCCTTCTTGTTACTATTAGGTTATTGGGCATCGACGGGGCTACGCCCTTACGTCGAGCGCCAGTGTAACCCATTTCAAGGGCGATATTCGCCCGCTAATCGCAAGCCCACGGACCGTCACATGCCCGACAAACCACAGATACTTCAGCGCCAAACGGTGGCCCAAAGCCGCCTGTTTCGTGCCGAACAGCTCGATTTGCGCTTTAGCAACGGCGTTGAGCGTCGCTACGAAAAACTCTGCAGCGGTGGGCCCGGCGCGGTATTGATGGTACCCATGCTAGACCCCCATACTGTGCTTATGGTGCGCGAGTACGCCGGCGGGCTGGAGGACTACCATTTATCCCTGCCCAAAGGGGCCATGGATCAAGGCGAAACGCCCGAGCAATCGGCCAATCGCGAATTAAAAGAAGAGGTCGGCTACGGCGCAGGGCAAATCGATTATCTCAAGTGCGTGCATTTATCTCCGTCTTATATGGAGCACAAAATACACGTGCTACTGGCACGCGGACTATACCCAGAGCAACTGCCCGGTGATGAGCCCGAGCCCCTCGAAGTCGTGCCCTGCGACATAACAGACCTGCTGGCACTGTCGATGCGCGACGACGTTATAGAAGGGCGCACCATTGCCGCGCTGTTTCTGGCCCGGGCCTGGCTGGAGCAACATGGATAACGACTCCTGCTTAAACCGCTTAGGTGCGCTTGCCATAGACGCAGGCGAAGCGATTGTTGCCGTCGCCCGTGACGCGCGCTGGGAGGTTACCGAAAAAACCGACTTATCGCCGGTAACGCAAGCTGACCTCGCCGCCCATGACATTATCAACGCGGCCCTGCCCGCCATTATCGATGTGCCTATTATCTCGGAGGAGGCCCAACTCGCGCCCTATACCACCCGCCGCGACTGGGAGCACTACTGGCTTATCGACCCACTGGACGGCACCCGCGAGTTTATTCGCGGCCGTCCCGAGTACACCGTTAATATTGCTTTAATTGGCGCCGGCAAAGCCGAGCTCGGAATTGTCTACTGCCCGGCCAGCGGGCGTCTGTACCTAGGCAACCATCAGCCAGAACATGGCCCGGTGGGCAGTTTTAAATCAACTCATACCAGCCCCTGGCAGCGATTGTCCTCACGCCCGCTGCCGGCGCAGCCGAGGTTGATTTGTGGCCACCGTCAGGACGCGGCCACCGAGGCACACCTTCGCCGGGCGCTGCGCCAGCTAACCGGTCAGTGCGAGGCACCGGCTCGTTTAGGCAGCTCGATGAAGTTTTGCCTATTGGCCGAGGGCTTATACGATTTATACCCACGCCTTGGCCCCACCAGTGAGTGGGATACCGCCGCCGGCCAAGTCGTGCTGGAGGCCGCCGGCGGTGCCGTACTCAATGCCAGCAGCTTAGCACCGCTGCAATACAACACCCGCGAGAGCATCCTCAATCCGCCGTTTTGGGCGGTGGCCGATGGCCGAGCTGACAGCCTCGGTTTTTGGCGCCGCCTGCAGCAGTTAAGTCACTCAGAAACCGAGACCAAATAAGCCGGCGGGCGGGCGATATAACAACTCGCCACCGTGGCCGGGTTGGCAAACGGTAAAAAAATCTAACGAGGTTGCGCCAGTGACACGCTGACAGCCTCAGCGCGTGCTAAGCTCAAACAGTGAACCAATCACAGGACGATTGTGCGCCACGCTTATGCCGCACAGCTGAAACATACGGAGAAAACCATGGCCGCACGCCACTCGCAAAAACATTCAGGCAGCGCCTTTGGCGTATCTATCAATATCAACCACACCGGGGCCTTACGCCGTCAGTTGATATCCGAAATTACCGACTTAGAGCGTCAGGTACACGAGCTTAAAGTCCTTGGTAAAGCGGTCGATTTATCGTTAATGGCCTCTTATACCGAGCTTATTAGCAGCCGTCGCAACTACCTTAAAAAGCTGCCAAACTCCTGGTGCTGGTAACCCCCAGAGCTCACTCTAGACGTTAAACCATGGCGGCGCGCCACTGGCGCAGCGGCAACACCTGCACGAGCGCGCCCTCGGCTACTGTCTCGCCCGCCTTTAGCCACACCAAGCAGTCGGCCCAATTCACAGATGATAACGCGCCCGAACTCTGCTGTGGGTGCAGCGTTACGCCCGCATCCGTCATACGCCCGCGCAGATACTCATCCCGCCTACCGGCTTTGCGCCGATCAAACTGCGCCGGCCGCTGATGTATCTCTAACGCGGCCGCTTGCGCGCCCTGCATAGTGTGCACATAGGGCTCCAGCAGCAGTACAAAGGTGACAAACGCCGACACAGGGTTGCCCGGCAAACCAAAAAATGGGGTGGTGCCCACCCGGCCAAACGCCAGTGGCTTACCGGGTTTAAGCGCTATCTTCCAAATATCCAATGCCCCCAGCGATTCCACCGCCGGTTTAATATAATCGGCATCACCCACCGAGACGCCGCCGGTACTGACCACAATATCGGCGCCGCTGGCGGCCTGGCGTAGCGCCTCGGTGGTCGCCTCAAGGGTGTCGGCCACCGCCGGCAGGTACGTTACCTCAACCCCCAACTCGCCCAACATGGCCGCCAGCAAATAACGGTTGGAGTTATAAATTTGGCCAGCACCGAGCGGCTGGCCCGGCTCCACCAGTTCATCCCCGGTGGCCAGCACCGCCACCTTTAACAGCGGCTGCACCGCCACCTCGGCACAACCAATACTCGCCAGCAGCGCAACATCTTGCGCACGCAAGCGCTGACCGGCCGTTAACACCACACTGCCGGCGGCGATATCCTGCCCCTGGGGGCGGATATTGTCGCCGCGCTGCGCGGCTTGTTTTAGGGTGACCTGATCGCCGCTGCGCTCACAGTTTTCTTGAATAATGACCGTATCGGCCCCTGCAGGCAGCTCAGCGCCGGTAAGAATACGGGCGCAGGTGCCCGCGGCCAGCGGTTGCGCCACGCTGCCGGCAGCCACTTGCTGACTGACGGGTAAAACCGCTCCGGCGCAAGCGTCAACACTGGCTAACGCGTAACCGTCCATGGCGCTATTGGCCGCCGGCGGCACATCGACCCCGGCCACCACATCCTGTGCGAGCACGCGCCCGCAGGCCTGCACCAAGGGCACCGTTTGCCGGCTGGCAGCGCGTTTGTTAAATCGCTCCCGTGCGTCGGCACACAGGCGCTCGCGGGCCTCGGCGACAGATAACGGCCCCGCCATTAACGCAGCTGCCCAACAAAATTACAGGGTTTATGCCGCGCATCCAGCTGATCACGAATAATCGACCACGCCGTTTTGCAGGCACCGGTAGAGCCAGGCAAGCAAAAAATCAAGGTGCGGTTGGCAAGCCCGGCGGTGGCGCGGGATTGAATCGTCGAAGTGCCTATCTCCTCATAGGAAACTTGGCGAAACAACTCGCCAAAGCCCACCACCGTCTTATCAAACAGAGGGGTGACCGCCTCTACCGTGCTATCGCGACCGGCAAACCCGGTACCGCCGGTAATCAGCACCACTTGTGGCTCGCGCTGGGCGATCCAGTGCGACAAAGTAGCGCGAATTTGATAAATATCGTCGGGCACCAACTCGCGCGCAAACAATTGATGGCCCGCCTCACTAAGTAACTCGGCCAAAGCCTGGCCCGAGGTGTCGTTGGCCTCGGTGCGGGTGTCGGAAACGGTTAAAACACAGACTTTCAGAGGAATGAATTCACTGGAACTGGTCATTGGGGTACTCGATGCTCAAGCGGGTTAACCGCCGGTGGTATTCATAAAGCGCACAATCTGCGGCGCGTCGGCGGCCAGATCAAAGGTGTGCTCTTTGGGTTTAATGGCAATCGCCTCAACAATCGCCTGCTGCAGGCTGGCGCTGTCAAAGCCCGGAGAGCGCAGCACGGCACGCAAGTCTTTACTGTGCTCTTGCCCTAAGCACAAAAGTAAGCGACCGGTAGCCGTCAGGCGCACCCGGTTGCAGCTGGCGCAAAAATTATTGCTATGCGGCGAGATAAAACCAATACGCGAGTCGTAGCCGGCATGGCGCCAATAGCGCGCTGGCCCGCCTGAACTCTCGCTACTGGGCGTTAGTGGATAGCACTGCTCGATGCTCGCGCGCACCTCGGCACTGGTGACAAACTCCTCAGCGCGGCCATGCTCGGTAATCGCCCCCAGCGGCATCTCTTCAATAAAGCTGATATCCAACCCATGCTCTAAAGCAAAGCCCACCAGCGCATCGGCTTCATCGGCATTGCGATTTTTTAACGCCACGCAGTTTAGCTTAATGCGCTTAAAACCGGCCGCCTTAGCCGCCTTGATACCATCAAGCACAGTGTTTAGATCGCCAAAGCGGGTCAAACTGCGAAAGCGCTCGGGCTTTAGGGTATCCAGCGAGATATTAATACGGTCAACGCCCGCCTCTTTAAGCGCCCCGGCGTGTTGCGCCAAATGGGTGCCGTTGGTCGTCAGGCACAACTCATCCAGCCCCTGCAGCGAGCCCAGATTCTGCATCAAGGTCAAAATACCTTTGCGAATCAGGGGTTCGCCACCGGTAATACGTAACTTGCGTACCCCCATGGCCACAAAGGTGCGGCCTAACTCGGTCAGCTCTTCAATACTCAGAACTTCACTGCGCGGTAAAAAGGTCATGTCCTCCGCCATGCAATAAACACAGCGTAAATCGCAGCGATCGGTAACAGACATACGCAGGTACGTGATCTCGCGACCGAAATTATCCACCAGCGGCGCCTCAGGGGTAGCGGCGGGTGGTGCTTGTGAAGTGCGGGTATCGATCATAAAACCTTGGCTGTTAACGGTAAGTGGGCGAAGAGGCATGTGCTCAATGAGCAACCTCGGCGTCAGCCATATCTTCTAGCATAGACGCTGTAGCTAAAACAGATAGTGCCCCAACCCGATAAAGCAACGGGCGAACCAACTATAGAACCAGCTCTAAATGATACGCACAATCGCCGCAGACGTCAGCCAGCGCCGTGCAGCGGCGCCTTCACGCCCCAACACCAAGCAAAAGCGTGCACCACTTCTGACGCGCGCCACCCGAGAACACACACCAACGCACCATTAATGACCACAAGCAACACACCCGTATCGCTCAGGCATCGTGCATTTTTGCGTGCACAGGGCGCCACCGTGGGGCACAGGCTATTTTTTAACAATATGTCTGCCCGACCCAAAAGCGCATATAAGCAACTGTTTTTAAACATTAAAATGTACATTCTCAACTTTTTATCCGGCTTTGGCATCCTCTTTGCTCCTACCCATATCAGACAGCGCCACAAGACGCTCAAAACCCGTGAATTAGCCAAGAGTAAGCGCCATGCACAAAAACCAGACATCGACACGCGCTCAGATACATACCCTGACGCCGGCCAAAAGCCGCCGCGCCCCGGGTAAGGTCTGGCTGGTAGGCGCCGGCCCCGGCGACGCCGATCTATTAACCGTAAAAGCACTGCGTCTGATCCAAACCGCGGACATCATTTTCTATGATCAATTGGTCAGCGGTGAGATTCGCGCGCTTTTCCCCGAAGGCACCCCAGCGGTGTACGTGGGCAAGGTTAAAAACCACCACTCAGTGGCGCAGGAAGATCTCAACCAAATGCTGGTAGATCACGCCCTGACTGGCTTAAACGTGTGCCGTATTAAGGGCGGTGACCCATTTGTGTTTGGCCGCGGCGGCGAAGAGCTGCTGACCCTGCGTCAGGCCGGTATCGATGCCGACGTAGTGCCGGGCATTACCGCCGCCTCTGGCTGCTCGAGCTCTGCCGACATCCCCCTAACCCATCGCGGTATCGCCCAAGGCTGCACGCTGGTCACCGGGCACGGCGAGACCACCCTTAACCTGGACTGGAAAGCCCTGGCCGCGCTCGATCACACCCTGGTGTTTTATATGGGGGTCAGCCGCGCCGGGCTTATCAGCACCCAGTTAACCGCAGCGGGACTGGCGGGCAATACCCCGGCGGCCCTTATCGAGAACGGCTGTCGCAGCAACCAGCGCGTGGTCACCACCACCGTGGCCGAGCTGGAACAAGCCGTTGCCGAACATCAGGTTAAATCACCAGCCATCATTATGGTGGGGCATGTGGTCGACCTGCACAGCCAACTCAACGCGCAATCGCTGGTTAACAGCCACGCAATAGTCAACAGCCTAAGCGCTTAACGCATCGCCCCGCGCAACCCATTACGAGTAGAGGACAGTCATGAGCAAGCAAAGAATCATCGTGGTAGGAAACGGCATGGTCGGCCACAAATTTATCGACGACGTCGTTAAAAGTGAAAACGCCGATCAGTACGAAGTCATCACCTTTTCGGAAGAGCCTCGCCTGGCCTACGACCGGGTAAAGCTTTCCAGTTACTTCTCGGGCTCCAGTGTCGACGACCTGATGCTGACTTCGGAAGAGGCCTACCAAAACAACGGTGTGGTTTACACCCTGAGCGATAAAGTGGTCAAAATCGATCACGACGCGCAAACCGTAACCACCGCTTCGGGCCGGGTAGAGGGTTACGACAAACTGATTCTGGCCACCGGCTCTTACCCGTTTGTGCCGCCCATTCCCGGCAAAGATCAGCCCCACTGCCTGGTGTATCGCACCATTGAAGATTTAGAGGCGATTACTGAGTCGGCCAAGCAAAGTAAAACCGGCGTGGTCGTCGGCGGCGGCCTATTGGGCCTCGAGGCGGCCAACGCGCTGCAAAACTTAGGGCTCGACACTCACGTCATTGAGTTTGCCCCGCGCCTGATGGCCGTGCAACTAGACGAGGGCGGCGGCAACCTGCTGCGTCGCAAAATCGAAGCCATGGGTGTATCGGTACACACCGAGAAAAACACCCAGCAAATCGTTGCCGGTGATGAGTGCCGCTACCGCATGGAGTTTGCCGACGGCAGCCATTTAGACACCGACATGATTGTGTTCTCGGCCGGTATCCGTCCGCAGGACGAAATCGCCCGTAACAACGGCATCGATATTGGCGAGCGCGGCGGCATTGTGATCGACAACTTTTGCCGCACCTCAGTCGAAGACATTTACGCGATCGGTGAATGCGCCCTGTGGGACAGCAAAATTTTTGGCCTGGTGGCACCCGGCTACCAAATGGCCAAAGTCGCGCTGTCGCACATTCAGGGAGGCGACGAACAATTCACCGGCGCCGACATGAGCACCAAGCTCAAGTTACTGGGCGTCGACGTAGCCAGTATTGGCGATGCTCACGCCCGCACGCCGGGCGCGCAAACGTACACCTACGAAGACGGTGTCAAAGAAGTTTACAAGCGCATGATCGTTTCGGAAGACGGTAAAAAACTGCTGGGGGCGGTACTGGTAGGCGAGGCCGAAGCCTACGGCACCTTGCAGCAAATCTGCGTCAACAATATGGATTTACCCGCCGACCCCGAGCAAATGATTTTACCGCAAGTGGAAGGCGGCGCCAGCGTGGGCATGGGCGTTGATGCGCTGCCCGATACCGCGCAATTGTGTAGCTGTTTGGACGTCAGCAAAGGCGACATCGTCGAGGCAGTGCAGGGCGGCTGCACCGACATGGGCGGCATTAAATCTTGCACCGGTGCCACCACCGGCTGCGGTGGTTGTACCGCGCTGGTTAAACAGGTAATGGACAACGAGCTGGAAAACTTAGGTATCGAAGTTAAAAACGATATCTGCGAGCACTTTGCCTACAGCCGGGTTGAGCTGGCCGACATTATCCGCGTTAAAAAAATCGAATCCTTTGATGAATTGCTGCAAAGCCACGGCACCGGCTTGGGCTGTGAGATTTGTAAGCCAACGGTGGGCTCCATTTTGGCGTCTTACTGGAACGAGTATGTCTTAAGCAACAACTTAGTGGGCCTGCAGGACACCAACGATATTTACTTGGGCAACATGCAAAAAGACGGCACTTACTCAGTCGTGCCACGGGTTGCCGGCGGCGAGATCACCCCCGACAAACTGATCGTGTTGGGTGAAGTAGCCAAAGAGTACGACCTGTACACCAAAATCACCGGCGGCCAGCGCATCGACTTGTTTGGCGCTCAGTTACATCAGCTGCCCGAGATCTGGCGCAAGCTGGTGGATGCGGGCTTTGAAACTGGCCACGCCTACGGCAAATCATTGCGTACGGTTAAATCCTGCGTGGGCAACACCTGGTGTCGCTACGGCGTGCAAGACAGTGTCGGCATGGCCATCGCCCTGGAAGATCGTTACAAAGGGTTGCGCTCGCCACACAAAATTAAATTTGCGGTATCCGGCTGTACCCGCGAGTGTGCCGAGGCGCAATCCAAAGACATCGGCGTAATCGCCACCGAAAACGGCTGGAACCTGTACGTATGTGGTAACGGCGGTATGCGTCCGCGTCACGGCGACTTATTTGCCACCGACCTCGACGACGAGACGCTGGTGAAATACATTGACCGCGTGCTGATGTTTTACATTCGCACCGCCGATCGTTTGCAGCGTACCTCGGTGTGGTTAGAGAACTTAGAGGGCGGCCTGGATTACCTGCGTGACGTTGTCATCAACGACAAGCTCAACCTTGGCCAAGAGCTGGAAGACGAGATGACGCACAACATTGGCAAGTACCAATGCGAGTGGAAAACCACTATCGAGAGCCCAGAAAAACTCAAGCGCTTTAGCCACTTCATTAACGCGGCGGAGCCTGACAGCAGCCTCGCCTACGTTGCCGAGCGCGGTCAAAAGCGCCCAGCCCGCGAGGAAGAGCGTAAAAACCAAATCCCGGCCGTAGAATTAGCGCAGTAAGAGTGGAGAATACAATGAGTACAGCAACTGCAGAAAACACCGAAGCCACTTGGGTAAAAGTGTGCGAGAAAAACTCGATTGCCCCCGATACCGGCGTCTGCGCTTTGGTTAACGGTCATCAGGTCGCTATTTTTTACTCGCGCCAGCTGGATGAACTGTTTGCCGTGGGTAACTACGACCCGCTGGGCAAAGCCTATGTCTTGTCGCGCGGTTTAATCGGCTCACAGGGCGAGCGATTTTGTGTCGCATCGCCTTTGTACAAACAGCATTTTGATCTGCGCACCGGCGAGTGCTTAGAAGAGGAGGGCGTTAGCATCCCCACCTACGAGCTAAAACTCGAAGGCGACTGGATCAGCGTGCGAGCCTAGAACCCAATAACGAGCGCAAGCTTTACCGCCTGTGCTCAATCATCTTCCCCCGATAGCTTCATGAAATCGGATTTGGGGTAGCTTAAGGCTACCCCTTTTTTATTTTGTGTCTGCGATCTTTGCAGAGTTTAACCGGTTAATCACCACCACCGTCCGAGCCACCACTCCCATCAAAAAAATCTGGCCCCGGCGACGGCTGATTGCCATCCGAGCGCCGCGCAGCCAAAGCAAAGGCGACCCATATAGCAAGGGCGATCGAAAAAACCACTACCCCGAGCGGGGCAATCACATTAAATAAGCTATTGTCTGAGCGCACGTCAGTCAAAAACCAACAGCTCAGCAACAGCGCGAGTATCACGATTAACGATTTCATGGGCAGCTCCGGCATCCCAGGGGGTGCGGTGGTTATCATCCTCTCAATAGCGCTTGTTATACCTTAATTGTGCAATGCAAAACGGACTTTGTACACATACCCGTGTCCTAGCCACCACTTCCAGAGAGCCAAAGCCGTGGTAACATGGCGGCCCAACAGGTATTGAGGTAGTTATGTTACAAGGTGTCATTTTTGATCACGACGGTACTCTGGTCGACTCCGAGCGCAAGCATTACTTACTTTGGGTTCAGCTACTTGCCGAGTACGGCTGTGACTTTCCGGAGGACGAATACAAAGCACACCTCGCCGGTGTTCCGACACACTTTAATGCCGAGTATTTAGTCGCCCACTACCCACTGCCATTAAGCGCCGAGGAATTATTTGCCAAGCGCGAGTTATTAACCCTAGATGCCTTTGGCAAAGAAGCCTGCCCATTAATACCCGGCGCGCAAACTCTGGTGGAGTGGGTAGCGGCCCGTTCCCTTAAAATGGCCATCGCCACCGGTGCCGCCGCACTCGAGGTGCAGCCCACGCTCACGCAACACGGCTTTGCGCAGTACTTTCCTATTGTCGCCACCCGCGACGATGTCACCCACGCCAAACCCGCACCCGATGTTTATTTACACGCGCTACAACAAATGCAGCTTAACGCCGACGCCTGTATCGCCATCGAAGATAGCCCTACAGGGTTACGCTCGGCACTGGCTGCCGGGCTACCTTGTATTGTTGTGCTTAACGAGTACTCTCGCGGGTTGGATTTCAGCGGTGCGACGGTTGTGGTCGAGTCGATGCAAGCGGCGCAACAGTGGCTAACCGAGCACTACGGCTTGTAAACTTTTCAAGTAAAATCTTAAAAGTGGCGCCGCGAAGACGCCACCGGGCATTAAAGTGTGCACCATTACTCGTACTCACCGCTCTCTTAGCTGTTTTACGGCGTTTTTTTAAAGCTGGTTCAACCTTTGCAACAAACCGGTTAAGCGGTACCCACCGCTAACAGCTAACCCCGTTTATATAGAGTATGGAGGTTTTGTATGAGTTATTCAGTAAAAGGTAAACGCGTTGCCATTTTAGCCGCAAACGGCTTTGAAGAATCCGAGCTGCAATCGCCACGGCAAACGCTAAAAGCCGCCGGCGCAGAAGTCGAGATTGTCTCAGCTGAAGAAAACACGGTTAAAGCGTGGGCAAAGACCGACTGGGGCGATGATTATCCAGTCGATCGCGCACTTGCCGAAGCCAGTGCCGACGATTACGATATGCTTATTATTCCAGGTGGCCTGTTTAATCCCGATTCGCTGCGTAGCGACGCCGATGCCCTGAACTTTACCCGGCGGTTTTTTGAGCAACACAAACCCGTAGGTGCCATCTGCCACGGGCCATGGGTGCTGATCAGCGCAGGTGTTATCAATGACCGGGATGTCACGTCCTATCCATCCATTAAAGATGACTTGGTTAACGCCGGCGCCAATTGGCACGATCAGGAAGTGGTATGCGAAAACGGCCTAGTAACCAGCCGTAGCCCAGAGGATTTAGAAGCCTTCAATAACAAACTGATTGAAGAGCTCGCCGAAGGCAAACACAAACAACAAGTTGCGTAACGCATCGTACCGAGTGCGATGCTTAACCAGGCATGCACGTGCGACATTGACCAACAGGCCCACTCAGCCTACCACCAGGTGTCGTACGTGCATTTTTAATGTGGAATAGTAAAAAGGGAAGATGTATGGATATTATTCGTTTGATACTGTCGATTTTATTGCCGCCCGTTGGCGTTTTTTTACAGGTAGGTTTTGGGCTGCATTTTTGGCTGAATATTTTGCTGACTTTATGCGGCTATATCCCCGGCATTATTCACGCCGTTTGGATTATTGCCCGGCGCTAGCGCTTTAACTCAGGCGGGCTTAAAGAAACAAGCCCGCCTGAGTAAAGATGACTACTGGGCCTCGGGCTCAGCGGGCTGACTCTCTTGCTGAGCTTTTTCTAAAATCTCCTGCAGCTCGGCCTGATGCTCTTGGGCAATACGCATACCCACCTGGCTTCCTTCCTGAAACAACTGCGGCATGACATTAATCGCTTTTTGCCCTACCGGGGTTTTGTAAAAGTCGATTAACTTTTTAATCTCGTCTTCGGTAAAGTATTTACGATAGATCTCGGCCATATCACCTTTCATGGCGTCCCAGGTAAAGTACTTGTTAGTCCACGCGCTAATTTCATCACTGTAGGGCGCCAGCGCCGGGTTAGATGACGTAATCATGGTAACCATTTGCGACGAGACCTGCTCCATTTGCTCTTTGCTGCCCACTAAGTCCATCAATTCGTAAACGGGCTCAGCCGCTTGGGTAGACATACATAGGGTCATTAACGACGCGGCGAGTAGTTTTTTCATTGCATTCTGTCCATAAGTTGCGAACGACTCGATATCATTGGTATCTCGTACCCAGTTTCCAACTGTTGGGGCGAGCGTTATCGGTCATTTATCATGATTACCGCGAGCCGCAAAAGCCCGCAGCGGTTAAAAGCCCCTGCATTTATAGCATATTTAATTCGTCGATGCGCTACGAGTGAGGGCAAAAAAGAAGCTAGCGCTGGCAGGCGGTACAATACACAGTGGTGCGCTGCCCCAACCTTACTTCTTTTAAAAGCTTTTGGCAGTGCACGCAAGGCTCCCCGCCACGGCCATACACCAAAAGCTGTTGTTTAAAATAGCCGGGCTTACCGTCGCTGCCAACAAAGTCGCGCAAGGTGGTGCCCCCTTGCTCGATAGAGCGGGCTAAAACAAATTTTACCCGTGACACCAGTTCGTCACATTCGCGCCGGGTAAGGGTGCCGGCTTTACGGATCGGTTTTATACCGGCCATAAAGAGCGCCTCATTGGCGTAAATATTACCCGCGCCGACAACGACTTTACTGTCCATTAAAAACTGTTTGATATTTTGTGTGCGCTTGCGAGCGCGGCGAAACAAATACTCGCCCGAAAACTCTTCACTGAGTGGCTCCGGCCCGAGATGCGCCAGTAATGCGTGGCGGTATACATCCCCCGGCTGCCACAAGATCGAGCCAAAGCGGCGCGGGTCGTGGTAGCGCAGCAAGTTATCACCAAACTGAATATCCACATGATCGTGAGGAGCCGCCGCTGTGCCCGGCGGGACAATGCGTAAGCTGCCCGACATACCCAAGTGAATAAGCACAGTGCCCTCGGTAAAACCCAGTAACAAATATTTACCGCGCCGCGCCGCGTGCACTAACGTTTGCCCCTTAATGCGACGCTCCAGCTCAGGCGGCACTGGCCAACGCAAACGCGGTTGACGCACCGTTAGCGCGATCACTTGATGGCCGACAATGTGCGGCGCAACACCGCGCAAGGTGGTTTCAACTTCGGGTAATTCTGGCATTAGTAGCGGTCTCGGGTGCGAAGCGCACAGTGTTTTGTCAGGCGCTATTGGGCCAAAAAAATGGCCCGCCGTAAACACTCGTTCAATACGACCCCAGCAAACAAGTATCAAATCACCTCTTACCCCGCGGCTGCGGGCCCCTTACAATAGCGCTTTTACAATTAATCAACTGGACGAATAATGCTGCTAGGTGTTGATACCGGAGGAACCTTTACCGACTTTGTGCTGGCACACGGCGGGACACTCCGCATTCACAAGGCGCTTTCAACCCCCGACGCTCCAGAGCGCGCCATACTGCAGGGTATCGCCGAGCTTGGGCTCGAGCAGGCGTTGGCCCGGGGCGAGTTAACGGTGATTCACGGCAGCACAGTGGCCACCAACGCAGCACTAGAGCGCAAAGGTGCTCACACCTTATACATTACCAATCGTGGCTGTGCCGATTTACTCAGCATTGGCCGGCAAACCCGCGAGCAACTGTATAACCTGCAGCCCGAACCGCGCCCAGTGCCTGTAGCACCTGAGGATTGTATCGAGGTGGGCTGCCGCTTAAGCGCCTCAGGGGAGCGTATCAGCGAGCTGAGCGAGGCCGATATGACGCATCTACAGGCGGTAATAGCCGAGCGTCAACCCGCTGCCATTGCCATCAACTTGCTGTACTCGTTTCTCGATGACGGTGACGAGAAGCGCTTGCAGGCAGCTTGCCCCAACAGCGTGTTTAGCTGCCGCTCCTCGTTTGTACTACCGGAGTACCGCGAGTACGAGCGCGGCATCGCCACCTGGCTAAACGCCTACCTTGGGCCGAAGGTACAGGGCTACCTGACTCGCCTACAACAAGGCATCAGCCCCAGCCCGCTAGGCGTCATGCAATCATCCGGCGGCACCATTGATGCCGCCCAGGCCGGCGACCGGGCCGTTAACCTGTTGCTCTCGGGGCCCGCTGGCGGGCTGGCTGCAGCGGCACACTTTGCGCGCTTAGTTGGCAGCGAGGGCGAGCCCGAAAAGCTGCTGACCTTTGACATGGGGGGCACCTCGACCGATGTCGCCTTGATCGATGGTGAGCTGCAGCTGACCAGTGAAGGGCGCCTGGGCCCTTACCCTGTAGCCGTGCCCATGGTTGATATGCATACCATCGGCGCTGGCGGCGGCTCAGAGGCGAGCATCGATGCCGGCGGTTTGTTACAAGTAGGGCCCGAATCCGCCGGGGCCCACCCGGGGCCCGCCTGCTATGGCAAAGGCGGTTTACGCGCCACCGTGACCGACGCCAACGCCGTGCTAGGGCGCTTGCGGCCGGAGTATTTCTTAGGCGGCGCCATGGCGCTGGATACCCCAGCCGCCGAGCAAGCGGTTGACGCCATAGCCAGGCCTCTGGGGCTGACACGGCAGGCCGCGGCGGCCGGTATTATCCAGCTCGCCAACGAGCATATGGTGAGCGCTTTGCGGGTTATGTCCGTCCAGCGCGGCCGCAACCCGCGCGAATTTAGCTTGTGCTGCTTTGGTGGCGCCGGCGGCCTGCACGTGTGCGCCGTGGCGGACGAGTTAGGTATGAGCCGCGCACTGGTGCCCATACACGGCGGCGTATTATCGGCACTGGGAATGTTGGTGGCGCCTCGCGAGCGGCAGCTATCACGCACCATAGGCACCCGGGTTAACGAGTGCGACGCCAGTCATATTGACCAGTTAATCGCTGAGCTCAGCGCCGAAGGCATGCAACAGCTATTAAACGAAGGCGTTGCCCGCGAGCAGATTCAAACTCAAATCAACCTAGATTTACGCTATTACGGCCAGAGCTTCACCCTAAACTGCCCCTTTACCCGACTTACGGCCGCCACTGAGGATTTTCATCGCGCCCACACTCAACGTTATGGGCATCAGCTGGATATACCGGTAGAGCTGGTGAATGTACGAGTAAGAGTGAGCGCCGCCGGCCAGGTGCCACCGCTGCCACCCCTTAACCCGCTCGCGCAATGCACGCCGGAGTACGTCGCCCAGCTGCCTGATATTGGCGCTACCCCGGTGTATTGGCGGGATAAACTGGGGGCTTATGCCAAGCTCGCGGGGCCTGCTTTGATTTGCGAGCAAGTATCCACCACGTTACTGGCGCCTGGGTGGCAAGCCGAGGTAGACGGGCTAGGCAATTTACGGCTGCACAAACCCACCGGATAAAGGCATGGGCTAGCGTGCCGCGTGCTCGCCCAGCACTTGTCCGAGCCACAGGAACTTAACCGTTAATACCTCGGCCCGGGCCGCACTGGGCGACAGCGCCAGATCGTGCATGCCCCCTTCAATTTCCGCCAGTGCTACCTGCTTACCCAGCTTGGGGCCGTAGCGGCGGATATGGTCGACGTTGAGCACCGTATCAACCGCCAGCAGGTCGTCGCTCCACTCGGTGGCACGCATCGATCGCGCCGCGTGCATCACCAACACCGGACACGCAATATCCAGCCCCTGGTGTAACCGCTGCTGGGCAAAGTACACAGCCCGAGCCCAACCGGCCGTTATAGGAAACCCATCGGTTGGCTTAAGGGCAATGTTGTAGTGCCACTCGCCGTGAAAATCACGGTGAATACTTTTGGCGTACATCGAGGGCATACCGTGGTGATAGGCAATATGCGGAAACCAACGGCCCAAAGCCACTACCGTACGCAGCGCCAAACGCTCCCAGCCGTGAAGTGGGAACTCAAAGAACGGGCTGTTTAAATACAGGGCATCGACCGCCTCGCGATAGCGCCCCTCGTGGGCGTAAAGCGAGGCAATCAACCCCCCGGTAGAGTGAGCATTTATCAGCAGATTTTCGGCGCCATCGCTTTTAATTTGCGCAATGGCGGCATCAATTTCGGGGTAGTATTCGGCGATGTCTTCACAGTAGTTAGGGCGTTCATCCGGGCGCAACGAGCGCCCGTAACCGTGTAAATCGAGTGCGTAAAAGGCGTAGCCCTCAGCGCGATAAGCATCGGCCAGGTGCGCCTGAAAAAAGTAATCTGTTAAGCCGTGAATATACAACACGGCGCGCTGCGCCGCTTTGGGATTATCCTCCGCCCGCACCAGCGTGGCGCTAAAGGCGCGGTTTTTATAGTTTACGGTTAATCGGGTTTGCTCAAAATGTTCGAGCTCCGTATCGGCCACCCACTGGCTACCGGCTTGTGCGTTCACCATTACGCTCCTTTATACCATTACTTAATTCGGCTACGGCAACTCGCCCGTGGCGAGCTCTATAGCGCGCGATCCTTCGCGATCGTGCTGCTGCATCACTATAGTGCCACAGTTACATGACACTTCGCTTATCTGAGGATAGACTATATCGTCTAGGTTAAATGATTGCCGTGCGCCACATCTTTTAACTGTCGCTTTCACCGATGCAAGGGGCTTTACTGTGACTAAGCCATCAATAGGTTCCAACACACCCGCGGCCTTGTTACTGGGCCTGTGTTTGTTCGCGGGCGCCGCGCTGTTAGGGTATCAGTTACACAATACCGCTATTGCGGTAAAAGATTATGAGCGTTCCGTGACCGTCAAAGGTCTGGCCGAACAAGAACTTCCCGCCAATATCGTGATATGGCCGGTTAGCTACGCCCTTGCCAACAATGATTTGGCGGCTTTGTATCGTGACATCGATAACAACAGCGAAGCCATTCGCCAATTTTTATTGGCGCACGGTATCGCCTCCGACGACATCAGCGTTAACGTCCCAACCGTGACCGATAAAACCGCGCAATCTTACGGCGGCCCAGAGCCCACGCTCCGCTACTCGGCCACCCAAGTAGTAACGGTCTACAGTACCGATATTAATACCGTGCGCCGTACCATGAACGACGTGGGAGAGCTGGGCAAACAAGGCATCGTACTCACCGCCGGCAACTACGACAGCCAGACAGAGTATTTGTTTACCGGGCTAAACGACATTAAGCCGGCGATGATCGAGCAAGCCACCAACAATGCCCGCGAAGTGGCCAATAAATTTGCCGCCGACTCCAACAGCCGTCTGGGTAAAATTAAACGCGCTTCACAGGGTCAGTTTTCGATCAGTGCGCGCGACGCCAACAACCCACACATCAAAAAAATTCGCGTCGTCTCTACCGTTGAATACTACTTGGCCGACTAAACCATCTGCACCGGGCACACCTTATGACATTTGATTTAAGCTTACAGGAAATTTTCGAGAATTTGGTACGCCTTGGCATCGCTTTGCTGTTGGCCTTGCCGATGGCGTTTAACCGCGAAAAAAGCTCGCGCGGCGCCGGCTTGCGCACCTTCCCACTGGTGGCGCTGGCCGCCTGTGCTTATATGCTGGTGGGAATGGAAGTCTACTCCGGCTCAGATGCCGAAGCGCGAGTCATGTACGGTATTATTACCGGTATCGGCTTTATCGGCGGCGGCGCAATTTTAAAAAATAGCGACCACACGGTGGGCACGGCAACGGCGGCCAGTATTTGGAATACCGGCGCCATTGGTGTATCGGTGGCCTATAACCGCTATGAAATTGCACTGGTGTTATCACTGACTAATTTTATTATTTTGCAGTTTGCCAGCCCACTTAAAAAACATCACAACGGCGACTAACGGTTTATCTTAGCCAGCTGAGTTTTTACCTCAATCCAGCGCGACATAAACTCGGTGCTGCGCACGCTGTGGTAATTAAATAAAGCCCCCAAAATATTGTCGCGGCGCCACTGCTCCAGGTGGCGGTAGCGCTCTCGCAGCTGTGCCATCAGCGCGGGCGCCAGCCGATTGCGTTGATAGTATTTTGCCAGTAGCGGCGCGCAGGCGTCACTAGCACTCTGCCAATCAGCCTCGCTCTGATACAAACGCACCGCCTGTGCGGCAAGCGCCGCCGAACTATTGGCCACCGCTCCCGGCCAGTCGCTATCACCGTGCATACTTTCGGCGCCGATGGCGGTGGTGACACTCGGGGTTGCCGTTAACATGGCATCGAGCAATTTACCCTTAATCCCCGCACCTACGCGCAGCGGCGCCAACAACACACGATACTCAGCGACGGTAGCCAAGGCATCATCGGCCCAGCCCTTCACTAAAAAACCCTGTTGCTTATTGTGTAAGGCGGTGGCCTTGGGCGGCGGGTAGGCGCCGTAAATATGCAGCTCGGCGCGGGGCAACTCACGGCGTATGGCAGGCCACACATGTTGTTTTAACCACAGCACAGCATCCCAATTAGGGCGATGCCGAAAGTTGCCAATACTGACAAAATGCTGCCGCGCGGTAAATTCGGGTGTCCCCGATGATGGCGTGTCAACGGTAAAAGGCAGGTGATACAGAAGCTCTTGCGGCACCTGGCAAAACTCAACCAATAATGAAATCTCAAAACTCGAAATCATCAAGCTGAGGTCGCAGCGGAAAATAGCCGCCAACTCGCGCAGTAACATGTCGTCTTCACGCATTAAGGCAAACAACTCGGCCCCGGTTGCAGCCACCGGGGCAACATCCGCCCCAGCGCGTCCGGCAAGCGAGCGCTTTAAAGCCAATTCGCGAGCGGCGCGCAAGCTGTGTAAATCTTCGGTATCCAATACCCGCAATGCATTTGGCACTGTGGTGGCAACACGCCAGCCAAACTGCTCTTCAGTCACAAAGCGGTCAAACACCACTAGATCGGGTGCCAGCTCAAGCAGCCAGTGCTCAAAGCTGTCGCAGTTAAGAGCGATGGAATGACTGGTGACATGTAGCGCGGCTAAATCACACTGATGCTCTGTGGGCGAGGCGGCCGAGGCAAAATGTACCTGCACACCATCGGCCTGAAAAGCGTCAATCAGGTCGAGAATACGACGACCAGCGGCGGATGAATTGGGCTCGGGCCAGACATAGCCAATGATTAATGCTGTTTGCATCTATTGTTTCCAGGCGAGACTTAGCGTACCAAAATTGTCGCGGGATGAGTCGTGAGTATCTATTTTGGTGCCGGACTTGTAACCAAACGTCAGGCTAACGGCATCCCAGGCATAACTGACACCGGTGGTAAAACTCATTTGCTCATGACGCAAATCAGCTGACGGGCTATCACGGTAGGTATTGCCATTCACCAATATATTATTAAACACATAATCGGCTTCAAAACCCGCGTATACATACCAACCACGCTCAACCGCCGCTGGGCTACTGGTGCGTCCCTGTTGCAATAAAGTGGTTGCAAAGCTGCGCTGTAAACCTCGACCAAAGCGCACAATTGCACCGCCGCCCACGGCGGACTCTAAATTGCCTGCACGCGCCTGCGCGAGCAATACCACATCGGTCATACTGGTTAATTCTTGGCGCCACACCCGGGCCCTACGCAAGGCAAAAACGGGCTCGTTTTCTAGCTGATAATCCCAACCTTTCGGCTCCGTTGAGCCCACTACCTTATGAATAAACTTTTGCGATTGCTCAGCCAATGATATCGGCCCGACCATCCCCGCTGTGGTGCGGATCATGTCGGCAACATTGCCATCCACCACTACACGACTGGCTCGATAAATCAACAGACCGGCGTAAGGAACATCATTGGGATCGGGCACCGGCTTGCTAATATCGGCCGGCGTCACCATCGCCTGCCCGATAGAGTGTTCGTTAAACGCCAGCTCAAAGCTATCATTTAACATCCAGCTTAGGGGCTTAGTCAGCACTGGCTCGTCGATCGGCTCGGAGTCTGCAACCTGGTATAGCGAAGCAAAAATGCCATTGGTATAACCGCCGCCGTCTCGACCTGTAAATACATCATTTTGCCAAACCAATGATACCCAGTCGGTCGCCTCAGCGTGTTCAACAAGCGCTAAGCCCGCCAGCAATACCACCGCTAATGAACAACGGCGTGAACGAGAATTATCCTTTGTGCCTGCGGTCACCTTAGCAACACCCAATCTCATTCGTTGCTGTTTGGTTCGTCGTCTTCAGTGCGGGTATAAACCTTAAAGTTTTCCCGATAGTCTTCGAGGTTATCGCGCAAGTAATCCCGGTACTGATTGGTCAAATAACGCAGCGAAGCATCCAACTCTTCTGTGTATTCTTTGCGGTCAACCGATGAGCTTGCCACGATAAAAGCATTAAAACGCGAAGCGGCCTGCAGCATGGCAGCACTGACCATGCTCGGGTCAATGCTGTCGCAGTGTTCGTTAGCGCGGGAGATAAAGTCATCCACCAGATCCCAGTACTGGCGTTCGTCGTCGGTCAGTGCCATAAGCTCTCTACTTAAGTTAATTCTTGATTAATTCATAAACGTCATGCGGCGTATCAGGCCATTTTGGAACTGATAAATTTTTATGACCTTGGCACTTTGGCGCATCCCGCCCACACTAAAGCTGGCCAACTCCCGTGTGACCACTTTGTCGCCCAGCACAATAACTTTCTCGACCACGGCTTGCGGCTTGCGCTCTTTAAAGGTTTTTCCGGTGGCTTCAATCAGTGCGCCTTTCCCGGCGGTAATGGGGTGGTCGGGGTAGTTGTACACCTCAACGTCCGGGTGAAAGTAACCCGAGTAAGCGGTGACATCGTGATTGTTGTAGGCGCGGGTTTGCTCTTCGATCAGAGTTTCAAGCGGTGCAGCTAACACCGTAACACTGCAACACAATAACCAGACAACAACCGCCAAGCGGTTTACGAAATAGCCCATAGCTGACTCTTTTATCCAAAGGGACGATTGGGTTTACCCAGCAGTACCAACACCAAGGTGGCAATGGGGCCGAGCAACAACGACAATAAAAACCACGCGAGGCCGCTGCGATTTTTGCCCTGCGCCAGACCGGCGTTAATTAACGCCAGGGTACCCCAGCCAACCACATAACCACCGCTTAGCACGACTGTGTCATTCATCGATTACCTCCAGGGTTTTGTTCACCAAACGTTCGGAGCGCTCACCGGCGCCGCTCGATAATTGATAATCCGCGCGGCGGGTTGTGATCAGACGACCGTCATGAACCCGGTAATGGCTGTCGGATTCTATTGTAATGGTAAAACTGATCACGATAAACGCCCGCCCTCGAGCACTCATGCGAGTCCGGCTGGCCAACGGGTTACCCTGCTCATCGGTCCAGACGGTATAAGCGCCGTCGTAGTCTTTAACGTATTTGCGCTGACGCTTGGTTAGGCGCTCGTCGCTTAGCGTAAATTCCAACCGTCGGGCGCGATTGCCTTGATACGTATCCTCCTCGGCGCCGAGATACTCAGCCGTTTGCAGCTCTTGCCTGATGGCGGCCGCGGCCCGCAACATCGGTTGCACATTAGCCAGTGTCAGCTCATCCACCCCGTCTAGCGCTGGGGTTGCCGCATCCGCGTCAGCCGCTCGTTGCTGCGTCTCAAGCGTCATCTGTTGCAACAACTCACTTGAGTAATTCAGGCTAAGCCCTTTATCGCTGTCTTTAACCGTTGCCCAGGCCCGGCCGGTGCGCGAGATCATATCCTCGTCCTCCCCGGCGTTGTGGGCCGAGCTTAACGCCACCTGCGTCGTTAAGCTGCCCGTGGGCTTCAGCCGCGCCAAGGCACGATTTAATTGCTGTAAGCTCGCCTGAGCAAACTCTGGGTCATGTACCTCCTTATCGGCAGCCACAGCCAACATAGCGCCCCCGCCTGCCAATAACATCAGAGCCATACAGCATTGTTTGATCACCTGCACCCACCTCTTTTTGCCGTCGTAGTAGTTGTCGACCCTATGGAACGGGTGGGGTTCATTGCCCAGTACACTCTATTTAACCACCTTAAGGGTACCGACACTCTGTGCGCTTGCGCAAAATGCACAAACCCCACTGCAATTCAAGACTGTTATCATGGCAGGTTTTACGCATAATGCTGAAAACGCCGCGCAGGTGGCCCACAAGACTCCTTGAATTAAATAGGCAAGATCCATGAGCAGTATTTTTCAACGTATCGCCGACGAGCTGAGTGTACGCGAACAGCAGGTAGACGCCGCCGTCGCACTGTTGGACGAAGGGGCCACGGTGCCGTTTATCTCCCGCTACCGCAAAGAGGTCACCGGCGGCCTGGACGACACCCAGATGCGCAACCTGGAAGAGCGTTTGCGCTATTTGCGCGAGCTGGAAGATCGCCGCGAAGCCATCTTGAAAAGCGTCGCCGAGCAAGAAAAACTCACGCCGGCACTCGAGAGCGAGATTCGCGCGGCCGACACCAAAACCCGGCTGGAAGATTTATACCTTCCCTACAAACCCAAGCGTCGCACCAAGGGCCAGATTGCCATTGAGGCCGGGCTCGAGCCACTGGCCGAGGGCTTACTGGCCGACCCGACCCTCGACCCCGAAATCGAGGCCGCAAAGTACCTCAACCCCGAGCACAAAATTGAAGACACCAAGGCCGCGCTGGATGGCGCCAAGTTTATCCTGATGGAGAAGTTCAGCGAAGATGCCGACCTTTTGGCTAAATTGCGCGACTTTTTGCAGAAAGAAGCCAACATCAGTGCTCGTGTTGCCAGCGGTAAAGACACCGACACCTCGCAAGAAGTACAAAAGTTTCGCGACTACTTTGAGCACGACGAACCCCTTAAATCGACCCCCTCACACCGGGCGCTGGCCATGTTCCGCGGGCGCAACGAGGGCGTACTGACCATTGCCATTACCGTCGGCGACCCCAACGAGCCCGCCAGCTCGCACCCGTGCGAAGCCATGGTGGCCGACCACTGGCGCATCCGCGACAATGGCCGGGCGGCGGACAAATGGCTATCTGAAGTAGTGCGCTGGGCCTGGCGCGTTAAGCTGCTTACTCACCTCGAGACCGACTTGCTGGGCGAGCTGCGCGATCGCGCCGAAGAGGGCGCTATTAAGGTGTTTGCCTCAAACCTTAACGACTTACTGCTGGCCGCGCCCGCCGGGCAGAAAGCCACCATTGGCCTCGACCCCGGGCTGCGTACCGGGGTTAAGGTGGCGGTGGTAGACGCCACCGGTAAAGTGCTGGATCACTGTGCGATATTCCCCACTATGCCGCAAAACCGCACCGCCGAGTCGGAGAAGATCCTCTCGGCCCTGTGCCAAAAACACAATGTCGATCTGATCGCCATCGGCAACGGTACCGCCAGCCGCGAGACCGAAAAGTTTGTGAAGGATATGCTGAAAAAGTACCCCGAGCTAAACGCCAAACCGGTGATGGTGAACGAGGCTGGCGCCTCGGTGTACTCGGCCTCGGAATTTGCCGCCAAAGAATTTCCCGATTTAGACGTCACCATTCGCGGTGCGATCTCCATTGCTCGCCGGCTACAAGACCCGCTGGCCGAGCTGGTAAAAATCGACCCCAAATCCATCGGCGTAGGGCAGTACCAACACGATGTATCGCAAACTCAGCTGGCACGCTCACTGGACGCGGTGGTCGAGGACTGTGTAAACGCCGTAGGGGTTGAAGTGAACACCGCATCGGCCGCACTGCTGGCACGGGTTTCTGGCTTAAACACCACACTTGCCAACAATATCGTTGATTTTCGCAACACAAACGGCGCTTTTAGCTCACGCGAACAACTGAAAAAGGTCACTCGCTTTGGCGCCAAGACCTTTGAACAGGCAGCGGGCTTTTTGCGCGTCGCCGGTGGCGACAATCCGCTGGACGCCTCCGCGGTTCACCCCGAGTCGTACGCCGTAGTAGAGACCATTGCCAGCAAAAACGAACGCCATATTGCGGGCATTATTGGCGACTCGGCCTTTTTGGGCAGCCTGAAAGCGGCCGACTACACCAGTGAGCAATTTGGCTTACCCACCATTACCGACATCCTAAAAGAGCTGGATAAGCCCGGCCGCGATCCCCGCCCCGAGTTTCGTACTGCCAAGTTTCAGGAAGGGGTGGAAACCCTAAAAGATCTGGAGCCTGGCATGATTTTGGAGGGCACCGTCACTAACGTCACCAACTTTGGTGCCTTTGTGGATATCGGCGTGCATCAAGACGGCTTGGTGCATATCTCGGCGCTGTCTAACACTTTTGTTAAAGACCCGCGAGAGGTGGTGAAAGCCGGCGACATCGCCAAAGTGAAAGTGATGGAGGTGGACGTAGACCGCAAGCGCATTGGCCTATCGATGCGCTTGGATGACACCCCCGGTGAGAAAACCGGCGGTGGCGATACGCCGCGCCGTGCGCGCAACAACAAGCGTGACAGCGGGCGCAACCAAGGCTCGCAAGGCGGCAACAACAAAGCCGCGCTAGGCAGTATGGGGGCTTTGCTACAGCAGGCCATGAAAAACAAGAACTAGCGCACAAAATAGGGTTGGATGGCGCTCAAGTTTTCGTAGCGGCCGCCGCCAACCCTAATACCGGGGACCCTTGTGTTTCTTGCCCGTATTGTACGGCACGAGGGAACCCGGAATTCCCCCCTTATTCGTTTTTCAAACCCAGCGCAGGCATTAGGCGCAGCACTTCGCGCTGCTCGGCCTCATTAAGCTCACCGTACCAACGCGGATAGGGCCAGCCATAACCCCAGCGGTAGTTGGTGTTAAACAAAGGGCTGCCCCCCACACGCACACCGGCAAGCATCAGCAAGGCAATTTCCGACTCACCCACCTCAGCAACACAAGCCTCCAGGGCCAGGTCGGCGTCTAGTCGCTGCTGATAGGTGCCGCCTTGCCAGTAAGCCAAATCGTGCGCCTCACAGCAGCCCAGCCACAATTGCTCCTGCGCCCAGGTGCCATCAGGGAACGAGCTGCAGCCGTCACTGGCAAACGGCAACAGTACCTGCGCGCTCGTCAGTGGCGCCCAAGCAAGGGTTAACACCGCCACCAGCGCGGCTTTAGGGGCAAGCGTTAACACAACAATCTCTTTATGCTTTTAGCGGGTTTCAGCAATACACTTATTCCACATTCAGCTGCCAGCTTACGCCATAGCGATCGTCCACCCAGGCAAACAGCTCGCTAAAGCCGTAGTCATCCACCGGCATACGGGCTTCACCACCGTCTAATAATTGCCCGTAGGCCGCCCTAAGCTGCTCGGCATTGTCGCAGGTCACAAACAGCGACAATGCCGGGGTAAAACTAAACTCATGCTTAATAGGGCTATCCATGGCCATCAGGGCCTGACCCGCCACAATAAACGATGCTTTTTTTACTGTGCCTTCGGGGCCAGGTTCATCAGCACCGTAATATTCCATCGATAACACGCCAGAATCTTCAAACAGCGAGACATAAAAGCCAATTGCCTCATCGGCGTCGCCCTCAAACATCAACATCGGAACCATTGCCTGTGCCATATAGCCTCCTTAATTGTTACACCATAAATAGCGAGCTGCGGTTTACCGGCGCTAGCCAAAAAACCAATAGGCGATTAATGTTGCCGCAAGCATGCCGGCGCCATCGGCCAGCAAACCGCAGGCCAACGCATACCGGGTGCGCGTAATGGCTACCGCACCGCAGTATACGGCCAACACATAAAAGGTGGTCTCGGTGCTGCCCTGATACACCGCCGCTAAGCGGCCGGCAAACGAGTCCGCGCCGTAAACCTCCATCGTCTCGATCATAAGCGCGCGAGAGCCCGAGCCCGAAAACGGTTTCATTAGAGCGGTCGGTAGGGCATCCACAAAGCGAGTGTCGCCACCCATAAATGCCACCATAAAGCGCAACTGCTCGAGCATAAACTCAAACACGCCAGAAGCGCGCAACAAGCCCAGGGCAAACAACATGGCCACCAAATAGGGGATGATACCAATGGCGATGCCAAAGCCCTCTTTAGCGCCATCGATAAACGCATCGTACATGCGTACCCGGCGCTTAAAGCCGTACAAAAACAACCCCGCGATGAGCGAAATTAGCGTTAAATTACCCACCAATGCCGAGCGTTTGCCTATTTCGCCGTTATCGACACTGGCCGCTAATAAGCCACCGACTATCACCGCCGCGCCAACAAAATACGCCAGCACCACAGGCGACCACAATTTGAGCTTTTGCAGCCAGGCCACCGCTAGCAAACCCACAAGTGTCGAGCAGCTGGTGGCCAGTAAGATGGGCAAAAATACGTCGGTAGGAGTCGCCGCACCCAGCTGCGCGCGATAGACAAAAACCGTGGTGGGTATCAGCGTGACCGAAGAGGTGTTAAGCACCAAAAATAAAATTTGTGCGTTGCTTAAGACACTGGGGGTTTGGTTATGCACCTGTAAATCGCGCATCGCCTGAATACCGGCTGGGGTGGCCGCGTTATCCAGCCCCAGCATGTTTGCCGCCATATTCATGCTGATACTGCTAATAGCTTTGTCGCCGCGGGGCACTTCGGGCATTAACCGGCTAAACAGCGGCGCTAAGCCGCGTGCCAGCTTGGCGCTCAGGCCACTGACATTGGCGATTTGCATCAGCCCCAGCCAAAAACACATAACGCCAATCAAGCCGAGGCAAATAGTGGTAGCAAGTTCAGCCATTTCAAACAAAGAGGCAACCAGCGCATCGGCCACCTCGTGGTGCCCCAACACGCTGGCACTAATGCCCCACAGCAACGAGATAACAATCAGACTGGCCCAGATACGATTGAGCAATGCAAACCCTACTTAATGATGTATGTGCCTATATCACTACACTATAAGCTATAGGGTCACATAAGCACTAGCAAGGTCGGGCTGAGGTGGGAGGGTATCGCCGAGGTAGAGCCCTCACACCCGCCGGCGGATGTGAGGGCAAAGCTTACTCGGCGCTAACCGAGAGGATATAAGCGGCAATTTTATCGCGTGTAGCCTGATCCAAAAAGCTATGAGCCGGCATTACATGGTCGCCCCACTTTCCGCGGCTCCCCTGGGCAATGGTATTGGCGATATAGGCTTTCGGATCCTCTAGGGTGCTGTATTTTTGCTTCACCTGTAAAAAGCTCGGCCCCACCGATGCGGCGTTTTCTTTATGGCAGGCAATACAGCTGGTGCTTTCCGTTAGATCTTTCCCCTGGGCAATTTCCAGCTGAACCTCGTGACCCACACCACCGACCGCATCGCTGGTCTCAATGTCGGCGACTACAGGGTCGACCAACTCGGCATCCGGATCGTAGGTAATAAAGCTAAGCTTGGCGTCTTTACCACCCGCCCACCACTGGGTGCCGTACTCTAACACCCACAGGCGGCCGTCTTTGGTGAAACGCATGTCCAGCGGGCCGGCAAATTTAACGGTCGGAGCAAAGTTATCAATTTTTACGACGTTATCGTCATCGTTTAGGGTGACGACTTTGATCCAGCTGCGCATAAAATCGCCAATAAACAATTTGTTTTGATAGTAGCGCGGGTACGCCAACTCATCATTCCCTTTCGGATAGATACCGGCGACCAGCGCGTTGCGGCCGCCCTGACCCAGCTCGGGGAAGCGGTCAGAGCTGGCATAGGGATACCACATGAGCGCCGGTTGCGCCGGCGGTAAAACATCTAACCCGGTGTTGCGCGGTGAGAAGTTCTGCGCAGCCAGCGGATCAAAAAATTTACCGCTTTTCCCGGCTTGATAATCGTACATACGGTACGGTTTATTGTTGGCCAACATCGTCGGCCAGCCAAAAAAGCCCGGCTCGGTCACCTTGTTTATCTCGTCGTAACCGCGCGGGCCAAACTCTTCGCTATCGGCTTTTGCATCCGGCCCAATGTCACCGTAATACAAATCCCCGGTGCTTTCATCAATCGCAATGGTGTAAGGGTTACGCGTACCCATCACGTAAATTTCAGGGCGCCCTTGCTCTGGCGAGCTGAATAAATTTCCGTCAGGAATTCGGTACCCCCCTTTCTGGTCGGGGTGAATACGCAAAATTTTCCCGCGCAAATCCTGGCTATTGGCTGAGCTGCGCAGCGCATCGTGATAAGTGCCGTCGGGCTTATTATTCATGGGGCCAGAGTCATTCGACTCAAACGGGTTGCTATTGTCGCCAATCGCGATAAATAAATTGCCCGCGTTATCAAACTCCAGATTACCGCCTGTGTGACAACAGGTGTTATCCATGGGGATATCCAGCAGCACCTGCTCCGAGGCCAAGTCTACCTTTTTATTGTTAACACTAAACTGCGCTACACGTTGCAGTAGTTCGGCCTCACCGCTCTCGTCTTCGAGGTTGTACATCACATAGATCTGGTTGTTGTGCGCAAAGCCCGGATCAAACGCCACAGCTATTAACCCAAACTCAATTTTCTTTTTCGGCGCAAACACATCAAATTCCGCCATTGTCTGCAACTCGCGGCTGGCTACATCCAGCCAAAACAGTTTTCCCTGACGCTGAGCAATCATGGCGCCGGCGTAGTCGGTGGTCACATCAAAGCTCACCGGCTCGTCTAAATTATCGACCAATACCTCGCGGGAAAACCGCCGCGGATCCGGCCGCGCGGCTGAATAATCTAGCGGTTGCCGCTCGCCCACGGCGTAATCAAGGCCACCAGCCAAATGCTGTAAAAAACGTGGGTCGCTAAAGGTTTGCTTAGTGTGCCCAAGGCCTGTGTAAAACGAGCGGCCCCCGTCAAACGCCTGATACCAGGCAATGGGGTGATAAGCACCGTGAGTGCCCCCTTGATAGCTGCGCTCATCCACTACCAGTAGATCTTGGCGCAAATCCGATAGCCCGCTAAAGTCATACCATTCATCGGCGATGGTAAACTCATGGGGCATTGTCTGGGTGGCAGGGTGGTGCGAATCCACCACCTTGAGCTTAGCCCGCTGTACATTAGTCGGGTCGCTAGGGTGCGACTCAAAAGCCGCCCCGACCAAACGCCGGTACCAATGCCAGCCACCCTCGCGCTCGGTATCAGCCGCGGCATGAATCCCCACAAAACCGCCACCCGCCTGGATATAACGCTCCATGGCCAGCTGCTGCTGATCATTCAGAATGTCGCCCGTGGTATTAACAAAAACCACGGCCGCCATCTGGCGCAACGTTTCGTCGGTAAACAGGCTGGCATCGTCACTCGCCACCGGCGTTAAGCCTTGCGCCTCAACCAGCTCAGTCACGCTGGCAACCCCATCGGGTATCGATTCGTGTACCCAACCGGCGGTTTTTGAGAAAATCAACACCGACTGTAAACGTTCGTCAGCAGCTTGAACTAAGGGGGCAAGCGGTACGGTCAAAAGACAGACAAAGGCAAAAAAGCGAGAAATCATCATAAGTATGGGCACTTCTGGTTAATCGAATATTTTTATTCTGTCTCAGCTATTTATTCTGTTGCTACGCGTACGAACATAAGCCGATCAAAAAACAATCAAAGCAGTCTAACCCAGCGCCCGCTAATCGTCATTGGGATTATCAATTATTAGGACTACTTTATACTCTTCTTAACAATTACCTAGCGCAATTAACGCCTTCGTTACCCGTTTTTTTACTGATAGAAAAACCTCAAGGATTACACCTACTCAAAAGGCATAAAAACTCTGCGCGGTCCGCCCCCAAACCCACGACTGATCCTCCTCGCTTAAGCCTGCAAAGTAGGCTCCGCAATCTGCTACCCAAGCATCGTAGCTACCCGCCAGGTTCAGCACAGGCCAGTCGCTGCCCCACATGACACGTTTCGGACCAAAGCACTCGAGTAAGTACTCCAGAGCGGGGACTACTGACTGAAAGTTAGGCTGCGACCCCGACTCGGTGAGCAAGCCAGAGAGCTTACAAAATACGTTGTCGCACATCGCCAGCTTAGAAATATCACGGCGCCACTGGCTCAAATTGCCCTGGGCGAGATTAGGCTTGGCGCCATGATCGATAACGATCTTTAACTCCGGGTGCTGCCGCGCCAGCGTGTGTAAATTAGGTAAATGCTGCGGGGTGACTAGCGCATCAAAGCTGAGCTCAAGTTTTGCCAGAAGCTTAAACAACGCAAAAAACGGCGGCTGTAATATCCAGGCAGGATCGGGGATATCCTGCAGCATTGGCCGTACGCCTTTAAAAACTCGCTTCTGGGTCAGGTATCGCAATCGCGCCATCACTTCAGGTGATTCAAAATTTACCCAACCCACTACAGCGGCGACAAAACTATTGTTGTCTGCTAGCGACAATAAAAAATCTGTTTCTGAGTCTGTTGCAGCAGCCTGAACCAGAACTGTTTTACAAATTTGGTTTCTGAGCAATATATCGTTTAAGTGTTCGGGTAAAAAGTCCCGATCTAACGGTTTTAACTCTGGTGTTAGCCAATCGTAATCACCGCGCTCGCGCAGCCAAAAGTGTTGGTGGCTATCCACTTTCACCATAGAGTAACCCAATGGCTGAGTCATACTCAGCCCGCCTTAACCCGAGTAACCGGTAGCGGAGCCGACTCATCAATTAAATGATTAGATTTTAGTGACTGCCAAAACGCATGGGGGATATCTTCATTGAAAAACTCCAGCGTTTTCTTTATATGCTGATCGCTCCCCAGCCCGGGAATAACCGACGCGACACTTGGATGCGCCAATGGAAACTGTAAAGCCGCCGCTGCCAGTGTAACACCGTAATCGGCACACACGGACTCGATGCGCGATACCTTATCGATAATACGTTTAGGGGCAGGGCTATAATTGTACATAGGCGTGTGGCTCGTGTTGACGCCAGAGGCCAATATGCCAGAGTTGTATGGCCCACCCACAATAACCGAGGTGTTGCGCTTTTCGCATTTGGGTAACAGAGTTTTCAGCGAGTCTTGCTCTAGCAAGGTGTAGCGCCCAGCCAATAAAAAGCAATCCCAATCACCGCAATCCAGTGCGGTTTCGCACACCTCACTCTCGTTGACTCCCAAGCCTATTGCTTTTACAGCCCCGCTCGAGCGCAGCTCATCCAGTGCTTTATAGCCACCATCCATAGCGATCTTAAAATACTCATCGTGTTTATCGCCGTGAGTCAAACGCCCGATGTCATGGATATACAAAATATCGACCCGGTCCAGCCCCAAACGCATCAGGCTATCTTCATACGATCGCATTACCCCGTCGTAACTGTAATCGTACTCAAAATCAAAAGGCATCGGCGAAACAAAACCGTGACGCTCGTGACGATAGCCTGAGGGCTTAAGCAGGCGGCCCACTTTGGTCGACAAAATATAGTCGCGCCCTTTTAACGCGCGCAATGCGTCCCCCGTGCGACGCTCACTTAAGCCCTGCCCATAGTGAGGAGCGGTATCAAAATAACGCAACCCCACATCCCACGCTGCGGCTAATATCTGCGCCGCTTGCGTATCAGAAACTGCATGGTAGAGATTACCCACCGGAGCGCAGCCAAAACCCAACTCATTCACTCTTAGGGTAGTATTAGCAATCGTTCGCTTAGCAATAACAGTGGGGCTCATGGGGCATCTCTTATCGTTATAATAATGATTCAAATGCAGTTGGGCAGTAGGGCCAGTAGCGTTAAAATTCTACTGCGTCTGCGAGTTATCCTCAATGCCTTCACTTTGTACAATCAATAGATACGCCATCGAGAGCATAGCCACGGTAAACACCAGTCCGACAGGCCATAGCAATAATCCCAAGATGTAGGCGTAAGGCACAAGTCCAACCAGATAACTTAACGTGCCAACAAGTACAGGCACTATTATTACCACCAACAGCATAAGTTTTTGGTGCTGTTGGGTACGCTGCCACGATGCTGCAAAGCTAATGGGTTGATCAACCGCGATGGCGGGAAACACCAGACTCAACCTGCTAAGCAGATATAGCGCCGCCAATAGCCACAGGACAACACCAATTACCGGGATAGTTACCAACATGCCAACCAACCCCATCAGTACGGTTAAACCCAATAGGTACAACAAAAACCACCACTCGCGCGCCGTAGGCACAAAAATTCCCCACGCGGGCACCGAGCCTGCCCCCAGTAAGACAATCCGATGAGTCGTAACGGCGATCAAAACCTCGACAACCGTACTCAGTAACCACACGAACACTTGCAGCATAATGCCAGCCTCTAAATAGCTGACAAAACCTAACACCAGATAGGCAACCATAGGCAGCAACAACGCTTTAGCCAACACTAAGCGCTGCTGCAACAGACTAAAGACCGCGCCTGCAAATACTTTTTTAAAATCCATTTTTTATCCTTATCGAAAAGAGCGGAACATAGATATCATCAGGCAGCTCCTTAGCTCAGATACGAGACAATATCCATCAGGCTCAAAGTAATGACTTTTAAGCTCTGGCGCAAATAAAGGAGTATGAGGTGGGCAGGAACAACTTAAAATGGAGAAGCGGACCTCACCCCCGATTAAAACCAAGGGGTGACAATCTTTCGCGGTGTGATAAAAGTCCAACCATATTCTAGGCGTGAATATGGCACAAGCGAGGGCACCGGCACCACCTCAACCGCAACTTACTTACAGTTGCGGTAGGAAGTTGAGGGTATAGTTACGCGTGGTGACCACTACGTCGGTTTTGGGCTCGAAGGTAATGAGTTTAACCCGCGCCAGCACTTTTGACTCTAAATCCGCATCACGCAAATCCGAACTGACAATACTCACCGAGGCCAACGAGCCGTCGGGGTTAATCACCAGTTTCAGCACGACTTTACCCTGCAGCGCTGGGTTTTCGCGCAGGGCGCGGCGGTAGTAGCGATCCAGCGCGCTAGCGTGCTGGCTCATCACCCGGCGAATTTCTTCGTCGCTGCGCTCGCCGGCTTTACGGTTATTTTGCGCGGCACTTGCTGTGGCATCGGCGCCACCCAGAGCGCTCTCTACCTGGGTAGTTTCGCGGCCCGAGAGCGCCACACCACCGGTGTCTTGCGACAGAGCAGAAGTATTGATGCCGCCGCTATCGGCCTCGGCGCCACTGGTAATTAAGTTACGCTCGGTGCGTTCGGCCTCGGCTTGGCCGCGGGTAATTTCTTCGCTGGCCACAGCTTCGGTGTCAATCGCCTCGCGCATATCCGCCAGCGTATCCTGAAACTGCAGCACACCACTGACCTTGGCTTTTTCGCGCGCCTGATCGACCTGTGTGACCGGCTCGGGTTCGGGCTCAGGTTCTACTTCTGGTTCTGGCTCCGGTTCCTCTTCGGGCTCAGGCTCCTCTTCCGGTTCGGGTTCGGGTTCCGGTTCAGGCTCTGGCTCCGGTTCGGGCTCGGGTTGCTTAATCTCTTCTTTTTCGAGCAATACGCGCGCAAGCTGAGGCGGCAGTTTTTCTTTTTCTTCGCGTTCAACTTCAGGCAGGTTAATCAGCGGGACAATAATACCTACCAAAGCGAACAGCCCGAGAGCAATCGCCACCAATCTAATAAAACGTTTATCGTCGCTCTGGCCTTGGCCAAATAAACGGTAGTTCTCTGAGTCACGCAGGGCCATATCAGCTATCGGCTCCTGTGCCCGGTTGCTCCGCAGAGTCTGAGGTTTTGTTCACCGCCAACGAGATATCGCGATACCCGGCTTGAGCGCAGGTGTTCATAATGCGTTTAAGCAGTGTATAGGGAATGGCTTTGTCACCCATGATGGTAATCGGGCGGCCCGTTTGCTGTTGCTCCTCGGTAAGCTCGCGCGCTTTGCCAGCCAAGTACTCAAGCTCTTTGGTAAGCTCGGCAATATTGTTGGCCTCTTCGTCCGCGCCAGCCTCAGCCGCTTGTGCGATATCGCTTATGGCAACAATGGCACGGCCACCCACTAAAATTTGCTCGTTGTTCACTTTAACCACCACTGTGGTCTCGGGCACAGTGTCGGCTACCGAGGCGGGCAGCTCGATGGTTTTATCGTTGGTGAGCACTTCAACATCGGAGGAGTTCACCAACAAAAAGAATACCAAAATGGTAAAGATGTCCATCAGCGACACAAGGTTTAGCTTGGGAGCGCTGTTGTGGCGGCGATGATGTTTTGCCATGCGTTTGGCGCGCAGTGACTGCTTCACGATTCACCCCCAACGCCTGGCAGGCAGGTAATTTTTTCTTTATCGACCAGCGGGTCGTTAACCGGTGCGTCGCCCAGTGACACTTTGGGGAACAAGACGGCGTCAACTTCGTCAGCGGCTACCACGGCTTTAAAGGAACGCACAGTATCCATGGTGCTCACGATGGTTTGATAATCAGTATCTGGCTGTGCCAGTAGTACGATGTCGTCTTTCTCCATTTGGTACTCGTCTTCCAAACGGATTTTGATTTGCTGCAACGCTTGAGAAAGCAGCGCAAAATCGTAGCTGCCATCGTCCTTAGTGCAAATGCTCGCGGCGCGGTTACCCGCCGGATGATTCACGCCGAGGTAGTCGGGGTAAATCACCACTTCCAGAAAATCGAGTTTATCTTGCTCATCGTCCGACGAGCTGGATGAAGCCGAATCGGGAAGATTCAGCTCCAACACAGTAATGCGTGAGAACACCATGCTAAGCAACAATACCGGCACCAATACGATCATCAGATTCATAAAGGAGGTAATGTTTAGCTCGGCATCCTCGCTTTGGCGTCGCCTTCTAAAGCGCATGATCTTCCCTTATGCGTTTGCGTTAGCTTTGGGCGCTGCGGGGCGAGCGGTATTGGTCAGCAGATTTAAGCAACGTACGCCGGTCATCTCCAGCGAGTCGACCAGCTCAGTGGTTTTGGTTTGTAACATGGCGTGAAACAGCAACAGCGGAATGGCGGCAATCAAACCAAAGGCGGTAGTGTTCATGGCAACCGAAATGCTGTTAGACAACAGCGTGGCTTTCTCGGCCGGGTCGGCCTCGGCCACCGCGGTAAAGGCCGCAATCAGACCGATAATGGTACCCAGCAGCCCCAGCAGCGTGGCGATGTTGGCCAGCGTTGCCAAGTAGGGGGTGCGTTTTTCGAGGCGCGGCATAGCCTCTAGCACACCTTCTTCCATGGCCAACTCGATTTCGTTGCGACCACCTGAACCGCCCATGCGCGACACACCGGCCGCGACAATTTTAGCAATGGGGGCTTCATCACTGCGGCCCATATTGACGACCGCTTGATAATCCCGTTTTTTTAACAGCGGCATAACCCGGCCAAAGGCTTGCTGGTTGGCGCGCTTGGCTTGGCTAAGCACCACAAAGCGCTCGATGGCGATTACCAAACCAATCACCAACACGATGGCGATGGGATACATAAACGGCCCGCCATTTTGAAAAAAGCGCACCACTGTCGAGAAAAAGTCCATAGTTGTCTACCTTACAAATGCCGCGAGTTGTCTGTTAGTTAATCACGCACACGCTGCGCGTGCGCTTGCCAAAGCTAATAATAAAACGCCGAGTGTACACTGAGGCGTATTGGCCGCGCTACGCTGGCGCTGCCTGTTATGCAATTTGCGCCGTATTATGCCTTAATTTTCCGGCGCCGGTTGTGACGATTGCGATTCGCCCTGCTGCTCGCTGGCCGTTTCTACAAGTTTGGTCAAATCGGGCTCGGCCAGCGGGGGCAAATACTTTAGCTCGCGCAATAATTCCGAACGCTCTATGTGCTCAAACACTACGTGGGCCTGATTGTTAATCACATCGTATTTTAGGGTCGGGCTGTCGGGTGTTTGCCAGGGCACCAAATACAACACCTGGGGCTGCTCCTGGTTGCCGGTAATAATACTTTCGAGCCGCGAGTCGCCCTGCCCCAAAGCCGCCGCACTTACCATTAATAACGCACCAAGCAGTGTTGTCTGAGTCGAGTGTTTCATCCGTTTGCCTCCCGCGCCGCAATGCGCCGCTTGAGATCGATAATCCAGCCATTCACGGTGTTGTCTAGCTCACCGGTTTGTTGCTCGCGCAAATAACCGCAGGCTTCATAGTGCGCCAGCGCATCGGACCAGCGGCCCATATACAAATCGTACAACATGCCCTGGTTGCAGTGAGTATCTGCAGAATAAGGCCACACCGTCAGCGCCTCAGTGTACAGAGAGTCGGCTTGAGCAAAGTTACCGGCGCGGCGCTCTAGCGCCGCCAGTTGATTGTAGGCGTCCACGTTTAACGAGTTGGCCGCCAAGGCCCGCTCAAAAGCCGCCCGCGCCTGCCCCGGCTTGTCGAGGTGCAACCAGACGATGCCCAAATTCAGCCAGGGGCCCGATACGTTGGGTGCCTCCACAACTAACGCTTGCAAAGTATGGCGTGCATCGCCCCAGCGCTGCGTACGCATTTGCTCGCGGGCGCGCTTAAAAGTCTCGCGCGCCTCGGGCGAAATAGCCGGTGCAGGCGCCGTCAGATACGGGTTTTGCGTAATCGGGCCCGGCGGTAAAATCGCCGGCCTGGGCGCCGCCTCGGCACCGGGCATTGGGGCATCCGTCAGGTTTATCTCATCCGGCGCGTTAGCCGCAGGCTCGGGGGATTGACTGGCACAGCCAATCAGCCCCAGCAACAGGCTCGCCCACAGTAAGCGTGCCAAAGCCGCCTTGTTAGCGAATCTCATCGGCGACCTCCACGGTAAATTCGGTCTTGTTATAGCGCGCCGGTAAGATACTCGCCAAAGACGTTAAGCTGGCTTTTACCCAATCGTCGTAAATGCCACCCCAAGCGCGCTGGGCGTTGGCCTCGTGCAAGTCAATGGCCTTTTCTTCAAAGGGGTAAGCCTGCTCTTCCAGCAAAATGTCGTACTGCTCCAGCTCCAACACATTGAGGTTGTCGGGCCGCTCGGAATCCATTAAGTCGCGTGCCAACTGCAGGTAGATTTCGCCAATGTAGTAATTGGCGCGGGTGGTAAAGTCGGCCACTTTAAAGTCCAGTACACGCTGCTGGGCTTTGAGCGCCTTATCAAGGGCATCGCGTTTTTTGCCCAGACTATTTTTTATCGGCAAGGTCAAACGCAACTGACTAAAGCGCTGGTAGGGCGCCTCGGCCAGTGTGGTGGCGGCGCTGGCGGCCAGATAGTTACTGCGCTCAGTGGGCGCTTTGCTGGCGCTTTTGATTACCCGCGCCAGCCAAAAATCACGGCTGCTGATATCGTCTTTGTCGCTATAGAGCTCGACCAAACGTTGCTCTACCTCAATCAACTCACCTACAGGCTTCGGGTAGGCGTGGGCGTACTCGCGATAGTGATTGCGCGCCTGCTCCCAGTTATCGGCTTTGTCGTAATACTCCGCCGCCGTTAATAACGACTGACGCGCCAACTCTGGGTCGGCACTGCTCGCGGCTTGATTGCTCAGTAGACCGGCGGCCTGATCCCAGGCGCCCATGGCCTCGTAAATCACAATCAACTTAGCGGGTAGGCGGGCATTAAGCTCATGGTTGGGGTAGCTCGCGGCAAACTCGTTTAGCAAGGTTTCGGCGCGGCTCCAGTCACCGGCCATTTGTGCGGTGTGGCCGGCATCAAACAGTGCCTGGCTGGCAATGGTGCTGTCAGGTAGCTCGGCGTGAATCCGCAGCAGCAACTCGATGGCCGCATCGCTGTCCCCGGCGGCCAGCTGCGCTTGTGCCTGCTGATAAATACTGGCGGCTATGCGCTCGCGAATTTCACCGGCGCTGGGCGAGCCCGGCATTTGCCCGTATTCGGGATGCAGATCCAGAGCGCGCCAGTAAGCCAGCTCGGCATCGGCGTATGCTTCCTGCTCAAACTGCGCATGGCCCAAAGTGAGCCAGGCGGTATACAGTAAGTCGCCCGAGGCGGTAGGTTGCCAGGCGATGACTTGCTGAGAGACCGCCGCCGCACGCACCAGATCGCCCTGATACAATAGCTCCGGGGCGGTTTGCGTGAGTACTTTAATGGCCCGTGGATCGGCCGCGTAATACTCGGCAAACTTTATGGCATCGTCAATTTTGCGCTGCTGCCATTGCCACACGCTGCTTTGTACCGGCTCTAGTGCCAGCGCGCTGGGCTCAAGTAACTCGCCCGACTCGGAGCGACGCACCAACTCGCCCGCCAGCAAAACCGCGCTGTAGCCGGCTTCGGCGCCAAACTCCGGGTCGCGTTTTTCAAAGGCAACATTTTCGTAGGCCACCAAGGCATCAATGGTGCGCCCACCTTCGCTAAGAGCCTCACCCATCAGGAAGGTAATCTCAGGCACTGCCTCGTCGGCCGGAAAGGTAAGCACTAATTCCAGATACAGGTCGGCGGCGTCGCTAAAGCTGCGGTTGATATCGGCGCGACTCGGTGCAGCCGCGCCGCCCTCGGCCAGCAGCCGCTCTAAACGCTGCGCCTCGCTGTGGTGGTGACGCGCCAGCTGCTCGAGATACAGACGCAGCTTAGCCAGCGCATTGCTGCTCATATTGCGCGGTTTTTTGGTGCGCACCACCTGCTTAGCTTGCATGGCGGTGGGCGGCGCACTGATCCCGGCGCGGGCCTGCCAATAGCTGCTGTAAATACCGTAGCGATCGACATAAGCCTGTTTAGCGGGAAACACCAGTGACGGAAACTCCCCCGCCTGATACACCTCGATCTCGCGAATTGAAAAGTCCGGGGCCATATCGGCGTCGGGGTTGTGATTCACAAAGCGCGCAAAGGTATCGGCACTATCCAGGTAGCGCTGCTGCGCTAGGTATAAATCCCCCAGCTGCTGATAGAGTAAAAACTGATAGGGACGCCCGCCGATGCTCTCTTGCTGCTCGGCAATAGTCTGAGCACCATCGAGGTTGGCGTAAGTAAAGCTCAGCACCCGCAGGGTATCCTCGACCAGATTGCGATCGGTGGCGCCCATTTGCTCGATGATACCGGCCACGTCAGCGGCCAGCTGAGCCTCGCCCAACTTTTGGTCAAGCAACTCGGTAAAGCGCGCCATAGCAATATCGTACTGGCTTTGCTTGTAAGCCGACCAGCCCTCCATATAGAGCGAGTTGTCGGCAAAGGCCGAGGTCTCGCTGGCGGCCACTTCGCGGTAAAGCTCTTCAGAGAGTAAGTACTTACCCTCAGCAAAGGCGCGCTCGGCGCGGCGAAACTGCGCCTCTTGAATATAGGGCGACTCGGGAAAGCGCTTGGCCAGCGCGTTTAACGTAGCCGCTGCCTCGGCGTCGCGGCCATCCAGCGCATAGGCCTTAGAGAGCTTGTAATAGAGCGCGTCGGGCTCACTGGCTACGGAGTTTTCCGGGGCGGCGCGGTAATCGTCTACCAGCGCCTCGTAGTGGGCGATGGGCTCGGCAAAAAAGGCGGTTAAGGTTCGCGCCTGTTGCTGGGCCGCCTCGGAGCGGGCCATTTGCAAATCGGCCAGGCGCACCTGAATGTGATGGCGCATCTCAGGGTTGGTGGCCATTTGCAGCGCCGCCCGGTAATTGGCCTCGATCTGAGCTAAATCCTGGCGCTCAATCTCTTGCTCACCCAGAGGCACGGTTGGGTCCGGTAAATCGGCCAGTGTGCTGTGCTGCTCCAGCGGGCTGGTGCTGCAACCCTGCAGCACCATTGCCACGGCCAGCGCTAGCGGTAATCGGTGCCGGTAGATCACTGTTGCACCTCCGGCAGCCTGGGCGCATTGATGTCGGCGTCGCCCGCCGCGCGGTAAGCGTCATCGTACAGGCGGGCAATACTCAGGCGGGTTTGCGCGAGATAATCTTGCAGCCGGTCGCGGTGCCCCTCAAGGGTTTCTCGTAGGGCGCCCAGCAGCGCAGCGGTATCGGCGTCGATGGCCGCATTAAGCTCGGTCAGCTGTGCATCGTTACGCGCTTGTAGGCCGGTGATTCCCATGGCCTGAGCGTCTAGATCCGGGTCGGTGGCTAAAATAGTGGCCACGCGATCGCTGCGCTCGGCGCTCTCGGCTAACGCCTTATCTAATTGCGCCAGGGTGTTACGCGCGCGCCAGTGGTTCTCGGCAAACGCCTCGGCGGCACGCCAGCGGACAACCCCGTCGTAAAAAGCTAAGCGCTCAGCGGCATTAGCGGCCACCTCGCCGGTGCCGGCTAATGCCGCCGCGTGGTCGCGGGCGCGGGCAATTCGCTCGGCCAGCGCGCGAGTCTCCTCGCCGGCCAGCGCCACGGCGTTATGCTCTTGCTCTATAAGCGCAAGCTCGGCCGCCAGCGCATCGCGCTGTTGGCGCAGCATCTGATGCTGTTGCAATAGCTGGGTTTGGTCGATCTCGGTGGCGCGCTCGATGCGCAGCTGGCGTTTATCGACAATAAGTTGCTGGTAGATGTCGAGCTTGCGCTGCCACTGATTAAGCAGCGTTTGCAGCCGCAGTAAATCGCGCAACTGCTGCGCGCTGTCTTGCAGGGCATCGCGCTTAAGCAGCGCCTGCAGATAACGCGAGTTGCTGGCGAGTACATCCACCTCGTGCAGGGTCAGCCAGCTCTGTAGCTCACGGCCATCGCCGGCGCTGAGCAAAGCATCCAGCTCGGCACTGTGGCGCAGGCTCACGGTTAACGTCTCGCGGTCTAGCCCGGCCAGCACTTGCTTAATACGGCTAAACTCGTCGGTTAAAATCTGCTCGGATTCACGGTAGGCCTTCAGCGCCGAGCGCGGCGCTTGCAGCTGCTCGTAAGCCCAGGGCACCGCGAGCAACGTCTCTTGTACGGCGGGCTCCAGTAGCGAGCGCCGGCGCAATGCCTGCCAGGGTTTAAGCGCCAATACGTAATCGTGGTAACTGGCGGCGGCCCAGCCGTAACCTAACAGTGCGCTATTGGCGAGGTTGCTGTCGAGCCGCACATCGCGAAACGCTGCTTTGGCCGAGGCAAAACTGCCTTGCTGCAAAAAGCTGTAACCGATCGCGGTGAGGGTTTTATCGCGAATGGCCAGCGCCTCATCGATCCGGGCTTCATCTTCGGGCAACTCGGTGCCAAGCCCGGCGCGATAATAATTTTGCGCCCGGGTAGTATCGCCGGCGCGAGAGGCGGCATTCCCCAAATTGAGCAAGGCCAGCGCGCGGTTATGCTGCAGCGGGCTGAGCGTTGTCTCGGCCTCTTGCAGGCTGGGCAGTGGGCCAGTTTTGATCAGTAGATGGGCGTTTAGCAGAGCGATGTTATCCATCAGCGGATCGCTTAAGGTGTCGCCAATGGTGCTCGCCGAGGCCGCGGCTTCGGCGTAATCCCCGGTGCGATAATCAAGCCGCGCCAAATAGTAGTGGGCGGTATCGCGCACATGCTGGGTTTCGCTTTGGCCCAAGTGAGCGGTAAATTCATGGCGGGCGTGATCGTCCATGCCGTACGCCAAATACATACCGGCGCGCATTAGCTCGGGGTAGTGTTGATGCCCGTCGATACCGCCACTGGTGTCGGCGCGCAACAGCACGCTCAGCGCCTCGGGAAAGTCACCGATATAATAGTGGTACAAGCTCTCACCGTAGCGCAGATCCTGCGCCGCGGGGTGGGGGGCCGTTTCAGCCGCTACCGCCGCGCTACCAACTGCCAGCAGGGCGCAGAGCCCGGTGGTTGTTAGAGCTCCCATTGCTTAATATCAAAGACCGGTTGCAGCTTACTGGTAGAGTCAACAATGCGCAGCTCTAGCACCAGCGGGGCGGTGGTTTTGTCCACCGTCACCGAGGCGGCGCGCTTGTAGGGTTGGCCCTGCGGACCAATGCCGGTAAAAAAGGCGCTTATTTCATGCTGGCCGCTTTTGATATTACCCAAATAGAGCTTTTGGATACCGCCGCGCATAAGCGCATCGACCTGCTTAGGGGTGTACAGCTCGCTGGCGACAAACTCATCATCGAGCTTAAGCTTTACTGCATCCAGCGCAAAGTACTCACCTACATCCAGTGATAAATACACGGCCACCTGGCTGTTGGCGGGGTAGAGCAGTTCTTCTTCTAAAATCAGCAGGTCGCGGTTTAACTCCAGCACCTGTTGCTTCAGGGCCTCGGTTTCATCCGTTGTAGTCGGCTGCGCTTGCACGGGGCTGACAAGTAGTAACAGGCACACGAAAAGTCCATGTAAAGCCATCTGGGGGTAACGCTGGGTCATTGTGACGTCCTGTTTCTCGCTTGTGCCTGCTTGTTGTAAAGGGGGAGTTTAATCAATCAGCGCCCAAAGTGCAGTTATTGTATGGTTTTGTCGCACTGTTAGCTGTGATTGCCGTATCACTCAGGCGGCGCCAAACCACGGCTATAACGCACTTTGCCCGCCCGAGTGATTAGTATCGCATCAAATGCCGGTAATTGGTCAATCAGCGCTAAACCTTTATCGGGCCCCAGTACAAAAACACTGGTCGATAGGGCGTCTGTGTCAAAGCCATCGGGGCCGATAATAGACACACTGGCCAGCTCGTCGCTGCTTTTGCCCGTGCGCGGATTAATAATGTGGTGAATCCACTCGCCGTCGGCATCGATAAAATAGCGCTCGTAATCACCCGAGGTAGAAATGGCTGCATCGCTCAAGGGCACTTTAATCGCCACACCATCTTCACCCCGGGGCTGCTTAATGCCCACTATCCAGGGGCGACCACGGCGGTCGCCCAGCACCCGGCTGTCACCACCGGCACTGACGCTGGCGTGCTGCACACCCGCCTCGCGCAGCAGTAAAATAGCGCGATCCACCGCGTAGCCTTTGGCAATACCGCCTAAATCCACGTACACCTCGGGCGCGGTGTAGTAAACGGTTTGGGCGGTTTTATTGAGCTTAACGTGTTGATAATCAATGGCCGGCAGCAACTGTTTACGCTGCGCCTCACTCGGTTGTTGGCCGGCGCGGTAATCGTAGTAGCGCGCCAGCGAGGCAAAGGTAATGTCGAAGGCACCCTCGGTAAGCCGGCCATAGTAGAGGGATTTGTCCAGTAGGCGGGTCATCTCGGGGGTGATGCTCAGGGGCGTGGCCGCATCGCGCTCGGGGGCCAGGCGGTTCATCCGCGACAGCTCGGAGGTTTCTTGGTAGGGGCTGTAGCTGGCGTCGATGCGGCGCATCTCGCTCATCACCTCGGCGGCCAGCTGCTCGGCGCGCGCAACATCGGCATGCCAGAGGGTGACACTCACCCTGGTGCCCATAATTGCCTGTTGCTCACTCACCCAAGCGGCATGGGCGGTGCAGGCACCAAGCAGCAAAGCCAGCAATGTCACTATTCGGCTGATAGGGGCGTTAGACCGCTGTACGACTTTGGCCACAATGATTTATCCAGTCATCGGTAAAAACGACATACTAAACACTGGGCCGCTAAAGGTCACCCCCGGGCTTGCGAGCTACTGTGGTGGTATCTGTACCAATGTGAGCGGATCGGGCGTCGCCAGCAATTTGCTAAAACGACAGGGTTTATGCACCCCAAAGCCCTGTACAAAGTCGACTCCCATCTCCATTAGCAGGGTAAAAATTGCCTGGTTCTCGACAAATTCGGCAATGGTTTTTTTGTGCAGGGTTTGCCCGATTTCATTAATCGCCCGCACCATCGCCAGATCCGTCTCATCGCGGTCAATATCGCGCACAAATACGCCGTCAATTTTTAAATCATCAATCGGCAAGCGACGCAGGTAACTAAACGATGATAACCCGGTGCCAAAGTCATCCAGGCCAAAGTGACAGCCTTTTTGCCCCAATTGCTCCATAAATTTAATAGCCTCGGCCAGGTTGTTAACCGCGGCGGTCTCGGTCACCTCAAAACAAATTTTCTCGGCCGGTATGGCGTACTGTTCCAACATACCCACGATAAAATCATATAAATCGGACTGATCGAGAGACACTCCCGACAAATTGATATGACAGGACTCCAGCTGATAGAGGTGCTCCGGGTGACTCGCCAACTGGCTAAACGTGTGCTCGATAACCCACCGATCAATGGCGTAGGCGGCCCCAAATCGCTCGGCCGCTGGTAGAAAAACTCCCGGCGGTACGACTTCGCCCTGTTCGCTTTTTAGCCGCACTAACACCTCGTAGCGCAAACCTCCGAGGCCTGGGCGGGTGGGCACAATAAGCTGAGCATCCAAAAACAAACGGCTCTCGGCGATGGCACCCCGTATGCGGTTAAGCCACTCCATCTCGCCCTGACGGGCCTTATGCTGCTGATCGTCCAGCTCCGAAATATACACCCGGTTGCGGCCCTGCTCTTTGGCTAGATAGCAAGCGATGTCAGCGGCACTCAGTAAATGCTCGGTATCCGGGGTAGCGGCTGACACTGGTATGACACCGATGCTGCAGGTTAAATCGTAGCGGCGCTGCTCCCATACGAATGTCATGCCGCTTAGCTCGCTGCGCAACTTATCGGCCACGCGCGCGGCGACATCCAGGCCGCAGTTCTCCAAAATCACAGCAAACTCGTCGCCCCCCAAGCGGGCCAGCATGTCGTGCTCGCGCAAGGTACGGCGTAATAAGTCGACCACCTGCTGCAACAGCCGGTCACCGGCGTGATGCCCGGAGGTATCATTGACCACCTTGAACTGATCGAGGTCAATTAAAAGCAGCGCATGCTGCAGCTGCTCGGCGCGGGCTTCAGCCAGCACAATGGACAGCCGCCGCTCAAAGGCGCGGCGGTTATGAATTCCGGTGAGAGCATCATGAGTGGCCTGGTAGCTCAATTCGACCGATAAACGCCGCGACTCGGAAACGTCTTCAATAATGGCAAATAATCGCTCGCCGTCCATATCGCTGGTAATCCGCGAAACTGTCATTCGCGCCCACACAACACCACCAACCCCCTTAACCAGCCTTTGCTCAATCGTGTAGCTATCAATATCGCCCGTGCGCATTTGCTCGCGACGCTCAGCCCCCAGCCCCCAATCCTCCGGGTAAACCAAGTCGACCCGGTTCAGGCGTGTTAGCTGCTCGCGGGAGTAGTTAAGGGTTTTACAGATAGCCGGATTAACATCGAGGATATTGCCGTGTTCATCAAGTTGAATCATGCCCACTTCGGCTTGCTCAAAAATAGCTTGGAAGCTTTCTTGCGTGCGCTGTAAAGTGCGCATCAGTATCCAGCCAAGCCACCAGACTAACAGCGCGATAAACAGAAAAAACAATAAGCTGGCTAACGATAAGAACGTCGTCATCCAGCGCGCCGCATGACTCATAGCACCGCGAAATTCTTCAGTGAGCCGGTTGAGTTGAACGTTCAAAAAGCTCAACTGCTTACGCAGCGCAACCTGCGCCTGCATATCCGTGTTACCCGATTGCCACTGGCGCTCTAACCGATTGGCAACCTGCTCTAAGGCCGCTACGTGTGCGTCGGACTCGCGCCAAATCTCAGCTGCACGCCGCAAGTGGCCCACGTCATTACAACAGCGGTACAACCAAATCATTGAAGGTATATCGTCGGGGTGGTTGCGTCCGGCAATAAACGCCTGGGTTATCTGCGCATTTGTTAACGCGTCAGTTTCAATACCCTCACGGGCACGCTGATCAGCCTGAATAACGGCAAGCCATTGTCGGGCACGCTGCAATTGCTCGGGCTCGCCTTCGCGCGAGTAGCGCTCAAGCTCGTATACGGTACCCAGCTGCGCCCGGGACCAAATACTTTGGCCAGCCAAGTAGGCGGCAGCAGCGGCCTGCACCTGTACCACCAACAAGCTAAAACACACCGCTAAGGCCAGTAACCCAACCAGCGCCAAAACCAGCCCAAGCAGCTTTAAACGTACGTTGTTTGCCCAAAACTTCATGGTTTTTATAGGAGCCTCCCGCGCCTATGTCCGACGTCAAATGTCAGTCACCTACCTTGCAGTTAAGCATCAAACTCGGGTTAATACCATAAACCTTTGAGCTCCTGCCTGCGGCAACTTTTTAAATTTAAGTGCCACCCCCGGCGGTAACGGCATTGGCCATTGAGCTCTGCCAACGATTGGCTTGATTTCGGCCGTGTTGCTTAGAGTAATAAAGCGCTTCATCGGCCTGATTCACTAACTCCCCCGCACTGGACATACCTATTTGTAATGATGCCAAGCCAAAACTAGAGGTAACTTTCACCCCTTTATGCTCGCTTTGCTCTATGGCCTGACGGCAGCGCTGCGCAATCTGCTCGGCATGCTCAATATCGGTATCCGGTAAGATTATGCAAAACTCTTCGCCACCAAAGCGGGCTACAAAATCACTGCCGCGCACTTGTTCGTGCAACACATCGGCCACCAATTTAATCACCTCATCGCCCATTGTATGGCCATACGTATCATTGATACGTTTAAAATGGTCGATATCCAACATAATACAGCTCAAAGGGCTGCGTTTAACACTGGCAACCTCAAACACCTCATCTAACTTTTCCCGCATCGCACGCCGGTTAAAACAGCCCGTTAACGGATCGTGTGCCGCCATGTGCTCCAGCGAGCGATTCTTTTCTTCGATGGCGGCCTGCACACTCGCCAGCTCCGTTAACATAATTTCTAACTGGCTGTTTTTTTCTTCAAGCTCTGAAACGTCATCAAAACTCGCAATAACGCCCTGACTGTGGCCTTTATTATCAAAGATCGGCACGGCGTTGACACGGAATACACAGATACGGCCATCGGGCGCCGCATAGGTCAGCCGCACACCAACCATTTTTTCTCCGGTTTCCAAAGCTTGCGACCAAGGCAGGTGTTCGACATTAGAGTCGTCCGCCCGCCAACCCAAGGTTGCGGCTTTGCGCCCCAGCAGGCGTTTTTCGTCAACCCCTAAGCGGTCCGACAATATCGTGTTAACCAACACAATATGCTCCCGGCGATCGAGGATAAACACCCCTTCTGCCAGCACATTCAGTGCATTGCGAACACGGGCCGGTACCACTGAGCTTGGGTCTAAGTAACGCAGGGCGCGGCCGATAAAAAGCCGGTAACTAATAAACGCAGCAACCACCAAAAAAATGAACAACAACCACTGTCGCGGCAACCCGAAGTAGCTAATATCGGATTGACCAAGTGGCTCAAAAGCCAGCTCCAACGTCCCTATAGTAGCGCCCCCAAGCAATAGCGGCACCGTGACGAACCGCGGCGTCGATTCACTGCTGGTATCGTTTGGCCAAAGTGCAGCGTGAGCCTTGGTACGATAAAAAAAATCCCCCTCGGCACGGCGTACAGCGGCTGATAACAAATCCGTATTTGAGGTAACAGCATTACCCAACACCTGCTCAACTAAGACCCGGTCATTGCGCGAGTAACCCACCAAGGCCTGAAACGCCAAGGTCTGAGATAACGCTTGGCGCGCCTGCAATTGATTTTTGTCGGTATTGGGGGTCAACCCAAGCGCCGAGGCAAACAGCAAAATGGAAAGTGTTAACACCATCAAGCCAAAACTTAAGCGCACCGCGGGTGAAATAGATAGCATTATGAATTGTCCTGTGGCTTAGCCGATACATCGTGATCAAATAGGTAGCCCACTTCTCCAGCACTGCTGTCTTCCGTTTTGCGGTCTTTTTTCTGTTTTGCCAACTGTTTCTTTTTCTTTTCGACATTCTCTAAGATAGGTAATGGATCAACACCGCGCCACAGCGGCAACACTGAAAACAGCGCAAACAATAAGCTACTCGCCCTGAGCGCCCACAAGATCAAACCCGTACCGAGCGATAGCGATACCGCGGCGATCATTTCCTGTTGTTTTTGCTGCTCCAAAAAGGCCTGCTCAACTTGTTTGCGCGACTCATCCACCGCGCGACTAAAGTCGGCAATATCCTGCAAGCTTAAATGGGTATTGGCCGACGGATCCAAGCCTATTAACTCAAATTGCTGACTACTCTGTTCACGCAACTGAGCCTGGCGATCAACATGATCATTGACCACCTCGGCGGTATCGCGATCATCATCACGCCCTGTATCGTACCGAAACAGATCGTCAGCATCCGGCAGCACAATTAAGGGTTCTCGATCAAGCGTTTGCGTTTCCAGAACATCGGTATCGGGGCCACCCGTTTGGGTCACGATCGGTTCGCGCTCTGGCTCGAGCTCCGGTATCACTGGTGTCGGATCGGGGCGCTCGGGCGAGGCTACCACATTAGTATTGTCCAGGTCTGTGGATTCGTCTTCGTCCTCGCCCGAAGCACCATCCGGCTCGACGGCACGAATATCAATAAGCAGTGTGTGCTCTTGCCAGGCACCCTCGCTGTCGGTCGCGCGCACGGTAAGCGAGCTAGTACCGCCGTTAGCGCTGGTAGATAAAATCAAAACTCCTGTATCCGAATCGACGGCTGTCACCTGAGCCACGGCCGGATTACTATTAGCACTAATCGAGTAACTGAGGTTTTTCCCGTCCTCTACATCAAAAAAACTGCCCCACAGGCTAACGGGATAAGCGTGAGTATCGGCCGTGGTAACCACCGTGGTTTGCGCGTCCGACGTTACCACCGGTGTGTCATTGACCGGCAATACCACCACCGTCAGCGCAGCGTTAATCGTTTCGCCTGTGATACTTTGCGCCTGAATGTGCAATTCACTTTGGCCAAAGGCATCGCGAGCATACTCAAGCCTTAACTCGCCGGTTTGCGTATCGATACTGATATCATTAAACAGCGATTGGTTGCTGTTACTGATCACACTAAAGCTCAACGCCTCGCTATTGAGCGCGCGATAGAACTGATCGGCGAGGCTCACATGGTGCGCCGGCGCGTCTTCGTCAACAGTAACCGGTTCTAAGGCTAGATCGCCGCGAACGGTTCCGGCAACGGTTAGTATAAAGTGATCGAGCGCGTGCGCCTGAGCGTCGCTGGCGCGAACCACAACCTCCAACGCGCCAACATCTCCGGCTCCTGGCGTACCGCTAAAAGTTTGACTGATAGGATCAAAGCTCAACCAATCGGGCAGGGGTTGGTCGCCGGCTAAACTGGCAAAAACCGTTAACTCATCGCCGTCTGGGTCGAAAAAGGTATTACCCGGCAGCTGAAACAGAAACTCAGAGCCCTCACTGACAAATTGATCGGCCAGTGGGCTGCTCAGTAATGGCCCGTCATTTTGATCCAGCACGGTTAACGTAAACGGCCCGCTCGCCACGCCGCCATTGCCGTCATCGGCGCTGACCACAACACTGAGTACACCGCTGTCACCCTGTGCAGGCATACCGCTAAAGGTTAAGGTTGTCGCATCAAAACTCAGCCAAGCCGGGAGCGCGTCGCCACCGGCAAGCTGCGCCACGTAGCGCAGCACATCATTATCGTCATCGCTGAAGCTATCGGCGACGAGTTGATAGCGAAACGCGTTGTCTTCCAGTGCCGTCTGATCACTAAGCGATACATTTAAGCGCGGTGCATCGTTGCTGTTTAGCACCTGCAGCGTAAACGAGTCGGTGCCACTGGCAACACCATCCGAAGCGGTTACCTCCAGCTGTAAAGTCGCCACATCATTATTGTCGGGAGTGCCGCTAAACGTGCGCGTTAACACATCAAAGTGAAGCCAATCGGGTAGAGCCGCTCCGCCCACCTGCTGCGCCGAATAGCTCAACGCAGTGCCATCGGCATCATAAAAACTGTCAGCCGCAAACTGGTAGTAAAATGGACTGTCTTCCCGAGCGGTTTGGTCCTGCAAAGGCTCCACGACTGTCGGCCCGTCGTTGCTATTAATGACAGTAAGTTGAAAACTGTCGCTAGCCACTGCGCCACCGTTGTTATCGCTGGAGTAAACGTCGATTCGAATCACGCCCACGTCGTCGTTGCCCGGTGTTCCGCTAAAGGTGCGACTTATGGCATCAAAGCTTAACCACGCCGGCAGCGGATCGCCACCGGCGCTAAAGGCACTGTAATGCAGCGAGTCGCCGTCGTCATCAGTAAAAGTATCAAGCGGTAGCTGATAGCTAAAAGCAGAGTCTTCTGTAGCAAACTGATCGGCGAGAGGGTTAGTTAATTGTGGATCATCGTTGCTGTTGGCCACGACAATCGCAAAACTGGCACTGGCATCAATACCGCCGTAACCGTCACTCGCTTGCAGGGTTACCGTCACTGTACCCACGTCAGCGTTGCCCGGTGTCCCGCTAAAGGTTTGTGTAGTGCTGTCAAAATGTAACCAGCCCGGCAGAGATTCGCCTCCGGCAAGCTGAGCACTGTAGCGCAGCGTATCTCCATCGGCATCGCTAAAGCTGCCCGCTGGAACTTGATAGCTGAACCACTGATCTTCTTGCGCCGACTGATCGTTTAGTGCCTGCGCCAACACCGGATCGTCATTGGTATTGAGTACCCGTATATCAAAGGTATCACTGACCAAGCTGTTGCCATCAAACGCCAGCACCTCGATACTAAGATTTCCCACATGCTCATTGCCGGGTATACCGCTAAAAGTGCGGCTACCGGCGTCAAACTGTAGCCAAGCGGGCAACGCAGCGCCGCCCACCAAGCGGGCGCTATAACTGAGTGTGTCACCATCGGCGTCGGCAAAGGTGTCCGCCGCAAACTGAAAGTTAAACGGCGTATCTTCAATGGCGTTTTGATCAGCAATAGCCTTGTCGACGACTGGGTCATCATTGGTGTTGAGTACCCGTAACTCAAAGGTAGCACTCACAGAGGTTTCACCGTCTGCGGCCACCACCTCAATACTTACCGAACCAACATCGGCATTGGTTGGGGTACCACTAAAGGTGGCGCTGCTGGCATCGAAGCTAAGCCACACCGGCAAGGCACCGCCGCCGACCAGCTGTGCGCTGTACAACAGTGTATCGCCATCAACATCCGTAAAGGTATCGGCTGGCAACTGAAAGTTAAATGCGCTGCCCTCTGTCGCGCTCTGATCGCCAATGGCACGAGCAAGCTCCGGCGCATCGTTGGTGTTGTCGATCGTGAGTGTAAAGGTATCACTGGCACTGGCGCCGGAACTATCAAAAGCGCTAACGGTAATGTTCAGGCTGCCCACATCGGCGTTAAGCGGTGTGCCACTAAACGTTCTGGTCGCCGCATCAAAATTAAGCCACGCGGGCAGTGCTGCGCCGCCAAGGCTCGCACTGTAAAACAGCGTATCTCCGTCCTCATCGCTAAAGGTATTGTCTGGCAGTTGAAAACTAAAGACGCTGTCTTCCGTGGCGTTTTGATCAGCGATTGAATTAACCAGCAACGGCTCGTCATTGGTGTTGGTGGTATTGATATCAAAGCTATCGGTGATACTCGCGGAGCCGTCGGAGGCGGTTACGGCGATGCTGACGCTACCCACATCGGCGTTTGTAGGGGTGCCGCTAAAGGTGCGGGTAAGCTCGTCATAGCGCAGCCAGCCAGGCAGCGCGCCGCCACCAAGCTGGGCTACCGTATAGCTCAGTGTATTACCATCTACGTCAAAAAACGTGTCTTCGGCAAACTGATAACTAAAGGGTGTATCCTCAGTGGCGTTTTGGTCGGCAATAGCATTGGCAACTACCGGCCCATCGTTGGTATTGTTGACGACAATATCAAATACATCTTGCGCGCTCGCGCCGCCATGATTATCGCTGGCACTAACCACAACGCTCACTACACCAACATCGGCATTCGCGGGAGTACCGCTAAATGTTCTACTGGCGGCATCAAAGCTTAACCATGCCGGTAACGCACCCCCGCCCACTAAGGTGGCGCTGTAGGTTAAGGCATCGCCGTCGTCATCGGTAAAGCTCGTGCTGGCAAACTGAAAACTAAACGCCGAGTCTTCATGGGCTACCTGATCGGCAATGGCGCTAGTTAACACCGGGTCGTCGTTGCTGTTGGCAACTTGAATCGCAAAACTTGTTTGTGCCGCTTGCCCACCCTGACCGTCATCCGCCATTACCTGTACGATAATACTCCCCACGTCGGCATTGGTTGGCGTACCACTAAAGGTGCGACTGGCGTTATCAAACTGCAACCAGGCGGGTAAGCTTGCGCCACCGGCCAGCTGCGCACTGTAGCTTAGAGCGTTGCCATCGTCGTCATGAAAGGTATTGTCGGCAAACTGAAAACTAAACGCGGCGTCCTCGGTGGCATTTTGGTTGGCAATAGCATTGGCGACAACGGGGTCATCGTTTGTATTAGTGACTTCAAGAGTAAACGTTTCGCTCGCGGGTGTGCCGCCTTGACCATCGTCGGCAAACACAGTCACCGAAATGGTGCCAATATCAGCCCCACCCGGCGTGCCGCTAAAGGTACGGCTTGCTGCATCGAAGTATAACCAGGCGGGCAGTGCTCCCGCGCCTGTTAGCTCGGCACTGTACGTTAACGCATCGCCATCAAGGTCACTGAAGGTGTTAGCTGAAAACTGAAATGAATAATAGGCATCTTCAGGCGCGGTCTGATTGGCAATGCTGCTGCTAAGCTGTGGGTCATCGTTAGTATCAACAACTGTCAGCGTAAAGGTATCGGTTGCCGGAGTACCACCGTTGCCATCATCCGCCGTTACCTGAATCTCGAGGCTACCAATATCGGGAGTCGAGGGCGTGCCGCTAAAGGTTCGGCTGCCCGCGTCAAAACTTAACCAGCTGGGGAGCGCTGCGCCACCCAAGAGACGGGCACTGTAAGTAAGGCTGTCGAGATCTGAATCGCCAAAGGTATTCTCGGCGAAAGTAAAACTAAAGGCTTCGTTGTCGTTGGCGGTTTGATCGGGCAGCGGGTGTTCTAAATGCGGGTCATCATTGGTATTGACAATGATGATACTAAAAGAACTCTGAGCTATGCCACCGTTCCCGTCATCGGCAAATACATCAATGTTCCAGGTCACCGAGTCGGACTCACCGGGTGTTCCGTAAAATCGGCGATTTTCCGCGTCGAACAATAGCCAAGGTGGCAGGCTTGCGCCACTCGCTAGCCGCGCACTATAGCTTAGGCTATCGCCATCGATATCACTGAAGCTATTTGCGGCAAAGGTAAAATCAAAGAAACTATCCTCGGCCCCATATTGATCGACAATCGGATTTTCAGTGGTTGGCTCGTCATTGGTATTGGCAATCACGAGGTTAAATGACTCGTCGGTAATACCACCGCGCCCATCACTAGCGAACACATCAATGACTAAGGTACCGGCATCGCCCTCGCCCGAAGTACCATAAAAGCGTCGGTTATCGGCATCAAAGGTTAACCACGCAGGTAAGTTGTCGCCGTTCGCCAATTTTGCCGTATAGGTGAGTGGATCACCATCGGCATCACTAAACGTATCGGCGGCAAATGTAAAATCGAAAAAACTATGCTCAGCGGTATTTTGATCTGATATCGGATTCGCGATCTCCGGAGCGGCGTTAGATGCCGCTACTTGCACGGTAAATACATCCGAGGTGGACTTACCATGATTATCAGTGGCAATCACTTCGATATTAGTAACACCGACATCGTGCGCCGCTGGTGTGCCTGAAAGGGTTTGTGTTGCCGCATTGTAGCTAATCCAACCCATGTGCCCTCCGCCCTCGCGCTGTACCGTATAGGTCAAGGTATCGCCCGCATCCGGGTCGGTAAACATATTGGCAGGCAGGGTGTATTGAAACGGTTGGTCTTGCTCGGTTAGCTGATCCTCAGCCGGATTCAAAAGTGCTGGCGCTTGATTAAAAGTGTGGCTGACCTGAAACGCGAGATCCCGTGTCGTATCGGCCACTTGATTATGATTCAGATAGGAGCCATTGGGGTATACATTGCTATCGTGAATACCCACAAAAACAAGCGGATCGGCTGCACCGCCGCTGGCGGTTAACTTAATGTAATAGGTCTGACCATAGTTTAACGTCACGTCCGGCAGGGTAAAACTTTCCCACGTAAATGAGTCGGTCAGCCCCGCCGAAGAGCGCGACGCCGCTGCCAGGGCGACACCGTTAATATCCTCTAGTATCTCTATGTTTAACGTTTGCGGGGTTTGATCAGCCGCCGCCGTATTCACTCGCAATTGTACGGCCAAAGTGTCAATAACATAGCTGCCACTGCCGTCAATGTCGGAAAAGCTTTGATAGACATCCATGCCCGCCGCCACTCCAGTGCCAGTGGCTGTAGGGCCGGTAGCCTCGTAGACATCATGGCTGTCATCAGTTTGGTTGGTAACAACAATTTCAAAGTTATCTTGTGCCGGCGTGCCGCCCTCACCATCATCCGCGGTAACATTAATGGTGACAGAGCCAACATCTGAAGCAGCGGGTGTCCCACTGAAAGTGCGCGACGCTTCGTCAAACATCAACCAGCTCGGCAGCGCACCACCGCCAGACAATTCTGCATGATAAGTGAGACTGGCACCCGGGTCTTCATCACCAAAGGCGTCTGCCGGGATAGTAAAGCTAAAAGGGGTATCTTGGGTGGCGGCTTGATCCTTTAACGGAAACCGAACAAACGGATCGTCGTTGGTGTTGTTGATGGTTATATCAAAAAACTCGGAGGTTGAGGCGCCATGATTATCCGTCGCAATAACTTCTACTGACATTACGCCAACGTCATCGGCACGCGGCGTACCAGAGAACTCTCGCGTGATCGGGTTAAACACTAACCAGTCGAGATCACCGCCACCGGCAAGCTGTGCGCGATACCGCAGCGTATCGTTACTGTCGGCATCCGAGAATGTATTTGAAGGCACGGTAAAAGAGTAGGCAACATCTTCGTAACGGGTCTGGTTGGCGATATTGTTGCTGACTATTGGCGCCGCATTGTTACCGTCTTCCTCACTCACCTTGAATGCCAGGTCCCACCCTTCGGTATTTTCCACGCCTGCTTCTAGTAACGTTGCGTTATTGTAACGGTTGCTGCTATGAGCGCTAACCAGAATATTGCTATCGGGATCATCTGAGCCAGAGTCGGTACTGATACGGATATAGTAAGACTGATTGTCGTTAAGTGGTGTATCCCCTAAATCGAAGCTGTGCCACTCGTAACCTACGTCGCTAATTTGGCTTGAGGCAATACTCCCGCTGCCCAGTACCGCGCCGTCCCAACTGTCACTAATGTGTACCGTAATCGTCTGATCTACAGTACTGGCATAGCGCGCTAACATGAGCGAAATTTCATTGACGTTATAAGTGGAGTTTGCGCTATCGTAGATAAACTGCTGGCCAATATCATTATTGGCCAACACATTAAGCTCAGTATTGCCGGCGGTTACATGTATGTAATGGGTATCGGCCAAACGACCTTGCCATACTTGTTGTGTTGTCTGACTGATAACAACGTTACTTTCGATGTCGCCGCGCTGATACTCCAGTATCCAATCACCGCCTTTGTCACTGTGCCCGGTGAGATTGTCACTGGCCGCAACATCCGCGCCGGTTAAATCACCTAAACGCGAGAGCATGGCAACGCCGGCACTGGTGGCCGCCAAGTCGCAGCCGTACAACAGTATATCGGCGTCGCCCCCCAGCGCATCCCGCCAGGTTTGCAGCTCGCTATGGTAGCCTTCTATCGTGGCATCATTGAGCTGACTACTGCCCAATTGCACGGCGCCAGCGTTGCCGTGAGAGAGGATGTGCACCGACTCGATGTTTTGATACTGACTCAGCGCAGCTGTGATTTGCGCCACACCATCGTCCGCCGCCTCCAGCTTGATCACCACCGCCTCGCTGCTCAACCCGGCCAATAGTGTGTCCGGGTTTTCGACCCGAGCATCGATAAAAATAATGTTCGCTAGGTCCTGACGTGCGGGAGACTCTGAGCCGGCCAAAGGTGCAATCGCCGGTTCGTCACCGGTTAGCTCCGCATAGTATTGCTTACCCGTATCGTAAACCTGAGTTAAGTCGACACTGCTCGCGCTGTTTTGCAGCAGCAGGTCGTCCAGAGGAGCCTCATCCAGCAAGACGGCATCAAGCGTGGCGGAAAACAACAACCGCGGCTCGAGTGGCTCAATCAAGGGCCGTCGTTGCTTGTGTACCTTGTCAGGCATGGATGAATTCCCCTGAGGAATTAACGGCGAATAACGATCCTTCAGGTAAATACCGACACGATTATCGGCAAGGCAAGGTCCAGCGCCAAACGTTGATTTTAGCGTCACAGGCGACGCCCAAACAGCTCTTCAGTAGATCAAATCTTCACTAAAACTGCGCGCTTATAAGCTAGCATGCAGATCTTATCTGCCCTTCGTGCTTACTTCGTCATTATTATGGTGTCGCCTGCACGCTGGCAAAACGTACCGTGCAACGCTGGCCACTGGGCAAAGCTTGCTCGGGGTTAGGTATAGTCAAGCGAACTCCAAAGGTATTACTCGGACCATCGATAACCCGATCGACTAAACTCACCTGGGCGGTATAAAACTCTTGGCCGCTATTGATATCTGGCTTAACACGGGCGCTTGAGCCCTCACGAATTTGGCCATACAAATTAGCCGGAGCGTAAACCTCTACCCGCAGCGGGTCCAGCTGCACCAAGCGCATCACGGGCTCGTTGTCGACGTGCTCGCCGGGTTGTTTATAACGCTCGGTTACCACCGCATCCACCGGACTGACAATGGTGTAACGTTTTAGGTTCTCAACAGCACGCTTTAACTCTAACTCGGCTTGGCGCTGCCGGTCTTTGGCCTGCTCTAAGCGCTGCAAAGCCAGTGCATGCTCGGTTTTAGCCTTATCCAACTCGGCAAAAGAAGCCACTTTTTTACCGTACAGATCCTCCACCCGCTTGAGGGCTCGCTCGGCAAACTCCAGCGCTAGCTGTTGCGACGAAATATCACTCTCGAGGCTTGCCTGCACCCGGCGTAAATCGACGGTAGCAGCCTCGAGCCCCGATTCCAGCTTGGCCAGAGTGTCGCCCTTTTTAACCACAGCGTTCTTATCGACCAACATCTGTGCAATTACCCCCTCGACCGCCGAGCTCACCTCGACTTGCATATAGGGTTCAATGCGGCAATTTAACGCAAGGCCGGGCTCTGCTTGCTGCGCCCAAAGCACAGGCGAACCACCACCGAGTAGGGCGATTAACGACCAGAAGCCAATATTTGCGGGGGATTTACAGCTCATACCTTAAGATCACTCGTGTATTTATTATAAGTATTATCGGCACCGCGATCGCTCACTTTAGAACTGTGAGATGTATCACGTTTTTCGAGTCTAGCATGACACCCCGTCACATTGGCAGTACACAAAAAACCAAGATAGAAAAATATAATTAACCCAATAAAATCAATATTAAATAGCTATTGACCGAGCTGACGAATAAACAACTGGCGCAATTGACGATACCAGCGGCGGGCCACCGGCTCGGGGGGATGAGAAAAATGCACATAAGCTCGCTGACCATAGAAGGGGGCGGGCACCTCCTCTGTGAGGGCCACATCCAATAAAAAAATCTGCTGTACACTCTGCTGTTGGCCATTCTCAGACGTTTTAGTCGCCAAGCGCCCGCCGCCTTGCGTTCCCAGCACTGGGCTAGGCAGGCGATAGGTTCCCCCCGGCACTTGCCGAACAACGCTCCCCTGGTATTGCCGCTTTAGATCGCCGGCTAAGCGCACGCTCACGTGGCTCGTAGCCTGACGCACTCCGCCCACCTCTTCTTGCGTCAGTGCCACACGCACCTTCACCACCTCAGGTGCTACCACGTAGGCCGCTATATCACCCTGAGATAAAAAGCGACCGGGCAACTGCTCGGCGCCGGCCAAATATACCCGACCAGTCATCGGGCTGGTGACGTTAAGCCGTGCCACCTGCCGCTCTAGGTCGGTGACTTCTTCGGCCAGCACCGCTAAATCCTCGCGCAAAACATTAGCGCGGACACGGTTAGAGGCAAAAAACTGCTCATAGCGCAACTGATACTCTTTTAGCTCCGCCTGCTTTAAGTGATAGCGATTAACCAGTGCCGGATTATGCAATTGCATAATCGGTGTACCGGCCCCGACGGTTTGGTCTTCGTTTACGTCGATCGTCGCAATGACGCCATCGGTACCGGCACGTATCTGGCTCTCTTGCGGTAGCCAAACCACACCTTCCGCTTGGGTGCTAAGCGGCAGCGGCACCACAAACAACAAACCAAACACCGTAATCACCGTCACACACACCACCGCCATAGCCCGCCCGCGATGTGATTTAAGAGCCTCGCCCCGCCATAAATAGTGAATATATTTAAGCAGTGGCCAAAACAACTGAAAGCCCAAGACCCAGCCAAGTAGCACCACAGCCAACCACAGCGACACCTGAGCCAGAATAAAAAAGATAACCGCCAGAATTAAAAACCGGTAGGCGTAAGCGGCCAATGCATAACCGATTAACCCCACCGACTCGGCCGCGCTGCGCGCCTCTCCTCGATCGTCGCTTACGCCATAGCCAAAGCGCTCGACAAAGTAGCGCCATTGCAACTTCGCCCGCGACGCTAAATTGGGCGTTTCCAGCAGATCACAAAGCAAATGATAGCCGTCAAATTTAAGCAACGGGTTACCATTAAACAGCAGCGTTGACACACTGCCGAGTAGAGCCACGTTAAATAGAATGGCTTTTGCCAGGGTGTTTTCCACCACTAACCACAACAACAGCGCCACGGCGGCAAGCAATAACTCAACGGCCATTCCCGCAGCGCTAACCATTAGCCGTTGGCTTTTAGCATCAAAGCCGGTGGCCGCCGTCGCGTCTACGTAAGGCAAAGGCACACCCAAAATAAACACAATGCCGCACTCGTAAACGTCCCCACCAAACGCTTTGGTATACAGTGCATGGCCGAGCTCATGTATTATTTTTAATAGCGGGTAGGTTAGCCATAGTAATATTAGGTTGCCGGGCGAGAGCAGGGTGTCCATCGATACCGCGCTCAGCTGCGGCCAATGCAACAGCGCTTGTAACACTGCGGTGACTACAAGCACTACCCACAGCAACGCCACCGGCCATGTTGTTAGCGCGCGTGCAAAGCCCCTGCAGCGATCTAATACGCGGTTGGGATTACCCAGCACAATACGCCAGGACAAAGGGTTCGCCCACAGTCGGCGCCAGCGCTGTTTGCGTTTTTCCCCCTGCCGCACAAACAGCGATTGTGTGCTCGGCGGAATATCACAGATTAATAAGTCTGCGACGAATAAATATTGCAGCAGCTCGATAACATCCTGCGGCCCGGGAATTTCATTGAACCCCTGCTGACCCAGCTGGATGCTTGCAACCCTTAACACCTCTGACAAGTCACGCCGGCCATTCATGGCGCCAATGAGCTCATAGGCGGGCGGGCTAAGTTTGTGAAAGCGGGCACTGTTTATATCGTGTAACACATAAAACAGTTCACCGCGATAATTTCGGGGCTTACAACTGGCGTGGCTGGCTAACATGGGGCGTAAAGACTGCAGTTGCTGCCACATAGGGTTGGCCGTATCGGTGCCGGTCGGGGTTAACGCTGGAGACGACATACCAGCGACTACCACCACAGCCGCAGGCGAAACCAATCGATCAGTCGGTGCAATGCAATCCAGCCAAGCGGTTGCCGGCCCACTAGCACTTTTGCTGTCCCGGTCATTCCTGGTTGTACCAGCGACGAGGGTCCTTGCAGGCTGGCTTCTACCCTAAACCTGTTGAGCCCGTCGCGCACTGCGCTGACAGGGGTTATTCGTTCAACCAAAAAAGTAAAACGCTCGCTCGGTAAACTCGACAGCACCAGCGTGCCGGTTTGCTGCGGTTGTACCTGAACAATATCCCGTTCATCGACGTACAAAATAACCCGAAATTGATCAGTGGAGGAAATTTCAAACAACACCTCTCCCATACGTAAAGGCTTGCCGGTTGACTGGGTAATATCATCGGATACCACGACCCCGGCAATCGGTGCGAGTACCTGGGTGCGCTTTAATTGCTGCTCCAGCAGCTGCAGCTTTATATCGGCCTGATCTATTTGTGCGGCGGCGATCGCCGCTTTGGCGCGCTCGGAATTAGCCAGAGCATTATTATATTCCTGCCGTAGCTGCTGTAATTGGGCGGCGAGCTTACGGCGCTCCAGGCGCAATTCGCGCTCGTCCAGTCGCGCCAAAGGCTCGCCCTGCTCGACACGGTCTCCGGGTCGCGCCATCACCTCGGCCAAAAACCCTTCTTGTTTTGCCACCACCATATTTTTTTCAGCGCCCTGCAGCTGGGCATCGGCGGCGATACGGTAATCTACCGGCAGAAACCCCACCAGTAACAACAGCGAGAATCCTGCCGTAGCAACAATCCACGACGCTCTTTTTTTGCCTTGCCATTGATGCCTTATAGACTTGCGCAGTGAGCGCTGCTCGGCCAAGCGCTTAAAGTGCATTACAGAGGCAATGTTTGCTAGCTGCGCGCGCAGCGCTGCTAACCGTTCCACATCTGGCGACTGGTGCCACTGTAGTGTTACGATCGCCACCAGTTCTCGCCCAAACATCAGCGGCAGCGAATCAATCGCTAACGCACCCGTTTGCGTCAGCAGCTCCCAATGTTGCGGATGATGTTGGTCTTCTTTTGTCGCTTTAACGCCTATCTCTTGACGCTGCTGGACAATCTCTTGCATCGCACGCTTTAAGGTATCGTTAGCGCGGGTGCGCGGATCAATATCGGCGCTATTGGATACCGCCTGTAATAGCACCGAGCGCGAATCGACCAAACCCACGGCCACCCGTTCGCAACCAAGCCAATGCGACAGTTGATTCACCAGCGTTAAACAAGACTCGACAACACTCGCCTCGTGCAACACTGCGGTAAAAAGGCTGTATAGCGCTTCCGGGCCCAGCGGTTGTACCTGATTTGTCACGAGCTCAAACCAACGAGCATCGGCTTTTAGGCGCCGGGACACCGCACTCACGGTCTCCCGATCGCTCTGTTTAAGAGTCACCACCAGAGCCTGCTGTTGCACCAGCGGTTGCGCCAACAACAGCTGGTGCTCGCCATGCTCCAGCAAACTGATGCGCTGTTCGCTTAACGCTTGTCTGGCAATCTGTCCCAATGTGTCATGCCAACCGCCCGATGCCGGCCAACTGGCCACTGGCGTAACGTTGTTATCGCCACCCAGACGAACCAGTACAGCGCTCGCAATTGGCGGCAGGGCCTGACACTGCAATCGCAGCCATAGCTGGTACGGAATTAAACTCTGCATAACGGTAACTATAGGGTAATTATAATATGGCTGACGAGTGTTATTTATGTATTGGCACTCAGCAACTATGGCGGTTAAAGGCCCGATATATTGGCTGTTAGCGCACAGATTTGCCAGCGCAGCTCATCATATAACGACTATACTTGATCGGCGACCAGACGCAGGCATAAGCCGCGGTACACCTTTTATTGACTGTAAAAACCAGGATGTTGTTATGTTTACGCCCAAGCAGTGGCAATCTTTAGCGCTTGCCTGCACCTTCGCGATACCCGGCTACTTGCACGCCAGCTCTGAGGCCAGCAACGCGGAGGGTGACACAGCCGCCGCTGAAACCGCTGCGCCTGCAAAAAAACCTTCGCCCTGGTTGCTGGTGCCAACGGTAAGCAGTAACCCCAAAGTAGGCAGTTCGGTGGGCTTTTTAGGTGGCTATTTATACAAGATAGACCCAGCCTCGACCTCCTCGATGGTCGCACTAAACGCCACATACAGCGATACCGATGCGGTCATCGCCAGCCTGTTTGGTCGCACCTATTGGGACGGCGACCGCAAACGCCTCATCGCCTTACTGTCAAACGGCAAAATTCCCAACGATTACGATGATTACCTGGGCAGCGGACAGGAAGTTTCGACGACCGACAATATGAAGTTCGCCTTTTTGCGTTATTTGCACAACATTCATAGCGACTGGTTTATTGGGGCGCAGGCCGCCTACACCAATTATTTTATTGATGTTGATAACGCTATTGCCGGAGAAATTCTATCCGAGCTGGGCCTTGCCGGTTACACCTCCGGCGCGGTGGGCCTCGCCACCACCTTTGATAGTCGCGACAATCAAAATTCGCCACAAGCCGGTATGTTGTTTAACGCCAGCAACTTAGCCTATCGCGAAAGCCTGGGCGGCGAACAAGACTTCGACACTTACCGCGCCCAGTTTAAGCACTACATTAGTGTGTCCAAGCGAGGGCTACTGGCGTACCGGGTTCAAGGCCGCTGGACCGACGATGCGCCAGCCAGCGCCTACTCCAGTATTGGCTTGCGTGGTTACACCCGGGGGCAGTATCTGGCTCCCAACTCTACCACCATCGAGGGCGAGTACCGCTGGCATTTGAAAGAGCGATTCGGCATCAATGTGTTTGCCGGCGTTACGTGCCTATATGGTGATAAAAAACACTGTGACGACAGTGAAAACCTTTACACCAGTGTTGGCGTCGGCGGGCAATATTTGCTAAAGCCGTCCGAGCAAATCGTGATTTCGTTTGATATCGCGAAAGGTGAGGGGGAGAACCACGGGCTCTATGTTCGCTTTGGCCACTCGTTTTAAGCATCGGTGGCCAGCATCAAGTGAGCGGCTTACAGCTGCATTTGGATTTTTTGCCGACCGTTATCCAGCGGCGTGGCAACCATTGGCAGCCACTGCTCGGCCTGAACATCGCGGCTAAAAGCGTCGGTCATAGTAAAGTCCACATCAATCTTCACACCACCGGTAAGCGGCATAGTGACATTGCCTTGTAAATCAATCGGCCCGTCAAGCGAGAACACGTTAGCGTAAATCTCGCCGGCGTCGGTGGCCGATAGCTCGGCGGCAAAAGCGCCTAAATTTAACCAGCGCTGACCGTTGTTTAAACGCGCTCCACTCCAGCTTAAATTACCCTCTAACGCTTGCAGATTTTGTTGCTTGATATTGAGTTGTTTAATGTGTGCCGATAACTGACCTGACAACTCTATGTTGTCGGGTAAATCCTGTACCAACGAGGCCGGTACGCTAATATCGGTATCGCGCAAGGTGACTTTGTTGCCCAGACCCGCGCAGGCGGTGCCCGAGACCTGCTGCCGCTCGAGGTTGGTTGTTAAATCCGCACAGGGGCGCAGCGTGAGCAAGCTCATGGGGTGCAACTGCCAATCTAACTCGCCGAGCGAGTAATCGCGACCATCGATGGTTACCGAGGCCATACTGGCACGACCGTGCCACAAGGTGCCCGAAATTCCCGTCAGCGCCAGCGCGCCATTGCGGGTCATCATATAACCACCCCAACTGGCGGGAATCTGTACGATCACAAACACCAGCCAGAAAACAACGGCCAGTAAAATCCAAATAATTTTCGACATGGTTGCTGTCACTTATCCCATAAAAAACTGATTGGTCCGCCGGTTGTTCCTGCCGGCCTATTGACTGCGCAGGCGCACATTGGCGGTCACTTTACCCGCGCTGCTACTGGCTGCGATAGACAGGTCGAGAATACTCACGTTGTGCTGATACTCGATGTCATACAACCACTGCATCATTGCACTGTAGCTAACGTCGTCTAAACGCACCCGGACTTCACCCCGGGTACCGGGCTGAAAACCGCTCATACGCAAGCCATTGGCCTGCAAGGTGGTATCAATTAACTGACTAATGTTGCCGCCGCTATTGTTCGATTGCGCGGCGCTGTCGCGCTTTCCCTGCTGAATTTTAGCCGCCATCACTTTTACCCGCTCGAGAGCGGCGCTGGTAGAGGCGTTGGTCAGCAATTGTTGCTCGCGTTTGGCTTGCAAAGGCGACAGTATTGCCATCCACAAGACGTACAAAATAATTGCGAGCGCCCCTACCAATAAAATGGTTTGTTCGCGACGGTTGTAACGTGCCAGAGCTTCAAAGAGTTTATTCATGATTAATTCCGTCTTACTTTAAGCCGCGCCGAGTGATTGTCACCCTGAGCATTGGCCGACAGCAATTCGGCCGTCAAACCATTGGACTCCAGCGCACCGCGCAACGACTCAATTGCATTAAACGTACTGGCCTGCAAATTCAGCGATAGATCACCCGCCTCGGCGGTGTAATAAATACCTTTAAGGCTAATCTCATCACGGGTATCCAGCTCGGGTAATACCGCCGCCAACAGAGCAACGGTTTGTCCGCTTTGTGCTTTGGGCGCTAAGTCGCTAGCCATAATGCGCAAGCGCCGCTCGGGATCATTCGCCGGGCCGTTGGGTACCACGGTGCGAAACACCTTTTCGATATCGCGGCGTACTTCTAAGTTTTCGTTCTGCAATTGATTTAGCGATAACAGCAACACGGCAACGTACACAATCAGCGCCGCCGCGGCGGCGTAACTTACCCACTGCCAGCTGCGCCACCAGCGCTCGATAGGCAAGCGCTGCGAGAATTCCGCCTGACACAAATCCACCATATGGGCATCGGGCTCGTAATCCCATATGCCGGCAATGCGGGTTTCTCCGGTGGCAGCCTCGAGCGAGGCGGGCAACGCTTGCTCAAGCGCGGCCAGTTGGTTTTCATCGGGCGCACTCAAACTTAGCATCGGCAAGGTATCGATGCGGTTTTCGGCGTTTAACAGCATGGTTAACGCCGTCCCCAGGCTGGTACTGGTAACAGTAAAGCCCGCGCTTTCGCCGTAGCGCACATTCACCAACCCGTCTTGCCAGTGCAGCGCCCAAACATCCTGCGCTGCCTCGTCCTCTTGCTCGGTGGTTATCAAGCTGGGCAACAGGGCCGCCGGTAAACATTCGGTTACCTCAATGCCCACTTCAGCCAACTCGGCAAATATCTCGCTCAGGCGGGCTTTTTCGGTGTAGGCCAAACTCACTTCACCATCGACGGCCTTACCTAGAGCGAAGTGAAACTGACTGATATCACCAATCACTTCTTCTTCAAGCTGAAACGGCATCAAACGGCGCAAATGACGTTTTTCGGCCTCGGCGTATTTCAGCCTGCGTACCACCACTTGCGGCCCACCAACAATCAAGCGCGCATTAATGGCGGCGCCACTGTGCGGCCGGTCGCCAAGTTGCTCGGCGAGCTGGGCGCTGCTGCCACTGCCCAGCTCATCGGGCAAGCCTTCTCGCCGGCGCAGCCAAGTGTAGTCGCCGCCGTAATGGGCGATGTAGATTGTCAGATGATCACTCATTGTCTGTCGTCTGTCCGATAGTCGTGGGCGTTGCCGCCCGTTCTAAGTCGAGTATGTAGTCGTACACGTCGCGCCGTGCGATGACTTTAATGTCACCGTCAGTGCGTTGCAGCAAGCTTTGCATACTGCGGCGCTGATCGCCCAACTGTACCCGGGTCGTCACGCGAAAATAGTTACTCGCGTGAGTCGCCATCTCGGTATTTACACCACCTTCACCACTCACCACTGAGCTCCAGGCCGGGTTGTCGGCAAAAGGGTTTTCCGGCCCGTATTCTAGCTCGGCGTCCTGCATCACTCGCCCTACTTGCTCGGGCGTTAACGGCGCCAACACATTATCGGCGTTGAACGTGCGCAGTAACTGTGGGTGCATAGTATTAGCGTTTAACTTGCTCCCCGGGTCCAGCACCGTAATAAACGGCCGCAGCAGTGTCATTAATTCTCCGGTCATGTAACGCACCAAACGCAGCTCTTCTACGCTGGTAAACATGCCGGCGTTGGGCGGCAAATACATAGGGTCGAGGGACTGATAATAATCGCGCTCGGCGCCGTTATAGCCGGTAATGTCATCGTCGGTATCGGCCCAATCCACCATGGCCTCTACAATACTAATGGCTTGCTCTTCGGTAACCGGGTACTGCTCTTCAAAGCTTTGCAGCAAACGCAAAAAATGTTTTTGTTCTGTACTAAAACGTGTGGGGTCATTGGGCGCGCCGTCGGTTTGCTTCACCTCGGCGGCAACCACATCGTTTATATTTAATTTGGCCGAGGCATCCTCTATTTGTGCCAAAATCACCCCGCCCTCGACGGGAAAAGGCGGCAGCTCTTGTGCCCAGGGCTCGAGCAAACTGTCGACCTCAAGCTCTTCGTCCAGCTCTAAAAAATAAATGGCTAAACTCTCGGCGCCCGATAAATAGGCCCGCGCCTGAGAGCCGTGCCAGCGGGCTTCGGCCCGGGCCATACTCAACTGGTAATCGCGCGAGGCCTTAATGGCAAACGCCGATACCATGGCCACGATTAAGATAGCCAAAATCAGTACTGAGCCGCGCTGGCGCCGTGGCAGGTTAGTGGGCCATGTCATACAAGCGCTCACTTACCAATCCGTCGTCTAGCTCGATTCTTACCAACACCGCCAGCGGCGTACTGGTGTCTAACTGGCTCTGGTTGTTCGTGGGCCAGCTCTCGTCCCAGTCGCGGGAATAATCATCGCCTTCTAACACGCCTTGGGCCTCTCGCTCAGCGCGCTGACCGGATAAAAACTTTAGCTCCATCTCACTGATGCCGGTGAGCATTTGCTGTTGGATCATGTCTTCGGCAAACAGCCAGTCTTCGATCACCAGGTTGCGCTCGGGGCGATAGTCACGCCACAAAGTACCGTCTTTCATGCGGTACACCACTTGTTGTAAATCGCTGCGCGGACGGTTCATCGGGTTGAGCCAGTTGTCGCGGGTAAACTGCAACACCAACTGCTCGCCCGAGGTATTGTCGTACACACTCGCACCGCGAAACGGCCGGCGTATCCCCCCCGGCACATTGGGGTCTTCGCTGGCGTTAACCGGGCTTAAAATATTGCGTAAATCCTGCCCCAGAATTTGCCAGGTGCGGTCTAACTCATTAATGCGCGCCATTACCTCGGCGCTGGCCGTGGCGCTGCGCTCGGCGGTGGTAAAGGCCTGAAAACTAAAAGTCATAATCACTGCGGTAATCGCCAGCGCAATGACCACTTCAATCAGGGTAAAGCCTGCTTGCGTTTGCCGGCTACTCACTGATAAACCCCGTCAAAGTCGCCAGATAACTCTCTTTGTCGTCGGCCAGCGCGACACGAATATCCAAACGCTTAAAATCTTCCACCTCGGTGTCCTGGGTTTCGAGCTCCCAGTACCAGGTTTGTCCGCCGCGCTCTAACTCGCCATTTTGCGTGTCGGGCAAGGTAAAGTTATCAATTAAATTGCGCCGCATTTGCAAGCGCGTTAGCTGGTTTTCGGCAATCCAAAACGCCTGTGTTTTCTCTCGGGTAAACCCCGCGCCCTGCAGCTGGCTGGTGATTAACATCATCAGCGCCGGCAAGGCCGTCGCGACAATCGCCAGCGCCACCATGACTTCAATCAAGGTAAAACCGCGCAGCTTGTTCACAGCTCGCGCTCCCGCTCGGCCAGCTCTTGCTCGCGATTAAGCCAGCGCACATCGCCCATCATATCGATTTGCACGCGCTCGACTTCGTCGCTTTCAAAGCGCGTAAACAAGGCCATCTCTAGCCGGCTGGCCTCGCCACTGGGGTAAAACATCAACACCGGCTTGGGGGTTGTTTCGCGCTCTTCATATTCGTAGGGCTCGCCCTCGACCACCAGCTCCAACTCCACCTCTGGGCGCAAGCATTGGTCGGGTAAAAAATCACTGACTGGCTGCCAGGCACTATTGCGAAAGCGGCGCCACTGATAACACCACGTATCGCCTTCGCGCGCCGAGCGGGGCTCGACAAACAACCCTACCACCTCACCGGTTAACACGGTTTGCTCGCTGACAAACTCGGCCTGCAGCATAAACTTATCCACCGCTTGCTCGAGCTCGGTGGTGTCATCCGGGGCAAAGGCTAAGGTTGCCATACCCGCGCTCAAGCCGATGATCATGACCACAATCATGATCTCGATCAGGGTAAAGCCCTGTTGGCTCAAGCGTCGGCGCATAAAATTACTGCTCTTCGGGCTGATCCCAAACACTGATATCGGTATTGGGGCCGTCGCCACCAGCCACACCGTCCGCACCTTGGGTGTAGATGTCGTACTCACGGGTTTCGCCCGGGCTGATGTACAAATACTTACTGCCCCATGGGTCCGTGGGCAGCTGATCCAGGTAACCGCTGGAGCGCCAGTTGCGCGGCACCGGGCTCAGGGCAGGCTTGGTTACCAGAGCCTCGAGGCCTTGCTCGCTAGAGGGATAAACGTAGTTATCGATGCGGTACAAATTCAGCGCGGTTTGAATGTTTTTAAAATCGGCTTTCACTTTATTGATGCGCGCTTCATCGGCGCGATCCAATACCATGGGCGCCACAATACTGGCCAGCAGGCCAATAATTACGACCACCACCATAATTTCAATCAAGCTGAAGCCTGTTTGACGGTTGGTTTGTTTCATTTGCTTACTCCGTTGTGTCTAGCGCCCAGCGTTACGCTTGGCGACATTAATAAATGTCTGAGGTTTACGGCAAAAGCGTCCGACCGTAAGCCGAAGGCCCCATCAAACCATCTTGTTCATTTCAAAAATGGGCTGCAAAATCGCCAACACGATTACCAGCACGGCACCACCGAGCAGCACAATAGTGGCCGGCTCCATTAAACCCAGCGACACCGCCAGTACCATTTCCAGCTCGCGCTGCTGATCGCGCGCGGCGTGCTCCAACTGGGTGGGCAGGGTGCCGTTGGTTTCACCACTGGCCACCATTTGCACCAACAGCGGTGGAAAACAATCGGCTTTTTCCATGGCGCGGTTAAGGCTGGTGCCCTCGTGCACTTGGTTGGCGATATCTTCGCAGGCCTCTTGCAGTACCCGGTTGGTCATTACCTGTCCAGCGATACGCAGCGCCTGCAACAGCGGCACGCCACTGGACATTAGCAAGCTTAAGGTAGAGGCAAAACGGGCCGAATTTGACTGATTCACCACATTACCAATCACCGGCAACCTAAGCTGGATTTTGTGCCAGCGGCGCTGACGCGATTTGTTTTTAAGCAACCGCTTAATACCGTACATCACACCGATCCCGGCCAAAAATACCCAGATCCCGTAACCCACAATAAAATCGCTGGTGGCAATCAGCGCCTCGGTCAAAAAGGGCAAATCGCGCTTGGAGTGGGCAAACAGCTTCACCAAATCCGGCACCACAAACGTCATTAGGGCGACGATGACCGCCAAGCTGATAACCAACAAAACAATCGGGTAGATCATGGCGGTTTTTAAGCGCGACTGCAGCTGTTGCGCGTTTAGGGTGTAATCGGCCAACCGATCCAGTACCGGCCCCAAAAAGCCCGAGCTTTCGCCGGCGCGCACCATGGCGCGGTACATATCGTCAAACGAGCCGGGGTGCTCAGCCAGTGCCTGGGCCAGACTAAAGCCCTCCAGCACTTTGGTGCGAATTTGCAGCATCACCTGCTTTACCGCCGGCTTTTGCGCCTGCTTGGCGGTGGCTTGCAGCGCTTCGTCCAAGGGCAGCCCAGAGCTAATTAGAGAGGCTAACTGGCGTGTCACCAAACTTAAATCGCGGCTCTTTAACTTGGGCTGACCGGTTGGCAGAAAACTAAAACGGCCACTGGGCTTGGCGCTGCCCGAACGCACCTTGGCGTTGCCGGCATCGCTTACCTCCAGTGGCTTAAGCTTTTTGGCCCGCAGCTGGGCGCGAACCTGGCGCTCGGAATCGCCCTCAAGCATACCTTTTACGGTTTTGCCGGACTCGTTTAACGCGCGATAACTGTAAGCTCCCATACGGTAACTCCCGGCTTAGCCTGCGGTGGTAACCCGCAGGACCTCTTCCAGGCTGGTGATGCCTTCAATAACCAGGCGGCGGCCGTCGGCACTGATGGAGTCCGAATGTTTACGTGCTTCGGAGATCAGCTCTTGCTCGCCCGCCTCCTCGTGGATGAGGTGTCGCATGTGTTCGTTGATTTCGATCAGCTCGTAAATACCTTTACGGCCGCGATACCCCATTTGGTTACACTTGTTACAACCGGCCGGGCGGTACACCATTTGCCCGGCGGGCAACTGCAGCATCTCGCGCTCGGCCTCGACCGGCTCGTAAGGCTCTTTGCACTCTTGGCACAGCTTGCGCACCAGCCGCTGCGCCATCACCACCTCAACACTCGAGGCCAGCAGGAAGGGCTCCACCCCCATGTCTTTAAGCCGCATAATGGCGCCAATGGCGGTGTTGGTGTGCAGGGTAGAGAGCACCAAGTGGCCGGTCAAACTGGCCTGAATGGCAATATCGGCGGTCTCGGAGTCGCGAATCTCACCGATCATCACCACGTCCGGGTCTTGCCGCAAAATCGCGCGCAGACCACGGGCAAAGGTCATATCGACTTTGGTGTTTACCTGGGTTTGACCAATCCCCTGCAGCAGATACTCGATAGGGTCTTCGATGGTCAGAATATTGCGGCTGGGGTGGTTAATGTGGCTGAGGCCCGAGTAGAGCGTCGTGGTTTTACCCGAGCCGGTGGGGCCGGTGACCAGAATAATACCGTGGGGGCGGCCCAGCGCTTTGGCAAAGCGGTCTCGCACCTGCTCGGGCATTTGCAAATCGTTGAGCGACAATGCCCCTGCGGCCTGATCGAGCAGACGCAATACAATGCGCTCACCGTGGGCCGAAGGAATCGTCGAGACACGAATATCCACCGCGTGTCCGGCCAGCCGCACCGTAATACGGCCATCCTGCGGCAGGCGTTTTTCGGCGATATCGAGCCGCGCCATCACTTTTAAACGCGACACCAGTACCGGGGCCAATTCAGCCTTGGGCGAGAGCACCTCGCTCAATACGCCGTCGATCCGAAAGCGCACCGAAACGCGATCCTCAAATGACTCCAGGTGTATATCCGAGGCCTCTTCACGCACCGCTTGCGAGAGAATGGCGTTGATCAGCCGGATAATCGGCGCGTCGTCGTCACCGGCCAGCAGGTCGGTGCGATCGGCCAGATCATCGGCCATGGAGGACAAATCAAACTCGTTGCCCAAATCTTCGGCGGCGCGCTGGGCGGCACCGTCGCTGCTTTGGTACTCGCGGGTTAAGCGCTGCTGAAACACATCGGCCGGCAACTCTTCAAGACTCATATCGCCGTCAAAATAGCGCGCCAGCTCGGTCAACACATCGAGCCTTAAACCGGGTTTGTGCAACACCGTGTGTGGCTGCTCGGGGTCGATCATCACGCCGTGGTCCGAGGCGTAGCTAAACGGCAGGCGCGGGCTCTCGCCGGCGCTGGCGGCCAGCTCTTCCTCTTCGTCCTCCAGAATGGCGCTCTCTTCAAACTCCTCGGGCATTTCGGCCGGTTCAGAAATCTCGCTATTCACCGCTTACTCCTTGGCCTTGGCGCGGCCTTCGGCAGGCGGGATTTTGTCTTCGTTGCCACCGGTGGCGTTATCCGGCTCGGTGGCCTCTTCCTGATATTGGTACTGAGCCTGAACGCGACGCAGCTGCTCCTCCCACACCGGCAACATCGGCATCTCATCTTTGCTGGTAACTAAATTAGTATGGCTGCGGCGCTCTATCAACTCATCGCGAATATGGCGGTACTTATCCGCGGTAGCCCCCATAAGCATGGCATCGTCGGGCATCACACTGGCACGGATAAACACCATCAAATTGGTTTTGCGCTTGGTGCTGCTCTGACTTTTAAACAGGTTTCCCAAAATAGGGAGATCCCCTAAAAAAGGCACCTTAGTTTCGCTCATACTAACATCGTCTTTGATCAAACCACCCAGTACGACGATTTCGCCCGAGGCAGCCATCACTTGGGTATTGATCTTACGCGAGTTAGTCACCAAGCCCGAGGTGCCAGTGGAGGAATCATCGACACTGGAAATCTCTTGCGCGATATCCATTACCACCGTATCGCCATCGTTAACGTGGGGCGTCACCGTCAACAAAATCCCCACATCTTTACGCTCAACAGTCTGAAAGGGGTTTGTGGGATTACTGGCACCTGTACCCGTGCCCGTGTAAGAACCCGTCACAAACGGCACATTTTGACCCACGGAGATTTCAGCTTCATGGTTATCGGTGGTCAACAAGCTCGGCGTGGATAGAATATTGCTCGAGCCGTTGGCTTTAAGCATTTTTAACACAGCCAACATATCGGTCCCACCACCTAAGCGGCCCACACCAAACACTTGCCCGGCGATACCAGCAAGACTCCCTGCTAGTGCCGCGGTGGCACCATCACCCTCGGACAAAGCACCAGTAGCTACACCAGCTAAGGTGCCGTCCCCCCCCAGTGTCGAACTTCCAAACCCAGAGTCGCCACCATTGTACATCCACTCAATACCCAGCTCGGCGTTATCGGTGTCCTCTAGCTCGACAATAATCGCCTCAACCAGCACTTGCGCACGACGAATATCCAAACTCTCGACCAGCACCATCAACGACTGCAAAGTGTCGCCATCGGCCGTAATTAAAATCGCGTTGGTGTCTTCATCGGCCTGCACGCTGGCCTTAATTTGATTACTGCCGCTCGAGCCGCCTTCAGCGGTTTCCATTTTCTGCATGTTTTGCAGCACGCCGTTTAACACGGTGGCCACTTGCTCGGCCTTGGCGTATTTAAGGTATTCAACGCGCACATTGGAGTTGGTAATTTGCGGCCGGTCGAGGCGGCGAATCAGCATCTTAATACGCTCGCGCTGCATGTCGTCGCCATTGACCAAAACCCCGTTTATACGGGTGTCGGCCACCACGGTGGCCGGGGCGGTGGCGTTGCCGCGTTGGGCGTCGGGTTTTTCAAGCTGCTGAATCACTTTAACGATGGCATCGGCCTGAGCGTAGCGCAGCTCGACCAGCTCGGTGCTAACCACCGCGGCCTTGTCGATTTGTGCAATCACTTTCAGTAAGCGATCAATATTGGCGCGGGTGTCGGTAACGATAATGGCGTTGCTGGGGTCGTAGGCCGAGATATGACCATGCTGGGGCACCAATGGGCGCAATACCGGCAGCAGTTTAGCGGCGCTGATATTGTCCAGCTGTACCACTTGGGTCATGTAGGTGTCTTGAGCGCTGGCGTTAGAGCTTGGCTCCTGCGTCGGAATGGCCAGTGAGCGGGCATCGCGGTTGGGCACAATGCGCACCACTTCGCCGTTTTCGACCGCGGTAAAGCCGTGTACATCCAAAATCGACAAAAACAGGCCGTACAACTCGTCGCCATTAACCGGCGCGTTAGAGATCACTTTAACCTGACCGCGCACTTTGGGGTCGATAACAATGGTTTTGCCGGTAGCCTCGGCGATAAATTTTATGACCTCCTGAATATCGGAGTCTTTAAAATTAACCGTCCAGGTTTGCTCGGCACTCATGACCGCCGTGGGCAGCGCCAGGCTGACCACCAACAGGGCGACTTTGATTCGCTTGACGCTCGCTCTCACTACTAACCTCACTTATTGCAGCTCTACATCAATGGTCACGATTTCACCATCGCGCTCAATCTCGAGGCTGGCTGACGTGGTTTGACCTAAATTTCGGTAAATTTCCATAATCTTGCCGGGGTTATCCAGCGCCGTGCCATTTACCCCGGTAACGATATCTCCGGCCTGTAAACCGGCGGCGTTAAAGGCGTCGGGGTTGCGCCCCGGGCGAATGCGGTAACCCTTGATCTGGCCGTTCTCACGGTGAATATTAAAGGCCACGACATCAGACAAGTTTTGGCTGATTTGCTCCACCGAGTCCGGCGCTTCGCTGCTGGACTGATTCACTTGGTCCGCCTCAAGCGGGCCCTGCACAGCCGGCTCTTCGGCTGCTTGTTGTGTTAGTTGTTCTTCGTCGCCTTCCCAGCTGCGGCTAGCAGTGGGGGGCGGGTCGTAGCGCACCTGACGGCGGGGCGCGTTGGGGTCGTCTTTGTACAGCCAAAGGGATTCATACTGGCCATTGTTATCCAAAATTACCCGCTGATTAAGCACCTTGGCGACTTTCACACCGCGCTGGTTTTCGATCTCATCCCCCGGGCCGTAGATCGCCTGAGTCTTGGCATCGGCGATAATCGCCCGGGCCGAGGCATCAACACTCGAGCCTATAATGCCGCTTAAGACCAGCGACAACTTAGTATCCACCGCCTGATCTTCAATTTGTGGCTCCAGCGGTTGAGCCGGCTCGTTGGCAAGCTCGGCTTCGGGGTCGCCACCACCGGCGCCAAACAGGGTTAAGCTACGCAGCTGCTCGACGTCTACATCCTGCGCCTGGCTGTTAGCCTCGGTGCTGGCCAGGGCGTTGGCTGAAATTTCGGCAGCGGGGATCTCGGGAGTCGGCACCAACAGCCAAAATAGCTGTGCCAGCGAATGGGTGAGCCACAGCAGAATCAATAGACCTGCAAGCTGTTTCCAGCGGCGCTCAGGGACACGGCGAAACGCTTGGGAGACACGGCGCTGGGCGTTGCCAAGCCGATCACCACCCGCCATGCCGGGGTCTTGCGTTGTAAGATTCTGCATAAAATAGTCGTTGTATTTGAGCCTGTTTAACTCGTTACTGTCGTACTTCGCAGGCTAACCTACATACAGCGGTATGTACTGGGGATACAGGCTTTTTATTCGGCCTCCGTCCATTGGAGCCGACCGATTGTACTGCAACACTTAATGAAAAGCGAAGCCTGCAAATGGCCCGAGTTCACAAAGGGCGCAAGCTAACGTTGTCACCGGAGCCACTGGGCTGGCTAGGCTACGCGGCCATTGTGACAGTTTTTTTGCAGTTGGGGTTCAACTCAGTGCCGCCTCAGCGTTAGCGCGGCCCCGCTCACCCTGCTTGGACGCTGAATAACTCGCTTGCTATATTGCAACACTTATAAAATTTCGCAAGCGGCGACGTCATATTTTTACGTGTTGGAGATTAATCGATGCCGCCAGTGCGATACAAAAGCTGCTATAAAAGGAAAACCACCATGCCCCTACCACGTCTGGCCACTCTTGCGAGCCTGATGTTATTGGCCTCCAGCGCCCGGGCCGAGCTGCTTTGGCAGGCCGACTTTGAAACCGGCGACCTTTCCCAGTGGCCCTACATCACCAACCCGGTAGGGGCCAGCATTACCAGTGACTGCACTTACGAGGGGCAATACGCCGGGCAAATTGCCATTACCGGCGATGAAAAGTACCTGTGGCACGGTAACGAGGCACTCAATCGCAGCGAATTTAACTACCAGCCCGCGGCGACAGGCGAGGGCGACACGACTTATATTGGCTGGAGCTTTTATTTACCCGCGCCGCTGCTGTCGGTAAAACACGAGATAGGGTACTGGGAGTCGGGTAACAGCTGGCAGCAGCAAATGCGCTTTAACCTGATCGGCGAAACCTTAAGCTTTACGCGCTCTGATGCCACCGAGCCCTATTGGAGCAAACCCGGCTTTGCCAGCGCCGGCGTTTGGCACGATGTCGCCATGGCCGTACACTGGTCGACGGACCCGGCTCAGGGCTATGTCGATATCTGGCTGGACGGCAAGGCGATGGGCCGCACCCAAATGCAAACCCGGGTGAACAATACCGACCCAATGTTTACCCAGATCGGCTTGTTGCGTCACCGGGTCGCCCAGCGAGAGGTGATTTTAATCGACAATGTCCGCGCCGCCGATAACATCGACGACGTACTGGCCGCCTTTAACCCCCAAGAGCCTAAAACCTGCCCCTAATGCACCTTGAATTCGTTTCATCCATTCACGCGGTAAACGCCTCTCAGTGGAACGCACTGCTCGGGAGTGACTACCCGTTTGCGCGCCACGAGTTTCTCGCCTCGCTAGAAGATAGCCACGCCGTAAGCGAGGACAGCGGCTGGCAGCCCCGGCACCTACTGGTGCGCGATAACGGCACCTTAGTAGCCGCGCTGCCGGGCTACCTTAAAGCGCACTCTTACGGTGAGTACGTGTTTGACTGGGCCTGGGCTGACGCCTACCAGCGCTACGGTCAACGTTATTACCCCAAGTGGATCAACGCTATTCCTTTTACCCCGTGCCGAGGCCCGCGCCTACTGGGACAACCCGACAGCGCCACCCTCGCCGCCATTAGCCAGGGGCTGAGTGATTACTGCCAACGCGAGGGACTGTCGGGCTGGCACTGTCTGTTTCCCGAGCAGAGCGTCAGCGAGGCATTAAGCCAGACGGGAAGCACCCAACGGCTGGGCTGTCAGTTTCATTGGTTTAACCGCGAGTACCGCACATTCGACGATTTTGTCGCCACGTTTGCCTCCCGCAAGCGTAAGAACGTACTAAAAGAGCGGCGCCGGGTACACGAGCAAGGCTTTCGTTTTACCACCCTGACCGGCAGCGCCATCGAGCCGCACCACTGGCAATTTTTTTATCAGCTGTATCAGCGCACCTACTTAAAGCGCAGCGGCCACGGCGGCTATTTGAACGAGGCTTTTTTTCAGTCCCTGGGTAAAAACCTTGCCGAGCACTGCGTACTGGTGCTGGCCGAGCGAGAGCAACAAACCGTAGCCGCAGCGCTGTATTTACGCGATCAACACACCCTCTATGGGCGCTACTGGGGCTGTCTGGCCGAGTTCGACAACCTGCACTTCGAGACCTGTTATTATCAGGGGATCGACTACGCCATTGCCCAGGGGCTGACGCGCTTTGACGGTGGCGCACAGGGCGAGCACAAGCTAGCGCGCGGCTTTGAACCGGTATTAACCTACTCCAACCACCACCTGTGTGACCCGCGCTTTGCCGCCGCGATAGAAGACTTTGTGCGCGAGGAGGGCGAGATGACCCAAGGCTACTTTAACGACGCCGCCGCGCACTTACCCTACGCGCAAGCCGCTACACTTAATAAGGATTAACCTTGCACAAGCTTCTGGCCCGCGCCAACCTATTTGCCATTCTCGATCAAATCGACCGCGAACCACCCTCCTACGAGCTGGGTCGGCCCCAGGCCTTGCGTCGGGTGTTTATCACCCTGGCCACGGTCTGTGTTTGCCTGCTGCTGGTGCACTACGGTAAATACTCCACCAACCTAAACACCCTGTTGCGCGCCGTGGCCGAGCTCTCCGGCCAGCCGGCCAACGAACTGGTACGCCAGCTGGAGCAATCCGGTTGGCGGCAACTGGCCGGTTACGCCTGGTGGAGCTTTATACATTTGGTGGGCTACGTGCTGCTGCCCTGGCTGGTTATTAGCCGCCTGTTAAAGCTGCGCATGGCCGATATGGGCTGGCGCCTGGGCGACACCCGCGAGCACTGGTTAGGCTATGTGCTGCTGGTCAGCCCCATTTTGTTTTTTGTTTATTTGGTAAGCCTGGGCGACGACTTCGTCAACCACTACCCGTTTTATCATTTGGCTCAGCGCAGCTGGGTGGATCTAATCGCCTGGGAGTGCCTCTATATTGGCCAGTTTATTTTCTTAGAGTTCTTCTTTCGCGGCTTTTTACTCAACGCCCTGCGCCCGGCACTGGGGGCGAACGCCATTTGGGTAATGTGCGTGCCCTACCTGATGATTCACTTTCCAAAGCTGTGGCTAGAGGCCACCGGCGCCATTTTATTTGGCCTGTTTTTAGGTATCTTGGCGCTGCGCTCACGCTCCGTCTGGGGCGGGGTAGCGGTGCACGTCGCCATTGCGCTAGCGATGGATTTTGCCGCACTACTGCGTAAAAGCGGGCTGCCCGAGCAGTGGTGGCCCACGCTATAACCTGCGTTTTAATCAGGCCATTCCCTGCAAGGTCGTTTACCGGTAGAATTTGCCTCTTTCAAGAATCGCCAGCGCCGAGCCACGGCGGGCACCAAGCAAGAGATAGGGCAATGGGAAGAGCATTCCAAAACCGCAAAGAATCCATGGCAAAAACCTCGGACGCTAAAGCCAAGGTTTACAGCAAGTACGGCCGCGAGATTTACGTCTGCGCCAAACAGGGCGGGGTAGAGCCTGCCGGTAACCTGGCGCTACGCAGCTTAATCGACCGCGCGAAAAAAGATCAGGTACCCAGCCACGTTATCGAAAAAGCGCTGGATAAAGCCAAAGGCGGCGCTGGCGAAGATTTCTCGCCGGCGCGCTACGAAGGCTTTGGCCCGGGCAATGTAATGGTGATTGTCGACTGCCTAACCGACAACCCCAACCGCACCATCGGTGATGTGCGTACCTGCTTTAACAAAACCAAAAGTAAGCTGGGCACCTCTGGCACCGTAAGCCATATGTTCGATCACAGCGCCATTTTTGTGTTTGCCGGTGAAGACGAAGAGGCCGTTTTGGAGGTCTTGATGATGGCCGAAGTGGACGTTACCGACATTGAAACCGAAGACGGTAAAATTACCGTGTTTGCCCCCAACACCGAGTACGCCAAGGCGCGCAACGCCTTAACCGAAGCGTACGAAGGCTTGGATTTTGAAGTGGACGAGATCCAGTTTGTGCCGCAAACCATCACCGAAATTTCGGGCGACGATGTAGAGATGTTTGAAAAGCTGCTGGACATGCTCAACGACGCCGACGATGTACAGCGGGTCTATCACAACGCCGAAATTCAAGGGTAAAAAAATGGGGCGCAAGCGATTGCCTGCGCCCCACACTGCTTTTGCTTTTTTAGATCTTACTTTTGCTGCTCCTGTCGTACCTTCTTTTTAACTCATGCTTTGCTCAAAACCGTTTTGTGGCGGCTTAGTGCTTTCATTACTCAATAACACCACACGCTACCCGCATGCCACCGCCGCCCAACTTCTCAGGTGAATCAGAGTAGTTGTCACCACCTTGGTGAATCATCAGCGCTCTACCCTCCAGATCTTGTAAGGTTAGACGCGGTGCTAATACCGGGCTCTCTGCCACACCTCGATCCGACACATACAACGCCGGCAGATCACCCAAGTGGCCTTCGCCCCAAGGCGCGCCGTGCTGCCCGACACCCATCGGATCGTAGTGGCCACCGGCAGCCGCCGCCGGGGTACCATCTTCGCCCGCCTTACAACTGCCATTCGCGTGTAAATGAAACCCGTGCACACCGGGCACCAACCCCTCTAACTCAGGGGTAAACACCAAACCATAATCACTTTGTTCAACTTCAATTTGCCCCAACGCTTGTGAGGCGCCTGCCGCATCCACGCGATACATTGTGACGCTTTCGGCTATCGAGTGAGTAGCCAGTGTAGAGCACAGGATGGCGGCTGCCAGAGAACTAATTCGCAACATAACAAACTCCCATTCGCTTACGCATAATAAGATTGTTAAAAGTTGTACGGCTGTTAAGCCCTACCTTTACCGCATCTAAAGCAATGACGATGCCACACATTAAAAGCGCGCATAAAAGTGATCAAAATTAAGCGTTGGCGCACAGGAAGGGGAGAGCAATGCGCACTGGCACACAGTACGCAACGTTAGTTTACCCAAAGCAAAAAAACCGGCGGCGCAGTCACCGGGTTATGCCTTGTAAATTAAGCAACGCGCCGTAAAACACACAAATATAACCGCACATAAAGTTCAGGCGCGAGTTTAATGAATAGGCACATAGGTGCGAGTTTAATGAATAGACACATGTTGCACCGAGCCATCAGGCAACACCTCTACCATGGTTTCGGCTGGCTCATCCAGTAACATAGCGGCAGCGGCAGCCACACCAATGGTAGCGGCAATCACCATAAAAAATACCGATGTCTCGACAAACGAGAATACCGTTAACAACAACACCGCACCGATATTACCGTAAGCACCCACGATGCCGGCGATTTGCCCAGTCAGGCTACGACGAATCAGCGGCACCATGGCAAACACACAACCGGCCGCCGAGCCTAAAAAGAATGAGCTAACCATCATGACAGCGACCGCCAGTGCAATGGGCCACTGCGAGCCAATGGTCGACATCGCCACAAAACCAAGCGCCGCGCCCGAGAGCAACACCACCAGTGAGCGCTTGCGACCAAAGCTGTCACTTATCCAGCCACCGGATGGGCACGAGGCCATATCGACAGCAGCAAAGCAGGCACCCAATAAACCCGCTAACGCGACAGGCAGCGCAAAAGTCGTTTTAAAAAACATGGGCAGCATAGAAACCACCGCCAATTCAGAGCCGAACGTCGCCGCATAAGCCAGGCTTAAAATCATCACTTGCTTAAACTTGTAACGCTGCAGCTGATTGACCGTACCCTGAAACACCTCGGTGTTTACCGCGTAAATTTTACGGCACTGGTACCCATACAAAATCACCAGTGCAGCCCAAATACCCAACAGCGCATTAAACGACACCAAATCTAGCTGCTCAACCTTCCAGGCCAGCAAGGCCAGTGCCCCATACATGGGAATATTAGTCAGAAAGTAAAGTGCAAAATCGAGTTTACTGGTGACCTCTAAACCGCCGGATTTATTGGGCTTAAAGTAGGTCGAGCCCGCCGGAGTGTCGCGCACACCCAGGTAGTAAATACCGGCATAGACAATGGCAATAACCCCGGTAATGCCTGTGGCGTAACGCCAGCCATCATCGCCGCCAACCCACAGCGCCAGCGCCGGCAAACTAACCGCCGCCATCGCCGAGCCAATATTACCCAGGCCTTTATAGATACCCTCGGCCAAACCCAGCTGACGCGCCGGAAACCATTCGCTGATCATGCGAATACCAATCACAAAACCCGCGCCGGCAAAGCCCAGTAAAAACCGCGCCAGAGCCAAAGCTTCAAAGCTGGTCGCCAATGAGAAAAAGAAACAGAGGCCGCCGGTTATTAGCAGCAACAGCGAATAAATAAGACGCGGGCCGTAGGAGTCCACCAACATGCCCACCACAATACGGGCCGGAATGGTCAGGGCAACATTAAGGATTAGTAAGGTTTTAAGCTGCTGATCGGTGAGCGCTAATTGCTCTTGAATCACCAGCATCAGCGGGGCGTGGTTAAACCACACCAAAAAGCTAACAAAAAATGCCAGCCAGGTTAAATGCAGTACCCGAAACTTACCCGCGAAAGAAAAAAACGAAAACTCTGCACCACCGCTGCCCATGAATCACCTTGCTTATTTTAAGATGACCAGCCAGACAGCAAAGTTCAAGCCACAAAATAGCGCCCCATCAGAAAGCAGCCATATTTATGCGCCATTCTCGTGCACTGGGTACTATATTACCCAAACACGGGCTATCCCGTACAATTTATGATCAATAGATACGTTTATAACACCGCAGAGGAAAGCATGAAGGAGGGGAGAGTGATCTTTACTGCCTCTGGCGCGTGCAACGCCCAACTATCTCGCCCAGAAATAGGGCGCCGGATAAACCGGCGCCCACCTCGACAACAGGTTAGCTGTCGCGCTCGACAACCTCTTCACCCTCGTCGGCAATAATGATCTCGACCCGGCGGTTTTGTAAACGCCCGGCTTGCGAGTCATTACTGGCCACGGGATGAGATTCACCGTAACCGCGAGCCCGAATCCGGCTGCTGTCCACACCGGCGTCTACCAGTGATTGCTGCACCGAAGCGGCACGACGCTCGGACAAATTCTGATTATAACTATCGGCCCCGGTATTATCCGTAAAACCTTCGATAAGCACTTTGCGTTTGGGATACTCGTTTAAAAAGTCCGCTACCCGCTCCAGAGTGCGCTCGGAGCCGTCCTTTATTTCGGCTTTGTCGACTTCAAACAAAATATTACCCAGCGTCAGCACCAAGCCGCGTTCGGTTTGCTCGGTACTGATATTTTGCAAATCACTTTCGAGCTTTTTCGCCCGGTTTGCCATCTGTTGTGCGTAAGCCTCGGCAGCCAATGCACGCTCTTCCGCCAGTCGAGCCCGCTCGCTGGCTTCTTCAGCCTGCTGGTTCATCCTTTGCGCTCGCATCGTCGCACTCTGTGCCTCCGCTTCACGGGCGGCAATAATCAAGTTGCGGCGTCTTTCATCCGCTTGCTCAACCGTTTCGTCAGCCGCTTTCATACGCGCTGTTTGCGCGGCGACATCAATTTTTCGATCGGCCAGATAAACCTGATGGCTTACGACATCCGGCTTGGCATCGGCGTTAAGCAAACTTTCGAGCTGCTCTACCGACTCCTCGGCTTCGCGCAATTTAACCGGTGCGTAGCGATTGGCTTCATCAATGGTCGAGACATTGTCCAGCTCGGCGCGCAGACGAACCAAGCGCTCATCCGGCTCTTCCGGCGTGGTTGCACAACCGGTCGCCAACAATGCCGCTAACGTAGTACCTAACAATGCCTTTTTGTGATGTTTTATACCGTACATAATTCTATCCTCTGAGTGAGCGGTCGGTTACTGTTGGTTCTTTTTGACTTCCTGCTCTAACGCGCGCAGGTTCTCTTCCACCTGATCGGCCGCTTGTTCGGATTTTTTGGCGTGAGATTGAGCAATGGCAAGTTCCGAGTCGGCCACCGACTTTTCTAGCCATTCACGCGCCTCGGCGTTTTCCTTTTTAGCCAGTGCCGCTTGCGCCTTCTCTAAGTTTTTCTGCGCATCGCGAAAGGCTAAGGGCGCGAACTTTTCTGCGTTTAGGCTGCGCGCCTGCTCGACGTTACCTTCAGCTTGCGTCAACAAAGTACTAGGCACTGGCGCGTTATTAGCACACGCGGTAAGCGTGAAAACCGCCATTAATACAGTGAGTAAGCCAATTTTGATCCGTTGCATAGTTATCTCCAGTGCGTTTGTAAGTGCTACAAAATTCTGTAACAACACCAGCCAAACAGCGATTAATAGCGCTTAAATGACCAATTCATTGGAGATGTAGCAAAGTAGGTGCCAGCCCATGAGCTTAGAGGGGAAAGTTTCAGGCCGCGTCGATGGCGGCCTGAACAACATTTAAGAGGAGGGAGCCAAAGACTCCAGGGCCGGCGCGGACCCCATTGATTCGAACACATTTACCAAGGTTAAAAAGTAGTCCCGCTTAGCAACAACAATCGATTCGTTGGCACTAAACCATGACTGCTGCGCCAACAGTAAGTTGATAAAATCTATATCGCCCGCGTCGTAACGAACCTTGGACAAATCATACAGCGCCTGATTGTTATCAAATTTTTGTTCGCTGATATCTAACTGCTGTACCCGCATTTGATAATCCTGAAGCTGATCGAGCACATCGCGGTACGCGTCTGCCACTGTGTATAAATAGCTGGCCCGGTTAATATCCGCGTCGAGCTCGGCAATACGAATCTGTGCATTCGTCTGGCCGCCATCAAATAACAACAGCGATACGGTCTCACCTAAACTGCCAGCCCAATCAGATCCGCCGGATAACACGCCGCTTAACCCCCACCCGGCACTGATGGATAAATCGGGCCAACGCGCCACCCGTGCCTGATGCAGTAAACTTTGATCTTCCCGCAGTGCCAACTGCGCTAACTGAATGTCGGGGCGCTGCTGCAAAAGCTCGGCAGGCTGTAACGCGGCGATCTTGGGTGCGCGCAGCTGCGAAAAATCCGTACTCAGGGTAAGCGTCGTTAAGCTGGTATCGCCTAGCAGTAACGCCAATGCCCGCTTGTTTACCGCATAACTTTTTTCGATGTCAACCAATTGGCTTTGGGCGTTGTACACAACGTTTTTTTGCTGGCGTAACTCAATACCCGAGGCAGAGCCGGCATCAAAGGTCAATTGAAACAGCTCTAACAACTGCACGCTGGCATCGTAGTTTTGCTTTGCAACCCGATACAACTCGCTAAGGGCCAAAGTTTGCACGTAGGTGCGAATAAACTCCGCTTGCAATGAGATCATTAAACTTCGTTGTTGCCAGCGCTGCGCCTCAACTTGTACTTCGCGCTGATCAATACGTGCGGCGCGCTCGCCCCACAAATCAACGGTGTAGCTTGCGCTAAAATTTAGGTTGCTGCTGTCAGAGGTTTTGCCATATTCATCGTAGCTATCGCTGTTGCTAAGCGAGCTGGTTAAGCCAGGCCAGCGCTCGGACTCCGCCGAGCGCTGCAACTGGCGCGCGCGTTCAATGCGCAAGCGCGCCGCACTTAAATCCAAATTATTTTCGCGCAAACGCGCCAGTAGATCGTTTAACTCATCCGGTAGTACACGGCTCCACTCGCCGAGCGCCTCGGCCTGAGTCGACTCGATGGCCTGCTCATCGAGCTGCTGTTGATAGGTTGGTGCGGTGTTGGTACCGGGCACCTCCAACTCTGGGTTATATGCACAGCCGGCCGCACACAATGCGATCAATAATATTGATTTTTGCATAATTAATCCTCCGCCAGCGCGGCAATAGGACTGAGGGAGGCCGCTTTACGGGCGGGAATGTAGCCGAATACCAGGCCCACCAATATGGAGGTGGCAAAGGCCAACACCGCCGGCAGTGCGGTAAAAGCAATCGCCACTGAAAAGTACTGCACGATCAAAGCCGCCCCAAAGCCGATCAATACGCCCAACACACCACCGCAACTGCACACCACCAACGCCTCAATATTAAACTGTCGTAAAATATCACCGGGCTTGGCGCCCGTGGCGATACGCAAGCCAATTTCCCGACGCCGTTCGGTGACGTTAACCAACATAATATTCATCACACCGATACCACCGACCAACAGCGAGATCGCCGCGATGGAACCGAGCAGTAACGTTAAAGTATTTTGTGCAGCGGTAACGGCCTGCACCAATGATTCGGTCGAGCGCACCATAACGTCCTCGGCACTGTGCCGATCTATCAAAAGTTCGAGAATTTCGTCCTCTAAACGCGCCGCCGCCTCGGTATTTTCAGCTTGTACCGTAATGCTGCTTAGGTGTTCACGGCCAAACATTTTTAACCGGGCAGTGGTCAAGGGAATTAGCACTTCGTCATCCATATCCTCCCCCGACGGGTCGGCGCCTTTTGCCTTTAACACTCCGATAATTTGATAGGGCACTTTGCTCACCAGCACATAGCGACCGATGGGATCCTCGTGGCTTTCAAAGAGGCTCTCGGCAATTGTCGCGCCCACCACCATGACCGATGCGTAACCTGCAACATCGTCATCAGAGAAGAATACCCCTTGCGACAGCTCCCAATCGCGGACAGTAAAGTACTCGGGCGTAGAGCCTTTAATACGGCCGGAGTAATCTTTATTACCGTAACGCAGTGTCGCGCGAATATTGCGCTCGGGCGCCACTGCTGCGACACCGGGCAACGCTGCGATCGCGTCTGCATCCGACACCACTAAGGTGGCGATGTTACCCCGGTCGCGTCGCAAGTTAGCGCCGCCCGGGCGAACCGAAATCAAATTAGTGCCGATCGATTCAATGCGATCGAGTACCTCTGCCTTGCCGCCTTCACCAATGGCAATCATCACGACCACGCTGGCCACGCCGATAATAATACCGAGCAAGGTTAACAGGGTACGAAACAAATTAACTCTCAGTGAAGACAGCGCGATATGAGCCGACTCAAAAAAGCTGATGCTGGGAAACACCTTTATCGTTTTAGGCGTATCGCTAGCGTCAGGGGCCGCCGCCTCTGACGCTCCGGTGTCATCGATTAAGCGACCGTCTTTGAACGAGATAATACGCTCGGCATGCTCGGCGATACCGCGATCATGAGTGATCAAGATAACCGTGACACCTTCGCGATTAAGCTCTTGCAGCAGCGCCAAAACCTGCTCGCCACTTTGGCTGTCTAACGCTCCGGTGGGTTCGTCTGCGAGAATAACCTCAGCGCCGTTTATCAGCGCGCGCGCAATGGACACGCGCTGCTGCTGCCCCCCGGAAAGCTCCGTGGGTTTATGATGGGCGCGCTCGCCCATGCCGAGTTTTTGCAGCAACTGCTCGGCGCGCTCGCTGCGCTGTGCACGATCCTGCCCCTGGTAAATACCGGGCATAGCGACGTTATCGACGGCGTCGATGTTAGCCAACAATTGATAGCGCTGAAACACAAAACCAAACGTACTCAAGCGCAACGCTGAGAGCTCATCGGCGGCGAGCCCCGCGACCGAGATGCCGTCAACAAAATACTCGCCACTGCTGGGCTGATCTAAACAGCCGAGGATGTTCATCAGCGTGGATTTACCTGAGCCCGACTGCCCCATAATGGCGACAAACTCACCGCGCCTGATGGTCAACGAGATATCTTTTAGCGCATCTACTCGTGTTTCACCCAGCTGATAATAACGGCCGACGTTGTGTAGCTCGATCAGTGCATTAGAAGCCACCGCGGCGCCCCCCACGCAGTTCGCCGGGCGGGCCACCCGGGCCGCCTTCTCGGGCCCGGCCCGCGCCTGCGGGGCCATTGCGCACCCCGGCCACTACCTCATCGCCCTCTTGCAAGCCGGCGATAATTTCTACCTGGGTGCGAGTGCGCATACCGATCTTTACCGGCACGCGCTCGATGCCCGCGGGGGTTTGCTTGCGCACCGAGGGGCCGTTGGGGCCGGGACGCAACGCCCCTAACGGTACGGTTAACACATTCTCGGCTTGCTCCTCGATAAAGAATACCTGCGCCGTCATGGCGTCCATCAAGCGCGAGCCTTTGTTCTCGATGTCGATTAAAACCTGATACAAGACCACGTCACTGACCACTTCCGGGCTTGGTAGCACTTGCCTAACGGTGGAGTACCAGCGCTCATCAGGTGCGCCGAGTGTCGAGAAGTACACGGGCATGCCGGGGTAAATACGGGTTACATCCGCCTCGGATACTTCGGTGCGAAGTGTGAGTACCGACAGGTCGGCAATCTTCATAATCAGCGGGGCGTTTTGATTGGCGTTGAGTGTCTGGCCTTCGCGCACCGCAATAGACACAACCGTACCGTCCATGGGCGCGTAAATTTTGGCGTAGTTCAGAGTCGCCTTGTCTCCCTCAAGCGACGCGGTATCAGCTTTAATCTGCGCCTGCATGGCCCGAATGCTGGCTTTTAAACTTTTAACGTCGGTTTCGCTGGCGGTGAGTGAATCGCGGCTAATGGCGTTTTGTTTAAACAAGTTGCGGTTGCGCTCTAACCGCTCTTCGGCCAAAAACTCTTCGGCGTAAAGTTTTTCTAGTTGTGCCCGTATGTTTTCTAAGCCAGCGGTGGCGCCCATCACTTTGGTTTCAAATACCGTGGCATCGATCTCAGCCAGAAGTTGATCGCGCTTAACTATATCGCCCACCTCGACGGCTAAGGTTTCTAGCTGACCGGATACCTGGGCACCGACTTCCACATAGTCTTTGGGCTCCAGCGTGCCACTGGCGGCAATAACGTTTTCAATGGTATCGAGGCGCACCTCGTGGATTAAATAATCCTCGCTGGCGCTCGGTTTAAAATATGCCTGCACCCCGTAGCCAATTACCAGCAACAGCGCAATGAGCATAAATAAAAATAACCACGCCCTGCGCCGGCGCGTCCAGGAAAAAGAAGTTTTCATATTGAGAGACACTAGATGAATGTACGCCGTAAAAGTGAATAATGGCGTATTGTACGCATCCAGTGTGAAGGAGCGGGACTTTATACAATAGTTTACGTTGACTTGATAATGCGCTACACAACGGCGGAGCGGATAAGATCAGAGGATAAAATGCCCCGCCTAAAGGCGAGGCATTTTGACGTGGCGCGGCTTAACAGTCGCCAGTTTTTTTCCACACTTCCCACTGGCCTGAAAAATCAGCGGGGTTTTGTCCCTGAGTCCACCATTTGGCTTCATACAGACCGCCATTGTGCTGCACGGTATTGCCACCGGTATAAACACTGGATGCATCCCACGTCGCAGTAGAGGAGCACAAGCCGGTGCTGGAGCTACTGGATGAGCTCGACGAACTCACCGACGACGAACTGCTAGAGCTGGAGCTGGACGAGTTACCCGCTTCTAAATCCATTTGATAGGTGTAGTTACTGTTTAATACGTAAACGCGGTTCGCGTACAAGTCATTGCTGTTATAGCTCACGGAGCCATTGTTTAACACACCCACCTGTACCGCCGTTTCACTACTGTTAATGTCGGCGGCAAGTTCAGCCGTCCAGGTATTAAGTGCCTGGTTGCTGGCGGTAATATCAAACTGATTAAACACAACTTCGCTACCACTGCCGTCAAACACGCGAAACCAAATCTGGTCGCCCGCGCTGGGGTTAATGCCTTGGTTTACGTAATTGCCGGCATTGCTCCAGGTGGGAGGCGTCACATCACCCAGCACCACATCGCTACAGTTGTAAAAACCTTCGCCGGCTACATCCTGGCGCTGCCAGCGGGTATAAAGAATGGCGTTACCACTGCGATTAGTGGGCAAGCTTACATCCATCACGTAATAACGCTTGCCATTAATGGTTTGTAGATTAGCGCTGGATTTTTCGTCTACCAGTTCTAAGTCGGACCAGCGTAAAGTATCGGTGGCCGGGTTAAACCCCGGCTTACTCAGGTAAAACTTCCAAAAGCTAGGGTCGTGAGGAGTAGACGCGTAGAAGCGGTACTCAAACTCCCCGGCGCCGTTTAAGCTAATTTGCTGCGCAGGCCAATCTGGGTGAGGCACATCGATACCGGCTTTGCTGGCGTCACCTGCCGCACACAGGCTGCCATCGGGCACGCCGGCCTCGACCGCCGCCTGGCTGTTATAGTTGGCAACATTTTTTGAGAACTCGATAGCCTGCACAAACTGATAGGTGCCAGCCTCTAAAAAAGCGGCGCGGCACGCCGCATTGGGGATACCCGAGCCATCGGAGGGCGACCAGTAGCCGCCATCTTCTTCGCAGTAGGCTTGGCGGGCTTTGGGGTAATCGGCGTAGCCGTGAGCAAAACTTTGCTGAGAGCCTAGTGCCAGTAAGGTGCTGGCGCTTACCAGGCCAGCGGTGATGGAGCGGGTCAGGAATTTTTGTGTCTTCATGCTGAAACCTTCTGTGTTGGTTAAAAAAACATCACAGATCGCGGGCACCAGTTCTGCGAGACTGGTAGATCGCAAGCGGCTCTCGATTTATTATTATGTGCTCAATATGACGGCGACAATGGTACTAGGTAACACTTATTATTATAAATAAAGATATTTAATATCAATCACGCTGGTTATTTCGATTTCGCAAGCCGGCCGTAGTGCACCCCCACAATCGTTAGCTGACAAGGAGTTCGTTATTCAGCCTCTCGACGAATGGATCAAGCTATTACTCGCCATGACACTGGCGCTGGGTGTTTGGGTATGTCTGTCACTGGCGCTTAACCGCAGCGGCAATCGCCTGGCCAACCGCCTCTTGCTGTCGATGGTGGCATTAATGCTACTGCCCCCTATTAATGTCTATGCGCAGCTCGCGTTTGGCACCATCGATTGGTGCTGGACGCTTACCACCAACTTAACCTGGCTATATGGGCCGTTGCTGCTGGGGTTTGTACAGGCATTGCGCGGCTTTAGCTTGCCGCGACATTGGTGGCTGCACTTAATGCCTTTTGCCGTATCGCTGTTGTGGCGCTTAAGCGCTGAAGCTGTGCCCATCAACGCCGTCGCCACGGTTTTAATCTTGCACATCGCGGTTTACTTAGGGCTTAGCGTGACCTTAACCCTGCGCCATCGCGCCGCCTTAACCGAGCGGGTCAGCAACCATAAAACCGCTTACTTTTACTGGCTGCTGTACGTGGTGGTGGGTATTGCCGGTTTAATGCTCATCGACGCCTTTTTGATTATTCGCGTTGTGTGGTTTGAGCCCCTGGCCGTTTGGCCCTGGCGTTTTTTAGTGATGTTGATATCGCTGTATTTAAACGGCTTGGCATTTGTCTGTGTTTACCGCCCCAAAATGCTGCTTAATGAGGCCGAGTCGGCGGTACAGCAACTGGTGACACGCATCACACCGGCCCGCGAGCCAGCACTGCCGAGCTCGACCGCCAGCGAGCTTGGCTCCCAGCTTGAGCAGCTAATGCGCGACGCCAAACCCTATTTAAACAACGACTTATCCTTGGCTGTGCTCGCGCGACTTCTTGATGTAAGCACTCACCAACTTTCCAGCCTTCTCAACGATCACCTAAAACTCAGCTTTTACGATTACATCAACCGCTTTCGGTTAGACGAGGCCCTGCGCCTGCTGCGCGATCAGCCCACCATGCCTATCGTTGAGCTAAGTTACGAGGCGGGCTTTAACAACAAAAACTCGTTTTACCGTCTGTTTAAAGCTCGCACCGGGCTCACCCCCTCACAATTTCGCAAAMCCCCCGCCGAGTCAATGTCGGCCTAACCCGACACCCTAAGCCCGGCCTTACTCTTTTTTCGCTCAGGGCGTCATTTTCTATCGAGAGTGACGCGTAAAGGCGTCCGGGCAAGCATTCTAGAGGCTGTTCACACACAAGGAGAACGCACGTGATCTTGTCTCATTACAGCAGCTTATTGGCCAGCAGCTGCCTCTGCGCACAGCTACTGGCAAGCCCGGTGGCGGCACAGCCGTCGGTCACCGATATCGAACTAACACCGGGGCAACGCTTAACCTTGGTACTGCCCGACGCGGACCCGTCGGCCGAGGCCCAGCAAGAGCAGTACCTGGCGGGCACCTTTGCCATTGCCGGGCAACAGGGCTTTACCGAGCAGCACAGCTTTGCCGTGGGAGAGGTATTAATAGGCGAGCACCAACCCGAGGCACTGGGCATTTACAGCTGGCCCAGTATCCAGAGCGCACAGACAATGCGCAACCATCCGGAGGTACAGCGGTTAGCGCCGCTGCGAGAGCAGGGTTGGCATGAGATGCACATTATTGACGTGGATATAGAGCAACCTCTGCAGATGCAATTTGATGCCCGCAAACGATACACCCTTGCAGTGTTATGGCTGGATGATGAAGCGGCGTACCAGCGGTACCTCAAAGCGACTGACCCGCAACGGGACGCTATGGGTGCCAAAGTAGTGTTGATAGCACCGGTGGCAGCGTTCGACTCCATCGATGCTCCGGATTTAGGCGACCCTAGCCGCATCGCCATTGTTGAGTGGCCCGCCGATGTAGCGCCAAAATCCTACGTGCAGAGCCCCCTGTTTACCGCCAGCGAGGCCATAGTGCAACAGGCCATCGGCCGTATCGACTGGTACGAACTGCGCCACTGGGGAGGTTACTAATGGGACCTTTTACAACCCGCCCTCGACCAACCCTTAAGCGCAGGTTTCAGCTGCCACTGGTCATTTTACTGGCGGCACTGTGGGGGCTGACCATTGGCTCAGACGCCTACGCTGCGCCAGCCAACGCGGTAAGCAACGCTGAGCAGCTAATCGCACAATACACCGCGCTGTGGCACGAGCCAGACCCGGCCCGGCGCCTTAAAACAATAGAGCAGATATGGTCTGTGAGTGGTCAGCACCAAACACCCAGATCTTACTCGGCGGGCTCCAGAGCCCTTAACACCGAAATTACCGAGTTTCAGGCACAGTTTCCCGGCGCCACGGTCACGGCTCACGGAGTCATGCGCACCCATAATCACCTGCTGTTTAACTTTACGTTAAGGGGTATCAGCGGGGCGATTATTGTCGAGGGCGTAGACTATATGCGATTGGACGATAGCGGAAAAATATCGCACGTTGTGGGGTTTTTCTAAGACGTTGACGGGCAACTAATAGCTATGTCGCGCAGCAAACGCCAACCACTGCCGAAAGGGCGCGTCGGCGTCATCCAGCGCGCCATGGTAAAAGGGGATTTGCCGCTTGGGGCCGGGAATGTTCACTTCGCGATACACCAGCGAATCGTCAAACCCCGCCCCGGAGGCCTGCTCGCGGGTGGCGGCAAAAATCACTTTATCGGCCCGGGCCCAGTAAATGGCCCCTAAACACATGGGGCAGGGCTCGCAGCTAGCGTAAATTGTACAGCCGTTGAGCTGATGATCGCCCAGCGCTTGGCACGCCTTGCGAATGGCCGCCACCTCGGCGTGGGCGGTAGGATCGTGATCGCGGGTAACACTGTTACAGGCCTCGGCAATCACACGGCCGTCTTTTACCACAATGGCCGAAAACGGCCCGCCGCCGGTACGCGCCGACTCGCTCGCCAGCGCTATACAGCGCTGTAACACTTGGCGATCGGCTTGGGTTAATACATCGCTCATGGGCCTCCCCGTCAAACGCTACTGGATTAAACGCGATAGCAACTCAAACTTATCCGCTTCGGTATCAACAAAGCGCAAGATCACTTTCACCGCGCGACTCTCGGGCCGGGGCTCTGCGGCCTGCAGCGAGTGCACATAGGCATTGAGCTGCACTTGCTCAGACTCATTGCCAATATCCACCACCACCTGGTCAAACAGCGCCGGCAAGTGGCCATCACGCGCCACCAATGCGCTAAACGCCTGTAGCGAGACCTCGCGCACCACGCAGCCCACTGGTGCCTGGTTGCTATCAAAACGCAGTTGCGCCTTGAGCTTATCGGGCCTGGACGCTTTCTCGGCGGGCGCCTCTTTGGCAGCGGCAGCGGCGCCAGGCCCGGCCGTTAGTACATCCACCGATGACTTTGGCGCCTGGGCCCCTGAACCGCCGGCCACCGCACCCGTGCGCGAGGGAAACTTGTTGATTTTTTTCAGCTGCTTTGTGACTTTGCCAAGCAGCTCTTCCGGGGTAAAGGGCTTGCTTAAGTAGTCCGACACGCCCGCCTGCACTGCTTTTAGTACGTGGGTGCGATCACCGCGACTGGAGATCATAATAAACGGCGTGCTCTGGTATTGCTCGTGAGCGCGCAAGCTTTGCAGCAATTGCTCGCCGTTCATATTAGGCATTTCCCAGTCGGACAACACCAGATCGATCGCCTGCGCTTTAAGCTGGGCCAAGGCGCGGTTGCCGTCGGTGGCCTCGTACACCTCAACGCCCGGCAAGCGCTCGCGCAGATGCTTTTTTACCATATCGCGAATAAAGCTGGCATCGTCCACCACCAGTATGCGTAATGCCATAGGGCACTCCCTTTGTTATAGCGGGTTAAACGTTAGCCCATGGCGCCGGTCCGGCCGTTTAATCCTGTTTGCGGGTAAACACCCAGTCGCGCTCCGAAGACATCTCTGGGTTAAACCCGTAACCGTCAACGTCAAAGCTCTTTAGGTCTTCGGCCGATGTCAGACGACTTTTAATGGCATAAGCACTCATTAGGCCGCGCGCCTTTTTAGCGTAAAAGCTAATGATCTTATATTGACCGTTTTTCCAGTCTTTAAACACCGGCGTAATTACCTCGCCCGCCAGCTGCTTGGGCTTGATCGCTTTAAAGTACTCGTTTGAGGCCAGGTTAACCACGGTAGTGCTTTTTAGCGCCGATAGCTGTTCATTAACAGCATCTGTAAGCTTTTCACCCCAAAATTGATAGAGGTTAGCGCCGCGGCTATTGTTAAATTTGGTGCCCATTTCCAGTCGGTAGGGCTGAATCAGATCCAGTGGCCGCAGCAGGCCGTATAAACCCGACAGAATTCGTAAATGCTTTTGCGCAAAGTCGAAATCCCGCGCTTTAAATGTCTCGGCGGCGAGGCCGGTGTACACATCGCCCTGAAACGCCAGCACGGCCTGCTTGGCATTACTGGGCTTAAAGGGGGTCTTCCAGGCCTGAAACCGATCAAAATTAAGCACACCGAGCTTGTCGGAGATGTGCATCAGGCCCGAAATATCCGCCGGCGATAGCGCTTGTAGCTCTTTAATTAACGCGCGTGAGTCGGTTAAAAAGTCGCTGTCGGTGTGCTTTTCGGTCACCGGGGCCGACTCAAAATCCAGGGTTTTAGCAGGGGAGATCAGTATCAGCATGGTTCTCTCGATTAGATGGTTCTCTCAATTAGTTAGAAGCGCCATTAGTTATCAGCGGGCATTGCCCGGGCTTAGGTTATTCAGGTTTAAGGATGTCTAACCACCAATTAAGCGGGGTAGTGCCATCGGCTGGATCGTACACATTGCCGTATTGCCAGGCGCTGTCGTCACCAGTAATGGCGTTAAACACCGCCTCGATCTCGGTAAACCCACAGCTAACGTGCAGGGTGTATACCAGCATGCGCGGGGTCTCGATGTCTAAATCACCACCGAGTTTGGCCACCGGGCCACTCAGCTGATCGGTCAGCGTCTGAATATCGCCTTTGCAAAAAACCTGTACGGCAATGTTGCCGCTGTGCTTTAAAATTTCAAACTCACGCTTGTCCGGCTGGCAGCGAATCACATCGCCACTGGCAATGCCTTTGACAAAAGCCGGTGAACGCACCAGCTGCACAGAGTTGTCCTCCAGTACTTTTACCGGAAGTCGCTCGACCATGGGCTGGCCATCGGGACGCAGGCCGGCAAACAGCTCGACCGCCTGAAGTGTTTGCATGAATACCTCGTTCGGTTAAATTTGTGACATTATAACCGGCAAAACCCGCGCAACGATGAATAATGCTTAATTGCGTAATAGCGCAGCGCAATGACTAATGGAGGCACCTGTGACTTACTGGAAACAACTTACCCTGCTGCTATCGCTGACCCTACTTGCAACCGGCTGCAGCGTTAATCCGGTTACCGGACAAAACGAACTATCGTTTATGTCGGCCGAGCAAGAGGTGGCCATCGGCGCCCAGCAGTACGAGCCCAGCCAACAATCTCAGGGGGGCCGCTACGTCGTCGACCCAGACCTCAACCAATACGTGAGTGAGGTGGGGCAAAAGCTGGCGGCCGTGAGCGACCGACGCGAGCTTCCTTACGAGTTTGTGGTGCTAAACAACAATGTGCCCAACGCCTGGGCCTTGCCCGGTGGCAAAATCGCCATTAACCGCGGCCTGTTAGTGCTGCTGGACGATGAGGCCGAGCTGGCCGCGGTGCTCGGCCACGAGATTGTCCACGCAGCCGCTCGCCACGGGGCCAAACAACAAACCAGCAGCACCATCTTAAATGTCGGCCTAATGGCCGCCGGTGTGGCACTGGCGACGCAAGATCACGAGGCCGCCGGTATTGCCGTGGGCGCTTTAGGCGTTGGCGCGCAGGCCTGGCAGGCGCGTTATGGCCGCGACCAAGAGTTACAATCGGACAAATACGGCATCGAGTATATGGTGCGCGCCGGCTACGACCCACAGGGCGCCGTAGAGCTGCAAAAAACCTTTGTTAAGCTCTCCGAGGGGCAGCAAGCCAGCTGGATGGACAGTTTTTTTGCCAGCCACCCACCGTCACAACAGCGGGTTGAAGCCAACAAAAAAATGGCCGCGGAGCACCCCGGCGGCGTGCGCAACCGCGCCGAATACCAGCGCGCTATTGCGCAGCTGAAAAAAGATCAAGACGCGTATGCCGATTACCAGAAAGCGCTTAAAGCCTTTAGCGAGGAAGACGTCGCCAGTGCCAACAAACTGGTGGACAGCGCCATCGCCAAACAGCCTAAAGAAAACCTGTTTTGGGAACTTAAAGGCCGGGTAGAGGCCAGTGAAAAGGACTTTGATGGCTCCGCTAAAGCGTTTGGCAAAGCAATCTCTGCCAACCCGGAGTTTTTTCGCCCCTATGTGTACCGCGCGCTGGCTTACCGCCAGTTAGATAAGCCCGATGCCGCCGCGCAAGATCTGCAAAAAAGCATGCAGCTGTTGCCCACCCAAATCGCCAGCTATTATTTAGGCGAGTACGCCCTGCAAAACGGCGATACGCAAAAAGCCGTTAGTTACTTCCAGCAGGCGGCGCAAGGTGGCGGCGAGATTGGTGAGGCCGCCAAAGCACAACTGCAAAAACTGCAACAACCCCAGGGTTAACCGGTATAATGCCCGCCCATTAGCCAGCGGCAGCGCCGCTGGCCTCTCACTTTGCAACAATAATAACGCTGGCGCCTGTGATGCGTCCGGATTTTATGGCCACACCCGCAGCATCCACTAACACTGACAACACAGCGCCACCGCGCCTGTTGCGCGCCCTCGATGCGATTACCGAAACGACCGGCCGCGCCACCGCCTGGCTCACTCTCATTATGGTACTGGCGACGGTAGCCGTGGTGGTTTTGCGCCGCCTGCTGGGGGTGGGGTCTATCGGCCTGCAGGAGTCCGTCACTTACATGCACGCGGCGGTGTTTTTGCTCGGCGCCGGTTACGCCTTAAAGCACGGCGCCCAGGTGCGGGTGGATGTGTTGTATCGGCGCTTTTCGGCCCGCACCCAAGCCTGGATTGACGCCATAGGCGCCATTGCTTTTACCTTGCCGTTTGCGCTGTTTATCGGCTGGATTAGCCTCGACTTTGTCACCGGCTCGTGGGCGGTAGCCGAGCGCTCTACCGACGCCGGCGGCCTGGCATATGTGTATTTGTTAAAAACTCTGGTGTTGGTGTTTGCCGCGTCGTTAACCATTGCCGCGCTGGCCGAGCTGCTGCGCGCCGGCTGGGTGCTCATCACCCGCCCAGAAACCGCTTTACCCACTCCCGGGAGCAACCATGCTGATTGAGTTTTTGCCCCTGTGGATGTTTGCCGCCGTTTGCCTGTTGCTTATGCTGGGCTATCCGGTCGCCTTTACGCTAGCCGGGGTGGCGCTGCTCTTTGCCGGCGGCGGTATTATTGCCGGGGTATTTGACCCGGCACTGATGCACACCTTCCCCAGCCGTATTTTCGGCATTATGAGCAACTACACACTGGTGGCGGTGCCCCTGTTTGTGTTTATGGGGGTGATGCTCGAAAAATCCCGCCTCGCCGAAACTCTACTGAGCAATATGGCCCGCGCCTGTGGCCGCTTGCCGGGTGGGCTGGGTCTATCAGTGATCTTAGTGGGCGCGATGCTCGCCGCCAGCACTGGCATTGTCGGCGCCACAGTAGTCACCATGGGGCTAATGTCGTTGCCCACCATGCTGCGCCACGGTTATAACCCATCGCTGGCGACCGGCACCATCTGCGCCACCGGCACTCTGGGGCAAATCATTCCGCCTTCTATCGCACTGGTGTTGTTGGGCGATGTACTCTCTAACGCTTACCAGCAAGCGCAACTGCGCCTCGGCGTACTCAACTTACAAACCGTATCTGTGGGTGATTTATTTGTCGGCGCTGTAATACCGGGGCTTATTTTGGTGTTGCTGTATATCGCTTATCTGTTGGCCGTCGCCCGTTTTGCTCCTGCCAAAGCCCCTAACGTCACCCAGGCGCTAGAGGATGACAGCGACAATGCGATTCCCACCGGGGGCCGTTTGTGGCTCTCACTGGTGCCTGTATTGGTGCTTATTGCTCTGGTGCTAGGCTCGATACTGACCGGGGTTGCTACCCCCACTGAAGCGGCGGGCGTTGGCGCCATGGGCGCGCTGGTACTGGCCGCCGGCCAGCGTCAGCTCAATCGCGAGCGCCTGTTGGAGGTTATGCGCTCCACCGTGCGCATCAGTGCCATGATTTTTACCATTTTGCTCGGTGCCTCGCTGTTCTCGCTGGTGTTTCGCGGCTTTGGTGGCGAAGAGCTCGTGCACGAGCTGTTTAGCAACTTGCCAGGCGGCCATATAGGCGCCTTGCTGGTGGTGATGCTGGTTATATTTTTGCTGGGCTTTATTCTGGATTTTATCGAGATCACCTTCGTGGTGGTACCGATTGTGGGCCCGGTGCTGCTGGCCATGGGCATCGACCCTATCTGGCTGGGTATTATGATCGCCATTAACCTGCAAACGTCTTTTTTAACCCCTCCGTTCGGCTTTGCCCTGTTTTATCTGCGCGGCGTCGCGCCCGACTCGGTAGCCACCGCCGATATTTACCGTGGGGTTGCGCCCTTTATCGCTTTACAATTGAGCTTGCTGGCCGCATTAGCCGTTTGGCCCGAGCTGGTAACCTGGCTGCCATCAGTGATGCGCTAGCGCTCTGGTTGCGCCAAAGCTGCGTACTCGCGCACACGTATCACCGTTAAAACTAATTACTTGATCGGCGGTCCGTTACTTCACACAATAGTAAGGGCGGCTCTGCTATATTTAACAATCTTTAGGCGCGCGCCGCGATCCCTCACACGCAACACACAAGGTACTTCTGATTATGGCCATGCACGGTCTCGATGACGATCCAACCCCCAACGGCGAGTTAACGCTGCAAACCCTATCAATGCCCGCCGATACCAACCCGTACGGCGATATTTTTGGCGGTTGGCTGATGTCGCAAATGGACATTGGCGGCGCCATTATGGCGCAGCAGATCGCCCGTGGCCGGATCACCACCGTTGCCGTTGGCAATATGGCCTTTTTGCGCCCAGTGCCCATCGGCGCCACCGTCAGCGTTTACGCCGATGCCACTGATGTGGGCCGCTCGTCGATTCACATCACCATCGAGGTGTGGATCAAAATAGCCAACACCGGTGAGGTGGCCAAGGTCACCGAGGGCGAGTTTGTCTATGTGGCGATTGACGATAACGGCCGCACCCGCCCCGTGCCGCGCGATTAGGGCAAGATTTGTAAATAGCCGGCGCTTCAGCGGCAAAGTGACAATTATTGTTGGCTTTTGCGGCCGCACCGCCATTTTCGAACAAATCTTAACCGCGCCACACCGCCAGCTTTGATAGCGTAACAACATGAAACCGCTAAGGATTTGGCAACATGCTTAAAGACAACCGCAGTGGATTTGGCTTAATCAGTATCGCGATTCACTGGGTCAGCGCAATCGCCATCTTTTTTATGTTCGGCCTCGGCTTTTACATGGTCGATTTAGGCTACTACGACCCTTGGTACCACAAAGGCCCTGCGCTGCACGTTAGCATCGGTTTATTGTTGCTGTTGTTAACGCTGGTCCGGCTCGGCTGGCGACTGATTAACCCAAAACCTAAACCCGTACCCGGCGTCGGCAAATGGCAACACTGGGCCGCCGAGGCGATGAAAATCGTCCTGTATGCGCTGCTGCTTACGCTGTTGATCTCCGGCTACCTGATCAACAGCGCCGAGGGCAAAGGCCCAATGCTGTTTGACTGGGTAAGCTTCCCGGTGTTTATCCAGATAGACCCGGCACAGGTAGATCTGGCCGGTTTTATCCACCGTATTTTTGGCTGGCTTATTGTTATTCTGGCCGGCGTTCACGGTCTTGCCGCCGTCGCGCACCATTTTATATTTCGCGATCGCACCCTGGTGCGAATGCTCAAACCCGTTAAACCTGAACACACACAGTAACGCTTTTACGCAAACTCAAGGAGACCGCAATGAAAGCAGCAAATGGTTGGATGAAAAAAACACTGGCTAGTGTTGTATTGGCGAGCAGCGCCGTCGCTGCCAGCTCGGCCATGGCCGCCGATTACGTGATCGACACCAAAGGTGTCCACGCCTCAATCAATTTTCAGGTGCAGCACTTAGGCTACAGCTGGTTGCTCGGCCGCTTTAACAACTTTAGCGGTAACTTCAGCTACGATCCGCAAGATGTGGCGGCCAGCAGCATCAATGTCACCATCGATACCACCAGTGTTGACAGTAACCACGCCGAACGCGACAAGCACTTGCGCAGCGGTGACTTTTTAGAAGTTGATAAATACCCCGAGGCGACATTCGTCAGCAAACGCATCAGCGATATTGATGACGACGGTGAAGAGTTTGATATCGTCGGCGACTTAACCCTGCACGGCGTCACCAAAGAAATCACCATCGAGGTGGAGAAAGTTGGCGAAGGTAAAGACCCCTGGGGTGGATACCGCGTAGGCTTTGAGGGCGAAACCGAAATCCGCATGTCCGACTTTGGCATTACCAAGGATTTAGGCCCAGCCTCACAAGTGGTTGAGCTTACGCTACATGTTGAAGGTATTAAGCAATAAGTTAGAAGTTCTGACACCCAATGTCAGATTACAACCGGCGCGCCGAACGGCGTGCTGCTCAAATCGGGCCGGCCGTGATGCGCGGCCCGATTTGCTCGATAAAGTCCTTTGTTGACTCACACGCAAGCAGCACGGCAGCCCTCCCCAGGTACTTGCTCACCCCAACTGTTTAACCTGATGATATGCGCAGAGCCCCTCAAGCCTGTTAGCCAACCCCGTTGTTTCACATTACAAATGGGAATTACGCCGTCAATGCCCAAACGCCTGCTCGTCGTTTTGGCCGTATACTCCACGCTCGTTGCTTGGGCTTGTAGGGTTCAGCGCGGCATTTAGTACTGGAGCTCAGGGTGTCCTAATGCAAGGCTTTTAGCGCTCGGACAATGTCCTCTGGCTCGGCGCGGGTGCGATAATCTACGTCCACATAGCGCCAAACCACCTCACCCGATGTATCGAGTACAAAAGTCGCCGGGATGGGTAGTACATTGGCGTTGCCGTTATTTATGGATTCGAGATCAAGCTTGCGGTCGACTCGCATATGTTCGATTAAAAAGTCGGGGACTTGCCAGGCTACTCCATAGCGTGCGGCCTCATTGGCATCCTGATCAGACAACACAACAAAATCCAGTGCACTGACCTCATCGGGACTTAACGTACCGTCAGGCACTTGAGGGCTAATAGCCACTAACTGTGCTCCGAGCGCGTGAATTTCTGGTAAACGCTGCTGCAAGGCATTGAGTTGCAGGTTGCAGTAGGGGCACCAACTACCACGGTAAAAAGTAAGCACCACCGGGCCCTCGCGCAGCAACGCATCAAGCTCTACTCGCGTACCGACTTGATTAGGCAGATTAAACCGTGGCGCTTGCTGTCCAACCGCAAGCGCCTGGCCGCCTTGCTGAAACTCTTTTGCCTTGGCGATAATGTCATCCACGCCTTGCATGAATTCGGGGTTCGCCGATCGGCCTGCAGCGATCTTAGCCTCGGTTTTCGCTTTAAGCGTGCTCATAGAGCTTTTCTCGCGTCGAAGGTATTGTAAAAGTGCATGATACTATCGTACCGGCGTATCACATCCGTTAAGAGCGAAAAAATAGGTAAAGTTAGAGCGCCAAAAGTCGGCACATTAGGGCACGCCAGAGTAAAAGAAAATAATTGATTAGCCCGGCGTGTAGTATACGCTACAGATAATTAACAACATAACGAGCGTATCCATTACTAAATGTGTGGCAACGGTCGTACGTGCGCGATTTTTAATAAAGGTGCTTTTCAAAGTGCTTGATACGTCAGAGCTGATGTTATCGTCTTGCGTTATCTGCAGCAAAAACTGACGCTCAAACACACTAACTCGCTGGGTCACGGGGTGTAGAACTGCCAGGTTCATAAAAAAGAATAGGCCCATGCCAATCGCCAATATGAGCCCCTCCTCGTGGGCGACATGGCCAACTCCACGCGATATGATCCAACCCACCAGTGCCACTATGGCTACCAGATAAAAGTTCCAATAATTATTAATACGCGCTTCTAGTTTTTCAATAACGTCGATAATGTCTGTGGTGTTCATGAGCACATCCTGCGCAAGCATAGAAAAACAATGGTAGTATGTTTCTTTAAATCACGAGTATTTGTTAGCGCTTGTTCGAGCTTAGCGCGTAATGTCGCCATGAGTTAAAACCGCGACGCCCGTCACCCCCATCAACGATCCGACAACATCAAAAATTATTATTTTTTCACCCTCAAATTCCGCCTCATCACCTACATTCATTACTACAATCAACTCCTTGGCTCGCTCATAGTTAGCATTGGTAACGATAACGCAATCAAGTGCCCTTTTTAATTTAATAGCCAAAGTGCAGGCGATACCCTCTGTCAATCTCGCTTTCGGGTTAAACAGCGGCCCCGTGGCTCGTCACCTTCGTGCAGTACGGTATCGGAATGTAAAAACTGTGCGGCGGCGGCCGAATCTTTAACTTTGACGGCGCTGCGCGTCAGCATCTCTGACTCAAATTCCATTAATACACTTTGCCGTAAGCCGGCCTCACGCCATTGCGATTGTGGCCTACAGCCTGCAGCGATGGCACGGGCCAGTGCCAACGCATCCAGCAACGCTTGATTCGCGCCCTGGCCTTTAAACGGGCTCATAGGGTGTGCCGCATCGCCAATCAAGGTGACTTGTTTACCCTTCGCCAACAATTCAGGTTCAAGTAGCTCCCGGTCATACACCGGGTAGCCCGACACTAACGCCGTTTTTGTGGCCGTTAAAATGTGTGGAATCGGGGCATGCCACTGGGTTCTGCGACAGGCCTCCTCTTTTAGTGCCTGAGCCCCTTGGCGGCTCAACGCAATTGCCTCACCCTCGGGCATCGGGAAACTCAGCTGCCACATCACCGAGTCAGCGGTGTAGGGCATTACGTAAAGTCGCTCGTTACCATTGGCCGTTTGAAACACCGTAGCCGAGTCCAGTAAATCATGGGTAAGGTCGTTTAAATCCGCCAGCGGGCAAATACCCAAAATCACAATGCACCCCAAATAACGCAAGGGGGTCACATCTTCGCCAATTAATAGTTGGCGCACCGCGCTGCGAATGCCGTCGGCCCCCACCACCAAGTCGGCTTTTGCGTGCTCCACCGTACCACGCACCTGAAAGTTTAAATCGACACTGCCATCCTCACTCTCTTTAAAACCAATAAGCCGGTGCCCCCAACGCACGGCGTCGCGGCCGCCGAGTTCATCCAGCAATGCTAAACGTAGATACTGCCGGGCGATATGCACATTGGTTCGCTTAGTTCCTGCACTCGCGTTCTCGGCGTTCCACTTGCGTACGCCCCATTCACCCAGCACTTTGCCGTTTGTCGTATGCACCAGGTGCCGGGTAGAGACCACACCGTCTTTTAAGTCAAACAGCCCCAGCCCGGCAATCGCTTTACTCGCTTGCTGCAGCGTTAAACCATAACCCTGCGAGCGAGTATCAAAGTCGCTGTCGCGCTCATACAACGTAAAAGGGATTCGGCGGTGCAAACAAGCCAGCGCCAACGCTACCCCGCCAATGCCACCGCCAATAATGGCTACGTGAGGGAAGTTATCGGTATCCGCCAACGGGCGGCTCGCGGAGTACACCAGACCCGAGCCGCCACACTGGGCGCAGTCATCCAAGTGCGCCTTAGGGCGAACAGGGGCCAACCCCTCGCGGTTAAGTCGGACAAATTCTTCCAGCTCCCGCTGGTAGCGCAGACGCACTTTTTTGCGCAGCCGGCGGCTTTTTTGGCCGCGGCCCTGACACTCAGGGCAAATCGTCCAGCTACTTGATGAGGTGTTCAATGTTCATTCTTCTTGAGTGGCTCTGCCAGTGGCGGCTAATGATAGGGGTATAACAACTATTCAACCGGCTAAATGGTAAATCTAATAGCGGCCGAACTTGCGTAATCAGGCGTTCGGACCGGTTAATGACAGGCATTATGCATTGGCCGCCAAGAGAACACCAATAACGGCCAGCACAAACCCGAAACATAAAATAGCGGACGGGAGATTATTTTTTGCCAGCTCACTGAGCTTGGCTCGCATCATCTGCTTTTCTTTATCGCAAATATAATCGCCACAACCCCGGCAATACTGATCGTTTATACAAATAAACTCTAAACAATGCACACATCGGTAGCGATCTCTGGTATTCCAGGGTAGTGCGCCAAACACTGAGCTAACATTAGCCCGCATTTGCCTAACGTCATCCACAGAGAATTTATTGCCACAGGAGCGGCAAAATGAATTTCCGTTAGCCGCCACCCCGTAGCACTTAGGGCACCGATAAATATCTTCTAATGTTTTAATTGTATTTCTCCAGACCCGCAGAAAGAGGGAAGATCACACAAAACAAAACTTATAACTCCAGAATAAAATAGTACAATCATCTATTAAAAACTTATTGTTCACCTACCCTCTTATTTTGTATAGCAAGTGACTCAACCCCGATGCTTGCAAGCAAAGGTAAATGCCAATGCACACTTGTACTAAAGTAACAACTAACTCTGTAAGAAACTGACTTTGACTGTTTTGTCCGTAGAAAGCAGTTTCCCCCGATGCATGCCACAGCAAAACAATAGCCCGCAACAACTCAGGCACCGAATAGGAGAGTATATATACGCCAATGATCGTGAATCCCGCGATTTGGATATCTTGGGCGCTACCCTTGAATATCGGATCCTTGTCTTGCGATGCGGGAAGAAGCTTAGTGGCAACCCGAGTTGGTTTGCTTATGAGGAAGTAAACAACCATAAAATATACAGCGACTGAGAATCCGAACGTTAAATACCAGCCGATAAAACTTTCGTCTTCCATTGTATAGGTGATCTGTTGAATAGAGCCGTAGGCCAGCACAATAAATTGAACACCTTTAAGAATCCCGTAGATACCGACAAGCCGCAGCCCGAGGGATAGAATTTCGATGCTTTTCATATATTAACCAATCGCTTTGTTAACTAAGTAACCGAAGCCTAGTGGATAAATTTATAACAACTACTTAACTTTATTAACGACAGTATACAACCCTGGAAAAGGGGAGCCTTCCTGATATATCCCTGGGTCAACGTTACTATTGTAAAAAGCACCATTCAGTTGCGTGTATTGGTAGGAATAAATATTGTTAATAACAGCTACATCGGTAAACCCGTAAACCTGTATTGACGCCATAGCCCCATCTCCTTCATTAGGGTACATTTTACCGCTGAAATCGCCATGGACAACAACGTTGGTCGTAGGGCTTCCTGTGGTTATCACCCCTGACTGGCTTCCCATTACATACAACGAGTAAGACGATTTCGCGATTATTTTCCCTTTAAAATCGCCACCTACAAATATTCCGGCAAGGCCGTTCACGTGTATTTTTACATCTGGCATAACGTCTTTACCCACAATCAATTCGCTGTGATCACCTAATATTATGTCTGATGCTAGATTTCCTTTAATATGAACAACCTCCGACCCTTGGATCTCATCAAGAGAATCACCATTGATAACTTTGCAACCTGGATCTGAATATGGATATCTTTCTTTCGTAAAGGCATCAACAGACTGATAAAATCGGCCTCCGATGCCAGTAATGGAGGCAACCTGAATTTGTATGTCGTGCCACTCCTTATCTTTCGAGTCTGCTATAGCGACAATGCACCAAGCGAGAGAAAATATAGTAAGTGGTACAACGGCTGTGTTTTTCATACGTCATCCTTGTGTTTCATTTGATCATATTTTAATTTTATGTGGCATCCAGCTTAGCTTGCCGGTCAACGAAAGTATGCCTTACAAACCTAAAACCATTAACGGCTGCAAATAGAGCAAACAAACTTGAGAAAAATTGGCAGCCATAATAAAGCACGGCCTCATTAACACCGACAAGCCCTACATTCAGACTTAACCCCATGGGTAACAGCGAAAATATGATGGATAGATAAACACAAATCAGCATGCTCACACCGCCAACGGCTCTGCTCCGGGAAATGTAATGAGCTATGATCACAACAGTCAATACAGACAGGATATCGAGTATTTCTATTGCCGAGACTACCCAAAGCGGCAGCATCATTAAGTCATGTATGTTATCACTGATAGCAACAGCTTGATTTTCCATATACGTTTCCTTGTACTATTAAAGATTCCGTAAAGCATATGAGGCTCATGGCAGGCGCCCACTCCCGTAAGGTATCAGTTAGCGCTGACCCCAGCCACACCTGCAATAGCGCATGATTAGCTATTGTATTTATTATTTCGTGTCAATTAGCGATTTAACTCATATGCACACATGTTAACGGCTGTGGCGAGATTGAGTGATTCTAGAATACCACTGCCCTGGATAGAAAACGACTCTACCGGTAACGCTGCCAGCTGCTCACGTGGCACGCCTCGCGCCTCGTTGCCAAATATAAAACAGTGATGATTACTAAATTGCGGCTCTGATAGCGCAGCACCTGCGATGTCCAAACACGCAAAAGAGTCGAAGCGAGTTTTCATGGTACTGAGGGGCACATCCACCTCAATCGGCACATGAAAAATTGCGCCCATACTGGCGCGCACGACCTTGGGGTTGTAGGGGTCGACGCTATTGGGGCTAAGCACACACTTAAATCCACCAAACCACGCAAGGGTGCGTAAGATGGTGCCCAGATTGCCAGGGTCTTGTATCTCGTGCAGATAAATTGTGCGCTCAACATTAACCTTTTGCGCCGAAGCCGCGGGGCTAAAGGGCACTACGGCAACGATACCTTGCGGGGATTTGGTATCGGAGATTTTTTGCATCTGCTTGTCAGAAATCCGCACCAGCTCAAAGTCAGTTTGCACATCACCATAGCTGTCGCTGACGTAAACCGTGGCCGAGGCTAGCAACGGATTATTCTTTGCGGCTTTTTCTAGCTCTAAAATAAGATGTTCGCCCTCTACCAAAAAAAAGCCGAGCTCGGTGCGGTATTTTTTTTGATGGAGCTTTTTAATATCGTCGAGCTTCATGGGGCTTTGCCTTCGCTTGCGAGATCGCTCAACATCGCTTTCGCCAGCTCTTCGGCAATCTTTATACCGTCGACCCCGGCGGATAGAATACCACCGGCGTAGCCGGCGCCCTCACCGGCGGGGTATAAGCCCCGGGTATTTAGGCTTTGCAGCGTGTCCCGGTCGCGGGTGATGCGCACCGGGGATGAGGTGCGGGTTTCGATACCGGTTAATATCGCATCAGGGCGATCAAAACCGCGGATCTGTTTGGCAAACGCCGGCAAGGCCTCACGGATTGCGTCGATCGCATAACTGGGTAAGGTCGACGACAAATCCCCCAGCGTCACGCCTGGCTTATAAGAGGGCTCTACCTCACCAAACTCGGTAGAGGCTTTGGCGTTAATAAAATCGCCCACCAGCTGGCCCGGCGCACAATAGTTTTTGCCGCCGGCCACATACGCGTAAGACTCCAACGCCTCTTGTAGCTCAATACCGGCCAACGGGCCGCCGGGGAAGTCTTCGGCTGGATTAATGCTCACAACGATACCGGCGTTCGCGTTGCGCTCATTGCGTGAGTACTGACTCATACCGTTGGTCACAACGCGGCCTTCCTCGGAGGTGGCCGCCACTACGGTGCCGCCGGGGCACATACAAAAGCTGTATACAGCACGGCCGTTTTTAGCGTGGTGCACCAATTTATAATCCGCCGCGCCCAAATCCGGGTGCCCGGCGTATTTACCCAAGCGCGCGTGATCGATGAGCGATTGCGGATGCTCAATCCGAAAGCCAATGGCAAACGGTTTCGCCTCTACATACACGCCAACCTTGTGGAGCATACGAAAGGTATCGCGGGCGCTGTGCCCAACGGCCAGTACCACGTAGCGTGTTTTAATCTGCTCGCCGTTTTCCAGGGTGATGCCTTTAATGCGGTTGCTTTGCTCGCCATCGTTGCTATGCGCTTTATCAAGGTCGAGAGTCGCCACTTTGCTCTCAAAGCGCACCTCGCCCCCCAGGGCGATAATCTCCTCGCGCATGGCGGCCACGACACCCGTTAATCGAAAGGTGCCAATATGCGGTTTGCTAACGTACATAATTTCATCCGGCGCGCCGGCGCGAACAAACTCGTACATGACTTTTCGGCCATAAAACTTAGGGTCTTTAATTTGGCTATAGAGCTTACCGTCCGAGAATAGGCCCGCGCCACCTTCTCCAAACTGCACATTGGACTCAGGCGTAAGCACGTTATTGCGCCACAGCGCCCAGGTATCTTTGGTGCGGGTGCGCACATTGCGGCCGCGCTCAAGCACGATGGGCTTAAACCCCATTTGCGCCAAAATCAAAGCGGCAAATAAACCACAGGGACCAAAGCCAATCACCACCGGCCGCTCGATTAGTTCTGCGGGGGCCTGGGCCACCGGGTAATACTGAGTGTCGGGCGATGGCCGGATATGGCGATCATCCGCCAGGCGCTCTAGCACAGCCGCCTCGTTGGCAAGGCTCACATCGATAATATAGATAAACTTAATTTCGGTGTTTTTCTTGCGGGCATCGTAGCTGCGTTTAAACACGGTTAGGTTTTGCAGCTCGGCGTCAGCCACGCCCAGGCGTTTCGCAACCGCCTGAGGCAGCGCCTCTGCCGGGTGATCGAGGGGTAGGGCGAGTTCGGTAAGTCGGATCATAAAAGAGACCTGGCCGGTGTCTCCGGCAAAGGGGCAAAAGAGCGGCAAAGGCGCCGAATGGGCGTATTGTACCTTTGAAAACGGTAGCTGCGAAGCAGGGGTTAGCGTCTCGGGGCTGGTAGCATAGGGTGCCACCCCCTGTTACGGCCCGGCACCAGAACGCGTATAATGCGGCTATTATTTACCGGGCACAGCAGAGTCGTACCATGGCAAGATCAAAAAGCAGCAATCAGTGGCTTAGCGAACACGTTAATGACCCTTACGTAAAGCGCGCTCAAGTTGATGGCTACCGCTCGCGCGCCAGCTACAAGCTGCTTGAGATTATTAAAAAAGACAAACTGGTGCGCCCCGGGATGGTCGTTATGGACTTAGGCAGCGCGCCCGGCGGCTGGTCGCAGGTAGTAGCACCTATTGTCGGTGTAAAAGGGCGCGTTATCGCCTCGGACATCTTACCCATGGATTCGATGGCCGATGTCGACTTTATTCAGGGCGACTTCACCGAAGATGCGGTATTTGAGCAGATCATGGCAGCCGTGGGCGACGCTCCGGTAGATCTGGTGATTTCTGATATGGCGCCCAACATCAGCGGTGTAAACGCCGCAGACCAGGCGTCATCCATGTACCTGGTAGAGCTGGCGCTCGACATGGCGCGCCAAGTACTCAAGCCCAAGGGCTGCTTTGTGGCAAAGGTGTTTCAGGGCGAGGGCTCTGATGAATACTTAAAAGATGTACGCTCATCGTTCGATAAGGTCGTGATACGCAAGCCGGACGCCTCGCGTGCCCGCTCGCGCGAAGTTTATTTTGTGGCCAAGGGCTTTAAAGACTAGCAGGCCATTTTTAGCGCCTAGGCTTTTTAGAGCCAGCGCGCCCGGGCTTTTGGCGCCCACCGCTGCCCGTGGGTTTTGCTTTGGCTCGATTGCCGGGCTTGTTTTTGCCAGCTGGGGCAGGCTTATTTTTTCCCCCGGCCGCAGACTTAGCCGCCGGTTTTTTACCGCTCCCTGCCACCGATTTTTTACCCCCACCCGCAAAGGGCTTTTTGCCGCCCGACTTTGATTTTCCGGCGCCACGGGCTTTAGGGCCATTAGCAGGCGACTTTTTGGGCGCTCTTTTCTGGGAGCTTTTACGCCCGGCCGGCGCCTCAGACGATGAATCCTCGATCGCCGCCAGCAACACTTTCAGCTCTTTTTCGGTAAGGTCACGCCACTCGCCCACAGGTAAGCCCTTGAGGCTCACGTTCATAATTTTTACGCGCTCTAGGCGCACCACATCGTAGCCAAAATGTTCGCACATACGGCGAATCTGACGATTAAGCCCCTGCACCAGAGTGATTCTAAATACCGTGGGCGCCTCTTTACTCACCTTGCACTTTTTTGTCTTGGTGCCCAGTATCGGCACGCCCTGACTCATACCCGTAATAAAATCGTCGCGAATCGGCTTATTAACCGTCACCAAGTATTCTTTCTCGTGGTTATTACCGGCGCGTAAAATCTTATTAACCAAATCGCCATTATTGGTTAAAAAAATCAGCCCCTGGGAGTCTTTATCCAACCGCCCAATCGGAAATATCCGGGTACTGTGGCGCACAAAATTAACAATATTATTCCGCTCGCTACTCTCGGTGGTACTGACAATACCCACCGGCTTATTCAGCGCAATAAAAATCAAATCCTCCGCCTCTTGCGGCTCGATAAGCTGGCCATTCACCCGCACCGTATCCCCCGGCGCCACCTGATCGCCCACCTGAGCACGCTTACCGTTTAGGTACACATTGCCCTGCTCGATAAAACGGTCAGCATCGCGCCGCGAGCACATACCACTCTCGCTGATGTACTTATTAAGGCGTGTTAAAGAGGTGTTGAGCATATAGTGTCGACTTTTAATCGGTAATACAGAGAGAGGTTGGCAGGTAGCGCTGCGGGCATACTACTGCCCCAGCAACCCGCCCCAATGGATGCACCGGGGATTATATCGCACAACAGTAGGTAAGCAAAAAGAGGTTGGGTGGCAGGGGTTTACGAAGGGCCCCAACAATCGCGGCTGCTATTGCTAACAGCTTATTATATGGTTTGGGTGTGAGCTATAAGGCTGGTCGGATTTCCGTAGCTTCCTTTCGATACACGTCGTATGTAATCGTGATGTTTTTTTCGTGTTGTTTAAGGCACCTCCGTATAGGGTTAATTTAACTATATAGGGTGGCTACTTTTTGTGGGCAGCTTAGGTAAGCTAACCCGCGAGGCGAAGTTGATTATTTTGTGCGAGGGTAGCGGAAAAGCACAAAACAAGCAACGCAGTGGAGGTAGATTCGAGCTGTTTGTTATAGCTTTACACGTACCTATAAACTAACCAACAGCCAGAGGCCACTACTGCCGCACAATAGCTAGCAAATATAATGCTGCCCGTATCGATACCAAAACTGAGAGCAATCAGTACAGACCATGCGACGCCAGCGAATAGCACAGAAAAATAATTTAGTTTTTTATAACGCTTGAGCAAAAGTATTGAAGGTACACCTAAAAACAATGCTGCTGGATACGCAACAACCAACCCCCAGATACTAAAAAATAACGATACGCCTACCACGTCCATCGGGTTCGTTGGGCTCCCTTTGAATAACGCTAAAAATACGTAAGTCAGAGTCATTGCTGGAACCAGCAATAAGGGCCCAAACAAAACAGCGGCTATATTTTTTCTAGTAGTAAGGCTGAAAGCTTTCATTGGCTATAACGCCTTGAACATGCGGTCGTTTGGAGCGCCAGCACAAAACGGGCCGTTTGAATCGTTGGTTATACATATACATTTTCACTAAGAGTTCTGGTCTAGGCTGCAATCGAAAGAAACTCGACCAAATTCCCTATCACCTATCTCTATCGGTCCACCTTCATTATTGAAAACCACTTTAATATAATCCTTACTAAGCATATCGTCGGATTGACCCAAAGAAGTCGCCATACTTATACCGTCTAAATTAGCTACAGCATAAAAGTAGCTAGGACTGCCACCACATCTATTAGCTGAAATATAGACATGCTTTCCCTTCCCTAAACCAATCTTTGGGCTTTTTATTTCCACTGGCATACACCCGCTTTGCGACCCATCGACTTTCGAGGGCACCTCGATCATGGAGGCATCATAATGCCAGGTGAAGCTATCAATTTCGAACTCCCAAGGCCCAGAATGATCCTCTGTTTGGTACCCCAAACCGACAGCTGTACACGCGAAGTGAACATTATCCTTTGCATGAGATATTCCAGGGTGAGAGATTGCAAAACCAAACGTCATCACCCGCACAGTAGTGCTTGTAAAAATTCTACTGACGGCCACTTTTACCACTTCTATTTGCACCTCTCACGTATAACATTTGTATATCGAGCTTACGCATTAAGCTCCCCTAGAAGAATTGTAGGAAGACAGAATAACTCTCTGGTTAAGCTCGACTTTTAGTACGTTTTTAAAAATAGGCGGGAGGCAAAGTGTGCTTGCGCGCTATCCTGCGGCGGCGGGCCTTGTTATCTCACCTTCCTATCTGGCTAAGCGTTGGACTATAAAGTAAATGTTAATTATTGAAAACCGTAAACCGAGCTATATAAAACTGCTAGCTTCTCACTCACGGCTGGGGATGATTGGCCGGGGCTGTTTCTTCTCTCACTTTATAATATGTTTGCTCCGACACTTTATGCCAGGCGGCGGCTTTGGCCTGAAAGCTTTTGTAAGACTCCCACACTTTGGCGAACATGGTGTCTTGCTCGGCTTGCTCGATAAACACTTGCTCGGTAATGCGGCGTAGCTCTTGCAGCACTTCGTCCGGTAGGCGGCGTAGCTCGACGCCGTGATCGTTTACCAAAGCCTGCAGGGCGGCGTTATTAGTGGCGGTGTACTGATCGAGCATATCCTGGTTGGACGCACGCGCCGCGTAAGTGACGATGGCCTGCAAATCCTGGGGCAAGGATTCAAACGCGCTTTTATTTACAATTAGCTCCATGGTGGAGCCGGGCTCGTGCCAGCCTGGGTAGTAGTAATACTTAGCCACCTGATGAAAGCCAAACGCTAAATCGTTGGCGGGGCCAACCCACTCGGCGGCGTCGATAACGCCAGTTTGCATGGCCGTGTAAAGCTCGCCGCCGGGGATATTCACGGAGGTGCCGCCGGCGCGGTTAAACACCTCACCGGCCAGGCCCGGTATGCGCATTTTTAAGCCACGCAAATCGTCGAGCGTATTGATCTCTTTGTTAAACCAACCGGCCATTTGAATACCGGTATTACCCGAGGGAAACGGCAGCACGTTAAAGGGCTCGTACACCGCGCGCCACAGCTCTAGCCCGCCGCCGTGGGAGAGCCAGCCATTCATCTCTTGCGCGTTCATGCCAAAGGACACGGTGGTAAAAAACTGGCTGGCCGGCGCTTTGCCGCGCCAGTAGTAGGCGCCGCCGTGGCCTACCTCAACACTGCCCGAGGAAACTGCATCAAACACCCCCATGGCCGGTACGATCTCGCCCGCGCCGTGCACATGAATGGTCAAGCGCCCGCCGCTCATCTCGCCGACGATGCTGGCAAACTTCTCTGCGGTGGTGCCAAGGCCCGGAAAGTTTTTTGGCCAGGTCGTCACCATACGCCACTGATACTGTTGGCCACTAACAGCGGGGCCGCTTGCCTGAGCCTTGCCTTGGTCGGCCTTACTCATAACCAGGGCAGCAAACAAAGCGACGCACAAAGCGATAAGCGCGAGAATGACAATAGGTGTAAATTGGAAGCGACGTGCTGTGTTCATAAGTTTTGATCTTTTTATATTTTCGTAATAACTCGGCGCCACCAACCGGTATCATCGTTTAACCTAAACCCCTGTGGCTCTATCTCATTGTGTTGTAGCTGTATACCGACTACGAAGTGCCGTTCTTTATATCCCCTGCAACCAGCCGAGCGAAAGCCTATTTTTGGGGGTAAGMAAATAGGACATTTGCGCAAGTATCGTCACGCCATGGACGGCGTGTCGATACGGCCCTCGAAAATCGGCTGAAGCGAGGGAACCCGAAGGGCTGAGGTGCCGGGGTGGCCTCTGACGTGCACGGATGCACTAATGCCGCGAGCGCATGGATGCGCAGGAGCGGCCTTTTGGTGACTTTTCTTTTGGCCAAACAAAGAAAAGTAACTCGCCACGCTCGGCGATGCGAGCTTATAAATAAGGCTCGCGTCAGCGGCAACCTTTAACATACCAAGCGACAATGATAACAGACTTAAACCGCCTCCAACTTGGCGTACTGCACCACCAACCACTTGGTGCCGGCATCGTCAAAATTAATTTGCACCCGGGTGCTGGCACCGGAGCCTTCAAAGTGGACGATAATACCTGCGCCGAATTTTTTATGACTAACCCGCTGCCCTAAACGAAAGCCGGTGTCGGAACCCGAATCACTCAGTGCGGTACCGCGCGCCTGTTTACGCTGAGTCGGGCTTTGGTGGCGAACCGGACGGCTAACGGTGCTTTTAATGCGCACTTCATCGAGGTGCTCGTCGGGTATCTCTTTAACAAAGCGCGACAGGGCATTAAAGGTTTCACCGCCATGCAGCCGGCGGGTTTCGGCGTAGCAGATGTAGAGCTTCTCCATGGCGCGGGTGATGCCCACGTAGGCCAGGCGGCGCTCTTCCTCCAGGCGGTCCGGGTCTTCTACCGACATTTTGTGGGGAAACAGGTTTTCCTCGACGCCGGCCATAAACACCAGCGGAAACTCCAGCCCCTTAGCCGAGTGCAGTGTCATCAGCTGTACCGCGTCTTCAAACTCATCGGCCTGGGCTTCCCCGGCGTCCAGCGCGGCGGTGTCTAAAAACTGTTGCAGCACGGGCTCTTCGTCGTCGGGGGCTTCAAACACGCGGCACGCGGTTACCAGCTCTTCAAGGTTTTCGGCGCGGGCCTGGCCTTTTTCGCCTTTCTCTTTTTTGTGAAACTCAAACAAGCCTGTGGTTTCGAGCACCGACTCGGCCAGCTGATCGAGCTTCACCTCGAGGCTACGCTCGGCCAGAGCATCGATTAGCTGAGTAAAACCGGCCAGCGCGTTGCCGGCGCGGGCGCTGAGCACGCGGTTGGCTAACATTTGTTGGCTGGCCTGCCAGAGCGAGCAGCCATGCTCGCGGGCAAAGGCGCGAATATCGTCGACGGTTTTACCGCCGATACCGCGCGTTGGGGTGTTAATGACGCGCTCAAATGCCGGGTCGTCGTCGCGGTTGCTGGCTAAACGCATGTACGAGAGGGCGTTTTTAATTTCTAAGCGATCGTAAAATCGCTGGCCGCCATAAATGCGGTAGGGCATGCCTTCGCGCAGCAGGGCCTCCTCTAGTACCCGGGACTGGGCGTTAGAGCGATATAAAATGGCGCAGCTATCTTTGCGGTTGCCTTTAAGCACCCAATCGTTAATGCGCTCGACAATAAAACGTGCTTCGTCTTGCTCGTTAAAAGCCGCGTACAGCGAGATAGGCTCGCCGTCTTCACCGTCGGTCCACAGCTGTTTGCCCATACGGCCCGAGTTGTTGGCGATAACCGCGTTGGCGGCGTTAAGAATATTGCCGGTCGAGCGATAGTTTTGCTCCAGTCTCACGGTGCTGGTGCCAGGGTAGTCTTCGCTGAAGCGGCGGATGTTTTCGACTTTAGCGCCGCGCCAGCCGTAAATGGATTGGTCGTCATCGCCCACGGCGGTAACAAAGCAACTCTCGCCGGCCAATACCCGCAACCAGGCGTACTGCACCGAGTTGGTATCCTGAAACTCATCCACCAAAATAAACGGAAAGCGCGCCTGGTAGTGATCCAAAATAGCGGGCTTGTTCAGCCACAGCTCGTGGGCGCGCAGCAGCAGCTCGGCAAAGTCGACCATGCCGCCGCGCTCGCAGTCGGCCTCGTAGGCGGCGTATACGGTGGTCATGGTGCGGGTAAACGGATCGGCACTGGGCTGCATGTGCTTGGCCCGCAGGCCCTCGTCTTTTTGGCCGTTAATAAACCACTGCGCCTGCCGTGGGGGCCAGCGCTCGGCATCGATAGCCAAATTTTGATACACCCGCTTAATCAGGCGCAGTTGATCGTCACTATCCAGAATCTGAAAGTTCTGCGGCAGGTTGGCGTCTTTCCAGTGGGCCTTTAGCAGCCGGTGGGCCAAACCGTGAAAGGTGCCCACCCACATGCTGCGGGTATTAATGGGCGTACCGCTCTCGCGAAAGCTCTCGTCGAGCCGCGCGCGCATCTCGCGCGCGGCCTTATTGGTAAAGGTAACCGCCAGTATGCTGTAGGGCGACACCCCCTGGGTTTGCACCAGCCAGGCAATGCGGTGTACCAGCACGCGGGTTTTACCACTGCCGGCTCCGGCGAGGATGAGCTGGTTGCCGGCTTCAGCGGTAACGGCTTCGCGCTGGGCATCGTTTAAACTTGCGACGAGGTGAGGAGCATCCATGGGTCAATTCTGGCATCTTGGTGTATGGTAGGGCACTTGCCCTGACGGAGACGACAGCATACCATTTTACTGTAAATTTACACAGTGTCGCTGAGCGTGCACCGCCGCTATGGGCCCAAGCAGGCATATCGCCTAGGTTATTAAAGGAGCTGTAAACACGTGGATCTTCACCATCATATTCGCCTGATGGCCGGTTATAACAAGCGCTTAAACAGTCAGGTGTTTGCCGCTGCCGCCACGCTCGATCACGCCACTCTCACCGCTGATGCTGGCGCTTTTTTTGGCTCGATTTTAGGCACACTCAACCACATGGTGGTTACCGACCTACTGTGGCTAACGCGTTTCGCGAAACATTCGGCGAGCTACCAAAGCCTGCAGGCGCTGGCCGAGCTACCCACCCCCGAGCGGCTTGATCAACAGCTTTACCCGGCGTTTGCCGCCCTTGGCGCCGCCCGCGGGATTATCGATAACGCCATCATCGAGTGGAGTGCCGACGAGCTGAAAAGCAGCGATTTACAACGTGCTTTGGCGTATCACAACAGCAAAGGGGAAGCCGCCGAGCGGGACTTTGGCGAGCTGGTGATGCACCTGTTTAACCACCAAACACACCATCGCGGCCAAGTGAGTACGCTGCTAAACCAGCGCGGGCTGGACATAGGCGTAACCGACTTTTTACAGGATATCCCAAGGTTGGATGCCTAGCTGGCTGGGCGCGCGCTTGATTCTCGCCGCTGCGCCCCCATAAACCCACGAAACGCCTAACACAGGCCGTGTTTCCACCAACCGTGACAGTTAGTGAGTTATGACGGACGTATACATACTGCAAAATCAAGATAAGTTGTTTTTGAGCAAGCAGCGCATTTGGGTAGATGGCCGCGACCCGGCGGGTTTATATCGCAGCCCCCACAAAGACGAGGCTGTGAATGAGATGTTTGAGGCCAGCAGCAAAGACTACACCCAGCGAGTATCACTGGTAGCTTGCCCGTTAAATGAACGGCGCAACCCCGTCATCGACCCCGAGATACTACCGCCGCCCCAGCCCAAAAACCGTGGTGAAGACTCACTGGAGCTGGATTTGGCCACCAACGACACGCCGCCCCCCGAAGAGCGTGAGCCCGCGAGCGCAGAAACTCAAACTGACCCGGCCGCTCAAGCTGATAGCGCTGAACCGCAACCCGAGGCTACCCAGGCCGAACCACGCGAGTCATCGCCTCAGTGATTTTATCGCCGTCGCAATTACCGTTTTTTACCCCCCAGGGCCGCTCTGGCGGTGGCCCTGTTTGGGCGAACTGACTACACTCGACACTTTAGGGCTGGTGACAGCCGAGCGCCTGGCGCCACGACCGCGTCCGCAACCGGACTGCAGAGGAAAAGCTTTTGTCTCAATTTGATGCGCAGTTACAGGCGTTATCCGGCGCTAAAGCCAATCAAACACTTCGCGGTATTTTGCGCGGCATCGAAAAAGAGAGCCTGCGCGTTAGCCCGGACGGCCGCCTGGCGCAAACCAGCCACCCCTTGGGGCTCGGCTCGGCGCTCACCCACCCGCATATCACCACCGATTACTCCGAGGCGCTGCTGGAATTTATTACCGAGCCGCAAGCCTCCATCGGCACACTGCTAAACCAGCTTGATGACGTGCACCGTTACACCTACAGCCAGCTGCAAGATGAGTATTTGTGGCCGGCCAGTATGCCCTGCGTGCTGGGCGCCGACAGCGACATCCCGGTGGCGCGTTACGGCACCTCCAACAGCGGCACCATGAAAACGGTGTACCGCCTGGGCCTGGGACACCGCTACGGCCGCGCCATGCAAACCATTGCCGGAGTGCACTACAACTTCTCGCTACCAGACGATTTCTGGCGTGAGCTGGCCCGGGATACCGGCAACCAGCAAAGCCTGCAGGCGTTTAAAACCGACCGCTACTTTGCCTTAATCCGTAATTTTCGGCGCTATTTTTGGCTGTTGGTGTACTTGTTTGGCGCCGCCCCGGCGGTATGCCGCAGCTTTGTGCGCGGCCGCGAGCACGCCCTTGAACCCTTTGGCAAAGACGACCACACCTTGCATACCCCCTACGCCACCTCGCTGCGCATGGGTGATTTAGGCTACCAAAGCGACGCCCAGCAATCGCTGGTGGTGTGCTACAACAACCTTGATAACTATTTGCAAACCCTGTGCGGCGCCATTACCCAGCCACACACCGAGTACCAAAACATCGGATTAAAAGGCGCCGATGGGCAATACCAGCAGCTAAACACCAGCTTGCTGCAAATCGAAAACGAGTTTTACAGCACCATTCGCCCCAAGCGCACGGCTAAGTCTGGGCAAACGGCGCTGCAAGCACTGCAATTGGGTGGGGTAGAGTACGTCGAGGTGCGCTGCGTCGATTTAAACCCCTTTGAGCCACTGGGCGTCAATGAAGCGCAGCTGCATTATTTGGATGCGTTTTTGCTGTTTTGCTTGCTGCAAGACAGCCCCGAGGCCACCGATGCCGAGTACCAGGGGCTGCAAGATAACCAAGCGCGCATTGTCTACCAGGGCCGCGACCCAGAGTTGATGCTACGGCGCAACGGCGGGGAAGTGAACATGCGCGAGTGGGCGCTGGAGATTCAAGAGGATGTCGAGCGCTGCGCGGCGTTGCTCGATAAGGCTAATGGCGACACCCGCTACCAAAACGCCTGCACCGAGCAGCGGCAAAAGCTCGCGGGCGAACGCGCCACCCCCGCCGAACAGGTGCTGAGTGAGCTGGCCGAGCGCGAGCAAACCTACTACGCCCACACACTACAGCTGGCAAGGCAACACCGCGACTACTTTGCAGCGCGTCCGCTCGATGACCAGCAGCAAACGCATTTTGCCCGCCTGGCCGAGCAATCTAAGCACCATCAAACCGATGTAGAAGCCGCCGACCAAATAAGCTTTGATGAGTATTTGGCCAAGTACTACGCCCAGTACACCTGCTGTGGTGAGCCGGCGGTTACTTCTGCACAATCAGGTTGTTAAAGTAAACCTCGAGCACATCGTGCTCGGCCTGCTCCGACTCCAGCAACGCGATAATCTCGGCCTTGGCCGTCTCGCGCAGCTGGGTTACCCCCTGCTGCGTGGTAATGGCTTCTTCCGTTTGGCGGCTAAACAGCATCACCATAGCATTGCGCAGCAGCGGCATATGGTGGCGCACCGCCGAGGCGGTATAAACATCGTTAACCCGCAATGACAGCTCAGTTTTTAAGTATTTAAGCCGCCCGGCACCGCCATAATTAACCACAAACGCCGGCTGCATGGGTATGTAAATTGAGCCCTCAACCTCCTTAGACTCCGAATCGCTTTGTGCCAAAGATGTCGCGCTTAACAACAGGGCAAACACGAGCGCCAATGCCGGCAACAGCATCAACCACAATGGGCGAACGAGGGTGGCAGACAGAGCCATCGGTTACTCCTGACAAGAAAAAGGTGGACCAAAACCGCAGCTTACGCGGTATCTTACAAAGCTATCGGCGAGGCGACAGTTTACTTGATGTCAGCGCACAATATTCGTGCTATCGCTACTGGGGGACGGCGATTGATCGTGGTAAGATTGCCCAACACTGGATTGATTAAAGAATATCGCTAAAGATAGCTAGGATAATGTCATGTTAGAGAATTGCCAGGACGCCAAAGAGCGCTGGGGCGGAGTAAGCCAGATTATCGATCGCTGGCTGCAAGAGCGCCAGGAAATGCTGGTGCAATACTGTGCCCTGTCGGAGACAAAAGGCCAGACCAGCGACGAGCGCGGCGCCAAGCTGCGCCGCATGTGCGAGATCATGGTGGATTACGTCTCGGCGGGGCACTTTGAGATCTACGACCAGCTGGTACGCGAAGGCCGCGAGTTTGGCAACGAGCAAGCGCTTAAAGAAGCCGCCGAGCGTTTTAAAGAAGTAGATGCCACTACAGAAAAAATCCTGGATTTTAACGACAAGTACCAGGAGACCGATGATCTGACCACCCTGGACACCGACCTGTCGGAGCTGGGCGAGACCCTGGAAGCACGCTTTAGCGGTGAAGATCGCATGATTGCCGTACTCCACGATGCCAATAAAGACGTCGTTCAAGCCAGCTAAACCCCACTTGGCGCCAGAGGTGAACACCACCTTGGCGCCACCTCGACTCTGGCCCGCCCCATGTTAAAACCGCTGCTGTTTACAGCCGCACTCCTACCACTGTTAAGTGCCTGCAACCCGGCGCCCCAAGCCGAGTTACAAGTGGCCAACCGCAGCACGCAGTCGGCCAGCTTAGCCCGCGATGGCAGCCACGCAGTGATCGGCTCTACCTATCAAGGTGGCAGCTACTGGCAGGTCTCCCCCGGCGAGCGGCTGTACGACTGGAACCACAGTGACGACACCACCCGCCTGATTTTACACAGCGCCATCTCTAGCGACGGCGGCTGGGCCATTACTGCCGACCATCAAACTCTGGTGTTGTGGGATACCGCTAGCGGCGAGTCGGTAGCCTACTGGCGTATTAGCGCCGAGATTAACGCACTGGCGCTGGGGCGCTACGGCAACGTGGCGCTGTTGGGCTTAGCCGATGGCCGGGCGGTGTTATACGATGTGCGCCACGGCGGAACCTTTGGCACCTTCCAGCACGATGCGCCGGTTAACGCCGTAGCCCTAAGCGATGACTTAAGTCTGGCGCTCACCGGTGGCGACGATCAAACCGCCCGCATCTGGGACACCCAAAGTGGTCAGCAACAGTCAGCGCGCAAATACGACAAAGCCATCCAGCAGGTGGCCCTAAGCCCCGACGGCAAACGTGCGCTGGTAGCGGCCCGCTACGATGGCATCGAGCTGTTTAGCACCTCCAGCGATGAGCTTAACTGGACGCTGCCCTTGGGCCACGAGCGTATTATTCGCGGCTATAGCTTAAGCGCCGCACGCTTTAGTGACGACGGCGCCTACCTGTTAACCGGCCGCCCCGATGGCCGGGTGCAATTGTGGGATATCGACGGGCAACAAGCGCTGTATCACTGGCAACTACCCAAGCTCGACCCATGGCAACCCAAGCCCACCTCGGTATTAGCGGTAAGCTTTACGCCCAACCCAGAGCACTATCGCGCCGCCAGCGGCAATGGCTATATCTATACCTTAAGTTATTAAAAGCGCTGACAAACGGGCACAAAAAAGCCGGGCTATTAACCCGGCTTTTTTATACTACGTGCTAAGCGATTACTCGGCAGCGGCTTCTTCTGGTGCAGCGGCAGGCTCAACTTCTAACAGCTCCACTTCAAAAATCAGCGTCGCGTTAGGTGGAATACCCTGGTTGCCACCTGGGCCGTAGGCTAAATCAGAGGGGATATACAGCTCGTACTTAGCACCGGTTTCCATCAGCTGCAGGCCTTCGGTCCAGCCGGCAATAACTTGGTTCAGGGCGAAAGTGGCGGGCTGCTCACGGGCGTAAGAGCTATCAAACTCGGTACCGTCTAACAGTTTGCCGCGGTAGTGAACCGTCACGGTGTCTTTCTCGCCGGGGCTTACGCCATCACCTTCTTCAATCACTTTATACTGCAGGCCGCTGTCGGTGACCATCACACCTTCTTTATCGGCGTTCTCGGCCAAAAAGGCTTCGCCTTCGGCTTTTTGCGTTTCAGCCAGCGCCTTTTGCTTTTGCTGTTGCAGCTCCATTTGTTGCTCCTGGAAGGTCTGCATTACTGTTTCCATTTCTTCCTGGGTCAAGGCGGGCTCTTTATCATCGCGTACGTCGGTCAGCGCTTGGGTAAACGCTTCTACTTCGATGGGTACATCGCGCTGCTTAAAGTTAGAGGCCATGTTTAAAGCGATAGCATAGTTAACCTTTTGCTCCAGAGTTTCCAGGGTAACTTGCTGATCAGCCTTGGGGGCTGTAGCGGGTGCATCGGGGCTCTCTTGGTTACAGCCTGCCAGCACGGTTGCCGAGGTGATAACGCCGGCCATCAGTAAACGCTTGTTAAACATATAATACCTATTTATTGGAGTGTGTTTGTTGTATCAACTGCAACGGGTCCATCACGCTACAGCTTGCCGGCCCATCCGGCACTCGTAACAAAAAAGCCCATCCATGTTATACCAACTGCGCCACAGTGTGGGCGTTTAGGTTGATAAATGCGAATTCGAACGCGCCTGTAGCTCTATTCATGGGGAGTTAGAGCAAAAATTCAATAGTTAGTGCTTAATTTTGCGCTCGTGACGTACACAATTTATACGCTAGGGTCTACAATATCGCCTTAGATTTACCCCTTTCTGCAACACTCAGATTTAAATCACATGTAGGGTTTCACTATGGCTGCCAAGAAAAAAACTGCTGTGTCTGTCGCGCAACTGGAAAAAGACATCGCGGCGGTTAGCGCCAAGCTCGCTGCGGCGCGAACCAAAAAACTGACTGACGCCGACAAAGCTCTGTCGAGCGCCCAAAAACAACTGGCGGCGGCGCGTAAAAAGCTCGCGACTTTGCGCACCCGCAAAGCGGCCGCTGCTAAAGCAAAACCAACGGCCGCCGCCAAAGCGCGCTTGGCCAAAGCTGAAACCGCGCTTACCGCGCAAACAAAAGTGGTAGAGACTGCCGAAGGGCAAGTGAGTTCCGCCAAGGCCGAACAAAAAGCCGCAAAACAAGAGCTGGCATTGGCAAAGACCTTTGCTAAGGTCAAGGCGCAAGCCGAAAAAACCATTGCTAAACCGGCCGCTAAGTCGCGTAAAAAAGCGGCCAGCAAGCCGGCGACTAAAACCACCCCTAAAGCCACGGCAAAAAAAGCACCGGCTAAGAAGGCGGCCAGCAAAAAAGCGACGGCCCCAAAAACCACCAGCGCAACAACAGCAAGCGCGCCGGTAAAAAAGGCTGCCGCTAAAAAGACACCGGCTAAAAAAGCAGCCGCACCGGCCAAGGCCGAAAAGGCTGCCCCGAAAAAAGCCGCGAGTGCGCCCAAAGCCAAAGCCTCGACCAAAAAGCCAGCAGCTCCTAAAGCACCAGCGGCTCCGGTAACCGAAGCTGCGCCACTGCCAGTGGCCGAGCCCGTGCAACAGCACGCGTTAATGGACATACCCGAGCCGGTCGCCAAGCCGCAAACCAGCACTCTTGAGGTGAGCCCCAAGCCACTGCCAAACCATATAGGAACTGGCATGATTGAGCCCGGCGACGAGGACAAACTCAAGCCATCACCCGTGCCCGATGCACCAGCCGTACCCAGCTCTGGTAGTTTATTCGACGAAGACTAGTCCGGCGCGAGCGCACCCTGAACCAACGCCAGGGTGCGCTCTACCACTGGCGGCGGCACAGCGCACGCCGCCAAATAGCTCTGCACCCGTGGCAACTGAGGCGCCGCGCGCTCGATGGGCCAACCCTTACTCAACTCGGCCAACTGCTGAATCTCCCAACGCTCGGCGGCCAATTCGGCGGCTTTAATTTGCCCGCGACAATGACTTTGCGATTCATCCAACGGGGCTTGTGATTTTATCCAACGGCGCGCCTCGCGCAGTGGCACCACCACCTGCTGATACCATGCCGCGGTTTTTTTAAGTACCGTCTCTAACGCCTCTGGGCCAGCTCTCTTACCACTGATATCCAACCAACAGATAAACAACAAGACCGGAATACGTACGCCGTACTCATCCTGCAGCTGCAAGCTCTGCACTTCAATATCGGGTTGTTGATACAACTCCAGAGCAAAATCCCATAAAGGGCCGGGTAATATCTCAGTCATTAAGGTCTTTCTTCCTCTGGTGATAGGCTTTCACACCGAGCTTAGATAGAATGCCCAGCATGATTACACTACAGCAAATCAGTTTACAGCGCGGGCCTAAGTTTCTGCTGACCGAGACCGATCTGGCGATCTTTCCGGGGCAAAAAATCGGCCTTATTGGCGCCAATGGTAGCGGCAAGTCATCGCTGTTTAAGCTCCTGCTGGGCCAACTGGGCGCCGATACCGGCTCCGTATCGCTACCTGGCGATTGGCGTTTGGCGCATATGGCGCAAGAGGTGTCCGACACCGATCGCACCGCCCTGGACTATGTGCTCGATGGTGACGAGGCACTGCGCGAGACAGAAGCCGAGATCGAACAAGCCGGCGACGACGGTGAAAAGCTGGCCCACCTGTTTGGTGTTATGGAGCAAATCGACGCCTACACGGCCCCCGCGCGAGCCGCACAATTGCTGAACGGTTTGGGGTTTACCGGCAACGAGCTCGAACGCCCGGTTAGTGCCTTCTCGGGGGGCTGGCGTATTCGGCTTAATCTCGCCCGCGCCCTGATGTGCCCATCCGATTTGCTGTTACTGGATGAGCCCACCAACCACTTGGATCTCGACGCCACTCTGTGGCTTGAGCAGTGGCTGCAACGCTACAGCGGCACCTTGCTGATTATCTCGCACGACCGCGATTTTTTGGATAACGTCATCGAGCGTATTGTCAGTATCGAGTCGAGCAAGCTGGTGGCCTACACCGGTAACTACTCTGCCTACGAGGTGCAGCGCGCCGAGCGATTATCGCAGCAGCAAGCGGAATTTAATAAGCAGCAAGAGCGCATCGCCCACATCGAAGATTATATTCGCCGTTTTCGCGCTAAGGCCACCAAAGCCAAGCAGGCGCAAAGCCGTATTAAACAGCTAGAGCGAATGGAAACCATCGCCCCGGCCCACGTGGACTCGCCCTTTAGCTTTACCTTTACCGCCTCCGAAAAAGTCTCCGACCCGTTAATCGTGTTGCGGCAAATGACCATCGGTTACCCCGAGCGACAAATTCTGGGCGGCGTGGACATCAATATTGCACCGGCCACACGCATCGGCTTGCTGGGCCCCAACGGCGCGGGTAAATCGAGCCTGATTAAAACCCTGGCCGGCACACTAGAACCCTTAACCGGTGAGCGCGTCACCGGCGAGCATTTTAAGTTGGGCTATTTTGCCCAGCATCAGCTCGAGGCACTGGATATGAACGCCTCACCGGCCCTGCACATCCAGCGCATCAGCCCCAAAGCGCGCGAGCAGGAGATTCGTAATTTTCTGGGTACCTTCGATTTTATTGGCGATCGCGCCTTCGAGCCGATCAATCATTTCTCGGGGGGCGAGAAAGCTCGCCTGGCGTTAGCGCTTATTGCCTGGCAAAAACCCAACGTCTTGTTACTGGATGAGCCGACCAACCATTTAGATTTAGAAATGCGCCAAGCGCTAACCATGGCGCTGCAGGATTTTGCGGGGGCGGTTATTGTGGTCTCGCACGATCGTCACCTGCTGCGCAACACAGTAGACGAATGGCTGCTGGTGGCCGACGGCAAAATCGAAGAGTTTGACGGCGAGCTGGATGATTATTACCGCTGGTTGCTGGAGCGCAAAAGCGGCGGCGATAAAACCACAGAGGCGACAGCCAGCCCGGCTACCGAGGTTAAGCCAAAGCCCGCACAAGACAAAAAAATGCAGCGCCAGGAGGCCGCCGCCAAACGCGAGGCGCGCAAGCCGCTAACCAACCGTATTAAAAAGCTCGAATCTGAGCTGGAAAAGCTGCAACAGAAAAATACCACACTGGAAGCCGAGCTAGCCGACACCAGCCTGTACGAAGATCAACACAAAGATCAGCTGCAAAAACTGTTGCAGCAACAGGCCGAGCTCAGCCAAAAAATTGATGAGTGTGAAGAGCAGTGGTTAGAGGCCCAGGCGGAGCTGGACGCGTTAGACGACTAACCCCGGCCAATAACCCCCATTAAAAACGGCGCCTTAAGGCGCCGTTTTTGCTGCTAAAGCCTCTGACGATTAACGCCGGTGTGGCATAGGACGATTCATGGGACGATTCATATTGCGATTCATGCCCCGCTGACGGGCCTGAAAATCACGGTTTAAGTTGTTCCGGTCGATCGCCGGTAATGTACTCGGGCGGTTAAACGACTCGGGGCGCTGGTAATTATCGCGATTGGGCAACGCCTCTGGCCGCGATTGCGGCAAGGTTTGCGGCAGTGACTCACGAATCTCGCTGGCACTGCGATCGGGATGCCAATCGCCCTGGTTGCGCACCTGCCAATCATCACCCACCTTGCGCGCCACTGCGCCATTTTTGTCGGTAAAGACATTATTTTTGCGCCCCTCGGCATATTTTGCCGTTTTAATATTGCGCTTAATATCGGTAGCGCTGGCATTGCGTGTGCGGTTTTGAGGGCGCTGGTACAGGTTGCGCTGCACCTGATTAGCACGCAGGTTAGTTTTGTTTATGCTGTTTTTAATATGGGTGCGGTTGCCGATATTTACCGTGTTACCAATATTGATATTGCCGGTATTAATCACCATGGGTGGGCGATGGTAACCACCACCGTACCAACCGCCACAGCAGCCGCCCGGGCGATAACCGCCATGCCAGCCGCCGCCCCAACTGGCGCCAAAACTGAAAAAGCCATTGCTCCAGCTCACGCCAAAGTTCCAGCCCGTCCAGGGGTTATAGCCCACATGAAACCCCCAGGTAGGTGGGCGAGGGTAGTAAACACCGCCCCAATAAGGCGGGTAGTACCAACCGGTGCCGTATACGGGCACGCCATAATAAGGAAACGACCACATATACCCAGGCCGGTAACCCACATACACCACCTCGGGGGTAGACTCGTACACCTCAACATAAGTGGTGTTATACACCGGCGAGCTGGGGGGGATTTGCTTGATCTCATCCTCAGGGATGCTATCGGCCACTTGCCACGGCCCCTTGGGCTTTTGTGCCACAAACCAGACGCCGTTATCTACCGCGTAATAGCGGCTATCAATTTTTAGCACCTGGCTGCCGGTGTTTACCGCGTAGGCCACCTTGGTGCCCTTAATGTCTTCAAAGGTGGGCGGGCCATCGTAGGTCACCTCCAGGCTCGCCTCGCTGCGCTTAACCGCCGTGGTTTGTGGTATCTGTGCGTCTAGCAGAGCATCTTCGGCCTCTTCGGTGCCAGCCACCGACACCCGCAAACCACCGATGTCAGAGGCCGGTGGAATCTCACTAAAGCTTGCCGGTAACTCATCTGCGCGAACAAACGCCCAGGGGCCCTTTTGCTCTTTGGCACGAAACCAGCGGCCGGACAACAATACATACATTTGCCCCGCGTTTACGTCGCGCAGCCAAGGGGTTTCAGTGTTCTCCACATAGAGCAATTTACCGCCCGCTAAACTCTTCCACTCGGGCTCGCCATCGGTGGCAATCAGCTCGGTAGGGCTAGTCGCCACGACAATAGCTGGTGGCTTAGCGTTTGGCACCGTGTCGTCATCGGGCTCTGGCAACAGTTTTACTAAATCGGCCGGGGGCGTGCTGGTGACTTCCCACGGTCCCAGCGCCGAGCGGGCGCTGTACCAAACATTACCGCTGCTTAAATAATAAACGCCTTGTTTTTGGTGCCGTACGACGACGAAAGGCGTGTTAAGAGCGCGCTCGTAAGCGCTGTTCTCCACCTCGACAAAGCGCGGCTTGCCATCGTACAGCAGCAGTACCGCCAGCTCATCGGCAAATAAAATTGTCGGCGCCTCATTTTTTAGCTCGGCCAGACTTTGCGCCTCAAGCTCGGCGTTTTTTAAACTGGCCGATAAACTCTCGAGGCTGATGGTAAAACCCGCCGTGGGGATGGCCGCCTCGACGAGCTCGGTGAAGCGTGCTTCATCGGCATCGCCAGAGTCGGGCCAGCCCACCCGGGTCACGTTAATATCCCGCACTAGGGCAGTGCCGGCATCGCGGTCGGTATCAATCCGTGCATCAAACCAAAAAGCACCAAATATTGGCTCGTCTTTGTCGTTTAACTCCAGCGACATAGCCGCCCGGCCACTGAGTTGGTTACCGGTCATTCGCTCGGGCTGCGGCTGATACACGACGATAGTGCCTTCGCTAGCCTCGATCTGTTGCGGCCACTCTACGGCGTTAGCCCCGAGCGCTACCAGTATTAGCCCTACCCCTAACAACCATGTTATCCGTTTGAAACGATCCATAATCCCGCCTTTGTTGATTAAGCCTTTTGCTCAGTTTAGCAGCAGATCGCGCGGCCCCTATACTTTTACTCAAGCCTGGCGCGCGCCGGCCGATAGCCTGTAACAGCGATGATTTGCCATCATCTCAAGCGAGCGTCTTTAGCAACCCTCGAATATATGCCCATTGTATGACCCGCCTGTTTAGGCAACTCAGTTTTACGCCTCAATTTTGAAGAGATTCACACTATGAAATGGTTAACCCGCAGCATGCAGACCCGGCTTATCGCCGTGGTTGCCTTGGGCATCGCTGGCCTATTGATCGCCGCTGAAGTTGCCATCGGTATGCTCAACGCTCAGTTAGACAACTATAACCGGTTGATAGAGCACGATATTGCGCACGAGCGCCATATTGCCGATATGAACTTTACCTTTAAAGTACAGGTACAAGAGTGGAAAAACGTACTGCTGCGCGGCGCCGACCCCGCGCAACGAGAAAAATACTGGCAGCGCTTTAACCAAGCGCAACGCACCATTCAAGACACGGGTAATAACCTGTCGCAAAGCTTAGACGACGGAAACTCGCGCCAGCTCGTACATCAGTTTCTCACCGCCCATAAAAAAGCGTTTAGCGCATACCAAACGGGATTTGAACAGTTTGCACTGGCCGGCTATGACCCGGCCGCAGGTGATCAGGCGGTATCCGGTATCGACCGCGAACCCAGCCGCTTGCTGCAAGAGGCCGCCGACATTATCGCGCAAGATGTGGCCGTAGCCGCAACACAAGTGCAGCAAAAAAGTCAGCAAGTATCCTTTTGGGCGCAGATAGTTACCTTTGCGGTGGCCCTGATTGCTCTGGCCGTATTGTGGCTGTTATTGCGCTCAACACTCATTCGCCCGTTGCAATCGATTATGAGCCATATCAAGCATATGGCCGTAGGGGATTTTTCTCAGCCGTTTTACTTACAGCGCGAAGACGAGCTGGGCCAGCTGGGTGACAACCTGCGCCATATGCAACAAGAAATGCGCTCGGTAGTAAGTTCGGTAAAAGACACCGCGGTACAGTTAGGCGATGCATCCGCCAATATTAATCAAACCGCCTCGGATATTGCCAAGCATATTGGCGCCACCGAAAACTCCACCGATCAGGTGGCGGCGGCGGTTAATGAAATGTCATCGACTGTGCAAGAGGTGGCCAACAACGCCTCGGGTGCCGCCGAAGCCGCAAGCGCCGCAGACCAAAACGCGCGCACCGGCCTTGGAGTGATGGAGCAAACGGTTAGCGCTATTAACTCACTGTCCACTCAGGTTATCGATGTTAGCCAGGCCATGGCACAGCTTGAAGGTGAGACCGACAGCATCGGCCGGGTACTGGGCGTGATTAAAGACATTGCCGAGCAAACTAATTTGCTGGCTCTTAACGCCGCTATCGAAGCCGCCCGGGCTGGCGAGCAAGGCCGCGGTTTTGCGGTAGTCGCCGATGAAGTGCGCGGCCTGGCGCAGCGCACGCAGCAATCAACGGCCGAGATTCAAAACATCATCGAGGCGGTACAAGCCGGCGCCCGAAAAGCCAGCCTGGCCATGCAAAGTGGCCAGAGCCAAACCGAACAAACCGTGTTACTGGTGGATGAGACCGGGCGTGCGATTCGCGACATCTCGGAGGCCATTAACGCCATTGTCGGGATGAATACTCAAATCGCCACCGCCGCCGAAGAGCAAAGTTACGCCGCCGAAGAAATTAACCAAAACGTTGTAAAAGTCGTCGAGCTGGTACAGCAAGCGCATCAGGCGGCGCAGCACTCGACGCAAACGGCTAACGAGCTGGACAACACCGCGCAAAAGCTGTCGGGGCAAATTTCTCACTTTGTGGTTTAACAACAAATTTTAGGGCTCGGCGTTAGCTATTATCCGCCGTATCAAACGACCGGGCCTGACACCTTTTCCAACGCACTGCGAATGCCGCTACCGGTTTATCTCGCCTCACCGATTGCAACTCTGGAATCCAAGCCACGCTTTTTTGCCCCAATACCATTACAGTGAAGCAACGTGTTATAGCATTTAATAATACATCAGGAGGCTAACATGCAGATTCTACTGGCGCTGGTGATCATGCTCGTGTGTGTGGCGGCTGTTATCTACACCCACTACCGCTTGGCAAAGCACATTGCCCAACCCGCGCAGCGCTGGGTCGTACGGGTGTTTTTATTGGCGGTCGGGGCGGGCTTTGCCTCGGTTACCCACAAAAGCTACCCGCTGACAGGCTCACTAGAGGTACTGGTGTTAATCAGTGCTTTTTGTATTACCCATGTGCCATCTGCCTGCATTTTATTTTTAAAGCGCAAAAGGCACGAGCAGCTGCGCTAAACCCCGCCCATGTCAGGCACACTAAAACGCCAACTCGGTGGTAGTAATCAGGCGAGTTTGGCGCTAGGGTATTGCCTGAGCGATTAGATGATCTACCGGTAAGCGGCCAAACAGCCACCATAGAGCTAACTTATTAGCCTGCGGCTGACAACGTTGCCTTGCAACACAATAATAATGCCCCTCAATCAAACGGGATGATTGCTCATGAATGCACTTAGTAACGTAAAATTACTCGCACAAATGACAGCGCTGTCTGCTGCGCTCGTGGGACTCAACGCCCAGGCGGCCGATAGAGTTGTCGGCTACATACCGTCTTACAAAAATATGACGGCGGTGGTCGACTCGGTGGATCTCAGTCAGTTGACCCACATTAACCTGTCATTTTTAAACCCCAATGCCAACGGCGTGGTTACCGCTGGCGGCGACCCGGTGTGTATGCCGGGCACCTTTGGCGGTAATGTCTCTGGCTCCGAGTTAAGCTATGTCGTCAACAAAGCCCACCAAGCGGGCGTTAAAGTGCTGGTATCGGTGGCCGGCGGCGTTATCCCCAGCTGCTCCGGCGATTGGCAAACCCTGCTGAGCCCGGCCAACCGCGCCAATACCGTCAATAACCTGCTCAACTTTGTCAGCAGTTACAATTTGGATGGTTTGGATGTGGATATCGAAGGCGTGGTATTAACCGCCATCGACAACGCGGGCAACTACACGCCGTTTATTCAAGCGCTGCGTAACGGCTTGCCCAGCGGCAAACTGCTTACCTCAGCCACCGCCTCTTACAACGGAGGCATGGTGCCCACCTCATCACTGCCTTACTTCGATTTCGTTAACATCATGTCTTACGATGCGGTGGGCCCCACCTGGGGAGTGTCAGGTAACGAGCACTCAAGCTACGCCCAGGCGCAATCGGACATTGCGACCTGGAAGGCGCGCGGGCTGAGCGAGGATAAGCTCGTGCTGGGTGTACCTTTTTATGGTTATGGCTACGGAAGCTACGCCCGCAGCTATTCAATCGCAGACATAGTTGCGCAATTTGGCGCTGGCGCCGCGCAACAGGATGTAATTGGCAGCCTGTGCAGCGGTTGCAGCTACATTACCTACAATGGCCTGCCCACCCTTCGCGCCAAAACTCAGCTGGCGCTGCAAGAGGGCTCGGGCGTGATGATCTGGGAGCTGTCGCAAGATGCCAGCGGCAGCAACAGCTTACTCAGTGCCATTAACAGCGAGATGGATGCGGGCGGCGGCCCCGGTGGCACCGGCGATTGCCCCGCCTGGGTGGCAAGCACGCCATATGACGTCGGCGATGTTGTGTTATATCAAGGCGGCTATTACGTAGCCGAATACGCCAACCCGGGCTATATCCCCACGGTCAGCACTTACTTTTGGAACCCAACCACCGCCGCCGCTTGCGATGGCGGTAACCCGCCGGGTTTTAGTCAAAAAACCGAGGCCGAGAACTTTGCCAACATGAGTGGCGTTCAGCTAGAGGCCACCAGCGACACCGGAGGCGGCCAAAACGTGGGCTGGATTGACGGTGGTGACTGGATGGCTTATTCCGGCCTGAGTGTACCCGCGGCGGGCAGCTACCGCGTTGACTTGCGGGTGGCTAGCCCCAGCGGCGCCCAGCTGTCGTTGGATTTAAACGGCGGGCAAACGCAATTGGGGGTAGTGGACATACCGGCAACCGGTGGCTGGCAAAACTGGCAAACCGTTAGCATGGATGTGCAGCTGCCCGCCGGGCCTTTTAGCCTTGGCATCTACGCCCCCGTCGCTGGCTGGAACATCAACTGGTTTAGCCTGACCCAGCTGTAAACCAGCAGGCTTAACTCCGCGCCGTTTGGGCTGTGGCGGTCGCCGTGTTGGCGACCGCCTATTATTACCCAACCGGCGCGGCTGCTGGTATTAAGATGGGCCGTTAATCATCCGCCTGATCAAGCGCGGGGGCCGGCAAGCTGAGCGAGAAGGGCATTAGCGGCAATCCGCCACGCGCTTTTACATTGGCTTTATGAGGAAAATCGGCCCAACCATAGCGCACTTGCGTGGGCTGTTTAACCTCGTCACTCCACAGCAAAATATGATCGCCCTGCAGCTCGGCCTTTGCCCAGACAAACTCGCCATCGGCACCGGCGATAGCAAAACCACCCGGCTTACCGTCACTCAGCAAACCGCGCTTAGCATGGGCAACGCTCACCAACACTTTCTCGCCCTCTATGCTCATGCGATAGGCCGCCGGGCTTTCGGCCGCCAGTTTAGACTCGCCGTACACCAGCTTGCGCGCCGCGAGTGCCAAGCGCTCGGCCACGTCTTTTTTGTTGAGCGGGTGAATATCGTTCCACTCGCCCAAGCCTAAGTTGACGGTCAGCGCGGTATTCGGCTCGCTCAACACATGGGTTTGCGAGTCGCGCATCACCGCCCAATCGCTGGGCTGATTGGCGTCTTCCGTCTTGGTGCCAAAGCCCGGCAGCTGCGCCACAATAAACGGCAAGCGCGGCTGATTAAAATGCGCGCGCCAATCGCGCACCATTGCCGGCAATAGCTGGGCATACTCGGCGGCGGCCCCAACGTTCGACTCGCCCTGATACCAAATCACACCTTTAAAGGGCACATTAAACAGGGGCGCGAGCATGGCGTTGTACATGCCGACGGGCTGTAAAAAATCCCAAAAAGTGGTGGGCGGGGTTGGGGTATGGGTCACCCCGACGCGGTACTGCCAGTCACCGGTTAAATCGATCGATGTGTTGGCAAGCTCTAAGGCGTAGGGTTTATCGGGTACAAAGCCGCCATCCTTGTTATTGGTAATCAGGCGTACGGTAATCTCGTTAGCACCGGCCTTTAACACCCCGCTGGGCACGGGATAAATACGCGGCGGGTACTGGTAGGTAATATTGCCCACCTGCTGGCCATTAATGTACGCGGTGTCGGCATCGACAATACGGCCTAGGCGTAAGGTCGCGGGCTGGCCGGCGGCCGACGCCGCAACCTGCACGGTTTTTTTCAGCCAGATCACGCCACTGTGCTCGCCCACACCTCGCTCAGACCAGTAGCCCGGCATCGTAATGCTCTGCCACTGGGTATCCGCGCCGGTGCTCGCCCAGTTGTTTTGCAGCCCCACATCGTGCTTATTGATGTAGTTATACCACTCATCGTTGGCGTTGCGATCGGCGGCTTTTTGCGCGTCCACATAGCCGGGTTTCGCATTTTGCTCGGCCTGCGCTAAATAGTGCGGAAACGCCTGCAGCGCCTTAGGGCTCATCCACGACTGCGCGGTTGAACCACCGTAGGCAGCCGTGACTATCCCCACAGGTACGTCTTCGGCTCGTTCGATGGCCTTGGCAAAAAAGTATCCCACCGCCGAAAAATCCGGCAGGGTATCGGGCGTGGCGGCTACCCAATCCCCCTCGGGCACGTCCGCTTGCGGGGCTTGATAATCGACAACTTTAGGCACCTTAAACTGACGGATGCGGGTATTGGCCGAATTAGTGATCTCATCGGCGTACTTCTCGGCTACCCGTGCCATGGGCAGCTCCATGTTGGATTGCCCGGAGGCCAGCCAAACATCGCCAAAGTACACGTCGGATAACTCAATGCGGTTATCACCGGCAAGGGTTACAGTATGGGGGCCACCGGCCGTAAACGTGCTGCTAGAGCGGATACGCCACTGGCCGTCTGCGTCCGCCTGGCCGCTGGCCACTTGCTTGCCATCAACGCTCAGGGCCACCGCTTCGCCGGGGTCTGCGGTGCCCCAAAAAACCACGGGTTGATCGCGCTGTAAGATAGCACCATCGGACAAAATACGAGGCAGCTGTACCTCGGCAACAGCCGGGAGGGCGATTAATGTTAGCGCGGCCAACAGGGTGCGTGTGTTAGTTACTCTACTCATGGGCGTGTACTCTTACTGCTTATCATTGTTTTAAATATAATGGTCTTAGTGACTATAACAAAGCCCTGCGGTTCTCGCTACACACTCCACCAGGGCTAGCCACAAACCCCTGCGCTCAAGCGCACCCGTCACGCACAGGGTACAATCAACAAACGATCGTCAATAGCCCGGCAAGGGCCGTTCATCTTACGGCCATCGTGACAACCTTAATCCAAGCGCGATAAACCATGTTGATTACCCTGCTAACCCACGCCACCGAGCTCGATAAACACAGCAATACCGGGCAGCTGGTGATGTCGGTTTTGGCAAAACAAGAGCAGGCAAGCTGCGAGCGGGTTATCTGGCAACGTAAATTGCCGGATGCCGACTTACTGCACCGCATCAACACCCTTGCCAGCGCGTTGGTTTATCCGGCGCCCAACGAGCGGGCACCGCTGCCACTTAGCCAAGCATTACCCGAGCATATTATTTTATTAGATGCCACCTGGCAGCAGGCGCGCAAGATATACAACCACAGCCCCTACTTGCACGCTCTGGCGCACATCGAGCTAAAGCCCGGGGCGCCATCGCAGTATCAAATACGCCGCAATCAACGTGAAGACGGTTTGTGTACTAGTGAATGTGTCGCCGAGCTTTTGCGTATCAAACAGCAGCCAAAGCTGGCCGGACAGCTCGATACCGAGCTTGCCCTAAAGCAAGCCCGGTAAGCAAAAGGTTAGGGGGTAACCCGCTGCCAGTGTTCGTACTCGACACGCTCGTCACCGTCAAAGCGCTCGGTGTACCAGCTGTCGCCATCTAAAGTATAGCGAAACTCGTAAGAATCCTCTCCCACCTCCCCAAACGAAGCGATGGTCGGTGTCTCGGTGTAGTGGGTGTCAGTTGCGGTGTAGGGGCCGCTGGCCGCCGCCCAAAACTCGCCATTACGCTTAGAGATAAAAGAAAAGTGATGGGTATTAATCACTTTAATGCCAACAAACTTCTCTTGCTGGTAATCGAGCATTTTACCTTCGGCGTTTTTAAATTCACCGCTCACCAGCTCCCAGGTGCCGGTTAAATCGTCGGCCGCTGATAGGCCGCTGGCGGCGGACAATAGCAAAACCAATAGTCCATGTTGTAATTTCATATAATGAGCCTTTGTAAGTTCGAGTGGTTCAACAAAGGATCATCTATCGGGCGGCTCTTGTAGGGCGATATTTTATTTTGCGCCATTGTAGCGCAACTTTGTCAGATCTATTGCGCTTTTTTAGGCCCGCGCCACACCCGCCAAACGTACCAAAGCAGCATTAAAACAATAACGCACGTGCTCACCGGGCCAATATAATCGCTGGCCGCGTCAAAGTTCTGCCCCAGCACCAACCCTAAATAGGCTAAAAACGCCGACCAGATTGCCGTGCCTATGGCAGTGAACAATAAAAAAGGCCACAGCGACATTTTACTAATACCTGCGGGAATCGAGATTAGCGAGCGCACGCCCGGCACCAAACGCAGCAGCAGTACCGTCCATATACCATAGCGGTCAAACCAGCGTTGAGTTTTATCAACATCCTGGCGGGTTATCACAAACCAGCGGCCGTACTTGTCGCACCAGTGCTTCAACCGCTCGGCACCCAACTTATGCCCCAAATAATAAAGCGGTAGGGCGCCTAACACCGAACCCAGCATCCCGGCCAATACCACCAGCGCAAACTGCAACTGATCTTGGCTGACCAGGAAACCCGCCAACGGCATAATAATTTCTGAGGGGATGGGCGGAAACACATTCTCCACCAGCATTAAAAACACAATGCCAAAATACCCCGTACTGCGAATTAAATCGGTGACCCAATCACTCATACAGATTCTGCCTCAGCGATAGCGCTATCGTTTTTTGAGCGGCTATCAGCTTTGTCGTTCTCCGTGCTTTTATCACCCTCGGGTGGGCGCGTTAACGCCTCAAAAATCAAATAGGTGGGCGTGGCAATAGCCAACGGAATCAAATAAAACACACAGCGATAGGCAAACAAGCTACCGAGAATTGTGCTTTTGTCTACCTGACCGGCAAGCAGTGCCAAAAACACCGCCTCTAACACGCCTAAGCCACCTGGTATGTGAGTGATCACGCCCGCCAAACTGCTTACCAATAACACGGCAAATACCGTGGCAAAATTAACGTCGTCGGCCAAAAACTGATAAATCACCGAGGCCATGAGGGTCCAGTGGGCGCAGGCCACTACAAACTGCAACAGCGCAATACCCACCGGCGGCAGGGTTAAGGTCGTGTCGCGAATTTGTAATTCACGCTTTTTACTAAAGGCACACAGCCCGAGGTATATCAGTACTACCGCGATAAAACCGCCGCCAATAAACTGCAAGTGGGTGTCATTAACCGGCCAACTGTCGGGCGGGTTAACCTGACCGGATACAAACAGCCCACCAGCCAATAGAATATAGCCCAACCAATTAGTGGCAATGCTAATGCCTAAAATGCGTGTTACATCGCCCGCTTTTACGCCAAGCCGTGAATACAACCGGTACCTGAACGCAATGCCGCCCACAAGAGAGCTTAGGTTTAAGTTAAAGGCGTAACTTAACCAAGCCACAAACCAGGTTTTGGCCATGCTGACTTTTAAGCGCAACAAATAGCGGCCAAACAAGTCGTAGCCCGCGTACACAAAATAGCACAACACACCCAGGCCAAAACCGGTGGCCAAGGTAACCATCGAGGTATTTTTTAGCGTCTCGAGTACCTTGCCCCATTCAATGGTAACGGCTTGCTGGTATAGCAAATAAGCGACCAACGAAAAGAAAATGACCGTTAAGCCATTTTTTACCCACGTCCAGTTGACCCAATCTTTTGCTTTCGTCCACTGGCTCGCCATAACGCTGCGGTTTTCTTTACGGTTGTGCATCGATTAAACCTCAGCTTCTTTGGCTTCAATTTCGGCGTTTGTATCGTAATCTTGCTTGCTGGTTATTCGTCGGGCATTTTTAGACTCGGGGTATTGGCGATGTAAATCGGCATCGCGAGTGCGCCCCTCACCGGTTTCAAAGTGGCTTTTAAGCTCGCGAATTTTTGGTGTATGCGCCGGAAACAAGCCAGCAAACGTCGGAAAGTGACGCAGCGAGTGATACATAAAAAAGTCTTTAACCAAATAGTACCAACGGCGATGTTTTACCCAGTCCGACTCTATCTCGGTGCTGTGGTGCTCCAGCATTTCAATCTGCTCCGCCAACTGAGCATTAAACTGGCTATCGCGTACGATGATGTTAGCCTCTAAGTTAAAGGCAAGGCTCAAAGGGTCGAGATTGCTGGAGCCAATGGTGGACCACTCGTCATCGATGACGGCAATCTTGGCATGCAGCGGGCGATCTCGATACTCGTAAATTTTTACCCCGTTGCGCAGCAGTACATCGTACAGTGCTCGCGCCATGGGCAAAGCGAACGGAATATCCGGGTCACCTTGCAGCACCAAGCGCACATCTACACCGCGCTTGGCGGCTTTGCGCAGCGCACGCATAAAACGATAACCCGGAAAGAAATAGGCATTGGCAATCCACACCCGCTCTTTTGCCTCATGAATACCGGCCAAGTACGCCTTTTCAATATCGCTGCGGTTGCGGCGATTGTCGCGCGAGACGAACGCCATGGGGGTATTGCCCGGTCTGTCTGGATTTTTAAGCTTGTCAGAAAACTCTTGTAAATGATCGTCGTTAGAGTCGCGTACATAACTTTTACACAGCTCACGCAGCTCATTAACGATAGGGCCCTGCAGCTCTACCGAATAATCCTGCTTGCCCTCGGGGCCACTCGTAATCATGTGATCGTTACACAGGTTAATACCACCGATAAACCCGTAAGTGGCATCAATCACGGCGATTTTACGGTGTAAGCGACGGAATAATTTGGGGCGACCGTTATACCACTCGGGTTGTGGGTCGTATATCTGAAAGACAATGCCGGCCGCTGTTAGCTCCTCAATATACTCGGGGTTTAAGAAGTGACTGCCCCAACTGTCGGCGGTCACTCCCACCCACACACCACGTTTGGCGGCCCCAATCAGCGCTGTTTTTAACGCATTACCTACCCGGTCATTTTCAAGGATAAAGGTCTCGATCAATATTTCACGTTTGGCGTGTTTTATTCGCCGCAACAATTGCGGAAAAAACTCCTCGCCATTAATTAATAAGCGCAACTGATTGTCTTTGCAGAAGTGACCTTTAAACTCTCTAAACCCAAACATGATTCACTCCCGTTAAAATTCGACTTCGGCCAACAGCGGCGCATGATCTGATAACCGCGACCAGGGCTTGCTCGACAATACAATCGGCATATGAGTCTCGGCGCCGCGCACATAAATACGATCGAGCCGCAACAGCGGACACAGCGCCGGAAACGTACGCGGTGGCTTGCCGTAAGCCTCGGTAAAGATCTCTTGCATGCCGGCGCAGTCTTTTAAAATCGCCTGAGATTTCTGCCGCCAGTCGTTAAAATCTCCGGCCACGATAACGGCCTCGTTTTTTGGGATGGCATTGACGTGTTCACACAACTGCTGCAATTGAATTTGCCGGTGTGGCTCACGCAAACTTAAATGCACACAAATAGCGTGGAGTGGGTGGCCCGCTTCAGTTTCTATCTGGCAGTGTAATAAGCCGCGCTTTTCGATTCCGTTGAGTGAGATATCCCAGTTATCCCAGCTTTTGATGGGGTATTTACTGAGCAAGGCATTACCGTGGTGCCCTTCTTGGTACACCGCGTTGCGGCCGTAGGCAAAATCTTGCCAAATCTCGTCGGCCAGAAACTCATACTGTGGTTGCTCGGGCCAGAGCTCGGCGTGGCGCTGAGACCAACTTTGGTGCTCGCCCTGAACCTCCTGCAAAAAAACTAAATCGGCCGATACCAAACGCACCGCATCGCGCAGCTCGTGCAGCATAAATTTTCGGTTAAACGTGGTAAAACCCTTATGGGTATTGACCGTTAGAATCTTTAAACAAGTCACTCCATCCCCCAGCACACAGCAATCTTTACATGCGCGTTGCAAATAACACACGCAAACCGCGCGAATTGGCCGGTTATGGCCGGCAAATATCGCAGAATGAATGATGTTGCAGGAATGATGCCGACTCGCGGCGGATAGCAGAGGTCTATGCCTCCAGAAAGGCTTGCTGGCTCACGCAAGCGTATTGAACAGTGTTTTTAGCTCCAGCGCCGATACCCCCAGAAACCGCCCACAAGGATAACCGCCGTAAATACACCACTAACACCCGCCGCAAGCACTAACCAACTCTGCGCCTCTAAGCTGGTCAGCAACGCCACCGCGGACGCCCACGGAAAGACCAACGCAACAGCCAAGGATACAATGACCGCAACCACCACATTGGCCCAAATCAACCGGCGCCGACTGACCGGTGCCGGCAAGCGTGCCATCACCGCCTCGGTAAAACCGTCGTCATCGAGGTAGGGCTCGGGTTCGGCGAGCCGCTGCTCCAACCAACTGTCCAGTTTATCCGCGCTCATTGCATACCTCTTGCTGCCGATCCTGCAATATCAATTTGAGTTTAGCCTTTCCACGCAAGACGTGGGATTTAATCGTACCTACGGGTAACTGCATCAGCTGTGCCGCCTCGTCATTGCTGTAGCCCAAGCGATAGGTTAGGTACAGCGCCTCGCGCTGTGGGGCGCTTAGCTGGTTCAGGGCGCGGTTTAAATCCCGCCCTTCAAGCTCTGGCCCGCCACTCAAATGCTGCGCCTGAGTTCGCTCTACCAACTCACTATCGGGCTCGGGAATCTTGCGTCGGTAATGGCTCATTAAGCTGTTGCGGGCAATTTGGTACAGCCAGGTAAAAAATGCCGATTGGCCCTTAAAGCTCGCCAGCGCGTGGTGCGCCTTAATAAACGCATCCTGCGCGATGTCGTCGGCCAACCCATAGTCGCCGCCGCACTGCTGGCGCAGCGCCTGGCGCAGGCGCGACTGATAACGCAGCACTAATTGGCCAAAGGCGTGTCGGTCACGCACTTTAACCGCGCGCTGAATCAAGACCTCGTCACTGAGCTCCATCGTCTGATTAGTCGCCCAACCGCTGCTGCTCGGCCCGCGCCTCTTGCCAGAGCTTGTAATTAACCGCCCCCATAGCGATAGGGATCAGCGCCAGCGCCGCCACATCCAGCCCGGCGAAAAAAAACAGCGCGACAAATGCCGCCCCGCCTACCCACAACAGATACAAACTACGGCGATACAAAGGGTCGCCCCCGGCCGCCGAGCTCGCCGCGCCGGTAAACATTGCCTCGGGCACCGGCTGACCGCTCTCTATCAGGCGATTAATAATTTCCAGCTGCAGCTGCTTGCGCTTATGCAGGCTGAACATCAAGATCCCGAGGCAGAGCACGGGGGTAGAAAACACCATAAAAATCGCAAGTAATGGCACAAGCTCGCTCACGGCTAACTCCTTTGTCTCTCGAACGCAGCCCAATTAGGCTAGTGAGTATCAATAACGACACAATAGACGCCTGCCCGCCGAAAATAGATGCAGCCAGACAAAATGAACGTCCAAAACCAAAAAAACCACCCGAAGGTGGTTTTTTTGGCAGAGCGGGGAGCGCTTACTCCATCTCTTCCAGCTCTTTGCCCTTGGTCTCGCGCACCATAAAGATCACAAAGAACACCGACAGCGCAGCAAAGAAGGTATAAATACCGTAAGCCGCCGACAGACCAATACCGGCCAACAGGATCGGGAAGCTCCAGGTAATCAGGAAGTTTGCCAACCACTGGGCTAAACCCGCTACCGCCAGGCCCGAACCACGGATCTGGTTGGGGAACATCTCACCCAGCATAATCCACACCACAGGGCCCCAGGAGAGGTTAAACAAAAACACATAAATATTGGCGCCAAACAGAGCCAACAGGCCCGAATCATCCGACAACTGCAAGTTGCCCGCCGCATCTACCGGCGCACCGGCAAAGGCGTAGGCAACCACGCCCAAGCTAATGGCCATACCCGCCGAGCCAAACCACAACAGTGGCTTGCGACCAATTTTGTCCACTAAAAAGAAGGTAATAAAACAGGCAGCAATACTGATGCTACCGGACAATACGTTTACCAACAGCGCCTGACTCTCGCTAAAGCCCGCGGCCTCCCACAGTACGGCACCGTAGTAAAACACTACGTTAATACCGACAAATTGCTGCAAAATCGCCAAACCAAGGCCAATCCACACCACAGGGCGGACTTTGCCAGCGGTTTTATCAATCAAATCCGAGAAGCGCGGGCGGTGATGATCGGCCGCCATCGAGTCGCTAATTTCGGTCAGCTTGGTGGTACCGTCGACCGCGCCATACAAACGCACTAACACCTGGCGGGCCTTCTCTGTCTTGCCCGAGGCCACCAAAAAGCGAGGGCTCTCCGGGATCGCCAACAAGGCGATAAAGAAGATACCCGCCGGAATCAGCTCAACCCAGAACATCCAGCGCCAGGTCTCGTAACCCAGCCAAAACTCAGCAGTCGAGCCGCCAGCCGATTCGGCCAAAAAGTAGTTACTAAAGAAAGAGGCCGTCAGGCCCGAGATAATGGCAATTTGCTGCACCGAGGTGAGCATACCGCGATAGCGCGCCAGCGCTACCTCACTAATATACGCCGGGGCCATCACCGAGGCGGCACCCACCGCTAAACCGCCCAAAATGCGGTACACCACAAACTCACCGGTCGACCCGGCAACACCTGAGCCCCAGGCCGAGATAATGAACAGTATTGACGACACAATCAGCAGCGCTTTACGGCCGTAGCGGTCTGCCAAGCGGCCCGCAAACAGCGCACCGGCGGCACAACCGAGCAGCATCGATGAGACGCTAAAGCCGGTACCGGCAGACTCTGAATCAAAGGCGATTTGTAAGCCCTTAACCGTACCGTTGATAACACCACTGTCATAACCGAACAGGAAACCGCCAATCGTGGCGATCACACTGATAAAGATAATAAATCCTGTACTGCCCTGATCAGAGCTGACTGAATTGTTCATGGAGGATACCTAGTTTATTAATTATGTATTAAGCGCCATATGGGCATCGCGCTTTTTGCGGCTCGCGCCGAACACCTCGGCAGACACGCACAGATCATAAACACTAACCCCTCGTGCCACAAGCGCCGAAACACGTAAAACACCCGTTTGAGCCAGTTACTGCGCGCTTATAGTCAATAATACCCTAAGTTGCTGGGGTTTGAGTAGTGGGGTGAGGGAGATTCGGCTATTTCGCTGCTTATTCGATTGTGCCAAGCGAGTGACCTAGGCCTTGTTAACGCTGGATGCCCTCAATTGCCGGGCGGATGAGTCCTTTTTTGCGATGCAACTAACTGGCGTCCCAAAGAGCCGCTCTTGCACATCCCGGCACCCACGGCATCGACAAGCGCTGCACTCACACACCGCATCGCAGCGAACGGCTAGGGGGAGTAAAACGGCGTTTGGTAGCTCGCATAAAAAGGCACATAATGATTGTGCCTATTCGCAACCGGAGGACGCCTTTACTGCCTAAATGGCATTTTGCTTTTCGTCGAAAGGAAGCTCTTCAAGACACCCGGCAAGGGCCGTCTTGGCGGTAAATAGTGCGACTAGAACAATATCCAAAACAACATAATGGGGCAGTAATGCTGAGATGGTGCAAGGGTGTTCTAATGACTTTTTCATTGGTAGCGAGTGTCTATTTGGTAGCGTCGTCTGTTGTCGACGGGTTCAAAAGTTATTCTGTTTACCGCTGGGATACTGTTCAGGGCTACACCAAGACTTCTTTTCGTAAAGGTCGAACCATAATTTCGCTCACAAGAAACCTGCACAACTCGGAGGGCTTAAACACCTTTACGTATTCGTATCGCTACAAGGGCACGGATTACCAAAGCACGTTTACCGGCTTCGGCTTTAATCGACCTGAAAAACACTACAAAGCAGGCGTTGCATTCGCCGTTTATGTAAACCCTAACTCGCCAACCAAATCAGCTTTAGAGGCAGGGATAGGTAGGCCGCATATAGTCGGCTTTCTATTTGGTTTGTTTTTTCTGGCTATTTCTTATTATCTGAATAAGAAAATATAAATACCTCGAAACAGGCAAATATCAGCTTGCCTGGATTGAAAGGTTCAACCTCAGACGCAAGGCCAACTTCGCTAACAAACCCTAACACTCCCTAATACTCTCGAGGTTGTAGGGTTCTCGCGCTTTTGGGTATGCTCATTGAATTTATTCAGCCTATAAGATTCTTGGGGTAAATAGCGGTTAGCCGGCGTTTTGGCCGTTGGCTTATCGGTATTCTTAACACATACAACAAAAGATCATTCCAATGAGCGATACTCCTGCCGTTTCGATGACGCTAAACAATAAACCACACTTTGAGATACTGGATGGCTTACGGGGCTTAGCCGCGGTAGTCGTGGTCATTTTTCACTTTATGGAGATTGTCGTTCCCGACTTTAGCCGTATCTGGATTGCCCATGGCTTTTTGGCGGTCGACTTCTTCTTTTGCTTATCGGGTTTTGTTATCGCGTACGCTTACGATACCCGGATAGCCAATATGGGCTTACTGAGCTTTATCAAAGTACGGCTCATACGTTTACAACCGCTGGTGGTTATAGGATCTATTTTAGGGCTGCTAACCTTTTTGTTTGACCCTTACAGTAACTTGTACTCGGTGTACGGCTTCAAAGAGACTGCCACACTCTTTATCACCTCGGCTTTGTTAATACCTTACCCGGTAATGCCTGAGCGTTATTTTAATCTGTTTAATTTAAACGCTCCCAGTTGGTCGCTATTTTGGGAGTATATTGCCAACTTCTTGTACGCCACCGTGTTATTTAAGCTGACGCGAAAGGTATTGGCCCCATTGGTTGCGCTGGCAGCGGTAGGGCTTTTTTATGTGGGTTGGAACTCAGGTAACTTACTCGGCGGTTGGAGCGGCGGCACCTTCTTTGACGGTATGGCTCGTATTTCGTTTTCGTTTCTAATGGGTATGCTGGTTTATCGCTCGAACTGGATCATAAAGAATAAACTGGGCCTGCTCGGCATGAGCGCTTTACTGATGCTGGCTTTTTTAACGCCCTATAGCGAGCAGTGGAACTGGTTAGTCGAGCCGCTTTTGGTGGTGTTTTACTTCCCGCTACTGGTATCACTGGGCGCCGGTGCCAGCTTATCGAGCAGTCACCATAAAATTAATAAGTTTTCAGGTGATATCTCGTACCCACTTTATATGACGCACTATCCATTTTTATGGGTATTTGCTAATTATGTGGTCGCCGAGCAACCCAATACTGACGAACTACGTTGGGTGATACCCGTTTCGGTGATTTTACTCATCGCGTTAGCGTATGTTGTTGCCAAATTTGTCGACTTTCCCATACGCCGGTATTTAACCAAGCAGCGACGCCACTAAAGGTTTGCCAACCGGCGAAGGCCGCAGAGCGCACTTAACGACACGGTGGGAAATAAACGGTAAGCCTGAGGGGCTACACCGGGACCCGGCCGGCTCCCGGGCGATACGCGTCAGTGTTAGAACCAGAACGATAAGTACAACCGAATGACGTTGGCATCGAAGGCGTAGAGCTCCTCTTCGCCCACGGGTGCGTCGGTGTCCAACACGTTGCGGAAGTTGTCGTAATCAAACTGAAAGTGATCCCAGTAAAGATTAGCTGTGCTTTTCTCAAACACTGACAACCAACGCTGGGGCATGGTGTAGGTGACGCCCACACCAAAATTGCCCGAGCTAAACTCGCTTAGCTCTTTATCGCGCGCCATAAAGTTTTGTGCGTTGCGGTAGGGGAATAAGTCCGAGTAAAAGTCGGCCTGTGTTTGGCTGTAGCTGCGATACTTTGCCTCTAGTAGCAAATCAGAGCCGATGCTGTGTAGGTAGCGCACTTCAAAATCACGCGCGGCAATGCCCCAGCTGTCGTCGTGGTAGCGCGCGTCGCCACGTATTGATGCGCGCCAGGGCAAGTAGTAAATACCGCGCAAGCTAAAGGCATCGGAGTTACGCGTTAGCGGGTAGACTTCGCTCTGGTAGCTGTACCCCCGGGGCACGCTGGAGTCTTTATAACGCACCTGACGGTAGGGGTTGTTTAAAAAGCCTTCGTCGATCACAGACTCAAAGCTAAAGACGGCAATCAGTGATTTGGTTAGGATCTGCGATATATTAAATTGATAGCGATAATTTTTGGCGGTGGCCGAGAAGGTCTCGTTGCCGTTAATACCCACATAGTTGCTGCTAAAACTCAGCCCCATGCTAATGGTGGTTAAGTCGCCAAAAAACGTTTGGCTAATGCCGGTGCTCACCGTTTCTGAGCGGTAATCGCTCTCGGTACTCTCAGAGTAGTTTAAGTTCATGAGCGTACTATCGTGCAGGTAATCGACCCCCACAGAATACTCGGTGCGCTCTTCCGTGTATTCACTGGCGGTTGCCAACACATCGATAGACGCGCTGGAGACCATATCCACATAGTAGCCAGCCGAGACCGAGACGGTATCAGCTACGTTTTTGCGCACCAACATCGAGGGACCGTCGATGGTGGCGCCGCCACCGTCGTAACTGTGATACATCACATCCAACCGATCCGGCGGTAATACCTCGGCAACCGCCACCAGTGGTAACAGCAGCGCCCAGAGCGCGATGACACGCATTGCTTGTTTAGTTACAGCCACAACCGCCTCCGCCGCTACCTTCGGCACCGCGCGAGGCCTCGCGCGCTTCGTAAACATGGTTTAAATAACCGCTGGCAATCGGGTCACGGTCAAAACTCATTACCTCGTCCGCCAGGTGCTGACGCTCGTAGGGTTTTACCCAGGGCGTACAGGCACACAGGCTAAAGGCCAGCAACACAAGGCCCAAACGAGTGGCGGTGGCACTGATCATTCGCGAATCAACTCTTTCACTTGCGCGCGGTATTTTTCTTCGTCGCCGCTGCGATAGCCGCGGTTAACGTAACGCACTACGCCATCGCGATCGATAACCACGGTGGTGGGCATCGCATCGATATCGTACGCTTTGCTGGCGATGCTTTCGGGATCGTACAAAATAGGGAAGCCAACCCCCAGATCTTTAATCAGTTTATCGCCGGCGGTTACATCGGGCTCGACGTTTACGCCATACAACACAAAACCGGCGCTCTCGTAGCGCTGATGCAACTCATCCAGTAGTGGCATCTCTTTGCGGCACGGTGCACACCAGCTGGCCCAAAAATTTAGCATCACCACCTGGCCGCGCTGCTCGGCCAGGCGCACGTTTTCACCCTGATTACTTTTTAAAGTAAAATCGGGCGCGGCGGCACCCACCATATCGCTGTTGGCCGCGTGGGCGGTACAGAATGAGCCCAACAATAAAATACCGCTGCTGAGTGACTTTAGGGATTTAGATAAAACATTTAGCACCACAGACATGCATCACTCCTAGAAAAATACCGACAGGCCAATACGGCCCTCAAAGTTATTGGTTTGACGGCTCTCACCAAACAGCTCGTGACTAAACAGGTGATCGCGCATACCGATATCAACCGCAAACATATCGGTTAAGTAAATTTTATAACCCGCACCCAGCGAGTAGGTAGCGTAGCGATTGGCCGCAAACTCGGTATTACCCACGCCGGCGGTCAGATAAAAGTGTGTGTTAAACGCCAGGTTGCGACTCATAAACACCTGGCCCGGAAACACCTTGTAACCAACCGCTAAACTGTAATAGCTGTAGTCGCGCTCATCGTCTGTGAGTAGCTCTACCGCGCCGCTTAATAACTCGTAGCTGGTTTTTTGCGCCTCGCTGCTGCCGTAAATTGTCTCGACAAAAAAGTCTTCGTTAATGTGGTAGGCAAGGCTTAACCCCAGCACCGTATTGCTGCCAAAATCTTCGATGCCGAGCACGCCAACATAGCCGCCCACCTCAAAGTTTTCGGTGTCGAGCATATCCTCGTCGATGTGGCGCCGCTCGATATCAGCGCCGACGATGGGCTCTAGCGGATCGTCCTCTTGCGCCAGCGCTACTGCCGGCCCAAACAGCGCCGTTAAAACCAGTGCCTTTAGAAAAAGGCGTTGAAGCCAACTCGCCATTCCGAAACCTCTTCGTTATTTTCGCGTGTGGTCAGCAGGTGATGGTTGCGGTACTCGACGCGCATAAAAAACCGGCGTGACAAGTACACATAGGTGCCAAGGCTTGCCTGTAGCACCGGATCTTCGCGGTCTTCGGTATCCACCAAAGTGGCACTGGGGCTAACTTTGATAGTGCCCCCGCCAATGCGCAAAAAGGGCGATACCCGCCACTCTGGAAAGGGTTGATGCAACAGACCCACCACGGCCACCTCGCTGTCCGAGTAGCGGCCAGCCTGCTGTGAATAATCGGCCTCGATGGTGAAGTTGCGGGTAAAACGATACCCCAGGCTCAAGCCCACGGAGTCGGCGCCGCCAAAGTCGCCCAGAGCGGCGCCCACCTCAAAGCGGCCCACCACAGCATCGGAGCGGTACTCGTCGATAAAATCCGGGGCGAGGCCATCGGGGCCCAGGGTATATTGCATATCGTCGCGCTTTACCCAACCCTCAAGCCCCCGCTCGGTGGCAATTTTGATCCAGCCGGCACGGCTTTTAAGCAGCGTAATCGGCTCGCCATTTTCCAGCGCATGAAACACCGGGTAACCCCGGCCAGGGCCGGTGTAAACATCGATATAGGCGTTGTTAACGGTGACGACCAAGGGTGGCTCGTCGTCAAACCAGCCGGCGCTGGCAGGCAGTGACCAACCGGCCAACAGCAGCCACAGTAGCGTCCAGGCGTGTGCCGGGGCGGGCTTAAAGGTTACGCGTTTAACCATTACTCGGGCACATCAAATGGGTTGTTATAATATTGAGCCCCGATATCCAGCCACTCGGCCAGCATTTTGCGCTCGGCGTCGTTAATCAGGCCGCGATGATCAAACGTATCTTCCATGGGGTCAAACTCAGTAAATCGGCTAAAAAACCGGCTGCTGGCAAAAGCGCCACCGGGCGACATAATACGATCAATCGCTACCCGCTCAAAAATCGGAATCGGGTTGCCCTCGGCGTCCAGTATCAGCTCGCCGTCTTCATCGGCCTCAAACTCACCGGTGGGGATTAACAGCTCTTGCAGCACCCCATCCACTAGCTCTAGCTCAAAACGGGTGCGCAACAGCTGCGAATAAGACACCATCTGTCCGTTGTCCGCTTCAGTTGCGCTTAAGTCTAACTGGCCGGCGGGAATCTGCACAAGGCCATCGGCGTCTGCCGGGCTGTGACAGCTGCTGCAGGTGTTATCGCTTAGCACGCTGTTATCGGCGGCGCGCTCGATGCGCGGTAAATCCCACAGCGGCTGAATATGATCGGGGTAATTAATAGTCACCCGGCAGGGCGTGCTCCACTGTTGCTGACACGCGGCCGTGACGGGCACTCGCGCCGGGTCCGGCCCCTCGGCAAGCTCGCTGTAACGCACCGCAAAGCTTGGGTCTTTGTCGCGCACGGCGGGGTCGGTCCAGACATCGCGAAACACTAAATCCACCTGCGGCCGGGGCGTACCGGAGATGCGGGCGTAGACTTCGGCCATGGTTTCACCCATCTCGGCCACATACGCCGGCTCGGTATTATCAAACGGTAAACCACTGGTGGCCGCACCGGCATTCACCGCGTCGGGGCCAACATCCAGCCGGCCATGAGGCACTTGCGAGTCGCGCTGATGGCAGCCGTTGCACTGGTAGACTTCACCCGGGCGCATCTGCATCCAGTTTTGGTGGCGCGGGCTAATGCGCATGCCGTTGGCATCCAGCACCGAGATGGTAAAGGCAACATCGGCGGGCACCGCAGCGCGCACCGAGCCATCGGGTTCTACCGGCACATAGCCGATAATCTCTTTCATGCCCTGAGCGCTGCTAACACCAAAGGCGCTACCAGGCACCTGTTTGATCTCGCGCGGCGGTTGGGATACCGCGCCCACCAGGCGTAAAAAGCGCGCCGGGCGATCGGCCGCCAGGGTCTGGCCCGGATCACGCAGGCGGTCGATGCCCTCGTCAGTCACATCAACGCCGTCTAAATCGTAGACGCTGCGAATGTCTAAAATCCCTAACCCTTCAGCAGCCAACGAGGGGATGGTGCCACCGCCCCCAGACGCTGGGAGTTGGCGCGGCTCCAGTGTGACCAGGTCGGTATAAGCTTTATCCTCCGCAGGCACCAACACCGGCTGTTGGGTGCTGTCATCCAGGTTATAAATAAACAAGCCAAACACCGGCGGCGCCGCCTCGTGGCCAGCCTCGATATTGTCATCGGTGCAGGGTACGTAGCGCGATTCGTCGCTGCCCTCTTCGACAATCTCCAACCGGCACTGGCTCCAGCTTACCAACAGGCGGTTGGTGCCATCGCGCAGCGGCGTTAGCGCCGAGAAGTACCCGTGACGCGAGAGGCTGCCATCGATGGTTACCGGCAGTACGGTTAAAGGCTCGATGGCATCGCCCTCGGTGCCAAGCACGGTCTGGTCGTCTTCGACGTACTCGTCGGTATCGATACTTACCAGATCACCGCCAAACAGATCATCGCTTGGTTTGTAAATACCCACCAACCGGCCATCTGGCATCAGCTCTGGGTTAAAAAGCCAAGGCGTGTCTTCACCCACACGGGTGTGGTAGCCGTAATGGGGCCGCACCTCGGTGCCATTGGGGTTGATGGTGTAGTAGCTCACCCGGTTATTGCGGTAGCTGTCGGCGCGGGTGTAAAGCACGCGGCCATCGGCGAGTACCAGTGGGTCCCAATCGTGCCCCTGATTAAACGACATTTGACGAATATCTTCGCCGGCAGCGGTCATCGAGTGCAGCACAAATGCCGGGCCATCGCCCGATTCACTCTCGGCGGCGTACTGGGGCTTGTTGGAGTCGAGCAATAGGGCGCGGCTACGCACCTGACGGTTAGAAGAGAAAACGATTCGGCCCCCGGGCAAATAGCGCGGCGAGATATCGTCCGCCTCTTCGGCGACGATATTCGAGCTAATTACCCGCCGCAGTACGCGGCTCGGCAGGTGGTACTCCCAAATATTCCAGGTGGGCTGTTCGTCGTCATCGGCGCCTTCGATCTCGGGCGCCCGCATCGCAAACAGCAACCGACTGCCGTTAGGGTGCGAGGTTAAATCTTTAACATCGTACTCTGCGCCCTCAGCAAACGCCTGATCGGTAACATTAATTGCTTCGGCATCGTCGGTAGCACGCACTTTAACAATCAGGCGGGCACCGGGGCTAAAGCCATCGCGCGCCACAGGCGTTAACGGCAGCAACTCGCCGGCGTCATCTCGCGGCAGGGGGCGCTCGATGTAGGCAATGGGGATATCTTTAACCACCGGATCGGGTGCTTGCCCCGAGCCACTCAGGCCCGTGCCGCCACCACCGCCACAGCCAACCACCAGCGCCGCCAAAAGGGCACCGGGCAAAAAGCAACGTAAGGCGTTTATCGGCGGGGGCTTTACAGCGTGCTTTGTCATTAACGGTCCTGGTGCTCTGTCAAAGTAGAATGTCATCTTCAGTGTTATCGTGGTGGTGCGCCGCAGGGCACCTGTGCAGGCAACAGCCCTTACCCGCGAGGCGCACCTTAGCGGAAACGCCGACAAACCAACCGAATACGACATTGCCCCCAGACAAAGCACTCGCTTTTAATAAGCGCAGTATTATGCCGTGGCCGCGACCCAAAATCGTTGTCGCCAGTCACGCTGCGGGTGCCGGCAAGGAGGTTTCTCACACCTATCAGAACAAACTTTTGTTATGATCTTGCTCATTATGTGATTGGGTAGACACCTGCGCCCGATCGAATAACACAGGCCGATCTACGAATCCGCATATAATAACTAGATTAAAACACAAACCCGGCAACCACCACAGCCTCAAATCTTTGGAGCCCTGCATGTCGCTCTGTTCGCCCCCCAACTTACGCCTGGGTGCCTTGGCCCTCGGGATGAGTATTCTCGCCGCCACGGCCACCGCTGGCCCGCGCGAGCAGGCGCTAACCATTCACTCGCGTATTGCAGGGGTACCGCCCAGCACTCAGGTGCTCACACAAATGAGCGATTTGATTGAGGCCGGTAACACCGCTCAGGCGGTGCACATCGCCATGGACAACGACGGCTTTTACCGCGCCACCTTGCAAACCTGGATAACCCCCTGGACCAACCGCGAAATGACCGCTTTTGCGCCGCTCAATGACTACACCGCCACGGTGATGGGGCTGATTCGCGACGAGGCCGATTTTCGCGATGTATTAGTGGGCGACGTACTTTATACCGGCGCCGATAGCCTTGGTCTGCCGCCCTACAGCAGCAGTAACAATGAGCACTACCAGGCGTTGCAGCAAAGCAGCGCGCCGCTGGGCAGCTCGCTGGTGCGCCGTACGCAATCGCAAATAAGCGAGGTGCCGGCCCACGCCACCGCAGGGGTCATTACCAGCCGCGCCGCGGCCAAAGCGTTTTTTGTCGCCGGTACTAACCGCGCCATGTTCCGTTTTACCCTGCTCAACCATTTGTGCCGCGATCTAGAGCAAGTGCACGACGTAACCCGCACGCCCGATCGCATTCGCCAGGACGTAAGCCGCAGCCCCGGCGGTGACAGCCGGGTGTTTTTAAACAACTGCGTAGGCTGCCACGCGGGTATGGACCCAATGGCCCAGGCCTTTGCCTATTACGATTACGAGTACAACGCCGCCACCGACCCGGACGCCGAGAATGGCGCGATTCACTACAACACCGCCGGCGACGTCGACCCGGCCAGCGGCAACCGCACCGAGGGCAAATACCACATCAACGCCAGCACCTTTGCCCCCGGCTACGTTACCCCCAATGACCAGTGGCAAAACTATTGGCGCGAAGGCCCCAACGCCATTCTCGCGTGGGACCCAACCCTCGAGGGCGGCGGCACCGGCGCTAAAAGCTTGGGCCGCGAGCTGGCCAACTCGGGCGCCTTTGCCAGCTGCCAGGTAGAAAAGGTGTTTACCCAGGTGTGCCTGCGCAAACCCGGCAACGCCGCCGACCGCGCTCTGGTGAGCGATGCCACCGCCGCCTTTGCCGCCAGTGGCTACAACTTAAAACAGGTGTTTATCGACACCGCCAACTACTGCAAAGGTGAATAACATGGCGGCCGCGATACACACAGCAAAAACCACTTTACCCCTCTGGCTTGCGGGCCTGTTAAGCGCCGCACTGCTGGCCGGTTGTGGCTCGGGCAGCGGGCAGTCCACCACGCCCAACGTCAAGCCCGACGACGGCGAAGACACCAGCCGCCCCGGTGTTGTTTACAACGGCCCCGCGCCATTAACTGAAGACATCCAAAACTTTAAATTGTATGTGTGGGACAACTTAGCGCTCGACGACCGCTGCGGCAGTTGCCACGTCGTGGGCGGCAACGATCCAATGTTTGTGCGCACCGACGATATCAACCAGGCCTATCAGGCGGCCGTGCCCTTGGTGGATTTACACACCCCGGTACTGTCGCGCATGGTGAGCAAAGTGGCCGGCGGCCACAATTGCTGGCTCGATAGCGACACCGCCTGCGCCGATATTGTCACCGGCTACATTACCGAGTGGGCAGCGGCGGCCGGCAGCATCAGCAACGAGATCGTGCTCACCGCCCCCGAGATTAAAGAGGTAGGCGGCAGCAAAAACTTTCCGCCAGACAACAGCGACTACGCCGCGACCGTCTACCCCGTGGTAAATCAGTACTGCAGCGCGTGCCACGCCGAGAGCGCACCTCTAATGCAACAGCCGTTTATCGGCAGCAGCGATGTGCAAGTCTCTTACGAGGCGGCCCGCAGCCGTATGCGGCTAGACGCCCCGGCTAATTCGCGCCTGGTAGAGCGCCTAGCACAAGAGTCGCACAATTGCTGGAGTAGCTCCTGCGCCAACGACGCGCAAACCATGGCCGATGCCATCGCCGCGTTTGCCGATTTGGTGCCGGTCACCCAAGTGGACCCCGAGCTTGTGACCAGTAAAGCACTGCAATTGGCCGACGGTAGCGTAGCCAGCGCCAACGGCCGCGCCGACAACTACATTATTGCCCGCTACGAGTTTAAAACCGGCAGCGGCGCCATCGCCTACGACACCAGCGGCGTCAACCCCGCCGCCGATTTATCCCTGTATGGCGACGTCGATTGGATGTCCAGCTGGGGCCTGCGCTTTAACGACGGCAAGGCCCAGGCCTCGACCCAAACCAGCCGCAAACTGTTTGATCAAATCAGCAGCACCGGCGAGTACTCCATCGAGGCGTGGGTGATTCCGTCCAACGTCAGCCAAGAGGACGCCCGCATCGTCAGCTACTCGGGCAGCACCGAGGTGCGCAACTTTGCGCTGGACCAAAACCTCTACAACTACACCCACTACCACCGCAGCTCCAGCACTAACAGCAACGGCATGCCGGCCATCGTGACGGCCGATGCCGACGAGCGCGCTCAGGCCAGCTTGCAGCACGTGGTGGTTACCTTTGATCCGGTCAATGGCCGGCGCATTTACGTCAATGGTGAATTTACCGGCGATGCCGACCCAAGCGCCATCGGCAACCTCAACGAGTGGGACTCGAGCTTCGCCTTGGTATTAGGCAACGAGGTGTCATCCAACCGCACCTGGAGCGGCGCCGTGCGCTTTTTGGCCGTGCACAACCGCGCGTTATCGGCCCAGTCCATCCACGACAACTTTGAGGCCGGGGTAGGCGAGACTTACTACCTGCTGTTTAGCATTAGCGAGCTCATCGATGTGGCCGATGCCTATATCGTGTTTCAGGCGCAGCAGTTTGACGATTACAGCTACCTGTTTAGCGAGCCGTTTTTTACCCGCCTGAGCGACGACCCCATCCCCACGGTGCCGGTTAAAGGTATTCGCATTGGCGTTAACGGCCGCGAGGCGATTGTCGGCCAGGTATTTGCCGCGCTCGACACCGAGATCAACGCCGCCGACTACGCAAACGGGCAACAGCCGTTATCGCGCCAGGGCGCCGTGCTGGCGTTAGAGCAGGGCAGCGATCTGGACACCTTCTTTTTAACCTTCGACCAACTGGGCGAGCACCGCTTTGCTAGGGTCGAGGCCGAGCCACCGGCGCCACAGCCGCCGGCGGATATTGCCGATCAGCCCAGCCTGGGCATTAAAAGCTTTGCCAGCATCAACGCCTCGCTGGCCGCCATGACCGGCATCAGCCACAGCAACGCGGCGGTGCACGCCACCTACGAGAAAGTCGAGCAACAACTGCCTACCACCAGCGCGCTGGATACCTTTGTGGCGGCGCAGCAAATGGGCATTACGCAGTTATCGGTGGCCTACTGCAACGCGTTAGTCAACGATACGGCCAAGCGCGCGGCGTTTTTCCCGGGCTTTGATTTCTCGCAAGTGCCGGGCGCCGCGTTTAGCGCCAGCGGCCGCAACCACATTATCGACCCGCTGCTCAACGCGCTGGTCGCCGCCGAGGTTAACGGCAGCTCGCTGGCCACTCAGGCCAACCCCTCCAGCACCCGTGCCGAGCTAAACAAACTGATCGATACCATGACTGTGTGCTCTGGCGACTGTAACGCCGAGCGCACCGCCACCACTGTCAAAGCCACCTGCGCCGCCGCCCTCGGCAGCGCCATCATGCTAGTTCACTAACGGAGCAGACTGCCTTATGAGTAAATACCGCGCGCCTCTGCATCCGGATGCACCGCTTAAACTGAACAGCCACCACCGGCCCATTAGCCGGCGCGATTTAATCGCCCAGGGCTTTCGCACCGGCGGCGCTACCTTAACCGGCGCCTCGCTAATGACCCTGCTGGCGGGCAACGCCAATGCCGCGTTATCGCCCGATATTAACGCCATGCGCCAGGCCTGCGGCATTGCCAGCCAGGGCGCGGGTAAAATACCGTTTATCTGCTTCGATTTAGCCGGTGGCGCCAATATTGCCGGCTCTAATGTGTTGGTGGGCGGCGCCGGCGGCCAGCTCGATACGCTATCGGCCAGCGGCTACACCAAGCAGGGCCTGCCCGGCGACATGACGCCCGACAGCAGCACCGGCGATTTTGTGAATCGCGATTTAGGCCTCGCGTTTCACACCGACAGCGGCATGCTGCGCGGCATTTTAGAGCGTGTCGCCCCAGGTACGGCGGCGGCCGTTAACGGTGCGGTAATTCCCGCCCGCTCCGAGAACGACACCGGCAACAACCCCCACAACCCCATGTACGGCATTAACCGCGCCGGCGCCAACGGCTCGCTGCTCTCTTTGATTGGCTCGCGCGCCAGCGACTCAGGCGGAAACTCTATGGCGCCCTCGATGCTGATTAACCCCGAGGCGCGCCCCACCAAAGTCGACCGCCCCAGCGATGTCACAGGCTTAGTGGATGTGGGCGATTTGGTGAGCTTGCTCAGCCAATCTGACACCGTCGCGGTCATGGAATCTATGGTGCGTTTAAGCAACGCCAAACTGGGCGCGGTGGATACCGGCAGCAACCGCGATGCCGCGCTTAAAGAGTTAATGCGCTGCGGCTACGTAAAAAGCGCCGATTTAGCCGACCGCTTTGGCAACCCCGCGGCCATCGACCCGATTGCCGATGCGGATATCGTCGGCCCCGGCGGTATTTTTAGCTTTGACGAGTTTGATAACGACAGCGAGTTTCGCAAAACCGCTTCGGTCATGAAGCTGGTCATGAGCGGCTACGCTGGTGCCGGCACCATTACCATGGGCGGCTACGACTACCACACCGGCGATCGGTCCACAGGTGAGATTCGCGACTTACGCGCCGGCCGCTGCATCGGCGCCTGTTTAGAATACGCCGCCCGCATGGGCGTACCGGTTATGATTTACGTATTCTCCGACGGCTCGGTGTTCTCAAACGGCATGCTGGATGAATCCGCCGAGGGCCGTGGCAAAGGCGTCTGGACCGGCGACAACCAACAAACCGCCGCCAGCTACTTTTTGGTGTACAACCCAAGCGGCCGGCCCACTATTTTAGGTGGCTCTGCCGCTGCGCAAGCGTCGCACCAACAGCTCGGGTTTATGCGCTCCAGCGGCGATGTTGAAACCGCCTCAAGCCCAGCGGCCAATAATGTGAACCTATTGGTCGAGACCTTGGTGCTGAACTATATGGCGCTGCACGGCGAGCAAAATTTGTTTTCTACGCTGTTTCCACAGCATGGGCTGGGTAACGCCACGGCGTTAGATCGGATGACGGCGATGAACCCGATTTGTGATGGAACGATTGGGAATTTGGTTTAGCGCGCGGTTGGGTACACCGCCGTCATCCCAGACCCTCTACAGCGTCATCCCGGACCCCGATCCGGGATCCAGTGAACGAAGCTGCTAAGTGTAGAGCTGGAACTTAACGATTGAATGATCATTAATTTTTAGCTGGGTGCGCTCTGTCACCGCACGGGCGAAGCACTCTTCTGCTTGTCCAGAAAAGTAATCAAAAGAGGACACCCCGGCATCTCAGCCCTCGGCAACTGCTCCTGCGTTGCTCTATTCAGCTACATCCCTGTAGCGATTCGGGTTCCCTCGCTCCAGCCGATTTTAGAGGGCCGCATCGACACGCCGTCCCTGGCGTGACGATGGCTTGCGCAAATGTCCTATTTGCTTACCCCCTAAAATGGGCCTGCGCTCGGCTGGCTGCAGGGGGCGTAAAACACCACTTCGTCGTTAGCTTTTATACCAGCCCACTAGATAAGCTAAGCTCAAACTTACGATCACATTAAAACAGTTGAATAATAACTTATATGTTATTATTATGAGCAAAAGGGAGTTTGATCTGTGGTATTGCCTGCAATCCAGCGAAAAACCCAAGAGTATTTGGTTCAGGATGGCCGAGCGCCATTTCGGGATTGGCTGATGGGGCTCAAAGATACTAGAGCGCAGGTAAAAATCACCAAGGCTGTAACTCAAATGGAAGCTGGAAACTTTGGCGATCATAAGCCCATTACAGGTGGTAATGGTTTGCAGGAGCGCAGAATCAATTACGGCCCAGGTTATCGAATTTATTACATCACCGAAGGCGATGAGTTGATCATATTGTTCGCTGGCAGCGATAAATCAGATCAACAGGCAGTTATCGATACCGCTAAAACATATTTAACCGATTACAGAGCGAGAAAGTGAGATACAGACTTCTCGCTTAGCAAATCTAGGGCGCTGCCTACAATAAAGGCGGCACAAAAAAGTAAACGATGAGGTAACCTCAAATGGCCTTAACCCGAGAATTTAAAGATACCGTTATGGAGCTTTGCAAAGACCCCGCGTATCGCAAAGGGTTATTGCTAGAGGCTCTGGAGTCTTATCTTGAAGGCGATATCGTCGTCGGTAACTCCATGCTTCGCGATTACCTGAATGGCACACAAGCCTTTGCCGAGATCGCACATAACTTGCAAATTCAAGAGGCTGGACTTCGCCGTATGGTTAGCCCCAGCGGTAATGCTACCGCTAAGAATTTATTCCGGCTGTTTAAAGCCTGTCAGGATCGCGAAGGAATTCGCTCCGCAGATGAGTTTTTAGGGTATGCGGCTTAGGCTTTATTGTCACAATGTGAATGGTGGGGCCTGACGCCCGATGCGACGGGAACGCTACGGCGTTGGATCGGGTGACGGCGATGGCGCCGATTTGTGATGGGACGGTTGAGGATTTGGTTTAGGGGGCTGTGCGCGCTTTTTGTTTAAAGCTCTATACTTTCTGGATTTGAGCTAGAGATTCGCTTGTTCCAGTTTTCTAGCTGGGTGCGCTCTGTCGCCGCGCGGGCGAGTTACTTCTTGCGATGCGGCAAGAAGTAACCAAGAAACGCACCCTGGCATCACGACCTTCGGCTTCCCTCATTCCAGCTGATTTTAGGGGCACGGCTTGACGGGGCGTCCATGCCCCGACAAGCTCTTTCGCGAAATCCATTTCGCTCAACCCCTAAAATCAACTTCCATTCGGCGTGCTGCAAGGGATTTGGGCACCGTGCGAGATTTAGGCTTTATCACATGCAAAATAAAAATCAAAGGACTCGAACCTCATTACCTCTGCCTTACAAAAAAATCGTCGACTCTGTTAATCTATCGTCACTATTATTCTGGAGCGTTCGATGTCTGAAGACCCTTTAAAAACCTTGTCCGACCAAATAACTGAGGCTCACACTAAGATTCAGCAGTCCCACCAACACATCAACCCAGTGGTTGAGGTACGCCGTGGCTTGCGCGATACCGGTATTCCCGCCGATGTTATGACGGTTGATTGCTTGCGTACCCGCCGACGCATTATGTTGATATTGCATGATGGAGAGCCAGGCATATTGCTCTATCAGTTTGCAAGTCTGGATGAAGAGGCTGATGACGAGTTTCAGCGCAAGAGTTTGTCTGAGATGGGGGTTGATGTGCTGTTTGACTGGATGCAGGACTACTTCTCTGACTCTCCCAAATTGAAAAATCACTAAAAAATAGACCGATTGAGAAAGTGGAGGGTGGCCTTAATATCAAGCTTGGATTAAACCTTGCATCTTACACTTTCATGTAAGTGGTAAGACCTGATAAACATAAGGCAGCCTCGCCCCACCACCGTGGCAGTGAGGACTACAATGGTTGTCGACCAAAACAAATCATTGGAGGCTGTTATGACACTTTATTGCGGAATCGACCTACATTCAAACAATATAATTATGTTTACGTTATTAACGACAAGGACAAGCGATTGCTGGAGCTCAAGCTCGACAATCATCCCGAATTGGTAATCAAAGCCCTGTCGCGATATAAGAAACAGTTAAAAGGTGTGGCGGTCGAATCCACGTTCAACTGGTATTGGCTGGTAGACGCCCTTAAAGACGCAGGCTTTTCTGTTAGCCTCGTGAACACAGCAAAGGTTGTTCAGTACAATGGCCTAAAGCGTACCGACGATCGCTACGATGCGTTTCACCTGGCTCATCTAATGCGCCTAGGAATTCTTCCTACCGGATATATCTATCCCAAGGAGCATCGAGCATTGCGGGATTTGCTGAGAAAACGTATGCAGTTGGTACAAGACCGAAGCCGGGAGATTATCCGACTCAAATCCTTTATACAGGTCAGACGTTAAGGGCAGACAAGATTAAGGCCAAGGAATTTGTTGCCCCTAGAATCGGTGAGGCTAATACTCAGCTAGCGCTACAAACCTCAATAGGTATGGTGCGTGCGTTTACCCAGCAAATAAAAACCGTGGAGCGGTCAATTAGTCACCAAGTGAATTCATCGCCGAATTTCAACTTGCTCAAGACCGTACCGGGAATAGGCGATATACTCGCACAAACCGTTCTATTGGAAAGCGGCAATATCAAGCGGTTTAAAGGGCCTGGGAATTTCGCTTCATACAGTCGATGCGTCGACAGCCGACGTGAAAGCAACGGTAAGAAAAAAGGCGAGAATAATAGAAAAAACGGTAACAAGTACTTAGCGTGGGCTTTCATTGAAGCAGCCAATTTTTCCATTCGGCGCAGTGAAAAAGCCAAAGCTTTCTACCAGCGCAAGGCCAAAGAAACGAATATCATTTTGGCGAGAAAAGCGCTAGCTCACAAATTGGCTAGGGCCTGTTACTGGATTATGCGTAACGGCGTCGCCTATGACGAGAAACGGCTATTCGCCTAAGCTTGGCGGAGCCGGTTAACCATTGACGGGGTTGGCACTAAACCACCAGACCTGATTGGCCCGGCTTCGCCACCTAATGACGCGCCATGAGAGTATTTGCTCATGCTTCGAGTCAGCAACGGGTTGAGCCAATGATGAAGTTAACAGTTGAGCTCACAGATCTGTCATTTGAATGAACAAAGTATGGTACCGATGTTTTTCTGGGGCGAAAGCCAGGGCTATTTAACAATAGCTTGATCCTGATGGGTGACTGGTGCAGTTGAAAAACACCAATCCAATGAAAAGCCGGGTGCAATTTTCTCGAGGGCGTCTGTAGATCGAAAATCCTGTTCACTCGGGAGGAGTTTTCTCGTCTTCGGTTGACAATTTTCCTAATGGGTGGCCCTGATACCCTAAAATAGACATCCGCTCGGCTGGATATACGGTAATTAAAGAGCGGTGCTTCGTAGAAAAATTACGATCCAGTTTATATTAAGTAAACTGTCCCCGGAATTCCTATATGGTATCCTTGGGATTTACACTTGGCGACCTATTCTAGATTTATTTTTTTCGTCAAATTTTCTCGTCTTATATGGCACTTCCAGAAGGGAGAAAATTGCCTGTCTGTAACTTTCTTTAACGATGTGGGTTCTTTCATAGTGTTGGGTTCGAAGTGAGACCATGCGATGCAAAAAGAAAGAGCTTTCTCTTTTGTATCTAGAGACCATAGACTCCAATTCCCTTTTCAGCTTCTCATCAAATCCTCTGCTAGTGTCTAACAAGTAATAATATCTAATCAAATGGTACGCTGGGGTGGCTTTTCTTTCCGAAATTTCGAATACAATTTCTTCTAGTTCTGGTTTGTTAATGGAAGAAACTACTTTCTCTATAGCACCAATTACCCATAGCATAACCTGGCATACTAGTATTTGTTTGACTTGATAAAGTTGTGATGATTTGCTGGAGTCGGGATCAAACTTGTCAGTCTTTTTATACCTTTCATATATATATTCAGCAAATAAATCAATCTCATTCTGGTCTTCAAGCATGACAGAGGCAAGTCGCAGACCAGCATCACATATTATTTCAACAATCTCTGAAAGTTTATTTTTCTTCAAGCTTCCCGTTTTATTCTTTAGTATTTGGCTCAAAATTTCCATGTTTTTATTACATTGAAATATTTGGTTGAGAAGCCTGTTCTGGCCGTTACTATCATCCATAGCACTCTGAGCTGAAGGGCTTTCGGAGTTCTCAACATCTGTTCGATGTTTTCTCTCCTTAGCTCTTTCAGTTTCTACATTACTGTTAGACTCTGTTGTCAGTTTTTCAGGTATGACCTCTTCTAAAACCTCCGAAAAAAGAGAAGTTTCTCCTCCGCTTAAATCCGTAACTTTCTTTTCATCCAGAGCACACAGCGTGTGGGCTAATATTTCATCAAGAATGGAAACATCGTTTGCATGATGTATGGTGAATATTAAAGTTAGAGAGTTATGTCTCGCATAACTGCTTTCTACCATTGAAGATACGCATTCCTTGTTGTCCTGGTAGTTTTCAGTAAGATATTTTCCCAGAAAGAAGTAATAGCTATACGATATGCTAAACCTTACTTCACCATTGTTTCTATCCAGTAACCCGTAATCACTAAACATTCTGTTAAGAACAGAGTTTTTTATTATGTATTCATTCTTGTAATCTCGGACGAATTCTTCAAATAGATCTTCAGTAAACTTTGTGCCAATCCCATTAAGAAACATTCTGTATGAAAGACTCGAGCAAAAAGTAAAAACCGACTCTAATGTGCTGTCTTCTCGACTAATTCCAGATTTAATTATTCTCGCTAGTATTAATGCGTGATAACAATGTCCGTAAGCAGTAATTTTTAGGTTCTCCGGCATGAAGCTTTCGTAGGTCTGAAGTATTGAGAGTATAAAGAAGGGATGCCTAGGAAGAACTTTGTTGTCTATTATAATCGAATTAATATTATCTTCTATCGAATCTACAAGGTCATAATCTATACTGTCTGTATCTTTGTCTGCTTTAAGCCAGTTTTTAATCAGTGATTCCTGTCTTTCATGGCAAAATGGCTTAAACTCGATAACATTAAAATCTATCAATCTTTCATCGTCTATATAGTAAGATTTAAAGCAATCACTACTGCTTAATATTATTATTTTCTTAAAGTGTTCTTTTGCATATAACATCAGCTCAAGACACTTTTTATCCTTAGAGAGGTTGTCAAAGATGATGTACTTGTTTTCAGCGGAAAACCATGTTTTGAAGTCTCCAGTTTTTTGATGTTCGAATATTTCTTGTAATATTTTATGTTTATTCTTTCCTGTTCCAACGCTATCAAAATCTACATAAATAAAAGGCCTGGAGTCGTGGTTGTGCTCAAGGTAAAGCCATGCTGCTAATTTTGTTTTTCCACATTGGTCCTCTCCATGAATAATTTGATAATCATACTTCATCAACTGATCAATCGTTTCGATTAGATTTTCTTCGATTCTTTCGCTTTCGTCGTAGGTTGCCAGATTGGGGAAAACAAAAATATCTTTTAATGTAATCTTCGTTGTATTCTTTGAACAAAACTCTATTGAAGTAAGGTCACTTAGGAACTCCGGCCTTACTTGAAAGTTTTTTTTTAAGTCCATTGCCACATTTTTTATTCCTTCGTAGATGTTTAGCCAAGCCGAATCAGTTGAAGTCCAGTCGGCGACGGGCTTGCCGTCGTAAGGGAGAGCCAAATATTTACTCATATTGTCAAAATCAGTCCAAGGACATCTAGATCCAATGATAGGGATTAATCTTTTTCCGGTATCTTTAATTGAAATTTTCTTGGCTAGCTCCCATTCTTCTGTGCAAGCATCTGAGTTCAACCAGTTCGCCGTAATCAAAAATATAAATATATCAGATTTTTCAAGGTTGCTAACAATCTCAGACTTCCAGTCACTACCGGCTGTGATTTCACCATCAAACCACTGCTCAATGACATCATTTCGAACTAAAGTAGTTAAATGCTTCTCTAGCCCTCTTCTCAGTTCATCATCTTCGTGAGAATAGCTATAAAAAAGCTTTAGAGGTTTTGTATCCATTTTTTCACCTTAAATAATATGTAAACCGCGAAAAACTGATCTTAATTTGAGAGTCGCTGGGGGCTTGAGGCCTTGCATTTCATACAATAAAAATACAAAGGCTGCCTTGGCCCCATCTTAAAATTTCCGCGAATTAATTGATGAGCCCAAAGGGAGGAGAGGTATGGTGTATATCCAAGCTATACCCGCTATTATCTAACCTTCCTGACTGGTTCAATCTGACTTATCGTGGCCTGCTCCTGGCAAGCGGTTTGGGTGATAAGCCTTACGCGCTATGCGGTTAAGTGTGCCACGGCTTTTTGCGGTTGACAACTGGGTGGGCAGCAGGGGGCACCAGTGTGAAATTTGCCGTATAAAGCCATCGGGGGCAGGTCTTGAATTGTGAATCCACCACACCCAACCCGTACTACAGGGGTTAAGCTTTTCAATTTGCACAATGCAAAAACCACAAACACGATAACTCTCTCATTAATATTTATGCGATGAATTAGCTAACTGGAAAGGTAGGGGAAAGAACTACTGCGTAACATCTGAGCTAAGCCCTTTATTATCTCACCTTCCAAACTGGCTAAATCTTGGCTTATCGTGGCTTGCCATCTTGGCAGGCGGCCTGTACGGGCGATAAACCTTACGCGCTATGTGGCTTATCGTGCCACCGTTAAGCGGCGTTGGCAAGCTTGTGGGCTGGGTGGTTTTGGCCGGATACCCGACGTTGACAGGCTTTACAGGTGGGGGAGCCATCGGGGTCAGGTCTTGAAATGTGAATCCACCACACTCAACCCGTACTACAGGGGTTAAGCTTTTCAATTCGCACAATGCAAAAACCACAAACACGATAGCTCTCTCATTAATATTTATGCGATGAATTAGCTAAATGGAAAGATAGGGGAAAGAACTGCTGCGTAACATCTGGGCTAAACCCTTTATTATCCCACCGTCCAAACTGGCTAAATCTTGGTTTATCGTAGCTTGCCATCTTGGCAGACGGCCCTTTCAGGCGATAAACCTTACGCGCTATGCTGCTTATCGTGCCACCGTTGATCATTGTTGGCAAGCTTGTGGGCTGGGTAGTTTTGGCCGCTTACCGAACGTTGACAGGCTTTACAGGCAGCTGGATAATTATCGCCGGGCTCATTGGGCGCCCGCCTCGCAAAAGTGATTCACCAATCGTATCTATAATCTGGCAAGCTTTGCTTGCATATCATCTCTGTCCGATATCGAGTAGGTCACTGTATTGGAGGCGATATGCATACACCATCCCATTCCCCGGGTTTTTCCCCTGCGGTTGTCGAGTCGTTTTTGCGCGAGGCCAAAAGGCTGCAGCGCGCGGCATGCTCTGGCGATCTTGCTGATTGTTTACCGGTTTTGCGACGTTTGCTTGCCCAGCGAGTATTTACCGGTGTCACCTTACCCCAGCTGCGCCGGCGGCAAGGTTTAGTGCAGCGCAAACATACGTTGCAGTTGCTGGCGCTTGAGGCGGGTTACAGTTGTTGGGCTGAGTGCCGTAGGGCGCTTGAAACCTTACCCGCTGAGCGGGCAGAGCAGTACCACCTGGCGTTGCGCTATGCGGGGTATCCGAACCATTGGTTTTCATCGCTGCAAGAGGCCAAGGCGTTTGCATCCCAGCACGGGGGCTACCCTTTGGCGTATGGCCGTCAAGGAGTTGTCGTTCCCGCGCGTCATTACCGCTACTAGGTATATAGGTGGGGTCAGGTAACGCTTATCTTGGCCTATCTCTACGTACGAGGAGCACCGGGGTCAGAGGAGCACCGGGATCAGGCCTTACATTTGACATTTTTAGATAAACTTACGGCCTCACTCCAACGTTCGCGTACCTCCACGCTTTGCGCACCGCTATATACGCCCCGGTAAGGCCCATTCACAACGATCAGTTAAGTTGTGCCAGCGCCTACCAAACTCAACGGCTTGAATACCCCAACCGTTATCCCGCAACAGTTTGTTACACCCTTTTAGTGTAGAGGTTTGTTACAGTACCCGACGCATATTTATGGAGCCATAAAAGGAATTTGTATGAAACCTATGTATTTAATCGCGCCATTACTGCTGGTTATGGCTGGCTGTGATAGCAGCGACGATAACGACGAGGATATTTACAGCGGCACCCCACACCCTTACAGCGTGATTGAGTGTGGCCAAAGTAGTTACTCCACGATTACCGAACCAAACCACGATAGAATTACCAGTACCCACGACTTTCGTGAGATTTATGGGATCACCGACCTTAATAAACAAGGTGAGACGCCCAGTGTAGATTTCGACACCAAACAAGTCATCGCGATTCATGCCGGCGAGAAAGCAAACCCCGGACACGCACTGCGGGTTGATGAGGTACTAAAAGACGGCGACTCTCTGAAAGTTCTGTACACCACTATTACGCCCAGTAACACCGGAGAATGCAATTACCCTGATATGGGTGTGTATCCGTATTGCTTTATTGCTATGGATAAAACCGAGCTGCCGATAAATTATGTACGAAAAGTAGAAGAGGGAAGCTGCTCGCGGTAGTGAGCCGCTCAACCAGCAGTACCGTATCAAGCTTAAGACTTAGCCCGTTGCTCATGTGACATTCTGTTCGGTAGAACGCGACAGCGGCCACTGTGTCAAGATAATGATCATTACTGCTATTTTAAACAGGTACAGGCTCCGCTTAGCGGAAAGCACGGCGAATAATGTGACTAAAGTTCAGGGGCCTTGTGCTTGATCCGACTACAAGGTTGCGAACAGCGTGAACCTGTTCAGAGCATTAACGAGCGAGCTTTGATTTAATACTGAGCTAATTTTTGGATAGCCAGTTGGTGTTGCTAAACTTTTATACGTGTCTATATAAGGATTTTATGATGTTGCTTAAAGGACTCCGAAAATCTCGCGGTTATTGTTTCATCACCCTTTTGTTTGCACTTTCGGTATCAGCTTGTGGGCCGGATATCGATACCATTGGCGAACTTGATAAGTTCTCCGATCGAACCGAGGAAATTCTGGAGAAGGATCGTGAATTGGCCGAGGAGTACGGCGCTCTTCTGGATAAAATAAACCGAACCTTAGAAGAAACCAACAGCGCCAAGGCTGTGGTAGAAGCCGGGCTATACGATCAGCTCGCCGACAACATGGACGCCGCACTAAAGATAAGCAAGCAATATCAGAAAGAACTTGAAGAATTCTTTAGTCAGTTAGACGAAGATTCCCCCTGTTATTTTCCCGAGATTGCAGAGAATTTGAAGGCAGCCATTAAAGAAAAACAAGCTTATGCGGATGCATTGAATGAGCTACAAGGGGCAGAAATAGAAGAGGGCAATGCCGTGCTTTTAGGGGTGAATGCTACGCCTAACTCATTTGCGGCGGGCATGAGCAACATGGTGGAGATGATTAAAATATGCCAAGTCCCCGCCGCTATGGGAATGACCAAATCAGAACTGGAAGCTCGCTCTGAGCGATAAACCATAAATCAAAAACGGTATAGGGGAAAGGCCCATCGCCCTGTATGCAATTTATAACGCTTGGAAAAAAAGGCCTTAATCCACTAACGTAGATTAAGGCCAAGAGCGAGGTGCCTGTCTCGCTGCAAAAACGTGCAACAAGACAGGCAATAAAAACTATTGAGTGCGCTGATATTATTGACGGGCAGACGAGGGCCCGCCCATCAGCACTATCGCTCAACCAGAACGCGAACCACTTTCTCGTACTGGCGATGATCAAACTCGCCCGTAGCCATTCCTGTGTCGTCCATAACCGGGAATACAAAGCGCGGAGTCATAACCACTTCATAGTTATAATCGCCGGAGGGGCGAACCTCCACCTCAAGAAATCCGTAGTGCTTACCGCCCGAGACGAGCTTATTGCCATCCCACACCTCAGGGGCATCGCCGTGCGCGCTCCAGTGTGTTGCCTGCGCTTCCTCTGGCAGTAAATCAAACGGCACGTAATCGGTGGTGGGCGGGTAACCTGGGCCGCGCAAACCATCTCCGGCAAAGCCCACATCCCAGTAGCTCACACCATCGATACTGACGTACTCAAGCAATTCATCGTGACCGGACAGCACAGCGGTTACACCATAGCGCTGGAACAGTTCGTGATAGATACGCATCGGCATACCAGACTGGTTATCCTCACCATTGGCAATGCCGGCCGAGCCAGAGGGCAGGCTATGAACACCGGTGCCGAAGGCACTGTGATGAAACTGTACAAAAATCACCTGGCCCTGCGCCTGCGCGTCGGCCAATTCACTCAACGCCCAGTTCCACTGCTCAGTACCGCGGTTAAAGTCCGGTACGCGTGAGGCAGCGCCATCGATATACAGGTTGGTGTCTTGGCTGGGATCGGCATCGTTACCGTTAGAGGAGTCAAGGGTAATTAACGTCACCGGGCCGTAATCGACACGATAATAACGTTTTTGATAGCGATCATCGCTGGCATGGTTAGTGGGCAAGTCCCAATAAGTGTTCCACTTATCGTAAGAGAGCATTGACGCCTCGGCGTTGTAGCCTGGGTACTCAGGGTGCCAATAGTTTTCGTGATTACCAAGTGCGGGGAATATCGGCGTAGAGGAGGCTAAAGTGCCCCACTCACCAGCACTGTGACGCCAGAACTCATCCCAATCTAATTGACGGCCGCCTTTTTCCACCAGGTCACCGGCAATTACCCAAAAATCGGGGCTTCGTAATTCAGCATACGTGAGGTTAGCTTTGTAGCCCGTGGTTTGGTCTACAGGATATTGACGGGTATAGGTATCAGGGTCTGTCCCTAATTTTTCTCCGCCGAGGGCTAATGCATTGGCCGTCCACCTCACGGTTTTTTCCGTCGACTCGGGCTCGGTTTCCATATCCGACATGGTTATAAAACGAATCGCTTCGCGGCTTTCTTTACTAGGTGCCGTGGTAAAGCTCGAGCTAAACTCATCGGCGCCGGCCTGAAGGACGGTGTAGGGGTAAGACGTCCCGGGCTCAAGTCCATCAACCTTTACATAGTGCTTATACACAGGTTGTGGCGCCTGCCCCTCAGCAACACCTGTATGTATGCCACCAAAGTTTGAATCGCCGTGAATATAATCAACCTCTGACGTGCCGTAGGTTAAGGCATCCGTTGCTTGTACTTCCGACTGGAAGGACCCAAAACCTTCAATTTGAATAGTTGCTGGCTCTTCAGCACTGCCAAACCACGTTACGCTTATTGAGCTGGTAGTGGGGTTTTGCACGTAAGGTAAAATGCTAATCGTCGTTGCTTCTACTGGTGCCTCTACAACCGGCGCTTCTACAACGGGATCTTCCACAACGGGCGCGGAACTGTCTGAGTCGCCGCCGCAACCCACCAGTACACTCACAGCTACCGCTAAGGCAGACTGAAAAAAATAGGGTTTCATTGAATCATCTCCAAGATTAATTAACAAAAAATCCGTTTTTTTATCAGCCAAGATTGATAAAACATGCATGACATAGACGATATTGATATGAAATATCGTCTGTGGACATACTGATAAATGCATATTGATCAATCGAAAACAGAGGTGAATCCGTATGACGGGTCTTTTCCTTAAGGGCTAAAGGAGAGTAAGTCGGGATTATGGCACTTTAGTTACTGCAGTATTAATTATTTAATATTCACATTTTCCAGGGTGAATGCGTTCGACACTTTAACCGTATATTCTGAATACTACGTTATCGCATTAACGATACCGAGCCGAAACTCCCCATAAGAGCCAATATTGCTATCACCTACAACGGGGTACTGGCAGTAAATTAGATCAGATGAGTGACGGTAGCCATTTAAAATGATTACGGGTTTTATATTGCACTCCCTCTAAGCTGCTCTTCACAGCCTATGCCTTACTGTGTATAAAGTAGCTTGGTGCTTATTGGCATCAGCCGTTATTTCTGATCGACATTACAATCATTATAAAACGTAAGTTATTGTTAAGCGGCTTAGTAGAGCCTCGCCACATTCAACCGACATAAGAATAGAATTAGGCCCAACTATGAGAGCTATCACTTCCATCGTATTGATTTTTCTTTTAAGTCAAGCAAGCGTCGCGCAACATGCGATAGAATCCCAAGCCGAACGCTTACACCAGTACGCCGGACACTGGCTAAGTAGCCTTGATGCAGATACGGACAAGGTTGGTACATTTCCAGCGATTAAGATGAATAATATTTCGGTTATGGATAACCAATCTATGCAGGTTGAGGTTTTACAATATGAAAATGGCGAGTATAAGCCACTGCTTACCGAGCTGATTGGTTATGACGCCAACACTGATCAAATCATTGCGTTAGGACAAAACCGAGAAGGGGTTATTTTTAAGGGAGAAGGTCGTTTTTCGTCAGAGTCTACATGGACAATGAAAGACGTCGATATGCTGGGTAATTTTTACATGGCGGTCAAATTTGACTTTAAAAGCCTTACCAATATATTGCTTGAAGGGTTTGACGAATCCGGAAAGCGTCTTTGGCAAACCCGTTATATAAAGTCTAACCCTAAAGACAAGCATATTGGCATTCAGTTGGTGTCGGTACACCAAGCCATGCAAAAAGATCCTACAGGCACTCTGCGCGAGCTCGGACGAATGGGCTATAGCTACGTAGAAACCTTTGTGTATGATGACGGTACTTTTTATGGGATGTCACCAGCAGAGTTTCGCAAAACCGTAGAGTCCAACGGTATGAAATTTTTAGGCTCTATGACATTTCACGATCTTCCTGCCGGTGATAATTGGGACAGCGCTTTGCAGTGGTGGTCAAAAACAATCGATGACCATGTCGAGGCAGGCGTGGAGTATTTAACAACGTCTAACAACCAACTCAAATCCGTAAAATCCAGGGCCGAACTGAAACGCTACAGTGATTATTATAATGCGATCGGCAAGCTGTGCCGTGAAAAGGGCATACGCTTCGCGTTTCATAACCATGCCGATGAGTTTGAGTCGATCGATGGTGTGCGTATCTATGACTACTTTTTACAAAATACAAACCCTGACTACGTTGACTTTCAGGCCGATATTTATTGGATGCATGTGGGCGGCGTGAAGCCTGCCGATTATTTTAAAAAATACCCAAACCGGTTTTTAAGCTGGCACATCAAAGACTATAAAGAGCTAGGGGCAAGCGGCAAAATTGACTGGCCAGCATTATTCGACCATCCAGAGTTTGCCACACCTGAGTATATGGTCGCAGAGGTTGAGGATTATTCGTACCCACCCATGTATAGCGTACAACTGGCGTGGGAGTATTTGTATTATGAGATTTTAAATTAGCTCTATCGCCCGCTACCCTAAGTTAACTTGCCCGCAACCTTTGTTGTCGCCGGTTGGTAATAAAGCCATCCGGTTTTTAGCCCGGCTGGCCCGCAGTAAGGATTCACTCGCGGGACGTCTGTGTTAGTCAAATTGCGCCAACCGCCACTCGCAACTAAGCAATTTAGCGCGGTTAGTAACGCCAGCCAGCGCTGTAAGCGCTTATAGTCCGTTTCATTTTTTCTCGTAAAGTAATATAAATGATAACTATTGTTGTTTATACTTGCAGTTTTATCACTAGCCTTTCGAGATAAGTCATGAAGATAAGCCACAAAACGCTTGCCGCCTTGCTGGTCAGCGGCGCTCCTTTTGCTATTGCCCAACAGCCTGACGTGAACGCTACCGCATCCGCGGAACCCGCAGTGGAAGAGATGGTAGTAACCGGCCAGCGCTCTCAGGTGGAGTTGTTGCAGGAGTACTCGGGCGGGCAGGTGGCCCGCGGCGGCCGCGCGGGGTTACTGGGGAACCTGGACTTTCTTGATGCGCCTTTCTCTGGCACAGCGTATACCTCCTCTCTGGCGGCGGCGCAGCAGGCAGAGAGTGTGGGGGATGTTTTACAGAATGACCCCGTAGTGCGAGTTGCCAAAGGGTTTGGTAACTTTCAGGAGGTGTATATTCTGCGGGGTTTTCCGGTTTATTCCGATGATATTACCCTGAACGGTGTGTACGGTATTTTGCCCCGGCAGTTTGTCGCCGCCGAACTGGTCGAGCGGGTAGAGGTGTTTCGCGGCGCCAACGCCTTTTTAAATGGCGCAGCACCCGGCGGCAGCGGCATCGGCGGCACGGTTAATTTGGTACCCAAGCGCGCGCCCAGCGGTGGCGTAAAGCGGCTAACGGCGGGGTATGAATCTGACAGCCAATACCAAACCGCCCTGGATTTGGGCCATCGATTTGGTGAGGATGAGACTTGGGGCGTTCGCGTTAATGCCGTGCGCCGTGATGGAGAAACCGCCATTGAAGATCAAGAGCGTGAGCTTAATGTGTTCTCGCTAGGCACTGATTATGCTGGTGAGCGCTTTCGTTTTACGGCTGACTTTGGTTATCAAGACAATCACGTCGATGCACCACTGCCACAGGTCACACCATTGGGCGAGATTCCACAAGTGCCCGAGGCGGGCCGTAATTTTGGTCAGCCCTGGACGTATAGTGATGAGAAGCAAACCTTTGGCGTGGTTCGCGGCGAGCTAGACGTCAATGATTCCGTTAAGGTGTGGTTGGCTGGCGGCGCGCGCAGCGGTGAAGAGATGAACCTACTGGCCAACCCAAAATCCGATGCCGACGGTAACCTATCCTCGAGTCGTTTTGACAATACCCGGGAGGACGATGTGATCTCCCTTGATGGTGGCATGGAGCTGACATTTAACACGGGCTCGATCGATCACACCGTAGTTTTCTCGGCGTCTTCTGTGGAGTTAGAATCCAAAAACGCTTTTGCTTTTTACCTGACCCCCTTTACCTCCAACCTGTATGATCCGGTTGTGGTAACACCACCGCAAGGCAATATTTTTCCAGGTGGCGATTTAAGCGATCCCTTGTTAACCGAAAAGACCAAAAACGAAAGCCTTGCACTGGCCTACACGGCGGCACTGTTAGACGAGCGTTTGTTAGCCACATTAGGCCTACGCCATCAGAGCATCACTACCAATACCTTTGATTACAATGATGGTTCAGAGCTATCCGGTTACGATGCCTCGGAGGTAACACCGGCCCTTGGCTTGGTATGGAAAGCGTCGGATAACCTCTCTTTTTATGGTAACTATGCCGAGAGCCTGCAGCCGGGTTCCGTTGTGCCTGCTACGAGTGGCGGTGTAGTAATCAGCAATGCGGGTGAGGTAATTGATCCCTTGACCGGCGAGCAAGTCGAGCTAGGCGTTAAATACGATGCCGGCGCATTTGCAACGACCCTAAGTGCGTTTACGTTGGAGCGTGCTAACACCATCGTGGTAGATCAACGCGTGACTCCTTCGGGTCGGCAAGAAAATAAAGGCATTGAAGTCAGTGTATTTGGCGAACCTGCCTACGGCATCCGTTTAATTGGTGGTGCAACCTACCTGCAATCGGAACTTACCCGTACCCAAGATGGAATTAATCAGGGTAACTCACCCATTGGGGTGCCAGAGCTGCAAGCAAACGTTAACCTTGAGTGGGATGTAGTAGCGGCCACCGGCTTAACACTCGAAGCACGGCTGGTCTACACCGACAGCCAATACGCCAACGCGGAGAACACGGTAGAGTTAGATAGCTGGCAGCGTTTTGATCTTGGTGCGCGTTACACAACGGCGATTAAAAGCCAGCCGATCACGCTTCGCGCGCGCCTGGACAATGTCTTTGATGAAGACTATTGGGCGTCGACAGGAGGCTTCCCTGGTGCCAATTATTTAATATTGGGCAATCCGCGTACCGTGTCAGTGTCGGCTTCTATCGATTTTTAATACGGTCTTTACGCCATGAAAACCAAGGGCATTCTCACCTGGAGCTGGATCCACACATGGTCCAGCCTGATATCCACGCTGTTTCTAATCATGCTCTGCGTGACCGGCTTGCCGTTGATATTTCATGATGAAATTGATACGGCGCTTAACCCCGATGCGTGGGAGCCGGCTAACCCTGATGCCGAGCACCTAGATCTGGATCAAGTGCTGGCCCTGGCGCTGGATAACCGCCCCGGCGAAGTGCCGCTCTATATGAGCTTTGATATAGAGCGGCCTGTGGTTAATGTCACCACGGCGCCAAGCGTCGATGCGCCCAGCTCAAAAATGCATTTCGCCTCTTTCGATTTAACCAGTGGCAATGTGGTGCCACCGGCGGATGTGGGCGAAACCGTAATGGAGTTTATTCTACAGCTGCATACGGATATGTTTTTGGCGTTGCCCGGCATGTTGTTTTTGGGTTTGATGGGCTTTATTGGCTTAGTGGCGGTCGTATCGGGTGTCGTGTTGTACGCGCCTTTTATGCGCAAACAGGATTTTGGTGAAATCCGGCGACAAAAATCCAAACGAGTAAAGTGGCTGGATTACCATAACTTTTTTGGTGTAGTGACTGTTGCCTGGGTATTAGTGGTTACCGCCACAGGGGTTATCAACACGTTGGAAACACCCCTGGTGGATACTTGGCGCGATCGTGAGTTAGGGCAGCTCATTGCACAAAACAACAAGGCCGCACTCACTGAACAACGGGCCAGCCTGGATGCGGCGGTAAAAGAAACCGTACTAGTCGCCCCCGATATGACGCTTCAGTTCGTGGCGTTTCCCGGTAGCAAGTATTCAACTTCTGCACACTATGCAATTTTCTTACATGGCAATACGCCATTGACTGAACATCTAATCGCACCGGTTTTAGTGGATGCCAATACCGGGCAGGTGGCGGGCTTAAAAGAGATGCCTTGGTACAACAAGGCGCTGTCTTTGTCTCGGCCATTACACTTTGGTGATTACGGCGGCCTAACACTAAAGATTATCTGGGCAATATTGGATGTGTTGTTGCTGATTGTATTGCTGTCTGGACTTTACCTCTGGTGGAAGAAACGTCGCATTACTGCATCTGACTCGCCCGCTGCAACGCAAACACGTTTAGCTACGGAGCTACCTCAGTGAAGCCCAGAAAAGTACACAATCTGTTCGAGATATATCAGGCTCCTCTTATCATTTTTATGTTGACGCTGTTTGGTTTAATTGCGGCACTGCTAACTGAAGGCTGGATGAGTCTTGTCGGAGTGGGGGCAACTGCCTCCTCCCTCGTCGTTATTCTCTGGGGCTTTCGTAAAACCAAATCATCTTCGTAATTCGATAAAAACATTTCACTGCGCAAGCATTTTACGCCACTACGCGCGAGACATTTTCCTGATGGTTAACCGGTTATTGAATAACGCAACTCTATTCGGTAGCAGTGGAGAATACGAAGCTACCTGTTCATTACTTTAAAATCGAAAGCTTCTTCACCAACCTCAATCGTTGAGATTGACTTGTAGTGCTGCTTTATAGTTGTTATGCATACAAAGTAAAATAATAATATCGCCGATGAACTTGTACCATCTACCTTAAATTACTGGCACTAACCATTGAGACTTCAAGGAATGATTAAAAGCCTGTTTACCACCGACCTTTATATAAAAGTAAAAAATAATCAATTTGAAGCTAAGTGCCTGTCAAGCAGTAGTCGTTGGGAATCCGCACGGCCAGCCAAACCATTCTCAACTGAACGGTTGTTGGTGGGGACTTTCTCGGCGGCCGAGCCTGCCCTAAAAAGCTTGGTGAAGAAGGTTACACCTCGCGGGATTATTAAAAAGAGTCCGCGAGTGATTATTCAACCGCTGGAATATTTAGAAGGCGGTTTATCTGAGGTAGAAGAGCGAGTGCTTAAAGAGTTAGCCTTGTCGGCCGGTGCTTTTAAAGTGGTGCTGCACACAGGTGAGGAGCTCACTGATGCCGACGCCAGCACGCTGTTAGATAGAAAATAGCGGCTACCGCTGGGATCTTATCGCCGCTGAAAAACTGTAGAAGAACGCGCCGACCGCTGGCATGTGAACTGGATCAAACTTTTAAGAATCGGTATGGTAGTAAGCACACTGCGCTAAGAATATTTTTACGAAAAATTTACGAAAAGCCCATAAATCGTCGAGAATATTTTACAAAGCCGCAGAGTACCTCAAGGTCGATTTGAGTAAAAACAACCACTTACAAAACCGGCACGATTAATGCCCTAGTACTTACAGACATTGTTAAAGTCTATTTTAAACCACTAGGAGTCTACTATGAAATTTGTGAAACAGTCGCTATTAAGTGTTGTTGTTGCCGCTGGCCTTGCAAGCGCAGGTGCTCATGCTGCTGACGAGTCTACTCAAGGTATGAAACAAGACATGCCAAAAGCGCCAACGACGATGCCGCAACAATCAGCTCCGCCTATGGATGTGAGCGATGAGCAGGTGGGTGATTTTGTGGAAGCGTATGTCGCGGTTCAAACTCTGAATCAAGAGTACGCCACTAAGCTACAAGCCTCGACCGACGACCCTGAGAAGTCTCAAGAGCTGCAACAGGAAGCGCAAACTGAAATGAGCTCGGCCATTACCGATGCCGGTTTAAGCATGGACGAGTACAAGCAAATCGCTATGGCCGCTAACCAGAGCGAGCAACTGCGTCAGCGCATTTCTATGGAGATTGAAGAGGTCACCTCGGCCTCTGACAGCTAAGCACGCGTGAGCGCAACTACCGCGGGCTAAGCCCGCGGTTTGCGTTACCACCTCCTTTACTCCCCCCCCTCAAAAAACCCACCTCTAAAGAACAAGATTATTGCGGCTATAACGCGTAGTATTCGCGCCATGACGACGACCATTGCCACTACCTATTTACCGGAGCCCAAGAGCGCAACCGATATCAGCTGCCGTAGCTGCAAGGCGTGCTGTTGCCGGCTGGAGGTTATGTTAATTAGCGACACGGGCGTACCCGCGCAGCATATTGCCGTGGACCAGTGGGGCGGTGAGACCATGCGGCGCCTAGACGATGGCTGGTGCTCGGCGCTGGAGCGGGAGACCATGCTGTGTACCATTTACGAAAACCGGCCCTGGATTTGCCGCGAGTTTGAAATGGGCTCGTACGAGTGCCTGACCGAGCGCCGCGAGAGTATGTGATTTACCACCAGCCCCGCATTGCTACAGAACGACAATCACAACGGTACCGATCCCCCGACGCAGAGATAGCCTAAAGATTAAAACCCATGCTGACAGGGATAGCTGGTTGTTTTATAATCAGCGTCCGTAACCAGCTTGTTCCTACTGCGATGATCCAACCGGCCTCCTATTTTAGCTCTATCGCCCCCGTTGCTACCTTTAGCGGCGCGCCTGGGCCGATGCGGCCTAAATTTAGGGCAGAGCCACCCATCCTCGAGCGAATCGAGCAACCTAAATCACGCCCAGCGAGTGAATCCGACAACCACAACCCGCAGGCGCCGGAACAAACCCCACAAGCCCGGGATTTTATCGATACGATTCTAACCGACGGGCAATTTTTACCGCTTACCGACCCAGAGCCGCAAGCATTTAATCAAGGTACGAGCTCAAACGGTAATCGCGACACCCCCGCCAATCACGCCCCATTGGGAACAGAACCAGCGCTTACCCCGGCGGATTTAAGCGCGGTTCGTGCCGCCGCCCAAGCCTGGCATAAAGCGGCGCCCAATCGATTAGATAGCGCCGACTTGCCACCGAGCATAGCCACTTACTTAACCGTACAGACCGGGGGAACACCGGCACTGGGGCTATCGCTGTTTGCTTAACGCAACTTTAGACAAAATCTTAAGATAACAATAACAATTAATAATTAATAATTAATAATTAATAATTACATGACTCTATAACCACAATACAAACAGCAGGATGCACCCATGACAGAATATGAGATCGTTTACTTATCCAGTGAATATTTAAACCGCACCTGGGAGGTGATGCAGTTTTGGGCCAGCGTGTCTTTTGGGTTTATTGCGTTATCGCACTTAGGGGCCAAACATTTAAACTGGTTAACTACGTGTATCGTCAGCGTGCTCTACATTGTCTTTACGTTATTTGTGATGAATATCCTTAGAGTGAATGGCGAGGTGGGCAACGGTTTTTTAACCGAGTTAAAAGCACTGGAGAATTTAGGGCCAGGGGCACAGGCGATTATCGCCTCGGCACCCACTTCTCTCGGGATGACGGCGATTATCTCTACTTTTTTTGGTTTGTTTATCGCCAGCGTGGCGTTTTTGTGGCTGAGTTTTTGGCGTATCCGAAAAACGGAAAAGTAGTTTTTGCCGCAGACGAATAATGACAACACACTGAATTAACACCCTTACCTCGGTAAAGGTAAGGGTGTATTCATCAGCCGGCTTTTACACCTGCCTCAATGCGTTTGCCAATGTCGGCATCGATGTTTTTCCAGTACTCAAAGGCACGCTCTAACACCTGTGGGCTTACGCCATCTAATAAATGCCCGACCACATTATTCACTAATCGCTCACGGGCGGCATCGTCCATTACCTCGTTAATCAGAGCCCGGGGCTGGCTAAAGTCATCATCATCTTCGCGCAAGGTATAGGCTTTGCGCACTAAGTCACCTTCACCGCCCCATGCTTGCTCAGCGGGGTACTCTTCAGGCTGCGCGCTGGGCCCGCCTTTGCTGTTGGGCGCGTATACCGGGTCGGATACATTTTGCACACGCATAGCGCCGTCTTTGCTGTAGCTGTGCACTGGCGAGCGCGGGCTATTGACCGGAATTTGTTTGTAGTTAACCCCCAGACGATGGCGGTGGGCATCGGCGTAGGAGAAGATCCGGGCCATTAGCATTTTGTCGGGGCTAATGCCGATACCCGGCACCAAACTGTTGGGCTCAAACGCGGCTTGCTCGATCTCGGTATGGTGATCGGTTGGGTTTCGGTTGAGGGTGAATTTACCCACTTCGATTAACGGATAATCTTTGTGTGGCCACACCTTGGTTAAATCAAACGGGTTAATACGATAGGTTTCACCCTCGGCGAAGGGCATTACCTGAACCATCATGGTCCAGCTAGGGTGATCGCCGCGCTCAATGGCCTGGTAAAGATCCCGGGTATGGTAGTCACCATCACTGCCGGCCATTTTATCGGCTTCCTCTTGGGTGAGAAAGTCGATACCTTGATCGGTTTTAAAGTGGTACTTCACCCAGAATTTTTCACCCTGAGCGTTAACCCATAAATACGTATGGCTAGAGTAACCGTTCATGTGACGCCAGGATTTGGGAATACCCCGATCGCCCATCAGCCAGGTGACCTGATGCGCAGACTCGGGCGATAGCGTCCAAAAGTCCCACTGCATATCATGATCGCGCAAGTTGGTATCGGCGCGACGTTTTTGCGAGCGAATAAAGTGCTGAAACTTCATTGGATCGCGAATAAAAAATACCGGTGTATTGTTGCCCACTAAGTCGTAATTACCCTCATCGGTATAAAACTTTAGGGCAAAGCCACGGGGGTCGCGCCAGGTGTCGGGGCTACCGCGCTCACCAGCAACGGTCGAGAACCGAGCCAGGGTGTCGGTTTTGGCTCCAGGCTGAAACACGCTCGCTTTTGTAAACTTGCTTACATCGTTTGTAACCTGGAAATGCCCAAAGGCCCCACTGCCTTTGGCGTGGGGTTGACGCTCGGGGATGCGCTCGCGGTTAAAATTGGCCATCTGCTCTATCAGATAGTGATCTTGCAAAGCTATGGGGCCGTTGGGCCCGATGGTAAGTGAGTGCTCATCGCTGGATACGGCGATGCCCGCATCATTGGTGGTAGGTTTGGGTTTGTTGGGGTCGCTCATGATTCGGCTCCTTGCTAGCACGGGTTAAGTCGTACTAAAGGAGCATAATCTGTTCCAACCCTTTAGTTTGGTTCGGTACCGGGTCGCGACGTACAGCGCTGAAGCTTTACCGGCTACACTTGGGGCGCCCGAACATGCCCACCGAATCATTGCCGAATGTTTAATAGGGTAACGGGCTTGCAATGCCCTCAAACTCTGGTGCCAGCGGCCTCACGTGTGATAAACGGGTACGGCAGAAAGTATGGCCAATAACTATCGCCGAGGCTGCTAGAAAACGAGTTAAGGAGTACGACACCAGAGACAGCAAGCAAGACGAAAAGACTTTACGGGGCAAGTGTTGCAGCAACTCCTTTGCTGCAACAGGCAGGCAATAATGTGATGTTAGCCGCGCGCTTTAAATTCGCGAATCAGCTTGTTAAAACTCTCGGCGTACTCTTCTAAATCCTTAACCGCCTTTTTTTGATCGCCGCGAGACATACCGGAACAGCCGAGGTACTCTTCCATCGCTTTAACGTAGGCTTTCACCTCGTTATTGGCTTTAACCATTTGCGCGGTTACGGCGCTGGCTGGGTCGGGAAACGCATCCGGCTTAGCCGGCTCACTACAGGCGGTGGCGTAGCCCGACAGGGTTAAACTTGCAAGCAACGAACTGGTCAGTAAAAGTCTTTTCATGGTTCTGATCTCTTTTACAGTTTTCTAAAATAACGGCGCCCGGCTAACCGGGTGCCTCATTAAATTTTAAAACGACCTACCAACTCAGACATTTGTTTTGCCATTTGCGCCAGATTAGCGCTGTTGGCGGTAATGCGGCTGGAGCTCTCGGCGGTGCTGATCGCCACGCCCGATACACTGTCGATGTTTACTTCAATTTGTTGTGTAGCGGCGCTTTGCTGCTCGGAAGCGGCAGCAATCTGATTGGTGCGGTCACGAATCTCGCCCACGTACTTGGTAATGTCTTCCAGCGAGTCGGTGGCCTCGTTGGCGCGGCTTACGGACGCATCGGCCTGGCTGGTGCCGGCGGTCATCATCTCTACCGCTTTAGCCGATCCGGTTTGCAGGCGCTCGATCATTTCCTGAATCTCGGTGGTCGAACTTTGCGTACGCGACGCCAGAGTGCGCACTTCATCGGCCACTACCGCAAAGCCCCGGCCTTGTTCACCGGCGCGGGCGGCCTCGATCGCGGCGTTAAGGGCAAGTAAGTTGGTTTGCTCGGCAATACCGCGAATCACATCCAACACGGTGCCAATGGCTACGGTTTCCTGACGTAGGCGGTCGATCACTTCCGAGGCCGTTTTAATGTCGGTAGACAAATTCTGAATCTGGCTCATGGTGTCGTGCACGATCTCTTTACCGCCCATGGCTACCTTATCGGCTTGCAACGAGTTGTCGGCGGTTTCAGCCACGCGCTGAGTGACGTCGGCGACGACACTAGACATCTCTTTAATGGCCGTCACAATCTGCTGAATATCCGATTGCTGAGAGGTAATCGAGCGCTCGTTCTCTTGCGACAACTGCGACAGGATATTGGCGCTCTCATCCACCTCGGCGGCAGTTTCAGCGACGTTGCCAATAATATTTTGCAGCCGCTCGACAAAGCGGTTAAAGCAGGCGGCCAGCTCGCTGATTTCATCGCTGCCCTCAACAGGCAGACGACGGGTCAAATCGCCTTCACCCTCCGAGATATCACGCAGTGCCCGCACCACATTATTAACGGGCTTAACCACACCAGCCTGAACCAGGTAGGCAAGCCCGGCGGCAATCGCGCTGATTACAATAACCAGCCAAATAGCGTCTTTGATGGCGCTGGCTACCACAGCATCGAGCTCGGCTAGGTCCACCTGAAACGAGATCATGCCGACTTTACCGCCGTCGGATTTAATCGTTTCGGTAATAATCAAACCGTTTTCGACTTCGACCACACCATCGGCATTGGGGCGTGAGGGTAAACCGGCGGGCATTTTGCCTTCGCTGGCACGGGAGTACCACGCAAAGGGCTCGCCGTTGGCGTAAACCACAGCGCCCAATACCCGGGGGCTAACGTTTAGGGCGTTAAGTGAGGCACCGACCGTCATGTCGTCATCAAAGGTGATGGCGCCTACACTGGCCTCGCCCAGTACCTGGGCCAGGGTGCGGGTGTCGTTAATAATGGTGTCTTCTACGGTGCTGATACCGGAGCGGACGGTGACAAATGTGGTCACAAGTACAGCGGCGATACAGGTCAGTGTGACACTGAGCAGGATCTTCCATTTAAGTGATAAATTTTTCACGTTGCCCTCGACTGGCTATGCGTTATTGACTCTATTTTTATTCTGGCGGGCTCACTTAGCACTCACACACATGTAGTATAATGCGCCAACCTACAAATTCCGAGCGCGATCGAAACATTCGATCAAGCTATTTGCTATAAAAATGTCGCCATTTCTTAGTTTCGTCTATATCCCGCTGGGGAGCCCTGACAGAACATGCCAAAATCCATGGCCGTAAAGTGTCATCGGCCAACGTCGGCTAATCTTTATATTAAATACGATAAAAGCTCGGGGGCTGCTGCTTGAGGGGTAATAGAGGGAGGCGGGAAGAGGGATGCCGGCGAGTCGTGTTTTACCCACCGGCGGCGTCACGGGCGTGATGCCAAATTACAGCGCTGTGTGTACCACCGGTTTAGTTAGCCAGCTGGCGAATAAACGCGTCGATGGCTTTATCGACTTTGGCAATTCGCTCTGCGTCCGTCTCGTGCGGGTCGGTAAACAGCTCCATCGCCGCGCGCCACTCGGTGCGCAAGCTGGCGGGGTTAATCACCCGTAGCACCATGGTACCGGCCTCATAATCGGACTGTTGCGTCAGGGAGGGGGAGATCTCATAACGCTCAATGAGCTCCGACTCGCTAACCGAGTTACCCACAATAATCGTCGCCGCCAGTAAATAATCGGCGCCACTGCTAACTTTAGGGTGGCCACCCGCCGCCAGGTCCCGCTCTAAAGTGTCGCGAATGTGCGCGATGGTGGACTCTTTAATACCGTGCTCGGTATCAGCCACCACCTCAATCTCACCCAACCAGTTGTAGCTGTCACCCGATACAAACTCAAAGCCCGGCTCGCGCACACTGACGAGCGAGCTGGTATAGCGCGCGGTAACGGGCTCGGTCGTTGTGGTACAGGCCATGGTTGCCAACAAGGTTACCCCCAGTGCAACAGGTGTCAGTAGCCGTCGTTTTATCCTGTGTACTATGGTGGGGTTGAGCAGGGTCATGGAGAACATCCTATATTCGTCGGTTAAGAGGTCGCATTTTAACCTCATTAGGCTTGAGTTGGTTGTGCCGACTGGGCCCAAATAAAAAACTCACGGTTACCGTCGCCACCGGTGATCGGGCTGTCGAAATAATCGTGCACCACACAGCCAAGCGATTGGTACAGCTCAACAATACGCTGTTTCACATCAAGGTATAATGAGGCATCGCGCACTATGCCCTTTTTACCTATACCGCTTTTACCCACTTCAAACTGGGGCTTTACCAGGCAGAGCAACTGACCGCCGGGCTTTAACAGCGGCACCAGGCCGGGTACGATTAACGCTTGTGAGATAAACGACACATCCATTACGATCACATCAAAACCACTGGGCGCTTGCTGCTGTAACTCATCAGCGGGCAATTGCCGGGCGTTAATGCCCTCGTAGTAAACCACCCGTGGATCTTGCTTAATGGCATCGGCGAGCTGATCGCGCCCGACATCGATGCCCACCACTTTGAGCGCCCCGGCTTGCAACAAGCAATCGCTAAAGCCGCCGGTCGACTGGCCGACATCCAACGCTGTTGCGCCGGACACCGACATACCACAATGATTAAGGGCCCCGGCGAGTTTTAAGCCGCCCCGTGAGACGTACTGAGTCGCCTCACTGGCCAGCAGACGCAGCGGTTGCCCCGTGCCGCACTGAAAGCTTGGTTTGGTTTGCGCCAACCATTGGCCATTGATATAAACCTCAACACTACCGGCTTTAATAAGCTGCTGTGCGAGCGAGCGGGTAGCAACCAGATTTTGCGCTACCAGCTCTTGGTCAAGCCTTGCCATAGGCGGTTTGGTTCCTGTTACTGTTTGCTCTTGGTAATAAAATAGACTCTGCTAATTTCTAGGTAGTCGACAGGCCTAATCACATAGCCGCCGCCATGATTGATCTGAAACTGGATTTTCTCTTCATCCAGGGTAACCACCTGACCGCTAATGGTTTTGCCAGTAACGGTTTCGATATAGAGATCTTTTTGGGTGTGATTGGCCAAGTTATCGACCGCGACATACACTTTTTTGTCGCGGTGCAGATTAATCTCAATGTCTCTTTCATCAACCGGTGTTTTAGAGGCAATGTAGCGCGACTTCCAGCTGCCGGCCTGATCACCGGGAAGCTTACTAATATCCAATTTGACCGGCGCCTGACGGTTTACCTTGGCGGTTAAGGTAAAGTCATCAAACTGGGCAACTGGCCGCTCGGTGTCAAAATCGGCTGCGTTCACCGAGCCTTTGGCATCGGCCTCAAGAGTGACTGAATCAGAATTTTGCAAAAAGCGCTGATACAGCTCGACGGTTTTGGGGCCAACCTCTAGGCCCTGCAAACGCCACGCATCTTGCCAGTCCTGCAGTTGTCCGGCCAGTAATTGATCGGCGCTTAGCTCTGTTTCAGTTTCGCAGTAATCTAAAACCTTAGCGTTTAGCCCTAAGTCTTTATAGTCGATGCTAAAGTTTAACAAAGTAGCGTTAGGCGCGGCGGCGGCCATTACCGGCATTGAGCGCGATGCGGCCCCCAGTGAAACCTCGGCGCTTATCTCCGCGCGGTACATGTCGGTTACCTCCTGAGAGAGCTGGAGGTTCACCTGCTGCCCACCACCGATCACATCGTAGTGAAGAGTAGCCGAGTTGAGGTCGATATGGCTGTAGCCGACGTTTATCCATTCGCCACTGGCGATGGCGTTGCCGTCACCGCAAGTAGGGGTGGCGATAGTGGGCAAATCGAGTGGGTTGGCCGAGTTGTCACTGATAAACGAGATCGGCAGGCGGATCCCCTCAAACACCAGCCCGAGCTCAGGGGGCAAAAACTGATGCTGGAGGTCATTAAGAACATCGTGCACCGCAAAGATGCTGCCGGTAACAATCGCGACTTTATCGACACTTACCGATAAGTAGCTGGCAGGGTGCTGCAGGAAGATACCCTCGACTTTAATCTCGCCGCCAAAGGTAACCTCGGCATTTTTATAGTCAAACTCAACACCTAGCATCTGCAGCTTGCTCGAGAGCTGATCGACATTTTTATCCAACTGATAGCTGTAATACAGCTTACTGCCCACCACAAATATCAATAGTGCGGCCGGTATCCCTATTAAGAACTTCTTCATCCTTGCTCCTTAGCGTGTTTATTATGCCGCGCTATTCTACCGTAACGGACTTGGCCAAATTACGTGGCTGGTCGACATCCGTGCCTTTGATTATGGCGACGTAATAGGATAATAACTGTAAGGGCAGAGTATACACAATCGGTGCCATCCACGGATGGGTGTGGGGCAGGTTAATAACTCGCATACTGCTGTCAGAGATAAACCGCGCCTCTCTGTCGGCAAATACGTACAGCAACCCGCCCCGGGCGCGCACCTCTTCGACATTGGATTTGAGTTTTTCCAACAACTCATTGTTGGGGGCCACCACCACAATGGGCATGTCTTCATCAATCAAGGCCAACGGGCCGTGCTTTAACTCGCCGGCGGCGTAGGCTTCGGCGTGGATGTACGAGATCTCTTTAAGCTTAAGCGCCCCTTCCATAGCAATGGGGTATTGGTCGCCACGGCCTAAAAATAAGGTGTGATGTTTGTCGGCAAAGTCCTGAGCCAGCTTTTCAATCTCGTCGGCCAGCAATAGAGTCTGCTCAAGCTGCTCTGGCAATGATTTTAAGGCGGTAATCATTTCTTTTAGCAGTATCGCGTTTAAGTTTTGGTGCTGACCAATCGAGAGCACCAGCAACGCTAAGCCCACCAACTGCGTGGTAAACGCTTTGGTTGAGGCAACGCCAATCTCTACCCCGGCGCGGGTCATAAAGGCCAAGTCTGACTCGCGCACCAGTGACGAGGCGCCCACATTGCAAATGGCCAGGGTGGCCAAATAGCCGCTGTGCCGCGCCATTCGCAGCGCCGCCAAGGTGTCGGCAGTTTCACCTGACTGCGAAATAGTCACCAACAAGCTGCCCTCGGGCACGATGGGCTTGCGGTAACGATACTCAGAGGCGATCTCGACCGAACAGGCAATACCGGCCAAAGACTCCATCCAATAGCGCGCCACCATCGCGGAATGGAAGCTGGTGCCACAGGCGACAATCTGTACATGCTTTACCTGAGCAAAAATCTCGGATGCCTGTGCGCCAAACGACTGCTCCAGCACGTGGTCGTCCGCCAAGCGAGACTCGAGCGCGTTGCGCACCGCCTGAGGCTGATCGTAAATCTCTTTCAGCATAAAGTGGCGATACTCGCCTTTATTACCGGCATCGTAACTGGCGCTGGACTCTTGTGCCGGGCGGTCTACCCGCTTGCCGCTGGCGTCCTCAATCACCACCTCGGTACGGGTGATTTCGGCCACATCACCTTCTTCCAGGTAAATAAACTGGCGGGTAACCGGCAACAGCGCTAAAGAGTCTGAGGCGACAAAGTTTTCACCAATACCCAGGCCAATCACCAGCGGGCTGCCAGAACGGGCTACCACCATCCGGTCCGGTTGGCGACTATCAACCACAACCGTTCCGTAGGCGCCGCGCAATTGCGCCACCGCTTTTTTCACCGCCGCCATCAGGGAGCTGGTTTCTTTTAAGCAGGCGTGAATCAGGTGCACAATAACTTCGGTGTCGGTATCGGATTCGAAGGTGTAGCCGGCCTGTTGCAGCTCGGTGCGCAGTTGCTCGTGATTTTCGATAATACCGTTATGCACCACGGCAATTTCATCGTGGCTAATATGCGGGTGAGCGTTGCGCTCGCTGGGTTCACCGTGAGTCGCCCAACGCGTGTGAGCCACGCCGGTGCCGCCGGGTAGCGGGTCAACCAGGGCATCACTTAGCGCTTGTACTTTGCCTAAGCGGCGCACGCGCACCAGGTTATTTTCTTCGCGTATTACCGCCAAACCGGCCGAGTCATACCCGCGGTACTCCAACCGACGTAGACCCTCGAGTAAAATATCCGCTACGTCACGCTGTGCTACTGCACCTACTATCCCACACATATTAACTCCTGAAATTATGGATTGGCGCTGGCGACGATCACTTCGACTCCACGCGCCTCTAGCGCCCTGCGATCGGCAGCGGCGATATTAGAATCTGTTACCAGGGTAGTAATCGACTCCCACGGCAACTCAAGGTTGTGGATACGGCGTGCAAACTTCGCCGCCTCGGCCATTACAATAACTTCACGTGCCACTGTGGCCATGACTCGGCTAACGCTGTAAAGCTCGTTAAAAGTGGTGGAGCCGCGCTCCACATCGAGCCCATCGGCACCGATAAACAACTGATCAAAGTTGTAGGCACCCAGCACCTGCTCGGCGAGCTGGCCCTGAAACGACTCCGAGCGGGCGTCCCAGGTGCCGCCGGTCATCAGTAACGTCGGTTCGTTTTCAAGCTCCAATAACGCATTGGCGATGGACAGCGAATTGGTCATTACCACCAGCCCGCGCCGCTGTGATAGCTCAGGTAACAGCGCCGCCGTAGTGTGGCCACTATCGATAATAATGCGGTTGTGATCGCGTATTTTACCGGCGGCCGCTCGGGCGATTTGCTGCTTTAGAGGCGATGCCACACTGGCCGCCGCATCGCGCAGTAAATCTTGGGGTAGGGGGACGGCACCGCCATAACGCCGTAGCAACAAGCCGTTGCCTTCAAGCGCGGCTAAGTCTTTGCGAATGGTAACTTCAGAGGTCTGAAATTGCTCGGCCAGAGCATCGACACTGACTTCGCCGTGCTCCGTTAATAGATCAAGAATCGTACGCCGGCGCCATTGAGTGTTACGTTTGGCCATATAACAGGGTTCTTTTTGTTTCGAAACGAAAGAAATTGTATCAAAACGAAAGTTTAACAGCAATAAACCCCGGTGGTAGAGTTACCCTAAAAGAAATTACCTAAAAAAACGGCGCTGACAGCATTGAGCTGAAAGCGCCGGCGCTTGAAGAAGATCGCAGAAACTACTGGGCCGCAGGCTGAGTGCCCTGTAGCTCGACATCCACCCGGTAGGCATTTTGCTGCAATATCAGATCTTGATACTCGGTAACGACATCCACTTTGGTGGTTTGCTCGATGGCATTAATCAGCCTGTCGCGGGTATCAAACTTATCGTTACCACGGTAAAAATCATTGAGGTATTTGGGGTATTCCTCGTAAAAGTTACCCGGCGGTTGGTTGATTTGAGCAATAACGGTGGCCCGTAATTGCTCTAAAACAGCCTCGTCTAACGCCTGTAGTTGTGGCCAATACTCTTCCACAAATTGATTAAAGCGCGCGCTTAAATCAGCCAGCTCAGTATTGGTGGTTTGCGCATAGAGGATAAAACCCCAGTAGTCGCCAATTCGATCAATACTGCTGCCCACAACATAACCAATTTGCTCTTCGGTGCGCAGCTGGTTGTAAAACGCCTGCTGAAAAATAGAGTTTAATAAAAACAAACGAGCCGCCGTTGTAAGCTCGGTGTTATCCGTATAGTAGGCGTGCAGTAACCCATTGTCGGTTTTGGCAATATCGCCGCGATAATTGGTGTGCTCACCGACGGCCGGTTTATTCACACTGGCAATAAACCGGTTCCGTTGCTGCCAACCGGGCAACATCGTGGTTTGGGTTATTTGCGCAAACTCCTTAACCGTAGCTTCGCTGTAGTTGCCAAAAGCGAACATCCTTACGCGGTTATCATTCACCAGCTTTTGTTGATACTGGTTGATGTCTTTTAGGCTCACCTCTTCTAATGCGCTGGCCAGCTGATCATCGGTCCAGCTGGGGTCGACCATGATTCGGTTTAGTTCAGTAAACAACTGTCGGCTTGGTTCTTCTTTGGCGCGACCATCCAACCAGTCTTTAAAACTCTCTTTCGCAATCGTAAACTCTTGCTGATTAATATCCATATTAACCCACTGGGTTAACAGCCGTTGATACAGCAATGGGTGCTTCTCGCTGTAGCCCGATAATGTCAGGGCGTGGTTGTTGCGCGGCCGCTCGATGCCCATACCAATACCGGCGCGCCCCGCTTTATCGCGCAGTGCGGTGGTTTGCAAGGCAAAAATACGATTTACCAAATCACTCATTACATTATTTTTGGCGCTTTGTAGCGGTAACTCGGTATTAAACATAACCTGCAAATAGCCGTGCTCTGACTGATGAAACTCACTGTGCACCAACCACGCCTCAAGTCCTGGCTGAGCGACCACTTGTCGCGGGCTCATAATGCTTGCGTCGACAACCTCTGCTTTACCCGAGCTAAACAAGTCGTTCTCGGCGGGTAATGCCAGGTTTACTGTTTGCGCAAATGTTTGCCATTGTTGCAGCTGCGAATCGTTGAACTTAGCAACGCGATACTCACCTTCGTAGTAGGGGATTGCGGTATCGACCTCGACACCAGGATTGATATGCCAGATACGTGCGCGCTTTGGTGTTAACTGCTTAAGCACCGCGTTGATAGCTTCTTTATCAAAGTGATCGTATGTATAGAAGGCATCGTTTAAATGCTCGGCTGGTAACGAAAACAACGCTTGTGAAAAGTGCGTTGCCTGATTCATGGCATTAGGTACTTGCAAGTCCTGGTACTGTTTAGCAAGCATGGCTTTGTATTCTTGATAAAACACCGGGTCGACGCCGGACTCGCGAATTAAATCCAGGTACTTAAATACAGTGGCAATAATCTCGTCTTCATACTCAAGGCCAGCTTCAGTTAAACCGATATTAACGTTAAAAAACCCATCCGACCCGTAATAGTCCGCGCTAGCAGATGCGGTAAAATTATCCACCCAACCTTTTTCGCGTAACACTTGTGCCGCTGTACCAGGCTCTTCAGAGCTGAGTAGATTAGCGATATAGCGATTCGGTTTTACCGGCCATAGCTCTGAATTATCGTCAATCGAAAACTCTATAACGAGCTGACGCATGGGCTTTTGTGGGCGGTAATAGATATGTTCACCCAGTTGTTGCTCGGCTAAGCCTCGGGTTGTAATCTCGGGCTTGGTTATTTCCTTGTTGTCGATATCGGAAAAATACTGGCTGGCTAACGCAGCTAGCGTAGCTGCGTCTTGTTTACCAAATATCACCAGCTTCATATTGTTCGCTGAATAGTACTGTTGGTAAAACGTCTTCATTTCACGGTAGAGGCTTTTGTCTCCCTGATCGACGAGCGTGCTCAAATTACCCACTGACATTCGCTGCGCTGGATGCTCGGGGTTAGCGGTAACACCGCGCAAGCGATTAACAATACGGCCATCATTCGATTTACCCATGGACCACTCACTGTCCACGGCATTGCGTTCTTTATCGCTATACTCTTTATCAAAGGTGGGCGATTTAAAGTAGTCGCTGTAACGATCCAACGCCTCCTGCAGCGCGCCTTCACCTATCTGAAAAAAGTAGTTGGTGTGATCGGTGGCGGTATAGGCATTAGAGTAGCCGCCGTTTTCTTTTACAAAGGTTTGAAAGCTATTAGGCTCTGGGTACTTTTCGGTACCTAAAAACAGCATATGCTCGAGGTAGTGCGCCAACCCCGGAAAATCTTCAGGGTTTTGATAACTACCAACCCCAACACTGAGCGATGCACCGGATACCTCCAGTGTCGGATCAGAAACCAGCACGACCTGAAGCTCATTGGGCAGCGTAAAGGTGCGATAATCACGCTGATCGTTTGGGCTTTTAGGCAGCTCCTGCAACTGGGAGGTATTGGCAACATTACCCGAAGTAGTACAGGACACGACCCATACAGCCAATAGCAGCACAGTAAACAGTGGCACGATACGCGAGCGGATCATCGCTGATTTCCTCTGGTTGCAAAACATCATCAAGATCAATAAAAACAGTAAAGTAAGTAGGCACCGAGTAACAATCGGTAGAGCACAAAAGGCTGCATACCAATGCGGCGGATTAACGCTAAAAACACTCGTATGCACAGGTACGCACTTAAGGCACTAATTGCGGTAGCGGCGAGGAGTTTTCCCCAGCCGACCGGTAACGGCTCGGCGACCAACTCAACCGATTGCAGCATGGTGGCCAACACGATAACCGGGATACTCAGCAAAAATGAAAACCGAGCGCTCGCCTCGCGGTTAACCCCCATCAGCAACGCCGCCGTGATCGTAATACCCGAGCGCGAAGTGCCTGGAATCAAAGCCAACGCCTGAGAAAAACCGATAACCGCAATTTGCGTTTTACTTAAGTGATACTCATCGCTATTGGCACTAGCTGGATTCGCGGAGAATTTACGCTGATAACGCCAGTCGGCATAGCCCAATAGTAAGCCAAACATGATTAAGCTATAACCCATAAAGTAGCCGCTGCGCATCGAGGTTTCGATAATACCTTTAGCCAATAAGCCGGCTATTCCAACAGGTACAGTAGCCCAGATGATAGCCCAGCCTAAGCGTGCCTCTTGGTTCATGCCCGAGCCAACAATCGAACCTACCCAGGCCCGGGTAAGCTTTATTAAGTCGTCGCGAAAATAAAAGATAACAGCCAGTAAGCTGCCAAAGTGAACGGCGATGTCAAAGGCGAGCCCTTGATCAGGCCAGTCGGTAAATAAGGGGACGAGCAATAGGTGTGCACTACTGGACACAGGCAAAAACTCAGTCAGCCCCTGTATTAGTGCCAGTACAACAATCTCAATCCATTGCACAGAATATCTCGCAGTAAAGGTTAAGCCTTATTTAGGCTGTTTAACCGGGCGCAGCCATCCGGTAATCGAGCGCTGGCGAGCACGGGCCACAGTTAATTCGTCAGCGGCAACATCGCGAGTCACCACGCTGCCGGCACCCACTGTGGATGTATCGCCCAAGGTTACCGGTGCCACCAAAGCGCTGTTGGATCCAACAAATACATCGTCGCCAATGGTTGTGGTAAATTTGTTTACTCCATCGTAGTTACAGGTGATGGTACCGGCGCCCACATTAACGCGGGCACCCATCTCGCAATCGCCGATATAACTCAAGTGATTCACTTTACTGCCTTCGCCAATAACTGCTTTTTTAGTTTCGACAAAGTTACCCACTTTAGCGCCGTTTTTTAGTACGGTGCCTGGGCGCAGTCGGGCATAGGGGCCAATGACACAGCCTTCAGCGACCACCGCATCCTCAAGTATAGAGTTGGCTTTAATCTCGCTATTGGCCGCAATAACAGAGTTGCTAATCACGCAGTTAGGGCCAATTTTAACCTTGTCACCTAACTCGACTTTGCCTTCGATAACGACATTAATATCAATTTCCACATCGCGGCCAGCGATAAGCTCACCGCGACAATCAAAGCGACTCGGGTCGGCTAGATACACGCCGCGGTCGAGCAGGGCATCGGCTTGCGCCTGCTGATAAATTCGCTCGAGTTTGGCTTGCTGGCGACGGTTGTTAACCCCTTCCACTTCTTCGGCGCTAGCGGGCTGAAACACTTGGATGGCGGTGCCAGCCTGGCGGGCTTTAGCAATAATATCGGTGAGGTAGTACTCCCCCTGAGCGTTATCGTTGGAGAGCTCGGGCAACCACTGAATGAGTTTTTTGGCCGGTACGGCCATAATGCCGGTATTCACTTCACCGATTTGTTTTTGTTCTGCGCTGGCATCTTTTTCTTCAACAATGGCAATCACATCGCCGGCATCATTACGCAGTATACGGCCATAACCTGTGGGGTTAAGTAAGTTGACGGTCAACAGACCCATGGTGTCTGGCCCGGCACACTCCAGTAAGCCTGTTAAAGATTCGGGGGTTATCAGAGGGACATCGGCATAGAGAATTAATACCAGGGCGTCGTCACGCAGTTGCGGTAAAACTTGCTGTACCGCATGACCAGTACCAAGCTGTTGCGCCTGTGTCACACACTGGCAATTGCGCCCACTGATTGACGCCTCGACCTGCTCGGCGCCGTGGCCTACCACGACCAATTTTTGCAGATCACCGGCACTTAAGTGATCCACAGTATCGAGCACATGATGCAGCATGGGTTTACCCGCGATTGAATGCAAAACCTTAGGCAGGTTTGAGTTCATACGGGTGCCTTTACCCGCGGCGAGAATAACGACATCCAACATCTGTAAATCTCCATTTTGTCGGTAACCAGCAAACCGCAATACAAACAAAAAAGGGTAGCCAAAGCTACCCTTTTAACAACCCGAGACTCAAAAAGTTCAGGCTATTTACGTGCGTTGCGTCGAATTGCCTGAAGTGCGCGTAGCTGTGCTGAAGCTTCGGCCAGCTGAATCGCAGCTTTTGAGTAATCAATTTCACCGGATTGACTCAACAGCTTAGCGGCGGCTTCTTTCTTAGCAGTTTCAGCGGCGGCCTCATCCATATCGCCGGCGCGCAAAGCGGTGTCGGCCAATATAGTGACAAGGTTTGGCTGAACCTCTAAGTAGCCACCTGATACGTAATACACTTCCTCTTCTCCGCCCTGTTTTTTCAGGCGAATCGGGCCTGGTGCAAGACCTGTCAGCAAAGGCGCGTGACCGTAGGTAATGCCGAGATCACCCAAAGAGCCAGTAGCTACAACCAGCTCTACTAACCCGGAGAAAATCTCACTCTCTGCACTGACGATATCGCAATGTATAGTCATTGCCATAATCTGCCTCTTAAGCTTGAAGGGGCGGCCGAAGCCGCGACCCAATTACTTCATTTTTTCGGCTTTTTCGATCGCTTCGTCGATCGTACCGACCATGTAGAACGCCTGCTCTGGCAGGTGATCATACTCGCCGCTCAGGATGCCCTGGAAACCACGGATGGTTTCTTTCAGCGATACGTAAGTACCAGGAGAGCCGGTAAATACTTCCGCAACATGGAAAGGCTGTGACAAGAAACGCTCGATCTTACGCGCACGGGCTACCGATTGCTTATCTTCTTCAGACAGCTCATCCATACCCAAAATAGCGATGATGTCTTTCAACTCTTTGTAACGCTGCAGTACCATCTGTACGCCACGGGCAACGTCGTAATGCTCTTGACCAATAATTAATGGGTCGAGCTGACGCGAGGTAGAATCCAGAGGATCAACCGCTGGGTAAATACCTTTAGAGGCGATGTCACGGCTCAGGGTAACGGTAGAATCCAAGTGAGCAAAGGTGGTTGCTGGCGATGGATCGGTCAAGTCATCCGCAGGTACGTAAACGGCCTGAATAGACGTAATAGAGCCAGTCTTAGTCGAGGTAATACGCTCTTGCAGTACACCCATCTCTTCAGCCAGTGTTGGCTGATAACCTACCGCCGATGGCATACGACCTAACAGAGCCGATACCTCGGTACCCGCAAGGGTATAACGATAGATGTTATCGACGAAGAAAAGTACGTCTTTACCTTCATCACGGAATTTCTCGGCCATTGTCAGACCAGTCAGTGCAACGCGCAGACGGTTACCCGGTGGCTCGTTCATCTGGCCGTAAACCATGGCAACTTTGTCCAAAACATTGGACTCTTTCATCTCGTAGTAGAAGTCGTTACCTTCACGAGTACGCTCACCCACACCGGCAAACACAGATAAACCACTGTGCTCTTTAGCGATGTTGTTGATCAGCTCCATCATGTTTACGGTTTTACCAACACCGGCACCACCAAACAGGCCAACTTTACCACCCTTGGCGAATGGACATACCAAGTCGATAACTTTAATACCGGTTTCCAGCAATTCGCTAGATGCGGCAAGCTCGGCGTAGGCAGGCGCTTCGCGGTGAATTTTCATCCGCTCTTGCTCACCAATGGGGCCAGCCTCATCGATTGGGTTACCCAATACATCCATAATGCGGCCCAGGGTTTCTTTACCCACGGGTACATTAATAGCATCTTTGGTGTTGTCGACACTCAAACCACGACGAAGACCTTCAGAGGAGCCTAGTGCAATGGTGCGTACCACACCGTCACCTAATTGCTGCTGCACTTCCAAAGTCAGATTTTTTTCGGTGATGGTCAGTGCATCATAAATTTGTGGCACTTCATCGCGTGGAAATTCCACATCAATTACAGCGCCGATAATCTGTACGATACGTCCGCTACTCATTTCCGGTTCCTCTTTATTCCAGGCTAGTTGCCTGAAGGTTTAAGCTAAAATTCTTTCTGTGTAAGGCTGGCTGTTACGAAGAAACAGCAGCAGCACCACCAACAATTTCTGAAAGCTCTTGAGTAATCGCCGCCTGACGCGCTTTGTTATACACAAGCTGCAGATCGTCGATCATATCGCCAGCGTTATCGGTAGCGCTCTTCATAGCAATCATACGAGCTGCTTGCTCACACGCGCTATTTTCGACCACGGCCTGATAAACTTGCGACTCAATGTAGCGAGTCAGTAAGCCATCTAACAATTCTTCAGCGTCTGGCTCGTACAGGTAATCCCAATGATGTTGAAGTTCTTTATCATCATTGGCCTCTAGCGGCAGCAACTGTTGTACTTGTGGGCTTTGAGTCATCGCGTTAACAAACTCGTTGCTCACTAGATAAAGCTTATCAATCTGGTTGTCGGCGTAAGCGTCCAGCATCACCTTTACGCTACCAATTAAGTCGGTAACGCTAGGTGCTTCACCAATATCTCGCGTGCTCGCGACAATATTACCGCCAAAGCGATTAAAAAATGCAGTGGCTTTAGCGCCAATTAAACACAAGTCGATACTGTTGCCTTGCGCGCTGTAGCTTTGCATTGATTGTAGAGCTGCTTTGAACATATTTGTGTTCAAGCCACCACACAAACCACGATCTGTAGACACCACAATAAAGCCAACGCGCTTTACCTCGCGTTGTTTCATAAAGGTGTGCGTGTACTCGGGGTTGGCGTTAGCCAAATGCCCGATTACAGAGCGCATCCGCGAGGTATAAGGTTTACCTAACTGCATGCGCTCTTGAGCTTTACGCATTTTACTCGCAGCGACCATTTCCATCGCGCTGGTAATTTTTTGCGTGCTCTTGATGCTCGAAATCTGTGTGCGAATTTCTTTTGCGCCTGCCATTACTCGGCCCTCAAGATATCTTCAAAGGTGGTGCGCACAGCGCACCACCAACTTACCAGGTTTGGCTAGACTTAAACTTATCAACCAAGGCTTTAAATTGAGCTTCTAAATCGCCATTCCAATCGCCCGATTTGTTGATGCTATCCATCAACTCACCGTGCTCTGATGCCGCGTAAGCGAGCAGGGCAGATTCAAAGTCCAAAACCTTTTTGGTCTCTACGTCTTTTAAGTAGCCTTCGTTAGCACAGTACAAAACCAAGCCCATTTGCGAGATGCTCATGGGTGAGTATTGCTTCTGCTTCATCAGCTCGGTTACGCGCTCACCGTGCTCTAGCTGAGCTTTAGTAGCGTCATCCAGATCAGAGGCAAACTGGGCAAATGCTGCCAGCTCACGGTACTGAGCCAATGCGGTACGAATACCACCTGATAGCTTTTTGATGATTTTAGACTGCGCTGAACCACCCACACGAGATACCGATACACCGGCGTTCATCGCCGGACGAATGCCCGAGTTGAACATGTCAGCTTCGAGGAAGATCTGACCGTCGGTAATCGAAATAACGTTAGTCGGTACGAACGCCGATACGTCACCACCTTGGGTTTCAATAATCGGCAGAGCGGTCAACGAACCGGTTTTGCCTTTTACTTCACCGTTGGTTTGCTTTTCTACGTACTCAGGGTTTACACGAGCGGCACGCTCAAGCAGACGCGAATGCAAGTAGAAAACGTCACCTGGGTAGGCTTCACGGCCTGGGGGACGACGTAGCAACAATGAGATTTGACGATAAGCCCAAGCTTGCTTGGTCAGGTCATCATAAATAATCAGTGCGTCCTGGCCGCGATCGCGGTAGTACTCACCAATAGTACAACCGGCAAACGGGGCCAAAAACTGCATGGACGCTGGATCAGAGGCCGTTGCGGCAACCACAACGGTATGTTCCATGGCGCCGTGCTCTTCAAGTTTGCGCACAACTGCCGCAATCGAAGAAGCTTTTTGGCCAATAGCAACGTAAATACACTTAATGCCAGAGTCTTTCTGGTTGATGATGGCGTCTACCGCAATGGCAGATTTACCGATTTGACGGTCACCAATAATCAACTCACGCTGACCGCGACCGATTGGTACCATTGCATCAACCGCTTTCAGGCCAATCTGTACCGGCTCATCAACCGATTGACGCCAAATAACACCGGGGGCAACTTTTTCGATTGCGTCGGTTTCTTTTGCGTCGATAGGGCCTTTGCCATCGATGGGGTTACCCAGGGCGTCAACCACTCGGCCTTCGAGTTCCGGGCCAACCGGCACTTCCAGAATACGGCCAGTACACTTACAGGTTTGTCCTTCGGCAATGCTGAAGTAGTCGCCCAAAATTACGGCGCCCACTGAGTCTTGCTCGAGGTTAAGCGCCATACCGTAAACGCCACCTTCAAACTCGATCATTTCCCCGTACATAACGTCCATCAGGCCGTTAATACGAACAATACCGTCAGATACAGATACTACCGTGCCCTGATTGCTGGACTCGGAAGACACATCGAGTTTCTCGATGCGCTGCTTAATAATTTCGCTAATCTCGGATGGATTCAGCTGCTGCATGCTTTATTCCTCAATCCTACGAATTGATTGCTTTGGCGAGTTTCTCTAACCGACCGCGCATGGAGCCGTCGATGACTAAATCACCTGCCTTGATAACCACGCCAGCGAGCAGTTTTGAATCTACTGCCGTGCTGACCTTAACTTTGCGCGCCAATTTGGCKCTGAGAGCATCCGCTAGTTTTTGCTGGCTGGCATCATCCAATTCAAAGGCAGTTGTCAGCTCTACGTTGACAGCTTGCTCTTCGGCGGTTTTCAGCGCATCAAAAAGGGTGAACACCTCGGGCAACAATGCCAAGCGTTTGTTTTCTGCCAACAGCTCAACAAAGTTTTTAACGTTCGGGCTCAGTTCCTCACCACATACCTCTACCAACGTAGCGGCCTGTTGCTCTGGAGTAAGAGCAGGGGAGGAAACAAGCTGCGACACTTTGTCGTAACCGCTAACAATAGCCAGGGTTTTCAGTTGTGTTGCCCAGCTCGCAAGCTCACCCTTGTCACGGGCAAACGCGAACGCTGCCTTGGCATAGGGTCTTGCGAGGGTAATCAGTTCAGCCACAATTCACCTCGCTTACAAACTGGCAGCCAGTTTGTCGATCATGTCTTTGTGCGCAGACTGGTCAACAGAAGACTCAAGCACTTTCTCAGCACCAACGAAAGCTAACGTAGCCACTTGTGAGCGCAGCTGTTCTTTAGCGCGGTTCACTTCTTGCTCTACTTCAGCTTGGGTAGCCGCTTTAATACGGTTACCTTCTTCGCGGGCTTGCTCTTTTGCTTCTTCCACAATCTGAGTCGCGCGCTTATTGGCAGAATCCAGAATACTGGCAGCTTCGGTTTTAGCATCACGCAAAGCATGTTTTGCTTTTTCCTGAGCCAGCTCTAGATCTTTACTTGCACGATCCGCTGCGGCCAGACCATCGGCAATTTTCTTTTGACGCTCAGCCATGGCCGCAATAATTAACGGCCAGATGTACTTCATGCAAATAAGCACAAAGACAACGAACGTAATGGACTGTCCAATAATAGTTAAATTAAGGTTCACGCCGACACCTCTGTTATGGGAAGTTTCTGTGCGTTAAAAAGAGCGGTAGCTTACGCTAAGCCCGGTACGGTAACGAACAGAATGTACATAGCAATACCCACACCGATCATTGGCACGGCGTCAAGCAGACCAGCGATCAGGAACATTTTGCCTTGCAACATTGGAGCAAGCTCAGGCTGACGGGCAGAACCTTCCAACAACTTGCCACCCAAAATGGCGAAGCCGATGGCGGTACCCAACGCGCCCAAACCAATCAACAGCGCAACAGCAATCAGTGCTAAACCCATGGTATATCTCCTCGATTTTTAAAGATAAAAAGTAAAGTTAAAAAATTAATGCGTAAACTGATCTTCATCGTCGTTGTGGAACGCCATTGCCATATAAACAATGGTAAGAACCATAAACACAAACGCTTGAAGAGTAATCACAATAATGTGGAACAGCGCCCAGCCCAGCTGCAATACACCAGCAAATAGGCCAAGAATCAGACCAGCACCAAACATGGTGGCAATCAGAATAAAGATCATCTCACCTGCGTAGAGGTTACCGAACAGTCGCAAGCCCAGAGAAATAGGGCGCGCCAACAGGGTTACCGACTCGAGCGCAAAGTTAATGAGAATGATGATAGGAGCAAAGATTAAGCCCACACCCTTAGTTGGCGGGTGGAAGGGATGGAAAGTCAGCTCTTTAACAAAGCCAATAAACCCTTTCTCGCGGATGCTGAACATAATCATCAGGAAAAACACGGTAAAACCCATACCCAAGGTTACGTTCGGATCGGTTGTGGGTACGATTTTAAAGTAAAAGTGCGGATCGCCAGACACCCAGGCTGCCAGCTGCGGTATTAAATCCACAGGGATCAGATCCATGAGGTTCATCAAAAATACCCAGACAAAAATAGTCAAGGCTAGCGGGGCCACAAAGCGGCTGCGGTACTGAAACGCGTCTTTTACCGTTTTGTCGATAAACTCTACCAGAGCCTCTACAAAATTGAGCATGCCGGTAGGTACACCTGAGTGAGCTCGCTTGGCCCCCCAGCGGAACAATGCAAGAAAGATAAGACCTAAGCCAATCGACCAAAGCATTGAGTCGAGGTGGATGGCGTTAAAGCCCATTGCGGACATTTCTTCAGAGCAGTGAGCCACAGTCCAACCTGTAGTCTCCTGCACACTTTTGCCATCACAATAGGTGCCGGCGGGTAGTTTACCGTAGGTCCAGTTGGTCAAGTGGTGCTGGATATATTCGGTGGTCGTAGGTGCGTTACCGTCCGCTGCCATCTGCTATCTCTCAACTTGTGTAGTAAGCGTGTGTATTAACCAGCTTTAGGCTGGCCTTTGCGCTGACGAATACTCGCCGCGGTTACAATCAACTGCGCAATCTGTGCTGTCACAAACGCGCATAAAAAAACCGGTATGCTGATTGCGACATCCCGGGTAAAAACCACTGCAAACAATACAGCGGTCAGTATTAATTTGGCTGATTCGGCGCTGTAAAAGCGATTAACACTTTGGCGTATGCCCCAAGCGCCACGAATCTGTCCAGCAAACCTGGCAAAGACGATTGCCGGAACCAGACACACGGAAAATCCCCAGAGTAAAGAAATCCCCCACAGCGAATGCCAAATGAGCACGGCACCGCTAATAACAATCAGCGTAATCCACAGGATAACCAGTCGTTTAAATACCGGAAGCGTGGTGATAACAGCCGATGTTTGACGGCGAGCCCTAGGCATCGATTCTCTCTATGTCAGCCTCAGCAAGGAGGCTTGGTCGATTTTCGCCGCTAATTGCTTTACGGCAACTTACAGATCAGCCGCAAAGCCGCCGCATTATAGGGGTTTTATCACAAACCTTTCAACAGCAACCGCGCCATTATCGACCAACTCAGGGGGTTTCGCCCCGTATTTGGGCATATGGCGTCAGGTTTACTTAACAAATCTTAACCTAGCCAACCCACACCTGTGGATAACCCCAATTAATCGAGGCCAAATCCTAGCAGGGTATGGCGCAAAAGTTAAGGTGGACAAATGACGCAGATCAATCGCGCCGCAAAAGGCTACTTGATATGGGCGAGAATACCGTCAAGCTCATCAAGGTTGTTGTAGCTAATCACCAGTTTACCTTTGCCCTTAGCGCCGTGTTGAATAGCGACACCCGCTCCCAGGGTTTCTGATAACTGGTTTTGCAGCCGGGTGATATCCGCCGACACCACGACAGGAGCGACATTTGAGTCGCGGTTTTTCTCATCCTGGATTTTGCGCACCAAGGCCTCGGCCTGGCGCACCGTCAAACCCTTGCCGACGATCTGCCGCGCCACCTCACGTTGTTGCTCGGCCGCCAGTGACAAGATGGCTCGGGCATGGCCCATCTCCAGATCCCCGTGCTCCAGCAGCTTTTTGACTTCGTCGTCCAGCGCAATCAGACGCAACAAGTTGGTGACTGTGGTGCGCGATTTACCCACCGCCTGAGCCACCTCTTGGTGAGTCAGCTCAAATTCATCCTGCAAACGCTTGAGCGCCATGGCCTCTTCGATGGGGTTGAGGTCTTCACGCTGGATGTTCTCGATCAGCGCCATGGCAATAGCCGCTTCATCGGGCACATCGCGAACTACGGCGGGGATTTTATCCAGACCGGCAAGCTGTGTGGCGCGCCAACGGCGCTCACCTGCGATAATCTCGTATTTATCTTCACCGATCAGGCGTACCACAATCGGCTGCATGACTCCCTGGGCTTTGATTGAGTCGGCCAGCTCTTCCAGCGCCTCTGGGTGCATGTCGCGGCGCGGTTGGTATTTACCCCGGGAGATTAACTCGACCGGCAGGCGCATTAACTTACCGTCCAGCGCTTCGCGGGCATCCGCTTCACTTACACCGTCCTCAGAGGGTGGGATTGTGACGCCAGCTCCCAAAAGTGCATCCAGCCCCTTGCCCAATCCTTTTCGTTTTCCTGCCATAGGTTAAACCTGTTTTTTTACCACGGAGCGATGCTTATTGCGTCACCTGAGAGTTAAGGGGTTCATCACCGGCCACGGCCGACTGTTCGTTGCGGCGAATAATTTCACCAGCCAGCGCTAGGTAGGCGATAGCCCCCTTGGACTGCCGGTCATACACCATCACCGGCTGACCGTAGCTGGGCGCCTCGGCCAAACGTACGTTGCGCGGGATGCAGGTGCGATACACCCGATCGCCAAAGTGCTGATGCAGTTGCGCCGAGACATCATTGGTCAGGCTGTTGCGCGGATCGTACATGGTGCGCAAAATTCCCTCGATTTTTAGGGCGGGGTTTAGCACATCGTGAATCTGGTTGATGGTGCCCACCAATGCCGACAGCCCTTCAAGCGCGTAATACTCACACTGCATGGGGATAATGACACCGTGACAGGCGGCCAAGCCATTAAGCGTGAGCATGTTAAGCGAGGGGGGGCAATCGATCACGATGTAATCAAATTGATCTTTCACCTCGGCTAGCGCCTTATCCAGCCGCCGCTCCTTGTTGGGCAAAGACAACATCTCTACTTCGGCAGCGGTTAAATCGCCGTTGGCCGGTAACACCTGAAACTGGCCACTCTCGGATAACACAAGGCAGTCGGCAATTGGCGCACGATCGGTCAACACATCGTATACGCTTAGCTCGACCTCAGACTTATCAACCCCGCTGCCCATAGTGGCATTGCCCTGGGGATCGAGATCTACCAACAGCACGCGCTTTTTGGTGGCCACCAAGGAGGCGGCCAAGTTCACGCAAGTGGTGGTTTTACCCACTCCGCCTTTTTGATTGGCAACAGCGTAGATCTTAGTCAAGTCGTTATCCTTCTGATTTGGTGAGGCGCTTATTGTGTGGCAGTTGCCCCGTGTGGGCAAGCCGTCGGGTAATTTAAACCGCGCGCGCCAATAGCAGCAAGTGGCGCTCGCCGGCTTCTCCGGGCACCTGCAAATCAATTCGCTGCCGCAAACAATAGTGCTCGGCAATGGCCGCTAGCTCTTGCTCAGGAAACTGCCCCTTCATGGCAAAAAACAAACCGTCGTCGGCCACAAGATGCTGACACCAGCGAGTCATATCCGCAAGGCTGGCAAACGCGCGACTGATCACACCGTCAAACAGTTCGGCCGGCTGCAGAGTTTCTACCCGGCAGTTCTCGACCGTGACATTGGCGAGCCCCAGCTGGGTTTTAACGTGAAATATAAAACGGGTTTTTTTGCCGTTGCTGTCGAGCAGGGTAAATTGCTTATCTGGGTAGCAAATGGCCAGAGGGATGCCGGGCAAGCCCCCGCCGGTACCTACATCGATCAAGCGTTGCCCGCTCACATGGGGCACCACCGCCAACGAGTCGAGCAAATGGCGCACAATCATATCGTCAATGTTGCGCACGGCCGACAAATTGTAAGCGCGGTTCCACTTGGCAAATTCGGCAATGTAGTCCAGCAGTTGATCGATTTGAACGTCTGATAACGTCAGACCTAAACTCTGAATACCGGCGCACAGCTGGCGCCGGTGCTGTTCTCGATGTGCCATTAACTCGCCTTAGCTTGCTCGCGTTTAAGTAAACCGCGTTTTTTTAAGTACACCAACAGCAGCGATACCGCCGCCGGGGTAACACCGGGAATACGCTGGGCTCGGGCGAGCGTTTCGGGGCGGGCGTCGCTGAGCTTTTGCTTCACCTCGTTGGATAATCCCTCTACCGCGTTAAAGTCAAAATCCTCGGGAAAGCATGTGTTCTCGTGGGCGCGCAGGCGATCAATCTCTTCTTGCTGGCGGCTGATGTAACCCGAGTATTTGGCATCGATCTCAATTTGTTCGGCCACCGCCTCGCTCACCGCAACATCCCCCGCTAAACCCGCAATATCGCGATAGCCAAGTTCGGGACGCTTAAGTAAATCAAATAAGCTGTACTCCCGGGTTAGGTTGGACTTTACCTTGCCCTCAAGCTGTTGCGCGGCGGCGGAGCCAGCCTGCACCCAGGTGTCTTTCAGGCGCTGACGCTCGAGCGTAACCGCTTCGCGCTTGTCACAAAACGCCTGCCAGTGATCGTCATCAATCAAACCCAGTTCACGGCCGGTTTCCGTCAAGCGCATATCGGCGTTATCTTCACGCAGCAGTAAGCGATATTCGGCCCGGCTAGTGAACATCCGGTAGGGCTCGCGGGTGCCCATGGTAATCAGGTCATCCACTAACACCCCAATGTAGGCCTCGTCGCGTCTCGGGCACCAGGCCTCTTGCTCGCGAGCGCGGCGGGCGGCATTCAACCCAGCCAGCAGGCCCTGAGCACCGGCCTCTTCGTAACCGGTTGTGCCATTGATTTGCCCGGCAAAATACAAGCCGCCGATGACTTTGGTTTCCAGCGAATACTTAAGATCCTGCGGGTTAAAATAATCGTATTCGATAGCGTAGCCAGGGCGCATGATATGGGCGTTCTCAAAGCCTTTAATCGAGCGCACCAGGTTCATTTGCACGTCAAACGGCAAACTTGTGGAGATACCGTTGGGGTAAAGCTCGTGAGTAGTTAGCCCCTCGGGCTCAATAAACACCTGATGGCTGGGTTTGTCGGCAAAGCGATGGATTTTATCTTCAATCGACGGACAGTAACGCGGACCGATCCCCTCGATAACCCCCGAGTACATGGGCGAGCGATCCAACCCGCCGCGAATGATGTCGTGGGTTTGCTCGTTGGTATGGGTAATCCAGCAGCACACCTGACGCGGCTGCATCTGGCGATTGCCGCGTACGGACATCACCGGGCGGGGCTCATCGCCCCACTGCTCTTGCAACTCGCTAAAGTCGACGGTTTTGGCATCGATACGTGGCGGGGTACCGGTTTTTAGGCGGTCTACCCGCAGAGGGTATTCGCGCAACCGCTGGGCCAGCGCTTGCGCGGGCGGGTCTCCGGCACGGCCGCCACTGTGGTTTTGCATACCAATATGAATCAAACCACCCAGAAACGTGCCGGTGGTAAGCACGACCTGGTCGGCAAAAAACTTCAACCCCATTTGCGTAACGGCGCCGCGCACCTGATCTTGCTCGACAATTAAATCATCTACCGCCTGTTGAAAAATCCACAGATTGGGTTGGTTTTCCAGAGTGTTGCGAATCGCCGCCTTGTACAACACTCGGTCAGCCTGAGCCCGAGTGGCCCGCACGGCAGGGCCCTTACGGGCATTCAGTACCCGAAACTGAATGCCCCCGGCGTCGGTGGCCAGCGCCATTGCGCCGCCCAGCGCATCGATCTCTTTAACCAAATGGCTTTTACCGATCCCCCCAATAGCGGGGTTGCAGGACATTTGGCCTAACGTTTCAACATTGTGCGTTAACAATAGGGTTCGGCAGCCCATGCGCGCCGAAGCCAGACAGGCTTCAGTACCCGCATGACCGCCGCCGACGACAATAACGTCAAAACGCTCTGGAAAGTTCATTTAATGCCTCGTAACTGCCGCAGGTGAAAAAGGGCGCACATTATAGAGTGCTTAAGGCAGTTGTACAAAACATGTTCAATGTTTAAACGAACATATTTAAGTAATTAAACTTATTAAATAATTATTTATATATAGAGATATGTATAAAGGATTAAACTTATAGTAATTAATAGGGGCGGATAATTCTGTGGAAAACCCAATTTTAAACAATAAAAACAATAGAGTAGGTGAATAATAACTACCCTTAACCTCTGCTGATAAACTGACAGAACCCGGTGATTAAGCTGGGCATGAAACAGCGGCTTATCCACTGAATTCTGAAATCTCCAGTTATCCCCAATTCGCTCTCCAGCTTTTTCCCGAACCCTACACAGGGTTTTGCTAAATAGTGATGGAAATTTAAGCAAAAAACACAGTAAAACAACTAGTTATGGGATAAACCTGTGAACAAATGTGGATAACACTCGTAAGTTAGCCCTTTTTGGTGGGGCTCCGTTGTGGATAACCTTATTCAGGTGGTTGGGATAACTTACCGGTTGGTCGTTAAACTGGGTTTCTGGGGGGATTTGTTAACCGTTAAGGGATGGCAACTTTTTTTAAAAAAGGTGAGATATTGATGAACAGCGAGCTAATTCAGGCAATCGAGGGTCATTTTGGCTTAAATTTGACCCCGTCTAAGCCAGAATTGAGGGCCGGCGGTGATACAAGTCAGAGCTTTGTGGTGAATAACTCACAGGGCAAACGCTACTTTATTAAGGTAGATGACACCGTGGAACTGCTGGAGGTAGAGGCGCAGAACCTCAAGTTGATGGCGAGAGCTGAGATAATAACGCCAGCGGTCATCGGGTTTAGCCAGCTTAATGGCAAAGGTGTATTGGTATTAGAGTATGTGTCGTTAGTTGCCGCTGGCGATGAGCAAGCTCTGGGGCGCCAGTTAGCCGACCTACATCGAGTAAGCGCTGAACACTACGGGCTGGACTATAACAACTATATAGGAGGCTCCCCTCAGCAAAACACCTGGGGCGACAATTGGGCAGATTTTTGGTGGCACAATCGGCTAGCACCGCAACTTGAGCAAGCTACACGCAATAGGGGAGTGGTGGTTGATACTCAGCGCTTGAAACACTTTAGCGACCGCCTATTGGGTGGGCATCAGCCACCCGCCTCGCTATTGCACGGCGACCTATGGGGTGGCAACAAGGGGTTTTTGCAGGATGGGCAGCCGGTTTTATTTGACCCCGCTTGTTATTACGGCGACCGGGAAACAGACCTGGCCTTTACTCTGGTATTTGGCGGTTTTGGTCACGGGTTTTATCAAAGTTATCGCGAGGCATGGCCATTGCCAGATGGTTGGCAAGAGCGTGAACCACTCTATAATTTATATCACTTACTCAACCATTTTAATTTGTTTGGCGATAGTTATCGCAACTCGGTGGAGTCCACGGTAGCCAGCCTACTGGCGTAACTGTGTTGTAAGTGGTTGATTTTTAATAGGTGTCCGGTTTTTGTCCGGTCGTTGGCGTTACCCTCTCAGGTGTTTTTTGTCACTGTAGGGTATTCCGAGGGAGAGCGAACATGAACGTACGTAAGTTGCGACTGCAAAAAGGTTGGTCACAAGAGCAACTGGCCGAGCTAACCGGGCTGAGTATTCGTACGATCTCGCGTATTGAGCGCGGTCAAACACCGTCGCTCGAATCGCGCAATGCGCTCGCTTCGGTATTTGACGTTGATGCCAGCCAATGGAACATAGAGGACAGTGACATGGAATCCACCGCTAATCAGCATACAGAGACCTCCCGGGAAGCCACACAGGTTGACCTGGAAGAACAGCAGGCGATCGAGTGCGTCCGTGAGGTAAAGGCATTTTATACGTGCGTATTAACCTACTGCGTCATTATCCCGTTTTTGTTTGTGATTAACTGGATGACGTCCCCGGGTTACATTTGGGCTTGGTGGCCTGCAATCGGCTGGGGGGTAGGGCTGCTGCTGCAAGGACTAAACGCTTTTGAGTGCTTTAATGTTTTTGGCCCCGGGTGGGAGAAGCGACAAGTTGAGAAGCGTTTAGGGCGCAAGCTTTAGCAGAGCTTAGTTGCTATGGATTTGTTATTTTCCGATACAAAAAGACGAGAAGATCCGCCCTAATAAGTCATCTGGGGTAAATTCGCCGGTGATTTCCGACAGTTGATTTTGCGCATCGCGTAAGTCCTCGGCCAGTAGCTCGCCGGCGGCGTGAAGGGTTAGCTGCTCGGCGCCCTGGGTTAGGCAGTTGGCGGCTGCAGAGAGGGCATCCAGGTGGCGCTGGCGTGCGGTAAAGGTGCCTTCGGTGGTACTTTGATAGCCCATACAGGACTTAAGATGTTCTTTTAAGGTGTCGATTCCCACACCGGTTTTGGCACTGATTTTCACACTTGCTTGTGGCAGCTCTGTTTTACTAACCAAATCCACTTTGTTGTAGACCACGCTGACTTTATCTGAGTGCTGTAAGCGCTCGGTAAACTCGGGCCAGACGTTTTCCGGTTGCCAGTCGGGGTGCTCAATGGCCTCTTGGGCGTCTATCAACAGAATGATGCGGTCCGCCTGATCGATTTCGGCCCAGGCCCGCTCGATACCGATTTTCTCTACCGCGTCTGAGGCCTCTCTTAGGCCCGCGGTATCGATGATGTGCAGTGGCATCCCGTCGATATGGATGTGCTCTTTCAGCACATCCCGTGTCGTGCCGGCAATGTCGGTAACAATGGCACTTTCGCGCTCTACCAAAGCGTTCAGCAGGCTGGATTTACCGGCATTGGGTTTTCCGGCAATGACTACACGCATCCCGTCACGCACCAGCTGCCCTTGTTTTGCCCTGATAATCAGGGCGTCGAGCTCCTGGATAATTGCGTTTAAGTCGCCCTGTACTTTGCCGTCGCTGAGAAAGTCGATTTCTTCTTCTGGGAAGTCGATGGCGGCCTCTACGTAGATACGCAGTGCAATCAGCGACTCTACTAAGGCGTGCACCTGATCGGAGAACACCCCTTGCAGGGAGCTTAAGGCGTTGCGCGCGGCTTGTTCAGAGCTGGCCTCAATTAAATCGGCGATAGCCTCAGCCTGCGCCAGATCGAGCTTATCGTTTAAAAATGCCCGCTCGGAGAATTCGCCAGGCCTAGCCAAACGGGCACCGTGGTGCTTAACGGCCTCTAGCAGCAAACCCAGTACCACAGGGCCGCCGTGGCCTTGTAGCTCGAATACATCTTCGCCAGTAAAAGAATGGGGGCCGGGAAAGTAGAGCGCAATGCCCTGGTCTACTTCTAGTCCTTCGGCATTAACAAACGGTAGGTAGTGAGCGTAGCGGGGAGTCAGTGTCTGGCCGGTTAGGGCCTGAGCAATATCCGCGGCCCGTGGGCCGGAGACACGCACAATGCCGACACCGCCACGCCCGGGGGCGGTAGCGATGGCGGCAATCGTGTCGTTACTGGCATACATGGCTAGTTGGTCGCGGCGTCCGCTTTGTCGATCTGTTTAGTAATGTACATTTGTTGCAAGAACGACAGGGTGTTGTTGGTTACCCAGTACAGTACTAAGCCCGCCGGGAACCACAGGAACATGGCGGTAAAGACGACCGGCATAAACTGCATGATTTTGGCTTGCATCGGGTCGGGCGGAGTTGGGCTTAAACGCATGGTGAGCCACATCGTGAAGCCCATCAGCAGCGGCAACACAAAGATAGGGTCCTTAACCGATAAGTCCGGGATCCACAAAAAGGGCGTATGGCGCAGCTCAACCGACTCCATCAGTACCCAGTACAGGGCGAGGAACACGGGCATCTGTACCAGCATCGGTAAACAACCGCCCAGTGGGTTCACTTTTTCGGTTTTGTAGAGCTTCATGGTCTCTTGCGACATCTTTTGACGGTCGTCGCCATAGCGCTCTTTGAGCTCTTTCATTTTTGGGGCGAGCTTACGCATTCTCGCCATAGAGCGGTAGCTGGTGGCGCTCAGCTTAAAGAAGATTGCTTTAATAATAATTGTCAGGGCAATAATTGATAAGCCCCAGTTGCCGATTAAACTGTGAATATAGTCCAGAACACTGAACAACGGCTTGGCCATCCACCACAGCCAGCCGTAATCGACGGTGAGGTCTAAGTAGGGGGCAATTTCTTCAAGTTTGGTGGTGTCTTTGGGGCCGGCGTAAAACTGTGAGTGTATCTTACCCTGGCTGTTTGCCGGTACAGTGACCGCTTCGCTGGTAAAGCCCAACAGGTAAATGTCGTTGCTGCCCTGCTGACGTAAAAAGAAGTTGTTTTGCGACTCGGCGTTGGGGATCCAGGCGCTAATAAAGTAGTGTTGCACCATCGACACCCAGCCACCTTCAATTTGGGTGGTAAAGGTTTTCTCCTGCAGGTCATCAAAGTCGAACTTTTTGTAGCGTTCGTCATTGGTAGTAAGCGCGGCGCCGACAAATGGCTTCATACCAATACCGGTATCCGAGTCGGGCTCGTGGCTGTCGCGTTTAATTTGCCCGTACACACTGGCTTGCCAGGGAGCATCGCTGGTGTTGTTGATTAGGTAGTCGAGATCGACACGGTACTCACCCCGGTGAAAGGTGAAGCGTTTAGTAATGGCGACACCGTTTTGCTCAAGGGTAAGATCTACCGCCAGCGTGTCTTGCCCCTCTTGCAGCACATAGTGATTTTCAGCTGAGTTAAAGGTAGGGCGGCCTTTGGCGCTATCGGTACCATTTTGTCCCACCAGCCCGCTTTGTACGCTATAGGTTTGGCCGGTATTGCTGTGAATAAGCACAAAAGGCTGATCGGGGGTGTCGATATGTGCGTAGTGGCGCGGTAGCGCGACACGGGTAATATCGCCGCCCAGGGTATTAATACTGACCTCGAGAGAATCGGTTACCACCGTCACGGCTTGCTGGCTTGGCGCGGCAGGCTCGCTTGGCGCTTGATTATCTGCCGAGGCGAGTGTCGGCACATCGCCGGCGTTAGATTCCAGTGCACTGGGAATAGAGCTGCCCGCACTGTTATTGGTTGCCACTGGCTCGGCTGGGGCGCGGGATTGCTCAAAGTCATCCCAGCGCATTATGAGCATAATAACCACGGCCGCCATGGCCGCGAGTAACAAGTTCTTTTGCCAGTCCATCTTATTAATGTTTGCCATTTGTCGTCTGCGATTGAGTTAGTTTGTTGTCAGGTACAGGGTCGAAGCCGCCCGGGTGCCAAGGGTGGCATTTTAAAAGTCGGCACAGAGTTAAATAAACCCCTTTAATAAAGCCAAATCGATTAATAGCCTCTTCGCTATAGTGTGAGCAGGTAGGATAAAAGCGGCACTGATTACCCACCCAAGGGCTTAATAAGTAGCGATAGGCGTGAATAAGCTTAATCGCCAGCCAGCTCACTGGGTCTGCTCCGGCGGTTTAGTGTTTGCTTGATCCCGCTTACGCGCGATGCGTTGCCATTGTTTAGCCAGCATCTTTTCGATCGCACTATTATCGCATTCATCCAGCCCCCGGCGAGCCAGTACAATAACATCTAAGCCATGCAATTGTTGCTGGTGCTTACGAAAACTTTCGCGAATCTGGCGCTTGACGCGGTTGCGGCCGACGGCCAGCCGGATGTTCTTTTTAGCGATAATAAGACCCAGACGTGCGTGGGCGAGGCCATTAGCGCGCGAGAGTATTAAAAGGTGTTGGTGGGAGGCACGAAACGGAGCATTGGCAAACACTGCCTGAAAGTCAGCGGACTTTAGTAGTCGCAGGGCTTTAGGGAAACCGTAACTGCTCACAGGTGATTGCCTCAGGCGGTCAAAGTAGATAGGCACAAACAGCAAAGGGCACCGCTATAGACCTTTGTAAGATGATAAAGCGCTCTTACAAAGAAGCTATAGCGGTGCCCTTTACGGTCACACGCGTAGCGAAAAGCTTAAACTGCTAAGCTTTTACGGCCTTTGGCACGACGGCGGGCTAGTACGGCACGACCGTTTTTGGTGGCCATACGAGAGCGGAAACCGTGAGCGCGTGCGCGCTTCAATACGCTGGGCTGAAATGTTCTTTTCATGGGGCTAACCTACCGATTACCTTGTTCAAATACTCACACTGGGTGCGAAAAGAGGCGCGATTTTATATAAATCTGAAACTTAAATCAATCGTTATCCAAACAAAGTGTTTAATTTATGTTCGTTTGTAAGTTTGCAGAGCTTGTGTCCAGCTTATAAATACTTTGTTAACAGGTTTATCCACAGATGGTGTATTCGGCACTAGGGTAATAAAATCAAGGCTTGGAGGTTTTTTTGCTTTTTTTATCAAACATCTATTGGATATAAAGAGCGCCTTCGTGTCGTTGGCAAAAATAATTAACTCAGGGTGTGGATAACTTTTAGTGTGGGCGGTACACTACCCGGCTTTCGTTTATTTAGAATAAATTGGCTTGTTGGGGGTCGTATTTTGCCGCATTCGGTGTGGAATTATTGTGTGTCCAGTTTGCGTGAGGAGCTTCCCTCGCAACAATTTAATACCTGGATACGCCCACTCAAAATCGATGAGGAGGCTGAGGCCGATCGTCTTCGTTTGTTGGCGCCCAATCGTTTTGTGTGTGACTGGGTGTGCGAGAAGTTCTTAGAGCGTATTACTGAGCTTGCCAAGCACTATCAAGATGGTCCTGAGTTTTCGATCGAGGTGGGTGTGGGTGCCAGAACGGCCCCTCGCACGAGCCGCCCGGCACCTAGCCCAGCGGCTCCTGTCAGGCAGTCGCATACATCGAATGTCGGCGCTAACAGTGAGCGACCTGTGGCGCCTCCTCCAGCCCCTAAACCTGCTCCCAGCCCTGCACCAGAGACGGATTCTGGCGTAGAAGGAGGGCTCAAGCATAAAGACAACCTCAATCGTGGTTTTACCTTTAACAGCTTTGTCGAAGGTAAATCTAACCAATTGGGGTTGGCTGCAGCCCGTCAGGTATCAGAAAACCCAGGTGGCGCTTACAACCCACTGTTTATTTACGGCGGCGTGGGGTTGGGTAAAACCCACTTGATGCAGGCGGTGGGTAATGCCTTAATTAATAAAAACCCTAACGCTAAGGTCATTTATCTGCACTCAGAGCGCTTTGTCGCCGACATGGTAAAAGCGCTACAGTTAAACGCTATTAATGACTTTAAACGCTACTACCGCTCGGTGGATGCGCTGTTAATTGATGATATTCAGTTTTTTGCCGGTAAAGAGCGCTCGCAGGAGGAGTTCTTTCATACCTTTAACTCCTTGTTAGAAGGTGGGCAACAGATTATTCTGACTTGTGACCGCTACCCGAAAGAAATTAATGGATTAGAAGAACGGCTTAAATCTCGTTTTGGTTGGGGGTTAACGGTTGCGGTAGAGCCACCGGAGCTCGAGATGCGGGTGGCTATTTTAATGAAAAAAGCGGCACAGGTGGCGGTCGACTTGCCCCATGATGCGGCTTTTTTTATTGCTCAACGTATTCGTTCCAACGTCCGGGAGCTTGAAGGTGCACTGAAAAGAGTGATAGCAAGCGCTCACTTCACGGGTAGGCCGATAGATGTCGAGCTGGTTCGGGAGGCGCTTAAAGACCTACTCGCGCTACAGGACAAGCAGGTGAGCATCGAGAATATTCAGCGTGTGGTGGGTGAGTATTACAAGATTAAAATTGGCGATATGCTCTCTAAGCGGCGCTCCCGCTCGGTGGCGCGTCCTCGCCAGGTAGCGATGGCGTTGGCCAAGCAATTAACCAACCACAGCTTGCCGGAAATTGGCGATGCCTTTGGCGGCCGCGACCATACAACCGTGTTGCACGCTTGCCGAAAAATCAAAGAGCTAGAAGAAGAAGATGCGGACATCCGCGAAGATTTAAAGAATCTGTTGCGCTCGCTAACAACCTAACCCGTTAGGGCAGTTACGAGCTCCCAAGGAGCGACCAGATTGATTCTAGGTTGCCAGTTACTCAGCAAAATGGACCAGACGAAGAGACCAGCACATGAAACTTGTCGTATCCCGCGAGGCTTTATTAAAACCCCTGCAACTGGTATCTGGTGTGGTGGAGCGCCGCCAGACATTACCAGTTTTATCTAACGTATTGCTGGTGCTAGAGGGAAGCCGCTTGTCGCTGACGGGCACTGACCTTGAGGTGGAGATTGTCGGGCGAGTAGAGCTTGAAAGCCCAGGTGTCGATGGTGAGATTACTGTACCTGCGCGGAAGTTTGTCGATATTGTGCGATCTTTGCCTGACGATGCGGATATCGAGTTGGTTGAAGAAGAGGGCAGGGTTCTGCTTAAAAGCGGCCGCAGCCGCTTTACGCTGTCGACCTTACCGGCCACGGATTTTCCTAACGTTGAAGATGGCCCCAGTGACCTACAGTTTAGTTGTCAGCAACGCGAAGTGAAGCGCCTGATTGAGCGCACGGCCTTTGCCATGGCGCAACAGGATGTGCGCTATTACCTAAATGGCATGCTTTGGGAAGTTAAGCAAGATCAGCTGCGTGTGGTGGCGACCGATGGTCACCGGATGGCGATGTGTACCCGGGCTGTGGGCGTTAATACCGCCGATACCATTCAGGCGATTTTACCGCGTAAAGGTGTGCTGGAATTGTCTCGTTTAATGGGCGACGTCGAAGACTTGGTTGATATTACCTTAAGCGCCAACCACGTACGGGTTACCTCTGAGGACTATACCTTTACCTCGAAACTGGTTGACGGCAAGTTCCCCGACTATGAGCGAGTACTGCCCCGCGGTGGCGATAAGATCGTATTTGGCTCCCGTACTGAGTTAAAGCAAGCGTTTTCGCGCACCGCCATTCTATCCAATGAAAAGTACCGTGGTGTGCGCTTATTGCTCGAGGACGGTCAGTTAACGATAGTGGCCAATAACCCTGAGCAGGAAGAGGCCGAAGAGCAGTTAACCGTCGACTACAGCGGCAACTCACTCGAAGTAGGTTTTAACGTTAGCTACCTAACGGATGTTGCTAATGTAATTGACAGTGACACCATAAAAATCACTTTGTCTGACGCCAACAGCAGTGCCTTGCTGGAGGAGCCTGTCGACGATGGTGATTCGCTTTACGTTGTAATGCCAATGCGCCTGTAAGGGCGCTTTAGTCATTTAACTACTCTGCTTTGTATGTCCCTTCAGCGGCTGGTTGTCCAGAATCTACGTAATCTTACCTCGGTCGACATCCAGCCCTCCTCAGACGTCAATCTTATTTATGGCCAAAATGGTTCGGGTAAAACCTCCATTCTCGAGGCTATCCACGTGTTGTCTCTTGGTCGATCGTTTCGAGGCCCTAAAATTAAAGCCCTGATTAATGAGCGGCAGCCCGACATGACGGTGTTTGGTCGCGTGGCTGACGTAAGTGGTGAAATCCCGCTGGGCGTATCTCGTTCACGCGACGGCGACTCTGCCTTTAAGGCTCATGGTCAGTTGGTATCATCTTTGGCTGAGTTGGCCGCTCTTTTGCCATTACAGGTAATCAACTCTGATGCATTCCTGTTGTTGGAGGGGAGCCCCAGTGTTCGTCGACAATTTCTCGACTGGTTAGTGTTCCACGTGGAACCAAGCTTCTTTGCTGCCTGGAAGGCTTCACAGCGCTGTTTAAAACAACGGAATAGTATCCTCCGGCGTGATAGAATAGAGGGCTCAGAGCTGCACGTGTGGGAGCGAGAGCTTATCGCAATAAGCGAGCAGATCTCACAGATGCGTGCGAAGGCGTTTGCCGCCTTTAGCGAAGTGTTTCATCAGTTGATCGACGAGTTCGTCATGGCTGATGGTTTGACTCTAAGCCTATATAGAGGGTGGGATAAAGACAAAGCTTACCCTGAGGTACTGGTGGATACCTTCGAGCGCGATAGCCGCTTGGGGTATACCGGCGCCGGGATTCATCGCGCTGATATTCGGATTCGCATCAAGGGCCATGCCGCAGCCGATGTACTCTCGCGCGGTCAACAAAAGCTTTTAGTTTGCGCTATGAAGATAACGCAAGGGGTTGTCTTTGCTAAGCTCACAGGCCGTCAGTGTATTTATATGGTCGACGATTTGCCGGCAGAGCTAGATGAGCACCACCGTCAGTTGTTGGTGGACTGGCTTGATCGCTTAAATACTCAGGTTTTTGTCACCGGAGTAGAGCAAGCGGCTTTGTTAGCACCTTGGCTGAATAAGCCAGAACGAGATATCAAACTGTTCCACGTGGAACACGGCAAGATTATAGGACAGGAATAACCAAGCTCGCGCAGGTATAGCGCCGGCTAAACGAATAAACCCGGAGTGTAAGACCTATGTCAGACGATATCCCCAATTACGATTCGTCCAGTATTAAAGTTCTTAAAGGTCTGGATGCCGTACGCAAGCGGCCAGGCATGTACATTGGTGATACCGATGACGGTACCGGTCTGCACCATATGGTCTTTGAGGTGGTGGATAACTCTATCGATGAAGCTCTGGCGGGTCACTGCTCTGAGATCAATGTGGTTATTCACCCCGACGAATCCGTGTCTGTCTCCGATAATGGCCGCGGTATTCCTACCGAGATGCATGAAGAGGGCGTCTCGGCCGCCGAGGTCATTCTTACCGTATTGCACGCCGGTGGTAAGTTTGATGACAACACTTACAAGGTATCTGGCGGTTTGCACGGTGTGGGTGTCTCTGTGGTTAACGCTTTGTCCGAAGAGTTAAAGCTGACTATCCGTCGCGGTGGCAAGGTGCATGAACAGGTTTACCGTCATGGCGTGCCTCAAGAGCCTTTGGAAGTTGTGGGCGATACCAGCACCACAGGTACCGAGATTCACTTTAAGCCATCCGCCGATACCTTTACCAACATTGAGTTCCACTTTGAGTTGTTGGCTAAGCGCCTGCGCGAGCTGTCGTTTCTTAACTCTGGTGTGCGTATTGTGCTTAAAGATGAGCGCRGCGGTAAAGAAGAAGTCTACGAGTACGAGGGCGGTTTGCGGGCCTTTGTAGAGCACCTTAACGTCAATAAAACCCCGATCAACAAGGTTGTGCACTTTAATACCACGCGCGATGACGGGATCGCGGTCGAGGTGGCGTTACAGTGGAATGACTCCTTCCAGGAAAACCTTTTTTGCTATACCAATAACATCCCGCAGCGAGATGGTGGCACCCACTTGGCGGGATTCAGGGCGGCGTTAACCCGCAGTATGAACACCTATATTGAACGCGAAGGGCTGGCCCAGAAGGCTAAAGTAAGCACCACCGGTGACGATGCCCGCGAAGGGTTAACGGCGATTATCTCGGTTAAGGTGCCAGACCCTAAATTCTCGTCTCAGACCAAAGATAAACTGGTGTCATCCGAAGTGAAAACTGCGGTTGAGCAAGAGATGACACAAAACTTTACCGACTTTTTGCTAGAGAGCCCACAAGAGGCTAAGGCCATTGTGGGTAAAATGATTGATGCCGCTCGCGCCCGTGAAGCGGCCCGCAAGGCTCGTGAGATGACTCGCCGCAAGGGCGCGCTGGATATTGCGGGATTGCCCGGCAAGCTTGCCGACTGCCAAGAGAAAGATCCTGCGCTCTCCGAACTTTACTTGGTGGAGGGTGACTCAGCCGGTGGCTCCGCCAAGCAGGGGCGCGCCCGTAAAACTCAGGCTATTTTGCCGCTTAAGGGTAAGATTCTTAACGTCGAAAAAGCTCGGTTCGATAAGATGTTATCGTCCGCTGAGGTCGGCACCCTGATTACCGCACTGGGTTGCGGTATCGGTAAAAGTGAGTTTGACCCGGAAAAACTGCGCTATCACAGCATTATTATCATGACCGATGCGGATGTGGATGGCTCGCACATCCGCACCTTGTTGCTGACCTTCTTCTTCCGTCAGATGCGCGAGCTTATTGAGCGCGGCCATGTGTATATTGCCCAGCCGCCTCTATACAAAATCGCTAAAGGCAAGCAGGAGCAATACCTGAAGGATGAAGCGGCACGTACCGCGTTCCTTACGCAAGCCGCGCTGGAGAACGCCAGCCTGCATGTCAACGCGAATGCGCCGGGCGTGAGTGGTGAGGCGCTGGAGGCGCTGGTCCGGGAGTTCCGGGCGGTAATGGACACCATTGATCGGCTGTCTCGCTTGTACCCTAGCGACGTGCTGGAGCAGATGATTCACATGCCATCGCTCAATGCCGATCAACTGGGTGATCAAGCGCATATGGAGAACTGGTGTGAGCAGTTAGCAAGCCATTTTGTTAACTCTCATCGTGCGGGCAGTGACCGCTACGAAATCAGCGTTCGCGAAGACGATGAGCGTCATCTGTTTTTGCCGCATATCGAGATCATCGAGCACGGCGTGGCCGCGGAATACCCATTTAACCACGAGTTCTTTGCCTCCGGTGAATATCGTTCGATTGTTGCGCTGGGCGAAAAGCTCGAAAGCTTGATTGAAGAGGGCGCTTACGTACAGCGCGGTGAAAAAACTCAAGAAGTGGAGAGTTTTCAGCAAGCGCTAGAGTGGCTGATGAAAGAAGCCACCCGCGGGTACTCTATACAGCGCTACAAAGGCCTTGGTGAGATGAACCCGGAACAGTTGTGGGAAACCACAATGAACCCCGAAACTCGCCGTATGCTGAAGGTAAATATTGCTGACGCCATTGGCGCCGATCAGATCTTTACCACTTTGATGGGGGACCATGTTGAGCCCCGCCGTGAGTTTATCGAGTCTAACGCGTTAGCGGTTGCTAACCTGGATGTATAAATAAGTAGTGAGTAAAGACCGCTTAGGCGGCCCAGTAGATAATGGCCTCACAGGTTAACGATCTGTGGGGCCATTGTCTTTACGATAATCAATCGGCGTTTACCGCTATCTTGGTGCTAGAGTCAACGTCAATACTTTCTTTTATGTCGGTGATTGTTTCGACTTTTACCTTGAGTTTATCTTGGCCTAGCAACTCGTCAGCAAAAGCCTGGGAAAACGGCCAATAATGTAACTTTGCGGTTAGCGTTATAGGGCCTTGCAATTCATCGGGAATATCTACGTAATAATCTACTAACGCATGCCCTTTGGGCAATATGCGGTTGTCGGACATGATGTGGGTTATACGCCAGACTTCAACCTCTACTTTTTTACCGTTTTTATCGCCCATGCGAACCATAAAGTTTTTCGTTCCGGGTTCGGTTTTGCCGTCTTTTATCGCACCTGAGCGATAAAAAGTTTTGCCACTCGCATCTTTAAGTTGCATATCCACCCACACCTCGCGCCCTTCTGGAAAGCCTGTAGGGAGTTTGTGTCCCGCTCCGGTGTTTGTCACTTTTAGGGTTATTTTTTCTAAAGCCCCTGGTTGTATGCTTTGTGGGGGATCGACGAGTTCGATGGTGGCACTCGATTGCAGTAAAGCGCGAGCTCGCTTGGCGTTATCGGTGTGTCCGAAATGCTCCAATAAGGTTGTATTGCCGCCCGCGAACCAATGAGTAGCGCGGTCGCTGCGCTCTGGTCCCATAATCGCGCTTTTCCCTTTTACGGGCTTCATGTGGCAATCTTGGCAACTAACGCCGGCCGTGCGATACGGGCTCTCGTACCACTCATCGTAGGTGCGCTCAACCGGAACACCGTTCAGTGGGTGTGTGACGTTATGGCATGTGGCACACATCTGCGATTCTGAATGCAACGGTGAATAGGCGGTTTCGTGATAGGGCGACTGTGCATCGCGCCGTGGGCCATATTTAATACGCTGCTCACCTGCATCGTTAAGCACATAGGCGCCGTTATCGATACCGCTGATGGCGTTGATATTGTGGCAACTTTCGCAGTCCACGCCGGGTAGGTCGGTTACGGGGTTACCCAACTCGGGCGGCGATTGGTTATCGGCTCGGGTTACCTGACCCGTCAGTAAACCAGTGGGTGTGTGACAACCGGTGCAAAAATTATCGAGATCGCCGTTACTCGCCTTGCTTGCTCGACTGAGCAGAGCACGATAGATAGGGTCATCCCAACTGTGTGACATCATTGATGAATTCCACTCCTTATAGATATCGCTGTGACAGGCACCACACACTTGAGCGTTGTCGAAGCGGTGCTCGGGTATGACCTTACCGGTGGATGTCGTTGCCCGATGTGGACCAAATAAGGGGGTTAAGGCTTCATCGATAATACGTTGTTCTATGGCCGTGCCGGCATTGGCATATACCGCAAGACTTAAAGTCAAAAAGAGTCCAAGTTGTTGTAGTTTAATCAGGTGCATGCATAACTCCGTTTATTATTGTTATCAACTTACCGTCGATAAGTATTTATGGCGTATGCATCTATCAGGCAAAATATTATTTGCTGACGAGAATATACTAAGTACCACAATAATCAATATTTTGTGATATTTAATATTGTTGTTGTGCGTTACAGCACGTCACAGAGTGAGTTTGGATAGTAAAAATGAGGGTAGATTTGACTATATGTGGTCACTTAAACACGCATTAGAGCGGGACATTTTGCTGTTGTTTAATAAGTTCAATAAACGCCTCTAGCGGAAGCGGCTTGTTAAAGTAGTATCCCTGACCGTAATCACACTGCCAAAGGCGTAAATAATTAAGTTGCTCAAGTGTTTCAATCCCTTCCGCTACTACCTCTAGGTTTAGCTTGTGGGACAATCCAATCATGGTTTCAGTTAAGGCTTCAGGCGTTCTATCAACCCCCAATTTTTTAATAAACGACTGATCGATTTTTATAATGTCGATGGGGAATTTTGTCAGATAACTCAATGACGAATAACCCGTACCAAAGTCGTCGATGGCGATAGTGACACCTAACGTTTTTAATTTAGTTAGCACCCACATGATGCGGTCAGATTCTTCAATTAATAGTCGCTCGGTGATTTCAACGGTGATATCAAGCTGCTCGGCAGCTCGGGTAACCAGGGCCAGCCAGCGATCAAGTGAGTCGTCTTTACTCGAAAAAACCCGGGGGGAAACATTAATCGATAAACCGATACTACAGTTAAGAGTTTTTGCAAGGGCGATAAGCTGTTCGCTGGCGGTCGCTAATACAAATCGATCAATCTCATTAATCCGGCCTGTTTCTTCGGCAAGCGTAATAAACTCATCTGTTGGAATTTGTTTTCCGTTTCTAAACCAACGAATTAACGCTTCACATTTATAGACCCGGTTTTCGGCTAGATCGACAATGGGTTGATAGTAAACACTGAACTCCTGATTATCGATGGCGGTGACCAATTGAGTGCTTAACTGGTGGCGCTTTTCGGAAATAACTTGCATATTTTTGGTAAAAAACTGCCAGCCGTTTCTACCCGATCGTTTAACGCCGTACATGGCTTGGTCGGCTTTTGATACCAAAGACTCAACCGTATCGCCATCATCCGGATACATGGATATTCCGACACTAGCACCGCAAAAGATATGGTTAGCATCAATGCTATACACTTGGCTGACCGCCTTAATAATTTGTTCGGCGATGGATACGGCTATTTTTGCGTCTTGAATATCGTGTAACACAACAATAAATTCATCACCGCTATAGCGTGCTACGGTATCGGTGGTGCGCACACAAGCTTTAATTCTTCCGCCCACACTCTTTAAAAGCTTGTCGCCCACAGTGTGACCCAAGTTGTCGTTTACCGGCTTGAAGTTATCAAGATCGATAAATAAAACCGCCAAACGGGTCCGGCTCCGTTGGGATTGAGCAATCGCTTTACTGAGCCTGTTTTGAAACAACAGCCTATTGGGTAGCCCGGTTAGCTGATCATAAATAGCCTGTTGTTGGATTTTTTCGGTAAAACGTTTGCGCTCGGTAATGTCTTGCATTGATCCTAGCACCGCATAAGGAGGCGCCGTGTCTTCGAGTGGTTTACCGATGACTCTTACCCAGCACTTGCCCTCTTTAGGGGAGATAAAATTTAACTCGATATCAAATGGAGTCCCTAGGCTGGCGTCGGTAATGGCGGCGCTTAGCACCTTGGCTTGATTCGGGTCGAAGCGAGCTAATAACTCTTGTAGTGAAGGAGGTGAGTGGTGTTCCATCCGCAACACTTTAGCGGTTTGCTCACTCCAGAGTGACACGATGAGCTGTTCTTTAACGGGCGTTAATTGCCACCCACCCACGAGCGCGAGTTTGCCTACTTCACGTAACAGGGCTTCGTTTTTTTGCAGTGTGCGCTGATAGCTCGCGTCTCGTCGCATCTGACGGTAGCGCGATACCGTGGCGACAAGTAATAGCAGAGCAATAATAATAAAGGCGCCGCGCAGCACCCACACCACGTTGTTTTTTTCCCACCCGTGAATTGGGCGAGCCGCTAATAGCCAACTTCCCACGCCGACGTTGATAGAGGTTACCGTGCTGCGCGGGTCGTTAAACACCTCCTCGCTGCCAAAAAAAACCTCACCGTCGGAACCCGACGCGTTGCGCCCACGAATCGCTACATCGATAGTGAGGTTGTCATCGAGCAGACCGGCCGCTCGATAAAGGTCAGAGGTTTTCATGGGGGCGGAGACAATGCCCCAAAAGGCATCTTCGCGGGTAAATACGCCTACTCGGCCGATAACAGCTTCATCGCCCTGAACCAGTTTTAAAGGTCCGGCGAGATGTAGTTTACCCCGCTGGTTGAGCTCTCGGATAACTGTCATTTGATCCGGTAAATTGCGGTAATTAAGGCCGATAATTTCCCGTTGTTCGGTGGCCGGGTAAAGGTAGCGAATCACTAAATTCGGCGCTGCGGCCAGGCTTTTAAGTAAAGGCTCCTGACGAAAAATGGTAGCGGCGTAATCTTCAAACTCGGCCTGAGAGAGGTCTGGAAATAGCCCAATATGGGCAGCCAGGCCACTGATAAGCGATAAGTTATTGTTGATGGCCCCGGAGAGTTCTGCGGCGTGGGCGCTAAGTTGTTGGGTAACTTGTTGTTGTTTGTCTTTGATCGCCGACTCATTGAAATACTGTTCGAGCATCACCTCGGTGGTGGCGGCGGCCAGCATAAGCGTAACGCACATCGAGAGTGCCCACTTCGCGGCTGGATTGCGCTTGAGCTGTTTCTGCTTCATAGAGCACTGCGGCTATTAAGTGAGCAAAAGCGTGAGAGTGTCCAAGTCATGGAGCTAATATAGCGCTTTTTTCCTCCTTTTACAGGGGTTTAATCAGGTGCGGGTGGCGTTGTTGTAAGACAGAGCGGGAAAGGTAAACGGCTGGGCTTCCGTGCCACGTCAATTACTTTGGTTACCGTCGGTGGGACAGTAACCACTGATAAAAATCATCACTGCTGTACACCCTGCGCCAAGCGTCGTGGCCCATGTCTTCGTGGGTGGTAAAGCGCACATGAGTATGGCCCAATTGCTCCAAACGGTTTAAGCCGGGGTAGAAGTACTGGATGGGTACGGTGTGGTCGCGGCCGCCGGCAAACTGCCAAACCGGAATTTGATGCTTGGCGATGGGAGCGATATAGGATGGGTGCCCCCAGCCTACTACCGGAGCGATGGCGGCAAACATGGTTGGGTGCTGGCTGGCGAGCCACCAGGTGCCGAAGCCACCGTAGCTCATTCCTGTCAGGTACAGGCGGCTTTGGTCGGTGCGAAAGTTATTTTGCACCGTATCGAGAATATGCAATAAATCTTCTTCTACTTTATCCCAGCCCTCCGGCAACAATGGCGGTATCAGGCTCATATCGACCTGAGATGGGACGCCGGTCATCGGTTGCGGGGTGGCGAAGTAGGGCGCTCGGGGTGGTGTGCCTTGTTCAAGACGTTGCGGGATCTGGCTACGCGAGCGATTGTCTATGTAGCTAATACCGCGTTTATCCATGCCAAACATGTGCAATTGTGGTGAGATGATAATAAAGGGCAGCTCTTTTTTCTGCACCCAGGCTTCGTACAGAGGGCCGTGTATTAAGACGTAATCAAGCTCATCTTTGCCGTTGCCGCGCTCGCCGTTACCATGCAAAAACAGCATTACCGGCCACTCTTTATCGGGCTGAGTGGCGTACCCCTCGGGCAGGTAGACAAAAAAGTCCCGCTCTTTGTTGTCGGCCTTGCTGGTGTAACTGATGCGCTCCAGCGTCGGCTCTGCCGACAGAGCAGGAGTCTCAGCTGCGCTGTAGGCTCCGCTTAACAGTAAAAATAGAGCGATCAATCGGGTAAAGCGGGTCATAGTAGCCTCAATTATTATTTCTGTGTGTTTAGGCTTTGTGCGAAATAGGCAGTGCAGTGGAGCGTATAGGTGATTTCAATACAAACGACGATTGTACACCGGTCACCCCTTCAATTCGCGTCAGCTTATTGAGCAAAAATTGTTGAAAGGCGTCCATATCCGCCACAATCACTTTAATTTGATAGTCGGCCGATTGCCCGGTAATCAGGTGGCACTCCAGGACTTCGGGGTAGGCGGCAATGGTGTTTTCAAAGTTCTCAAACCGCTCAGGGGTGTGCCGGTCCATACTGATTTGAATAAGGGCTGTGAGGTTTAGCCCCAGCTTGCGGGCGTTAAGCAGCGCCACATAGCCGTCTATTAAACCGTCATCCTCCAATTGTCTCACCCGGCGCAGACAAGGCGATGGGGATAAGCTGATAGCGTCAGCTAATTCTTGGTTTGAAATCCGCCCGTCCCGCTGTAAGCGCTCAAGAATCATTCCGTCATATCTGTCGAGTTGCGTGGCCACAAATACATTCCTGTTAAAATTCTTTAAGTCGCCACTATAGCGCAACAATATGCTAATAAATGTAAATATAACGTTATTTTGGCAATCATCTGCCGGTTGTGACTGGTTACACTGTGTCTATGGGTAGCAGAAGCAGCATACGGCCACAAGCCAGTTGCTAAAGGGCCACAAGCTCGATGCAATGCCACTGTGGGTGATCCTCACTCTGAGTAAGCGTCAGCTACCAAAATCTATCGCTCATCGTCGGAGAACATCATGTTAAAGCAGCCTTCTGCCAAATATCGCGCCTTTGCACCGATTGTCTTAGCGGATCGTCAGTGGCCCAGCAACACTATCAGTGCTCCTCCGGTTTGGATGAGTACCGATCTGCGCGATGGCAATCAGGCGCTAATCGATCCGATGTCGGTGACGACTAAGCTTAAGTTTTTTAAGGCGTTGGTTGAGATGGGTTTTAAAGAGATCGAGGTGGGCTTTCCCTCGGCGTCTCAGACCGATTTTGATTTAGTGCGGCTGCTGATTGAAGATAAGCATATTCCCGACGATGTCACTATCGAAGTATTAACTCAGGCGCGCCAGGAGTTGATCGAGCGCACCGTCGAGTCGTTAGCCGGTGCGCGCCGCGCGATCGTGCATATGTATAACCCCACCGCGCCGGATTTTCGTGAAATTGTGTATCGCACAGATCAGGCCGGAGTAAAGGCTATTGCCGAGCAGGGCACCCGCTGGGTGCAAGAGGCGACGGCACGCTATCCGGATACTGAGTGGGTTTATCAGTATTCACCCGAGGTGTTCTCGGGCACCGAGCTGCCTTTTGCCAAAGAGGTGGTGGATGCGGTCTCTGCCGTTTGGCAGCCGACACCCGAGCGTAAAATGATCGTCAACTTGCCGGCGACCGTAGAGATGTCGACGCCTAACACCTACGCGGATCAAATCGAGTGGATGCACCGCCACTTAGAGCGCCGCGATAGTATTGTGTTGAGCGTGCACCCACACAACGACCGCGGTACGGCGGTGGCGGCGGCTGAACTCGCGGTAATGGCGGGGGCGGATAGAGTAGAGGGGTGTTTGTTTGGCAATGGCGAGCGCACCGGAAACGTCGACTTGGTGACGCTAGCCTTAAACCTTTACACCCAGGGTATCGATCCCGGGCTAGATTTTGGTCAGATCGACCAGGTGCGTCAATTAGTCGAGCAGTGCAATCAATTGCCGGTTCATCCGCGTCATCCCTATGCCGGCGAGTTGGTGTTTACCGCTTTCTCGGGTTCCCATCAGGATGCGATTAAAAAAGGGTTTGCGCAGCGCCAAGACGGTGAATATTGGCGGGTGCCCTATTTACCCATTGACCCGGCGGATCTGGGCCGTTCATACGAGTCTGTGGTGCGGGTAAACAGTCAGTCGGGTAAAGGCGGTGTGAGCTTTTTGTTGGCCCAGGAGTACGGTTTGGACATTCCGCGCCGTTTACAAATAGAATTTAGCCGCACTGTTCAGGCGCACTCAGATGAGACGGGCAAAGAGGTGTCCAGCGCCGGTATTTTTGCCCTGTTCGAGCGTGAGTATTTACAGGTAAATGCCCCCGTAACGTATTGTCACAACGAACAGCATAGCCGCGATGACGAAGTGTCTATGGCACTGGAGGTGAGAATCGCCGGGCAGGCGCAACGTTTGCTGGGACAGGGCAGTGGGCCGGTAGCGGCCGCGGTGGCGGCATTACAGCCGCTGGTTGATGAGCCTATCAGCGTTGTCGACTATCACGAGCACGCCATCAGCGGCGGTGGCGCTAAAGGTGATGCGGTGAGTTACATTGAGTTGCGTTTTGGCTCGGGCGACCCGGTGTTTGGGGTGGGCCGCGACGGCAGTATTGTCGCGGCGGCTATCAAAGCGCTGATTAATGGCGTCAATCGCTCCGTTGCGGGTACCGCCGTTTCACTGGTGGCAAAATCAGCATAGGTAGAGTAAATTGGGTGGGTGCTGCGGATAAACAATAAACCTTGGCAGCACCGCAAAAACCACTTGAATAGTTTGTTGGTCGATTGGCTTGTGCTGCACTTTAAAAACGATGTTGCTGACCTTAGCCGCCGTTAACAGGAGTGGTCGCTAAAGCCCATAAGCGAATAAGGGAAGCTTTAAACTGTGAGCCCGCAACGCGTACCTCTAACGTTTCCTCGCTGGTTGTTGCTCGCTTCGCTGTTGCTAACTTTGGCTGCCCTTTTCGGCCATCAATATATTCCGTTGCGCACCCTTGATCTTCTGCCTGATACCGATGCTACCCGTTTTATTTACGCCGATAGCGACGCTGGAGGAGGAACTCGTGTCGAATGGCTGGATTTTGAGAAAAATTCGATGCGCTGTACCCGAGAGGCGGACAAGCCCTCGCTCTATTGCGGATTTAATTTAGCCCTAAGCGACAACTTTATCGATGGTATTGATATTTCTGAGTACGATCACCTAAAGATAAGCATGGTGGTTAACTCGATCAATCCCCGCCTGTCTATTTTTATGCGCAACTACAACCCTGCCTACAGCACCCCGGATGACGGAAATAGTGCACAGTACATAATATTTAATGTTCGGGTCGAAGATATTAACCCTGAGCTGGTGATTGGATTGGATGAGTTCCGGGTGGCCGATTGGTGGTTAGAGGCGCGAGAAATTCAACGCGAATATACCAAACCCGAATTTAATAATATCACGCTAATTGGCGCCAATTTAGGCAGTGATCTGGCTCCCGGTGATCACGAACTCGAAATTCGTCAGATGCGCTTGCAGGGGCCCTGGGTTTCAGCAGAGCGGTGGTATCAATTAGTGATTGGTGTTTGGCTGATAATTGGGTTTGGGTATGTACTGTTGCAATCGGCTCACTACGCCAATCAGGCAAAGGGCAGTGAACGGCGCTACCAGTGGCTGAAGTCCCGGCATCAACAACTGCGTCATCAAGCAGAGAACCTAAAAGACATGGCCCAACGCGATAAACTTACGGGCTTACTTAACCGCCATGGGCTGGAGCTATCGCTGGAGGCGTACGCTCCCGACAGCGGCACTCCAATGGCGATACTGTTGTTGGATATTGATCACTTTAAACGGATTAATGATCGCCGCGGCCACGATCAAGGCGATAAAGTGCTGATACAGGTGGCCACTGTTTTAACGCAAAACATACGCTCGGGAGATCTTGTGGCCCGCTGGGGTGGTGAAGAATTTTTGATAGTTGCTGAAAATATTGCACCTCATGAAATTTATGGCCTGGCAGAAAAAATCCGCACCCAGATTTTTGCTACCGAGTACGATGCCTCCCAATCCCCGTTAGTGGTGAGTGCTAGTGTGGGTGCTGTGCAATGGAGGACGGACGAATCTTTTGAGCAAAGCCTGCATAGAGCCGATGAGCATCTATATCAAGCCAAAGCGTTAGGGCGCAATTGTTCGGTGACCGATCAGCCGCGCCAGGATTAGAATATACAGTGTGTTCGTGAGCGCGTGGGTTGGGTACAATAGCGCGCAACCTTGCCACCAATGGCTATGCTAACCCTGTCGAGCGCAGCTTTGATTCACACTCGTACCATTGCATTTGTCTTGCTTCTGGCTCTGAGCGCATGTAGCCATCAGCCTCCGGTATATCGCCCTGTGGCGACGGATGGCTTCGAGCGCGTGCTTGATTTTTGGCAGCAAACCCACCCCAATGAAAATGTTGATCTTTACAGCCAGGAGCAAGTTCTCGCCATTGCCGATAATCTGTTGTTGATGCAGCGCAATAGCGGTGGTTGGCCGGCTAATATTAATCCGTTCCGCAAGCTTAGTGGCGACCAGCGCTTACAGTTTTTAAAAGATCAAAACGCTCAGGACGCGAGCTTCGCTAACGCTAATATATTTCCGCAGATATTTTATTTATCCCATGTCTATTTGCAGACGGGGGATGTGCGCTACCGCGATAGTGCCAAAAAAGCGTTTCGGTTAGTCATGACAACCCAGTTGTACAATGGTGGTTGGCCACTACACGCGCAAGTTATTGAGGGCGATGAGGCGGTTATAGACACCCGCACTACCATCAACGCTTTGCGCTTTTTACGTCGGGTGGCAGCGGGTGAAATGCCCTACGGTTATGTACCGTTTGATGTACGGGGGCAAGCCGCAGACAGTGTACGCAAGGGCGACCAGCTGTTGTTGCGGTTGCAGCAGGCACACGATAGCCGGGCCAGTATCTGGGCGTCGGCGTACGGTTTAAAGACCTCGCAGCCCACGGCGCCTAACAATCAGGCGGTGGTAGCGCTTGACCCTGAGGTCAGTGTGGGCATTACTCGGTACTTTATGCAAATCGAGCGACCTCCTGCCGAGGTTATTCGCGCGGTGACAGGTGCCGCCGACTGGTTTAAGCACAACACCTTACAGCAGGCACAATTGCGTGCCGCGCCTCAAAGGCCCGCCTGGGCACCTAAGTATTCCCGCGCCGCGTTACCGCGTCAGCCGGTGTGGGCCAAGTACTACACCCTTGATAGCAACCGGCCGTTGGTTGATGGGGCCAGCGGTCGGCCAGTAGCGCCTTACGCGGTCAGTAAATTGGCCGCTAATAAAGAGTGGTATGGCAGCTGGGCGCGGGATTTGATGCAAAAGGATTATCCCGCCTGGCAGAAGCGAGTGCTTACTCCCCGTGGGAGTCCGACGCTCTAGACGGTGGGGTTTTCTCGCGTTGCCAAGGGGCGTAGATACCATCGTCGCGGCCCGGCGGCAATTGCTCAATTTGATTTTCGATCCAGGTTTTTACTTCTTCGGTTAGGGTTTTACGGTCGCGGCCATCAGTGGCGATTGCGTCGCCGATGACGATGGTTATCTCGCCTGGATACTTTAAGAAGTGTTTGTGTGGCCAGCACTCGGCGGCGTTGTGGGCTATTGGCACAACCGGGCGGCCGGTGGCACACGCGATGTCGGCGCCGCTGCGGGCGTAGTTGCCAACAGTGCCCAGCTTCATGCGTGTTCCCTCGGGAAACACCAGCACGCTAACGCCCTGCTCTAAGCGCGCAATGCTTTTAGTTTTAACGTCTTTCAGTGCCTGTAAGCGGTTGCTGCGATCGATTGCGATAGGGCGCATCGAGGCCAGTCCCCAACCAAAAAACGGAATACGCAACAACTCTTTCTTTAAAATGACGCTGACCGGAGCCAATTGATACTGCAGAAACAGGGTCTCCCAGGTGCTTTGGTGTTTCGCCATAATTACCACGGGGTGGTCCTTGCGGCGGCGCTGGTCGATTACCTTAATGCGTATATTGCAGCAGACTTTTAACCACCACATGACAAACCGGTTCCAGAGCGTTACCGCACGCCAGCGTACAGGGTAGGGTAAGATGGGCCAAAGAATAACGCTGATGGTGCCGGCGATAATGCCAGAGCCGTAGTAGCCGGTGTTAAACAGCAGGGTGCGCAGGTACAGCAACATCAGACATCCTATTCAATAATTAACTCGGCCGCGGCGGCCAAATCGGCCACTAGGGTTACCGGTTGGCCAGAGAGACTGTACCCCGGGTTATCTCCCACGCTCTTTTCTAGCTGCGCGAGCGTAGCAGGGCCGTTGCCGGTTTCGACCAGAATCAAACGGCAGCCTTTGGCAAGGCCGGTCTCTAAGTCTCGTAAGCTATCGCCGATAAAAGCGACGCCCTCGGCACTGGTATTAAATTCAGCCTCAATGGCATCCACCAAGCCCGGCAGCGGTTTGCGACATTTGCAGTTGTCGTCCGGGCCGTGAGGGCAGTAAAAAATAGCCCCCAGTTCGGCGCCTTCGGCCTCTACCAACTGGGTGAGCTTGGCGTGCATGGCTTCTAAGTCATCTAAATCAAAGTAGCCGCGTGCCAAACCCGACTGGTTGGTGGCGATTACCACCGTATAGCCCGCCTTATACAGACGGGCTATGGCGGCAATACTGCCGGGTAGGGCAACCCACTCGTCCGCACTGCGAACATAGTTACCGGTGTCTTGATTGATGACGCCATCGCGATCGAGAATCACCAGTTTCATGCTGTTACCCTTTTGCCGGAGCGAGTGCTGAGATGTCGGCTACTTGCAAAAACAGCCCACGCAATTGCGCGAGCAGCGCCAAGCGGTTATTTCTAAGGGCCTCATCGTCGGCCATTACCATAACATCATCAAAGAAGGTATCTACCGCAGCGCGCAATGTGGCGAGCTCCGCGAGTGCATCGGCGTAGCGTCGCTCGGCAAACAAGGGGGCGACTCGCTGGGCTTTGTCGGCTACCGCTTCGGCCAGTTGTTGCTCGGCGGGCTCGGCCAGCAGCTCGGATTTAACGTCGCTGTCGGGGGCGCTCTCGAGTTTGCTCAGGATATTGGATACGCGCTTGTTGGCGGCCGCCAACGCCTGAGCCTCGGGCAGTTGCGCAAAGGCATCAACGGCTAGCACCCGTGTGTTGATATCCACCGGATGGCTGAGCTTTTTGGCGGCAACCGCAAGATAAACCTCGGTGGCAATTTGGTCTTCTTCGTACCAGGCGCGAAAGCGCTCCAGCATATAGGCCAGCGACTCATCGACGGTACCGACGGCGTCTTTGATGTTGTCGCCATGGCCGGCAGCGGCACGTGTAAGCAGCTCGCGCAGGTCCAGGTTGATGTCTTTTTCGACCATTAAGCGCAGCGCACCTAAGCTGGCGCGGCGCAGCGCGAAGGGGTCTTTCGAGCCCGTTGGCTTTTGCCCGATACCAAAAATACCGACGATGGTGTCGAGTCGATCGGCCAGTGCGATCAAGGTGCCTGTCTGGGTTTTAGGCAGCTCGTCTCCGGCGTGCTTTGGTAGGTACTGTTCTTTCAGAGCCTGCGCTACCTCTGGGTCTTCGCCGTCGTTTAGGGCGTAGTAATAACCGGCAATACCCTGCATTTTGTCGAACTCTAGTACCATTTCGGTGACCAGGTCTGCCTTGGATAACTCGCCGGCGCGTTTGGCTTTGGCGGCATCGGCATCCATGTCGCTGGCAATGCTGGCGGCGAGTGCAGCAATACGATCGGTCTTATCTAAGATGCTGCCGAGCTTGGCCTGAAATACAATCGAGCCCAAGCGCTTACGCTGTGACTCCAGCGTGTGTTTTTTGTCGGTCTCAAAAAAGAAGGCGGCGTCCGATAGGCGAGGGCGTATAACGCGCTCGTTACCATCGATGACTTGTGTAGGGTCCTGCGACTCGATATTGGCAACCGTAATAAAGTAGGGTTTTAACTGGCCGTCGTTATCCACCACATGGAAGTACTTCTGGTGCTCGGCCATGGAGGAAACCAACGCCTCGGCGGGCACCTGCAAAAAGCGCTCTTCGAAGCGTCCGGTGAGCGCCACTGGCCACTCGACCAATGCGGTAACTTCATCCAGCAGGTCTTCGTCGATCACCGCAGTGCCGTCAATGGCAGCGGCTTCGCGATTGACCTGATCGATAATCAGGGCGCGCCGTGCCGCCATATCCACTTGCACGTAGGCAGCTTTCATAATATCGACGTAGTTGCCGGGCGAATCGATACTCACGGTCTGGTTGTGGTGAAAACGGTGGCCGCGGCTCTCCCGGTCAGCGCTAAGGCCTAAAACCTCGGCCTCGACCACGTCATTGCCAAACAGCATTACCAGCCAGTGGGCTGGGCGGACAAACTCGGTGCGCTTGGCGCCCCAGCGCATGCGCTTGGGAATGGGCAGCTTGGCCAGTGCCTCTTGCACGATGCCGGCCAGTAAACCGGTAGTGGCCTCGCCGCCGGCCTCTTGGTGCGCTACTAGCTTGTCGGCTTTGCCGTCGTTCTCGGTGGTTAACTCGCCGATCGCCAGGCCGTTCTTTTTGGCAAATGCCTCGGCGGCCCGGGTGGGTTTGCCGTCGGCATCAAATGCTACCTGAGCTGGCGGGCCCCAGTTGGTCACCTGCCGCACCGGGGTGGCCTCGGCCAATTGCTCGACGACCAGTGCTAAGCGTCGCGGGGAGGCGTAGCTATTAATGCTGCTGTAGGGTAGCCCGGCGTCGTCCAGACCGGCTTTAACGCCAGAGCTTAAGGCGGCCAACAGGTTTTTAAGGGCGGTGGGGGGCAGCTCTTCGGTACCCAGCTCTACTAAAAAATCTTGTGACATGTTATTTCTCCTCCCCGGCTAGCAGCTCCGCGCGCAAATCGGCCGGTGCGAGCGGAAAGCCCAGAGTTTTGCGGGCGTCAAAGTAGGCTTGCGCCACGGCGCGCGCTAGGGTGCGAACGCGCAGAATAAAGCGCTGGCGCTCGGTCACTGAAATGGCGTGACGGGCGTCCAGTAAGTTAAAGGCGTGTGAGGCTTTCATGACCATTTCGTAGGCGGGCAGGGCAAGGCCTGCTTCGACCAAACGCTGGCTCTCGCGCTCGCACACATCAAAGGTGTGAAACAAAAACTCGACGTCGGCGTGCTCAAAGTTGTAGGCGGACATTTCCACTTCGTTCTGATGGAAAACATCGCCGTAGGTGACTTTGTTGCCGTCCGGGCTAATGGTCCAGACCAGGTCAAAAATGGAGTCGACGCCCTGCAGGTACATGGCGATACGTTCTAAGCCGTAGGTAATCTCCCCCGTCACCGGGTAGCACTCGATACCGCCCACCTGCTGGAAGTAGGTAAACTGCGTCACCTCCATACCGTTGAGCCAGACCTCCCAGCCGAGCCCCCAGGCGCCCAGCGTGGGGGACTCCCAGTTGTCTTCGACAAAGCGCACGTCGTGCACGCCGGTGTCGATACCCAGCTCGCGCAACGACTCCAGGTACAGCTCCTGAATATTGTCCGGCGAGGGCTTAAGCACTACCTGAAACTGGTAGTAGTGCTGAAGACGGTTGGGGTTTTCGCCGTAGCGGCCGTCGGTGGGGCGGCGGCAGGGTTGAACGTAGGCGCTGTTCCAGGTTTCGGGGCCGATGGCGCGCAGGAATGTGGCGGGGTGAAAGGTCCCGGCGCCCACTTCCATATCCAGCGGTTGCAGAACAACGCAGCCCTGGCGGGCCCAGTATTCTTGCAGGGCGAGGATCAGCCCCTGAAACGTACTAACATCAGCTTTTGGTCGTTCGGACACGGTGTTTTGCCTCCGGGCAAGTGCATGTAGATCGCGTGGTGACGGCGGCTATTGTTTGAAGTAACAGCCAGCGAGAACGTTGGAATCACGCAAAGGGGCGAATTATAGCGTCAGTACTGGTCTATTGGTATGGTGCAGAGCCAAAGTACGGGCTATTGGCGGTAAATTGGCAGGGAAAGTGACGGTATTGTGCGTGGAAGTTAGCGTCAGAGCTTTTCGTTTTTGCTCAGTTTCCGGTAAGCTTCACCACGATTTTAGCTGCTGTGGGGTTGCCGCGCTTGAAAGACACGGTGTTATTGATCGTATTAAAGCTGGTGGGTAGCCTGCCACTGTGTGTGGCCCGCGCTATGGGTAATTGTGTGGGTTGGCTGATGTGGTGCACCGGCTCGCGCGCCGCCGAGGTAACCAAAACCAACCTAGCCCTGTGTTACGGTGCTTTAAGCGATGCCGAGCGTCAGAGTCTAGCGCGCCAGAGTCTGCTTGAGGCTGGGCGCCAGGCGTTTGAGATACCCGTGGTATGGCGTCGCTCGGATGCCTGGGTTCGGCGCAAGGTAAAAGCCACCCACGGCAGCGAGTTGCTGAGTGAGGCAATAGCGCGTAAGCGCGGTGTCATCGTGTTGACTCCGCACCTGGGTAACTGGGAGGTCGTGCCGGCGATAATGACACTGCATGAGCACCTGGCGATTTTGTACCAGCCCCCCAAGGGCGAGGCGTTACATCGCTATTTACAGCAGGTTCGACATCGGCCGCGTACCAGCCTGGCCCCCACGAATGCCCGGGGGGTGGCAACGTTAATTAAAACGCTGCGCGCCGGTCAGCTGGCGGGTATCCTACCCGATCAAGTGCCCGATCCCGGCAATGGGGGTATTGAGGCGCCGTTTTGCGGCGAGCCCGCGCTGACCATGACGTTGGTGCACAATCTTATTCAGCGCACCGGTTGCGAGGTGCTTCTCACCTATGCGTTGCGGGTTAAAGGCGGCTTTGAGGTGGTTATTAGTCGCTGCGACGAGCAGATTTACAGCAGTGATGCTCAAGAGTCGGTGGCGGCGCTAAACAGCAGTGTGGCGCGGGCGGTAGCGGCGGCACCGGCGCAATATCAGTGGGAGTATAAAAGGTTCAAAGGACGTGAACAGGGAGAGCCTTACTAGGTTAATAATAGCGGGTACGACTCGCGTTCATTGTACAGGTCAACAAGATGTATCGACGTTCCTTATTAGTGCTGTGTGTAGCGGCCGTATTTTTGACAGGCTGCGCCAGCGATTACCGTGTTGTGCAAACCGAGCAGCTCGACACCCTCAATCAGTGTGCGGTGGCGGCCGAGCATAACCATCAACAAATGTTGTTGCAACAGCAGCAACTGGCTGGCCGGGTGGATGAAGTGCTACAGCAATTGTCTGCGCAACAAACACCACCGCCACCACCGCCGCCGCAGTGTCCCGAGGTTACTTATATTGCGTCGCCGCAAGCCGAGGCGCCACCAACGCCTAGCGATGCAGCGGCCAAGCAACTGGTGGGGGCGGTCGAGCAAGTGCACTTTGAAGCCTTTGGGGTGACCTTACCGGCACGTATTGATACCGGTATCGCCACAGCTGTGTTGGATGCGCGTGATATACAGCCGTTTGAGCGCAACAGTGAAGACTGGGTGCGCTTTACCATTCATCCTGAAAATGGCGAGCCACAACAAATTGAGCGCAAGCTCACTCGTATGGCAAGCGTCCCCGTTGTTAACGGCGAGGCGAAAAAACGCCCGGTGATTTCTACGCGTTTTACGTTGGGCCGGGTTTCGCAACACGGCGAGTTTATATTAATGGATCGCAGCGCGACTGATTATCCGGTGTTACTCGGTCGGCTTGCTTTGCGAGATGTGATGATCGTCGACGTCAGTCGCGAAAACTTAGCGCCAGCTCGTAACCCTCAGGATGAAAGTCAATGAAGATGCAACGCCTGCCGTTTTATTTAATGATACTGGCTTTGTTAGTGGCCGGGTTGGGCACCGCTTGGTTGCGCCATGTGGAAACCGACGTGCCGTTAATGCCGGGCGAGCAGAAGCCGGTGTGGTTAGTAGAAGCACGAATAGATTTTTTTGCGCAAGGCGGGGAAACCACGGTACGGTTGGATTTACCCGATGTGACTCCCGGGTTTCGGTTAATCCGCGAACAAGCCGCTTCGTCGGGTTACGGTTTTGCAGTTCTCAATGATAACAATAACCGCCGCGCTGAGTGGACCCGCCGCAATGCCGCAGGTTATCAAACGCTTTATTACAACGCGCAATACTTACCGGTATCGCGCAGCGCAGAAGATTCACTTGAGCCCGGACAATTTAGTCCCGAGGTGCGCGATGTGTTTTGGGATGAGCCGCAGGCAACGGCCGCTCGCGAATTATTGCGCGGCGCGCTCTCGCGCTCGACCACACCGGCCAGTACGGCCCGCGAAATTTTGAAATTGCTAAACTCCAATTCACCCGATCAAAATGCCGAGCTGCTGCTAGCGGCTGAGCCCGGCCGGGCTGATCTTCTAGTCAACTTACTCAATCAATCGGGTGTAGCAGCGCGCACCGTGATGGGATTGTATTTGGAGGACGCTCGCCGGCGTCAAAGCCTGACACCCATGGTTGAGGTTTACACCGACGACGGCTGGGTTGTGATTAACGCTGAGACCGGCGAACAAGGCCTACCAGAAAACTTACTCCTGTGGTCGCGCGGTGAAACAGCGCAGTTAGATGTTATTGGTGGTGAAAACTCGCGTTTGAGCTTTTCTATGATTCGCCAAACCGTTCCCGCCATGGCGCTTTCCAATACGCAGTTTAGTGACAATATTTTTAGCTTGCTGGGTGTCTATAGTTTGCCCATTGAAGAGCAGGGCATGTTTAAGCTGTTGTTCCTGTTGCCGTTAGGGGCGCTCGTTGTGGTTTTTATGCGCGTGGTGGTAGGGCTTAAAACGGCCGGCACCTTTATGCCCATTTTGATTTCGTTAGCGTTTTTGCAAACTACCCTGGTGCCTGGGTTAATCAGTTTTATTCTTATTGTCGGGTTGGGGTTGTTGCTGCGCAGTTATTTGTCTTACCTCAATTTACTGTTGGTGGCCCGTATTGCGGCGCTGATAGTGTTGGTTATTTTTCTTATCGGGGTGTTGTCGCTAGTGGGGTATCGCCTCGGCTTTAATGCCGGTATCACGGTCACCTTCTTCCCGATGATCATTATTGCCTGGACCATCGAACGTATGAGCATCCTCTGGGAGGAGGAGGGTGTACGTGAGGTGTTAACGCAAGGTGGCGGCAGTTTGTTAGTGGCGGTGTTGGCCTACTTGCTGATGAGCGTGGGAGTAATCAACCACTTGAGTTTTAATTTCCCCGAGCTTAATTTGGTGATACTGGCGCTGATTTTGGTGATGGGGCAATATACGGGTTACAAGTTATCCGAGTTGTATCGCTTTCAATCAATGCGGGCTGATGACTGATGTTAATTAGCCCTTTTAAACTCAAGCGTTTAGGTATGTTGGGCATGAACTGCCGCAACCGCGATTTTATTGGTCGTTACAACGACCGTCGCTTGTACCCTTTGGTGGATAATAAATTAAAAACAAAATTGTTGGCTGAAGAGTATCAGGTGGCAACGCCGCAACTGCGTTTTACTATCCGCGAGCAACACCAGATTTCCCATGTAGGAAACTTACTAAAAAGCCTGAAAGGGTTTGCGATTAAACCGGCCAAAGGGTCGGGCGGCAAGGGCATTTGGGTTATTACCGGCCGCGACGGCGACGATTTTGTAAAATCCTCTGGTGCGATTATTACGCTAGAAGATATTCGCCGTCACTTAAGTAACACCCTCGCCGGACTTTATTCTTTGGGTGGCGCTAATGATGAAGTGCTTATCGAAGATCTTATTGAGTTCGATGATTGCTTTAAGGACTTTTCGTTTGAGGGCGTGCCGGATATTCGGATTGTGGTGTTCCGCGGCTTTCCGGTGATGGCAATGCTGCGCCTTGCTACCCGGGCCTCTGACGGTAAAGCCAATCTGCACCAGGGGGCGGTAGGTGTTGGTATCGACTTGGCCACCGGGCGAAGTTTAAACGCGGTACAGTATGGGCGGCCGGTATACCAGCACCCGGATACTAAGCGCGACTTAAGTGATATTAATATTGCCGATTGGCACGGCATGTTGATGTTGGCATCGCGCTGCTACGATATGACCGGGTTGGGTTATATTGGCGCCGACATAGTGCTGGACGCAAACCGAGGCCCCGAGTTGCTAGAGCTGAATGCCAGGCCCGGACTGGCGATACAAGTTGCCAATGGGCGTGGTCTGTTGCCTCGCTTGCGCCATGTAGAAGCTTTGAAAGAAAAACAGTTTCCCGATGCGCTGAGTCGGGTTAATTACGTTCAAGAGCGCTTTGCGGCAGAAACATTACTTTAATTTATCGCCCGGCGACTCGTTTTGTTCTTCGGTTTTTTGGGTGTCAGTTTCAGGCTCTGAGGTTAATGGGGTGATGTTCTCATAGCGAGAGTGCAGCGCATCAATAAACGCGTTGTGTACCACGCCGACTACCGCTTGCCAGGAGCTGATATCAGTGTCTTCCAGCGAACCACTAATATCGATCTGTGTACCGAGCTTATTGCTCTCGAGGTTGGTAAAAATAGCGCTAAGCAAACCCCAGCCAGCCTCCCATAGCAATTGCAAAGGATTATCGCCCTGCTGCTCGACATCTTGCGACCAGCTAGCAATATTGACATCTTCAAACAACGGCTTCAAATAACCATCTAATTCACGGTTGTGTGCACTTAACTCAAAAAATATTTGCCCGTGGCCCGATTTAAAATCGATATTGGCGTAGGCGCGTGAGAAATCATTAAGCCGGTTGATTCGCACATTTTTAGCATCGGCGGCAAATTGAAAATCGTTAAAATCAAAAGGGTCAAAATCGGCTTTAGCCGAGAGTGGGCTATCGCCAAACAGTTGACCTGTTAGGGTTGCGCTCGCGACACGTCGCCCGCTGGCGTCTTTAACGTTGGTCAGGTTGGTGAGTTCAGCATCTATATCTTCTACAGCAATATTAACCGTGGGAGTGGTGTCCAGATTTTGAAAACGGATAATGCCGTCGTGAATAACCAATTTGTGCAGCGTTACCGGTAAGATCTCTTCAAATACACTTAACCAATTAGTGCCTTCACCGGTCTGTTTGTCCTCTTCTTGTTTGGCATCGAGAAAAGTTAGCTCCGGTTTTGTCAATTTTACACGGGTTAGAATTTCACCATTGCGCAATCCCTCCCAGCTTAACGCGATGGCAAAGGTTTTCACGGTAAAAAAATCAACCGGGTTGTGTGGATGGTCGCGTTTAATGATTAGATCTTTTAGAAGGTATTCACCGTCGATTAACCCCAGGTCGACGTCATCAACATGGCCGCTGTAGGCGCCCATATCGTTTAAAACTCGGTAGTTTAGGTAATGTTTGATAATAAACGGCGCGAGTATGTATAAAATGACGGTGAGCACGATTAAGCTCAACCCCAGCCATTTGGCGAATGTTTTTACCTGATGAGCCTGTAAGTTCATGAGTTGCCGCTATTGATTAAAGGGCCGCCTGCAAGTTACGCAAACGGTTTATAACCATAATGCTAACAACATTTGTGCCAAGCCAATTCGCGGAGTGATTAGGCTTTACCAGTACTGCTTGCCCCGATGGCGCAACCAACCATGGGCGTGACGGTTATTTGGATCTTTATGGGTCCAGTGGACCACACCGCCTTTCTTGTTCCATTCGTATTCACCGTAAAACTCGACGACATCGCCCTCACGCAAGCCGGTTATGCGTGGTGCCAAGTCGATGTTATGAGCAATAAGAATGGTTTGATGTGCGTTAATTTTGAGAATAAAACGTTGATGACGAGAGCCTTTCGTGTCGTCACTTAGCACCCGAGTCACAACCCCGCTGCCGCTTAGTTGCACATCGCTGCGCTGTTGCTGCCAGGCCTGATAAAGTGAGTCGTTTACGGGGCCGGAGAGGTTTTTTGAAGGGCTGGGTTCGCAAGCACAACAAGACAGGGCGACAAGCAATAAAAAAACAGCCGGGCGGATTTCTAGTCTTCGTGTCTTCAACAAAATCAAGATTCGGACCAAATGGCAAATTCACTACCGCCGGGATCGGTAAAGTGGAAGCGTCGACCACCGGGAAAACTGAATATATCTTGCTTGATAGTGCCGCCGGCTTTTACGACAACAGCTCGCGATTGATCAAGGTTTTCACTGTAAAATACCAGCAGAGCCGCCCCGTTATCGGTATTGCTTGTTATGGTAGAAAAATAAATGCCGCCCGCCATAGCATCGTTGCTAAAGGCGGTGTATTCGTTGCCGTAATCGGTAAAACGCCAATTAAAAACGGACTGAAAGAAGGCTTTACTGGCATTTAAGTTTGTCGAGGGAAACTCTAGATAATTAATGTCGTGATGGGTAGGCATAATGAAATCGCTATTTTAGCTTGAGCAATTTAGCCTAATATTACTTAGACGTTGCAGAAGCCGGGTGGCCACCCAAGTGGCCACCCGAGTACCAACTTAAGCTTTAGACTTACGGCGACGGATAGCGGTAAGTGTCAGGCCCAGAGAGCAAGCCAGGCTGCCAAGCAATGCCATTAGCGGCAAAGAAGAGGCAGTTGAAGGCAGTGCAGTATAAGCTACTGGCTCTTCGAGAGCTTCAAGCTCTTCACTGTCGTCAATATCCGCTACCAATGCAAAGCGATCGGTTGGGATGAACACCTGCATGGTAGAGTCACGGGTCAAATCGTGGATGCTTCGCTCGCGGCCATCGAGGTCAATTTTAAAGTCACGTGGTAAGTTTTTTGTTTGAATGGTTTCGCCATACTCACCGTCTTGGTGTAAAAACTTAATACGCACCTGATCGCCTACCGAGCGAACAAACTTAGCGTCTAGCTCAACATACTCTTTGCCATTGCGCTCGTGGATCCCCTGACAGGCTTGTGCAATTTCAGGGTACTCGGCAAGAATACCGGGCTTCCAGTTTACTTCCGAACATTCCTTTGCCATAGCCGATGAACTGGCGGCAATTGCAACTCCTAAAACTGTGGTCTTGATGATTGTAGATGTCTTCATAGTATTTTCCTTAATGTTGTTGCGCCAAAGAGTCTTCCGTGGCCGTAACAATAAACCGTTGCGGCGCACTTCCAACAAAGTAAAACGGATAACAGGTTATTAGTGTAATCTGTGTATGTTTTGTCGGAGCTAAAACTTCTACATGAGATGGATCGACAATTTGTAATTGACTAACAGTGTATTCGCGCGGCCCCTTTAATGTAGTGACTTTAATTTTGTCTCCCACGGCAACGTCTTTTAAGCCGCGAAAAAAGCTATCGCGGTGACCGGCAAGTGCGGCATTCCCGTTACCGTCAAGCGGAGCCGTTTTATCCAGCCAAGAAATCCCGCGGTTAAGGTTATGGTCATTAGCGCCGACATATACCGGTGCCGAGATATTTAGTTTATCTATTTCTAGTACGGCAATGGCGGTGTCACCATCGTCTTTAACCTGATGGTATTCCTCGATGCGAGTCTTGCTCCACAGGCTAGTGTCCAGTTCATCCGGCAGTGCCATCGCGTTGTTGGCTGTGGGCTCAGTGTTATCTGAGCCACTGGGTAGCGTCGTTCCGTTGTCGGTCTGTGCCAAGGCAAGAGCTGCGGTATTGGATTGTTGGTGGCTTTGGGCAGATGCTAAAAATTGCGCCACATCTTGGTCAGCTGCGTAACTGCGACCGGTCACTGAAAGTAAGCTGTAGCCTAATAGCAACAGCCCGACACCCCACAATAGAGCCTCACAGGTTTTATACAGCGTAGGAGCTACCCTCGCCGAGCGATTGGGGTGGTTATCCATAAAGTGGTCATTACCGGTGTTTAGCTAATAGCAAATCTTTAATGAACGTAGCACAGTTTAATAACGAGCTAAGACGTTTTTATGAATAATAGACCGATATTGCGAGAGTAAAAGCCGAAAGTGGTTTTGTGGCGTAAAAAAGCATGAAAAAGATTATTAATGCGAAAAAGTGTGCACGTATTATCGCTTTTTGGCGCATCACACAACGAGATATGACTAAATCCCTTTAGCCATGTCTTGCGATGAAGCTTGTTAAGCGCTGGCTGCGAGTGCTGTCTGTGCAGGTGCTTCGTCCGCGACTGACTCGCGAATCAAATGATCAAACGCTCCCAGTGCGGCGGTAGCTCCAGCACCCATCGAAATTACAATTTGTTTGTAAGGTACGGTGGTTACATCTCCGGCGGCGAACACCCCTGGGATTGAAGTGGCGCCCTTGCCATCGATGCGGATTTCCCCCTGCCGATTTAAGGCAATGTCACTCCCTTGCAGCCACTCTGTATTAGGTACCAGGCCAATTTGCACAAATATCCCGGCGAGATCAATGGTGTGCGCGCCGCGATCGGGTTGTGTGCGATCGATATAGTTAAGCCCGGTGACTTTGTTGCCATCACCGATAATTTCGGTGGTTTGCGCACTGCTGATGATGGTGATATTGGCCATTGACCGCGCTTTGCGTTGCAGTACCTCATCGGCGCGAAGGGTATCGCCAAACTCAAGTACGGTGACGTGTTGAACAATACCGGCTAAATCAATGGCCGCCTCAATGCCCGAATTGCCGCCGCCGATAACCGCGACGTGTTTTCCTTTAAAAAACGGGCCGTCGCAGTGTGGGCAGTAAGCGACGCCGCGAGTGCGGTACTCTTGCTCGCCGGGCACACCCAGCTCGCGCCAGCGCGCACCGGTGGCTAAAACCACAGAGCGGCTGCTTAATGTGGCGCCGCTTTGCAGTAGCAGCTCTATTTGCTCGCGACGCTCAATGCTGGCGGCGCGCTGCTCGGTAATAATATCCACACCGTACTCTTTAACGTGTTGCTCTAGGCTGGCGGCGAGTTTAGGGCCTTCGGTATAGGGCACAGAAATAAAGTTTTCAATGCCCACTGTGTCCATCACTTGCCCGCCAAAGCGCTCGGCGACCAAGCCGGTGCGAATACCTTTACGCGCGGCGTAAATGGCGGCTGCCGCGCCGGCGGGGCCACCGCCTACAACGAGTAAATCGTAGGGGGCTTTGTCGTTAAGTTGCGCCGCTTTTTTCTCGGCGCTGCCGCTATCGAGTTTTTGCACGATTTCAGCGAGGCTCATACGGCCTTGACCAAAATGCTCACCATTTAGATAAACAGAGGGAACCGCCATAACCTGTCGTTCATCGACTTCATTTTGAAAAAGCGCGCCATCGATCATCACGTGAGTGATATTGGGGTTGAGGTTGGCCATCAAGTTCAGTGCCTGAACGACGTCGGGGCAGTTCTGGCACGACAGCGAAATATAGGTCTCGAAGTGGTACTCGCCTTCTAGATCGCGAATTTGTTGCAGAATTTCCGGGTCCGCTTTGGATGGGTGTCCACCGGCTTGCAGCAGAGCGAGCACTAAAGAGGTGAATTCGTGGCCCATGGGGATGCCGGCAAACTGCACCCGGGGCGTTTCGCCGGCGGGGGCAATGGATAAACTTGGGCTGCGCGTCGCAGCCTGCTCTTTGACGGTAATCTTGCCAGACAGCGCGGCGATTTCGCTTGCCAGTGTGCCCAGCTCTTGCGCTTTGCTTGAGTTATCACTGGAGACACTGAGATCAATCGGTTTGACGATATTTTGTAAATAGGTATCCAGTTGTTGTTTTACATTGGCGTCTAACATTGGTGTGTCCTGTAATAATTCGGGTTTACGTTGTTGCGGTAGGTGTGGGGGTAACCGACGCTCGGCCGGTTACCCGATGTGTGCTGAGCTTAGATCTTGCCGATCAAGTCCAGTGATGGCGTCAGAGTCTCAGCCCCTTCCTTCCATTTGGCGGGACATACTTCACCTGGGTTGGCGGCGATGTACTGCGCCGCTTTGATTTTGCGCAGCAGCTCGCTGGCGTCGCGGCCGATACCGCCGGCGGTGATTTCAACAATCTGGATACGACCTTCGGGGTCGACCACAAAAGTACCGCGGTCGGCGATGCCTTCCTCCTCGATCATCACGCCAAAGTTGCGGGTCAGGGTGCCGGTTGGGTCGCCAATCATTGGGTATTGAATGGTGCCGATGGCGTCCGACGAATCGTGCCAAGCTTTGTGAGTAAAGTGGGTGTCAGTCGATACTGAATAAACCTCTACGCCCATCTGCTTAAAGGTCTCGTAGTTGTCGGCCAGATCACTCAGCTCGGTTGGGCAAACAAAGGTAAAGTCGGCAGGGTAAAAGAAAAACACGCCCCATTTGCCCAGTACGTCTTTATCGCTGACGTCGATAAAGTCGCCGTTGACGTAGGCTTTGGCGTTAAAAGGTTTCAGTTGGCTGTTGATATAACCGCTCATGGTATCTCCTCGTTAAGAATGTCAGCGTTGTGCTGGGAACGAGATCTATACTATGAGAAGTTATAGATTTATTAAAATTAGCTATTATTATAGGTGTTATAAATTAAGACAATCGTAGTTGGTTTTATGATAGTTTTATCGGCGCCAAAAGGCGGGTGTAAGCAGTACCAGTAAGGTAAATACCTCTAGCCGGCCGAGTAGCATGGCAAAGCACAAAACCCATTTGGCGGGACTGTTAATGTCCCCATAGTGAGCGGCAACCTCGCCCATACCTGGGCCCAGGTTGGTGATACAGGCACCGACAGCCGAAAAGGCGGTGCGTAAATCCAACCCGGTGGCGATAAGTACTAGGAACATGGCGGCAAACGACACCACGTACATGGCAAAAAAGCCCCACACGGCTTCAATAACCCGGTCGGGCACGGTGATTTTGCCCACTTTCACCGAGATGACGGCGTTGGGGTGAATCAGGCGGTGGATTTCTCGCATGCCCTGTTTGTACAGCAGCAGCACCCGGATGTTCTTCATGCCGCCGCCCGTAGAGCCCGCGCAACCACCCAAAAAAGCAAACAAAAACAACAGGTAAGGTAAAAAGCTCGGAAAGCTGGAATAGTTGCTGGCAAAGCCGGCGGTGGTCATCGTAGAAACAAAGTTAAATATGCCGAGATAAAAACTGTCGTGGAATGAGAACGTCTTAGAGCTGGCGAGATAAGCCACGGTAATCACTGAGCCAATGACGATCCAGGTGAGGTAAAACTTAAGCTCGGCGTCGGCCACATAGTGGCTGATGGACTTTTCGCGCCAGACGAAAAAGTGCAGGGCGAAGTTAATACCGGCAATCAGCATAAACACGGTGCAAATCATCATGATGGCGGGCGACTCAAAATGCAGAATACTGGCGTCGTGAGTCGAGAAGCCGCCGTTGGCGATGGTGGAAAACGCGTGGCAGATGGCTTCAAACCAGTTCATTCCCGCCACTTTATAAGCCACTGCACAGGCAAAGGTAAAGACCAGATACATAGTAAATAGGGCTTTAGCGGTTTCGGTGATGCGGGGGGTTAATTTGTTGTCTTTGACCGGCCCCGGCGCCTCGGCGCGATACAGCTGCATACCGCCGATACCCAGCATGGGCAGGATCGCCACGGCAATAACAATAATACCGATACCGCCAAACCACTGCAGTTGTTGGCGGTAAAACAAAATAGACGGCGGCAGGGTATCGAGCCCCGTAATGACCGTGGCCCCGGTGGTGGTTAGGCCCGACACAGACTCAAAGAAGGCATCGGTAATTGACAGGCTTAAACCGTCGGAAAAATACAGTGGTACGGCACCAAACGTCGCCAGTACCAGCCAAAAGAGGGCGGTAATCAAAAAGCCGTCGCGGGTGCGCAAATCGGCTTTAGAGCGGTACACCGGCAGCCAAATTGCCATGCCGGCACTAAAGGCCACGCCAAAGCCCCACAGGAAGGTCATATAGTTGTGGTCGTTAAACCACAGGCTCACCACAATAGGCAGCAGCAGCGTCAAGCTGAAGATCATCAGCAATACGCCTAGTACGCGCGCAATTACCGCAAAGTGCATAGCGGCTCCGCGGTAACGGTGGTGGTTTGCTGTGGTGTTTGAGTCATGTACCTGCGCCCGTTAAAAAAACGTGAAGCCAACCTGAAAGAGTTTTTCGATATCGCGAATGTGCTTTTTGTTGAGTAGAAACACAATGACGTGATCCCCCGACTCTACCACCACATCATCGTGGGCGATGATCACCTCACTGCCCGACTCCGTATCGCGCACGATGGCGCCAATATTGGCTCCCTGAGGTAGGTCGATGTCCTCCAGCGCGCGGCCGACGACCTTGGATGAATTTTTGTCGCCATGGGCAATAAGCTCTATGGCCTCGGCGGCTCCGCGCCTTAGTGAGTACACACTCACCATGTCGCCGCGGCGCACGTGTGTCAGCAGGCTGCCGATGGTAGTAGTCTGTGGCGAGATGGCAATATCGATGTCGCCGCCCTGCACTAAGTCGACGTAAGCCGGGTTGTTAATTAGCGCCATAACCTTGCGCGCGCCCAACCGTTTGGCCAGCATCGATGACATGATATTGGCTTCATCATCGTTGGTTAGTGCTAAAAACACATCCGTGTCTTCGATGTTTTCGTCGCGCAGTAAGTCTTGGTCAGAGGCGCTGCCACCGAGCACAATGGCGCGCTCCAGGTGTTCGGATAAATGCTCGGCGCGCTGTTTGTTGTGCTCGATGACCCGCACGTTATAGCGACCCTCGAGTTTGCGAGCGAGCCGCATGCCGATATTGCCGCCGCCGGCGATAATGATGCGCTTGTAGGCGGTTTCCATGCGGCGCAGCTCACTGATAACGGCACGGATATCGTTTTTACCGGCCAGAAAAAACACTTCATCGTCGGCTTCGATAACGGTGGAGCCGGTGGGCATAATCGCCCGCCCACGGCGGTAAATGGCCGCCACCCGGGTATCCACCGAGGGCATATGCTCGCGCAAAAAGCGCAGCTCCTGGCCGATAAGCGGGCCGCCATGATAGGCCTTGACCGCCACCAACTGTACTTTACCTTCCGCAAAATCCAGTACCTGTAGGGCACCTGGGGTTTCGATGAGGCGAAAAATATAATCTGATACCAGCTGCTCGGGGCTGATCAGCACATCAATGGGAATAGCGTCGTTGCAAAACAGTTTGTTGTTGGTGAGATAAGCGGTGGCTCGTACCCGGGCGATTTTGGTGGGGGTGCGAAACAAACTGTGCGCTACCTGACAGGCGATCATGTTGGTTTCGTCGTTGTTGGTGACCGCCACCAGCATGTCGGCGTCCTCAACGCCGGCCTGAACCAAGACGTCGGGGTGCGAGCCGGCGCCGTTCACCACGCCGATATCCAGCCGGTCGCGCAGTTCGCGCAGGCGGGCGTTGTCGGTATCGATGATGGTAATGTCGTTCGATTCGCTGGCGAGGTTTTCTGCCAAGCTTGCGCCCACCTGCCCCGCACCGAGAATAATAATTTTCATAAACCTGCCAGGTTTGTCCGTAACGATTGGTGCGGGCTGAACGCCGCAAGGCAAACTTTACCGCTTTTAGTCGCCACTTGGCTACGCTGGGCCGGTTTTTCTCAAGCGCGCGTAGTAAAAGCCGTCGTGTCCGTCCGGTTGTGGTAGCAGTTGGCGGCCATGGCGTTGGGGTTGGCCCCAGGTGGCAGAGATGGGCTCCTCGCGGGCACTCTCAGTACGCGCCAAAAAGGCCTCAATAACGTCGCAGTTTTCGGCCGGTAAAGCCGAGCAGGTGGCGTACAGCAAGATACCGCCCTCGGCCAATGTGGGCCACAGGGCATCCAACAGCTCGCCCTGCAGCGCGGCCAAACGGACGATGTCATCGGGTGTGCGCAGCAGCTTAATATCGCTGTGACGCCGCACTATCCCGCTGGCCGAGCAGGGCGCGTCCAGTAAAATCCGGTCAAACGCTTCGCCATCCCACCAATCGTCCGGGCGTGTGCCGTCGCCGGCAAGGGTAGTAGCGGTCACTTGCAGCCGGGTTAGGTTGTCGCTGACGCGGGCTAGGCGGCGCTCTTCCAGATCGAGCGCCACCATCTCGGTCAGTGCCGGCTGGCTCTGTAGCATATGGCCGGTCTTACCGCCCGGCGCGGCGCAAGCGTCCAGTACTCGCTGGCCGGGTGCTAGCTCAATTAACGGGGCGGCCAGCTGGGCGGCTTCGTCCTGCACGCTTAGTAGGCCCGCGTTAAAGCCGGGCAAGCCGGTGGGATTACAAGCTTGCTCGAGGGTAATGCCTGCTGCGCTGTAGGGGCAGGGCTGCGCCGCGATCGATTCGGCGGCCAACTGGGCGAGATAATCCTCGCGCGAGCACTGATTGAGGTCGACCCGGACGGTAAAAGGCGGATGGGCGTTATTGGCGGCGATTATCTGATCGACGCTGTCAGGCCACGCCTGGGTATAGGCGTCCAGCAGCCAGCGCGGGTGCGAACTCTTAAATTCTGGGTTGTCGGCTAGCGTCTCACGTAAAACCTCGCTGCCGCGCTGAAATCGGCGCAGTACACCGTTTATCAACTTAGTCGCCCAGGGCTTTTTCAGAATGCGTGCTCCGGCGACGGTTTCACCGATGGCGGCGTGATCGGGAATGCGCGTGTACTCCAGCTGGTACAAACCCAGCAAAAGTAGCGCGGTAATGTCGCTATCTTTGCTGCGTAGGGGTTTATCGAGCAATTGCCTCAGGTAGGCGTTTAGCCTGGGGTAGTAGCGCATCGTGCCGTAGCACAGCTGCTGCACCAGCGCGCGGTCGGGCTCGCTAACTTTGCTCTGCCACACCGGCAGTGCGCTGGACAGTGAGCCTTTGCCGCGCAGCAGCTCGGCGAGGGCCCGGGCGGCGGCAACCCGGGGCTTCAAAGGGTTGCCTCTGGCTGCATAAACTCGTCACCCACACTGAATAAATTGGCATTGCCGCGCAGTAGGTCGGCCACGGGTAACGCGCGTTTGCCGGGCAGCTGCAGCTGGGTGAGTTGCAGCGAGCCGGTGCCGCAGGAAACGCGCAGGTAATCACTGCCAATCGCTACGATGCTGCCGGGTGCCGCGTCGGTCGTCGGGCCAATATCTGCCTGCCAAACCCTGATGCGGGTATCGGGTGCCTTTTGCGGGCGACAAAACGCCACCGGGAATGGGTTAAAGGCGCGAATTTTCTGCCCGAGGTGCTCGGCGCTTTGGTGCCAGTCGAGTTCGGCCTCGGCTTTGCTGATTTTGGGGGCGTAATTGCTGAGCGCGTCGTCTTGCGCCTCGGCAATGGCGGAGCCGCTGGCCAGTTGCGCTAAGGTGTCACTCAGCGCAGGGCGACCCAAGGCCTGTAATTTGTCGTGCAGGCTGCCGCCGGTATCCTCTGGGGTAATGGCGCAGCTAACTTTGTTGAGCATAGCGCCGGTGTCCAGGCCGACATCCATTTGCATAATGGTGACCCCGGACTCTGCATCGCCCGCTTCAATGGCGCGCTGAATGGGCGCCGCGCCGCGCCAGCGTGGTAATAAAGAGGCGTGCACATTAATACAGCCAAGCCGAGGGGTATCCAGCACGGCTTTGGGTAACAGTAGGCCGTAGGCAACCACCACCATAACGTCGGCGTTGTAGCTGGCCAGCAGTGCCTGGGCATCGGCACCTTTTAGGCTTTGGGGTTGGTGTACGGGTATATCTGCGGCTAGAGCGCGCTCTTTTACTGGGCTGGGTTTAAGCTTTTTGCCGCGCCCGGCGGGGCGATCGGGCTGGGTGTAGCAGGCCACCACGTGGTGGGGGCCGGTGATCAGAGTGTCCAGATGCGCGGCGGCGAACTCTGGGGTGCCGGCAAATATGAGGCGCAGCGGTGCGGTCATGGAGTTCCTTAATGGTAGACGGTTGATGGCGAGCCGATAACTCGAGCGGCTCGCCGTCCGTTAGGCGCGGGCGCGATGTTGTTTTTCGAGCTTTTTACGAATGCGCTGGCGTTTGATCTGAGAAATATAGTCGACAAATAGCTTGCCGTTTAAATGATCCAGCTCGTGCTGAATACACACGGCCAATAATCCGTCGGGGATCAGCTCGAAGGGTTTACCGTCGCGGTCGAGCGCATTCACTTTAACCTCGGTGGGGCGGTCAACGCTTTCGTAAAAGCCGGGCACCGAGAGGCAGCCCTCATCGTAGGGGGCCTGATCTTCGCCCAGCACGGTGACTTCAGGGTTAATCAGCACCAGAGGCTGATTTTGATCCTCTGATATGTCGATGACTACGATACGCCGGTGCACATTGACCTGGGTGGCTGCGAGGCCAATACCCGGGCAGGCGTACATGGTCTCGAACATATTGTCGATTAACTCGCGTACGCTGTCGTCGACGGTCTCGACTGGCTTAGCAATGGTACGCAGGCGAGGGTCTGGAAACTCAAGTATTTCTAATAGGGCCATAAGCTTTGTGACAAACTTCTAGTAAAAGGGTAACAACCGCTGCTAACATGATGATCGCACAGGAATTACCCTGAGGTTAGATGCGTCTAGCGATTCGCTTCGCCAGATGCAGTAAGCTATTATAACGACTAAACCGCTCAGGGCCGAACAAAAACAGGATCGGTTTCTATGAAAAAAATGATTTTTGCTGTTCTGGCGCTGTCGTTGTCGGTCGCCAGTCTATACTCTTGGGCCGAATCGGCGGCCTTCAAGTCTGATTCACCGGATGAGTATGTCGTTGTGAAAGGCGACACACTGTGGGGCATCTCGGATATGTTTTTGGAGTCACCCTGGATGTGGCCCGAGATTTGGCACGCCAATCCCGACATTGATAACCCGCATTTGATCTTCCCCGGTGACGTGGTCCGCTTGGTGTATATCGACGGCCAGCCGCGTTTAACGGTAGATCGCACCGTACGTATGGCACCTGGCGGCGATGCTAAGCTAAAGCCCACCATTCGTGTGATGCCTCTGGAAGAGGCGATTCCGGCGGTTCCGCTGGATAAGATCGCCACCTACCTGTCGCGCTCGCAAATTGTAATGCCCGATGAGATTGAGGGCTCGCCTTATATGTTGGCCGGCCCCGAGCGCCGTCTGATTGTGGGTAAAGGCGACGTTGGTTATGCGCGCGGTACCTTTGATGACGAGATCGACAACTACAACATCTATCGCGAAGGCGAAAAATTTGTCGATGAAGAAACCGATGAGCTGCTGGGCATCCACGCGTTAGGTGTGGGCGGGGCCCGGGTCGATAACGTGCAGGGCGAGGTCGGCACCTTGATGATCACCCGCTCGTACGAAGAGATTCGCGCCGGCGACGTGCTGTTGCCAGCCCGCGAGCGCTCGGTTGACTCCATTTTTTACCCCAGTGCGCCAGACTTTCCTATTGAAGCCGAGATTCTGGCGGTTGAAGGCGGTGTCACTAAGATCGGTAAAATGGACATTGTGATTGTCAGTAAGGGTGATCGCGACGGCGTTCAGGTGGGCAACGTGTTTCAGGTGTATGTGCGCGGTGAGCTGGTTGACGACCGGGTAGCCGGAGAGCGCATTCAGCTGCCCGATGAGCGCGCTGGTTTGGCGATGGTGTTCAGCACGTTCGACAAACTTAGTTTTGCCATTGTGATGGAGGCTACCCGGCCGATGGCTGTGGGCGATGCCTTGCGCAACCCTTAATATTTTTTGATACACGCGGCGCTCCAGTCCTGGGGCGCCCCATAGCAAGGATGCTGTGACTATGGATGGTCAAACCTCTCTCGCTTCACTTCTTACTTTATTACGCCTGCCCGGTCTCGGGGCAACAACCTACTGCGATTTGCATCGCCACTTTGGCTCGGCAACGGCTATTTATCGCGCCGATACCGCGACGCTTAGGCCTTGGCTGGAACCCTCGAGCCTGCAACTGCTGCAGCGGGTTCGCGATGACGCAGCGCACGAGTGGCATCAGGCTGTTGCCCGGGAGTTAGAGTGGCTCGGCGAGCACCCGGACGTACGGCCGGTCGAGTGGGGCGCGGAGGAGTACCCGGCGCTGCTGGCGCAAATTGCCTGTGCTCCGGCGCTGTTATACGTTAGGGGCGCGCTTGATGCCATCGAGCTGCCGCAACTGGCGATTGTCGGCTCGCGCAACCCAAGCTCTGGTGGGCAGAGCAACGCCCACGAGTTTGCCCGCTATCTGGCCGGGGGTGGTTTTGCCATTACCAGTGGCTTGGCGTTGGGGGTGGATGCCTGTGCTCACCGCGGTGCACTGGATGCTGGGGGTGTAACCATAGCCGTTCTGGGGACCGGTATTGATCGGGTGTATCCCGCGCGTCATCGCAGTTTGGCGGCCGAGATTTTAGACAAAGGCGGCGCTTTAGTGTCCGAGTTTCCTCTGGGTACCGGCTCTAGTGCCAGCAACTTTCCCCGGCGCAATCGTATTATCAGTGGTTTAAGCCTCGGCACGCTGGTGGCTGAGGCCGCGGTTAAAAGCGGCTCGCTGATTACTGCGCGCTACGCGCTGGAGCATGAGCGGGAAGTATTTGCGATTCCCGGATCGATTCATAACCCTATGGCAAAAGGTTGTCATGCTTTGATTAAACGCGGCGCAAAGCTCGTTGAATCGGCCACGGATATCGTCGAAGAACTCGGTGGTGCGCTGGCGTTTAAGTCGCAACAGCTCGGCGGGTCAGCGCCCGATTGCTCGCACCTGTCTGCTCAGCAGCGCCAGTTGCTGGAGCTGGTGGGTTATGATCCGGTGAGCCTCGATACCCTGTGCCAGCGCAGCGCACTGGAGCCGGGGGCTCTGGCGGCAGAGCTGATGACGCTCGAGCTCGAGGGCTTGGTGAGCCAAACCGGCAGTCTTTACTGCCGCTGTTAACGACCGCTATCGGGGTTGTGCGGTGCGCTGCTCCAGCGCGCCGGCGGCCCGGGTGTCGGCTTGGATGTGGCGGTAGGCGTAGCGCCCGAGATACCCCGCCATGACTAAGATGGCGGCTACGGTGGCAAGGCTCAGTAATAACACGGCGTCGATCATGGCATAGTCTCCGGTTAAAGGTTGTGGCGACGGGTTCAGCGTCGCCGTTACGCTAAGACCATCTTGCCCCAGCCGAAAAACAGCGCCTTGATTCAAATCAAATCTGCCTTGGAATATTTCTACAAATGGACAACATTTGTACGATTAGCGCGTGAGAATCTTGTCAGTGGCGGGTTGTTACTGTAAGTTTGCCCGTTTTTCCTGCTAGGTAATGAGCATGAGTAGGCCGTTTGTTGCGATTTTAATGGGGTTAGGCGCTGCGTCTCAGCCGCATCGGGGTTTGATCGCCGCTAGCCTCAGCATTACCGAGCTGTGTCACAACGGTTTGCGAGTAGGTAGCCTGTGAGTGAGACAACAGTAGCACACGAGCTTGAGGCAGCCGCCCAGGCGGCACAAGCTGGTGGAGTTATCGCCTACCCCACTGAGGCCGTGTGGGGCCTGGGGGTAGACCCGGCCAACTCCCAAGCCATCGAGCGCTTACTGGCACTGAAGCAACGTGAGCGCGCCAAAGGGGTGATTTTAATCGCCGCCAACCTAGCGCAAGTTGAACCTTGGTTAGCACCCCTAACGGGGTCTGAACGGGCGCGGCTCGAGGCCAGTTGGCCGGGGCCGGTAACCTGGCTGGTACCCAATCGCGGGCAGGCATCGAACTGGGTAACCGGCGACTTTGACACTGTCGCTCTGCGGGTTACGGACCACCCGGTGGCACGGGCGCTGTGTTTAGCGTTTGGCGGCCCTTTGGTGAGTACCTCTGCTAACCCTCAGGGGCAAGAGCCGGCCCGCACACGTGACCAAGTGACCGGGTATTTTGGCGACCGGCTGCAGGCAGTTGCCCCCGGGCAAGTGGGTTCGCGCAACCAGCCGTCCGAGATTCGCGACCTGCAAACCGGTAGAATACACCGTCCCGGCTAACGGCCCGGTGCTTATTTGGCACCGCGGCCTTTGATATAAGACCTGCACAGCAATGGAGCTAGCATGAGCCAAGATTCAGGTGCCCCTGACAAACACGCGGTCAAGCAGTACTTGCTTCAGCTGCAAGACGAGATTTGCGCCGGTTTAGCTGACATCGATGGCGGTCAGTTTGTTGAAGACGAGTGGGTTCGGGCCGAAGGTGGCGGTGGTCGCTCGCGGGTGCTAGCCGACGGCGCTGTGATTGAGAAGGGCGGTGTTAATTTCTCTCATGTGCACGGCACGCAAATGCCCGCTTCCGCTACGGCTCACCGGCCAGAGCTCGCCGGCCGTTCGTTTGAAGCCATGGGCGTGTCTCTGGTGATTCACCCACGCAACCCCTACGCACCGACCAGTCACGCCAACGTGCGCTTCTTTATCGCCGAAAAACCCGGCGAAGCGCCTGTGTGGTGGTTTGGCGGTGGTTACGACTTAACGCCTTACTACGGTTTTGTTGACGATTGTCAGCATTGGCATCAAACTGCTCGCGATGCCTGTGCGCCCTTTGGTGATGACGTTTACCCTCGTTTTAAAGCCTGGTGTGATGACTACTTTTACCTAAAGCATCGCCATGAGGCGCGCGGCGTGGGCGGTTTATTTTTTGATGATGTAAACGAAGCTGGCTTCAGTGAAAGCTTTGCTTTAATGCAGGCTGTGGGCAATAGCTATTTACCGGCGTATGCCCCCATTCTGTCCCGGAGAAAGGATATCCCCTTTAGTGAGCGCGAACGCCAGTTTCAGCTGTATCGTCGCGGGCGCTATGTCGAGTTTAACTTGGTTTACGATCGCGGCACTTTGTTTGGTTTGCAAACCGGTGGTCGTACCGAGTCTATTTTAATGTCCCTGCCGCCGCTGGTGCGTTGGGATTACGATTGGCAACCCGAGCCAAACTCTGCTGAAGCGCAATTGACGGAAGAATTCTTACCGCCGCGCGATTGGCTTTAATAACAATAATCGAAAAGCGTAAACGTTCGGTAAACTTTCTCTGGTAGGTTTGCCGCTCGTTGACCAATAGGTACCCCATGAGTGATACATACGCCGTATTCGGCAACCCCATAGTTCAGAGTAAGTCACCTGTTATTCACCGTCAGTTTTGCGAGCAAACCGGTGAAGATATGACTTACACCAAGCAGCTGGTAGCAGAGGGTGATTTTAACATCGCTGCCAATGCGTTTTTTAAAGACGGTGGCCATGGCTTAAACATCACTGCACCTTTTAAGCAAGATGCTTTTGCCTACGCCACAAGCTTAACCGAACGCGCCCAACGCGCCGGAGCCGTTAATTTATTGACCCGTCAGGTCGATGGCTCGGTGACCGGTGATACCACCGACGGTGTCGGCATGATTAACGATATGCTTAACCTGGGCTGGGAACTGTCGGGCAAGCGGGTTTTGGTACTGGGCGCCGGTGGCGCGGTACGTGGCGTGTTGGAACCTTTGTTGGGGCAAAACCCCGTTGAGCTTTGTATTGCCAATCGTACCGCGAGTAAAGCGGAGGAGTTGGCGCGGGACTTTCACGATTTGGGTTCGGTGGCTGGCTCTAGCCTTGAAGCATTAGCGGGCAAGCAGTTTGATGTGGTGATTAACGGCACCTCAGCAAGCTTGCACGGCAGTTTGCCGCCTTTACCCGATGACTTGCTGGCCCCTAATGCAGCTTGTTACGACATGATGTACGCCGCTAACCCGACCATTTTTATGGACTGGGCCACTGAACATGGTGCCACAAAAGTAGCCGATGGTTTGGGGATGTTAGTGGGCCAAGCTGCGGAATCTTTTTACGCCTGGCGTCATATTCGCCCTGAGGTAGTACCTGTTATTACGCAGTTGCGGCGTAAAATGAGTGATGCAAAAAATAAGTAGAAAACCTTCCTAAAAAATAACACCCGCCGCGGACGGCGGGTGTTAGCGTGCCGTTAGCAATCTAAATTATTGCCGGGTGTTGTGCCCAGTATTTGAGTAAAGTCGAGATAAGTATTAATCCGGCTTTGCACTTGTGCTGGGTTACCGCCGTTACATTCAAGCGATCCGTTAATGGTGCGAATCGTCTCGCCAAAGCCATTGCCGTTAACCATCGACGTATGCGCCGGGCGATAGCCTGCGCCGCTTTGGGTCATCCAAAACCAAAGTGCTGTGCGCCATGCGGTTGTCGGGTTTTGCGCGACTTGATCGGGGTTCGACCATAAATCCAGCCCCAGCGCTTGACCGGCGGTGCAGTAGTTGTAGTTCCAACTTAACTGAATCGGGCCGCGACCGTAATACTTTTTACCCGGCGCGCAAACGCCACAGGCCGTGGACGTACCCGAGCAGTAAGTTCCCTGAGCGATCTCGTTGATGTAATAAAGGCCGCTGGTTTCGTGCGAAAAGTTAGCCAATGCGGCCGCCGCTTCACGTTTTTGCGTGGTGAGGTTGCCGCTGGTGGCAAACGCCGGGAAAGTGGCGGCGGCATTTACCAGGCCCGCGTAGGTATAAAACGTGTTGCGGTTGGGAAACATCTGGTTGAATTGTGCTTCGCTGACAATTGCCGAGAAGCCGTTACCACCGGGCACCGACGATGAACTACTACTGCTGTTACCACCGGGGCAAGATTGGGTGGGGTTCCAGAACCAGGTGCTGATGGTTGGGTCGTAGCCGGGATTATCATGTTCGGCAATATAATAAGAGCCGTTATAGATGACGACATCGCCGGTGTAATATACCGCAGACGAAGACCACTGCGGACAGGTGCCGTTGCCTGTGGATGATGAGCTGGATGAACTGACAGACGATGAGCTCGAGCTGCTGGAAGAGGAGTTGTTACCGCCATTACAGGCGCCTAGCTCGTTCCAGGCATTGCTCCAGGCCCAACCGTCTCCGGGCGCGTAGGGCCCGCCGACAGAGCACCAACCAGCGACGCTACATTGATAGGCGGTGTTGTTGTTTTTAACGATTGCACCATTGCCGTATGAGCTGCCGTCGGCGTATTGCGGTACGCTTGCGCAGTTGTAGGCGAGCGCTTGCTGCGCCCCCAGTAGGGCAATGGCAAACAGTGCCATTTTGCTAAATATATTCATAGTGACGTCCTTTCTGTGCATAGGGTTTATTGTGATACCGCTCGGTTTGAACGGGTTTTCACCACACCGCTACTACGCGTTCCATACAACAGTTTAAAGACGGTGGGCGGGCGCCTAAACAAAGGTTCTGCGCTGACTTTTTTCAGCTAGATCTTTACGGTTATCGTCATGTATAGCGTTATGGGTAAACAGTTGCGCGAGTTAAGGTTATTGTCAGGTGGACTGCACGCGGCCTTCACTGGGTGAAGACACGTTTGACCATAGGTGAGTTAGACAACGTTGTCAATTCTGCGCTGACAAGAGTGAGATCTGATTCAGGTAATTAGTGCGTAGCGGGGAGATAAATAGGTAAACAGCGTAAAAGGAGGGGGGCATGGCCCCCTCTGAAAGATCAGTCCCAATCCAAACGAATATCCCAGCCGTAGCGGTGTTCGCCATCCAGCGGTGCAATGGCGGTGTCGATGGTTTGATAAACATTATCGGCCGGGGTCAACACGGCATCGCGGCCAAACAAAAAGCTCTGATCCTGCACGATGCGGTAATAGGCCTTGTTTAAATCCAACGCTCGCTCCGGTGAGGGAGTAATTAAATCGTACAGAGTGTCTTGTGCCGCAACTTTTTCATGCTTAACAATACCTTGGTCGTCAAACCAACGTTCAAGCATTTCGGCGTTTTGACGAAACTCATCGCCGCCACCGACACGCTCCAGGTAGGTTAAGTACTCGCCTTGAGTTTCGCCTATGTTGGGTGCATCGCTAAGAGATTTTAAATCGATATAACCCCAACCATTCACGCCGGGTTTTTTTCGGGCGAAGGCAAAGGTTTGATCAATAGTCGTACCAATGGTTTTGTGGCAACCCATGCAAAAAAACTGTTCTTGATCATTTTGCTTGCGCATTTTGCCGTCGGCGTTTTCGATAAATCCCCACAGCAACCAGCCCATGCCATTGCTCATGCCGCGATCATCGTGATTAACCACCGCCGGTAAATTGCCAAAATGCTTTTCTTTGGCTTCGCGGTAGTAAGCGTTTCTTAATCGCTCTTGCGGCATAAAGGTATCTTTGCGCATGTAGCGAACTTCTTTCATGCGGCGGGCGTTACTGATGCTGCCGTCATCCTCTATGCCTACATAGCGTACCGTGTGTAAAAACTCGGTGCCTTCGGGGTACAGCATATGGGTAAGGGGAGTATCCTTGGCGTCACCAAAAAAGTGCGTGGTGCGCTCTACGCGGGAGACGTTTGAGTCGAGTTGTTGATCGCCGTTAAAGTCGATGCCGGTGGCGGCCTCATCAAGTGCAATGCTGGGTAAGCTGGTTTTATCGACAATGGCCATTTCCACCAGGCTTAGATTGGCAAAGTAAACATCGCGTGAAAACTGGCCGTCGATTTCGCTAAACGCCTCGGGTAGACGAATCATCACATCATCAGTGGAGCCGTTAGTGGGCCAGAAGGTGCTGGGCACGGGTTTGTAGTTGAACGCGACCCAACGGCTGCCGTCGAGCGCTAAGCCGTTTTCATCGAAGGCGGCGGCACCATCGGCGAGGTTTTCGATGACGGGCGCGCGGCCGCTCCAGGCGTCGGACTTAAACCACGCAGCCAATGCCGAATAGTTATCTTGGTTGATGTAATCGTGCATAAATTCGTCGCTGATGTCATCGATCTCTGCACGACGATTTTTAAATAAGTTGCTCCAGCGATTAGTATTGCCAATGTCAGAGAAATCGTAGCTGCCCTGTAAGAAACCATCGTTCATCATGTTGGGGTTGGTGCGATCGTTGGGATAGCTTTGGTGGCAAATGTAGCAAGGGTTATTTTTGCCTTCGGTTTTGGTATAGCACTGGGGCGGAATAACCGCTTCGGGATTATAGGTAATATTGTGGGTTATATAATCCTCCGGAGCGTGCACGGTCTCGGCGTCGGCGGTTTGCGTTAGGCTTTGCGGGGTTTTGTCACAGCCCGTTAATAGTGCTGCCACAATAAAGAATAAGGGGGTGAGTAATCGGGTCATGGTGTTGCCTATGGGTACTGGATATTGGTATCGCATAAACGAAAAAAGGAGCCGCGGTGCGGCTCCTATAGCAATCCGTTATTTTTTTGATTAATCATTAACGCTTGGGTCGTACATCCACAAGGTGTTGTTCTCCTGGAAGCCGTCTTCGCCAATGACCAAACGGCCGTCGTCCAGAACGATCACGTTGTCAGGTTGTGACAAAGCGTTTACGTCGCAGCGCAGTGCACCGTCCAGAGTAGAGCGGTAGGTAGAGCCCATGACTACGGGCTCTATGCGGTTGGTGCTGTAAGCATCGGCGCCAGTCAACAGCGGCATACGATATACGCCACCACAATCTTTTACCCGTGGCGAAAGCTGCATATCACCTTCATCGTCGATCATGCCGTTGTCCATATCGGCAATGGCAAAGTAAACGTAGGCTTGATTAACGTCCTCGTTGGCGATCATGTCGGTACCTTCAACGGCTTCTTTCGCCCGTTTTTGGTTAACATAGATGCCTTCAAACTTGCGCCATTCGTCGGTGGCGCCTTTGGCGCGAGCGGCTTTGCGTGACTCCAAAAACGCGATGCGATCATCCATCGCCATTTCGGCTGTGGTGCTGCCGCCGCCGTTGGCAACGCTTGGGTAGCTGGCTTCTCCTGCAGCCCAGGCCTCGGCATCAGCGTCGGTGAGGTAGTTACTTTGGCCTTCGACAAAATCGGCGGTGGTGATGTCGTCGAAGTCGGCAATCCAGCTGTCGATGGTGGCATTGTCGCTGTGCGCTAACTCGATCCACTGCACATCGAAGCCTGTGGTGAGAGGCTCAAAGCTGCCAGCGTCTTGGGTGACTTTGGCGCCATACAACGTTCCGCTCGATAAATCGCCGGCGGTATCGGCAACGAACTTAAACAACACGCCGTCGGTATCATCTTGCGACGAGTAAACGGTTTTTTGATCGGGCATTACGATTGAGTTTTCGTGCTCAAAGCGGCCCAGCGTGTAGTGCCTAACCGGAACCGGGGTGTCGCTGGTAGGCTCGGTAATCTCGATGGTGTAATGATAGCGGTAAGTGTTAGGGAAGCTCGAGGCGCTATCAGCATCGTTGGCGGTGGGGTCGATGTACATCGCCAGCACATCGCGGGCCGTCTGCTGAGAAGGATCGTTCCACTCCTCGGTATTGTCACCTTGATTGCCCCACTCTTCGGAGGTTAGTGGAGTGCCCCAAGGGGTAACAGAGCCAAAGCAATTGGCGATGGTGCCGTAAGTGCCAAAGTCCAACATCTGCACATCGTTGCTGTCGACTGACCAGTAGCCGGTGCTGGCGTTTTTGTTGAGCTTTAAGCGGCTCATGGCACCGGGAATAGACTCCCAGTTAGTGAACAAATAGCCTTGGTTTTCGCCCGTAGAGACAAAACCGTTAAAGTCCGGGGTATCGGAGGAGGCCACCACAGTGGACTTGTCGGTTGCGACAATACTGCCAAGGCCTTCAGGCATAGCGCCGCCGAAAGTGTCCATGGTTTGAGCAATGACTTGGTATTCGCCGTAGGCAACCTGGACGGTTTGACGCTCTTGCTCAGTCTCAGGTACACCAACAGACACCAGATGTTTGGGCAGCTGGTTAATGTTGACGCCAGCCAGTACACCCACGGTGCCGTGGTTAAAGGTTTTGCCGTCGGCGTCGGTGGCGCTGTTGGCGCTATCGGGGTGCTGAACGTTAAAAAATAAATCGCCGTCTTCGGTGGCGAAAGCGCCGGTCACTTCGGCGCCTGCCGGCACAGTAGCCAGGCGAGTTAGGCCGGGGGTCATCAGGCTGGCGTTACCGCCGCCTTCGCCACTGCTGCCGTCTGAGCCATCACTACCGTCGGCACCTGCCGGGCCCTGTGGGCCTTCGGGGCCAGCTGGGCCCTGAGCACCGGTGGCGCCGTCGTTACCGTCGTCACCATCACAAGCTGCTAATGCCATCACACTCAGCATAGCCAGTGCGAGCTTCCCTTTACCATTTAGCCGAAACGTCATTGTGTTCTCCTCGATCAATAGTTATTAGCACGGTTGAAGTGCCAACACGTTAGAGGCGAAAAATGACGTTAAATATCAGCTTCGATGACGTTTCTGTGAAATTTGTGTAACAAAGAGATGGTGCGCCGCCACGGCCAGGGTACCGTGGCGGTGAAGCTTACGAGGCTTCGTCGATTGGCTCTTGGTCGAGCTGGGGTTTCTCGTGGCGGTTAGATTTAACCGAGCCTTTGCGGTGCGCCAAGGCGGCCTCAAGCTTTTTGGCCGCTTGGGCAATGGCCGCGTACATGTCGTGGTTGGCGGCTTGCACGGCAACTGCAGCCCCCAGATATTGGGTAGTCACCTCAACACTTTGGGAGGCGCGCTCGACCGTTAAGGTCACAGAAATAGATTCTAGCTGAGGAAAGTGCGAGCTGACTTTGGCAAATTTGGTGTTTACAGATTCACGAATAGCGTCGGTGATATCGACATGGTGACCGGAAAGTTGGATTTGCATACACTGGATTCCTTGTACCATTGAAAAAGCACTACTAACAACTTTACCGCTAATAGTACGGAAGAAAGAGGCGGTGTTTTTTGCCAGCCTCTTGTTAAACATGCGCCCGAAATCGGTAAAATTCAAGCGCGAATGTCATAATATTTTCATGTGGTTTTGTATTACGGAAACAAAGGTGGAGAAATGTGATGTGGCAGCAATCCGAGTTTAGTCTGGCTCCGCGGAGTCGGGGCTTTCATTTGATTACCGACGAGATAGAGCGTCAGCTACCCGATATCAGTCAGCTTCAGTGCGGTTTGCTGCACCTGTTTATCCAGCATACATCGGCCAGCCTTAGCATTAACGAGAACGCCGATCCGACCGTCCGCATTGACCTCGAGAGTCACTTTAACCAGTTTGTGCCCGAGCGGGCGCCCTATTATCGCCATGATTACGAGGGCGATGACGATATGCCAGCCCACATTAAAAGCAGTATTTTGGGGGTGAGTGTGAGCGTGCCGATTAGCGCCGGTAGGTTAAACCTGGGCACCTGGCAGGGTATTTACCTGTGCGAGCACCGCAATCGCGGCGGGTCGCGCAGGCTAGTGGCGACTGTACAGGGTGAGTAAGTCATTACTAGCGGCAGGGCACACGTCTCTGCGATTGTTAGAACGCGATAAGCTAAAGGGGGCGGAACAGACTAGGCTATGCAGTGACCATTTTGGCGCCGCGGATAAGCCTGGTGTTTGGGTGTGAATACCACCGAGGCTGGCGCGCAGCATTTTGGGGCGCAAAACGGTATACTTGCACCGCTTCGGGTAATTCCGCAAAAAGCCGTTAGAGGTAAACCATGACACAACCCACTGAGCGAACGCTCTACCCCAGCCTGCGCGGCAAGCGGGTATTTATTACCGGTGGCGCTACCGGTATCGGCGCCTGCATGGTCGAGGCTTTTTTGTATCAGGGCGCCATAGTGGGTTTTGTGGATATCGCCGAGGAAGACGGTTCTGCGCTCTGCACCCGACTCGCGGCGGCTTATGGCAATGCCGTGTGTTTTCGCGCCTGTGACGTTACCGATGTCGCTGCGCTGCGCGTTACTATCGGTGAGATGTGCGAGCAGTTGGGCACTTTTAATGTGCTGATTAACAACGTCGCTAACGACAAACGCTGTGATCCTCGCTCGCTGGAGGATGCCAGTTGGCACAGCTCGATGGCGGTTAACCTGGATGCCGCGTTCTTCACTACCCGCGCTATTGCCCCCGGTATGGCCGAGAGCGGGGGTGGATCTATCATCAACTTTAGCTCGATTAATGCCCTTTACGGCCCGGCCGAAATGCCCAGCTATGTGACCGCAAAGGCAGGGCTTTTAGGGCTGACCCGCGCTCTGGCATCCGACTTTGCCCGGGATAACATTAGGGTAAACGCGCTGGTGCCGGGCTGGGTGGCTACCGACAAACAGCTGGAAAAATGGCTCACTCCCGAGGCCGAGGCCAAGTGGATGGAAAACGTGCGCCTGCAGCGCCGCTTAAAACCAGTGGATGTCGCCAATATGGCGCTGTTCTTGGCCTCCGAAGACGCCTCGATGATAACCGGGCAGCAGTTTGTGGTTGATGGTGGTCGGTTGTAAATGCTGCACGGCTGTAGCGGTGATCGCTATGGCGCAGCCGAGAGTACAACAGCGGCGCAATACCAAGGTGTTTAATCGTGCAGTTAGTCAATGAAATAGCGGTTGGCTGCGAGCTGGGTGAAGGTGTGTTGTGGCACCCGATCGAGCAGTGCCTCTGGTGGACGGATATTCACGGCTGTACCCTCTATCGTTTTAACCCCAGGCAAAACAAGATAACCCGCTTTAGTGTCCCCGAGCGCCTAACGGCTTTTGGCTTTACCGCCGATCCCGAGCGCTTGATCGTGAGCTTTGCCTCGGGCATAGCCAGTTTCTGGCCCGCTAGTGCTAAGCGGGTATCGCATGCCACACCCGAGCAGGGCCGTCCAGGGCAGCGCTTTAACGACGGCCGGGTGGACCCCCGTGGGCGCTTTTGGGCCGGCACCATGAATGAACTCCAGCCCGATACGGCAAGCTCTGCATTGTATTGTTGGAGTACGGACTGTCACCGTGAATTAAGCGGCCTACAAATCTCGAACGGCCTGTGCTGGAGCCCGGACGGGGCGACGGCCTATCATGCCGACTCGCCCACCCGATGCATTATGGCTTACGACTTTTCCCCGGAGGGTCGTTTTAGTGACCCCCGCCTGCTGGTGCAGACCCCCGAGGGTGCCTACCCCGACGGCGCCTGTACCGATGCCCACGGCAACCTCTGGAGTGCGCACTGGGGGGCGGGCCAGGTCGTGTGCTACAGCCCACAGGGTGATCTTTTAACCTGTATAAGCGTGCCCACCTCCCAGCCCACCTGCGTCGCTTTTGGCGGCCCCGATTTACGTGATTTGTATGTAACCAGCGCCTGGGAGGGCATGAGCGAGTCGCAGCGTTTAACCGAGCCCCGGGCGGGTAATATATTTGTGTATCGCGGTAGTGCCAAAGGGCGAGCGTGCGACTTTTATCGGTTGTAGCGCGTCCGGCTACAACATATTGTCTTGTGTCATAGCGCAGACTCTGTCATTGTTTTGCGTCTGGCGACGGGGCTAACACAAGGATAGTGGGCTTAATAAAAACAACACTATACGATTTATGACCATCGAACTCTTTCAACGGCTATCTTATAAATTGGCGCGCACCAGTTTTTTGGTGGTTGTGGTATTGGGGGTTCTGGTCGCAAGTTTGCAGGTTTACCTCGATTTTCGCAGTCACTACCAAGATATTCGGGAAAACGTTGAAGAGATTAGCCGGGTAAGTCGATCGGCCGCGCAGCGGGCTGTCTTTTTACTCGATGATCATTTGGCCGAGCAAGTTGTCGATGGCCTGAGTGAGTATCGTTTTCTCAACCATATTGCCATCTACGACGATCAAAACAAACTAATGGCAGAGTTTCGCCAGCCGATAAAAGTCAGCCAGACGTTGTGGCTGACTCACTTGTTGGTGGGGGAAGCCGAAACCTTTGAATATGTGTTGCAGTCTGACCCAGACACTCCCGCCGGCACCCTGCGCTTAGAGTTAAACAAAGATCAGGCCTTGAGCCCGTTTTACCAGCGTGCGTGGCGTGTACTGCTTACCGGTACCGCACGTAATATTGGTATTGCCTTGGTGCTGGTGCTGGTTTATCACTTTTTATTGACGCGCCCGCTGGTTACTTTGGCAAGTCGCTTTGCCGCGTTAGATCACAGCAAAGTGCCGGTCAGCGCTATCCCCCATTTACGTAAGCACGAGCACGATGAGCTGGGCTACATCGTAAATTCTGCCAACCGTTTGTTAAAAAACTTTAATGGCAAGCACATCGAGTTGCAGCATCAACAGCAACAACTGAGCTTAATTTTAGATGCCAGCCCCAACCAGGTATTTGCGGTCAATAGCGATGGCGAGCTGTTGTTTCACAATCAGGCGTTTAAACGTTATTTTGGCGCAAACGTAGGCAGCAATTATTTTACGATGTTGCGCGAAGTCGGGGTAAAAGAGGCTGAGCACATTAAATCGCTGATCATCCGTGTCTGCCGTAAACAGTCGCCATTGTTTAATCGCCAGCAAGATTTTTCTGGCATGCGCAACGAAAACCATGTCACCCAGATGTCGCTTGTGCCTTTTGTGTCTGATCATATTGTGTATGTCATTGTGGTGCTTAATGATATTACCGAGTTAGTCGAGGCGGAGCAGCGCGTAGAATACCTCGCTTATCGCGATACCCTTACTGGCCTGGCTAACCGCAATAAAATTCTAGAGCAGCTGCAGGAAGACCTGCATAAATGCAAAGCGGGCAACCGATACGGTGCTGTGTTGCTGATTGATCTAAACGACTTTAAGCGTATTAACGACACTATGGGCCACTCTTTGGGTGATGAATTGTTGTTGCATTTGTCGCAGCGTATGGCCATGCGGGTGCACGACCCCGAAACGCTTGCCCGGCTTGGGGGTGATGAGTTTATTTTAAGCATGCCCGATATATCTGACAATTTAGAGGAGGCCCGCGCACGTGCCGAATATGCCGCCAGCCGCTTTTTAGAAACGATTAGTCAGCCGGTGACGTTGGGTAACCAGGATTTTTCGGTCAATGCGACCATAGGTATTGCCCTTTACCCTTTGGGCGATATTACTGTCGAGCTGTTGTTGTCTCAGGCTGATACGGCGTTGAACGAGGCAAAACGCAGTGCGATGGGTAATTGTCAGGTGTTTGAACCGCAAATGGCAGAAGAAGTAAACCGCCTGTTACAGTTAGAGTCTGATATATGGGTGTCATTTCAGGAGCATCAATTTGTTTTTTACTTACAGCCGCTGATTGATTTACATACCCGTTCATTAGTGGGTGCTGAAGCCTTGATTCGCTGGCAGCACCCGTTGCGCGGTCAAGTGCAGCCGGCAGAGTTTATCGGGTTTCTAGAAAACTCCGATATGATTAATCCGGTAGGTTTGCAGCTACTGGATGATGTTTGCCAATTTATTCGACAACACAAAGAGACAGGAAGGTTTCCTGCCGAGTTGAGAGTGTCGGTTAACATCAGCGAGCGTCAGCTGTACGATGCTGATTTTGTCGGAAAGTGTTTGTCGGTATTGCGCAAATACAAATTGCCGGGCAGCTGTCTGGAGTTTGAAATTACCGAAGGCGCGGCGCTGCATAATCTCGATGAGGTTGTCGATAAAATGCGCAAGCTGCAAAACGAAGGCATTACCTTCTCGCTAGATGATTTTGGTACGGGTTACAGCTCGCTGAGTTATTTAAAACGTTTGCCCGTTAATAAAGTAAAAATTGATAAATCTTTTATCGACGATATCACCATCGACCCGCAAGATGCCGCTATGGTCGCATCAATTATCGCCATTGCGCAAAATATGAATTTAGTTATTGTTGCCGAGGGCGTCGAGACCGACGCCCAGGCTCAGTGGTTGGGCCAGTACGATGGCATTCTGATCCAGGGCTACTTGTTTGATCGGCCCCTGCCGCCGGACACTTTCGCGCAAAATTACCTGCCCGAGCTGCCGGATTTTTAACCCGTGTTCGCGAACCTCTAAGGGGCGGCTTGCGCCACTACAGACACCTCGAGTTGGCACACATCATCCAGTGTAGCGTGCATAACGTCCCCCGGCTGTACCGGGCCGACTCCGGCGGGCGTGCCGGTAAAAATTAAATCGCCGGGGGTTAATTGAACGTAACGCGAGATCTCTGCGAGCAGCTCGGGTACTGGCCAGATCATATCGCGCCAGCTACCTTGCTGCACCAACTTATCGTTTACCCGCAGGTGGAGTTGGTCGGTGCTTTCAAGGTCTTGATAGCGGCCGAGCTGCAGAGCTGAGCACGGCGCCGAGCCATCAAACCCTTTAGCCAGCTCCCAGGGGCGCCCCTGGGCTTTTGCTTCACGCTGGCGGTCGCGACAGGTCATATCCAGGCCCACGGCAAAGCCACACACGGCGTCGCGCGCCTGCTGCTTGCTGGCAGCGCTGAGGGTTTGGTCGATGGCAATGACTAGTTCAAGCTCGTGATGCACCTCCTGGCTAAACCAGGGGCAGCAAAAAGGCTCCCCCTCAGACAACAAAGCGCTGGCAGGCTTAAAAAAGAAAAACGGCGTGCTTCGCTCCGGGTCGTGCCCCATCTCGCGGGCGTGCTCGCGATAGTTGCGGCCAATGCATATGATGCGCGCTACCGGCCAGCGGCGATTACTTTGGTTGATGGCGAGTTCAGTCATTGCGCCGGGCGTCCGTTAAGTACTGATCTTTAAGCGTCACATAATTGGCCGCCGAGTAGCGAAAAAACTCCCGCTCTTTATCTTTTAACGGCCGAACCTGTTTGCAGGGGGAGCCCATATACAAAAAACCGGACTTCAGCCGTTTGCCTGGCGGCACGAGGGTGCCCGCCCCTATCACTACGTCGTCTTCCACCACGGCGCCATCGAGCACGGTAGAGCCGATACCCACCAATACCCGGCTTCCAATGGTACAGCCGTGCAGACAGACGTTGTGGCCTACGGTGACGTCGTCGCCAATGGTGAGCGGAAACCCCTCAGCGTTAAAAGGCCCGGCATGGGTAATATGCAACACCGAGCCATCTTGAATACTGCTGCGTTCGCCTATAGATATACGGTGCATATCACCGCGAATAACCGCAAATGGCCAGACGGAGGTGTCTGCCCCCAGAGTGACGTCGCCGATGACCAGAGCGCAGGGGTCGATGTAAACCGTGGCGTCATAGTGAGGCGTATGATCTTGGTGGCGGCGGATATTCGCGCTATTTGAGTGGTTTTCTGCCATAGTGAATTCCTGCGTGAAAGCTGTGCCTGCCGCGAATGGCGGGCCGATTGGGTGTATCATACCCATTCTTACGCCGAGAAAAAATCGATCCGATCCGGAGGATAAATGAGTCAAGCCAGCGATAACCCGCTTCTGCGTCAGGATACCCTGCCGCCCTTTGCCGAGATTAAACCCGAGCATGTGGTGCCTGCGGTACAGGCCCTAATCAGCGAGGGGCGTGCGCACCTGGAAGCGCTGCTAGCGGGGCTCGACACACCTACCTGGGATACCCTGGTGGCGCCGCTCGAGGCCGAGGACGACCGGCTTGAGCAGGCGTTTGCTCCGGTAAGCCACTTGAATGCGGTGGTTAACACCCCGGAACTACGCGATGCCTACAACGAGAGCATCGCCCTGTTAACCGAGTACAGCACCGAAGTGTCGCAAAATCGCGACCTGTATCAGGCCTATCAGGCGCTGGCGGACAGCGACGAGTATCAAACGCTCTCCAGCACGCAGCAAAAAGTGGTGGAGAATGCCCTGCGCGATTTTCGCTTAGGGGGCGTTAGCCTTGAGGGGGACGACAAACAACGTTACGGCACAATAGCCCAGCGCTTAAGTGAGCTCTCTACCACTTTTGCCAACAATGTGCTGGATGCCACCGGCGCCTGGTATTTGCGCTTTGACAATGCCGAGGCGCTGGCCGGCTTGCCCGATTCGGCTCTGGCCCAGGCCAAACAGGCCGGCGAACAAAAAAAACATGACAATGGTGAGCCGTTAGGTGGTTATGTCGTAACCTTGGATTTTCCCTCGTACCTGGCGGTAATGATGTACGCCGACGATCGCACCCTGCGGGAAAAAATGTATCGTGCGTTTGTCACCCGCGCCTCGGCCGATGGTGTTAAAGCCGATGGCAGCAGCGCCGCCGAGTGGGACAATACCGGTATTATTGCCGAGACTCTTGCATTGAGGCACGAGCAGTCGCGCCTGTTAGGTTTTAACAACTTCGCCGAGCGCTCGCTGGCCAGCAAGATGGCCTCCAGCCCAGAGCAAGTACTCGAATTTTTGCGCGAGCTGGGTGAGAAATCCCGGCCGCGAGCCGAGGCCGATTTTGCCGAGCTAGAAAATTTTGCCCGCGAGCAAGGTTGCGACACACTAGAACCATGGGATGCAACCTATTACGGCGAGCAACTGCGTCAGCACCAGTACGCTATATCGCAAGAACAGCTGCGCCCTTATTTCCCCGCTGAAAAAGTTATCAGCGGCATGTTTGATGTCGTCGCTAAACTGTTTGACATCGATATTTTGCCGGTGGCCAGCTTTGACACTTGGCACCCCGACGTGCGTTTCTATCACATCTTCAAAAATGGCGAACAGATTGCCAGTTTTTATCTGGATATTTTTGCCCGCGAACACAAGCGCGGCGGCGCCTGGATGGCCGATTGCCGGGTTCGCCGGCAGCTAGACGACGGCCGCTATCAGTTACCGGTAGCATTTTTAACCTGTAACTTTACGCCGCCGGTAGGCGAAACCCCGTCGCTGCTTACTCACGATGAAGTCACCACATTGTTTCATGAGTTCGGACACGGTTTGCATCACATGTTAACCGCCATCGACATTGCCGCCGTCAGTGGCATTAACGGCGTGGCGTGGGATGCCGTAGAGCTACCCAGCCAGTTTTTAGAAAACTGGTGTTGGCAGGAAGAGGTAATCGGCATGATCTCCTGTCATTACGAAACCGGTGAGCCTTTGCCTAAAACGCTGCTGGATAAAATGCTGGCCGCCAAGAATTTTCAATCGGGTATGCAAATGATGCGGCAGTTAGAGTTCTCGCTGTTTGATTTTCGCTTGCACGCTGAGTATAACCCCGAGGCGCCCGTAGCGGCGGCGGAGCTACTGGACGAGGTGCGTCAGCAAGTCGCGGTACTTACCCCGCCGGCTTACAATCATTTTGAAAACAGCTTTAGCCATATCTTTGCCGGCGGTTACGCGGCGGGTTATTACAGCTACAAATGGGCCGAAGTGTTATCGGCCGATGCATTCTCAGCATTTGAGGAAGAAGGTATTTTCAACCAAGCTACTGGCAAGCGTTTTTTGCAGGAGATCTTGCAGCGCGGTGGCTCGCGCGAGCCCATGCAACTGTTTGTGAGTTTTCGGGGGCGTGAGCCGCGCATTGATGCGCTATTACGTCACGGCGGACTACTGGAGCAAGCATCGTGAGTACTTACAGTACAACCAAACGATTTTTGGCCGGCGCGATATGTCCGCGCTGCGAAGCGGCCGATGCCATTGTTGTGTACTCCCGGGATGAGCGCGATTTTCGTGAGTGCGTCGACTGCGGTTTTATCGACGAAATGCACTTCGCGCCTCAGGCGCAAGAGCTCGACACGCGGGTTAGTGAGAGCGCTGAAGACACATCGGATGAACAGGTGGTAAAAATTCTATCCTTCCCTTCAGGCTCATCGCGTTAGATGTTATGGCCGCGTCACGTTAGGCTTTGTCGGGCGCGGTTGTGCTTACTGGCGCTTCTTATGGCCGGTCAAGCACAGGCGCAGTTGCCCGATACGCTACATTTAGCTGCGACCGATTGGTGCCCATACTCCTGTGCCGATCAACCCGATCAGCCTGGCATTGTCGCCGAGTATGTACGCTCGGTGTTGGCGCGAGAGAAAATTGACCTACAGCTCACCTTTTTGCCTTGGACGCGAGCGGTAATCGAGGCGCAGCGAGGCGAGTTTGATGGCTTGCTCACGGCGGTAGAGGGTGAGGCTCCGCAATTAACGTTTACCGGGGAACCGGTGGCTGAGTATCAAGATTGTTTCTACACGTTGCCCAACATTACGTGGGAGTATGAAGGGGTAGAGTCGCTGCTGGATATGAGCTTAGGGGTGGTGCAAGGTTACGGTTATGTTGACGAGTTAAATCGGTACATTGCCAAGGCTAATGAGACGCAGGTTGTAGCCTTGCGTGGCGTTAACATTGCGGCGCGATTATGGGATATGTTGCTGCTCAAGCGCTTTGATGTTTTTATCCAAGATCGCCGTGTTATTGCAAATCATGCTTACTCGCATCAGCGCGATAGTTTGAACATTCGTGAAGCGAGTTGTTTGGCTCCGCAGCCTTTTTATCTCGCGTTGTATCCGGAAAATAATTATAGCCGTGAGCTACTAACCCTATTGGATCGGGCCTTTTCAGCCTCCGAGAACCAAGCGTTATGGCTTACATTACAAGAATCTTATTTATCTCAGGCCGAAGCGGCAGCGCCCAAATAGTTGCTGCGTAACTCGTCGAGACTTACCGGCCGGCTAAACTTAAAGCCCTGCAGATAGTCGACATCGCGCTCGGCTAGCCAGCGAGCTTGATCGTCCGTTTCCACGCCTTCAGCGACGACACTTAAATTGAGGCCGCGAGCTAAGCCAATAATAGATTGCACGATAGCGACACTGTCTTTATCGCCGGGTAAATCTTGAATGAATGACCGGTCTATTTTTAGTTTGCTAAAGGGCAGGTGTTTTAATCGTGAAAGCGAAGAATACCCGGTACCAAAGTCATCAATAGAGAGCCCTGGCCCAAGCCGTACCAGCGCTTGTAACGAATGTTGCAGCTCAATTGAGTCGTGGGCGATCACATCCTCGGTAATTTCAAACTCCAGTTGATGACCTGGTATGTGGTAATGGGTTAACAGTGCGGCGATATTGCGCGGCAGGTGGGGGTGCAGCACTTGCTCGACCCCCAAGTTTATAGCTACATGGGCAAGGTGGATCCCACAGCAGCCCAGCCGGTAGATATCTTCACAAACACGACTTATAACCGCTTTATCAAGTTCATACATTAAGCCGGCGCTTTTGGCTAAGGGCAAAAACTCGGCGGGCGTTAGCCAGCCATGTTCGGGGTGCTGCCAACGCACGAGCGCCTCCGCGCTAACAAGGTGGTGACCACGGGCGGCCACAATGGGTTGGTACAATACCGTAAGGCTGTTGTTGTCGATGGCTTTACGTAATTGCCGTTCAAGAGTAAAGCGGGCGCGAGCGTCCCGTGAAATCTGCGCATTAAAAAACCGGGCGTTATTGTGGCCGCGATCTTTGGCCTGGTGCATGGCTGTCTCGGCGTGCCGAAGTAGGGTGGTTACATCGGCGCCATCATCTGGGTAAAAGCATACGCCCGCGCTTAGGGTAACCTGAAGTTTATGTTCGGCAATGACTAATGGTTTTAACAGCTGATCGAGCAGCTCCTCGATAGTTCGCTCCAGTGAGTGTCGCTGTCCAGTGCTGCGGACAATCAACGCAAATTCGTTGCCGCCGGTGCGCGCCACTTTGTCTTTTCCGCGTACCACGAGTTGCCGTAAGTTTCGCGCAACAGCCATAATAATCTGGTCGCCGACGCTCTGCCCAAGGCCCTGATTAATTTGCTTGAGCTTGTCGATGTTAAGCCATATCAATGAGAATGAGTTTTTTCTCTCCGGCGTATTTTGGGTGAGCACGGTGAGCCTTTTTTGTAGTGCCCGCGCATTAGACAACCCCGTTAAGTCGTCAAAGTGAGTGACATAATCAAGTTCTTGCTGGCTTTGCTGCCAAGCTTCGTAGGTATTAATCAGACTTAGCGTGTCGGCAATGGCGGAGACAAACGCGATGCTTGATAGTGACCAGTTGGTGCGCACCCGCGCCTCCAAACAGACGACACCATAGAGCTTACCATGATCAAAAATGGGAACGTCCAGCATGGAGACAATATTTTGCGGGCGCAAATAATCATCGGTAAAGCTGCAGGTACGTAAGTCGGTGCAGGCATCGACGGCATCAATAATGCGCTCATCTAATAGGGCGCGAAAATAAGCCTTATGGTCGGCTTGTTTAAGCTGAGCAGCCTCTCGACAGATACCGTGTTGGCGATCGAGCAGAGCTTCTAGCGAGATGTGATCCAGCTCTGGCTCTAGACGCCAGACACTGACTCGATCTATGTCTAAGGAGTTGCTGCATAGCGTTATTAGCTCTATCAGCTGATGGGCTTTATCCAGGGCAATAAAGTCCTGATTGTGACGCAGGGCCACGAGGCGCTTATGCAAATCAATAAAGTGGTCGCTCTCACCCATATTATTATCGTCACCGAGGGTGGGTATCGGGTGCCCGTAGGGGCACCCCTGAGGCTAAAGATTCATTTAAATATGGCAGCTAAATGTCGAGTTGTCTAATAACAAAACATCAGTCAGGCCCGGTAAAATTTAAAAAAATCGATCGATCCGCCGCCAGACAAGGCCAGCGAGATAGTTCGACCGACCAACCATGGGCGCGGTGGTGAGCAAAAAAATTATCAAATGCGGCGCCGGTAAAATGGTGCTCGGTAAGCAGTATATCGGCCGAAAACAGCACCGCTTGATCTAACTCTATGGCAAAAGGCTCGCCGATTAGCTCGTGGGCCACGATATTAGCCCGGGTGGTGTCCATGGGCACCAAAGGCGAGCCGCACAAACTGATAAAACGGTCGTTGATTTCCTCCAGTAGGCGATGGGCAAGGTACGCCTCGGCCAGCAGCACCTGTAAAGCACTGGAGCCGTGCACCAACTCTGGGGGGCGTAAAAAGTAATCGACGGCCACTTTTAGCAACGGGTCCACCTGTTCATTGATATTGGCATCCCGGGCGATGGTATGAATGGCTTCGATAAAATCCGGCACATGCTCGATATAGCGCACCACAAAGTCAGCCAGCAGTAGTGGCGCTACATCGGCCGATAAGGATATGGCGTTGTGTAAGGTGCTGCTGCGAACTTGCAGGCGTGCGATTAGCGCGGCGGTCTCTTCGCTCGAAGCCGAGAGATCGTCGATCAGGGTACGCATTTGGCCGACCTGTTCGAGTAGCATATTATTTGGTAAATGGCTGCTGGCCTGTGGGTGCATTCCGTCTTCCGGGCAGTGCCACCGCTGCGAGGTGGTGGCGTATTTACGCGTAGGGGGCGGTAACGTTTAGTGAGCCTGCGCCCCGGCAATACTTAATAAAAGTAATACAAGGCCACGGCTTTGCAAGTGATGTGGCCGCTGCGGCCATATATTTATGAAATTATAATGACATCAGGCGCAGTTGCGCGCGAAATACGAGTGCCATAACCAGGCTGCGAGCTAAATTAAAGCTACAAAAGGCGAGCCACAAGCCGCTATTGCCCAGCGGCTGACTCAGCCACCAGAGGGGGAAAAACACACCGGCGGTACAAAGCAGCATAATATTTTGCATCGCCCGTGTGGCCCCGCTGCCTAAAAACACCCCGTCGAGCTGATAGGCCCATACCGTGAGTAGCGGCAGTACCACGACCCAGCCAAATTGTTGGTTTGCATGCGCAAGCACCTCGGGCAGGGCGGTAAACAACGATAACCAGTAATCCTGACCGAGCCAAAACAACAGGCTAATGGCCACGGCCGTTATCAGTGCAAGTACCGTGGTGCCTTGTAGAACGCGGATAAACTCTGGGCGGTTGCGGGCTCCCACGGCCTTACCACACAGTGCTTCAGCGGCGTGGGCGAAGCCGTCCAGCGCGTGCGAGGTGAGCAACACAAATTGCAGCAAAATAGCGTTGGCGGCGACTATTTCGGTGCCCATTCGCGCTCCTTGAGCGGTAAAGAATGTGAACACTCCTAGTAAGCATGCGGTGCGCACAAACAGGTGGCGGTTGACCTGCAGCAGCGGTAAATACTCACTCCAGGCCGTAATACTGCGGCGCCATTGCGCTTTAAGGTGGGTGCGATCGATTTTACCGGCGAGCAGCATTAGCCCCACCGCCAAGGCGCAATACTCGGCAATCACCGATGCCCAGGCGGCACCATCGCTGTTCATTTGCAGGCCGATGATAAACACCACATCCAGAAGTAGATTGACGCCATTGGCCGTTACCACCAGCAGTAGGGGGCGTCGGGTATCTTGCTGACCGATAAACCACCCGATTAAGGTATAGTTGAGCAATGAGGCCGGCGCACTTAACAGCCGAATGGCGCAGTAACTGGCAGCTAAACCGGCGGTGTCGGGCGCCGGCTGCATAAAATAGAGCCCCAGCTCTACCAGCCAGGGTTTTAGCAGCCATAGCGTCAACCCCAGTACCAGCGCCAGAGTCGCCGCTTGCAGCCAGAGCCGGGTGGCTTCGCAACTGTCATTGCGCCCGACAGCGCGGGCTACCAAGCTGGTGGTGCCCATGCGCAAAAAGCCAAACGACCAATACAGCAAAGAGAGCAAACTTGCGCCCACGGCGACGGCGCCAAGATATTTGGCCGCCTCCAGGTGGCCCAGAATGGCAGTATCGACAGCGCCTAACAAAGGCACGCAGAGGTTGCTTAACATAATGGGCCATACTAATGGCCAGATGCCGTGCCAGCGGCCGTTTGCTGCCGGCGAGTGTGAAGGTGATTTTTGCATAGCGCGAATGATACAAGGTTGTCCGCGTGTTGGGTGAGCATCCCGCCGAAGGGGTCGCAAAAGCCACCCTCACACGACAAAATTATTGACATTTTTACTTAGCTATGGCCACATTGAGGGCGCAGATGCGACGATTTGCCGCAGTTTATTAGTCGTACCCCTCCGATTATGCGTTGGTACCCAATAAGCTAACAGCGCGAATCCCACTCGCTGTATTAAAGTGTGGTGGATGAAGTGCGCGTGTTAATTAGGCGCGGCGGTCATAGCAACTGTATAGCGCGAGTTACATCGGAGATGTAATAGACAGGGAAGGGGCGACTAGATCGCGCCGATGTCGAGAAAGTCGGGGGCAAGATATCCGGCCGTAAAACAATAAGCATAATGAAACAGCTAACGGAGAAGATGGGCAATGTTGAAAACAGCACGTGGGCTTTGTGCCTGGATGCTTGGTTTCATGTGTCTGCTGGTGGCAAGTAGCGCACTGGCAGAAGAAGCTGAGCGGTGGAAGTTCAATATGACCCCGGGGGTAACACCGGTTAGTCAGGACGTTTACGGTTTGCATATGCAAATGTTCTGGTGGTGTGTGGGGATCGGCGTCGTCGTATTTGGCGTTATGTTTGTCAGTATGTTTTTGCACCGCAAATCCCGCGGCGTAAAACCGGCGAACTTTCACGAGAGTACCTGGCTCGAACTTCTCTGGACGGCGATTCCTTTCGTTATCCTGATTCTAATGGGCATTCCTGCCTCTAAATCACTGATTGAACTCTACGATACTGAAAAGTCCGAAGTCGATGTACTGATTACCGGTTATCAGTGGCGCTGGAAGTACGAAATTTTAGGCGAAGATGTTAGCTTTTTTAGTAACCTTTCGACTCCGCGCGATCAAATTGAAGGTCACGCCGAAAAAAGCGCAAATTACCTACTCGAAGTTGATGAGCCGCTGGTATTACCTGTCGGTAAAAAAATTCGTTTTCTGGTGACTGCCAGCGATGTGATTCATAACTGGTGGGTACCGGCTTTTGCGGTTAAGCGCGATGCCATTCCCGGTTTTATCAACGACTCCTGGGCCAAAATTGAAGAGCCTGGCATTTACCGTGGCCAATGCGCGGAGCTGTGCGGTAAAGATCACGGCTTTATGCCCATCGTGGTGGATGTAAGGTCGGAAGCCGATTACCGCGCCTGGCTCGACGAGAAAAAAGCCGCCGCTGCGGCCCTTGCCGAGCTAACCGAAAAAACCTTCACTTTTGACGAGCTGTACGCCAAAGGTGAAGAGATCTACAACCGCTCCTGCGCTGCCTGTCACTTAGCCGACGGTGAAGGTGTTCCGGGTGTGTTCCCGGCACTTAAAGGCAGCCCAGTGGCTGTGGGCCCAATTGATCATCACATAGATGTGGTCGTGAACGGCGTCGCGGGCACCGCGATGCAAGCCTTTGGTGAGCAATTGTCCGAGGTGGACATCGCCGCTGTGGTTACCTACGAGCGCAACGCGTGGGGTAACAACATGGGCGATCTGGCTCAACCGCTTGATATTTATAACCATAAACAAGGCAAATAGGAGGTAGACAATGGCTCACGGCCCCGCTAAAGGTTTTACGCGCTGGTTGTATACCACCAACCACAAAGATATTGGCAGCATGTACCTGTGGTTTAGTTTTGCCATGTTTTTCTTAGGTGGCATGTTTGCACTGGTGATTCGCGCCGAGCTGTTTCAGCCCGGTTTACAAATAGTCGAGCCCAACTTTTTTAACCAAATGACCACTATGCACGGTTTGGTGATGGTGTTTGGTGCGGTTATGCCGGCGTTTGTCGGTTTGGCTAACTGGATGGTGCCACTGATGATCGGCGCTCCGGATATGGCACTGCCGCGCATGAACAACTGGAGCTTCTGGATTCTGCCGTTTGCGTTTGCGATGTTGTCATCGACGTTGTTTATGCAAGGCGGTGCCCCCAATTTTGGTTGGACATTCTACGCGCCGCTATCCACCACTTACGCGCCGCCCTCGGTAACCTTCTTTATCTTTGCCATTCACATTATGGGTGCCAGCTCGATCATGGGGGCGATCAACATCATCGCCACCATTTTAAATATGCGCGCTCCCGGCATGACTCTAATGAAGATGCCGCTGTTCGTCTGGACGTGGTTGATTACCGCCTTCTTGCTGATTGCCGTCATGCCGGTGCTCGCGGGCGTCGTCACCATGATGCTGATGGATATTCACTTTGGCACCAGCTTTTTTGATGCGGCCGGCGGTGGTGATCCGGTGTTGTTCCAGCACGTGTTTTGGTTCTTTGGGCACCCCGAGGTGTACATCATGATCTTGCCTGCGTTTGGTATCGTCAGTGCGATCATCCCCACCTTTGCCCGCAAGCCGTTGTTTGGTTATGCCTCCATGGTGTACGCCACCGCCGCCATTGCGATTTTGAGCTTTGTGGTGTGGGCGCACCATATGTTTACCGTGGGTATGCCGATTGCCGGTGAGTTGTTCTTTATGTGGGCGACCATGCTGATCTCGGTACCTACCGGGGTTAAAGTATTCAACTGGGTGGCCACGATGTTCAAAGGCTCTATGACCTTTGAAACCCCGATGCTGTTCTCTATTGCCTTTGTCATCTTGTTTACGATTGGTGGCTTCTCGGGTCTGATGCTTGCCATTGCGCCGGCAGATTTCCAGTATCACGACACCTATTTTGTGGTGGCGCACTTTCACTATGTGTTGGTGCCTGGAGCAATTTTCTCTATCACCGCAGGCGTGTATTACTGGCTGCCTAAGTGGTGCGGCAATATGTACAACGAGACCATGGGTAAAATTCACTTTTGGCTGGCGTTTATCGGCCTGAATGTGACCTTCTTCCCCATGCACTTCTCGGGCCTTGCTGGTATGCCGCGTCGTATCCCGGACTACAACCTGATGTTCGCCGACTGGAACATGATCTCGTCGGTAGGAGCATTTTTGTTTGGCGCTGCCCAGGTGGTGTTTTTATACAATGTCATCGCGACCATTGTTTCGGGTAAAAAGGCGACCGATGAAGTATGGGATAACCCGGAAGGCTTGGAGTGGACGGTGGCTTCGCCTGCGCCATACCACACATTTGCCGAGCCACCTGAAGTTAAGTAAGGCGTGAGTCCGAGATAGCGATGAACTTATCGTGGCCAAACAACCCGATTACAGCGCTAAGCGTAAAGCTTGGCCTTACAGTGTGCGGCATGTTTGTATTTGCGATTTGGATCATGCCGCCTCTGTACGATGCGTTTTGCGATATCACCGGGTTAAACGGTAAAACCGGCGATAAGTACGAGGTAGTTGACACCGCCGTTGATACCAGTCGAGTGATCAATGTGCAGTTTGTCGCTACCAATAACGAAGGTATGCCCTGGAAGTTTGGTCCCGAGATTAAACAAATGTCGGTGCACCCGGGCGAGCAAGCCATGATTAATTATCTGGCAAGCAACCCTACCGGAAACGACATGGTAGGGCAGGCCATACCGAGTTTGGTGCCTTACAAAGCGGCCAATTTTTTTCACAAAACCGAGTGCTTTTGCTTTGAGCAGCAAGCACTGTTAGCAGGAAAGGATGCCATCTTGCCGATGATGTTTATTGTCGATCAAGATATTCCTGAACACATTAAAACGATCACGTTAAGTTACACGCTGTTTGATGTTACCGATCGTTTTAGCAAAGACGAGTTGTTAAGCATGGCCCACGATGGGCTTTAACATTAACCGCAAAACAATAAAATTTCGGCGGGGAGTACAACTATGAGTGCAGGAACCTACTACGTACCGGAGCAGAGCCGGCTGCCCATATGGGCGAGCTTTGGCCTGTTCTTGACGGTATTTGGTGCGGCCAATTGGATGAACGGTAGCGATAAAGGCCCCTATTTGTTTTTTGTCGGTGGCTTAGTGTTTGCGACTGTACTGTGGAAGTGGTTTAGCATTGCTATCTCAGAAAATATGGCGGGTATGAACAGCCCACAGCTAAAGCGCTCTTACGTTATGGGCATGCAGTGGTTCATTTTCTCTGAAGTAATGTTCTTTGCCGCATTCTTTGGCGCGCTGTTTTATATTCGCACCCTTGCGCTGCCGTGGCTGGCCGGTGAGGGTGACGGTGTTGATAACCCACTGTTGTGGCCCAACTTTACCGCCGAATGGCCTTTGATGACGACGCCGGATATGGCATTAAACGGCGATGCCGCCACCCGCTTAGGCCCTAAAGACAGTATGACGTTTCCAGGTTGGGGCGGGTTACTGGGCTGGTTGCCACTGTGGAATACTATTATCCTGTTAAGCTCGAGTGTGACGGTACACTTTGCCCACAGCGCCATTAAAAACAACAACCGCAAAAGCTTTAATATCTGGTTGGGGGTGACGGTTTTACTGGGCGTTATATTCTTGATTTTACAGGCCGAGGAATACATTCACGCTTATAACGAGCTCGGTTTAACCTTGCAGTCCGGCATTTACGGCACCACCTTCTTTATGCTGACGGGCTTTCACGGTGCCCACGTAACCATCGGTACACTGATGCTGTTTATTATGTGGATGCGCTCGATGCTAAAAGGCCACTTTAAACCCGACGATAACTTTGGCTTTGAAGCGGCCAGTTGGTATTGGCACTTTGTGGATGTGGTTTGGGTTGGTTTATTTTTTGTTGTCTACGTGTTTGGCTAATAATAAAGCTCCTTCCCCTGGGTCAGCGAAGGTGCTGATCCCAGGGGGCGGTATCGGTTAAAATACCAGAGTAAAAACCGTATACGACACAGATCATCATTAAACTGGCAAGTGCGATACGAATGCCCAGCGCATACAGTGTACGTTTTTTATTGGGTACGCCGGCGTCGCGTAAAAGGTACGTTAGGCCCGCCGTTAAGCTGAGTACAATGCCAATAAACAGTATTAAAATAATTATTTTTAGCCACATAATAAAACCATTGATTGAATGAGCTAACGTCAGATAAGCTCAACGAGCTAAGAAGCGAGTTGGCCGATAAGCCCGTTAAATAGCCAACTGCCTAGATAGTAACGCAGGCGACGTATTTGCCCAAGCAACTGTTTACGCCCAGCCAAAAAATAGCATCAAAAGTGGGCACCATAACGGACTGTTGTATTTCAGATGTATTGATAGAGTCTTAGTTAAAAGCTTGAGGTAGAGGTACGCCTTGTGACACCCGGTTCCACAGTTCGCTCACGCCTTACCCTAACGCCCAATCGCGCGCTTATCGCTTTGTCGGTTGTATTCTTGCCTGTGCTTATAGGGTTGGGGTTTTGGCAGCTAGAGCGTGCTGAGCAAAAGCGCACCGTGTTACAGCAAGTGCAACAGCGTCAGGCTAGCGCACCGGTAGAGCTCAGCGAGGCAGCGCTTACAGGTTTGCAGCCCTACACCCGTGTCATTGCTCGCGGTGAATTTGACAACAAACATATTTGGCTGCTGGATAATCGCCAACGCGATGGTCAAACAGGCTTTGAAGTGGTACAAATATTTAAATTGGATAATCAACAAAATATTTTGGTTAATCGTGGTTGGTTGTTAGGCGATGTTAGTCGTACACAGTTACCCCAAGTACCAATGTTAAACGGTAAGATCAGTTTATTTGCCCAACTTTATCCCGTAACGTCACACCCCTTACTAAGTGCTAAGGCCGAGAAATCTGGCTGGCCACGGATAATCACGGAGGTGGATGTGGACCAAATGGCCGAAGATGTCGGGCAGCCTTTAGCCGAGGGGGTGTTAAAGATTGATGAAGCTAGCCCCGGGGCGCTACGCACCGGTTGGCAGGCGGTTAATATGATGCCCGAGCGCCATACAGGTTATGCCTTGCAATGGTTTGGTTTGGCGTCAGCGTTGGTGGTGCTAACACTATTTGCAAATACCAATCTCGCCACTCTATGGCGCCATAATCGGCACAAAGATGTAACCGACAATAACAAATAGGTCGATGTAAATGACAGATTCCCAATCAGCTCAGCCCCCCGCGAATAAAAGGCGCGGTCAGATTCAAGCGCTATTGTTGATGCTAATTGTGGCACTGCCTATGATTGCCGCTTACACCATGTATCACACAGGCTGGGGCATCCCCGACGGCACCGTAAATAAAGGTATGTTAGTTACCCCACCTATCGAGGTTGGGGCGCTGGTACCCAAAGAGCAGGGCGAATTGTGGCAGATCAAAAGCGAGCCAAAGCGCTGGCGCTATGTTGTAGTGGGGGAGGGAAGCTGCGATCAAACCTGCTTGGATAATTTATACCTCACACGTCAGGTGCATATTCGCCTGAATGAAAAAGCCGATCGTGTCGAGCGCATTTATTTACTACTTGATGACGAGCTGAGCCCAGAGCTTGCGGCTCATATTGCGGAGCAACACCCCCTGTTACGGGTAATGACCGTCAATCGTAGCGATCTTTTACAAGCGTTACAGGCGAGTAATATCAGCGAGGATCCGGTGGTTTCAGGACGCTACTTTTTGATGGATCAGGAAGGCTTTTTAATGCTCTCTTACACGCCGGAGCACACCGGAGGCGAGTTATTAAAAGACGTGAAAAAAATGTTAAAAACCTCCTACGAATAAGAGCGCTGCATGATTGAGAAAACATCGTTTAATTGGGGGCTTAGGTTAGCGGTATTGACAACAGCGTTAGCTTGTGTGGYGGTGGTGCTGGGGGCCTTTACCCGCCTTGCAGATGCCGGCCTCGGTTGCCCCGATTGGCCCGGTTGCTATGGCCACTTAACCTGGCCCACCACAGATGAACACGTGGAAGCGGCCGAAGCGCTGTTCCCCGAGGCGCCGGTCGAGCACGATAAAACCTGGCCCGAGATGGTGCACCGCCACTTTGCCGGCACCCTGGGTTTATTGATTTTGGCCATAACCATCATTACCTGGCGCCGCGCTGCTAAAACCGGCGAGCCTTTGCCGCGTATGCACACCCTAGGGTTACTGCTGTTGGTGATTGTGCAGGCGGCGTTTGGAATGTGGACGGTGACGCTAAAGCTTTGGCCACAGGTGGTCACCGCGCATTTACTGGGTGGGTTTGCCACCTTGAGTATGTTGTGGTTGTTGGTGCAACGGTTGGGGCAGCGGCAGTGGTCTGTACCGGCCGAGGTTTTCTCACGTCTGCGAAACGTGCGGCCGCTCGCCCTGCTGGTTATGTTGTTTGTTATTGTACAAATCGCTCTGGGTGGCTGGACTAGTTCAAACTACGCAGCGCTTGCCTGCACCGATTTTCCAACTTGCCACGGCGAGTGGTGGCCGGCCATGGACGTAGCGCGGGGCTTTAATTTAGCCCAAAGCATCGGCCCCAACTATTTGGGCGGCTTGCTTGAGGGCGAGGCGCGTACCGCGATTCATGTGGCCCACCGGTTAGGCGCACTGGTGGTTAGTATCAGTGTTGTATTGTTAGCGGTACGACTGTTGCAAATCGGCAGCGTGTGCACGGCGTTAGGCTATACCCTGCTGGGCGTGCTTTTATTGCAGGTGAGCTTAGGCATCACGAATGTGCTGGCACATCTGCCGCTGGCGGTGGCCGTAGCCCACAATGCGGGAGGGGCATTGCTGTTATTGGTACTGGTGACCTTGACGCATAGGCTTTATACAGCGCAAAGTAACTAACAGATAGGCGGCACGCACCACTGCAGTTGGTGCACAAGCGAGTAAACATAACAAACAAGCGGTAGCCTTATGACCCAAACACAGACACAAGCAGCACACGGCTCGGCGAGTTGGCGCGATTACTACGAGCTGACCAAGCCGCGCGTGGTTATGCTGATGATATTAACCTCGGTGATTGGCATGTTACTGGCTGTGCCCGGTATGGTGCCACTCGACGTGCTTATTATTGGCAACCTGGGTATCGCACTGTGTGCGGGCTCCGCCGCGGCGGTAAATCATCTGGTGGATCGCGGCATCGATAAAAAAATGGCGCGCACCCACAACCGGCCCATTGCCAAGGGCCGGTTGGAGCCAATTCAAGCGGCCATGTTTGCACTGATAATTGGCGCTATTGGCCTGACGCTATTGGTGGTGTTTATCAATACGCTTACGGCGGTGCTAACACTGGTATCGTTGCTGGGCTATGCGGTGGTCTATACCCTGTTTTTAAAACGCGCTACTCCGCAAAATATTGTTATTGGCGGCATTGCCGGGGCGGCTCCGCCACTTCTGGGGTGGACAGCTGTTACCGGCACCCTGGATGGCCACGCTTTATTGCTGGTGCTGATTATTTTTGCCTGGACGCCGCCGCATTTTTGGGCGCTGGCCGTACACCGTAAAGACGAATACGCCAAAGCCGATATCCCGATGCTGCCGGTTACTCACGGTGAGCAATACACTAAGCTTCACATATTTTTGTACACCATCATTATGGTGTTGGTCACCGTGCTGCCTTTTGCTACGGGCATGATGAACTGGCTCTACCTCATCGGTGCGTTGGTGCTGGGCGCCGGGTTTATTTACTGGTCGTTAATGATGCTGTTCAGTAAGCGCGAAGGCGTGGGTATGGATACCTTTAAGTATTCAATCATTTATTTGATGGCGCTGTTTGTGGTGATGTTGCTCGACCACTACCTGATGCCGGTAACCCACCCGTTTTAAGGATTACTTGTGACCGCATTAGATGCAAAAGCCCAAACACGCCGTGGTATTCGCTTTACCGTCATCGGCTGTATTGTTTTTATGGTGGTATTGTTAACACTGCTGATTAATAAACTCACCACACCGCGCATTATGTCGGCCGATGAGCTGCGCCTAAACGGCGCTATCGTGTTTGATACACCGCGCCGCTTTGATGACTTTACCCTGCTTAACCACAAGGGCGAGCCCTTTACCCGCGATGACTTTGTGGGCCAGTGGTCACTGGTGTTTTTTGGGTTTACCCACTGCCCCGATATTTGCCCCACCACCATGGCCGAGCTGGATCGTTTAGTCAGTAAACTGCCGGACGATATCGCCGATGACACCCAAGTCGTGTTGGTTAGCCTGGACCCCGCCCGCGATACCCCCGATGTTTTATCAGAATACGTGGGCTATTTTGACCCGGAGTTTATTGGTGTTACCGGTGACTTTTTAACGTTGCGCCGGTTTGCCAACCAAGTAAACGTGGCTTTCAACAAAGTCACTATTGGCGACGACTATACGGTCGATCACTCGGGTAATATTGTCTTGATCAACCCGCGTGGCGATTACCACGGATTTTTTAAACCGCCCTTTGAGCTCGCCAAGCTTAAAGCCACTTATAGCTCTATCCAGCAGAGCTTTGAGCACTGATTGCATACCCCGCTATAAACTTCACCGCTTTTTGAACGTAATGTCTGGCCGGCTACTATAACGCCGGCGGGCGTCCTCGTGTTTACAATAAGCCTTTTTATATGGAAAATGCTTTGTGCTAGTAAAAATTAGCGCTTTGGCGAAGCCTCTGGCCGATAACACCGACATAAATAGCGAGGAGGCGGACTTTCCGTCACAACATCATGGCTCTAAGTACACGACGTAAAGCGGCACTCACTTGTCTTGCATTACTAGCGCTGTCTTTGGTCGGGCGCGTGGCTTTTGCTGCCCCCGTGCTTTGGTTCAACAGCCCGGCTCATGGCTGGGAGCGCGAGGGCATGCCCATTGGCAATGGCGCCATGGGGGCGGTTATCTTTGGCGGTGTCGAGCAAGAAGTGCTGCAGCTGAACGAAAAGACCCTGTGGGAGGGTGGGCCAGGCTCCAAACAGGGTTATGACTTTGGCGTGCCCCCCAAAGGTGACCAAGTCGCGGCACTGAAAAAAGTGCAGGGCATACTGGCAAAACAAGGTCGCATGTCACCGGAGGCTGCGGCTGAGCTGATGGGCCGTGACATCAAAGGGTATGGTAATTACCAGAATTTTGGTGAGCTGGAAATTGACATCGCCGGCCAAGGGGAGGTGAGCCAATACCGCCGCGAACTGGATTTGACCCGCGGTATTGCCCGCGTTAGTTATGCTCGGGGCGGTATCCGCTATAACCGCGAGTACTTTTACAGTTATCCCGATCAAACGTTGGTGGTAAACCTGAGCGCCGACCGAGCTGGTGCCATCAGTGTGAAAGCGGCTTTGGATATACCCGACAATCGCAGCGTCACTTTTAGCCGCCAGGATGGCTTGTTAACGGTGCAGGGCGCGCTGCATGATAACGGCCTTATCTATGAGGGGCAGTTGGTTGTGCGGGCTACAGGCGCCGAGGTAGGGCAAGGCAAAGGCAACAATAGCCTCAGCGTACAAAACGCCGACAGCGTGACCTTACTGTTTAGCGCTGCCACCAATTACCGCCAGCAATATCCGGATTATCGCGGGGAGCACCCGCACCGCGCGCTCAGCCAAACGGTAAATGCCGCGCTAAGCAAAACCTTGACGCAGTTGCGCGACGCCCACCTTGAAGATTATCAGGCGCTGTTTAGCCGCGTTAGTTTGGATATTGGCCAGATAGCGCCCAATGTCCCGACGCCGGAGTTGCTCGCCCAGTACGGTAAAGGCGATGCCGCGTTAGACCGGACGCTGGAGGCGCTGTATTTTCAGTTTGGCCGCTATTTGTTGATCAGCTCCTCGCGCGCCGGCAGTTTACCGGCCAATTTGCAGGGGGTTTGGAATCACTCCAACACGCCGCCCTGGAACGCGGACTATCACGTCAACATTAACCTGCAAATGAATTACTGGCCGGCGTTGGTGACTAATCTCGCTGAAACCGCGACGCCGTTGTATGACTTTGTCGATTCGTTAGTCGAGCCGGGCCGGGTGTCGGCGCAAAAGCTGGTAGGCGCCAAGGGCTGGACGCTATTTCTGAACACCAATATTTACGGTTTTACTGGCGTCATCGCCTGGCCTACGGCGTTTTGGCAGCCCGAGTCGGCCGCCTGGCTGATGCAGCACTACTACGAGCACTACCTGTTTACCGGTGATGAGGCGTTTCTCGCCGAGCGCGCCTACCCAATTATGAAGCAAGCCGCGCAGTTTTGGCTCGATGCGCTGGTGCAGGACGACGACTCGTTGGTCGTAAGCCCGAGCTTCTCTCCCGAGCACGGCGATTTTACCGTAGCCGCCGCCATGAGCCAGCAAATCGTGACCGAGTTATTTAGCAACACCCGCGCCGCGGCGCTCAAGTTAGATGACGGCGGGTTTGCCGGCAAGTTAACAGCGGCTCTGGCCAAGCTCGAGCCCGGCCTGCGTATTGGTAGCTGGGGTCAGCTGCAAGAATGGCGTGTGGATCTGGACGATAAAACCAGCCAGCACCGGCATGTTTCGCAGCTTTACGCGCTGCATCCGGGGCGAGTGATTAGCCCCGCGCAAACGCCCACGCTGGCCGAGGCCGCCAAAGTAACCCTTAATGCCCGTGGCGATGGCGGTACTGGTTGGTCGCAAGCCTGGAAGATCAACTTTTGGGCGCGCCTGCTGGATGGCGATCGCGCTCATAAAGTGCTGGGTGAACAATTTAAGCGCAGCACACTGCCTAACTTGTGGGACAACCACCCACCGTTTCAAATTGATGGCAACTTTGGCGCTACCGCCGGTATCGCCGAGATGCTGCTACAAAGTCACGCCGGTCATATAGCCTTGTTGCCGGCACTGCCAAACCACTGGCCCAAGGGCCGGGTAAAAGGTTTGCGTGCGCGTGGCGGTTTAACGGTGGATATACATTGGCGCGACGGCGCGTTAACCCAAGCAACGCTACGGGCTGATCAAACCGGTGAGTTTGCCTTGCCGGCCGGCAATTACCAACTTACCCGCGCGGATACCGGCCAGGCATTAGCGCTTAAGCCGCGCGATGGCCTCGTGCATTTTGTGCTGGCAGGCGGGCAGCGGTATCACCTGACGCCAATCTCATCTAAGCCCTAATCGCCTTCCGCTGGCTTAAGGGGGCCGCAAAGCTCCCGCCATTTGCCACCTAAGCCCATTGGGTGGCAATCGTTTTAATGACTGACGCCACCTGGTTTTTACATAGAAAAATATTTGCGCTTGTAAAAATAATGGGTTATAAAGCAATCATATATAAAAGTAGTTTTGGTGTTATGCGTGCGGTGGGCAAAGCCCTATTGTTCACCGCTTGTCATTGTTTTGCATAACGCCAATCGCAACAGTCTGATAAATGGCGGCGGCCAGCCGCACGATAATAAAAGAGGAGTGCTCACGTGATAGATGCTAACCCACAGCAAATTTTTGGTGCCCAGCGATTTGTTAAAACCAGTGTTTCGGCGGCGGTATTAACCGCGCTCGGTGTAGTTGCCCCGGTTATGGCGCAAACGGATGACAATAGCGCCGAGCAAGCAGCACTGGAAGAAATCGTCGTCACCGGCCAGCGCGCCAGTATTGAATCTGCCCAGGCGATAAAACGCGACTCTGAAGTGGTGATGGACTCTATCACCGCCGTTGATATTGGCGCATTGCCTGATCGCTCGGTGGCCGAGGCACTGCAGCGCGTACCGGGTGTGCAATTGCAGCGCACCAACGACGCCCGCGATCCGGCCCGTCTGGCGGCCGAGGGGGGCGATGTATTTGTACGTGGTCTCAACTGGGTGCGCACAGAACTTAACGGGCGCGATATTTTCTCGGCGTCCAATGGTCGCTCACTGGGGTTTGAAGATGTATCGGCCGATCTGATGGCGGGCGTGGATGTCTATAAAGCCCCCACCGCCGATATGATCGAAGGCGGTATTGGTGGCACGGTTAACCTGCGCACGCGCAAGCCCTTTGACTCCGACGATATGGTGGCAGCGGCCTCGGCTGACTACAACTACGCCGAGCTATACGAAGAGGGCTTCCCTTCATTTAACGGTTTATTTAGCAATCGCTGGGACACCGCCATTGGTGAAGTCGGGTTTTTAGTGTCGGCCAGTGTCGCCGAGATTGGTAACCGCACTGACAGTGTTCAAACCAGTCGATACATAGGCTACGACGCTGATGGCAATGCAACCAGTGCCGATGGCAACCCGGCCCAATACTATATGCCCAACGTGCTCGGTTTCCGGCGCATCGACTGGGAGCAAGATCGTGACTCTTATTCGGCTGCCTTGCAGTGGGCGCCAAGTGACAAGCTGGAAGTCACTTTACAAGCTATTCAATCATCTACCTACGCAGAAGACATCGAGCGCAATACAGGTATAGGCGGAGATTTTGGTGGTGATATAACACCAAACACGGGCGATTATAACTACGATGATAAAGGTTTCATAACGGGCGGCACCCTCTACAACGCCGGTATTAGCAACAACACCCGTCTTGGTAAGCGCGATGCAGAGACCACTGACTACTCGTTAGCGTTTGAGTATGCGCCCAATGAAAACTGGACTGTGTCGGGGGATTTGCAATATGTCGAGTCCGCTACCGATGTGGAAAGCAGTACCTTCTTTACCCAGTTAGCGGGTGAAGAACGCGGGCCTTCTTCTAACTCCAATGTCGAAGTTGATTTTGCTTTTGGAGGTGTTCCTAGTATCGACATTAGCGCCGATGAACGTCAGGCGATGCAAGGCGCTTATTGGTGGGGCGCCGCCATGGATCATATTCAGGATAATGATGCTGATTCACTGGCGGGGCGTGTGGACGTAGATTACCACTTCACCGACAGCGATTTTATGCGCAGCGTCTCGGTTGGGGTGCGCCGCTCAGACCGTGAGGCCATCACCCGTCAGTCGGGTTATAACTGGTCGTTGCTCAACAACCAGTTCTGGGGTGGGGCACCTACACCAGAAGATATTGTTTATCTGGACCAAGACACACAAGATGGTACTGAGCTTTACACCTTTGATAACTTTTACGGTGGCGATGTCACCGTACCTGGTGTGGGTTGGTTTCCGACATACGGATTAGTTTCAGATCGTGACGCTGCTTATGAGCAGCTCGCAGATGTGCAAAGAGCCGGTTGGGGTTGGGTGCCGTTGGACCCAGAAACCGCGTACGACTTAGATCCTCGTGGGGATAATGTGAGCGCCGGGATTAACAACCAGAACGAAGTTAACACGGCCGCTTATGTGATGGCGCGTTTTGGCGACGATGCCGGAGATTTGTTCGGCATCCCGTTTGACGGCAACGTCGGTGTGCGCTTTGTAGAGACTGAGCTCACTGCGCGTGGACGCTCGGCAGCCGGTGGGGCGGGTGACGCCTGTACAACAACCTCCCCTGATTGCGAAGGCACCCAAGCTTTTGCGGACGCTTACAACGCCTTGTACGGTGAATACGCCGATTACGAACACAGCTATACTAATGTGTTGCCTAGCTTAAACTTACGTTTCTCGTTAACGGATGAGTTGCAAATGCGTTTTGGCTTGTCGCGTGCAATGGTGCGCCCGAGCTTTACTCAAACGCAGCCCTACACCACTCTGGGCTTTGATTTCTTGGGTAACACCCTCAACCCTGAAACCACTTACGATGGCACGGGTACGGGGGGTAACTATCAGCTGGAGCCCACGATTTCAGATCAGATTGACCTAAGCTTGGAGTACTACTTCGGCAATGCCAACAGTATTACTCTGGCACTGTTCCATAAAGACATTGAAGACTATATTGGCACTACCACGCAGCTTGAAAGCATCAGTGAGGGTGGGCAAACCTACGACTTTGAAGTGACCCGCCAGGTGAATGCCGCCGAAGGCAAGCTGCAGGGCGCCGAGCTTGCCTACCAGCAGTTCTTTGATATGTTGCCAAGCCCCTTTGACGGCCTTGGTTTTCAAGCTAATTACACCTTCATCGACAACGAAGGCGGTATGAATCAGGCGGTGAACATCTTTGAAGCTCCACAGGTAGAAGGCTCTACTGACGAGTCGCTGCCCATCGAAGGTATTTCGGACAACAGCTACAACCTTACCCTGATGTACGAAAAGTACGATGTCTCGGCCCGTTTAGCCTACAACTGGCGCGAGCGCTATTTGTTGACCACCTCGGCCGCCAATATCAATCGCCCGGTTTGGTTTGACGACTACGGTCAGTTAGATGGCTCGGTGTTTTACAACATTAATGACAACGTCAAAGTGGGCATGCAAGTGACCAACTTAACGGCCGAGTCTACCAAGCTGGAGGTCGGTGATACACAAATCGCCGGTGACTACAGCTGGACTCAGGGCGATCGCCGCGTTGCCTTGGTGTTGCGCACTCAGTTTTAAGTGGCCTTTGGGTGCTCCTGGCTTGTGCCGGGGGCACCTTTTTTGGTTCACTTAAGCGGTGTTTCGAATTCCACTCTGCGGCCTTCATGACAACATCCGATTGCAAAACCTGGGTAATACTTGGCGGTGGCACCGCCGGTTGGATGGCGGCGGCCGCTCTTGCCCGCTTTTTTGGCTCGCACCCCACGTCTATTGTTTTACTTGAATCCGAGCAGCTGGGCTCCGTCGGCGTGGGCGAGGCAACGGTACCGGTGTTGCGCAAGTTTAACGACTACCTAGGCATTAACGAGCACGATTTTGTTCGCCAAACGGCGGGCAGCTTTAAACTTGGCATCGAGTTTTGCGATTGGCTTACACCCGGTAGCCGGTACTTTCATGGGTTTGGTGATTTTGGTGCGCCTCACGCGGGTGTTGCCGCACACCAACTGTGGTTGCGGCTGCGCGCTACCGGTGATCCATCGGCGCTACTGGATTACTCCTTCCCGGCCCAGGCCGCTTGGGCCAACCGTTTTGCGCCGCCGCCCGAGGATGATCGGCTAGCGGCGGTCGCCGCGTTTGATTACGCCTACCACTTTGATGCTGCACGCTACGCCGCCGTGCTGCGAGACTATGCGCAAGCGCGCGGGGCAACGCGCATTGAGGGGGTGGTCGATCAGGTAAAGCTTGCGCCAGGCGGCAATATTCAAACTCTACACTTGGCGGACGGCCGCACAGTAGACGGCGATTTTTTTATCGATTGTTCGGGCTTTGCCAGCCGTTTGCTGGGCGATGCGTTGGGGGTGGCTTATCGGGATTGGAGCGAGTGGTTGCCCTGCGATCGCGCGCTTGCCGTGGGCTGTAAGCGCCGCGAGCCGCTTACCCCTTATACCCGCGCCACGGCGCGCGAGGCCGGCTGGCAGTGGCGCCTCCCGTTACAACACCGGGTGGGCAATGGTTATGTGTACGCCAGTGCTTTTACCGATGATGCCAGCGCCGAGCGCCTGCTGCTGCAAAACCTGGAGTCCGAGCCTTTACATGAGGCGCGCAAACTGCGCTTTACCACCGGTCATCGCCAGGTGTTTTGGCAAAATAATTGTGTGGCGCTAGGGTTGGCGGCCGGCTTTTTAGAGCCGCTTGAATCCACCAGCATTCAGCTGATACAAACCGGTTTGCTGCGCTTTTTGCAGTTTCTTCCGGCGGGGCCGGACAACTCGGTGCGCGCCGCCGAGTACAATCGCATAACCGCCAATGAGTACGCCCGCTTACGGGATTTTTTAATACTGCATTACTGCACCACTGCCCGGAGTGACACCGAGTTTTGGCGCTACTGCCAGCGGCAACTGCCGCCCGACTCTTTGGCCCATAAAATAGAGGTGTTTAAAGCTACCGGCCAAGTGCCCATGTACGCTGAGGAGTCTTACTCCGAGGCGAGTTGGGTGTCGATTTTTATCGGCCAGCAGGTGTTACCCACGAGCTACTCGGCCGCGGCCGACTTTTTACCGTTAGAATCCGTTCGCCAGCTTATGCAGCAGCGCAAACAAGCCATTGCCCAGGTGGTAAAACGCATGCCTGAGCATCAGCAGTATTTATCACACACCTGCCCGGCACCGCCCGACAGCTCTCTGTAAAACTAGTTACCCGGGTAAAAGCCGTGCCATTGCCTGTCGGCGTCGTACCTAAAAGGCTTGGGCGGTATGAGCACGCGGATACGGTGATATTAACCCGGTGCTGTTAGCGTTTGCCGCTGCCAGCGCAGTGTAATGCTTGCCACCGCTTTGTACCTTTTTGCGCTTACCGGCGTAATTTACAAATCCTATCGGTGCCAATAGCTCTCTATTTATTCAATGTCGGCGTAATTTGGCCTACTCTAACTAAGTAAATGACAATCAGGAGCGATTTCGGGCCATCGCAGCCCGTAGGCGTAATCCTTGCTTAATCAATCGTGAGACAAACCAGTGACTTGGAGGTTGCAGTGAGCGACAGCTTTAAATCACGCAGTACGCTGCGCGTAAATGACACAGACTACACCTACTACCGGTTAGGTGCGCTAGCCGATCAGTACGACTTAAAGCGCCTGCCGTACTGCCTAAAAATCTTGCTTGAGAATCTACTGCGCAAAGAGGACGGTAAAAACGTAACGCGCCAGGATATCGAAACCCTGTGCCGCTGGAAGGGCTCGGATGAAGCCACCGAGCAGGTCAACTTTACCCCCGCCCGAGTGGTGCTGCAGGACTTTACGGGGGTGCCGGCGGTGGTCGATTTAGCCGCGATGCGCGCCGCCATGCGCGATTTAAAAGGCGACCCGGCCAAAATCAACCCGCTGGGGGCCGTGGATTTGGTCATCGACCACTCGGTGATGGTCGATTATTTTGGCAACCCCGACTCTCTGCAAAAAAACACCGAGAAAGAGTTTGAGCGCAACAACGAGCGCTACCAGTTTTTGCGCTGGGGCCAGCAGGCGTTTTCTAATTTTCGCGTGGTGCCACCGGGCACAGGCATTGTGCATCAGGTAAACCTCGAGTACTTGGCCAAAGTAGTATTGCTCGAGGAGCACGGCGACGAGCGCGTGGCATTGCCCGATACCTTAGTTGGCACAGACTCCCACACCACCATGATCAACGGCCTGGGCGTGCTCGGCTGGGGTGTGGGCGGCATCGAGGCCGAGGCCGCTATGTTGGGCCAGCCCATTACCATGCTAATTCCCGAGGTAGTCGGGTTTGAGCTAAAAGGCGAGTTGCCGCCCTCGGCCACCGCCACCGACTTGGTGCTTACGGTTACCCAAATGCTGCGCGAGCGCGGTGTGGTAGGTAAGTTTGTCGAATTTTACGGCCCAGGCTTGGCCAAGTTGCCGCTGGCCGATCGCGCCACCATCGCCAACATGGCACCCGAATACGGCGCCACCTGCGGTATCTTTCCGGTTGATGGCGAAACCCTGCGCTACATGGAGCTTACCGGGCGCGACCAAGAGCAAATCGATTTGGTCGAGGCCTACGCCAAAGAGCAAGACTTATGGCGTTATGATGACGACCCGGTAGCCGACTACAGCGATACCCTGCATCTTGATTTGGGCGACGTGGTACCTAGCCTGGCCGGCCCCAAGCGCCCGCAAGATCGCATCGCTTTAACCGACGCCAAATCGGCGTTTGACGCCTTGCTGCAAAGCGAGTTTGACGAGGCCGACGAGGTGATTACCACAGATGCCGATTCACGCTTTGTCGGCGAGGGCGGCCAAACCGCCATCGACAACACCAACCTGCACGAGCGTGGCGCGGTACCGGTCGAGATGAACGGCCAGGAGTTTATGCTCAATCACGGCGCCGTGGTGATTGCCGCTATTACCTCGTGTACCAACACCTCCAACCCCGCCGTGCTGGTGGCTGCCGGCTTGGTGGCTCAAAAAGCGCACGCACTGGGTTTAACGACCAAGCCGTGGGTGAAAACCTCGTTTGCCCCCGGCTCGCAAGTGGTGCCGGCCTACATGAAAAACGCCGGCTTACTCGACCCTCTGGCCGAGCTTGGTTTTGATATCGTCGGTTTTGGTTGCACCACTTGTATCGGCAACTCGGGCCCCTTGCCGCCCCCGGTGCAAAACGCTGTGCGCGCGGGTGACTTATTAGTCGCCGGAGTACTGTCGGGCAACCGCAACTTTGAGGGGCGCATTCACCAGGATGTAAGAGCCAACTACCTGGCCTCGCCGCCATTGGTGGTGGCCTACGCATTAGCGGGCAACATGAATGTGGATTTACTCAACGAGCCGTTGGGGCAAAGCAAAGACGGCGAGAATATTTATCTGCGCGATATCTGGCCCACCCCGCAAGAGGTGGCCGACACCATCGCCAGCGCCATGACCGAGGGCATTTACGCCGATAAATACGCCGATGTGTTTAAAGGCACCGAGGCTTGGCAAGCGTTGCCCGTGCCAGAGGACGAAATCTACTCCTGGCCCGAATCTACCTACGTGAAAAAACCGCCGTACTTTGACGGCATGACCATGGAGCTGCCCGAGCCGCCGCGCATCACCGAAGCTCGCTGCCTGGTAAAAGTGGGTGACTCGATTACCACCGACCATATCTCGCCCGCCGGCGCCATTAAGCCCGACAGCCCAGCGGGGCAATACCTGCGCGACAAGGGTGTCGAACCCGAAGATTTCAACAGCTACGGCTCGCGCCGCGGCAACGATGAAGTGATGGTGCGCGGCACCTTTGCGAATGTGCGGCTTAAAAACCAGTTGGCCCCCGGCACCGAAGGCGGCTGGACCACCTACCTGCCCACCGACGAGCAAATGAGCATCTACGAGGCCTCGCAAAAGTACCAAGCCGATAACGTGCCCCTAATTGTGCTCGCCGGTAAAGAGTACGGCACCGGCTCTAGCCGCGACTGGGCCGCCAAAGGCACTAACTTGCTGGGTATTAAGGCGGTCATCGCGCAAAGTTTCGAGCGAATTCACCGCTCTAACCTTGTGGGTTTTGGCGTGCTGCCGCTGCAGTTTAAAGACGGTGACAGTGTGGAATCGTTGGGGCTAGACGGCACCGAGAGCTTTGATTTTGAACCCATCGACGGTGAACCCAAAACCTTAAAAATCACCGCGCAAAAAGGCGGTAAAGATACAACGTTTGAGGTGCGGGTACGCATCGACACCGCCGTAGAGTGGGACTACTACCGTCACGGTGGCATCCTGCATTATGTGTTAAGGCAGTTGGCGGGCTAATTCAATTCGCACGCCGTATGCTCGCTATGCTTAGGCGTAGCGAGTATATTCTTCCCGAACACCATCAAAAGGGCTTATCACGCCTAGCTTTCCTTGCTTCACGACATGCGTATAAATTTCAGTAGTCCTTACATCCGTATGACCTAACAACTGCTGTATGGTTCTAAGATCATAGCCCTGCTCTAAAAGCCTTGTGGCAAATGAGTGCCGAAAGGTGTGGCAAGATATATGTTTAGCAATCGAGGAGCTATTAACACAGGTGGTTAAATGCTTTCGTACCGCGCTGTGGTGCAAATGGTGTCGACGAATAACGCCCGTGCGTGGACAAGGCCCTGGCCTACTGGATGGAAATAAATATTGCCACTTAGTTTGAAACGCTGCTCGGGGATACTTTCTGGCGAGTGAGTCGGGTAAATAAACCTCGCCAAAGCCCCGTTGCAAGTCCATCGCATGAATAGCGTTGACGTGTTCAATTTGCTGCTGGATATCAATTAGCAGCGCTTTAGGTAATAGGGTTGTTCGGTCTTTACGCCCCTTGCCATGGCGAACTACTAACATAAGATTTTCAATATCTATATCCAGTATTCGCAATGACAAACACTCTGCTTGTCGCAACCCAGCGCCATACATCAGTGCAAACATAAGCCGATAAGGGTTAGTGGCTAAATCAATAAGCGTTTTAGCCTCCGTATGTGAAAGCACGGTAGGGACGCGCTGCGACTGCTTAGCTCGCTTAAAATTCATATTCTCAAGTGGCTGACGTAAAAATTGACGATAAAGAAACACTATCGCATTAAGTGCAATTTTCTGGGTTGCCACCGCGTTGTTTCGTTCAGTGGCTAAATGAGTAAGCCAAGCTTCTACCGCTTTTTCATCAAGGGTCGATGGATGGGCCTTATTGTGAAAGCGTATAAATTTCAAAATCCAGTGAACATAAGTTTGCTCTGTACGGTATGAGAGCTGCCGGAACCGCATAAACGCTCGCAGCTGATCCATAAATCTGGCCGATTTTTCAGGTACATACACTGGGATATCTGAGGCTCTCTCCATGATTAGCTCCGCGCTTGTGCTGTGTTTATATACAGGTTAGTCGGGGTCTCAACTAAGTTCAAACCCGTGTTCAGGGGAAACCCTTGAACAAGGTGAGTAGATAACGTGAGTGGGATTGATATTTTTCTAATTAATTCAGTAGGTTGAAGGAAGCTTGCGCAGTACAGTAAAAAACATTACATTAGCTTTTCAATTAAAGCCAGTCGCACTTTCCCCCAGACAAGGAGCTGTCAAAAAATGCCTGTTTTTTCTTATTTTTCAAGCACCTCCGAGCATACTTTAAGCCAGCCTCTAGCGGTGATAGGGTGCCGGGACAAAGTGCGACTTAGTCGCATGAATTAGCTGTTATATGTAATCAGGAGCGACGAAAAGATGGATGATTTTGGAGACGACATCGGAAGGGGATTTGTTCGGGCAATTGGTTACTTTCTTGCTGAAATCTTCTTTGGAACAATCTGTTACTGGGTTGGTTGGCCTATCTGTAAAATAATCACCCTTGGTAAATATCCGGCGTCTAAGCAGGTGGTCTACCTTGATGACTACTCAGGTCGAAGAGAAGGTTTTTGGTGTAGTGCAGTTGGCCTACTTACAATAATTGCAGCATGCATAGTTTTGGCTGGTCACTTCGGGTCAGCTAGTGGCATATAACAAGGCCAGTAACAGCGAGCAATTTTTCCGTCGCTTTTTGGTGGCGGTCGCTACGCTGCCACCAAAAATCAACTCCAAAATTGCCGCGTTCTGGCGGCGTTATACGTAGTCGGAGATCACGATGATAGGGATAATTGTTCAAACAGACAAAGACGTTGATGATCTAGATAAAGACTGGGTGCCGTCCATTTTTAGTGTTTCCGAGCTGTCCAAGGCTTTCGAAAAAGTACTTGGATATGTACCAAGTACGGAAGAGTTCTGTCATGAAGAAGGTGAAATACTCATTTATTTCTCAATCGATGATTTGGCAGAGCCAAGAGCAATCACTTTCAACTGTACATTGACGGGTGCTCAAGCTGACATCGTTAAAAGGATTGCGGCTTTTATGGGCGCAAAAATCTATGACAGTGAGACTGGTACTTTTGTCTAAGCATCAAACGTATAACAAAGTTAACAACCCTCGCCAGCAAGCTGGCTGGACCTCCACTCCGTTGCTTCGTTTGCGGTTTAACGCTACGCTACCGCAAACAAATCAACTACGTTCCGGCCGGTTATAACGGCGTTATAACCGGAAGGAAGCATGATTAAATATTGCCTATTATTGACCTTTTGTTTTTTCTGTTCTTCAGTCTTTGGGTGTGGGGACGATAAAATTCCCATTAGTGTTGTTAACAGCTATGACAAGATTCCCACAGATGATAAACGAGTCGAAATGCTAATTGTTGCACCACTAGAATTTGAGGGTTTTGAATTAAATTCAGCTGAGTTATTTGTTGGGGAGTCCATGACAGTAATGCATAAGTTTACTGACTTTGACGAGTATCCGAGCAGTGGGGTTTATATTGTTGTGGGAACTTTACCTTTCCTGAAAAATAGCTACGCAAGCGTCACATACGTCAATAAGGCCGTAGCGGACGGAAATGGTAACGTAGTATTTTCTCCGTGTTTACATAATCAGCGGGTAGATTGGGGTTATAACAAGTAAAATCAGCGGATAAACCGCTGTTTTAGGCGTTAGCTGAGAAGGAAACATGAGCTTTGTATTAACTCTCACAGTGCTCGTCGCTCTTTTTGGATTGATCTATTGGTACAGAAGCCGTGGTAGCGGCAAGGTAATAAAAACGAACCATGAGTACTTCTCAAGACTGTGGTTGTGGCCAAAAGGTGAGCACACCCGCTGGGAGGCAGAATTTGATTTGGAGTCGGAGCTTTCAGCTAAAACTGTTGGCCTTTATGCAGAGGACAACTATGAAACCTGTGTAAATCCGGAGCCTACATCCGACGAAGTTGTTTTCGCTAAACACTATTTATCCGACCTTGAGTTGCTGTTTCCTTTAGTTGAGTCTAGTGTTCGGGAAGGTTGGAAAGACTGGTTCAAAGAGGATTTGCCTGAATGTTGGAAAAAGGAATTCGTGGTTGATGGGTTCTCTGTGCCTCGGGATGGAAATGCAATAGATGCCTGGTGAATAACATTATTCTGCGAAAAGGCGGGCCACTATTTTTGCTTGGCTGTCGAAAACGGTGTCTCAACGCTTGAGAGCATCGATGGATGACCAACTAACAATGCTATTAAGTCTGTTCCGGGCCGATTGCCTTCCACCGGACGCCCCTGTTGGTCCGCCGCTTATGGCTGGCGTTAAGCACGGAGCCCTAACTATGGTAGATATTAATGATAGGTAATAAAGCAACTGGCAAGCTTTGTATCCGCGGCCAAAACTGTCACTGATTTTTAGGTAACCCAGTACGTGGGAGCATCTTATGAATGCCGATACGATAAATTCTATTTTTTAGGGCCACGCTCGATGCTTTTCCTATTGTCATCGGAGACATCATTGCCGAGGGTGTTGAGTACGTGACGGGGAAGATTACGGTTCGGCCTGGTCGTCGCTAGTGTTCTCGCGCCGTTCGAAATAATTTTTTCGTCTTTTATGGGGCTGGCTCGAAAATTTCTGGGGTAGTGGGGGCGGCAGCCGGGGTGAATATCTCACCACCGGCTTACAATCGCTATACTCGAGTCATGAGTTGTTCCCGAGTGGGGCTAGCGACTTCATAAAGTATTGAGTCGACTATATTCGGCTAGAAGAATAAGCTTTCGACTTTTTCACCGGCAATTTTAATGTCACATTTGTCGCCAGATTTAGCGTTAGAGGACTGAATGGCGCCAGCCACTGCACCAAATACGCCGCCTTGGTTATTCAATACAGAGCCGAAGTAGCAATAACTGGAAATATCCAGGTTTTGATACTCACTGGCAAGGTTGAGGGTGGGTGTGTAGGGAGGGAAGCTGCCCTTCATGACGGGGTCGCCATTGACAGTAAGTTGCAGGTTGTTCCGGTCTACGTCGTACTGGCCACCTACTGTGTATTCCTTACCTTCGTGGGTAATGGTTTTTTCTTGAGCCTGGATCGGAGGTGTTGGTGTAGATGCACACCCGGTGAAGATAATCAAAGGCAGTGTGCTGATTAGTAAACTCTTCTTTTTCATGTTTTCGATTACATCCATATATTTAAATTGGGCGGGAAATATACCGTAACAAGTGTGCTTTATCAATGAAAGTGGGGGCGTTGGCTGTGAGAGTGGTAGCCAAAGTTTCCAACGGTTGGGTGGACAGCGATATGCTCCTGCGTCGTCAGTGCTTTACGGTAAAAAGCGTGGATACGTTCAGCCGACGTAGGTGACCGATTCGCATGGAGCGAAGGTTGACTTATAACACCGTCGCCAATAAAAGCTAAAATAAGCCGGTGGGATGATGAATGAGCTTAGTAAGGTTTTGTTAACTCTATAAAAAGCCGTATTCGGGATCGTCAGTTGACTGGCTGCTATGCTGGCGCGGATTGGGTGTGGAGGTTTGCCCGGTACTGGCGCGAAAGTCTTTAAGTGTCGTATATTGATGCTATAACTCAGTAAGCAGGTGAGTGCCTTTGAGCACTATTCACTTAATAACGAATAACGCGTACAGAGATTATTGCCGTATGAAGACCGGTGAGTTGATCGACCTGGCCGATGTGATGGATTTAATGCTTAATGCCGTCTGCGTGGTTGATCGGGCCGGAAGCTTTTTGTTTGTCAGTGCTGCGTTTGAGCAAATCTTTGGCTATAAACCCGAGGAGGTCTTGGGTACGCCGATGATTGATTTGGTGCACCCCGATGATCAGGCCCGAACCTTAAGCACCGTTGGCACCTTGCTGGCAGGCGAGCCGAGCCCGCATTTTGAGAACCGCTGGGTACGTAAAGACGGGCGCGTTGTGCATGTACTTTGGACGGCGCGCTGGTCAGAGAGGCACCAAGCTCGTATCGCTGTAGCACACGACATTACTGAACGTAAACAAATGGAAGATCGGCTTAGCCATATGGCAGCGCACGACCAGCTTACTAATTTGCCCAATCGTGTTCTATTGCAAGATCGGTTGTTAACCGCACTGGCTACGGCAAAGCGCGAGAAAACCTATTTGTCGCTGCTATTTATTGACATGGATGGCTTTAAACCGGTGAATGATAGCTATGGTCACGCAGTGGGTGATAAGTTATTGCAGGATATTGCGCAGCGGCTGAGTGCCAGTGTACGAGTATCCGATACCGTTGGGCGGCTGGGGGGCGACGAGTTTTTGGTGTTGTTAAATGGTATCCCTGAGGCTTCGCTTGTGCTTAGGGTGGCTGAAAAAATCCGCGCTGAGCTCAACCGGGGGTACAACATCGATGGCATAAGCCTGACACTGGCGCCCAGCATTGGTATCGCCCATTTCCCCGAGCACGGCAATAACGAGCAACAGTTGATTCAAAATGCCGACCAAGCGATGTACCGGGCGAAAAAGGCTGGTGGAAACTGCTCGGTGGTATTCTCGTCAGCCGATAATGAGCGGGGTGAAGCCCTCTAAGAGCTGCAGATACACCGGCTTTTGCCTCGTGTAGGGCACTGCTTTACTATGCGCTACTGAATTGAATGCGCCGATGGCCTGCGTTTAGGCACGCCCGGATTGATGTGGAGCCTTTTTATGCCGAGTAACCCGTTTGCCTCATTAGAATGCTTAACCCTGGAAAACCCCAACGCCGGCGATAGCGATGCCTGTGTTATTTGGCTGCATGGGTTAGGGGCCAGCTGTAATGATTTTGCCAACCTGTTGCCAGAGCTAAGCTTGGCGCCCGGTGCCCGTATTCGGTTTGTGTTTCCGCAGGCACCCACATTGCCGGTTAGTGTTAATGGTGGGTATCAAATGCCGGCTTGGTACGATCTACTGAGCTTGGACGTGGATCGCAAATTTAATGCCGAACATTTGGCCCAGGCCAGCGCGGCGATTGGCGATATTATTGAGCAGCAGGTGGCGGCGGGTATCAACAGCGAGCGAATACTGCTGGCCGGTTTCTCTCAGGGCGGGGCTGTAGCGTTTGATGCCGCCTTAAACTTTGCCAAGCCGCTGGCGGGCTTGATGGCGCTATCGACTTATTTTGCCACCAGTGAAACATGTAGCTTCAATGCGGCGAACCAAGCTTTGCCTATTTCGATCCAGCACGGGTTAAACGACGATGTGGTGGTGCCCGCACTGGCTGCGCGGGCTGAAGCGGTATTGCAGGCGCATGGGTATCAGTACGAGTCGCACCGTTATCCGATGGCGCATGAAGTCTGTCGCGAGCAGATAGCGGATATCAGTGCGTTTATTAACCGCTGTTTGCCTGTGCTGACCAGAGCCTAGCGGCTTTTGGCCTCTTGACGGGCGCGCACGTTGGCCAGCAGGGTTTTTAACTCCGCTTCGGCCCAAGTGGTTGCATCGGCTTGAGTGGCAAACCCGTCTTGCGACTTTGACACAAGGGTTTTGCGAGCGGTGGCGCGGCGGGTTAGCTCGGCGCGCCAGGCGCCATCTACTTCAGTGACGCGATAGTCAAATTTTTTGCCAGTGGCCATGGTTGCTCCTGCACCCCAGGGTGCTGTTGCGATACATTAATTGCAGTGATGCTAGCTCGCACCGGGTGGGGGCGTTAGAATTGCCCCAAACGCGTGGTGCGGCGTCAGTGTGTGCATTATGCACGCCTATAAGCGTCTGGCAACCGCTTTGACTCGCTTAGTGCTTGCGTGTGCAGCTATTTCTAAAGATCCATTCCGGCGCCATTGCATATTCCGGGTAATTTGCCGGTGTAGGCCTTAACATAGACGGCGCTAAAACCTGATAGCAGAAGGTGAAATGATGAGAGTTTGTGGTGTGGAATTAACCGGCAACGATGCCGTTGTGTGTTTATTGGAGCTGGCGCAACAGCAATTTACCCTGCCCGATTGTCGGGTGCGTAAAATTAGCTTGCCCAAAATGCACAGTCGGGATGACTTGCAAAAGTTTCAGGCAACTTTTGCCAAGCTTATGCAGGACTATCAGGTAGACAAGGTGGTTATTCGCGAGCGCCTGACCAAAGGTAAGTTTGCCGGCGGCGCGGTTAGCTTTAAGCTTGAGGCAGCGCTTCAACTGATGAGCGATATTGAGGTCGAGCTTTACTCATCGGCCGCCATCAAGCAGACGCTGGCCGATAAACCGTTACCGATTCCGTTTTCTGAGACAGGCCTTAAAGGGTTTCAGGAGCAGGCATTTGTTGTCGCCTATGTTGCTCATATGCAGGATTAGCGGACGAGTTAAAAGAAAGAGTAAAATCTATGAGCCAGGAACAGCCGAACAATCCGTTACACGGTATTACCTTAGAGCAGGTGGTAACCCGGTTGGTTGAGCACTACGGCTGGGAAGCATTGGCCGAACAGATAAATATTAACTGCTTTAAAAAAGACCCTTCGGTAAAATCATCCCTTAAGTTCTTGCGTAAAACCCCCTGGGCGCGGGACAAAGTCGAGGCGTTGTACGTCTCGACTTTGTCGCATTGCAAATAACGCTTGTAATGTTGCTTAGGCGGCTTTCGCTAGTGTTCGATCGAGCAATGCGTCAAAGGCATTAACATAGCCGTCGGTTAGGCTGGTGCGCAGTTCTTCGATATTCGTGGCCGCTAGCTGGCGTGACTCTTGGGTAAAGTAACCAATGCTGCCGTCAAGTTTTTGCTGTGCTAAAAGAAACTGTGCGATTGACGCCCAGCGTGGCTGAGTCAGGGTGACCTCAGGGCAATGTTCAACGATTTTCAATACGACCTCGAGGTCACCGTGGCGAGCGTAGCTCTCTGCTACTGTGCATATGTCGACGGAACCTTTGCTGTCGATCTTCCTACCGCTGGCGAGCCATTGCAGTAGTTGGTCGCGATCAAAAAGGACTTTAGTTGTATTGGGTTCTTCAGGATCATAGGGAAGATCTTTAGTTGTCGTTGGCTCTAACGGAATGACGGAGTCGCCTCTCGCACAAACATCGTTCAAATATTCTACGGCACTGTTTCGTGATTGAACGACAGTATGAAGAAGCGGCTCTAGCGGTATGTGTGATAATCCAGCGAGGGTAAAATCAGTGACGTATTGAGTTGGCGTAAAAGAGGTTGAGCAGGATAAGAGGGCGGATACCAATGTTGTATGGTAGAGCGCACCAAAAAACTCCTCTCTTGATAAATTATCGGATATTACTTGCGCGGTTTTCTCAGATGGTGGAGTGTAACCCAGAGGTGACATCTGGGCCTGGAATACTGTTCTATAAAATTCAAACGTACACGAATTAAAGCCTTGAATGCTGTTGGCCACGATTAATAGCTCACCCAGAACATCCCAATCTTTATTGTTTGTGTACTCCGCCAAGAGACTTTCGATAATAGTTTCACAAAACCTTTTAGCGGGGTGCTCGTCCTTCATAACTTTTAAACCGAAGTCGTTGGCGTAGAAAAGAGTGTGGGTGATGCTGTAGGCGGTTTCTCGGTTGATGGATAATAGGTTGGTACAGTGGCCGATAGAGGTGGGCTCGATCAGTGAAGATATGTCAAGTTCGTTTTCGGTCGACAACGATAGAAAATAAAGTTGATCCATTCTTCGGTATGGAACTACCTCTGATACCTCTGGGTATCCGCGAGACCGTGCGTAGCGTAGTGTTCTTTCATGCTCTTCGATATTCATACCGTGAATGTCTTTAAAAATAAAATAAGGCATAAGCCATGCCCACGAACGCTCTGGTGTTTTACGGGCGACCTCTATTAGTTCATTGCTGTTTAAGTAGTCGAAGAACTTGCCTTTCCAGTTGCGCATCAGGTCAGTTGGCCCCAGGTTGCTTACCCAAAGCGAACGATATAGAATTGCGAGCTCGCCGGTACGTTGCAAAAGATTGCTATCAAATGTAGCAGTATCTAAGGGCGGGAAAAACAAATCGATATGTTGATCTAGCCATAATACGGGCAGTATTCCATTACAGGACATTGTGTGTCTCCTTTGAAAGTAAGGCGGTAACCCGCCTTACTTATTATGCTGTTACATTTTGGTAATATCACCAACGGTTTCTATTGCATTTTTACCCTCTTTTAGAACAAACCAAGGGCCAACAAGCTCGCCACCGGCCGCTAGGCTTGGACCAGAAAAGTCTTGCCCAACCTTAACGAGCTCGCTTAATGATACCTCTCGGTTAATGGCTCCCGCTTCTACCAATACTTTGATTTGGTCTTCGCTAATGGTTGCGCCAATATCAGCGGTCAGTTCTTTGTAGATGTACCAGGGGCCAGCGAGTTCGGCACCATCGGCGGCGCTGCTTCCGCCAAGATCAATAATTTTTCGGTGTGCGTCAAGCAAGTTTCCTACCGTAACTTTTGTGTTGATAATGTTACTTTGTGCCAGGGGGGTGTAGTTCTTTTTAACGCGAACCAACGAGGTATTGGTGGGTGAGGGTAAATCCTTCAAATCGGGCATGATAAATCTCCTTTTGCTGTAAGCAATTAGTAAAAAATAACTCTTAACTGTTTGTCAGATAAGAGGTTGATTAATTTAGCTCACATAAGCTAGATGTCAATTTGTCATGTAGAGCGACATACTTTGTGATATAAAGCCAATACATTTTTTAGGATTATATTCCAAGCTGTTGAAACGACTGAAAATGAAAAAATAAGTGGCGCGTTAACGATTGTTTGGGAATGTTGAGAGGATTTTACTCTGTCGCGTAAACACTCTGAATCTGTTTAGTGAGGCGTCAAGAAAAATACAAATAGAATAATGGTTGTGTCGATATAATTATAAATAATCTAAAAAAACGAATATTTTTTTTCGTGGTTGTTAAATAGGGCGACAGAAATCCGGATTCTGAATTTATCTGAGCCGTCAATATAAACCTGTAAAGAGCTATTCGTTAGTGTTTGCTAGTATTTTGGGTTCATTTAAATTAGCAACCCATTTCATAGAAGAGTGATCTCGATGGTCGGTGGGAGCGTATATCTTAATAGATCTGTATGAAATGTTATTTTAATCTTAAGGGAGATCGATATATGTTGATGCGTGGGCTACTACTTATAGTATCGCTCTGGATGGTGTCTTGTGTAAGTACGCCCGACGGGGTTAAGCCTGTAGAGAATTTTGAGCTGCAGCGCTACCTGGGTAAATGGTACGAGATTGCTCGGTTGGATCACAGCTTTGAGGAGGGGTTAACGCAAATAACGGCAAACTATAGCCTTAACGATGACGGTAGCGTGAAAGTAATCAATCGCGGCTACGATGCGGATAAAAATGAGTGGGATGAAGCAGAAGGCAAAGCTAAATTTGTCAACGATGACGACACCGCCTTTTTAAAGGTTTCTTTTTTTGGGCCTTTTTACGGATCTTACATCGTGTTTGAGTTAGATGATGACTATCAGTACGCGTTCGTGTCTGGGCCCGATACCGGATATTTATGGTTACTGTCTCGCACTCCGACTGTATCGGCAGAGGTTATTAACCGGTTTGAGACGCGGGCGAGCGAGCTGGGTTTTGCGACTGACGAGCTTATTTACGTCGAGCATAATAACGAGCAATAGTGACTTTTTTGAGTTGTTAAAAAAGCCCCGGCCGTATCGCCGGGGCTTTTTTATGGTCTTGTTGCTACTAGGATGAGCAGTTGCTTTGTCGAGTAGTACTCAGCAGTGTCTGCCATTGGCCTAAGCCACTGCCGGCAATCCAATCCGTGGGGTGGGCGTCGCCATCGGAACGCTCTTGAGCTTGCTCCAGATAACGGCAGGCTGTGTTGAGGCGGCCATGCTGCTCATGCCAGGCGGCTTTTTGCAACAGGCCGTAATACAGCAATGCGTGTAATGGCTGTAAAAAGTGCCAGCGCCCGGTACCGGTTATGGTTTTATTTTGTAACAAAGTGCGTAACTCTGCGCTGAGCATAGCGATGCTAAGCGCAGGCGTTTGCGTGACATTAAAGCTGACGATCAGTGGGTCGTGGTCGGAGGCGCGCACGGCGCTGGCGTCATTAAAGTAACCGGGGTCGCGGCTGTAATCCAGGTTATAGTCCAGCGCGTCGGCTTCATCGGCGTTAATATGCCACACAGCTGCTTCGGAATATTTATCGCTAAAGTCGCCGCTAAGCAAAATGTAGTCGAGCGTCCCCACCTGACCGTCAAATACGTAGGAATACCCCTGTTCACTCTCTGGGTTGACGAAGCCCTGGTTTAATAAGTATTGCACCGGCGCTTCGAGGGCGTAGGCGTTAAGATCACCGGTGATGGCGATGTCGCTATCGGCTAGCCCCGTTGGCGAAGTGTCGAGCCAGCTGACCAAGGCGTTGGCGGCATCCAGGCGGCGTTGGTTCCAAAAGCCCGCGCCATCGTTCTGATCGAAATCTGGGCTATTGGTATCGCTTAGGCTAGAGCTACCTTTAGATTTAAAGTGGTTAGCCGCCACGGTAAACTGCTCGCCACTGTCTTTATGGGTAAAGCTTGCCGCCAGCGCTACGCGGTTGGTGGCAGGGCCGTTAAAGATTGGATTGGCGGTAAAATCGCGGCTGGCAAATACATCGAGTTGCGCGGCGGCATCATCGTCCAGCAAAGCGGGGCTGCTGTCTGCGGCAAGCTCTGTGGTTTGCGTATCGTAAATTAAGGCGACGGCGATGGCATCGGTGCCGACAAAGCGCTGCCCCGGATACACATAATCGTAGCGCGGGCTGCCAAGCTCGGCGTTAATGGCATTTACCAGCGTTTCGATCGCGGTCGAGCCATCATTAACCGAGTCAAAATCGTTTTCGATTTCCACCAGTGTTAGTACGTCGGCATCCAGCCCGATAATGGCATTGATGAGTTTAGCTTGTTGGCGGGCAAGTTCATCAGGGTTGTTGGCGCCGCGCGGGCTTAACCCGACGGCTGTGGTCGCGCCATTATCGAGGGTGGTGAAGTAGTTAAGTACATTGAGTGAGGCTAGCGTCAGCTCACCGTTAAGTTCTGGCGGCGCTGAGCGGGGGTTAGTTGAGTTGCCTTGCGCTACGGAGCTAAACAGGTTGCTGCCGTTTTGGTGTGAACGAACACGCCAGGTGGCCCCCGAGGCGCTGTTGCCCGCCCACTTGTAATCGAGCACGCCACTTAAACCGCTAATGGTATCACCCATGCGTTTGGCGTTGGCCTCGTCGTACGGGGCATAGCCATCGAGGTTATTGATGCTGGCGTTTTGCGTGTTTAAACCATCGTCGTAGGTAATGGTGCGCGCACCCACTGATTGTAGGTGTTGCGCCAGGCCTGTAACGCTGGGGTTATTTTGCTGAGTAAATTGATAGGGGCGTGCGCCGGCCACTAATTTTATCTCGTTAAAACGGTCGAGTTGATACTGCTCGGTTACCGTTAAAGTGTCGGCGAAGGTTACCAGCATCCCCTCGTAGGCTTCGAGGTCTGGTTGCACATTACCGTTTTGCCCCGTTGTGGTGGCGGTGTTGGTTGTTAACTGAATGGTGGCGGGTGTTACGTCGGCCAGACGATCGCTGTCGAGTACTGTTAACTCGGTGATGTTGCTAAGCTGAGTCTCGCCATAGTACTGATCGACACGAGCGGTTAAGCGTACTTTATCGCCCAGGGCAATATCGGTACTCTCGCCAAATACAAAGATACCTTCGGATGACAGCGGGTCGCCGTCTTCATCGCTGGTTTCTTCTTGCAGATAAAAACCGTTTAAGTTGCGAGCGGTGTCGGCGTCATCGTCTTGAAAATCGCCCACTACAATAGCCTCGACGGTGACGACGCTGCCCTGCATGGGGCTTACGTCGGTCTCGCCAAAACTATTACTGGCGTAAGAGCTGGGGTTGCCTTGAATGGTAGAAATTAATGTTAGTTCGGCAACGCTTGGGGTGCAGTTGTTGGCCGTGCCGGGGCTAGGTTCGGCCTGAATGAAACTGTCGGTATTGCGTGCGCCGCCGGCGCCGTTTGCGCAGCGTTGGTTGGAGTCTAATGCGCTGCCACGGCCGGCACTTTCATTGACTTGGGGTTGGTTGGGGTTGAGCAGCGCTAGCAGCTCGGTGTCGTCGGCATCGTTAGTGCCATACACCAGGGCATCGACAATCTGGTCGGTTGGCAGGGCGCTGCCATTGGCAAACGCGGCAGCACTAACCAGCACAGCGGCATCGGCACCATTTTGTAGGCCGTTATCGGACAAAATAAGGTCGGCGCTCGGAACGGCGGCATTGCCCAGCACAAAATATCCTTCTGCATCGGTGGTGTAGCCGGTTAAGTCGACACTGTAATAGCTGGTATCGCCGTTGCCATTAAACAAAACCAAGGCCAGGCCGCTGAGGTCGGTATGGCCAACACCACCGTCGAATAGTTCGATAAACTCGGCGGTATCTGCCCCCTCCGTGTCGGCATCTAACTCGTTGATCAGTACCGTCGGCGGAGTGGGCTCGGGTTGGCTAAAGGTGAAACTGGCTAAGGGGATGGCGTTAGCGGCACTGGCGTTGTCGCTGGCGCCGTCCAGTGCATTGGCGCCGCTAAACTGCCAATCGCTGGCGTTAAAGCTTGCGGCGGCAGAAGTGCCACTTTTGCGGTACGCCCATCCGTCGAGGTATTCCCACTCTTGACCGCTACCATCGACATCTGGCTGGCCAAACTGATCAATAACAACGCCGTTGTAAAACAGCTCAATGGCGTCATCACCGTTGATGCTCATGGCGCTGGCGGCGATGTAATCCGGGGCAAAGCCGAAAAAGTCGCTAAAGCCGTCGGCCTCGCTAGCCACGGTAATGTAGCTGCCAGCGGTAATGGCCTCGAGCGGAAAGACAAATTCTTCACCATTACTGCCGCCGCCATTGTTGGCGCTGCCCAGTCCATAGGCGCTTAAGTCGGTAATGTCTTCGCTAACGTATAGCTCAACGCCTTTGGGGAGGCCGCCGGGCAACGGGCCATCGTAAACCCCGGTAATCGTGAGTTGTGCGCTAGCATTGGCCGCGAGCAGCCCCAGTAAAGAGGCAAGCAAACTTTTCTTCATAACAACCTCGGTTATTTATAGTGAGTAATGGGTGGTGCAATGTGACAAGAGCGCTTATGGAAGCAGAGGAAGGTGACAAACACTTAACGAAGTTGTGGCAGTTTTAGGTGACTTTTATGACAGCACCAGCAGTAGGGATGGGAATTTGCTATGCTGTGTAAAACAATAAAAAATCTGTGATCCCGGTACTGGAAAATCACTGAAAAGGGTGCTGAAAATACAATGACAAAATTTAGCATACGACAAGAAGGCTCTGATGATATAGATGCCATTAGCGAATTGTTAAGACAGGCCTTTAGTGATGTGGCGGAGTCCGATCAAACAGAGCAAGAAATAGTACTGACATTGCGCGAGGCGGGCGCACTTACTGTTTCTTTAGTGGCTGAAATTCAGGGGCGTTTGGTGGGGTACGCGGCTGCTTCGCCGGTAAGCTTTAGCGATGGCAGCCGCTACTGGTATGGCTTGGCGCCCGTGGCCGTTGCGCCACAGTATCAAGGCCGGGGCGTGGGCTCGCGTTTAATAGAAGGTGTGTTGGATAACCTGCAGCATCATGGTGCCGCCGGCTGTGCGGTATTGGGTGACCCTAATTATTATGGCCGTTTTGGGTTTCAATCGCTGCCGTATCTGAGGTTTCCCGGTGTGACGGGTGAGTATTTTCAGGTATTGCCGCTTGCCAATTCCACACCCAAAGGTGAGGTGAGCTATCACCGAGCTTTTACGTTAGCCAGTGCCTGATGCCGATATTGCAGCGGAGTTTCCTTAAACCATCGCTTAAATGCCCGGTTAAAATTTCCCTGATCGGCGTAGCCCAATAAGTAACTCACTTCATTTAAAGAAAGCTGCGATTGTTGTAGGTAATCGCTGGCAAGGTGCTGTCGCACCCGATCTAATAAATCATTAAAGCTCGTGCCCTCGGCGTGCAAGCGACGCTGTAATGTGCGGCCACTTAGCGCAAGCTCCTGCGCGATGAGCGATGCGCTAACCTCACCGGTGGGCAAATACTTTACGATCAGCTCGGCAACCCGCGCCGGCAGGTTATCGAGCATTAGGCGGTTGAGATTCTCGAGTGCGAGCTTTTCATTTAACTGTGCGAGTTGGGCGTTAGCGCCGGGTAACCGAACATGCGCCTGCTGAGCGTCCAGTGCAATAGTGGAGTGCTGTGCGTGAGATTGAACTGGGCAGCCAAAAAAATCACTGATGGCGTTTTGTGGGTCTTGGTAGGTGTGTTTTAAGTCGATAGCGACCGGTGCAAAGCTTGAGCCCAACAAAGCGCGGCACATGGTAACGGTGGCAGTAACAGCCGCTAGATTGGCTGAGCGCTGCGGGGTTAGCTCGGCATCAAAGCTTAATAGATATAAGTTTTGTCTTTGCACGATATCAACGTGTACGCCGTTGCTAATTAAGCGTGCATAGCGCACTAAACGCTCCAACGCGTCGTGTAAGGTATCGCTGGCGAGCCAGGCAAACCCCAAGGCGTTAAAGGTGGTGCTGTGCCAGCGCATCCCGGCTTTTAATCCGAGTAGGTCATCGCTTTGTAGTTGCTCGGCCAAATCCCACAGTTGGTGCATTTGGTCGGTTGGGTAGCGGGCGTGGCCGTCGCCTAGTTGCGCAGGGTTAAGCCCCGACTGGGCAAACACAGGGCGCGGATCGATGCCATCGTCTTGTAGGGTTTCCCACAGTAATTGAGCCCAACTGGTAAGCGTGGAATAACGCATGACTGACTCCTTTTAAGGGCTTAATTGTACGCCAGCCGCCGCAGGGCGCAAAGTGGCACGCAAAGCCAATACATTGGCGTGAGCGGCGAAAAAAGCCATGTCTAAAGCTCTTAATCTGGTTATACCAGCAAGGAGATAAGATTATGAGCAAAGACATTGAGTATTTCCAGCATACCTTAAACGAGCCCGTAACCTGTTTTGGCCGGGGGTTGCACACAGGCTTGTCTGTGGTGATGCGAATACTGCCGGCCGCGCCTAATACCGGTTGGACGTTTATCCGCCGTGACTTGCCTCAGGGTGAAAATGAGATCAGAGCTATTTGGTTTAACGTGCGCGACACACAGTTGAGCACGACTCTGGGCAACCGTTTTGGCGCCACCGTCAGCACTGTGGAGCATATTTTGTCGGCATTGAAAGCGCACGGGATCGACAACGCCCGCATTGTGTTAAATGCACCAGAGGTGCCTATTTTAGAAGGCAGTGCCCGGACATTTTCGGATTTAATCTTGTCATCCGGGCGCCGGGTGCAGTCGGCCAGACGCCGGGTTATTGTGGTGCGTAAAACCATTGAGGTGGTTGAGGGAGACAAGTTTGTTCGCTTAACACCGGCACCAGAGGCAACCGCTGATGTGGAGATTGATTTTCCCTCAGTGGCCATAGGCCGACAAAAGCTAACGGGTATTAAGCTCGACGAGAAAACATTTGTGACTCGGATTCGCGATGCCCGAACCTTTACCATGAAGAGTGAAGTTGACAAGATTATGGCCGAAGGCTTGGCGCAAGGGGCATCGTTAGCCAACGCTATTTTGGTGGACGATGAAAAAGTGATTAACCCCGAAGGACTGCACTACCCGGATGAATTTGTGCGTCACAAAGTATTGGATTTGTACGGCGATTTGGCTTTGGCCGGTGCACACATTATTGGTCATTTTAGTGGCCGAAAAATCGGCCACACATTAAATGCGCGGTTGGTGGCAAAGCTTGTGAGTAATACCAACAACTTTACCTTTACCGATCGCGAGTACGCCGAGACTTACTGGACGACGATTAACTATCGAGACAGTGCCTAATTGGCGTCAGTTAAATCCCTATTTACTCTGGGGCCACGGTTAACTCGACCGTGGTTCCACTAAGGGAGGCACTGTAAGCAGCTTCGCGGTTAATGCGCTCACTCGATAATTTATGGTCGGTTAAATAGTTGATAATGGCCTGAGCACGAAGCTCGGCCAATTGCTCAAAATCCTGTTCCGAAAACGGTACTTCTGAAGCTAGCTCGTTGAAGCCTTGCTCGGCCACAATAACACGCGCCTGCTCTTCATCCACACCTTGCTCTTGCATGGTAATGTCAATCTTGTCACTGAGTTTTTTATCGGTGTTTTGCCGATAATAACGCTCGATTTGTTTCAGGGTGTTGGGGTTGTCGAGTGCCGCGGCTAAATCAAAGTCCAGCGCCGAGAGGGTAGCGATATCCGTCTCGGCGTCTTCATCGTTTAGCCTGACGAGTAAATGGCGGCCTTGCAGTGCAGGGCGATCGGCTAATTTATCGGCGTTGCCACGCACGACAAGGTTCAGGTTAGTCTTTTTGTTTAATGCTTTCACCAGCTGTTGCAATTTGTGTTGGTTATCGCCGCTTAACTGGGCCGACCCACTGGCAAAGGTTATTTCACCCAGGTCTTCATCGCTGTCCACCAGCGAGCCCAATAACGTAAAGGGCGACGCGGCTGCTTTGACGATAATGTTAACAAAGGTTTTGGCAATTAAGCCTGGGATATTAAAGCTCGGGTCTTGCGTGTCGCCGCTGATGTCTAAATCCAAATCAATGTTGCCGTCCAGATCCCGCAGTAGTGCCAGCCCGAGTTTGATTGGTGCGTTAATGGCTTGATCGCTGTCCACCGACTGACCCAAATGAAAGGACTCAGCCAGTACGTTGTTTTGTCCGTTCAGTTGGCTGCCATCAATGGTGTAATCAAAATCGTAATTCAAATCACCTTCAGCAATTTTATAGCCTATGTAGGTGCCGCTATAACTCGACATGGGCGCTAGCTCTAAGCCCTTCAGATTGCCTTTTATCTCAATGTCTAGGTGCTCGGGGTTAAGCCCTAGCTCGCCCTGCATTTTAAACGGGGCGTGCTGATTAACCAGCGCGCTTAATTCGACTTTTGTCGGCTCTGTAGCCGCCGTGCTTAGCCCACTTATCTCGAGCGTCATGTCGTTAACGCTGGAGACAAACTTAGGGTTTTGCAGTTGGTCGGTAAAACGCAACTCACCCTGAGTGACGGTTAAGCTGTTTAATGCAAAAGTTGGCGGATCGCTTTTAGTGGCATCGTCAGAGTTATCGGTTGATTCCTCCGCGTTGGTTTCTGGCGGTTTGGGCTCTGGCTCCTCGGGTTTCGCCTCTTCACTGGTAGCGCTGCTTTGTGCAAGCACCGACCAATTAGGTTGGGTGTCGCGCACCAGCGTCATGATGGGTTGGGTAATATTGATCGTGTCGATGCGGGTGTTAAAACTTGGAATATTAAACTGCGCGTTATTTACTTCCAGCTTACTGACCTTAAGTAGCTCGCTGTTGCTGCGGTTGTTGATAAAGCTGAACGACTCCACCGTTGAGTTGGCTTGCATATCGATAGTAAGTTCTGGCTTTAGCGTGAGCTTAAGTTGGGTTTGACTGGCGATGTTGCCCTCGGCGATGGCTGCTTGCAGGCCAATGGCAAGGTAGGGGTTAAACACCGTTAAATCTAGCGGCCCATGGTTCACTTTAACATCCATCTCAAGCGGCACAGGGGTCAGTGCCCCCTCGATAGTAAGCGGTGTTTTTTTATTAACGAGCGCACTAACGCTAATGTTGGCTTGTTGTGTTTCGGTTAAATGCAAGGGAGCGGCGTGTATGTTTATCTCGCTTAAGTTCCAGTCGACACCCGGGTTAACGTGCTGGTCGTTAAAGTGCATGCTGCTTTCACTTAACGAGAAATCATCAATCACAAAGGACCACTGACCACCTTCGGGTTGCTCTTGTTCAGATTCGGATTTTAGGTTGCTGTCCGTGCCGGTTTGTACCAACAATGAGTCGTAACGGAACACGCCGTCTTTAGTCTGCCACTGATTTAACCGTACGCCGCGATACTCCAGAGCGCCGATACGCAGACGGCGCTCGAGCAGATCTAACGTGATATCGCTGGCGCCGAGCTTGCTGATGCGCACCATGGGTGGCTCCTGCACGGCGTCATCCAGGGCCAGATCGTCGATTTCTATCGCGCCCTGTTTGAGCGTAACAGAGGTCTTCTCGCTCTCGGCATCGTGGGCGATGTGTATTTGACCGCTGGCGGCGAGGGTGCCATGGGTTAGGTGGGCGTTGATGGTGTTGCGCAAAAAATCGGCAAATTCGGTCAGGTTGAGCTGTTCGGCGTTAACATTAATATCAAACAACAGCGGTTGCAGGCGGTACTCACCCGTCAAGGCTAACTGCCCGCCATCGCTTAGGGCGGCATTAATGGTAAACGGGTTGAGCAGTTCATCGCCGGTGGCAAAATACAAATCGTTAAACGTGACGGATAGATCATCAATATTCACGTCAGCGTTCACATCGCCGCTACTGTCCCGGTACAGGGCGTCGCCCTCGTTGATCACTAGCAGCAACACGGTAAACGCAAAATTTGATGGCTCGGCCTGCTCAGGTTCAGGCTCGGGAGTAGGATCATCGCTGGGCTGGCTTAGCCGCGCGATAATAGCGTCAAAATTAAAGCCGTCTTCGTTTTGGTGGATGTAGGTGCCGGGTTGGTTTAGCTCAATCTCCTGGACAACCAGATGACGGTTCCAGAGCGTCGCCCAGAAGCCCGCGTTGACACGCAATTGTTGCCATTGCAGCAGCGGGTGCTCGGGCTCATCAGCTATAGCAAAGTTCTGACTGGTGAGCTCAAAGGTAAATGGGTTGTACGAGAACGCCTCGGCGCTGACGGTGCGCCCGAGCAATTCACTGCCTTCGGTTTCGGCGAGCGACTTTAATTTGCCCGGCAGGTAAAAGTAGCCCAGCAGCACGTAAAGTAAATACAAAACAAGTAGGACGACGAAAAAGACCTTGGCGCTTAAGCGCAGCAAGCGTCGGCGTTGTAGGGCATCCATGACAAAACCTCAGTAACAGCGGTGGCCGCTTGGGCCGGTAGTTGGGTGGCGCGGTTGGCGGCGCGTTTGCGCGCCTTAATCGGCGGGAACAAATCTTTACGCGCCGGCTCCCGCTGGCCGTATGCGCCAATGGTTACACTGTACTATAGTTCGCCGCTCACCATTATTAAACTGGATCTTCCATGTCTGCACCGGCTGTAAGTGTATCGCTCTGGCGTCGCGTATTGCTATTGGCACTGCCCGTGGCGGTGCAAATGCTGTTGCAGTCATTTCTGGGTATGGCGGATGTACTGATGGTGGGCAGCCTGGGCGCCGAGGCGGTAGCCGCGGTGGGCATGGCTGCCAAGCTGCACTTTTTAATGCTGGTGACCATGATGGGGGTTGCCACGGCCTGCGCCATACTAGTGGCTCAGTATTGCGGCGCTGACAACCAGGCCGAGGGTAAGCGCACCTTAGCCATGGCGCTGGTGGTGGGTGCTGTATTTATGGCGCCTTTTACGCTTGCCTTTGCTCTGGGTGGCCAATGGTTGGGGCTAATTAACCCAGACGCGGCTGTGGTGCAGCTGGCGGTAACCTTTTTGTTGATTACCGCTCCGGTATTGCTGCTGACACAGCTGATCACGATCTATGAGGCCGCCTTAAGGGCGCTGGGCAATACCACCGTGCCTTTGTTGATGGGCGCACTGGGGGTTTTGCTCAATATTGGCCTTAACTATGTGCTGATTTTTGGCCACTTTGGTTTTCCGGCGCTTGGTGTTGCCGGGGCCGCCTGGGGCACTTTAATCTCGCGCATTGTGCAGTTAGCCGCAACCCTGCTGTGGTTGTACGGGGTAAAGCATGACTTTGCCCTGCGCGCTCAGGACTTTATGAAGGCGCTGAACTGGGTACCTCTTAAACGGTTTTTATGGTTTGCGTTGCCGTTGTTGGTGAACCACGTGGTCTGGGCGGTGGGTAATACCGTGTATCACATAGCCTCGGGCTATGCCGGTACAGATGCTTTGGCGGTTATGGGTGTTATGGTGCCCATCGAAAGCAGCTTTTTTGCGCTGTTTGTGGGGCTCGCCAATGCCGCGGCCGTGCTGGTGGGGCAAACTTTGGGCCGTGGTGATATGCCGGGTGCCTGGCAGCTGTACCGGTTTTTTAATCGGCTAACCCTGGTGTTGGTATTTAGCCTGGCGGGCGCCCTGTGGCTGGCCAAACCCTGGGTGCTGGCGGCGTTTGACCATGTTGATGCACAAACCACCTTGCTGCTCGAGCAAACCATTGCGGTATTTTGCCTGGGCGTGTGGGTCAAAGTACTAAACATGCTGCGGATATTGGGGATTTTACGCGCCGGTGGTGATACCCATTACTGCTTGGTTGTTGATGTGATCGTCATGTGGGTATTTGGTGTGCCCATCTACTTGGCCGGCGTGTTTTGGACGGACTACTCGTTTGCGCTGCTGTACGCGCTGACCTTTACCGAAGATGCCCTCAAGTGGCTGCCCATCCGCTGGCGTATCGGGCGCGGGGTTTGGGTTAAAAATCTTACGCATTAACGTCATTTACGTGGGTCGTTGTACATGGTTTAACAATTTTTGCGATAAATTTTGCTACAGTACGCGCACCTATTGATTACATGGATCGTTACCATGGCAACCGCACTTCGTTACGGTATTACTTGTTGCTTATTACTGCTCAGCCTGGCGCTGTTGGTGCTGGCCAATAATAGCTCGCGCCTGGCTGTGCAAAACTTACAGTTAGAGCAGCACAATCGCACCACTGATCTTGCAACTTTGCCGTTGCAGCAAAATATCATTGGTCGCTACTGGGTAAGCCTGGAGCTCAACCCCGGCAATCGCGCCGAGTTAGCTCTGCGGGTGGTCCCCGATGACGAGCTGCTGGCCGTAGAGGTAAATGGCCAGTCGGTTTCATTGCAGGGTATTAGTCGCCAAGCGCTGCGCGACTACAGCAAGGGTGTGGTGTTGCCACTTAGTGGGTTTACCCCCAATCGTTTTAACCAAGTGCGTTTTGAGCTGCGCAACCAGAGTAATCCCGCCGGGTTTGATTTGCGCGCGGCGTCCCGATTGGGCTTTGGGCAACTGCTTTTGATGCTGCCGGCGTTTGCCTTATTGCTGTGGGCGCTGGCGCGCCATTTACCGCTCAGCCGGTGGCAAGGGGTTATCCTGCTGGGAAGTTTGGCGGCCTCCATAACCTACCTAAGCGTAACGGACTCTTATACCCGCACCTTTGATGTGTACGAGGGCGGTGGTCACCGCGACTACATTCACTATCTGGTGGAACATCGCAGCTTACCGCTGGCCTCCGAGGGCTGGGAGTATCACCAACCACCGCTGTACTACACCATGGCCGCCCTGGCGAAGAGCCTGCTACCGGATACCGAGGTGGTGGATGATCGCTGGGCCCAGTGGCTGGCGTTGTGGTTGTGGGTAGTATTTTTGTGGGCCTCGCTGGCGACGCTGCGCATCGCGTTGCGCGGCCACCGCTGGGCGCTGTGGCTGGCGAGCTTTAGTGTGTGTTTTTGGCCGTCGGGCATCGTGCACAGTATTCGCATTGGCAACGATGTACCTGTGTACGCGTTTTACGCGTTAGGGTTTTATTTTACTTTGCGCTGGTGGCGTACCGGGGCAAGCAAGCCTTTATTGTGGGCCGCTGTTTGGGCCGCGGCGGCGCTACTGACTAAATCTAACGCGCTGGCGCTGTGGGCGGTATTGGGTTGTTTGTGGTGGGCCCGTACGCTGCATTTGGGGCGTAATCCGCTCAAGCGTGCTTACCTTAAGCGGCGCAGTAGTGCGTCGCTGGCGATTTTAGCGGTGTTTTTTACGGTGGCGGTGGCGCTCAATCTGGGCGATAACATTTGGCACTACTATCAGGGGCAGTCGTCTGATTGGCTGCTCTCTAACGTTAGCACCACCATTCACAGTGGCCTAAAAGTGGGTAACGAGCCCGAGAACTACCTGGTGTTTGATTTGGCCACGTTTTTACAACAGCCGTTTATCAGCACCTGGGAGGACCGTTACGGTCGGCAATACTTCTGGAATTTTGTGTTTCGCTCAAGTTTGTCGTCGGAGTTTTTTTATACCGGAGATACCCTGCAGTGGTGGGGCAAAGTGTGCGGTATCTTGCTGCTGGTGATGCTCGTGGGGCAGCTGTACTTTACCGCCGTGAATAATGCCTTGTTAAGCGGGCGCAGCCGTTTGCGCCGTGTTTATCGCGCGCTGCCGTGGCTGTTGGCCGTTGTGTTTCCGCTGCTGTTATTGCTGGCTTATCGCATAAAAGTGCCGCTGTCGTGCAATACCGATTTTAGGTACATCTACATGGCGTTGGTGCCCTTGGTGTACTGGTCGGTATTGGCTTTTAAACGGCGGGGACGGGGGGTGGCGACGCTATGCGCGTTAAGCGCCCCGGCTATTGGCGCTTTAAGTGTGCTGTGGTTGTCGCTGCTGGTTAGCCAGGCGTGAGGGCGCTAGGGTTGTGGCTGGCGAGGTGGATTCGCTAAAGGCGCCATCATCGATGTATTTAAATATAAACTATATTTTGCATGCAAAGTGTATCATGGTGTACAAAGTAGCGTATTAATGGCCGCTTGCACGGCGTTATGGCTGCCAGCGCGAGACTCCCGGGAGGAGCAATGCCTTATAACAATAATCAGGCACCCCTTTTAACCGGCGTTATGTTGTGGATACCGCTGTTTTTAATTGTCAGCCTATTTTTTATGTGGGGTGTGGCAAACAACTTAAACGATATTCTGATTACGCAGTTTAAAAAAGCGTTTGTGCTGAGTGATCTGCAATCGGGCTTGGTGCAGTCGGCTTTTTACTTTGGCTATTTTGTCTTTGCCATCCCCGCGGCTTTAGCCATGAAACGCTTTGGCTATAAGGCGGCGGTTATCGTGGGGTTGTTGTTGTACGGCGCTGGGGCGCTGTTGTTTTATCCGGCGGGCCAGGCGCACGAATATGCATTTTTTTTGGCGGCGCTGTTTGTGATTGCCAGCGGTTTGGCGTTTTTAGAAACCTCGGCCAACCCATTGATTGTTGCCATGGGCGATGCCAACACCGCCGAGCGGCGACTTAATTTTGCCCAGTCGTTTAACTCGTTGGGCACCATAGCGGGGGTTTTGATCGGCCGCGAGTTTATTTTATCGGGCGTTGAGCACAGCCCAGAAGAGCTGGCGGCCCTGTCGAGCGCGCAGCAAACGGCGTTTTACACCGCCGAGGTGCAAGCGGTGCAGGGGCCCTACCTGGTGATTGCCGCCGTCGTTATAGGGTGGGCGCTGTTGGTGGCCTGGGTAAAATTTCCCGCTGTCGCTAAAGAGCACGACGACACCGAGCAGGGATTGCGCCGGGGGGATTTTTGTTCGCTGTTACAGCGCCGCTACTACCGCTCGGCGGTTATTGCGCAGTTTTTTTATGTCGGCGCCCAGGTGTGTATCTGGAGCTTTATGATCCGCTACGGGCAGGAGGCGATGCCCGGTACCGGGGAGAAGGCATTGGCGGTGTACCTGAGCTTTTCGCTGGTAGCGTTTATGGTCGGGCGTTTTGTCGCCACATGGCTTATGGGGTATATCGCGCCGGCCAGGTTGATGTTTATTTACGCGCTCATCAATGTCGGCCTGTGTGCGCTGGCCATGTTCTGCGCCAATCACACAGGCCTAGTGATGTTGGCTGCTACCAGCTTTTTTATGTCGCTGATGTTTCCAACGATTTTTGCCCTGGGCATAAAAGGTTTGGGGCGCGAGGCCAAGGCGGGCTCGTCGTTATTGGTGATGGCGATAATCGGTGGCGCGGTTTTGACGGCCCTTATGGGCTGGGTCTCTGATCTGACGAGTATTCACTCGGCGGTTATCGTGCCGTTGGTTAGTTTTGTGGTTATTGCCCGCTTTGCGCTTATCAGTGAGCAACACTACCGTTTGCAGTCTACTAGCAAGTAATTGGCGCAGAGAGTGAGGCAGCCTAGCCGTTGAGAAACGAGCGAAATGATACCGGATACATGATGGTTGGCACTGGTATTTGTCGCTTAATTCGGCGATATTGACGCGAGCGCTACGGATCTAGACCTTCGGCGCGCTGAGTGATTAAACGAAGGCAGAACAGCACGGCCGTTTATTGAGCGACAGGTGGATCGCCCACATCCGCCTCGATAGTCGCTGCGGCCCATAAGCCGGGCGGGCTGGTATTGGCTTAGCCCTGCGGCGGCACATCAGAGCGCCGCTATTGATCCTGCATTTGTTGTACGGGATTGATTAAAAACACAAGAGACTAGTTGAGCACACATAATGACTGATAACGCACAAGAACAAGCCGGCGATACTGATAACCGCAAATATAAAGCACCGGCGCTAGAGAAAGGGCTGGATATTCTCGAGCTACTGGCCGCAAGCGGCGAGCCGTTAACCACGTCGCAAATGGCTGCGCAGTTAGGCCGCTCGGTGAGCGAGCTGTTTCGCATGGTGTTGGCGCTGGAGTATCGCGGTTACATCGTGGCGGCGGAAGATGGCCGTGACGGTTACACCCTAAGCAATAAATTGTTTACGTTGGGTATTGCCCGGGCTCCCACTAAAACCTTGCTCGAGGTGGCCCTGCCGGTCATGAGCGAGCTGACCCGCCAAATCGGCCAGTCCTGTCATATAGCCGTTAGCTCAGGCGATCAAGTGGTGGTGATTGGCCGTATTGAAAGCCCTGGCGATTTGGGCTTCTCGGTGCGCGTTGGCTACCGTCGCCCGCTGCTTCAAGCCACGTCGGGCCGTCCGCTATTTGGCTTTCAGTCACCCGAAACGCGGGCCTTAATGTTGGCTAAAATTGACGCTGATCCGGCCGATATCGACGCCTTTGTACGACAGGCCGACCAGACGGTGGAGCGTGGCTACGTCAGCAATGCCAGTGACTTTGTCGATGGGGTAACTGACTTATCCGCTCCGGTACTGGGTTCGCGCGGCGCGCTCGCAGCCATTACGGTTCCCTACGTTAAAACTAAGCCCCAGGTGTGTACTTTAGAGCAAGCACTGGAGCACCTGCGGGTGGCGGCCGAGAAGGTGTCTCGGCAGATGTCTGAATACAGCTAGTTGCAGCGCCTAGAGCGCGCACCGCGGGCACACCAAAACGGGTGGGTACTCTCAGGAGGCCCACCCGTTTTTTATGCTTAAAGCGATAACGTTGCTCAATCATCAGTTTTTATTTATGATCTTGTTTTCAATTATAAAATTCAGTGTGTGGTGGCGAATGCCGCGATAAACCGGTTAATCCGGCTGATAACAACGGCGCTTGCCTCCGGTTAGGCCTTAACACACCCAGTGCTTGCGGTAGGGTTAACTGTCTATGAGTTACACAGTCTATGAGTGATGCGTCCGGCCGTCCCCACGTGCTGCTATTGCACCCCTCGGACAATGTTCTGATTTGCGTTCAGAGCCTCGCTGTTGGCCAGCACATCGACATCGAGGGCGAGCCCTACGTTGTTGCCCAGAATGTGGCGGTGGGCCATAAAATCGCTCGTTACGACATGCCCAGCGGTGAAAAAATACGCCGCTACGGGGCCCCGGTGGGCTCCTTGTCACAGCCGGTTAAAGCGGGTGAATGGGTCCATATGCACAATTTGCAAAGCGATTATTTAGCCACCCATACACGGCAAAGTGTCGCGCGCCAAAGGAGTCTGAAAGGTGAGTAAATCCGAGCCAGCTCTGCAGGGTTTTTTGCGCAGCGATGGTCGCAAAGGGATTCGCAATGTGGTTGTGGTCGCCTATTTGGTCGAGTGCGCGCATCATGTTAGCCGCCGCATCACCAGCCATTTTAACGATCTGGACATTCACCTTATCGGTTTTCCCGGTTGTTACCCCAACGAGTACGCCAGCCAAATGATGCAGGCGGTGTGCACCCACCCTAATGTGGGGGCGGTGCTGCTGGTCTCGCTGGGGTGTGAGAGTATGGATCGCGATGCCCTGCGTGAGCACGTAGCGGCCAGCGGCCGGCCGGTAGAGCTGTTGGTGATTCAGGAGCGTGGCGGTACCCGCGCGACCATCGACCAAGGCACTGCTCTGGTCGACGGTATGCGCCAGCAGCTGGCGCAGCAGCAACCGGTGCCGATGGCGTTAAGTGAGTTAATCGTGGGCACTATTTGTGGCGGCAGTGATGGCACCAGCGGGATTACGGCCAACCCGGCGGTGGGCCGCTGTTTTGATCGCTTAGTCGAGCAGCAGGTAGCCTGCGTATTTGAAGAGACCGGCGAGTTGATTGGCTGTGAAAACATTATGGCCGAGCGGGCGGTAAATGCAGAGCTGGGTGAGTTGATTCAGCAGTGCGTGGCGAAAGCGGAGCACTATTATCGCACCATGGGGTTTGGCAGCTTCGCGCCGGGTAACGCCGATGGTGGCCTCACCACGCTCGAAGAAAAATCCATGGGCGCTTACTCCAAGTCCGGCTCGTCGCCCATCACGGGTTTAATTAAACCGGGCGATATACCGCCCACGGGTGGTTTGTATTTACTCGATGTGGTGCCCGATGGCGAGCCACGTTTTGGCTTTCCCAATATTGCGGATAACGCCGAAATTGTCGAGCTGATTGCCTGTGGTTGTCATTTAACGTTATTTACGACCGGGCGGGGCTCGGTCGTAGGCTCGGCGATATCGCCAGTTATTAAAATTTGCGCCAACCCCGAGACCTATCAGCGCCTGGCTGACGATATGGATATTAATGCCGGGCGTATTCTAACGGGTGAGGCCAGCCTCGATGAGCTGGGTGATGAAATTCATCGCGCCGTGCTGGCGGTGGCTGGCGGTGAGCGTAGTGTGTCAGAGGCGCTGGGGCATCAGGAATTTATTTTAACCTACAAATCGTTTGAGCCTATCGGGCCTGGCTGTCTACCCCTGAGGCCTGCTTTTTAATACCATAAATTGAGTGGGCAGTTGTACCCGCTTGAGTGGCGGCAAATGACAGGAGCAATATGTTTAGAAGATTACTTATTGGTATGGCTGTATTGACATTAGTTGCGTGCTCGAGCGTGAGTAAAAATGCTCAATCCGACGCTGTCGCATTACTGCAAAGTGATACCCGCCTAACACTGTTTACCCACAACCAGCGCGAGCTGATGACATCCAGCTTGTTAACACTGGGCGACGAGGAGCGTGCCATCAGTGTAGAACAAACTGCTGGAGGTCTTCTTGCGAKCTGGCACGACAGTTGGTGGGCGGGGTTCGAGGTGGACTTCTCAGCGCCGAAAGATCTAACGGACTATCGCCATGGCGCCTATGTGTTTGATCTTCACCTAGAGCAGTTTGAGAATGCCGGCTTTGATTTTGCCCGCTTGTGTGGTGGCGGTTGTGAGCGTCGGGTATCGCTTGCTAACCAGGTGCAGTCGCTGTTAAATCAGGGGCCACAAACGGTGGCGCTACCTATGTCGTGTCTGGTGCGCGATAACGACACATTGTTTGTCGAGCGCACGCCACTGCGATTTGCCACCAGTGGTACCGGCCAGTTAACGCTAAGTGATATGCGCCTTGAGGCGAGCGTGCCGCCGGTGGATATTGTCTTGAGTTGCCCCGATTACAAAACCGCATCGGTCACCCCCGCACCGCTGGATGCGCACTGGGCTAAAAGCTGGTGGATACCCCGGCATGAGCAAAAACTAAAAATAGCGTCCAAAAGCGATCCGCAGCTGGTGTTTATCGGTGACTCGATTACTCAGGGTTGGGAAGAGTCTGGTAAGCCTGTTTACGAGCAAGCTTTTGCCGAGTGGTCCAGTTTAAACCTGGGGTTTAGCGGCGACCGAACGGAAAACGTGTTGTGGCGTTTAGAGCACGGAGAGGTGGCCGATATTGACCCGGAGCTGGTTGTGATGATGATCGGAACTAATAATACTGGCCACCGCCAGGATGAACCGATTGCGATTGCCCGCGGTGTGGAGCAAATTCTTACCGAGCTAAAGCGCCGTTTACCCGACGGCAAAATACTGATGTTGGCGATATTCCCGCGCGGCGCCACCGCCGATGACTACGCCCGGCGCAATAATACGCTTGCCAATGCAAGGCTGCGCAACTTTGCCGATGGCGAGCAGGTGTTTTTTACTGACCTTAACAGCGTGTTCTTAGATAAAGACGGTAATTTATCGGAAGAGATCATGCCCGATCTACTTCACCCTAATGAGTATGGCTATCAGTTGTGGGCGAATGAATTAGTGCCGCTTATTAAGCGGCATATAGAAAACTAATTTTCTCGGGGCGTGGTCTGTCGTTGTATTCTTAGGCCATCGTTCGAGTACCAGAGGACGGATCGTACGCGCTTACCTACTACTTGAGCACCGCGGTTGATGGCAGTGCCATCGAGCTCGATGTCGATGGTATTCATTGGGTACGGACAGCGCACCTAACAACGGCAACTGGGATCAATTTCAGGCGATAATGTCTGCGCCTGTCTTGCTGACTCGGGGTGAGCACACCTTTCGGGTAACCGGTGCTGGCAGTCAGGGCTGGGAGTGGAATCTGGATAAGTTTACGCTTCAAGGCCTTTAACCAATAAAAACAGCTCGGTAGAGCTGGTGCAACCGAGACGGTCTGGGTAACACCAGGCCGTTTTTTATGGATGATGTGAAATAGGCAACGGTATTGATAGGCTGCTAGCCTGGTTTAAGGCGTTTTTGAGGAGGGCGGCTGTTTCAGTGATGTTGTCAGCTGCTTGATATGCTACCGCAACACAGGTGAGATTAACGAGATGCGACAACGACACCATAACATCGGGCTGTTATCATCGAGGGACAGCAGAGCACATTCGATGTTCAACCCACACCGTGCGCTCGGGCGTAAAGAGGAGTCATCATGAAAAAACGATGGATAGGGGCGTTAGCAGCGCTAACATTAACCGGCTGCGCCCAGATGCAGGTAGATTTGCCTGCGGTGGGTGAGTCGAGTAGCCAACGGTTGCCGGGCAAAGTGATTTGGCACGACTTAATCAGTGCTAAACCCGCTGCCAGCCAGGCGTTCTACGAGCAGCTGTTTGGCTGGGAGTTTGAGGCGATCTCGATCCCCACAGGAATGTTCAGTCACGCCAGCTACCACGTGATTTCCCATGAGGGACGCGTGATTGGCGGTATGGTCGATCAGGACGATTTAAAAGCCGATAGCAACTTATCCCAGTGGGTTGTGGTGTTGGCCAGCGATAATATCGAGCAGAGTGTTGCCAGCATCCGCTCAGCAGGCGGCACGGTGTTGGGTGACATTGTCGATCTAAACGCCCGCGGTAAAATGGCCGTAGCCAAAGATAAGCAGGGTGCCCTGTTTGCATTGTTGCAAACCCCCGATGGCGACCCTGCCGACCGCACCAGCATTGCTGCCGGTGACTTTTTGTGGAATGAGCTGTGGACCACCGATGTGGGCGATGCCAGCAACTTTTACAGTGACTTAATGCCCTATACCGAAGCCGAGCATCCGGAAACCGGTAAACAAGATTACCGGGTACTCAAGGCTCACAATCACCCCCGCGCCGGTGTGATGAACATGCCCGTTAAGCAGCTGGACCCTACCTGGGTGAGCTATTTACGTGTCACCGATGCCGAGGCCCTGGATAATATTTTGGCCCGGGTCGAAGCGTTAGGTGGTGCGATTTTACTGCCAGCCCAGGATCGTTTAGCCGGGGGACGCGCCGCTTTAATTGCCGGGCCATCCGGTGCAGGTATCGCGTTGCAAACCTGGCCCGTTAATCCGGAGGCTACGCCATGAGACAACACACTATGACAAAAAGCGTTACGCGCAAAGCCGTCGGTAAAAAACTCAGTAAAGGCCTCGTAGCCGCCATGTTGGCGTTTGCGATGCTGTGCGTCTCCGGTTGCGACCCGCAGGTGTACGGCAGCGTGGGCGTGTCCTCAAGCTTTGGCTCTTACGGCGGCTACCATGGCGGTGGCGGCTATTACGGCCCGGGCCCGCGGATGCACGGCAGCATTTCGGTCGGGGGGAGAATCCACTAGTAAGCGCGAAACAAACCACGCCTGGGTTAACTTTATTTAACCCAGGCGTGGTTTACTTCGTCAGCAACAAAGCCTATACAGAACGGCTGGTAGTAATCGATAAACGGTAGGATAAAAACAATGCAAGAGTCCTGGAGATGGTTTGGCCCAACAGATTCCATATCATTGGAAAAAATTAAGCAGGCGGGGGCAACGCATATCGTTACCTCGATGCACGAAATCCCCACCGGTGACGTGTGGCCCGCCGCAGACGTTATCGCCCGCAACGAGCTGATTAAATCCTCAGGGTTACATTGGAATGTGGTGGAGAGTATTCCGCTGCACAACGATATTAAAACCCGCAGTGGCGATTACGTGCAGTTGATTGAAAACTACAAAGAGTCCATCAGAAGCGTGGGCAAAGCGGGCATCCCGGCGGTGTGTTACAACTTTATGCCCGTGGTTGACTGGACTCGCACTAATTTAAGTTATCGCCTGCCCAATAGCAGCCAGGCCCTGCGATTTGAAATTACCGATTTTGCCGCCTACGACGTGTACCTGCTAAAGCGTGACGGCGCCGAGTCTGATTACACCCAGGCGGTGCTCGATAAAGCCAAAAGCCGCTTTGAAGCCATGAGCGAGCAAGAGCAACTACTGCTGGAGAAAAACATTATCGCCGGTTTGCCCGGGGGGGAAGGCTCTTACACGCGCGAGTCCATTAAAGTCGCGATCGAGCAATTTATCGCCCTTGGTACCGAGGGCATGCGCGACAACTTAATGGAGTTTTTAAAAGCCGTGGTGCCGGTGGCAGAGGAAAGCGGCGTTAAGCTATGCATTCACCCCGATGACCCGCCGTTCTCGCTGTTTGGTTTGCCCCGCGTCGTCTCAACGGCCGAGGACGCCCGTAAAATTCTGACTACGGTAGACAGCCCGGCCAATGGTTTAACCTTATGCGCCGGTTCTTATGGTGCACGCTGCGACAACGATTTGGTCGCTATGGCCGAAGAGTTTGGCTCGCGTATTTACTTTGTTCATTTACGCAATGTTAAGCGTGAAGAAGACGGCTCGTTTTTTGAGTCTGATCACCTTGATGGCGATAACGATATGGTCGGGCTGATCAGCGCGCTACTAAAAGAGGAGCGTCGCCGCCAGCAGGCCGGTGAAGATATGCCCTCCATCCCCATGCGCCCCGATCACGGTCACCTAATGGCCGACGAAGAAAAAGCCGAGGGCGTAAAGCCCGGTTACTCTTACAGTGGCCGTATGCGCGGTTTGGCTGAGTTGCGCGGGGTGATTCATGCCTTAACCCGCGTAAACGCATAGTGCGGTAGCCAACGCGATAATCTGTTGCCTAATAAATAAAAAGCCCAGCAAATGCTGGGCTTTTTATGGCGTGCCATTAATGCCCGGTTGGAAATGGATACCAAGCGTCGGGTACGTAGCGGATTTTCTCCTGGCTTTTGTAAAACTCTAGCGAGTGCGCCGGCTCGGGCGAGCCTTTGGGCAGTGCTAAACCATTAACGCTGGCAAAGTAGCTGATGCAGGCGTCGCGCCAGTAAATGGCGTCGCGCAATTGTACTTTTAATTGCGCTTGTACCTGGGCAAAACGCTCGGCGTCAATGTGACCTTCGAGTGATTGCCACTGGGTTTGCATGGCGTGCACCTGGGCTACGCCCTCGTCGTATTTGCTTACCAGCTCGTGCCACAGGGTGTTGCCCGACTGCATGGTGTAGTCCCACGGTAAATGATGGAACCAAAGCATTAAGTCTTCGGGGGTGGTTTCAGGCTTGGCAAACTGCTGGGTTATTGGCCCAAAGTATTGCTCGATGGCGTTAGAGCCGCGTTCGGTGCGATCGTAACCAATGCCGTTTTTATCGGCCTTGTGATAGTAAAAGGCTGTCCAGTCGGGGCGGCCTGATTTGTCGTGCCACGGCGCCGGGCCGTAGTGGTGGCCCTGAGCGTAAAGGTGGGTTAAGCCAAGCGGCATGCGGTAGTTAACACCGGCCTCGCGGCTTATGGCCATGATGTCGCTAAGGGGGTTTAGCACAGTTTTTTGATTGTTAAAGGTCATGCGCGCCCATTCATCGGCAGCGGCGGCAGAGCTTAAATCAAGGTTCCAGGCCATACGACCAAACGCGTACCAGCTGGCTTGCACAAACGTGTGGCCGGTCCAGTTGCGATCGGTACCGGGGTTGATCACCGCGGCCATGCCGGTGTGTTTATAGTCGAACACATCACCGGCTAAAATTTTACTAATGGTGCTGCCTTTGCCCTGGGCGTAAGTGTCGGCCTGCAGCGTTTCTTCAAACAGTGGGCCTTGATAGGCTAAATGATTGGAAAAACCAAAGTACTCTTGGGTAACTTGCAGCTCGAGGGCGATATTGGTTTTTTGCAAAGCGCCAAATAACGGCGAGAACGGCTCGCGCGGCTGAAAGTCGATGGGACCGTTTTTAATTTGCACAATTACATTGTCGCGGAATTTGCCATCCAGCGGTTTAAACTCGTCGTAGGCCTCGCGAAACCGGTCGCCTTGCTCGGGCGCATACACAAAGGCGCGCCAAAACACCAAGCCGTTGTAAGGCGCCAGTGCGTCGGCAAGCATGTTGGCGCCTTCAGCGTGGTTGCGGCCAAAATCTTGCGGGCCGGGTTGCCCCTCTGAGTTGGCTTTAACCAAAAAGCCACCAAAATCGGGGATGTATTCGTACACTTTTTTAACGCGCTCCTGCCACCATTGCTGCACCTTGGGGTCGAGTGGGTCGGCGGTGTCAAAGTCATCGAGCAACATGGGCGAGTTAAACTTAACCGACAAGTACAGCTTAATGCCGTAGGGGCGGAATACCTCGGCCAGCGCGGCGGCCTTGGCTAAAAAGGCATCGCTTAAGATGCGCGCGTCGGCGTTGACGTTATTAATAACGGTGCCGTTAATACCTAGCGAGGCATTGATGCGGGCGTAATCAATATAGCGCGGGTTGTTTTGGTACTCGGGCAGGTTGCCCCACTCCCACAGGGACAATCCGGCATAGCCACGCTCGACGACCCGGTTGAGGTTGTCCCAGTGGTTTACCACGCGGTGTTGCACCGAGGGTGACGACTGCACGTTAACGTCGCTGATATCGCTGTGGGTTTGCAGCAGGCGCAGTAAGTGAAATGCGCCGTAAAGCGCGCCGGCATCACTGTTGGCGGCAATCACCGTGGCTTTGTGGTTATCGGCTAGCGTCGCGCGCTGGATGATATAGCCCTCGGGCCCCACGGCGTTAAGTTGCGCATCCAGCTGGAGCTTAGCAATGACGGGCGAGCTGGCTGGGGTGCCGATAATCAGGCTACCGCTGGCATCGGCGCTTTGGTTGAGCTTGGTGTTTTGTGCCAGCAAGCCGTTAAGGCCACGCACAAGCTCATCGCGGGCCGCTAGTTGGGTGGCCGATTGCGCGCTGCCGACAATGTGTTGCAGCTGCTCGCGGTATTGCTGTTGCCGGCTGGTGTCGCTGATGGCGTCGTAGCGCAACCACATTCGGTAGCCGTCTTCGGCCTGAGCGGTGCTGCACACAAGCGTCAGTATCACACATACAAACAGCGTCAAACGTGCACGGCTGCGATCTAACAGGGGCAGGCGTTGTGGGTACATGTTAGGTGTCCTATGTCATTTTGTTATGGTCATTTTGACTATCATAGCATTGGGTAGGGTTTGGTGGGGCGTATTGGGCGATCGTTGACAAAAATTGACGTTACTTCAGTGTAGCGCCAGAACAACGCCTATGCCGGGGCGTTGGGTTGTTGGTTGGCGGGTAGGGCCAGCACGCGCTCCCATAAATCGTTGGTCCAGCGGGCTAGCTCGTGGATAAAAGGCTCGTGTACCAAAGCGGGGTCGATGCACCATAAGTCGATGTCGGCGTGGCCGATGGCGGCGTACTCCCAATCGATAAGGTACAGGCGGCCACCGGTATCGAGTACATTCTCGGGGATCAGGTCGTGGTGGGTGAGCTGTGCCGGCCAGGGCGCGGCATCAAAGGCTTTTAGCGGCGGCACAAACTCACTCCAGCGCTGGCGTAGCTCTGGGGTGACGGCATTGGCGGCCTCGAGTTGCTGTATATAGTGGGAGAGGTAGGCGTGATAAGAGCGGGTGGCTGTTGCCGGGCTGAGCTCGCGCACTGAGCGCAGCAGGCGCAGCAGCCGCGCCCGTTGCTGGCTGTTGGCAAAATCCGCCGCCTGCCATACCCGCGCCTTAATAAACGGCAACAGGGCAAAGCGGTGTTCTGGGTCTTGGTGTAGCGGCGCGGGCGCAATACCGGCGTTGGCGGCGCTAAACAGAATTTGCGCCTCGGCGTCGCGGTCAATACCCAGCGCCGCGCTGCGACGGTTGTTAAGGCGCAATATCAGTGGCCCGTCAATACCCGGCGCTTCGATTTTAACGTTGCGGTTGGTGCGCCCACCGGGTATCGGGCCCAGCACTTTGGGCGGGGCGCTAATGGGTAGTGGCCACTCGCGCCAGCTGGCCAGTACCGTTTGCAAACCGACTGTATCAGGCACGTGCCGCCCCGGTGGTGGCATCGCAGTGGTTATTGTAGTCGCGCCGCCAACTGATAAAACCAAACACCGAGATCACTAAGTATGTCACCAGCAAACCGGCGGTTAGGTACAGGCCACGGTCGATAAATAAGAAGATTGAGGTGGTGTTGATGATCATCCAATACAGCCAGTTCTCTAACACTTTGCGGGCCACCATAAAGGTGGTGATGACGCTGGCCCAAGTGGTGAACGAGTCGACATAGGGCCAGGCGGCGCCGGTGTATTGGTGCAGTAAGCTGCCCGAGGTGAGGGTTAGCAGCGCAATGGTTACAATGGTCAGGGCGTGTTTTTTGCCGCTCCAGCGTTGCACCGGCAGCTCGGTATCGCGCGCGCCGCCGTGGTGCCACTGCCACCAGCCGTACACAGCCATTAACATATAGTAACCGTTAAGGGCCGACTCCATCAGCAGCTGTACATCCCAAAACAGGGCGGTGTAAATCGCGGTGCTGGCCAACGCGCAGTACCAGCACAGGCTGTTTTGCCGCACGGCCAACAACAAATAGGCAATCGCCAATATAACGGCCGCGATCTCCCAGCCCGACATCGCCTGCCAGGCGCTGGCCACTTGCTCGGTTACGCCCTCGCTCATGCGTCCTGCTCGGGCAGGGCGGCAAAGCCCGGCAAAAACTTGGCGACAAATACCGCTTTACCGTGTTGCTCCATACTGACTTTAAAGCCGTCGCGCAGCACGTCCATTACCCGGTCGTAATCGCCGGTAATGATGGTGCAGGTGGCGACGGTTTGCAGCCGGATACCCGGCTGCTCATTGAGCCAGTCGATAAACCCTTTAATCGGCGGCAGATAATCGCCGTTAAACGGGTACATGCTGAGTTCTACGGATAATTGCATAGTGGCTCTCTGATGGTTGGGTTTGGGTCAGTTTACTCAAAACCGATAGCTGGCAGTGGCGGCAATGACGCGTGGCTCGCCAAACTGATAATACGGTTTGGTGGTGTAGCCATCGCGTGGGTCGTTGCCAAAGCTGCCAAAACCGCGGGTTTGAGTGTCTTCATCGGTGAGGTTGCGGCCGTAGAGGGCAAGTTCCCACTGCGCCGTTTGGTAACCGATGCGGGCATTTAACAGCTCGTAGGACTCCGACTGTGCCTCGTGGCGGCTGGAGAAATAAAAGCTATCTTTGCCCTCTACCTCGACACGTGCGTACCAATGCTCGGTAATATTAAATACCGCGCCGGTGGTAAATTGGTAGTGGGGCGCGTGGGGTAAATCGTGGCCGCTAAGATCGTACGGGATACCCTCGGCCGGTTTCGCCTCGGCGTGGGCGAAGCTTACAAAGTCTGTAAACTCGCTGCGTAACAGCCCTAAGCTGGCAAACACACTCAGCATATCGCTGGCTTGCCAGTTTAATTCGGCCTCTAAACCGTAGGTGGTACCTGCGGTGGCGTTGGTGGTGTAGTCGATAAAGCTACAAGGGCAAATATCGCCTTCGTCGGGTTGTACTAACGATTGCTTGGTTTGCAGGTCATCGCGGTCTTGATAAAACAGCGCGATCTGGCTTTGCAAGCGGCCATCCTGGCTGGTGGTTTTAAGGCCGGCTTCGTAGTTCCACAAAAACTCGGGGTCGTATTCACGGTCTTCGGCAGGTATGTCGCCATTAGCGTTAAAGCCGCCGGCTTTGTAGCCCCGCGAGACTAGCCCATACCACAGGGTTAATTCATCCGGGCGGTATTCCAGCGCCACTTTACCGCCCAACATATCTTCGCTGGGCTCGTAGCTAACGCCATCGCTATCGCGGTAATTGGCATCGCGTTGTTCGTAGCGCAGGCCGGTGACCAGTTGTAGCGTCTGGCTAAAGGGGACCTCGAGTTGTCCGTAAAGCGCGGTGTTGTCGCTGCTGAAGTCGCTTAAAAAGTCTTCGCTTAAATACGTGTATTCGCGGCGTAAATGCTCGGATTGATCGCGGTAGTAAGCCCCCGCCACCCAGCCCAGCTCGCCGGCCTCGTGATCCGATACCAAGCGTACATCGAGCGTGCTGTTGTCGATTTGGCGCTGGTAATTATCAAAGGAATTGTAGCCGTCGTAAACACAGGTGAAATCGACACAGATATCGGGATAGGCCCAGTCTTCGTCGTAACCGTATTCGGTGTCTGAGTTGGCGTTGCTGGCCAGCACCTCGGCGTGGAACGCATCGCTGACTTGCCAGTTGGCTTTGACGGAGAAGGCCACAGTCTCTTGGCGATCGTGACCGGGGTTGTCGGATAGCGTGGTGCGGGTATTATCCAGCGAGAAGCCGTCGTAGCCGTTATCTACATTGACGTACATAGCGGTAAAATCCAGCGCCAGGGCGTCGCCGACTTGCCAGTTGAGCTTGCCGCGTGCGGTTTGCTCGTCGATGTTGGCGTTGTCGTCGATATTGAAAAAGGCATTTTCCTGGTAGCCGTCGCTGCTGTGCTGCTCGAGTGCTACCCGAAACCCTACATCATTGCTAATGGGGCCGCTTAATATCGCGCTGGTGGTGTAGGTGTCGTAGTTGCCCACAGTGGCGGACAGCTCACCGCTAAAGTCTTGGGTGGGGGTGCCCGATACCATGTTGATTAAACCGGCCAGCGCATTGGCACCGTAGAGAGTGCCTTGCGGGCCGCGCAAAATCTCTACTTGCTGGATATCCAGCGTCGTGGCGGCGGCACCAATGCCGGTGAGGTCGATACCATCGACCAACAAGCCGACCGAGGGGTTTACCGGCTCGATAAATTGGCTGCGCTCACCGATACCGCGAATCTGAAAAAACCGCCCGCGCGAGGCGCCGGTCGAGAAGTTTACATTGGGAGCGGTGTTTAGGATGCCGGCTAAGTGCTCGGCGCCGCGGGCTTTAATGGTGTCGGCACCAATCACGCTGGCGCTGGTGGATATATCTTGCAGTGGTGCAGCGCGAAAATCGGCGCTGACGATAATTTCTTCGATGGCCTCTGGCGCAGCGTGGGCTTGCGTGGCTATGGCCAGGGTGAGGGCACTTAAGCTCAGTGTATTTGTCATGGTTGAGTCTCCGAGTAATGAGTTGGAGACCCGGTCTGCATTTGATAGCGTTGTAATTGGGGCACGTTATTAGTGCTTGACGCTAATTGATTAGCGGTGGGCGTTTTATGGTTGTGCGAATAGTCCAATCCCTACGCCGGCATTAACCGGATCAGGTTCAACGGGTCCGCATTGGCTGCGTCTCAGGCTGACGGCGAACCGTCTGGCCACCCCGAGGATGTCGCTATTTTACGATGTTTTATCTGCCGTTAATACCACTGAATTGCCGCTTACAAGCTCGTGGCGATATCGGGGAGCCAACCAACGGCCCAAGCCTCGAGCACTTTATCTAATCCGGTTAGGGTTAACAGCGCCAACACGATCAACATATAGCCTAAAATTAGCTTGCCCCGGCTGGCACTGGTACTCAATTTTCCCGAAAAGCGACTCAGTAATTTGCCGGACAGCATGCCCGCCGCGAGCAGCGCCAGCGCGGTACCCAAACCAAACGCGAGCATGATGATAAAGGCCGTGCCCATTTGCTGACCAAACGATGCCAGCGCGATTGCCGCACCCAGGGTTGGCCCGACACAGGGCAACCACACCATACCGAGCAAAAAGCCCACGCCAAACTGGCCGCCCCAGGCGTTCTCGGTGGCACTGTTAAAGCGGCTGGTTAGCAGCGACAGGCGCAAACTGATCCAGTCGCCCAGTGGTTTGATCACCAAAATCAGACCGACCAGCAACAATAAAGTGGCCGCGATGTAGCGAAACAACTCCGGGTCGAGCCCGGCACTGACCAATACAAAGCTCAGTAATGTGCCGGCAATGGCAAACGACAAGCTCAACCCCGCCGCCAGAGCGTAAGGCCCGTAGCGGCTTTCACCGGCAGCCGAGCCCATCACAATAGGCACCAGCGGCCAAACGCAAGGCGAAAGCACACTGAGGATGCCGGCCAAAAAGGCCAGCGGCAGCGCGGTTAACTCTAGTGTCATATTATGGCTCCAACAGCTCGTCTAGTGCGCCAAAGATTTTCTCTTCGCGGGTCTCGGCAACGCTAAACCACACCTGTTCGCTGCCATCAAACAGCACCAGGGTAGATTGGCGCGGAGCTTTAAAATGCTTTACCCACTCTTTTTGATCGTCATAGTCCACCTCTAAAATCACCAGCTCGGTGTCGGGGTTTTGTGTTTGATAGGCGCTTAACACTTCTCGCTGCTTTTTGCAGGTGGGGCACCAGGTGGCGTAAACGTCTACCAAAATGGGCGCCCCCTCCGCCTGTAAGGCGTCAAAGCGCTCCTTGGTAAAAGATTCTGCCTCTAGGGCGTGTGCTTGCAGGCTGGTAAACAGCACTAGAATGGTAATTAGGGGAGCTAAAGAACGCAAAACTTTCATACTAAGCCTCGTAGGTATTAAACCGGTGTTGGTTAAGTGGTTGTTAACAGACTCATGAAGATCAAGAATGTTACAGGCGTTTACCGCTTAAAGGGAGGCCGTGGGTGAGCTCTGGCTTAGCGGGGGTTCTGGAGGGCAGCTTGGGCATTAAAAAGCCGCCTATTGCGAAGGCGGCTTTGGAGGCATCGCTGTAAAAGCTAACCGGATTTAATCTATATCGTCTAGGGTAAGGATTAGGTCGTACTTTTTTACATTGATATTTTCGATGGTGTAGGTATCACCGTCTTCATCCTCGGCTTGCACATCGAATTTTGGGTTGGAATAGCCGGTTAAGTTTACCGTCACTGTCTCGCCATCTAACAGTACGTCAACGTCCAGTACGTCCTCTTCCCATTCATCACTGCCAACGCTACTGACATACAGGTGGTAAATGTCGCTACCGGTATTGTTGGTTACTTTTACATACATATTGTCGGCATGGGCACTCAGTGAACCCAAACACAATAAAATCCAGAGAACCGCGAGTTTCTTCATCAATAGAAATTCCCAAAATGTTATGGTGGGTGGCGTCGCATTCAACACCTGCGTGTAATATAAGTCAGTTCAACGGTGATGGCGACAAAAACTTAAACTGGCCTACTCAACGATGGAGGCCGGAGCTGTGTCAGAGTGTGGACTATGGTTTAGGGGGGCGGGCCGTTATAATATTGGCTTTAATGGTTACCCAATGTTTAGCGTCCACTTCACTATTCGTGAAGCTTGGCAAAGGATTATCGCAAGCCTCTGATCAGCTGTAAAAACGAGTCTTATGCCCAGCTTTTAGGTGGTCTAAACCACTCATCCGCTGAGTTTGCTGTTAACGACTTGGCGTTCGACGAGAGGGTGATCAATATGTGATCGATCCGGCAGCAAGGCAAGGTCAATTATACCCGGCTGCACCTTTGGGTAATGCCCTTCAAACGCAACAGCGAAGACTGAACTATGACCCCCGAGATTCTTGTAGAAAAAATATCGAGTGAGCCACTTAGCGTCGAGTTTTCTGAAGTTATGCAGATAATAGACGCGTTTTATGATTACGAGCCCACCGCTTTTGGTAACGGTGAACTGCAAAATGCGGCGCGTAGCAATGAAGGCTCATGCAAAATTTTTGCTTTTGCCAAACTCCACGGTTTAACGGAGGCCCAAACATTAGCCTGCTTTGGCCATTATTACCGCGACGATGTGTTAGCCCACCCAGAGGGCACAGATCACGGCAATATCCGCAATTTTATTCAGCACGGATGGGCTGGCATCGAGTTTGAGGGCGAGCCGCTGATTCGCAAAAACGTCTAACGACCTAAGCGGGGCAATCCAAAGCGGTAGGTCAGACGTATGGTTATAAACGCTGCGTAATCGCGAGATAACGGGTAGGAGGCTTGCTTGCCGCATTTATACACTCGAGTTGGATGCTTAATACTTATGGTTTTACTGGCGGGCTGCAGTGGTACCGATGTTTTAAATACCGTAAATGGTGCCGCTGGCTATCGAGCTGAATCCGATGTTCGCTATGGTGAGCATTCACGCCAGCAGCTGGATATCTACCGGCCCAAGCAAAACGATAACGCCTGCCTGATCGTGTTTGTCTATGGTGGTAGCTGGGATAGTGGCACCAAAGAGCAATACGGTTTTGTCGGCGCGGCGCTGGCCCGCAAAGGCTACACGGTCGCCGTCCCCGATTACCAGCTCTACCCCGAGGTCACTTACCCGGTATTTGTTGAAGATGTCGCCCACGCGCTGGCCAGTAAGCCGCTCAGCGAATTGCGTCAAAAGCGTCGCTTAATCATGATGGGGCACTCAGCGGGGGCGATGATTGCCGGCTTGATCAGCTATGATCCGAAATATTTGAAGGCGGTGGGGCTGTCCAGCGATATTATCGATGCTTATGTGAGTCTGGCCGGCCCGCATGATTATTTTTTACCCACCCAAAAACAACGTTGGACGGACATTTTTGGTGACGATGAATCGAAACAGGTTGACGCGCTAACCGTCAATCATGTCCGGCCTGAAAACCCACCCACGTTGATTTTACACGGCGTCGACGATGAAACCGTCACGCCTAAGTCGGCGATCTCGCTTGAGCAAAAACTGCAATCTGCCAGTGTACCCGTGACACGTAAAACCTACGAGGGGGTCACGCACGTAAAACTTTTGGCTGCGATGGGCCGCCCGTTAGGTTTTTTGGCGCCGACTTTAAATGATGTGGACGAATTTTTGCGAAAAACCTGTGGCAATCAGTAACGTTTATTAAACATCACTCGCGTCGGTCTATCCGTAAAAATTACAAATGCATAAGGTTTTACGTAAGATAAATACAAAGACCGATACTGTATGGCTTTAGAAAAAGTTGTTTCCCCTCTCAGACGGGCCGCCATTCGCGGCCTCAACCAATTTTTTACGGGTTGCCTATGCTTGGCACGCCACATGCAATGCCTCATGTACAACCCCGAAAGGGTTTTTAGTAAAGCAACAGGAATAATCACACCAGTTTTAGTGTGATTTTTAAAGCTTAATCATCATGAGGAATTACCATGAACAGCGATCAATTTGAAGGCAAGTGGCATGAACTGAAAGGCGGCGTAAAAGCCCAGTGGGGCAAGCTGACCAATGACGATATTGACCGTATCGAAGGCAACCAAGAAAAGCTTGCCGGAGAAATTCAGTCCAAGTACGGAAAGTCTAAGGAAGAGGCTAAAAAAGAAGTGAATGATTTTATTGATAGCCTCTAGTCTTACATGGCTATCTAAAAAATGGCCGGCGGTGTTCACATCGCCGGCCATTTTTTCGTCAAAATTAACACAGCGATTAATTAGGTTTTACTTTTACAGAAAAATCACTAACACCTTTGTCAGTACGTGTAATCGGTTGTATCGTCCCGTCATCATTAAAATACAGGTATTCAGCGGCGCTGTGACGCTGAGGGCCGCAGGCTGAATCGATGTCTAACCAGCGGTGATAAAATAGAATCCACTGGCCTTGATACTCCACGATGGAGTGGTGATTATTGCTGTTGTGCTCTTGCCCCATGATCTCGCCTTTGTATTCCCAGGGCCCGGTGGGCGACTTAGACATATAGTAGCTGAGCACACGGTTATTTTCTGGCATGGTGAAGTAATAGTTATCGCCGCGTTTGAATACCCAGGGGCCTTCCATTTTTGGCTCGTAACCACCCATGTCCATTTTGACTAAATCGCCTTTTGTGCTGCGCATGTCGTCCGCCATTTTGACGACATGGTAATCGTGGTCTTTGGCGTGCACGTACAAATACGCCTGGCCGTCGTCGTCAATAAATAGGCTTGGATCATTGGCGTAGGGCGATGTCCACAGCGGCGCATCTATCATGTCTTTAAACGGCCCGGTGGGTGAGTCGCTTTCGGCAATGCCAATGCCCATCCACTTGGTGCTGTTTTCTGGGTTCACTCTATCTTTATGGCCGGTACCGGCCGGGAACACTAAATAGTATTTGCCATTTTTATAGGCGGCATCGGGTGCCCAGGCGTAATTGTCTGCCCAGCTTAAGTCGTCAACCGACAGCAATGGCCCATGAGTTTCCCAGTTTTGTAGATCCGTAGAGGAAAACGCGTACCAGTCTTTCATCCAAAAATCTTCTTGACACTCCTCATCGTGTGAGGTGTACACATACATTTTGCCGTCGTTCCAGACATGGGCAGAGGGGTCGGCGGTACGTAATCCTTCGCCAAAGTTAAGGGGGTTGCCTTGCACCGCTGTATCATTGTTTTCGGAGTGGTGGGCGCAGCCGACTATCGTTCCTGCCAAAAAGGCAGAGGTTATTGTTGTTGCTAATTTTTTCATTATCAGTTTTCCTTCAGTGTATAGCTTGTTTTCTAATTTTAGATTTTATTTTCTGAATAAAAATTGAAGAAAATTGTCAATATTTTCAAGGCGGCATCTTACAGGAAGTCTACGGTAGACGCTTATGTCCTTAGGCAAGGGGTATTTCTAGTGATCGTTAGCTCGTTCTTTTCCACCAATTCTAAAGATTACAAACAGCGTCTTTTATAGTGGTACGAAGTCTTGTTCTCGCTCCTTTATATTTTCACCTAGTACATTTAAAGGGCAGCCGTTAGGATTTAGTCCGATATTATCGATTCTTCGGTTTATCATGCAGAAAGAAGATAGATTTTCTAAGAGGTTTTGATAGCTTTTTATACAACGAATAGGGTTTTCTAGTAGAGTCCGTCTTTTGTCATTACTGACTGACTCCAGAGAGTCTATATAGTTTTCGTCAATTTTTATTAGAATATTTGGTTCGGTTCGGACACTCAACATTAGTCTCAGAAAGTCTCGAATTAGAGATATATATTCATCGTGTTCGTCGCCTTCGCTAGTTGTTAGGTCGTTAGGGATTTCTTGACAAAATATTAGGGCTCTATCAATCCATTCGTTGTAAGAGTCAATGGCGGTTTCTAGAAAATTATTTCTGTTATCTATAGGTGAGAAATCTATGTGTGAGTTTGAAGGAAAACACTTTCCGTAAAGTTGGTTAGAATCGTAAACGTGTAAGTCCTCACTCTTCTCGTTGAAGTTTTCTATTAGTTTGTAGAAATTATTTTTATGTTCCAAGTAGTTTCTAAAAGTGTTGTTTATTTCTGTTTGGTTAAGCATCTCGGCTGTTTGATAACTTCTGTATATGGTTGCGTAGAAGCCTAATATTGATAGGGTAATCAAAGCCGCTACTTTTGTAGTTCCTTCGCTTAAAAAACTAATGAAATATTGGTAGCACCCCGGCTTATTAAAGCAGACGTTAGGATAGTTTTCTGCAGACCAATCTACTAATATAGCTCCGGCTATCAATACTACTAATGTAGCAGATGCGCCTACAAAAAATTTATCTGAAAGTAATCCGTTCTTACGACTCATTAGTTGGTCTCATCCATATATGTAGTCAATCACTCTAAAGCTTGGGCGAATCGCGGAGGGTTACACCAGATATTACGCTTTGGATTGAGAGATAGACCCTGCACGCAGCGTAAAAGCCGATTCGGCAAACCGGCATGAAGGAGGGGACGTACACTGAATCCTGAGCGTTACGCTGTTATATTCTTCCTGACTAGATCATTGGTTTATTGTTATTAGCTTCATCAGGAGGCGATAAACCATGCATACAATGTAGTAAAGGGTGCCATGGGTGTTTGGTTTTGGCAACTGCTGATCGGTGAAGTTAAAGGTGGCAGGGAGAAGGAGTTATGCGATACCTAGAAAATATGGGCCGTGTCTCGGCCCATATTCGTTGGTTTCCGTAGAAAGTTTTACTGCGCAATCAGCTGATACTGCTGATTGGTCGCCCCGGGCAAACACTCCCATTGGATCAGGTTAGCGCCATCGGCGGTGTCATTGGCGTCGACGTCGAGGCATTTCTGGCTCAGGCGGTTGATGATTCTCCAGCGGCCTTCTCCTGCACTTTGAAAGCGGTATTGTTGGTTCTCGCCGCCCCAGTAATTCCAGAGCATGGCGTTGGCGCCATTGGCAGTGGAGAGTGAGTCGATATCCAGCCCCAGCGCGGGGGCATTGACCGGAGATATCCGGTGGTAGTCGCCATCGACCTGGGAGATGTTCCATTTTTGGCAGTCGTTATTGAGCCAGCTCCACTGTTGCACATTGGTGCCATCGGCATTGCCGCAATTGGCGGTGTCAAGTGCTTTGCTGCTGTGCAGCGGCACGATTCGGTATACGCCGTTGACGGTGCCGTTGTTGGAGCCGCCATCACCGGGTGGCGTGCCCACTTGCGAGCAGCCAGAGACATTGATGCTGGAGCTATCGGTGCGCACTAACTGGCAGTTGGGGTTACCGTTACTTACACTGCCGCTTAATACGTGAGTGTTGCTGGCGTCTTCCAGAAAAATACCCTGCGACGTAGTGGTGTCGATATCCACATAGTTGATGGTGGTGCCATTGCTGCCGGTTACGCTAAAAAAACCGCGCCCTGAGTTGCGCGAGTACACGCTATTGACCGAGACGTTGGGGCCATTGTTATTGGCCACGCGAAATGTAGCGTAACCGCCGCCCCAATTATTGTAATGGCCGGTAACATTGCCCACGGTGCCGTTGCGCGAGTTGTTTAACAGCACGCCCGAGCCTCCGTTGTTGGTGACCGTAACATCGCCGATGGTAAAGCCGTCGATGCCATAGGTTTCCAGGCCATGACCTTTGGCGCCGTTAATATTGATGTTGCCGGCTACCGTTAAGTTGCTGGCCGGTGCGGTAGAGGAGTCTACCCGGATACCGAGGCCCACGGGATTGTTGTTGCTTAAATCCATGGTGATGTTCTCGAGCGTGACGTTAGAGCAGCCGCGGAACCAAACACCATAGCGCGGGTTACCCACCACATGCAGATTGCGCACGGTAATGTTGTTGCGCCGGTCGCAGTACACGGGTACCACCAGCTCGCCGCCGTTGGCGTTTAACTGATGGCCGTGAAAATCCAGCGTTTGTCCGGCTTGGGGGCGTATTGCATAGACTTGGCCGCCATCGCTGCCGCTGGCGCCCGAGTTGCGAATGTTGACGGTGCCAGAGCCCATATTGTTGATGGCGGCATTGATTGCATCAAAGTAACGGTTGCCGTTGTAAACACTGTTGCCGTCGACGCGCGCGAGCCAGCTACCGTTGGTGTAAGTGACTTCGGCGTCGGCCAGTGCTTGCGCGGAGATCGCCGCTAGCGTTGCGGTGAGAGCAGAGCGAATAAAAAGCGAGTGATACATTTTGCGAGACATAAGCTATCCCTATCATGATCGGATTTATGAGCCCGGTGAGAGCTTGGCCAATCATCCTTAGCGCCCAAAGGKCTAGGTACTGCGATTGTTATTGTATTTCCCACTGGGAATTATTGTGATGCCGGGGCAGCCGGCGGAGACAGGCTATCTTATGGGGAGATTTACTTATAATATTATAGTTTTAATGTGTGACGCCGCGCACAAGACGGTACGCGAGCTGAGAACCGAGCCGCATTTAGGCGGCCGGTTCATCGTTTTCAAGGGATCAAGCTGTGACTTATTACGCAACTTGCTCCACCTCGAGCGCTTCTTTTTGATCTCGCCACTGCACCTGATCGCTAAAGTGTAACAAGCGCATATGGCCAGAGTAATCCTCGACCAGCGCGGTGCAGTTTTCGATCCAGTCGCCGGTGTTGCAGTAGCGAATACCGTTGGTTTCGGTTAGTGCGGGGTAGTGAATGTGGCCGCAAATCACACCGTCAAAGCCGCGCCGGCGCGCTTCGTCGGTAGCTTCTTTTTGGTAAGTCTCAATGGCGTCTTTCGCGCCTTTGATATTGTCTTTGATCATCCCCGCCAGTGAGAAGTAGGGCCGGCCCATCCACTTGCGCCAGCGATTGGCCCAGCGATTGATAAACAATAAAAGGCCGTAACCTATGTCGCCAAAAAAACGCGTGATGTGCGTTAGGTTGATGTAAGCGTCCATGGCGTCGCCGTGCATAATCAGGTAACGCTTGCCGTTGGCGCAGGTGTATTCGTGTTCTTCGATAATCTCGATAGGGCCAAACAAATTGCCGGCAAAGCGGCGCATGGGTTCGTCGTGATTGCCCGGCACATAAATAACGCGCGTGCCGTTGTTGGCCATATCGTACAGTTTAAGCATTACTTGGTAGTGCTCTTTGGGCCAGCGGAATTTACGCTTAAGCGCCCACATGTCGATGATGTCCCCCACCAAATACAGCGTGTCACACTGGATGCTGTCGAGAAACTCCAGCAGGTACTCGGCTTTGCAATCGCGATAACCTAAATGCAAATCGGAGATCCAGATGGTGCGTCCTTTGATTACAGCGCTTTGAGTGGTTTTAGCGGTCGGCTTGGCCGCCTGGGGGGAGGATGATGCGGGTGTTGCAGTGAGAGACTCTCGGGCAGTCGTCGTCATGGCGTGTTGCCTATGTCAGCTGTCTGATGGCCCAAAGTGTGAAAAACAGCGGTGACGGTTAGGCGACAATTTGGTGAAACTTTGGTGACAGTGACCCCGGGCGTAGAACTTGGGTTGGCAATCGCTGTCGTGGGCGGGGTTATTGCGTTTGTTTTTTTAGTAAGGACAAAACAAAGACGGCGGTGGTGCCCAAGACAATCGCAGGCCCGGCAGGCCAATCCCAATAAAATGAACCGCTGAGCCCGGCGACTACCGCCAGTGCGCCAATGGCACTGGCCAACAATGCCATTTGTTCCGGTGTGCGCGCCAAGCGCCGTGCAGTGGCGGCGGGAATAATCAGCAAAGCGGTAATGAGCAGTACGCCTACTACCTTCATGGCGATGGCAATTACCAGTGCCATCAATAGCATTAGCGCGGTGCGTACCGCGGTCACGGGGATGCCCTCAACGTGAGCGAGGTCTTCATGAACGGTAATGGAGAGCAGTGGCCGCCACAAATAGGCCAGCGCCGCCAGGACTAAGACCCCCACGACCCAAATGGTGATGACATCTACGACGGTGGTCGAGAGAATATCGCCAAATAAATACCCCATTAGATTAACGCGACCGGGGCTGATTACGCTGATCGCCACTAAGCCCAGCGCCAGTGTCGAGTGGGACAAAATGCCTAGCAGGGTGTCGGTGGCCAGTTGTCGTCCGCGCTGCAAGGCCACCAATAAGAGGGCGATTAGCAGGCAACCGGCGGCGACGGCGATATTGATATTTATGTCTAACAGCAGCCCGAGGGTAACCCCCAGCAGTGCTGAGTGGGCCATGGTATCGCCAAAGTAGGCCATCCGACGCCAGACCGCAAAGCAGCCCAAAGGCCCTGACACCAGAGCCACACCGAGACCGGCAGCCAGTGCGAGCAGTAAAAACTCAGGCATGGGGCGGCTCACTTTTATCGTGGTGATGCTGGTGCAGCTCGCCGCACTCATCGTGGGCGTGATCATGGTGGTGGGTATAAAGCGCAATTTGCGCCTCAGCGCGATGACCGAACAGTTCCAGGTAGGCCGGGTCGGCCGTTACTTGCGCCGGGTGACCGTGACAGCAAATGTGGCCGTTTAGGCACACCACCGTGTCGGTGTTGGCCATGACTAAGTGTAAATCGTGAGAAATCAGCAAAACACCGCAGCCGAGCTCGTGGCGCAGCTCGTTAATCAGTGCGTAAAGCGCGGCCTGCCCGGCCACATCCACGCCTTGCACAGGTTCATCGAGTACCAGTAGTTGGGGGTTGCGCAGCAGCGCGCGAGCTAGCAATACGCGCTGAGTTTCACCGCCGGATAATGCCTGCAGGTGCTGTTCGAGCAAGTGCGCCGCGCCGGTGCGGGTGAGTGCATCGTTAATCGCGGCGGGCTTGCCGCCCCCCAGTGCCAAAAAGCGCTTTACCGTGAGCGGTAGGCTCGGGTCGATATGCAGCTTCTGCGGCATGTAGCCGATGCGCAAGTTAGGCAATTGAGTTAGATTGCCGCTGTTGTAGGACATTAAGCCTAAAAGAGCGCGTACTAATGTAGTTTTGCCGGCGCCATTGGGGCCAATCAGAGTGACAATTTCGCCCGCGTGGACCGTTAAGTCGGCCCGATCAACCAGGGTGCGATTGCCGCGAATCACCGACAACTGGCGTGCTTGCAGTAATACAGTGGGGTGGCTCATGGGGCGCTGGTATCCGCGCGGCAATTAGGGCACAGGCCAAATACTTCGAGCGATTGAGATACCACCGCAAAGCCGGCATCCCCGGCGGCCTGCTGAATACTATCGCTGACCGCGCTAGAGTGAATTTCCTCGGCGCGGCCGCACTCATCACAGAGCAAAAAATGGCTGGCGTGCGAGTGGTTTGGGTGTGGGCAGCCAATGTAGGCATTGAGGGCCCCGATGCGGTGAATCAGTTTTTGCTCGAGCAAAAAATCCAGTGCGCGGTACACCGTGGGCGGCGCCACCTGCCGGGTAGATTCAGCCGCTAATAGGTCAATTAGGGCGTAGGCGCCCAGCGGTTTGTGGCTCTGCCAAATAAGCTCTAGCACCTGTTTGCGCAGCGGTGTTAACCGGGCGCCGCGCTCGGCACATAGGGTTATCGCTGCCTGCAGCGCATCGCTGACACAGTGCTGATGATTGTGGGTACTAAAAGCTAAGGGCGTATTATCCATGAGAATAGTATAACCGATATGTTATACTATAACTATTGTGTTGCTAGCCCTTCCTTCAGGTTGTTTTCTATGTCGATCGCTCGCCTCGTGCGCCCTTTATTCTTATGTGTTTTGCTTATGTTTGGCCTTGTGGTGCGCGCCCAACCGCTAGAGGTGGTGGTAAGTATTAAGCCTTTGGCGATGATTGCCGAGCGCATTGTAGGCGACGACGCCAAGGTGCACACGATATTGCCGGCGGGGGTGTCTCCCCATGAGTTTGCCCTGCGGGTGTCGGATATGCGCCTTATTAACGACGCTGATTTGGCCTTTTGGGTAGGCCCTGAGCTGGAGGGCTTTTTGCAAAAGCCATTTGCCGCGCTGCCCGCCGCAAAGGTACTGACGGCCGGCAACCTTGGTTCTATACATTGGCCCACCCCTTCGCCGGGGCAGCATGACCATGATTCCGAGCACTCGCATACCCACTCTCACGCAGAGGGGCGGGACCCGCACATTTGGCTTAACCCGGATAACGCGATGGTTTTGGCCCGGGCGCTGGCTGTGCAGTTGGGGCAAGTGCGTCCCGGCTCGGCTGATATTTATAGTGAGCGGGCCGAACAGTTTAGCCGTGATATTGCGGCTTTGGATGAGCGTTTACGGCAGCAATTAGCCCCAGTAAAAGATCAGGGGTTTGCGGTTTATCACGACGGTTATCGACATCTTGTCGCTCATTACCAGCTTAATCAGGTGGATTACGTGACATTAACGCCCGAGCGGCGCCCTGGTGCAAGGCACTTATATGAGCTGGAGGAGCATTTAAAGCATGAGGCGGTTTGCCTGTTTGTCGAGCCCTATGCCGATACCAGTGCGGCTTCAACTTTGGCTAGCCGCGTGGGGTTGCGTACGGGTGTGTTGGATCCGCTGGCGAGTGCTACGTCGCTTCTCAGTTATCAAGATCTAATGGCCGGTTTGGCGACGGCGTTAGTGGGGTGTTTGCAGGGTGTTAGTGAGTAAATGGGGGGTAAAGCGGTAAAAAAACCGTTGGTTGCTCACATCCTGCAGTAATTCACGTTGCCCGGCTTGGGGCCGCGGGATTGCTGTCTGGTGAACAACCAAAGCTTTTCAATCAGTCATCAATCTTGTCAATCATCAAATCTTACGCCGATTTCCGTATCGTTATCGATCTGTCCAATCAAACTGTAGCGCGCAACCTAAGCTAGCGCGTAGGCACTAGTGGGTTGTKCTTTAGGCCGACCTGCTGTTACAGGCTCAGCTCTTGCTGCATTTTTTCGTTGAACTTCTCATTGATTTTAGCGCTTAACTTGTCGGCAATCGCGTCGGTTTTGTCGGTAAAATCAACATCGATTACTTTTAGTTCGTTGTCCGCTAAATTCTTTTCTGATTTAACGTTGATGGCTTGAGCCGTTTGATTGGCAGCCAGGGTAAGGCTGTTGTCAGCTTGCTCGGTGGCGTCATTTGCAATTGCGCCGGTGGCAAAAAGTAATCCTGCCAGTAATACACCATAGGTCTTCATAAGATCCCTCCGTTGGTTTAGGTGACGTAACGCGGCGGTGTGTCGCGTTTACGGTTATCGTAATCGACCGCTTGTGGCGGTCTGTTACCATCTGTTACGTATGGTAACACAAAGTGAGGTTTAGTCCATAGCATTACTTGATTAATTTGTAAAATGCTGCAGAAACCGCCTCTAAGTGACGGTTTTTGGGGAAATAAATGCTTGGTTGTGCACTTTTTGACCGGTAACACTTGTGGTAACTAAGAGATGTGGCGCTGTTTTCGCCAAAGAGATACCTGTGGCTTTGGTGTATCCTTGCGCTTGCTTTGGCCTGTGCTTACGGAAAAGGCCGGCGTTACCCCGCACCACGAACAAGCGACACGAGACAATCTTATGAGTGAGCAAAACCCCATCGTCTTAGTGGATGGCTCTTCTTATCTGTACCGCGCCTATCATGCCCTGCCGCCGTTAAACAATTCGCGTGGTCAGCCCACCGGTGCAGTAAAGGGCGTGATCAGCATGCTGCGGCGGCTGCTGAAAGATTACCCCGACAGCCCGGTGGCGGTGGTGTTTGATGCCAAGGGCAAAACCTTTCGCGACGAGCTGTTCGCCGAATACAAAGCTCAGCGGCCGCCGATGCCCGACGATATGCGCCCGCAAATTGAGCCGATCCACAATATTGTGAAGGCGATGGGTTTGCCGCTGTTAGTCGAGGAGGGGGTCGAGGCCGACGATGTAATTGGTACTCTGGCTCTGCAGGCCAAAGACGATGGCCGCCCAGTGGTGATTTCTACCGGCGATAAAGACATGGCGCAGCTGGTGAACCACAAGGTAACACTGGTAAACACCATGACCGGTAGTGCGCTGGATGAAGCGGGCGTAAAAGAGAAGTACGGATTTGGCCCCGAGCTTATGATCGACTTTTTAGCCTTGATGGGTGACAAGGTGGACAACATACCCGGCGTGCCGGGGGTGGGCGAAAAAACCGCCAAGGCGTTGTTGCAGGGTGTGGGCGGGTTAGATGCACTGTACGACAACTTAGAGGCAATCCGTGAACTGGATTTTCGCGGCGCGAAAAAGATGCCCGAAAAACTCGCCGAGCACCGCGACCAGGCGTACCTATCCTATGAGCTCGCTACTATTAAAGTTGATGTGCCGCTGCACGTCGAGGTCAACGACATCGCCTTGGGCGAGCCCGATAAAGCCGCCTTAAAGGCGCTATTCGAGGAGATGGAGTTTAAAACCTGGCTCGATGAGCTGGATGCCGAGCCAGAGGCCGCGGCAGGCGAATCAGAGCCCAAAGAGAAAGTAAGTGTTCACTACGATACTGTGTTAAGCGAGGCCGACTTTACTGCCTGGCTGGATCGCTTAAAAGCGGCAGAGCTGTTTGCCTTTGATACCGAAACCACCAGCTTACAAGCGCGCAGTGCCGAGGTTGTGGGGGTGTCTTTTGCAGTTGAACCCGGTCGGGCCGCCTACGTGCCGCTGGCGCACGACTACTTAGAGGCGCCCGAGCAGCTGGATCGCGAATGGGTGCTGGAGCAACTCAAGCCGTTGCTCGAGGACGCCGGCAAGGCCAAAGTCGGGCAAAACCTTAAGTACGATCGCAATGTGCTGGCTAATCACGGAATTACCCTGAAGGGCATTGCCTGGGACACCATGCTGGAGTCTTATGTGCACAACTCGGTAGCCGGGCGCCACGATATGGACTCGCTGGCGATGCGTTATCTCAATGAAAACACCATCCACTTTGAGGATATTGCCGGCAAGGGCGCTAAGCAGCTGACCTTTAACCAAATTAAGGTCGAGGATGCCGCCCCTTACGCCGCTGAAGACGCCGATATTACTCTGCGATTGCACGAGGCCATTTGGCCGCAGCTAGAGCAAGACGAGCCGCTGCGCAAGGTGCTAATGGACATCGAAATGCCCCTGGTACCGGTATTGGCTGACATTGAGCGCAACGGCGCCCTGGTGGATGCCAAGCAGCTTGGCGAGCAGAGCAAAGAGTTGGAGCAACGCCTGCAAGAGCTTGAGCGTGAAGCGTTTGATATTGCCGGCACTGAGTTTAACTTAAGCTCCCCTAAGCAGTTGGGGGTGATTTTATTTGAGACTCTGGGTTTACCCGTTAAAAAGAAGACCAAAACCGGCGCCCCCTCTACCGCCGAAGAGGTACTGCAAGAGCTGGCGCTGGATTACCCGCTGCCCAAGCTGCTGCTGGAGTACCGCGGGCTGGCCAAGCTTAAGTCGACCTACACCGATAAGCTGCCAAAAATGATTAACCCGGCTACCGGGCGCATCCACACCTCTTACCATCAGGCGGTAACCGCCACCGGGCGCTTGTCGTCGGCCGACCCCAATTTACAGAACATCCCCATTCGTACCGAGCAGGGCCGACGCATTCGCAAGGCATTTGTGGCGCCCAGGGGCTACAAGATCCTGGCGGCAGACTACTCGCAAATCGAGCTGCGCATTATGGCGCACCTATCGGGCGATGAAGGCCTACTAAGCGCGTTTAGCCAGGGGCTTGATGTGCACAAGGCCACGGCCGCCGAGGTATTTGGCACCGAGGTTGATAAGGTCACCGATGAGATGCGCCGCCGCGCCAAAGCCATTAACTTTGGCCTGATTTACGGTATGTCGGCCTTCGGACTGGGTAAGCAATTGGGCTTGGGGCGCAACGAGGCTCAGGGCTACATCGATCGCTACTTTGAGCGCTACCCAGGCGTCGCCCGCTACATGGATGATACCCGGGCGTTGGCGCACGCAACCGGCTATGTAGAAACCATCATAGGGCGTCGCCTGTACCTGCCGGATATCAACGCGCGCAATAAGATGCTGCAGCAGGCCGCAGAGCGAACCGCGATTAACGCCCCGATGCAGGGAACCGCCGCCGATATTATTAAAAAGGCCATGGTGAGCGTCGCGGATTGGCTGTACGAGAGTAACTTGGACGCCAAATTGGTGATGCAGGTGCACGATGAATTGGTGCTGGAAGTTAAAGAGGCAGATTTAGACGCCGTGCGCGACGGTGTGATTGAACGAATGAGCGCTGCTGTGGACTTAAAAGTACCTTTATTAGTGGAGGCCGGTGCCGGAGATAGCTGGGATGAGGCCCATTAAAGGTTAATTTTGAGGTTTTTTACGCCAAAAGTGAAAAATTTTAAATAAACCTGAACAAAAGCTGAACTTTTCCGGTAGAGGCGACTCTCAGTAACAGCACATTGAACAGTTTATTTTTCATGAGCTCCTCCTCTATTGGCTAAATGCCAACTTGGCAGATTAACTTGCTGACATCAGGCCCCGATCATATGGTTGGGGCTTTTTTTATGCGTCGGTTTATCTGCAGTGAGTAGAGCGGCGAAGTTGCTAAACGCCGGTTGTTGCGCGTTCGTTGCCGAGTTAAGACGTGCATCACAAATTTTTACACATACCGATGAACTAACCCGCAAGCTTCTAGTCTCAGTTACAGGTTGATTGCGTAGCATGCAAATCCGTAACTGGCATCACCCCCCAAGGATGTCAGTATTGTGGCCGATAACAAATTGTTATCGGCCTTTTTTTTGCCCACTCGCTGAAACTTCCCAGCAGGCTAACCCTCAAGCTCCTCTGGTTGTAACTCCCGTCCACCCTCTAACAGCCAGCTCGACAGCTTGATCTTAAGCTCGTCCAGCCCGGTCTTTTTAAGCGACGAAAACATCTGCACACTGATCAGGTCGTCCACCTCGGCGTCTTTAAGGTCTTTTTTAATTTGCAGCAAAGTGGCGTTGGCTGGACCCTTTTTGAGTTTGTCGGCCTTGGTGAGCAGCAAGTGCACCGGCATATTCACTTCAACCGCCCAGTTGATGACCATGGTGTCAAACTCCTGCATGGGGTGGCGAATATCCATCACCACCACCAGACCGGTCAGGCAGCGACGTTCGTGTAAGTACTCCGATAAGTTCGCCTGCCACTTTTGTTTCATGGCCAGCGATACTTTGGCATAGCCGTAGCCGGGCAAGTCGACCAGCCGCGTGTCTTCGGTCAGTTCAAAGTAGTTAATTAGCTGAGTGCGGCCCGGGGTTTTACTGGTGCGTGCCAGCTTAGAGTTGTTGGTAAGGGTGTTTATGGCGCTGGACTTGCCCGCGTTGGAGCGCCCGGCAAAGGCGACCTCACGCCCGAACTCTGGGGGACATTCGCGAATACTGGGGGCGCTTTGAGTAAATTGCGCGCGGTTAAAGGCGACGATCTCGGGCATGGTGATTACTCGTAGTTACGGCTTATCGGGTGTTGGCTCGGCAGTGTACCGGTTTCGGGTTTCGCGGGGAATTGTTCAGAGTTTCGCGAGTTAGTATATAATGCCGGCTGCAACCGGGTTGAGCCATCCTTTTTGGCCCTCAGCCTCTGCCTGGCAAGCAAAGTCAAGGCAACATCGCCAACACAAAATGACGACTTCACAGGTTAGCCAATGAAAAAACATGTTTTATCTTTGCTTCTCGCAATGGGGGCCGCAGCGCTGACCCAAAGCGTTAGTGCCGCTGGCGACGCCAGTGCCGGTGCCGACAAATCGGCTGTTTGTGCCGCCTGTCACGGCGCCGATGGTAACAGCCCAGCGCCTACCTTTCCCAAAATCGCCGGGCTGGGTGAAAAATACATTCTTAAGCAGTTGCGTGACATTCAGGCTTGGGATCAAGCCTCGGGTGACGATAAAGCCACCACTGGCCGCGCCATTCCAGAAATGACCGGACAGCTAAGCGGCCTGAGCGACCAGGACTTGCAGGACCTGGCCGCGCACTATGCCGCGCAAACCATGCAACTGACTGGCTCGAAGGAAATGACCGTCAAGATTAACTCTGGTGAGATCGTTGATGCGCTGGCCCTGGGGCAGCGGACGTTCCGCGCTGGCAATCAGGAAACTGGTGTTCCGGCCTGTACCGGGTGTCACTCCCCCACCGGGGTGGGCAACGCGCCAGCGGGTTATCCACGCTTGGGCGGGCAATACGCCGAGTACATCGAGAAGCAGTTGCACGCCTTTCGGGCGGGTGAGCGCACCAACGACGGTGATCAAATGATCATGCGATTGGCCGCTAAGAACCTGAGCGACCCCGAGATCAAGGCGCTGGCTAATTACATCGCGGGCTTGCACTAACCCCGGCGATCGAGCTAAAAAAGGCGGCCTTTGGTCGCCTTTTTTGTCCTTAATCGCTTAACCTGTATCGGAACTTGCGACTCACTTGCGGTTCTATAGCCTGTCATTGTGATTTAATGATTAACGATAAATACCTAAAATGGAGCGAAATTATGCGCGTATTCGTTGCCCTAATCGGCATCTTATTTAGCTTGGTCGCCTGTGCTCAGGACGCCACCCCAACCTATGAAGAGGGTAAGGAGTACACCGAAATCGCCGAGCCCGTGCGCACCGACGATGCCGACAAAATCGAAGTGCGTGAGATGTTTGCTTACACCTGCGGTCACTGCTTCCGTTTTGATCCACTGTTCCACGAGTGGAGTGAGAAACAGGCCGATGACGTCAATGTTATTCAAACCCCAGTGGTATGGGCCACCCAAATGGAGCCATACGCACGGGCCTTTTACACCGCCAAAGCGATGGGGGTGTTAGACGAGGCGCATATGGATTTGTTTAACGCTTTGCACATTCAAAAAGCACGGATTCTTAATGTTGACGATTTTGCCGAGTTTTACTCGCAGTACGGCGTCGATAAAGACAAGTTCACCAAAACCTTCGAGTCGTTTGGTGTCGATAGCCAACTGCGTCAGGGCGACGCTAAAGCGCGCGCCTACGGCATTAGCGGTACGCCAGAGCTGGTGATTGACGGCCGTTACCGCGTTAGTGCCAGCGGTGCAGGTGGGCATCACGAGATGCTGCAAGTAGCCGATTACCTGGTAGAAAAGATACGCGCTGAGAAAAATTAGTCGCGTCGTCAGCCAAGCTGACCTGCAAAAGCCCCGGTAGTGATCCACTACCGGGGCTTTTTTGTATCCTATCAGGCACCCGAGCTGGTGTTGAAATTAGTGCCGGCTATAATGAGGCAATCGACCGTAATAGGTGGCAATAACAATGCGAGATACCGAGCTTACCGGTGACGAAGCAGCTAAATGGCGAGATAAGTATCTCGATGCCTTAGATGCTCAAGAGCAGCAAGAAAAAGCCTATCAGGCCGAGTCGCAACTGCTGAGCAAAGCGTTGGCGCGGGTTAGTTTAGCGGCTGAGGGCCAGCATCCCGAATTAGATTTGGTGCTTGAAGCGCTGCGTCGTAGCTTGCGGGCGGATGATAAAAACAGCATAAGCTCGCATTTGCAGAGGCTCGAGGAGTCACTGCTGAACTTCGAGCGCTATCGCGACCAAAATGCTGCGCAACAAAGTGACGCACTGCAGGCAATGGCGGCTCGTTTGCAGCAGATAGCTCCCGAGCGCGCCCTTAAAAAGCAACTGCGCAGCTTAAGCCTGGATGCGACCAAACACCGAAACCGGCTAGATGCCTACCCCGAGCTCCTGCGTACGTTAGAGCAGCTGCAAGCGCAAGTGCTGGCCGAGCGCGACCCGGAGCCCGCCAAGCCCGGCGGTTTAATGTCCCGTTGGTTTGCTAGCAGCGACCATCGGGACGAACAAACCACGGGGCACCAGCCTGAGCCAGAAGAAGCAGGACTGGCGCCCAGTACCGGAGCTGAGCGGAATGATGGCGCCGGTAAAGCTGATCGTGCCCTGTTTGAGTTAAACCCTAACGCCACCCTGCGCGACAGCGAAACTGTGAGCGAAAACTTACGCGCGATCATTAACGAGTTACTGCTAAGTGTTGAGGCCCAGGCCATAGCACCAGAGCGGGTCAGCGCGTTGCAGCAGCGGTTGCGCTCGGGCATTAGCAACGCCGATTTACTGCCGGCACTAGGTGAGGTGAGGGATTTAGTACTGGCGGCCTACATGGCGGCCACGCGCGCTTTTAGGGGCTACCTGACGGAAGTGAATCAGCAGCTAGCCGATATCTATCAGGTGATTGAAGGCGCGGCTCACCAAAGCGACGACTTACTGCAGGCGAGCGATCAAATGCAACAGCAAATGTTGAGCGAATTTGCTGAGCTGGAGGATCAAAGTGCCCGGGCCGAGAGTCTCGATGCGTTAAAACATCAGGTGCAGAGTCGGCTGGGTAACATCCGCGCCGCACTGCACGAGTACCAAAGCGCGAGCGAGCGCGACCATCCGGTGACCGAACAGCTAAATCTGTTGGCGGCCCGGGTGCGAGAAATGGAGCAAGAGGCGAGCCGCAGCCGCGAGGTGCTGGAAGAGCAGCGGGCGAAAGCGTTAACCGACCCACTGACCGGTATGCCCAATCGCGAGGCCTACAACGAGCGTATACAGCTAGAGCAACAGCGGTTTCAGCGTTACGGCCACCCGCTAACCTTGGCCGTGTGTGATTTGGACTATTTTAAAAACATCAATGATACCCTGGGCCATCAGGCGGGTGACCGGGTGTTAAAAGTATTAAGTAGTGCCATTGCCAAGCGCCTGCGCGAAGTGGATTTTTTTGGTCGCTATGGTGGCGAGGAGTTTGTTATCGTGATGCCAGAGACAAGCGCCGACAACGCGTTTGTTGTGCTCGATCGCATTCGTGCCGCTATTGCCAAAACGGCCTTTAACTACAAAGACACGCCGGTCGATATCACCGTTTCAATTGGCATCGCCGAGTTTCGTGCAGGTGGCAATGAAACCGCCGAGCTCGTGTTTGGTCGAGCCGATAAAGCGCTTTACGATGCCAAAGCAGCCGGGCGCAACACGTGTATGCTGGCCAGCGGAGAATAACACTTTATGAGGTTTTTACTCCCCAAGCTGATGCTTGTCTTGTGGCTGTTCAGCGGTACCCAGTCGATGGCGCTGGAGGTTTATGTCCAAGATGCACAGGGGACAGGCTTGAGCAATGCGGTGGTGGCGTTGCACGGCCGCGAGCCGCTGTTAGCCCCGGCTGATACCTATAGGGTGATCGATCAGGTGGGCCGCGAATTTTTACCCTCTGTGGCAGCGGTTCAGGCGGGTAGTTGGATACGATTTCCCAATAGCGATGATATCCGTCATCACGTGTACTCTTTTTCGCCGGCCAAGCGTTTCGAGCTTAAGTTATACCATGGCGCTACGGCCGAGCCAGTGAAATTTGATACGCCTGGCCAGGTGGTGCTGGGCTGCAATATCCACGACTCGATGGTGGGCTATGTCTATGTGGTGGCCACACCTTACTACGCCCTGACCGATAGTCGCGGCCGGGTGAATATCGAGGCTCCTGCGGGTAATTATCAGCTGGAGGTGCAGCACCCGCGCAGCGCCCAAGGGGTTACCCAGGCGGTAGAGGTTAATCAGGCTGCCGCCGAGCTGAAGGTTACCCTGGCGCCACTCGCACCGGATCCGCGCAACAGTCAACCCAAAACAGATCTGGAAAAACTGTTTGATCGATAAGCGACCGACACTATGATGCGTTACCGCATTAAGCTGATCCTGATACTGCTTGGCATGGTCGTGCTACTGCAGACTTCCTCCTATATTGCGACACGCACCGTCATTCTTGACACTGTGATTGATGATGCCTATCGCGAGCTCGATCGCGGTGGTCGATTATTTTCTCAGTTAATGAATACCCGGGCCCGGCAGTTAGCGCAATCGGTAAATGTACTGACCGATGACTTTGGCTTTAAGCAGGCGGTTGCCAGCCGTGAAAGTGCCACTATTCGCTCGGCGCTGCTTAATCATGCTGCCCGGGTAAACGCGGACCTCGCGTTTGTGCTCGGCCTAGATGGAAGTATTGCCGCCAGTAGTGGTGAGTTGAACTTAGAGAGCGATCAGGCTTTATCTCAAATAACGACAGCGCGCACCGGTAATGGCACGCTCTACGCACCATTAGTGATTGACGGCGTACTTTATCAAGTGGTGTTCTCGCCCATTAATGCGCCGGTACGTATCGGTACGGCCGCCATTGGATTTGAAGTTGATCAGGCGCTTAGCGAAGAGCTGAAAAATCTGACAGATCTCGATGTGTCTTTTTTACAGCAGAATGAGAAAGGCTCAGAGTACCTAAGTGGCACACTGGAGAGCGATGCCCGTATAAAACTAAGTGAGTCGAAAGCGTTGCTGGCGGCCGGGCCCAACGACGTTTGGCGTGACGGTGAGGTGTTGTATAACCGGGTGGCAATTGCCACCCAGCCGCAAACCTTAATCGCTGTGTTGCAGGCACCTCTCGCGAGAGCCTTACAGCCCTTTTCAGTGTTGGATACACAATTGCTGACATTGGCGCTGTCATTTTTATTGATAGCGGGTTTTATCGCCCTAGTGTTGGCGCGCAACGTAACAGAGCCGGTGAAGCGGTTGGCGGAAATTGCCCGAACGATCGCCCAAGGCAAATATAATTCACCGATTGAGGCAAAGGGGAACGATGAGTTTTCAGAATTAGCTCAAGCGTTCACCAGCATGCAACACGCGATATCTGAGCGAGAGCGGAAAATTGTTTTTCAGGCCCAGCACGATAGTCTTACCGGCCTGGAGAATCGCTCCCAGGTAATTTCGCTACTTGAGCAAGCCGTGGCTAGCACTCGTCAGAGCGACAAGGTTGCGGTAGTAGCGGTAGTGGATATTTATAAGTTTACCCAAATCAACGACACTCTGGGGTCTGAAATTGGCGATAAAGTTTTGCAGGAAATGGCCACTCGCTTACGCCTTTTTGTCGGTGCCGATGGCCGGGCGGTACGATTAGGCAGCGACGAATTTTTATTGATCATTATGGTTGCAACAGCCGCCGAAGGCATAGAGATTATGGTGCAGTTGCGTAATGATTCGAGCCGACCACTACACATCAGTACCAGTGAAATTCGCGCCGAGCTTAATGTTGGCTACGCGATTTATCCAGCCGATGGCGCAAGCCCTGAGCTATTAATGCGGCGCGCAAATCTTGCGCTTAATTATGCGCGCCAGAGTCACACGGGTGCGTCGAGATATCATCCTGGCTGGGATGAAGATCATTTGCGTCGTTTGCAACTTTTAACGGATTTTCGACCGGCTTTGTCCGGCGGAGATATTTTATTACATATACAACCTAAGATCTCCGCACATGCCGCGCAACCACTGGGTGGTGAGGCACTGGTTCGCTGGGTGCATCCGCAACTGGGTTTTGTGAACCCAGAGGAATTTATCAGTGTTATAGAAAGCGCCGGACAAATTAATCTGTTAACGCGCTGGGTGATTGAGCAGGCGGTAGTGATGCTCGCTCGGCTGAATAAAGCGCATCCGGGTTTTAAACTGTCCATCAATTTATCGGTACTCGATTTGCTGGACGACGAGCTGTGTGAGTTTGTTGACCAGAAACTTCAACAGTTTGAGCAGAGCAGCAGCGGCTTGTGTTTTGAAGTTACCGAAGGCGCCATAATGCGCGAAGCGGAAAAAAGCGTTAAAAATCTAGAGAGGCTCCACGCATTAGGCGTAGAGCTTTCTATTGATGATTATGGAACCGGTTATTCATCACTATCACAATTAAAGAAGCTACCGGTCAGCGAGCTTAAAATTGATAAATCCTTCGTACTAAGCCTCGAGCACAATATCGATGATCAGCAAATCGTAAAATCAACCATTGAGCTTGGGCACAGCCTTGGCTTGAGTGTAACAGCCGAGGGGGTTGAGTCCGAAGCCAGTCGCGACTGGTTGCTGGATCACGGTTGCGATACCTTGCAGGGATACTTTTACAGTAAAGCTCTACCGCTTGAAAAGTTTGAGCAATGGCTGACGACGTATCGGCAACAGGAGCAGCTCAACAATGAAACTTAAGCAGGTATTAATAGCAACATTACTGCTCTCGCTGGCGTTGCCTGCCACCGCGGCACCGCGCAGTAGAATCATTGCGACGGGCGGCGCCAGTACCATAGAAGGCACGGCGGGGGGCGGTATTGTACCAATGGCCGTACTGTCTGGTTATGGCTCGCAAGAAGAGGCCGGTGGTGCGGCGTTTGCCAGTATGGTGAGCACACCCGACTACGACTTGACCGCGATTGGTGCCAGTTGGAGCTGGCGAAACCGGTTTGAGCTATCGCTCGCCGATCAAACCTTGCAGCATCAAACGTTGTCGGCGGCGCTGGGAGTGGCCGATGAAACAATTCGACAAACCGTGCTGGGGTTAAAAGTCAGAGTGGCCGGTGATGTACTTTATACCACCGTGCCGCAAATTAGTGTCGGTGTGCAGTATAAGAAAAATCATGACTTTTTTATTCCCGCCGCCGCCGGTGCCCTGGATGACAGTGACCTGGATTATAACGTGGCCGCCACTAAAGTCTTTTTGGGCGGTTTTTTTGGCTACAATTTGTTGTTGAATATGAACGCACGATATACCCGGGCTAACCAGGGAGGGTTGGTTGGCTTCGGTGGGGATGTAAACGATGATCGACAGTGGCAGAGTGAATTATCGGGCGGCGTTTTTTATAACCAGCATTGGCTTTTTGGTGTAGAGCATCGCACTCAGCCAGATAATTTATCCTTTGCCAGTCAAGATGATTGGCAAACGGCCTTTGTGGCGTGGTTTCCCAATAAACATGTAGCGGCGGTAGCCGCGTGGGTTGATTTGGGCGAGGTGGCGACTTTAGCCGACCAGGATGGTTGGTATTTATCCCTTCAGGGGAGTTTTTAATGAAACATTTAAGTGTGCTCTGCTTCGTGGTGATGCTGATAGGCACCGTTGCTTGTGCGCCTCGCTCGCCTGAGCCGACCTTATACGATCGTTTGGGTGGCCCTCAGGGGGTGGACGCAATCGTCTACCAGCTGCTGGTTAATATCTCACAAGACGATCGGGTGATTGACCGGTTTGATGGCGTAGATATCGAAAAATTTCGTGTTGGATTTGCCCAGTACATTTGTAGTGTTAGTCACGGAGGCTGTGTTTACAGTGGCGATAATATGCAGCAAATACACGCGGGCCACGATTATACCGCGACTGAGTTTAACGCCATTGTGAGCAATTTGATCGACGCTATGGAGCACGAGAAAATCCCTACCCGGACGCAAAATCAGCTGCTAAAGCGCTTGGCGTCAAGTTACGATGATGTGGTTTACCGGTAAACGAAACGTTACATTTATTAACGCCCGCGCCAGTGGGCCGCTATACAATGATTGGGCTAGCTATGCCCAATTATAAATTATAAACATAAGAGAGAAGAGCCATGAGAACATTGCTATTTTCTACCCTGATACTGGCTGCCGGTTCACTGCAAGCCGCCTCAAGCCTGGAGCTAAACGAGCGGGGCTATTTTTCGATGCCTGGTCTGGATGTCACGGTATTTGCCGATATCTACCCGGACGGCCATCAAACCGGTGTTACCGTTATTCAGCACGGTGAACGTACCGCTGCCAATGGTGACCTGCGCTTAGAAACCTCACCTGGGCAGTGGTCTCCGGTACCGACAGGCGTTGGTGATGCTCAGGTCGATGAAAAAAACCAACGTATTTCCCAAACCTTAGCGTACCCGGATGAGAGCAAAAACCGTAAAGGCTTTAACCCCATTATTTATCCCGATTTAAAATTTACGTATAAGGTCCATGTCGAGCCCTTGGAGGGGAGCAGCTTTAAAATCAGTGTTGATTTGCAGCAGCCACTGCCCGACGAGTGGATTGGCAAGGTGGGTTTTAATTTTGAGTTGTTTCCCGGTGATTTGTTTGGTAAATCCTATTTGATGGGTGACAGTTCGGGTATTTTTACGCAACAGCCTAATGGGCCGATGCTTGAGCATCAAGGCGAGTGGTTAGCGGAACCCTTAGCCACAGGAAAATTTTTAGTTGTGGCACCGGAGGCCGATGCCCAGCGATTGCAGATCGAGCAGCGAAAAGGCGGCGAATTAGAGCTGTGGGATGGTCGCACTAATCATAACAACGGCTGGTTTATTGTCCGCTCATTAATACCCGCAGGTGCTAGCCGCAACGCCATCGAGTGGGTGGTTACTCCCAGCGTGATTGACGATTGGCAATATCAACCAGTGATTCAGGTGTCGCAACTGGGCTATGGTGTTAGCCTGACAAAAACCGCCGTAATTGAGCAGGATGCCAGCGATACGAAAGCGAGCAAGGTGCAATTATTAAAGCTCGGAGCCGATGGCCCTCAGACAGTGGATGAAGCGACCCCTGAGCCCTGGGGTAGCTTTTTACGTTATCACTATTTGCGCTACGACTTTACCGCTATTCGTGAGCCAGGTATGTATCAAATTGCCTACCGCGGGCAAAAATCACAGCCCTTTAAAATTGGCGAAGATGTTTACTCGCGTCACGCTTGGCAGCCGACGCTGGAGTACTATTTGCCTGTGCAAATGTGTCATATGCGGGTGAATGAAAAATACCGCGTTTGGCACGACAAGTGTCACCACGACGATGCGCTGATGGCGCCGGTTGACTACAACCACATCGATGGCTATATCTCTGGCCCAGAAACCCTGACCAAGTTTCAGCCAGGGCAGCCAGTGCCCGGTTTGAACAAGGGCGGTTGGCACGATGCGGGCGATTATGACTTAAGGGTCGAGTCGCAAATAGGCACGACCTGGCTACTGGCCATGATGGTGGAGGAGTTTGGGCTTAACTATGACGCCACCAGTATCGATCAGGAAAAACAGGTGGTCGAAATTCATCAGCCCGATGGTAAAAATGATGCCTTGCAGCAAATCGAGCACGGCTTGCTAACGGTGCTGGGTGGTTATGAAAACTTAGGCCGTTTGTATCGCGGCATTATTGTCCCGACTAAGCGCCAGTACGTTATGTTGGGCGATGCCGCCGCGCAAACCGATAATTTGGTGTATCACCCAAGCTTAAAACCCGGCGAGGCGAGAGACGGGCGCTCGGGCACCCCGGATGATCGCTGGGTGTTTACCGAGCAAAACCCTAACCGCGAATTGGATGTGGCCGCGGGTTTGGCGGCGGCGTCACGTGTTATGCGAGACTATAATCCAGAGCTGTCGCAACGAGCACTGGAGGCCGCTGAAGCCATTTATACCGGTGCATTTGCTAAGTCGGATAAAACCGCCACCCGTGCGTTTGCGCTGGCGGAGTTAATTATAGCCACCGGTAAGCAAGCTTATATCGATGCCCTAACGAGTATGCAGGCTGACATTGTCGCCGATATTGACAACAGCGCCTGGCCCATTGGTCGGGTAATGACGGCGATTGATAACCCAGAGTTTATTAAGGCAATTAACAGCGCTGTGGTAGAGCAGCAGCAAAGAGTACAAGCCCAGGCGGCCGAAACACCTTATGGTGTACCCTATAAACCACACATTTGGGGGGCCGGTTGGGGTATCCAAGACTTCGGGGTTAAGCAATATTTTGTGCATAAGTCGTGGCCTGATATAGCCAGCAGCGACATTTATGTGAATGCGTTAAATTTTGTTTTGGGGGTTCATCCGGGTAACAACACCAGTTCGTTTGCCTCTGGGGTAGGGTCAAAGTCGGCATTGGTTGCCTATGGGGTTAACCGTGCCGACTGGTCGTTTATTCCTGGCGGCGTAATATCCGGTACAGCGCTTATTCGCCCCGATCTTCCCGAGTTAAAAGTGTGGCCGTTTTTTTGGCAACAAACTGAGTATGTGATGGGTGGCGGCGCCACCAATTATATGTTTCTGGCGTTAGCGGTTGAGGCTTTGGAGCGAGGCAATAGCGCTAAGGCTGATTAAGCCAAGTGCCTGGTTACATCTGCGGATACACGGCAAAAGGCGGGCTCGAGTAAGAGCCCGCCTTTTGCGTTAGCCGTTGTGCTTACTCATTGCCGGAGTAATTAATATCGCTCCAGCTTTTAACAATACTCTTTACATAAGCGCCGGATTCGGTAAGGTCTTCATCGCTCCAGGCGCCATCGGTTGTCGCACCATTTTTGAGTATCGAAGCCCCCTCTAGTTTATCGTTAAGTGCCCAGTTGGCGTGGCTAAGCTGGTTACGCTTGATAAAAGCCATCCACTGCTCAGTGCTTTGCCGGTCTACGGCGCCGTCACCGTTGGCGTTTACCGTACCCCATTCAGTAACCATTAATGCGATTCCTTTATCCAATGCGTACTGGGCCTTTTTACGTAAGGCGGCTTTGTGGGTGCCGGCGTAAAAATGCAGGGTATAGGCGATGTTCTCGAAACCGGTAATAGGGTCGTCGGCCGCTTTATCAACATCTTGCGACCAGGTTTGGGTGCCGACAATAATGAGGTTGTCCGGGTCGATCGCGCGAATCGCCGCGATGATTTTTTCGGCGTAGGGTTTAATCACCGTTGCCCAGTCAGTGTCGGCCAGAGGCTCATTGTAGATCTCATAAATAATATTGGGTTGTGCGCCATATTGACGGGCAAAGTGCTCGAAAAACGCAATGGCATTATTAGGGGGGTCTTCGGCGTGGTGGGCATGCCAGTCAAGAATAACGTACATGCCCTGGTCGATAGCGGCTTCGATGACCGTCTCGGCCTTGGCCATGTTGTCCTCGGCATGGGTTAGCATGCCGCCGTTTAGGCCGGCGCCGATGGCAGCGCGAATGATAGGGGCGTTCCACTGCTCTTGAATATAGTTAACCACGTCGGCGTTGTAGTATTTATCGGCGCCCCAGCCAGTGTTGCTCCAAAATAAACTGGGCCCGGCCAAAGAGACCGGTTGTGCCTGCTTATCGACGATACGGTTGCCCTTTACCGCAAGCTGGCCATAGTGCTCTACGGCGGTGTCAGCCTGAGAGGGCAGGCAGATACTGAGCGCGGTGCCAAGTAGTACACAAGACAAAGATTTTACGAGCATTATTGGCACCTTATTATGTAAGAATTGGCTGCCTCATTTATACTAATCGCTGTCGCCGCTGTCCAATACCAGCGGCGCGACCAAAACAATTCTTTACACCCGGTCTCTATAGGGTGTGCGATAGAACAGGAGGTGAAGCGTGCGGCTTGCCATGGATGTGGTGAATGCTTTTGCTCGCGGCCCGTTTAGCGGTAATCCTGCGGCGGTTATCATTACTGGCCAGCCCTTGCCCGAGCGGCAAATGCAGGCTATTGCGGCGCAAAATAATCTGGCTGAAACTGTGTATGTGGTCACCGGTGAGGTACCTTGGTCGATCCGCTGGTTTACGCCAGCGCGAGAGGTCGATTTGTGTGGTCACGCCACATTGGCCGCGGCCTATGTGTTGGCTGAGCGAGGCCTGCTAGAAGACGAAGGCGTGGCTTTCAGCAGTGCCAGTGGCCCGTTAGCGGTGAAACGCCACGGGGACGGCTGGCAATTGGACTTTCCGGCCCGGCTTACCGGCCCTGCACTCGACGTCGAGTTCCATCACATCGCCACGGCGCTAGGCTGTCAAACCGATGATATTGAGACGTGCTTTGACGGGGTGCAGTTGATGGTGGTGCTTAAAACCGAGGCGGCCGTTGCGGCGCTTAACCCTGACTTTAGGGCGCTGTCGCGACTGCATGACTTTGCCGTTATGGTGACGGCTCCAGCGCGCGATGACTTTGTCGCCCGTTTTTTTGCCCCTAACGCCGGTATTGATGAAGACCCGGTTACCGGCTCGGCTTACACGACCTTGATGCCCTACTGGGCCGAGCGCTTGCAGTGTACCAGCAGCAAAGCGCGTCAATTGTCTGTTCGCGGTGGCTGGCTTGAATGTACACTGGCCGATAACCGGGTGTTAATTGCCGGCGTTGTTGAACCGTTTTTGCGGGGTGAGATCCAAGTGCCCGAGGGTTAAAACACGGTTATTGGGAATTGCCTCAAGCAAGATAATGCTTGGGAAATCGTCTATGGTTACAAGATGCCGCTATTGCGTATAGGCATGTAGACCAATCGGAGAAACCTCTATGTTCTTGTTGTCGCTCGTTATTTTTATTGCCCTACTCACCGTAGTACTTTACTACCAAGTGCCCCTGCTGCTCAGCTCTGTGGTGTTGGTGGCCGGCTCATTCATTCTGACCTTCGTCTCGGGCTGGATGTGGATCCTATTCTTACCCACCCTAGCGCTGGCGGTATTTTTGAATGTTCCTGCCCTGCGGCGCCCGATTCTGATTCAGCCGGTGTATAAGTTGTTGCAAAAAGCCATGCCGCCCATGAGTGTTACCGAGCGCGAGGCGATGGAGGCGGGTACTACCTGGTGGGAGAAGGACCTATTCAGCGGCCGCCCCGACTGGAAAAAGTTTGTCGATATCGAGCTGCCGCAGCTGAGCGAAAAAGAGCAAAGCTTTCTCGATAATGAGGTAAACGAACTGTGTACCCGCATTGACGAGTGGCAAATTTTTGAAGACCAGGACCTGTCGCCCGCCGCTTGGGAGTATTTAAAAGCCGAGGGCTTTTTTGGCCTAATTATCCCCGAGGAGTACGGCGGCCGCGACTTTAGCCCCTACGCCCAGAGCCGGGTAATGAGCAAAATTGCCAGCCGTTCGATTACCGCGGCGGTGACCGCCATGGTGCCTAACTCGTTGGGCCCCGGTGAGCTGCTCATGAAATACGGCACCGACGAGCAAAAGCAGCGCTGGCTGCCGGGGCTGGCTGACGGCACCGAGATTCCCTGCTTTGGTTTAACTGGCCCGGAGGCGGGCTCTGACGCCGGCTCGATCCCGGATATTGGTGTGGTTTGCAAAGGCCAATTCGAGGGCCAAGAGGTTGTCGGCCTGCGTCTGAATTTCTCTAAGCGCTGGATCACTCTGGCGCCGATTGCCACCGTCGTGGGCTTGGCGTTTAAGCTAAAAGACCCGGAGCATCTGCTGGGCGATAGCAACAAGTCTGATTATGGTATTACCTGCGCCTTGTTGCCCGCCGATCACCCCGGCATTGAGATTGGCCAGCGCCATAACCCCGGTTCGCCGTTTATGAATGGTCCGATCAAAGGTGACGATGTGTTTATCCCACTGGATTGGATTATTGGCGGGCCCGCTATGGCCGGTAAAGGCTGGCGTATGCTGATCGAATGTTTAGGTGCCGGGCGCGGCGTATCGCTGCCTGCGCTGTCGACTGCCAGTGGCGAGATGAGCTACTTAACTGTGGGCGCCTACGCGCGAATCCGTCGTCAGTTTAATATGGAGGTGGGTAAGTTTGAGGGTGTCCAGGAGGCGACCGCGGAAGTGGCCGCCAATGGTTATACTCTTGAGGCTATGCGCCAATTAGTGACTCGCGGGCTCGACTCGGGTGCGCCATCGGTTATGACCGCGATGGCCAAATACCACGCTACCGAGCTGATGCGTACCTCGGTTAATCACGCCATGGATGTGGTCAGTGGCCGCGCTATTCAGTTGGGGCCGCGTAATTTTACGGCGTTTGCTTATCGCGCGTTACCGGTTGCTATTACAGTTGAAGGGGCGAATATTTTAACGCGCTCGTTGATGATATTTGGCCAGGGCGCGATGCGTTGTCACCCCTATTTATTCGATGAGGTGCAAACGCTGCAGGCCGAGGATGAAGACGCAGCGTTGGATGTATTTGATGGCCTGTTTATGAAGCACATAGGTCATGTACTGAGTAATGTTACCCGGTTAAAACTGTTTAGTTTTACCGGCTCGCGCTTTAGCCCCACACCGGTTAACGCCGATGATTTCTCGCGCCGTTGGTATCAGCATATTAACCATATGAGCGCCGCATTTGCGGTGGCGGCGGATGTGGCCTTGGGCGTGCTGGGCGGCGATTTAAAGCGCCGCGAGCTATTGTCGGCGCGCTTAGGTGATGTACACAGCCAGTTGTTTATTGCCTGCAGTATTTTAAAGTTTCACGGCGCTCATCCACGCACCGATGATGAAGACGCTCACGCGCAATTTGCCTTAGAGCAATCGCTTTATAAAGCGCAAGAAGCGCTGTTGGATTTTTACCGCAACTTCCCGCTTCGCCCGGTAGCGTGGGCCTTTAAACTGGCGACTTTTACCTTCGGCCGCAAGTACAGGGCGCCTTCCGATGATGCTGTGCGCCGGCTGGGTGGTTTGATTATGGAAGACAACAGCGTGCGGCAACAGCTGGCAAGCTACGTCTATGTAAGCGATGATCCCACTGACTCCGTAGGGCGGGTAGAGACTACGTACCAGATGCTGCTGGCATTGGGCGATAGCTGGCACAACTTCTCTCGCGCTCAGGCGAAAGGTGAGTTAACCGGCGATACATTAGAGGCACGCCTGCACGATGCTGTAGCGCGCGGTATTATTAATGAGTCTGATGTGACGCCACTGATGGAATACGATGCGCGTCGCTACGACTGCTTGTTAACTGACAATTTTGATAAACTTTGATAAACCAAAGCACTTCACGTAATAACCTTGAAGTTTTGCGGGCGCTTGCGCCTGCCACTGACAATAATAAATAAGCAGGAGCCGCAATGAGCAGGCTAGCTGATGTCGACCCGGACTGTCATCAACACAGTGACAGCGGGGTTCCGGTGGAAACCGTGATTATTCCTAATATGCGTGATATTGGCGATTTTTCCGTTCGCCGTATATTACCCGCGCCCAAGCGGCGGGCCGTGGGGCCTTACGTATTTTTTGATCATATGGGGCCAGCCACGTTTAGGCCGGGCACCGGTCTGGACGTTCGACCTCATCCACACATCGGTTTGTCCACGCTAACTTACTTATACGAGGGCAGTATTTTGCACCGCGACAGCCTGGGCTTTAAACAGCTTATTACCCCTGGCGCGGTAAACTGGATGACCGCTGGTCGCGGGATTGTTCATTCGGAGCGAAGCTCAGATGAAGCGCGCACACAGGGCCAATCTTTGATGGGGCTACAAGTGTGGGTCGCGCTGCCTAAAGCGCTTGAGCAGTGCGCTGCGAACTTTGTGCATTACAGTGTTTCGAGCTTGCCCGAGCTTGAGGCCGAAGGTGCGAGGGTGAGAGTTGTGGCCGGGGAGTGCTTTGGCGTGCATGCCCGATTAGAGACACAATCACCTCTGTTTTATGCCGATGTGACACTGGTGCCGGGCGCGAAAATAAAAATTGATGCCGAGTATACCGAGCGGGCCATTTATCTTGTGACAGGGTCTATCGAGGTAGACGGTTGCCGTTTTAGCGAGGGGCAAATGGCGGTGTTAAAGCCTGCTGCAGAGATTATTGTGCGCAGCGCAACCGGGGCGGTTTTTGTGGTTGTTGGCGGTGAGCCGCTGGATGGCCCGCGACACTTGTGGTGGAACTTTGTTGCCAGCGATCGCGAACTGATCGAGCAGGCAAAAGCGGATTGGCGCGATGGTGAGTTTGGCCATGTTCCGGGCGACGCCGATTTTATTCCTTTGCCGGAGGCTTAGTGCCTTTCTCGTTAATAGGCTCACCGGCCGCATGAGCGGTTTCTTGGTCGACACCATTGGCAACCTGCATGCAGTTTTCATAAGCCTCTTCGGTGGTTTCATAACTACAGCCATAGTGATTCGCCATCTTGTGCTGAGTACAAGCCGAGGTGAATAGCAGGGCTAAAAGAATAATCAATTTCTGCATAGTGTGGGTAAAGCGCCTAAAGTTTAGGTTGTTAAGCGTAAAATTAGCCGGTGTTTTCTAGCCGTGTACCATTATGCCTGCCCGACAATTCTTTCAGCAAGGGACACTGCATGGTTATAGCGGACTTTAGCGCGCTAGCGGCATAATCTAGCGATTGAATAATACCGCTTACAGGTTTTTTTGGTAACAGTTGTTGCCGGTAAGCGCTGGGGGTAAACTGTTATTATCGTCTGTTGCATAGGGATACGCTCAGTTAATAATAAAATATAGGCGGCTCTTATGGCTCCGACGGGCTTGCCAAGTAAACTCGGGCTACGCTATCGCCTGTTCGCCTCGCCGAGAGTTTTGGCCCGGCGGGGCGGTGCTAAGCTGCCCGGATTCCCGCAATGAAAACAACACGTTTGCTTAAGCCTGTTCTGTATGACGATTCCGGCCAGTATTGGATCGGGCAACTCATCTTTTGGTTTGGGCTCTCCGTTATCCCATTTCTCGGTATGGTGCTTTGGTATGAGCGCGCCGAGTGGATTTATATTCAGCACATGTTTTTACAGGCGGCCATGGGGTTGGTGCTGTCGCAGGTGTTGGCTTACTGTTATCTCGCCATCTGGCCTTTCAACGCGCTGGTGCGCCTCGTGCTGGCATTGTTACTTGCTGGCCTCACGGCATTAGCATGGACGGCATTGCGTATTGTTACCTACATTTGGCTCACCGATGAAGAGGGTACATGGGCTGAGTTTGGCGGCTGGTATTTTGGAGCCTTTTATATTTATCTTTGTTGGTCGGCGTTGTATCACGGGCTTAATTATTACTTGTTGTTGCAAGTAGAGCACGCCGCCCATCTGGAGGATATAGAGCGTGCCCGGCATGAACAAATAAGACGATTAAAAGCCGAAGCCATCGCCCGAGAGGCGCAATTAAAAATGTTGCGCTATCAAATAAACCCGCACTTTTTATTTAACACATTACACTCGATTTACGCATTGGTTCGTTTAAAAGAAGAAAAAAAGTCGTTGGCGATGATTGACCGCTTGGGTAAATTTTTACGCTACTCGCTGGAGTATGACCCGAATGTAAAAACGACTCTCGATGATGAACTGAAAACCCTATCGCTGTATATCGACATAGAGCGCATTCGCTTTTCCGATCGGTTAACTCTAAACATCCACGTAGATGAAACAGCAGGGCGGGCGCAAGTGCCGAGCCTGTTATTGCAGCCTCTCATTGAGAATGCGGTAAAATACGCGGTAGCGGGTACCGAGCAGGGGGCAAAAATCGCGATAAGCGCCCGGATCGCAGAACAACGTTGGCTGGTGATTAGCGTCGCTGATAACGGCCCAGGGTTTGGCAAAGCTCGCAGCCATAGCGTGCCCAGTCACGGTGTCGGTCTGCGCAATATTAGCGAACGACTGGAGACACTGTTTGGCGAGAACTATCAGTTTCAATTGCTCGATGTTGAGCCCCATGGCTTGAATGTCGAAATTCAAATCCCTTACTCAATCTAGAAGTAGCTTTGCGATGACACCACTAAAAACAATAATTGTAGATGATGAGCCTTTAGCATTGCAGGTGTTGAGTGCCTGTTTGGCTGAGTTCCCCGACATTGAGGTGGTAGCTCAGTGTCGCAACGGCCGTGAGGCCATCGAGGCTACGTTGCGGCTACAGCCGGATCTCATGTTTTTGGATATTCATATGCCAGGCAAGAATGGCTTTGAAGTGATTAAAGCGCTGCAAAATGATGTGATGCCAATGGTGGTGTTCGTCACTACGTATCAACAATATGCTCTCGATGCATTTGATTTGCACGCTGTGGATTATATCCCTAAGCCGCTCGACGAAGAGCGCCTGGCTCGGGCCGTAGGGCGAGCGTTAGAGCGCTTTCAATCTACTCAGGCGCGGGGCGAGCTGAAACAACCGTTAATTGGGGCGATTGATGATTTACTGCAGCGCTTAAGTGACAACGCCGATAGCGCGCCCTCGGTAAACAGTGCGCACTCGCTGAGCGATGCCAAATTGGTGGTGCGCGATGCCGGCTCAGCCCGGGTGATCGCGCAGCACACGATTGATTGGGTAGACGCTGCGGGTGACTACATGTGTATTCATGCCGAAGGTGAAACTCATATTATGCGCAGCACCGTAAAAGAGCTGGTTGCGGCACTGGATGAGCGCTTGTTTCGGCGGATTCATCGCTCTACGATTGTTAATGTCGAGCGCATCGCCAGTGTGCAATCTTTAAGCAAAGGCGACTATCTGGTGTTGCTCGAGTGCGGCGAGCAACTGAAAGTCAGCCGTAGTTATAACGAACCCATTAAGCAACTGTTAAAAAAGCTCTAGTGCTCAGCGCCGCCGAGTGTGAGGCGGTTCACAGCCTCTTCGCCGCCGTATCCCGCTTGTCGCTTCAAGAGTCCGGCTTATCTTGCGTCGCTTGCGCCAAAAATTTGGCTGGTGCACTCTAACTCTTGCCCATCGTCTGGAACGTGTCATAAAAACAAGCCAGGCGCATCTCAAAGGAATGTGCCAGCGGATTGTTTCCGCGGCTACCCTCTCGCAGGCAAGCTTTAAAAATCCTGACATTACAAAACCTATAAACCGAATTGCAGGACAATAAGATGATGATTTCGAGAAAGCCACTTTGGCAAGCCATCGTGCTTGCGGGCTCTTGCGTTGCGGCGCAAACAGCTAGCGCCCAGAGCACCCCTATTTGGTCTGATGAGTTCGATGGCGAGCGTTTAGACCGCTCCATCTGGAGCTTTAACACCGGTGGTGACGGCAACGGCAATGGCGAGTTGCAGTATTACACCGCCTCCCACGACAACGTTTACTTAGAAAACGGCAACCTAATTATTGAAGCCAAGCGTGAGGCTTACGAGGGCAAAGAGTTTACCTCGGGCCGTATTCACACCAATGGCCGCTTTGGCTTTCGGTACGGCACCATTGAGGCACGTATCAAGTTGCCCGACTTAGCCGATGGCCTGTGGCCCGCCTTTTGGATGATGGGCAATAACTTTGGTATCGATGGCTGGCCCAAATCCGGCGAGTGGGACATCCTGGAGGCCGGTTACAAAGCGGCTATCGACGCTGGCACCGTGAACCACGCGGTCTCCGGTGCGCTGCACTGGTGGCATGAGTCGGGCGACTGGAGCGATTGGCTGCAAGCCGATGCCGCCGCCGATATCGAGACGCCTTTTAACCTCAATGATGACTTCCACACCTATAAAATGGATTGGACCCCCGAGCAGGTGACCATGTATGTGGATGATATCGAGTTTTTTAACATGGATATCACCGACCCTAATATGTCGGAGTTTCGCGATAACCCAGCCCACATTATTTTAAATATGGCGGTGGGCGGCTGGAATTTTGTTGAGCTAACCGAGCCGAGCCAGATTACCGCATCCTTCCCGGCCAAAATGGCGGTGGATTATGTGCGCTTATACGAAAACAACTACACCGAAATCCACCGAGCTGAAGATACTCTGGCCACGGGCACTTACGGTGTCAGCACTGAAACGACACCGGTGTTTAGCGAGCTAAACTGGGGCGATAATACCAACCTGTATATCTGGAACAACATGACCACCGCCACGACGGCGCCGTCCGAAGGCAGCTCGGCGCTGGCCTACGACATTGCCCCCGGTGACTGGTGGGGCATGGGTTTGCTGCACAAAGACCAAAACTTGCGCAACTATAAGCACGGTTATCTGCACTTCGATATGAAAACCGAGTCGGTTGAGCCGATTACGATTGGGCTATCAAGTACCTCGGGCGGTGATGGCTCGGTAACTCTGGCCGCCGGTGGCGATCAGTTTGGCTTGCAGCGCACTGGTGAGTGGACTCATGTGGCGATCCCCATGGCTGAGTTTGGCGGGGTCGACTTTGAAACCATTAAACAACTGTTCAGCATGTCCGGCCCGGCCCCGGCCGAGGCGATGAACATCGCCGTGGACAATATCTACCTTACCGAGAGCGTTGAGCTGGACGCGCCTGAATTTGGCGCTTTTGGCATTTATACCGAGACGCCCGAGCACCGAGATGCCGGTGATTTTGCGTTTGGGGTAAATGGCGACTTGTTTATATGGGACGATACTCTGGCACTGCAGCCTGACGGCATTCTCGAAGGTAACGGCTCATTGCATGTGGATTCGACTGGCAAAGGCTGGTACGGCATGGGCCTTACCGCGCGCGAAGGCTTTAATTTAACCGCTTTTGATAACCCCAATGGCATGCTGCACTTCTCCATGAGAACCACCTCCAACGCCGAGTTTAAAGTGGGCATGAAGAGTGGCAGTGTCGACGATATCGGCCAGCTGTGGGTCGACTTTGCCCCCGGCGCCGATCCTTACGGCTTTGCCCGTGACGGTCAGTGGCATGAGATCGTTATTCCCATGTCCGAGGTTGCTCTAGACGTTGATCTGTCGGATGTTCGCCAGGTGTTCCAGCTGCTGGGCGTAGGCGAAATCGAGGGCCTTGCGATTGATGACGTGTATTTGTCCGGCGGCGAGCAGGCCACGCAGTCTGGCAACAATGGTGAAGTGGTTAACCGTGCACCGCAGGCCGCCATAAAAACCTCGGTTTCACAAGGCGGTGCGCCGCTTACCGTGGATTTTGATGCGAGTGCCTCTACCGATGTGAACGGCGATGAGCTTACCTACGTGTGGGACTTTGGCGATGGTAGCTTGGGCAGTGGTGCTACCGTTACCCACGAGTACCAAACCGAGGGCAGCTACGAGGTAATCGTCAGCGTCAGCGACGGTGAGCTGGAAGACACCACCACCAATTACGTTATTGTCGATGGCAGTCACAGCTCGGCCAAAAGTGCTAAGCGCGGTTTAGGCTTTGGTCATCACTCTGAAGAAGATCTGGCCGCTATCTCTGAGGGCATCAGCTGGTGGTACAACTGGAGCCACAAGCCTGATGTTCAGATTGCTGATGTGTATCAAAACTACGGTGTCGAGTTTGCGCCGATGGCCTGGAACGGCGGGTTTGATGATCAGGGTATGCGCGACTATATTGCCGCCCACCCCGATGTTGAGTACATCCTGGCGTTTAACGAGCCCAACTTCCTTGATCAAGCCAATATGACGCCGTCACAGGCGGCGGCCGAGTGGCCGCGATTGGAGGCCATCGCCGATGAGTTCGACTTAGACATCGTCAGTGTTGCCATGAATTACTGCGGCAACTGCAACAGCGAAGGTGGCACTACATACTACGACCCGATCGACTACCTGGATGATTTCTTTGATATCTGTCCAGACTGTCGTGTGGATGCCATCTCGATTCACGCCTATATGGAAGATGCCGGTGGTGTTGAGTGGTACGTGGATCGCTTTAAAAAGTACAACAAACCGATTTGGATGACAGAGTTTAGTCACTGGATTGATAGCACTACCCTGGAGGATCAGAAGAAATTTTTGATTCAAGTGGTCGACTCGTTTGAGAACGATGACGACGTTGAGCGTTACGCGTGGTTCACCGGTCGTCGCAACGGTCACCCGTACAATGGCTTGTTTGATTATCGTCAGTCGGGTGTTTTGACCGAACTGGGTAGCATTTACGTCAATATGCCGGTGCATAACGACAGCAATGTGCACTCGGTACCCTCGCGTGTTCAGGCCGAAGAGTATGCCGATATGGATGGCGTGCGGGTTGAGCAGACCGACGACTTCTCGGGCTTCTTAAACCTAAGCGATATTGCGCCGGATGCCTGGGCCGACTACAAGCTTAATGTTGACGCCTCGGGCAGCTATGAGCTGAACTTGCGGGTTGCCAGTGAAGTGGGCGGCACCATTACCCTGTTGCTTGACGGGCAGCAGAGCGGCGTTGTCAGCGTTGGTTCTACCGGTGGCCTGCAAGCGTGGGAGACTGTGACCGAGTCGATCGACCTGAGCGAAGGTGCACACACATTACGTTTAGCGTTTAGCGATGTGGTGAATGTTAACTGGATGGACTTTAGCGTTGAAGACGACGATACCGGCCCTGAGCCAACGGCCAATCTGGCTACCGGCAAAGCGGTTTATACCTCGTCTAACGAATCCGATGGCATGAGTGGCGCGCAAGCGGTTGATGGCGATGCCGGCACCCGTTGGGCCAGTGGCTGGACTGATGGCGAGTGGATCTACGTCGACCTGGAGCAGGTGTACAACATTAGTTCGGTTAACCTGAGCTGGGAAGCGGCCTACGGCAGCGATTACCAGATTCAGGTATCCGACGATGCCAACCACTGGAGCACCGTACGCACGGTATCCGGTGGCGATGGCGGTGTTGATACGCTGACTGATCTTGCGGCCAGCGGCCGTTATGTGCGTCTGCAAGGTGTTGCACGAGGCACGGCGTGGGGTTACTCACTGTTTGAGATGGAAGTATACGGCAGCGCCAGTAACGGCGGTGGCAGCTCATCCAGTGTTAGCTCGTCTAGTAGTTCGTCCAGCAGCTCTGAGGATAGCTCTAGCTCATCCAGCTCGTCGTCTAGCAGCAGCTCGGTAAGCTCTAGCAGCGAGCCGTCAAGTTCCAGCTCCTCCAGCAGCAGTAGTGTGCCTACCGGCTCAGGCGGCAGTGATATGGCCGCCGCTGCTCAGGTGGATGCCTCAACGGTTGAAGGGGGTTATTGGTTGGCCAGCTATGCCACCGATGGCGATGCCAATACCCGCTGGGCTAGCGAGTTTAGTGACGATCAGTGGGTTCGCGTAGATCTCGGCTCAACCCGTACCATTACCAATGTGGTACTGAGCTGGGAAGCCGCTTACGGCAAAGGCTATCAGATACAAGTGTCTGACAATGGCAGCGACTGGACGACTGTGTTCACCGAGGCCAACGGCAATGGCGGTATCGATGACCTCGCGGTAAACGCCACTGGCCGCTATGTGCGTATGCTCGGCACCGCGCGCGGTACCGGTTACGGCTATTCACTGTGGAGCTTTGAAGTCTACTAAGTAAAAACATCAATAAGTGCAAACGCAAAAGCCCCGGTATTTGCCGGGGCCTTTTGTTAGCACTTACTGCTTGCCTCAAACCTGAGTAAGTCCTGCTACTCGGTTCTTCCCCGTCGAAACTCACTAACGGCTGCTTAGCGAAGTGTGGACCAATACAGCGACGGGGCTTTTTCTCTGGTTTTACATCAGCGCTTGGCTTTGGCCGTCTGCCATTAAAATACTGGCTTCTTTGAGCAAACTGTTTTCGTTTAAGTAGCGCGCAATCGAACTAAAAGTGGCGGTAGCAACGGGGCCTGAGTGGTCATCCCGTGCTATGTCTTTCATTACCACGCTGCCCAGTAAAATTTTAATAGGGCTCTCTTGCACCAGCATTGGCTTAAAGTGCGCTTTGGCGTTGGCTTTTAATTTCGCTTTGTCTTGGGTTTGATAAATCGCCGAATTAATAACATCGAGAGTATATTCGGTACAGTTTTGATATTGGGAGTTAAACGGGTTAGCGATGGCCGAGTAGCTCGGTACATGCACCGCTTGCGCTTTACCTTCGGCATACAAGCTAATCAGCCGTTGCTGTAAATCGGCGCTGGGGATAATTACTCCCGCTTTTAGGGCCTTGGCCGACCAGAAAAAGTCGGTGGGGTAATCCGTTACCAATTCACTTTCATCTACCGCATCGGCTTTTTGGTACAAGTTGTGAACCGCATAGCCTTTGCGTGTGGTGCCGTCCTCGAGCGCGATGCTCGAATAAATGGCAACGGCCGTGTGAGTGAAGCGAATACCCTCCGGCAGTGAGTCCTCGGGCCGACCTATCCGGCCAATAATAAAGGCGCGCGCGCCACGCTGGGCGGCGTAGTGTTCTACCGACTTGGCAAAGGCGGTGATTTGTTCGGCGGGAAACTGGTTATCCTCGGCGCTGGCACTACCCGCCCACAGGCGGGTAGGCAGTACCGCGGTGCTTAGTATTAACAGCAGTGCGGTAAGTTTTTTCATGTTAGATCGCTCCCTGATCGTTAACGGTTTGCATATGTTGGCGCGGGGCCGGGTCGGCAATGATGGTATCATCTGAAATCTCTAACGGCTCGTCATCAAGCGCAAATTCCATCATTTTTTCACCGGTTTTGCCGGCCGCTTTACCAACTTCGCCCACCACTACGAGCGGTGTCGCTACCGCAGCACTAACGACCTGAGCGCCAGCGGTGGCAGAGTGTCCGGCGGCCAGTGCGGAGTGCTCGGCCGCTTTACTGGCGTTTTGCGATGCCGCACAGACGGGCAGAGCACATAAGGTTAATAACGTGAAAAGTCCGATTTGTTTTGTTGATTTATTCATGTTGTTCTCCGTTTACTTAATGTCCATTAGTGGTTGCTGTTGACCAGCAGGAGCCATACTAATCGAGGGCTATTTAAAGTAAACCGAAAGTGATAATGTAGCGATTTAATACTCTTTAAGTCTATGGATAGTATACTTTGAGTCAGATACCTAAGATTTGCGACGCGTTAAAGACCCTGTTGCGTGAGCGCGGTATTACCTATCGGGACCTTGCCGCCTCGCTCGATATGAGCGAGGCCAACGTCAAGCGTATGTTCTCGCAGCACAGTTTGAGCCTGGCGCGGCTAGAGGAAATTTGCCGCGTGCTGCATTTAAGCCTGCATGATTTTTTTGCTCTGGCCGAGCCGGTCAACAGCGAGATTACCCAGCTAAGCCTGGAGCAAGAGCAGCAGTTGGTGGATAGCCCCACCTTGTGTTTGGTGGCGGTTTGCGTGCGTGATGGCTGGAGCTATGAAGAGATCATCGAGCACTACCGCATCTCTGAGCATGAGTGCGTGCAGTTATTGGCCCAGCTCGATCGCTTAAAGTTGTTGCAGTTATTGCCGGGTAACAAATACAAAGTATTAATTTCACGCAACTTGCGCTGGATTCCCGGCGGGCCATTAGAGCGATTTATTACCGAGGATGTGATCAGTAAGTTTTTACAGGGCAGCTTTACCGAGGAGGAGAGCTTTCGGTTTTACTTGCGCGGGTCATATTCACAGGCGTCTATTCATCATTTGCAGCGGCGCCTAGAGCAGCTTACCGCGGAGGCCGAAGAGCTGAACCGTGTGGACGCTAAGCTCCCGCTTGGCCAGCGCACCCATATTGGTATCTTGATGGCCATGCGACCTTGGGAACTATCGCAGTTTCAACAGCTGCGGCGCTAAAGCACCGCAGCTGTGTTCGCCGTTGATTAAGCCTTTAAGCTTTGCACGTCGATTACAAAGCGGTATTTAACATCACCTTTTTTCATTCGCTGATAGGCGGTGTTGATGTCTTTAATGTTCAGCATTTCTACATCGCAGGTAATATCGTGCTCGGCGCAAAAATCCAAAACCTCTTGGGTTTCGGGCATCCCACCGATCAAAGAGCCAGCCAGTACGCGGCGACGCATAACTAATCCACCGGCTTGCAGCGCGGGTTCTACCGGCTCTAACAAACCTACCAAAATGTGTACCCCGTCAAAGGTTAGGCAGTTAATGTAGGGATTTAAATCGTGCTGTACCGGAATAGTGTCCAGCAAGTAATCAAACTGTTCGGTGGCGGCGGACATTTGCGCTTCATCGGTCGAGATAATCACATGATCGGCGCCTTGCTTTTTTGCCTCGGCGATTTTCGACTCAGACCGGGTAAAGATAGTGACCTCGGCGCCCATGGCTTTGGCGAATTTAACGCCCATATGGCCCAGTCCACCCATACCAATCACGCCGACTTTATCGCCCTTTTTAACACCAAAGTGTTTTAGCGGTGAATAGGTCGTGATACCGGCGCATAAGATGGGCGCGGCACTGGCCGGGTCGAGCTTGGCCGGAACTTTCACCACAAAGCGATCGCTTACCACGATGTTGTCGGAGTAACCGCCCATGGTAATAGAGCCATCGTGGCGATCTTCGCCGTTGTAGGTACCGACAAATCCATCTTTGCAAAATTGTTCGAGGCCGGATTCGCACGCCGGGCAGTGGCGGCAGGAATCCACCATGCAGCCAACCCCCACCAAATCACCGACTTTATGGTCGGTCACATTATCGCCTACTGCGTTAACGCGGCCGATGATTTCATGTCCGGGAACGACGGGGTAGACGCTCATTCCCCAGTCGTTTTCGGCAAAGTGAATATCGGTGTGGCACACGCCGCAGTAGTCAATATCAATGGCAACGTCGTCGGGGCGCAGGGCGCGGCGGGTAAATTCGTAAGGCGCCAGCGCGCTGCTGGCCGATTGTGCCGCATAAGAATAAGTGGTGCCCATGGAGTTCTCCTTGAAGGGTTAATAACATCGTCCTGTATTGTGCGTTAGCAGGGCTGTTTTGGATCACTGATTTATCGGCGTTTTTTGCTTATTTCTCCAAATTTGTCTAATTACGGCTCGTGATTGCGGTAGCGGGTTGGCATACTGTATAGCACAAACTTGAAGATTTCAGGCGGCACTATGAATCTACCGGCCATGATGAGGCTTATTAAGCCGCTACTTAAGCATGACGGATACTCCGATACGGCCCTGAGTGGTGTAAATGTATTTTGCAGTCATAAGCCACTTGCGCGCACTCCTATGGTGTACCAGCCGAGTTTAATTTTTGTGGCTCAGGGGCGCAAAATTGGCTATCTGGGCGATCGCGAAATTCATTACAACCCTGGCCACTATTTGGTGCAAACACTGCATCTGCCTTTTGAATGTGAAACATTTGCCAGCGAGCAGGCACCATTGATGGGGGTGTCGGTACACATAGACCCGGCGATGCTGGCCGAACTGGTGCATGCGATGCGGTATTTGGCTGACGTGAACCGGCCTCCAGAGCCGATGGCGTCGGTGCCTATGACCGAGGCGATGGAGGAGGCGGTGACCCGCTTGTTACGGGCGCTAGCCGAACCTCAAACAACTCAGTTGATGGGGCCGGGGCGAGTGCGCGAGGTGGTTTTTGAAGCGCTTAATGGCGCTCAGGGGCCGGCACTGAGAGCACTGGTGGACGGCAGCGGCAATTACTCGCGTGTTGTGCAGGCGCTGGAGTTGATACACAGCGATATTGCGGCCGGGCTAACCGTCGAGCAATTGGCCGAGCAGGCGCATATGAGTGTGTCGTCGTTCCATCAGCACTTTAAAGAGGTCACGCAAAGCTCGCCGCTGCAGTACATTAAGCGAATGCGTTTGTTAAAAGCCCAAATGCTGCTTAGTCGGGATGATTTAAATGTGACGCAAACCGCGGAGCAGGTTGGCTATCACAGCGTCAATCAGTTTAGTCGCGATTACAAACGTTACTTTTGCGTAAGCCCGCTACAGGATAAGCGTGCGTCACAGCCACGTATTGCGGGCTAGGTGTTATATACCCAAAAATTAATACTGTAGCCTGGCACCCGGTTATCGGCCTCAGATTGAGGCAATTGCGCCAGCGCCATATCGCCTTTTTGCAGCTTGGGCCGAACTCCGTTGATAAACACCTTGCGGCTGGTTAGCTTTTTAGCCGTCACCTTGTAGCGCTCGGCTAGCTGGCCGTTAATGTCGAGAGTCAGACGCACGCCCCGCGGCTTTAGGTTAATAATCATCACCGTGTGTTGCTTGCCGTTTGGATGGCGGTGGCAGTAAACCCGCAAGTGTTTATCGCTGTGGTAACAGCGGTGTACCTGACGCCCCATCAGCCGAACCCACAGCCAGCTTACCCAGTAATCGGGCCGAGGCTTTAGGGTTAAGCGATCGAGCAAACCGTAATCTCCCCCCAACAGGCTCTGGCGTACCATCACTTGGTGCCCTAGCAGCGCGCCTTGCCCCAGCTGGTCGGCCCACCAAAACGACGAGATAAACCGATCCGATAACTTGGGTTGCCCGCCACACTGGGCGGAGCCGGTTTCTCCGGTCCAGAGTTCCGCCTGGGGTTGGTACTGGTCGCGCCAAAACGCGAGTGTTTGACTGTACTTGTCGAAGTCTGCGTAAGATTTTGGGTTGAGCAGGGTGCGTAAGTTGGCGCCGCGGGTGCGCACCGGCGAGCGGGTGCTTTGAAACGGATAGTAGTGCCAGTTGACGATGTCGAGCGGCGCGGTTAGCTCTTGTAAAAAGCGTCGGGTAATATTGGAGAAGGGCTTAAACGCCTCGCCGATTAGGGGCCAGAAGGCGCTGCCGGGGCCTGATACGCGCGCTGCGGGATAGTATTCGCGAATATGGTTGATAAACGTTGTGTAGTCGGCAGCTAAGTCTCGTGCCTTAGGTTGGGCCCGTAAACCGTGAAACGCCCAGTAAGCGTTTAGCTCATTGCCCAACTCAAACACGTCAATGACATAGTCGTGCTGGGTACTGTAATCGAGCAGCTCTTTTACCTCGTCGCCGCACCATTGGCCGTGATCGTGGCGGGTAAACAATCCGTACTTAACGGTAAAAATCAGTTTGAGATTATTGCGCTCAATAAATTGATGCAGGCGGTCCCATTGTTTGCGTGTCAGTACCAGTGCATCTGGCTCGTCGGGGGGGGCCGCAAAGTAGTGAATTTTGTCGGCTTCGGAGCCGCCGATACGTAGGTACGAAGGGCCCAGCGCCTGTACCAATGCATCCAGTTTTTTCCCTTTAAGTGCCAGTGGTGGTACCCGTAATGTACCCAGGCCGCGACGGGAACCCTCGCTACCTTCCCACCAGAAGCCACCAGCGAGTACGGATATATCAATCGAAAACGATAAGTAATGGGGGCTGACACTAGAGTGGATGCTTTGGGTTTCGATGGTCACCGCGACCGCGCTGCTGGCGGTACCGGCACGAGCTGTGTATTGGCGCTTTAAGCGGGCGTACCAGCGCGGCAGAATTAGTAGCAAAGAGTTAGGCATAGTAATATGAGCGCCTATATAGCAAACAGAGAATGTCGCGCCGATAGTAGCGTTTCAATGTGAACAAAAGGTTGCAGTATGCAGGTTAAAACAAAGCACTATCTGATCTCTGGGCGGGTGCAAGGGGTGTCATATCGGGCCAGCACTGAGCAACAAGCGCATCAGTTAGGTTTAACGGGTTGGGTCCGAAACTTAACTGACGGACGCGTCGAATTGAAGGCCTGCGGATCGGAAGTACAATTACAGGCACTAGAGCAATGGTTGTGGCAGGGCCCTTCACGGGCGCAGGTAAGCGACGTCGTTGTGAGCGAGGTGACGGCAGTTCCTGACGATGACTTTGCAGTGGCTGCAACGGCGACAACGGCAGAGCGGTTGTAGCGGGCTATGCGGTATTTTTGCGGCGATGGCGACATCGTCCTCACCCTAAAATGCTGAGCGACTCCAGGGTTACTTGAGCGTTACTCGCGCTTGCTCCTTCTTCAGCGATAATGCACCTACGAAGCTTTAAGTTTTTTTAGCAGCGTAAAACTGCCGACTAAAATGCCCCCGGCGGCGATCCCAACAATAGCGTTAATGAGTGTGGGTGTGAGTGCCCCCAGAATGGCGCCTACGCTGGGCAAGCTGGCCGCCCATTGGGCACTGTGCTCACTAACGTGATGCAGAACCGAAACGCCGTGAACTAAAATGCCCCCGCCGACCAAAAACATGGCAATGGTGCCAGCGATCGATAGAAACTTCATAAACTTTGGCGCGGCCGCCAGGAGTAATCCCCCCAGCGATTTCTGCCAGGCGTGGTTGCCATTTCTTTTAAGCCATAAGCCTGCGTCATCAATTTTAACAATGCCGGCCACTAAGCCGTAAACGCCGATGGTCATGCTCAGCGCAATAATACAAAGCACGATAATTTGCCGGGTTAAATCGGCTTGGGCGACTGCGCCCAGGGTAATGGTGATAATCTCGGCGGACAAAATAAAATCGGTGCGGATAGCGCCTTTAATTTTGTTTTTCTCAAAGGCCACCATGTCGGTTTTATGTTCCGCAAGTGCCTTGAGGCGAGCCTCGCGCTCGGAGTTCTTTTGTTGTTTCGGATGCAGCCACTTGTGAGCTATTTTTTCAAAACCTTCAAAGCATAAGAAGCCACCGCCCAGCATCAGCAGGGGGACGATAAACCACGGAATAAACGCACTGATCAGTAAGGCTGCAGGCACCAGAATAAATTTGTTGAGCATTGAGCCTTTAAATACGGCCCAAACCACCGGCAGTTCGCGCTCGGCCTTTACCCCTGTGACTTGTTCGGCATTGAGTGCTAAATCGTCCCCCAATACGCCGGCGGTTTTTTTGGCGGCTACTTTTGTCATTACCGATACGTCGTCAAGCAACGTGGCAATGTCATCGATCAATGCTAACAGACTAGTTCCCGCCATAACTTAGTTCTCTTGTGATTTACCAAAGACCAACACAAAGCGATCCGTCTTGCCGCGGATACTGGGGTCAAAGACATTCAGAGTCAAATCATCGGCGGGGTTCTGTAACGTATCGGGCTGCTTAAGCAGAACAAAACCGGCCGCTGTTATGTCGTTAATCGCGGTAGACTTTTCCATGCGGTGGAGTGATTTTGTTTGACTGATGCCGGTGCCTTGGGCGCCGCTGTGATCGATAACAACCAGTCGGCCATCGGGTTTTAAGGCTTGGTACAACTGGGCAAGAACGCCTTTACGGTCGTGAGGGCCCCAGTTGTATTCTGGCACTTCGTGGTATAAGTCGTGGTAGGCCATAACCAGTAAAAAACCATCGACACTGCCGGGCGCAAAGCCCAGCTCGTCAGTCTCGCTGACAATAACGTCAAACGCTGATGGCGTGCCTAAGCGCTCGAGCCGCAATGTTAAGCCGTCGTTGGCAAAGGCGGCAAAGGCTGCGTTGTTGTGGAGTATGGCGTTGCCTTCAGGCCCTACGGTGCTCGCCAGTAGCTCGGTGTAGTAACCTGAGCCTCCCAATAGGTCAACGACGGTTTCGCCCGGCTCGAGCTCAAGCAGCGGGATAATGTCCTGGGGCTTGCTGGTTTGATCACGCTCTAGGTCTTTCGCGCTGCGCTGCTCGTCGGCCTTTGCTTCAGGTGGTATCTGAGTCTCAGCCGCGAGCCAGCTGCTAGCCAGCAGTAGCGATAGAGCTAATAGATGGGGTGTGTTCATGGCGACGCTCCGTGTATAGAACAGGCGCCCAATCATAACACGATGTTAAGTCGGTTAAATTAACCGCGCAACGTAAAGAATGCGCCAACCGGTAGCTAACACTCGTTGCTATAGAGAAAGCTTGCGACGCCACTTGCGTGGGCGTGCGCTGAGCCCGGTGTGCTTAAGGGCGCTCGCCGGGCAAAAACTTGTAATGGCTTGTAGTTGTTCGGTGTAAAAACGCGCATTATGCTCTGGCGAGCCGCTTTTTATGAGAGATAACAGAGCCATGATAGAAATCGAACTACGGCCGGTAACGGATGCCGATACGCCGTTTTTGCAGTGTTTGTACCTCAGTACCCGGCAACAAGAGATGGCGATGGCCGGGCTTACCGGCGAGCAGGCGACGGCGTTTTTACTCTCGCAGTTTAACGCCCAGAGCATGCACTACCGCCAATACTACCCGAAGGCACAGTGTGATGTTATTGAGTATGATGGTGTGGCCACTGGGCGCTTATACGTAGATCGCTCGGGCGAAGATATACGTATCGTCGATATTGCGCTGTTGCCGGAGTATCGGGGGCGGGGAATTGGTTCGCAATTATTGCAAAGACTTATGGCCGAGGCGCGTGACGCTGGCTTGGCGGTATCTTTACACGTCGATAAGCATAATCCGGCGCTGCATTGGTACAAACGCCTCGGGTTTGTCACGTGTGAAGATCGCGGAGTCTATGATTATATGCGCTATTCGGATGCTGGTGTCGGTGCAACAGCGGCCGATCAGGTGGGCTAGAATATCCGTGTGGTATTAGCCCAGTACGGTATCCAAATACATCATTACCGAAAACCCGGTTAGTAGGGAAAACGTGGCAAACCCTTCGTGGTTACGTCGATGGGTTTCGGGAATAATTTCATCGCTGATAATAAACAACATAGCACCGGCAGCACCGCCTAGAATCCATGGCAGTAAAGGCGTGGCAACCGAGACGAGTGCGGCTCCAAATAGGCCTCCGACAGGCTCCAGTAACCCGGTTAAGGTGGCCACCCCAAACGCGTACCAACGTGTGTAGCCAGCCGCCAGTAACGACACCGCCACCGCCAGCCCCTCAGGTATGTTTTGCAAGCCAATACCAATGGCCAGTGGCATACCGTTATCAACGTCACCATTGGCGAAGCCAACGCCAACGGCCATCCCCTCGGGGAAGTTGTGTAACGTAATGGCCAATATAAACAGCCAAATTCGCTGCAGGTGTCTGGCATCGATGCCGGGTTCTGGTTTTTGAAAATGCTGGTGAGGTGTGTATTTATGAATCAGTGCCAGCAGTGCCGCACCAATGAGCATTCCGCTTAGCACCATTAATACCGCGCTGCTCTGCTCATGACCCTGAGATTGTGCCTGATCGATGCCGGGTAACAGAAGTGAAAAAATAGAGGCCGCTAGCATAATGCCGGCCGCAGCACTTAGCAAAATATCTTCAGTGCGTGAAGACAGTTTACGAACTAGTATAATTCCAGCAGCACCCACCGCTGTCATCATGCCCGCCCCTAAGCTTGCCAAAAAGCCCAGAGTGATGATGTCCCAGGACGAAACCATACACGCGCTCCATATAAAATAACCGCTCTATTGTGTCGTTGCTGAGGGCGGAACGCAATATTAATAACCACACGTTATTGCGGACGATAATAAATATCGACGTGTGGTGTGTCGTCTTGTTCCGGAAAGCTGAGGTTAGACACTCCTCGATACTGAACCAGGCGTTTGTCCGAGCGCTGATACGTTAACTCGATGGTATCCACCAGCATTCGCAAAAACCAGTTATTAATGTCCAGTGACAAACATAAGAAAAGGTCTGGATCATACTTAGTACATGGACGAGAAATGAGTTTTAATTCAACCAGCCTTTCGCGCCGGGGTAATAAAAAGAAAAACGTTTCTGGCTTCCCCTGGTTGAGGCTTTTCCAGTGCTGACGTACAAAGGGATCGAATCCCGCATCGACCACGAGAGGTGACTGAATGCCGACCTCTGCGGTGTATTGTTTCCCCTTGTCAGAGCGTTGAATATTGATGTGCTTATCGTTGACGGTAACTTGCAGCGACTCTTGATTGCGACTGTCGGTTAGCGTAAAGCTAGGGGCCGTCGGTCGCTGGCCGAATGTCAGCGTTTTTTGCGCCCAGGGGGTTCCGTCTGGTTGCGTGTAAATGACCTCTTGCTGCCTGATAGCGTCATTAATGATCGAGTAACTGTGTACCTCACGATACAGTAGTGTCTCGGTGGCTTGGCGGTATGCCTCTCCCGTGACATCGCGAGAGGTATTAGTGGCTTGCGTCATCGAGCAGGTGAAAGCCAATAGCAGTAAGCAAAAAATCGATGGAGTACGCTTAGCGTTATGTGTCACGACAGCCTCCTCGCGTTTGGCCGGCAGTGCCGGCGACAATAACAGAGTGCTGTGGGAAACACGATGGCCCAGCCAATGGCTACGGCCATAAGAGGTTGCCAAATCGGTATTGCAAACTGTGCGTCGCTTATTTTGACCCCGGCAAAGTAGCTGATTGGGGCAAATAGGGCAGCCAGTAATGCGCTAGCTAACGGGTATCGCGCCAGCCAGTAAAGTGAATGATTAACCGTGGTGGCAAAGAGTACCCAAAGGCAAATAAGCCATACAGGGATTAAAGCAAACCATTCGCCGATATAAACGGTGCTTTGTGGCGCTGCAAAGCTGATAAGTCCGGTGCTCATTAATAGCCCGTCCCAGACGATACCGGCCAAGGCGATACCGGCTAACAATCGCCACTCGCGGGGCGAGTGAAGAATAAATATAGTGTGAACAACAAGCGCGACCAGGGTAAAGCCCAGCGCCCAATAAGAGCCGCCGATCAAGCAAACGAACCAACCGACTTGAAACAGCGACATATTGGTGATGAGCCTCACCAGGTGTATGCGTTGCGCTTTTAGCATAGGTTCAGCCTTAGTGCGCGGGTTGGCGCCATTGCGGTTTTGCCAGTAAAAATTGGCCGGTGCCAATCACCCGCTCGCTAAAGCCACCTTCGCAGTAGCTTAAATAGTACTCCCACATGCGAATAAATGTATCGTTAAATCCCAGGGCTTTTACTTGATCAATATTCCCATGAAAACGCTGTCGCCAATGGGCAAGCGTTAATGCGTAATCCTCGCCAATGTCCTCCATGCCAATCATTTGCATGTCCGTGTGACGGCTAAGCTGGTGCGTGATCTCTCGATCGCTGGGCAGGCAGCCGCCCGGGAAAATATACTTTTGAATAAAATCGACAGACCCTTTGGCGTACTCAAAACGTTGATCTGGAATCGTTATCGCCTGCAGCAGCATTAGCCCATCCGATTTTAATCGCGCCGAACACGTGGAGAAGTATTCGCGATAGTATTCGTGCCCCACGGCCTCAATCATTTCAATAGAAACGAGCTTGTCGTATTGACCGGTTAGCTTGCGGTAATCTTGACACAGGACGGTAACCTGCTGCGACAAGCCAGCTTGCTCGACAGCCTGGCAGGCATGGCGGTATTGCTCTTGAGAAATAGTGGTAGTAGTGACTTGGCAACCGTAGTGGCGGGCGGCGTGAATCGCCATGGCGCCCCAGCCTGTGCCAATCTCCAACAGGTGGTCAGCGCTGGTCAAGTGTAATTTTTGACAAATGTTATCAATTTTGTCTTCTGATGCCTGCTCAAGTGTAGTGGTGGGGGAACTAAAGCGAGCCGCAGAATACATCATGCTTTTATCTAAAAATAGCGAAAAGAATTGGTTGCTTAAGTCATAGTGGGCGGCAATATTTGCGCGAGCTTTCTCTTCGGTGTTGCGGCGAGACCAGTGATAGAACTTTTCAAGTAACTTGCTGATACCTACGCGCGAGCCGTCAACACTGTTAAGTAAGTCGATATTGGCGCACATTAATTTTGTCAGGGCGGTAAGGTTGGGAGAGCTCCAGGCTCCGGCCATATAGCCCTCGGCACCGCCAATGGATCCGCCCAACATAAACCCGCGGTAGGCGCTAGGTTGATTAACGACTATGTGTGCATGAGGCCCTTCGCTCGTCGCCGGTTCGCCCAAATAAAGGATTTCGTCCTGATCTTCAATAATCAGCCGGCCCACACGAATTTTTTTTAACTGTCGCACCACCTGCTGCTTGGCAACACGATCCAGCATGCTGGGCTTAACATGGCGTTCTATTCTCGAGCGGTTAAGGGTTTCCATCGTCATGCTAGATTACCTAATCGTTACTTTTAACATACGTTTTATTGGCGTTAACTTTGTTGGCGTGACGAAATAGTGGAACACGTTTTAGCCAAAGTTTTAGAGCCTGCCAATAGATGGCACTGGAAACTTTTGCAGTCATCCAAGGGTAACGAAGAATTACCTTGTTCAGCGCCGCCGTGGTGATAGCTTCACGCTGTAGCGACAGTGTTGCATCCATGACCTCTTTTGCATCTTTGGTGCAGGTTAGGTCAATGGTTAAGCGCTTTCCGGGCAGGTTGCTACGCCATTGATACTGCATGTCCATCGGGTTAAACGGCGACACATGCATGCCTTTATTAAAGGTAAACCGTTGAATATTTTCACTGTTATTAATATTACGCGAAGGTTCACCTTTCGGATCACAGGGCAGCACATACTGAATGCGCTCTCGCCAGGGCGTGTTGGTAACTTCAGCGACGATGTAGCTTAAGTGTTCTTGTTCATCAAAGCAGTAATAGGTAGTGATTGGATTAATGATAAACCCAAAGTAACGCAGGTTGGTAAGCACCCGAACAGGGCCGGTATGGTGTTGTCCGGTTTGAGCAAAGATCTCGCGACGAACCGCGGTGTCTAGAGGCGTGTTCTGGTCACCTAGAAAATCGCTGCGTTTATAGCGCGCGAGTGCCCACCGGTGGCTCGACCAAAAACGCGATTTCGCCATAACCAAGTCTATCTCCCGGGTATCGAGGTACATCATAAATACCCGATACGTAAACGCATGGGCGCGCGGTGTAAACCGCCGGTGTCTTACCCAGCCGTGGTAGATACCGCTGTGTTGAATAGCAGGAGTTTTACTCATGAGGCATCGGCTGTATTTAGCGCATCGCTTACGCGTTTGGCACTAACCACGCCGTCCTCATGAAAGCCGTTGCCCCAATAAGCGCCGCAAAACCACGTTCGATTGACGCCGTTGATGTCGGCCCAACGCTGCTGGGCCGCTATAGCCCGTTGCGTGAAAACCGGGTGAGCATAGTTAAAGCGCTGTAAGATTGTATCGGGGTTGATGGCGCTGGTGTCATTTAAGGTCACGCAAAAGGTCGTACTGCTGTTTAAGCCTTGTAAGATGTTCATGTTGTAGGTTAGTACAGCGCGCTCTTGTTGGTGCTGGCGTAAGCGGTAATTCCAGCTCGACCAAGCCAGCTTCTTTTGCGGTAACTGATGGGTATCGGTATGCAGGATTACCTCGTTGTTTTGATAGTCAATAGCCCCCAGTACCGTCTGCTCGCTTGCGCTGGCATCACCCAGCAGCGCACTGGCCTGATCACTGTGACAGGCAAAAATTACCTGATCGTACTGCTCGCTCTCACCATTGGCACGCAGCACGGTAACACCGTCGGTTTGGCGGGTAACCTGGGCGATCTCCACATTGGTTTCGATAGTCGCGCCGCTGGCGGTAATGGCATTTGTCAGTGCGGGCAAGTAATTACGTGAGCCGCCACTAATCACTCGCCACTGCGGGCGATTATTGACACTCAGTAAACCGTGGTTGTTAAAAAACCGCACAAAAAATATCAGCGGAAAATTCAGCATAACCTGCGTTGACGCCGACCAAATGGCGCAGCCCATGGGGATAAGGTAGTGATTAATAAAGCTGTCGCTGTAACCGCGCTGCTGCAGGTATTTACCAAGCGTAATATCTTGCTCAAGCTGATTGCTCTCGAGATCGGCCACCGCCTCTTTGTTAAAACGCAAAATATCGCGCACCATCACTAAAAAAGAAGGCCTGACAAGGTTGCGCCGCTGGGCAAACAGCGTGTTGAGGTTATTGCCGCCGTACTCGACGCCGGTGGTGTCGCAGCTGACACTAAAGCTCATTTCGGTGGCTTGGGTCGCCACGCCCAGCTCGTCCAGAAGCGCTATAAAATTAGGGTAGGTCCAGTCGTTATACACAATAAAACCGGTGTCGATGGCCTGCTGCTGGCCATCGACTGTGACATCTACCGTAGCGGTATGGCCGCCCACCCGGCTGTCGCGTTCGAGTACATGAAGTTGGTGTTGGTCTTTTAAATAATAAGCCCCACTTAGGMCGGCAATGCCGGCGCCGATAATCGCAATCTTCATAAGTTGCTCTCAACAGGTTTTTTATTTTTCATAGCCCGACGCCACAGGCCGGGTAGTAAGCGAGCTAGCCATAAAAGGGCGGTTAAGCGACGCGGAAAGCTCAGCGCTATCGCCCGGCGCTCGATAGCGCGGCACATACGTGTGGCGGCTTGATCGGCATCCATTAAAAAGGGCATCGAGAAATCGTTTTTTGCAGTTAGAGGCGTGTCAACAAAGCCCGGATAAAGTGCGGTTACGTCTAGCTCATTGGCGAGGTCGAGCCGCAAGCTATCAAGGAAGTAGCTTAGGGCGGCTTTCGAAGCGCCGTACGCCTCGGCGCGGGTAAAGGGGGCGTTAACCACTTGCGACACCACTCCGACAATGTGGCCCCGAGTGGGGCTTTGACGCAACAGTGGCAGGGCAGCTTCAATGCAGTTGACGGCGCCATTGAAGTTGACGGCAAACACTCGCTCTATGGCGCGCCAGTCAGGGTGCGGAAAGTCAAAATACTCACAGCTACCGGCGTTGGCGATAAGCCTGTCGAGGCGGCCAAGTTTACTTTTTATTAAATGAGCGGCGGCCGCTACCTCCTCGGACTGGGTGACGTCCAAGGGCAGGCAGAGGATGCGGCCGCTTCCAGAGTACTCGGTGGCCAGCTGAGTCAGTGCCTGGTGGTTGCGGGCACTGGCGATAACCCAGTGCCCTTGCCCTGCAAGCTGCAGCGCAAGGGCACGACCCAGGCCGCTGCTGGCGCCGGTTACCCAGTCAATTGGAGTATCGGCAGTTGGCGCTTGTTGGCGGTTAAAATCCGCGAGTTGGCTCATAACTCCCCCTAACATCAGCGCGCGAGACGAACTTTGAGCCAGCGGGTAAGGCGGCCCAGTACCGGTATATGGTCGTAGAGCAGGGCGCCCATATCGTAGACATCTTCGTGAAAATCGATTTTGTCACTAAAGTGCAGGTGAGATACGCCGCGCACGGCGATGAGACGGTTGCCCAGTTTTTCATGGCGAAAGCGCATCACCCACTTAATATAGGCATTGTTATCGGCGATAAGCTCGTCTAGATACTCAAATCGGCACTCGCTCAAGCCCTCCGCCTGAGCGGACAGATAGTCCTGTAGCGCGACCACACCTTCAATATCGTGCACCGGATCTTTAAACTTAACGCTGCTGGCGTATACCTGATCCAGCCGGGCGATGCTAGTCTCATCGAGCTGCTGGTAGAGCCGTTTAAAATCGCTCAGCAGTTGGTTGGGCTGAGCAGCGGGGGTGATTTTGGCTTGTGTACTGGACATAATGGGCTCGAATCAATCGGTTACATGTTGTTTAGCATACGGCTCCGGCAAACCTTTGGATCATGTGATCCAGTATGGCGGCTGCAACGTAATCAGCTTATACACACCGTTAGTATGGCCCACCGGGCATACAACTCGAGAAAAAAGGCGCAACCGGTATTAATGACCGCCGGCTGCCATAACAAACTAGGTAACCATCCCTATGGTGCAGGCACAACAAAAGGCAGATCAGCAAAAGCAGCTTAAGCTGTGGCTTAGTGCCGTGGGGCAATCGCGGGATCGTGCGGCCTTTGCTAAGTTATTTGAGCACTATGTGCCGCTTATTCGCGCCTACAGTTTGGCGCAGGAGCCAGGCGCTACCTTGGTGGCCGACGATTTGGCGCAAGAGGTGATGATCAAAATCTGGAACAAGGCTGGCAGCTATAACTCAAGCCTCGCGAATACCAATACCTGGGTTTTTACCCTGGCCCGTAATGCGCGTATCGATGCGCTGCGTCGTAACGGTCGGTACAACACGAATATTGATGCCGATGATTTATTTGAGCATCTTGAAGACGATGGCCCGGATCCGTTTCAGGCCGCGCAAACACTTATGACACAGGAAACAATACACGCCGGATTGGCGCAGCTGCCTAAAGAGCAGGCCGACGTATTGCACAAAGTTTATCTGCAGGGTCGCAGTCACCAACAGGCGAGTGAAGAGTTACGCCTGCCGCTGGGCACGATTAAATCGCGAATCCGCCTGGCGCTAAAGAAGATGCACCTGCTGATGGGAGGGCAATAGTATGGCGATTACCCAACATCCAAGCGGCGACTGGCTATCGGCTTATGCGGCTGGGTCACTACCTTTGGGGCAGTCTCTGTGTGTGGCGGCGCATTTAGAATACTGCAGCCAATGCCGTCAAAACTACTCGCGCTTGAGCCAGCTCGGTGGCGAGCTTATGCAGACGTTAGAGCCCGCACCCAGTCAGAAGTTATCGTTAGAGGCGTTAATGGCTCGTATCGATACACAGCCCGAGCAACCGCCACAGGATATTGAGGCCGAAGGCCTGGATTTGTCGCCCGAGCCGCGTCAACTGAGCCCCGACAACAACTCAGGTGTTCCGCGCAGCTTACGCAAACTCATTCCCAACGGTTACGATAAGCTCAAATGGTCACGTATTTCTTGGAGTATTCGTTCAGCCGAGCTATGCCGTGACGATAAAGGCTTAAAGGTCGAGCTACTGCGAATTAAACCAGGTGGCGCCTCACCCAAGCACACACATCTAGGGGATGAATTGACGATGGTGTTGCAAGGTAGCTTCTCTGACGAGGAGGGCGTGTATCATGCGGGCGATTTTATGGCTTGTGATCAAACGGATACGCACACGCCGGTGGCCAGTGTTGATCGTGAGTGTATTTGCCTGACTGTGACTCAGGCTCCTATACAGCTCTCAGGCTTTTTCGGACGCTGGTTTAACCCCCTTTTACGGCGTGGTTATACGCCCAGTTAACGTAATAAAATGCCGACAATTTTGCCGGCGTTTTTTTAATTGTGTGCGTTAGGCGTTGTTTGGCTCTTTGCCAATCACCTTGTACGCAACGGCCCCCAAGAGCGCGCCGATAATAGGCGCCAACCAAAATAGCCATAATTGCGCCACGGCCCAGTCGCCGACATACAGGGCAACGCCGGTACTGCGTGCCGGGTTCACCGAGGTGTTGGTAACCGGGATGCTAATTAAGTGAATTAGGGTTAGGCACAAACCAATCGCGATAGGCGCTAGCCCTTGCGGCGCGCGCTTATCGGTAGCCCCTAAAATAACCACCAAAAACATCATGGTCATCACCACTTCACACACCAGCGCTGCCAATAGGCTATAACCGCCGGGCGAGTGTTCAGCGTAACCGTTAGAGGCAAAGCCTGCGGCTACATCAAACCCCGTTTGACCGCTGGCAATAATATAAAGCACTCCGCCGGCGGCGAGCCCGCCTAACACCTGAGCAATAATATAGGGTGCCAAATCTTTAGCGGCAAAGCGTCTTCCAGCCCAAAGACCTATGGATACCGCCGGGTTTAAATGGCAGCCCGAGATATGCCCAATGGCAAACGCCATGGTTAACACAGTTAAACCAAAAGCCAGAGAAACTCCGACAAAACCAATCCCGAGCTCCGGGAATCCGGCCGCTAATACTGCGCTGCCGCACCCCCCAAGTACTAACCAAAACGTGCCAATAAATTCTGCGCCATATCGATTCATTGCAAGTTCCCTGCATTAATCCATAATAGTGTTGATTGTCGTTGCTCCAGAGGTGGCGCTAGCACGCGGCACTAAGAGTCCTATTTATAAATAGCAGGTTTTGCCAAAAGCGCCAGAAATAGGCCTGCAATCAGGCACTTAGGGGGTCTTTAAGTTCAGAGGGTAAGGCCTGCCCGATTTGGCTAGTAAAGGTTATGGAGCAGCCGATTAATGTCGTTTAATAACCCGCTCCCGTAAGGCGTTATTAAATAAATCAGCGTGCCAATATTGATGAGAACCGTAAGCCAGAATACCGCCCGAAATGGTTGTTTTCTGGATTTATGGCGCAAATGCTGTTGCGCAAATAAAGCGCCGGGCCAGCCACCGATCAGTGCCAGCCAGTGTAACGTGGCCTCAGGGGTACGGCGACGGTTGTGTTGTGCGCTGGACTTATCCCATGCATATAACAGGTAGGTAAAAATGCTGACGCCCAAATACAGCCACAACAGTACGGGCGGGACACGGTTTATTAGCACCAAGGTCGCCACCATGGCCAAAAATACAGCGCTGGTAATAAAAGCGTTAAACGCCTGACCGGCATGTTGGCTGCGTTTTGGTTTTAGGGGGAAGACTGCTACCGCCCGGTTGCGCCCCCGAGCATCGGGTTCGGCGGTAAATGTAACCCGCTCTCCGAGCGTGGGCCTCGCCCCGCGAACTTTATAGGCCGACACATGAAAAAATACTTCGCGTGTGTCCGATTCGGGCAGGATAAAACCGTACCCTTTGTCGTCGTGCCATTTGCCAATAATACCTAGCTTAACGGAGTCGGAGTTTTTCATCGTATGGGTTGGTTCACGTTAGTGTTCGGCCGCTACAAGAGTCAAAATCTTATGAGCTTTTTCAAAGTGGTCCAGTCGATGAGTTTGTATCCACCAAGTGGCCGCTTCCATTAGTAAATCTGGTTCAGAATTTTTGTTGGCAAAAAAGGGGTAAAACGAAAGCCCTACATTGTGGCCTTTGGTGGCTATTTTTTGTTGGCAAACAGCCGTGATTCTTTCTTTTAGCTCTGTTCTCATTGCCGGTGGTCATCTTGCGATTGTTTTTTGCGGTAAAGAGCTTTTGCCTCTTGCATTTTTTTGGCCCAGCTTTGTTTTAGCCGGTCACGTACTTTGGCGGCTTCAAGCTCCGGCGCCTCGGGTGAGGATTCGGCTTCCTGCTGTTTTTTTTTGGCGAGTGTTTGGCGCAATTGCTGACGCGTCTCTTCGGAGACGTCGTTAGGCACTGGCAGGCTATCGATATCGTGCAGCAGTAACCGCCCCAGCCGGTCGAGTAGCGCATCATTCAGTTTGTCGGGCGTAAAACGGTGGCGCTGTACTCCGGGGCGGCCAAAGTTACGTAGTAATATCTCGATACACTGTTGCTCGGCATCGGCTTGTATGCGCACCGCGTGGTGTAGCGGCCCCTCGAGGGTGAAGGTAGCTTTATCAACTTTGTGGGCACTGTTAAGAGAGTCTTGTCGATGATAGGCAAGTCCATAGCTGTCGAGGTGCTCGGAGTAATGCCTGATCGACGCCAAATCTCCGATGACATACAAAGCTGGCTGACTCAGCTTGGCGGATACCCGGACATCGATTTGTCGCGGAGAGTCCGAACTGTCGATCAGCAGCTTAAATTGCCCCTGGGCCAGAGCAACCTGGGTTTCGCGGTCGGGGGCCAACGGGTAAGAAAGTGGGCGTTCGGGCTGGACGTAGTTGATATGCTTTACCAGCTCATCCAGATACGCCAGCACGTTAAGCATCGCCGGGCGCAGCACCTCGGCATAATAAGCCTCTTGCTCGGCAAGGCGCGCAGCCTCGTCGGCTTCGGCTGCCCGCAGGCTGTGGGCCTGCTGTTTGAGTTCGTCCAAGATTCCCATGAGTAGTCCGTTATTTATCACCTAGGTTGGCGCATATTGTAGTAGATTTGAATGAGGGTAGGGGAGGGTTTTTTTCCAGAGATAATCAGCTAGGTCAATGAATGTCAGGCCTGGGTTTCAACGGTGGGTTACCGGCGTTTCTCGCTTTATCAAGCGTTGTGTCGCGTAAAGTGTGGTTTGGGTTATACGTTATGGCTTTATGTAATGCTCTGTAATAGTTGTGCGGCAGTGCCGGCCGTATTGTGACGTTTCTTTCATGAGGTGTGAAAGAATTAATTTAATGGATTATTAGGAGATATGTCATGTCACAGCAAGCAATTGATTTCGGCGTTAAGGTCTTAACTGAAGAGGGCCAAAAAGTCATCGATGGTCTTCAATTTTTGTACACGCCTGCCGAGGGCTCAGTATCGTTCCTGAATGACACGGATCATGTTATTGAAGTTAAAACTTATGACGAGAAAGATGCTGTTCGGTGGGTTGCGTATGAAGAGCGTAAAATTGCACCGAGACAAGTGGTTCAGCTAACCGCTCGCGGTAAACGTATTCATATCGTCGAGCGTAAATCTGGCTGTACGTTCGACTGTGAAAAAGGCACTGCTTACCTGTTTGATGGTACGAATGTTCACAAAAAAGTTATTCATTAATCACGAGTACTGTATGTCGTTATCCTACGTAAGTGGGTGACAGATATTCGCGGCGGCCGCATCAAAAAAATATCGGTGAAGCCGCCGCTCATTTCTAGTGGCGCCAAGGCTAAATCTTTTTACACGCTCTAATTACCTGTGTTGATCACTCGGCGTTTTTCTCTAACATTTTTGCCAGCTCACCAATATCGTTGACGACGTAATCTGGTTTTTGGGCGAGAGGGTAAAGTGCTTTTCCGGGGCGTGCGACAAAAGCGGTTTGTAAGCCAGCAGCTTTTGCGCCGGCCACATCCCAGCCGTGCGCAGCCACCATAAGTGCCTCATCGGGTTTAACATTGAGCTGCTCAAGTGCCCACTCGTAGGCGCGTAAATCTGGCTTATAAATTTGAATGTCTTCAATACTGTAGCGCGTATCAAAGTAGTCGGTTAAGCCGGCGTTCTCAAACTGAGTTTTCACGCCGTGGTTAGAGGAGTTGGTCAGACTAACAATTTTAAACCCTTGTTTAGCTAGAGACTCTAAGCCCGGTTTTACATCCGGGTGGGGAGGTAAACTCAACAGTGGTGTGACAATCGCGTTTTTAGCATCGTCGGCTGTTAATTCAATACCGTTGTTTTGCGCCACCATCAACAATGATGCCACGCCGATTTTGCCAAAGTCTTGATAGTCGCCTGTTACTGTGGTGACTAACGAGTTGTGTAACATGGTAGAAAACCACAGTGGTAGTAAGTCTTCCCGCTCGCCCAATGCTTTGCCAATAGATGAACGCATAGATTCCAGATCTAGCAATGTCTCATTGACATCAAAAATTATCACTTTTGGCGTTGGTGGTAGTTGAGTTGCGCTAGCGGATGAAGGCTCTTGGGCCATGGTGGTAGCTCCAAAAAAGGTGGCGGTGATAAATGACACAAGGGTCAGACAACGTTTTAGGGTAAACACAGTTGGAAAGTTCCCGATAATAGGTGATATGGAAAGAGTGGAGTCATTTACCTTAACGGCTGTAGTGGGTACTTTGCAATGTTACGCTTGGCGTGCTTTCGCGCATTTACGTAACTTATCGGAGCACGGCGATTAACTCATGCCTTACTAATTTTATACGTCGTTTATGGCTAAAGCGCCCCCATGGGGCGCTCAGGCACGAACTATTGGTTATTTACCGTGCACTCAGGGGAGGCAATACTGCCATTGCTGTTGCCTTGCAGGCCAAAACTAACTGCTGCGCCCGGTGCCAGGTTCGCATTCCAGCTTAGGTTGCTTGCCGTCAGTTCTGTCGCCTGGCTTGCAAGCGTGGCATTCCAGCCATTGGTAATATGCGGGTTGTTGGCAAAATCCAGTGTAACGGTCCAGCCGTAAACGTCGCTGGAGCTGTTATTGGTTACGGTGACATCCATTTGATAGCCCGAACCCCATTGATTTAAATGACTAACTTCACAGGTTAGCTCGCTGGGCGTGGGTTCAGGGGGTTCGCCCGGCTCATCGGTTTGTTCACCCTCATCTTGCGGGGGTGTGCCCGTGTAACCCTCTTGTCCTTCGCGTGTTAGGCTAAGCACCAAGTAGCCATCTTTTGTCACCGCGTTGGCGGGTACAAAATCGGCGGCATTTTCGGCGAAGGTCCAGTCGGCTTTGGCCCAGCGGGTGAGGTCTAAGGTGTCAAAATCATCTCGCCAGCTCAGCTCAAAGTCCTCGCCGTCCCAGCGGTGATATTCTACCCAGTTAACGTACATCTGTACCGGTAAAACGCTCTCATCGATTGCCCCTACCCACTGCTCGATATTAGCCGGCCAAAAATTAAAGCGCGCTTGCKCCGGGCTGGTGAGCGCACTTGCTTGCCCCGAGTTGGTCTCTCTTACCACCTGTCCGTCAATCAGCCAACGCATTTGGTCCGGTGTCCACTCAACGGAAAATGTATGATAGGCACCCGCTAAAGATTCACCGGCGTTGTGACTTTGCTCGGAGGTAATTTTACTACCAAGGCCCGTGATAATATTGCTTTGCCAACTGCGAGCCTCATTCTTGCCCAAGATCTCGATGTCGACCTCTTCCCAAAATACATCGTTGAGCTCTGAGCCCTCCTTCCAGAGGAAGAAGGCGGAGACCAATCCGCTGCCCTCGCCTGCGCGCATACGCATGACGTATTTTCCGTAAAGCTCAGACTCTAGCGAGTAAACCTCGGCGGCCTTGTAGGGCTTAGCCTCAGCCAGAAGTGATGAGCAAAGTAAGGCGGCTGTACAAGGGAGTGTGAGGCGGGTTAACCGTTTTAATGTGTTAGACATAAAGCGCTCCTTGAGAAAGTCAGTCGGCGGCCGAAGCCATTCCGTGGTTGGCAGTGGCGCCCTGTGAGCTAAAGGGGTTAGCCGTCGCAGATGGCGCACCGGAGACTCTACGTCGGGCGCTGGTGATGCACAGTGACAGCGCTCTCAGTTTGCGTATGCAGCGGTACCTGTAAGGCGATTCGGCGCGTATATGTCGCCCAAGCGGCGCGCATTTAGACAGAGGCGTCTTGCAATCATGAATACATGAAAGCAGAAAGCTTTAATGCAGCGCCGAAGCCGGCACGGGTTCGCAGGAGGAGGTGAATATTTCGCAGAAAGCGCGAGGGGAGTGGGGCTGAATTTTCGGCGATAATCAGAGGCGTTAGGAAAAAATGGCGCCCGGCACCTACTGAATAGTTGGTGTAAGATTTTGATGTTAAACGGTTTTTGTTTTGCAAAAATCGAAAGTACCCCCATAAGTACCCCCACGTGTTCGTCGTTACCCCCTAATAAAATTATTTTTCAATTATTTATCGTGGTCTTAGAGTAACCGGTTACTTTATGACGGCGCTGCCTAAACCTTATCCAGCCTTGCCCTAAACTTGCCCCTGTGGCCTGTTGTAATCTTGTTGCGACCTTGCCCTAATCTTGACGTTGCAGCCTTGGGGCGATCATGGGGTGATCTTAGGGCGGCTGGTACGCAGTATGGTACGCAGGGTGGTACGCACAGAAATACGCATTTAGCCGTTGTGCCTTAGGGCAATCTTAGGGTAGCGCTGGCCTTTTAGGACTCAAAAAAACACTTGGGCCAATGTCAGGTTTTGGCAGGTTCAGGCGCTTACTATCGCTTACCGGCGTCAGAGGTTTTAAGAAGTCGTTAGGTGCTTAACTGACCTGAGGTTTTCTGAGGCTGGCCCGCTCTTTTTAGGGGGGCGCAAAACACAACACACCAATCAGTGGTTAAGCGCCTGCGATGTAAGGAAACCTTAGTGACTGTATATGCAGGCAGCACGGGGCTTTGTGCTGGCTTGGGGGCGTGGTGCGCCACAGGGCGGTTTATGGCCGTCGGTGGCTAGGCGGGTTATTAACAATCCGTAACGTCGTACACTTGCATTGGTGGGCGTGTGGGCTAGCCTAGGGGTAGGTCACGCCTTCGCCCGTTAAAGCCGCGATGCACCACACAGGGAAGTCAGCGCACCGCGTTGGCGTGTCCGCCTCTATCGCGCGTTTTGCTCCGAAAACTCCAGCCCTAGCGATGTCCAGAAACTCCATATTCAGGGTTAACATTAGTCAACATGTGCGCCTCAACAATATTCAACATCTACCCCGCTACTGACTTCGCAGAAATCTTATGAGCGATAAAGGGTGGCTGGCAACTCCACTGGTTAATTCTTGATCGGCCGTTGGGGTCGCGCGCGTATTTCCCCTGTATTATTCAATGCTCCGTATAGCTAGGTATATGGTAAATTGTATGTAGGCCTAAATATGTACCAGAGAGCATTTGCTGAGCTTTCGTAAGTTATTGATTTTAATGGGTTCGCTCGTGAAGAAAACTCATAAAAACTGGCTCTTGGTACAAATATGTACCACTACTGGTACAAATATATACCCAGCCTGGTACAGATTTAGGCCTCGGAAAATTTAACGTTGGAATAAGTATAAGGTCTTTGGATGACAGGCATAAAAAAGGCATTAGGCACCTTAGGCAAGGTGTTTGCATTTCCATTTATTAATCGCCCGACAAGAAGCTACTGGCTTTTGCCAGAAGTGATAACAATTGTTGTTTCTGGCTTATTTGTAGTTTGCGCTATTACAGCTGCTAATTTGGGGCACAGCGGGTTAACTTTAAGTCAGAGCTTAAGCCCAGAGCATATTAACAACTTTTTCACCTCTACCATAAAGGTACCCTTAGGGGTTTTAGCTGCTGTAGCAGCAATTCTCGCTTTGTTTGCTGCCAATCACAGATCCGAGCAATCAATACACTCTATGGCACTGCAGAGAGCACAAAATAATTTCGCTAACTTTTATGCTCACAGAAAAGAATTTTCAGAACACTGTGAGCTGATGCCGGAAGCATCAAAGGAAGTATTGCGCAGTTCAAATACCTTGCATAAGGCTCTGTTTCCCAATGCTAAAGAAGGCGATTTGACGCTAAACGAACAGGAAATAGGACGTTATCTTAGTTCGGCATTTGGTATAGTTGGCGTACTGGGTGATATGGCAGCTGGAGATAAAGATGATGAGGACCTATCTCGTAAACTTTTTGTAAACACCTACCCGTTTATTGAGTGCTGTGACCGGCTAGACCTTCCTATGCCACATTATTGGAAATTATCCGTCAGAATTGAAGGCAATTCACGACTTGAAAATTTGTTAAATGAACAGCCCAATATAGGGGCAAAGCTGCGACACCTGTACACGATTACAATGCTACTTCGGCACGCCTTAACCTTTGAGCCTAATGCTTATTCTGAGTCATTGGAACATTTACAACTCTGCATAGCATCAACTACTAAATATATAGAGATAACAGAATATGATGCTTAGCAATCAGGAGTTTGTGTTTTCCAGTTATCTGTAGGCAGATGACCATCTGAAGATTCGATTGTTAGTCGCCATTCCCTAGCCTTTCTTTCCTGCCAATATTGCCCTTGACTCATTACAAGGAATCCATGCGTTACTAATTCGTTAAAAGCCTTGGTCGCGGTACTCTTGTGAACGCCTAGCAATTGCGCTGCCTGCCTTTGGGATATGACTAGATGGCCATTTCTACCAGGCCTATAAATGCGCTGAAACTCTTCCAGCAAACATCTGGCCGGGCATGACAGAGCCCTATAAGCTGGTGAGGCGAGCCATTCTTCGTGCTTGCGAATGTACCCGCCCTTGCGTTTAAACTGAGGCTTTTTAGCTACCATAGAAACGCGACACCTGTTTCACTTTAAGCTCGAGTGGGGACGGGAGCATACGCACCCCTTCTGCAGTAACCTCTGCCAGCACTTGATAAGTGCGCGACTCAGGACGAGCCCTAGCAATCGCAACGGGTGTATTTGTTCGGTTGGCGTGAGCTTTCGCCCATCGAATACAGTTGCACCAATTGCCGGTGTAGGCTGTATCTTTGGCTAAAGCCTTAGTTACAATCATGACGACACCCCCAACGGCTTACAGTTGCTTATTTCAGGTTCGCTATAGCTGGGGTTGCCTGGCTCCACTTCACCGCGTAGCGCTTTCTCTTGCGCGTCGGTTTCGCTTTCGGCCTCCACGATAAATGGCACCGTGTGCCGGGTCTGTATTTCGATCAGGTAGCGCTCCATTAGTTGGCCTCCTTGCTGATTAGCACATAACGGGCAACGCGACGGGGGCGGCTAATGTCGGTCTCTATGGTTTCCCACAACCTGACGATGTTATGGCCGGTATCGCGTAACTCTTTGATTCGCGCCGGTGGGTGGTAAATGCCTAGCTCTTGGTTTGCGGCATAGCTGGTCACGCCGCGTCCTTGTGCGCCCTCCAGTGCTGCTAGCAGGCGGGTTCTTTGTGCGTGTGCGCTATTGGGTAACTTGGTTTGATCGGTCATAATGACACCTCAACAATTCGCTATGTTTTGGCCCTGCGTTCTGGCGTAGGGCTTTTTTGTATCCGCTGGTTAGGCTGCACTTTCGCTGGTGCTGGTCTGCTCTGTAAATTGAGCCTTCCAGTTGTCCAGGGCGCTTTGCTCATAGCGAACGGCTTTACCCATCTTGCGGTATGGGGGCGCCTTTACTCCGGCCAATAGGCCGGTATAGCGGGAATTGTTGAGAGTGCGGGGAGATAGCCGCAAATAATCGGCGGCCTCTGTATTAGTCAGTAATGCATTGTGAGTCATAAGTGTCACCTCTTGATTAACGTTATGACACTTTAGGCGCTCTCGACTGATTTAATAATGTTGTTAATTAGAAATTATTCACTCGAATATACATGACTTTTGTTTCGGATATTGGGGCGTAATATTCATGCCTTTGTGTCTGGAGGGTAATGCCCTTCTGACGCTTTATCGTAACTCAGCAGATTTTCTGCTCGTCTTTGAGCCTCAGCTTCCGGACTGGCCCTAAAAATTGCACGGCTAAAGGGTCGGTTTGCTTGTGGTTTTTCATCCGAATATTCGTAATTCTTCACAGCCGAATAATCGTAGTTACTTTGGATTTTCTGTATAACCCTTAGCTCTGTAAACTCCTCACCTGTTACTAGCTTGCAAATGGAAGCCAATATGGCTGGAAAAAAACGACCTTGATTTGAATTTTGGGGTTTAAAATAAATATTCCCCAGTATCGAGCACTCTCTAATCAGCAGTCTTCGCTTCCTTGGGTTGGTAAGATTGATTGCATATACGGTGCTGAAATCTTCCCCTTTTGCTCTCTTCAATTTACGCTCTAGGTAGTTAACAAACCCTTTGTATTCAGGCCCCATATCCGATAGTTTCGCTGACTCCAGATCCTTCTTTAGGGACGCTAACAGCCTTTTCATGTTCCCGATCGTCGTATCTGAAAAAACAGGGCGCGCATTAAAGTCAAGCTCAGAAACGGCAATTAGTGAGTTTAAAAAGGTGGTATTAATATTTTTATAAAGCAAAAGTACACCGCAAATTATGGCCTGGAGCTTGACCTTTGCGTCCTTTTCTAGCATTTCATTAGGTAGGCTGATGTCATCAGGGCACCGCATAACAAATTTTTTCTTGCTGGAAAATTGCTTTAATAGATTTGAATACTCATCTTGAGAATTTAGCCATTGCTGAAACGCTGTGGGCTGTCCATCTAGACTCTCTAGCAAGCGTATATACTCGAATTGCTTAGCTTCAAGTGTGGCCTGATTAACGCTGATGAACTCACCATCTTCATACTCCGTACCATAGGCGAGTCTCTCTAATTTTTTAATTTGCCAATAAAACTCATAGATAACACTTAGTTTTGGACGCTCCACTAATCGCACCTCCCACAGTGCCCCCAATTAGAACCCAAACCAAAGGCAGTGGGTGCTGCCTCTTTCGCCCCGTCGGGCTAGGTTTGGGTAACTGGTTAAACGGCTTTTGTGTTTAGTTGCTCGTAAAATTTGATTGTTTGGGCCACCTGAAAACGTTTGTCTTCTTCGCTCCCAATGAGATTTGATCGCAAGTACTCAATGTTGCCGGGTACATCCATTCCTTCTTTCATCATGCCGGCACTTATCATTTTGGCGACGACTAAACAGCAATGCCGTGTTGTATTGGGCATGTTTGTCAGAGCTTGCGTGATCTCTTCGGTCGTTTGGGTGTCCATTGATGTGTTTCCTCTTGGGCTTTGGTTGGGGGTGGCTTACGCTAACTTACTGCGCTGACCGTAAGCTTGTAGCGCTGTCTCTATTTGAATGTCTTTTTCTGCCTCGGTACCGATTAACCGTTCGCGGAAGTAGTCTAGGTTGCTAGGTATGTCCATGCCCTCGGATAACATCTTGGCGGACACCAATAGCGCATTGCGTGAAGGGGTAGATATGCCTTTTGCTAAAGCCTGTATTCTTTCGAGAAAATCATTGTTTGTCATAACGTAGGCCCGTCGTTGTTAGGTGTTTTGGTTTCCAAAGTTTGCGGTAATCACGTTCCCGGCCTCTGCTTTGGCTCTGAGCTGGTCTAAGTAGTCAGCCCAGTGTTGCATCATCTTGCGGCGCTGCTCTAGGTGCTTTGTCCGGTTATAGGCCCTGCCGTGTACGTCTTTCACCGCGTGGCCTAATTGCTGCTCTATCCACTCTACGCGGTAGTTTAATTCTTCGTCCAAAAGCGTCCGGGCCATTGCTCTAAAGCCATGGGCGGTCATGGTGTTATTGTCATAGCCCATAGTGCGTAGCGCGGTTCTTACGCCGTTTTCGCTAATGGGGCGGCTGGCACCTCTGGCACTTGGGAAAACGTACTGGCCGCGCTTGTGGTGGTCTCTCTGGTCTATCAGTATCGCCAATGCTTGTCGGCTTAGCGGGATAATGTGCGGCTCTCGCGTTTTGGTCTTTACCCCGGGTATCTCGATCTGGCTTTTGTCCCAGTTGATTTCTGCCCACTCTAGGTGGCGTAGCTCACCATGCCGGCAAAACAGTAGCGGGGCCAATTTGAGCGCAGCTTGTACCGTAGGGGTGCCTTGGTATTGTTGGATCGCACCGTACAGCTTGCCGGCCTCGGTTGGTGTGGTAATGGCGGCAAAGTGTTTGGTCTTGGGGGTGGCAAGTGCGCCGGTTAGGTCTGCGCTAACGTCCCGCTCGGCTCTACCGGTGGCCACGGCGTAGCGGAACACTTGCCCGGCTATGCCTTTGGCCCGGTGGGCGGTCTCGATAGCGCCACGGCTCTCAATACGGCGTAACACGGCCAATAGTTGTTGCGGCTTAATGTCGCTAACAGGGAAGCGGCCAAGCTGGGGGAGTAGGTCTTTCTCTAGCAGTGCCTTTAAACGCTTGTCGCCACTGACTGACTTTGTGCCGCGCTTCTGCAGCCACTCTCTGGCAATCACTTCAAAGGCGTTTTGACCGGCCTCTGAGCTGGCCTGTTTTAAGGCTTGCCGCTGTTGGCTTGGGTCGATACCGGCGCTTATGTCCAGCCGGGCTTCATCACGCAACTTACGGGCATGGGATAGGGTGATCTCAGGGAACACCCCCAAGGCTAACAGCTTCTCTTTGCCGGCTATGCGGTACTTCAATCGCCAGTACTTACCCCCGCCTTTTTTGACCAGTAGCAGTAGGCCCTTTTCGTCGTATAGCTTGTAATCTTTATCGCGTGGCTCTGCGCTTTTAATCTGGCTGGCTGTTAGCGCCATTCTCTACACCTCTGGGGTACCTTGTTTGGGGGTACCGACCATGGGGGTGCTCGGTATACCCCCATAAATACCCCCAATCAATAACGAATCTGAGGTTAGAGTGTAGAACGTGAATGTATAGGGGGCAAGCGTAGGCCGCGTGTGGAGAGGGCTACAGGGAAGGCGTGAGATGTTGAATGTAGGGAAGGTGGCGCACCCGGCAGGATTCGAACCTGCGACCAACGGCTTCGGAAGCCGCTACTCTATCCAGCTGAGCTACGGATGCGTAATACTGATTGTTTTAGCAGGTTCAGTGCCTGCGTCTAGATAGTAGCGCTCATCGCGCTACCCGCTACTCCCCTCGCTGTCGCTCGGGTCCGGTCTTTCAGCTTAGCTGAAAGCCGTTCGGCGGCGCACAAAGCGATGCTTTGTAAACGCTTGCCTCACCCAGCTGAGCTACGGATGCGTAGAACTGAAAATTATACTGGTTCAGTGCCAGTGCTTAAAACGTAGCGCTCATCGCGCTACCCGCTACTCCTCTCGCTGTCGCTCAGGCCCGGTCTTTCAGCTTAGCTGAAAGCCGTTCGGCGGCGCACAAAGCGGTGCTTTGTAAACGCTTACCTCACCCAGCTGAGCTGCGGATGCGTAGAAGGAGCGCATTCTACAACCCTGATTGGCAATCGTCTACGGCTGAGGGCTGGGTTGTTCACCTCAGGGGTGGTTTCTGGCTATAATGGCGCGCCAGAGACCAGAGCAGCATCCAGCGCTGCCGCTAATAGAGGAAGCATCCGTGAGCCAAGCGAAAAAAATGATCGGCCTGATGGTCGTACTGGGAATGGGGCTGTTTGCCTCTGGATTGGCTGTGAGCCAGTCAAACGATGTAAAAAACGAAATTGCCGAGCGGCTTGCGCCGGTAGGTGAGAGCTGTATGTCGGGCGAAGATTGCGCCGCTGCGCCAGTTGCCGCTGCCAGTGAAGGGCCGCGCTCGGGTCAGCAGGTTTACGATACCGCGTGTCATACCTGCCATGCTGCCGGTGTTGCCGGTGCGCCTAAGTTGGGCGATAGTGCCGCCTGGGCTGACCGTATCGCGAAGGGCATGGATACTTTGCACGAGCACGCGCTGAAAGGCTTTAACGGCATGCCTGCTATGGGCTTGTGTGCGACTTGCTCGGATGATGAAGTAATGGCCGCTGTGGATTACATGGTGGAAAACAGCCAGTAATTGGTACCAACGCCGCAAAGCGGGGGCGGTTGACGGATGACGGTAAACGAACACACTTCCGTACCCCGTACCCCGTACCCCGTACCCCGTACCCCGTACCCCGTACCCCGTCAATCAAACATGTTCAACAGGCTAGAGATGGTCTGTTCGCCGGTGGCTTTTACTTGCTCGGCCGTGGCTGGGGTAAAGCCTTCAAACACGATATCTTCCTGAGGCAGCTCGTCGATAAAGCGGCTGGGGGTGGTCTCGTTGATATCGCCGTATTGCTTGCGCTTGCCGGCCAGCGTCAAAGTCATAGTGCGTTGGGCGCGGGTGATACCCACATAGGCCAGGCGGCGCTCTTCTTCGATATTGTCAGTTTCGATGCTATTGCGGTGAGGCAATAGGTCTTCTTCCATGCCCACTAAATAGACGTGAGGAAACTCCAGCCCTTTGGAGGCGTGCAGGGTCATCAGCTGAACCTGATCGAGTGTCTCTTCTTCTTCCTGACGCTCTAGCATGTCACGCAGTACCAGTTTACTGATGGCGTCGTCGATAGTGAGAGGCTCACCGTCGTCGTCCCGCTCGAGCATCTTACGGATTGAATCGGTCAGGTAGCGGACGTTGTCCATGCGCTTTTCGGCGGCCTTAGCGCTGGAGGAGTTTTGGTGTAGCCAGGCTTCGTAGCCAATATCCTCCAGCATTTGTTCGATACCGGCTACTGGCTCCGGGCCGTTGCAGCGCTCTACCACCCGAGCCACCCAGTCGCTAAAGCGGCGCAGGCGCTCGAGGTTTTGTTTGGGCACGTGGCGCTGCAGGGCGATGTCGTCGGCGGCGGCAAACAAGCTTAAGTGGCGCTCGCTGGCAAAGCGGCCCAGTGCCTCGAGGGTGCTGGTGCCAATTTGGCGGCGGGGGGTGTTAATAATGCGCAGAAACGCGTTGTCGTCGTCAGGGTTTACCAGCAGGCGTAAATACGACATCACATCTTTAATTTCGGTTTTGCCAAAAAACGATGAGCCGCCACTTATTTTGTAGGGCACTTGGTGCTGCTGCAGCTTCATCTCCAACAGGCGGCCCTGATGGTTGCCGCGGTACAAAATCGCGTAATCGCTGAATTTGCCGCCGCGGCGCAGCTTATTGGCTAAAATTTCGGTGGCGACGCGTTCGGCCTCGGCATCCTCATTAGCACACTTAACTACCCGGATTTCATCTCCCAGCCCCATTTCACTCCATAGCGCTTTGTCGTACTCGTGGGGGTTGTGGGCGATCAGGTGGTTGGCGACCCGCAAAATACGGCTGGTCGAGCGGTAATTTTGCTCGAGCTTAATCAGGTGCAGGCTGGGAAAGTCTTCTTTTAACAGCACCAGGTTCTCGGGCCGGGCGCCACGCCAGGCGTAAATGGATTGGTCGTCGTCCCCTACCACGGTAAGGGCGTTGCGCCCGCCGACGAGTTGTTTTACCAGCAAGTACTGGCTGGAGTTCGTGTCTTGGTACTCATCCACCAGTAAGTATTGAATTTTACGCTGCCAGCGCGCCAGTACCTCGGGGTTGGTGTTAAACAGGTGCACCGGCACCAAAATCAGGTCGTCAAAGTCCACCGCATTGTAGGCGCGTAACGCTTGGTTATAGCGCTCGTAAATGCGCACCATAGTTAGCTCGGCGGGGCTTTGCGCCAGCTCTTCGGCCGCCTCGGGGGTAGTGAGGTCGTTTTTCCAGTTAGAGATTTGGTTTTGCACCATATTGAGATGGTCGTTATCCATCTCACCGTCTTTCATCATCAGCTCTTTTAACAGGGCGCGGGCGTCCTCGGCGTCAAAGATCGAGAAGCCGGGCTTAAAGCCTAAGGTCTTTGCCTCGCGGCGGATGATGTTAAGCCCCAAATTGTGGAAGGTAGAGACGGTCAAGCCCCGTGCCGCACTGCCTTTTACTAAGCCTCCCACCCGCTCTTTCATCTCGCGGGCCGCTTTGTTGGTAAAGGTCAGGGCGGCGATGTGTCGCGCGGGTATGTCGCACTTTTCGATTAAATAGGCGATTTTGCGCGTAATAACCGACGTTTTGCCACTGCCGGCGCCGGCAAGTACCAGACAGGGGCCGTCGACGTATAAAACAGCTTCTCGCTGGCGGGGATTGAGTCGGGTCACGGGGCCTCGTTACAAGCAGGTGGGGGGTTACTGAGCGCGTCATTGTAGCAATCGCAGAGCCGAGTTTAAACGCAATATCGTTATGGGCGCTGGGCCCTGACAGGGCGGTAGCTAATTGCTCGATTTTTAGGCTAATTATGTTGATTTAGGCGCTAAATAAGTCATACTAGACAGCCGAGGTATGATTGGATCTAACACATAATAAAGCCTATGGCGGCAATGGCGCCGGATGGGCACCTTTAAGACGGAATTTACAGTAGAGCAGGGAACAACGATGACAAGCTGCACACGAGTGCTGTTGCTCGGTGACGACGAATCGCTCGTCCAGCATTTACATAAATGGCTGGAGGCCGCTGCGCCAGGCTGTTACCAGCTGGTGGCCCACCACCCTGACGAGGACGGCTTGGCTGCTTTGCTCGGGGGTGACTATGCGGTGGGTTTACTGCTGTTTGCCGATCAGCCAAGTGCTGCCCAACATGTCTTAACCGCGGTCAAAAATCAATTTTGCCCGGTGCCCGTGGTGGCGTTGTCCTACACCATGGATTTGGCGCTCGATCGCGAGGCCGTCCCCTGTGGTGCTGCCGATTACTTGGCTCTGGATAGTATCAGTGAGGTACTGCTCGAGCGCTCATTGCGCTACGCGATCGAGCGCAAGCGCACCGAGCAAAATCTGGCTCGGCTCGCCCACCACGATCCTCTGACCGATATTCCCAACCGCGTGTTGTTTCGCGACCGGCTGGAAAACGCTATTCGCGTTGCCGCGCGTGATCGCACGCGTTTTGCGCTGATGTTTATCGATCTGGATGACTTTAAGGTGGTGAACGATCGCTACGGCCACGATATAGGCGATAGCTTGATTCGTTTCTGCGCAGGCCGATTACAAAAGCTGTTGCGCCGCAGTGACTCGATGGCGCGGATGGGCGGTGACGAGTTTACCTTGCTACTGCTTAATGTAGAAAGCTCGTCTAACATCGCCCATCTGGCGGTTAAAATTATCGAACAGATAAGCGCCCCCTACGAAATCAATGGTTACCAGTTGTCCGTTGGTTGCAGTGTGGGTGTGGCCTCGTACCCCGAAGCGGGGCGCAGCGCTGATGCCTTGCTAAAGAGTGCCGATTTGGCGATGTATCAGGCTAAGCAACTCGAGGGCAGCAACTTTCGCTTTTTTACCGAAGAAATGAACCGCGACGTGCGCTATCGCATGAGCCTCGAAGAGGATTTGCGTCGCGCGGTGGAAAACCGCGAGCTGTATTTAGAGTACCAACCACGCTTTGCCGTGAGCAGTGGCAAAGTAGTGGCGCTAGAGGCGCTACTGCGCTGGAACCATCCGCAGAAAGGCATTCTCAGTGCGCCTAACTTTATTTCTATTGCCGAAGATACCGGGCTGATTTTTGCCATTGGCTACTGGGCCGTGCGTCAGGCGTGCGATCACCTGCAGCAACTAAAGCGCGACTGCGGCGTCGAGCTAAAAATGGCGGTGCGCCTCTCGGCACGGCAGTTTCGTGACGATGCCATGGTGCAAACCATGGCCAATATCTTTGCCGAGACTGGGGTGAACCCCAAGTGCATCGAGTTTGAGCTAACCGAAACCGCATTGATGGAAAACATCGAGATGGTTAGCCTGTGTATGCGGCCGCTATCGTATTTTGGTGTGACCTTCACTCTGGACGATTTTGGCACTGGGAGCTCGTCGTTTTTGCACCTGCAGCGCTTGCCGATTGCCGCGCTTAAAATTGATTCGCAATTTATGGCCGACTTGCTGCGCCGGCGCAGCGAACGCCGGCTGGTGGCTGCCATGATTAATTTGGCCCACAATTTGGGCAAAGTGGTGATTGTCGAGGGGGTGGAGTCGGCCAGACAGTTACAGTGGCTGGTGGATGAAGGCTGTGACCAGCTGCAGGGGCATTATCTCGGGGCTCCGGCGGTTTACAGCAAGTTAGTAGACAGCATCCGCTCGCTACATCTGGTGGGCGGTAAACCCTCCCGTGCGCTTAAACCCGACGCCAAACCCAAAGCCTAAGGCGCGCGGTCTAGCGCCCTAAAGGCCAGTGCCTCGGCCAGCTGTGGGCGGCTTATAGGCTCGAGTTGCGCCATATCGGCCAGGGTCCGTGCCACTTTCAATACCCGATAGTACGACCGAGTCGAGAGCCCCAGCCGAATGACCGCCGCCTCTAAAAACTGCTGATCGTCGTTACTGAGCCCGCAGTACCGTTCAATATCTTTTGAGTTCATTTGCGCGTTGGGTTTACCTTGCCGCTGGTGCTGAATCGCTACCGTGCGACTTACCCGTGCCTGCACGGCGGAGCTGGGTTCGCCGGGCGGCGCCTGGTTGAGCTCGCTGGGGGGGATATTATGCACCGGCACATGCAGGTCGATACGGTCGAGCATGGGCCCCGAAATTTTATTGCGATAGCGCTGAATTTGCTCACTGGTACAGCGGCAGCGGGTGTCGCTCCCGGTACTGCTGCCGCCATAGTAGCCACAGGGGCAGGGGTTCATGGCGGCAATGAGCTGGAATCTGGCCGGGTAGCAGGTTTGCGCCCGAGCGCGGGATATGCGAATTTCGCCGCTCTCCAGTGGCTCGCGCAGCACCTCCAATACCTGACGTTGAAACTCGGGCAGCTCGTCTAAAAATAATACCCCGCCGTGGGCCAGCGAAATCTCGCCGGGGCGCGGTTGCGTGCCGCCACCTACCAGGGCCGCAGCGGAGGCGGTGTGATGCGGTGCGCGAAAAGGCCGCTCGAGCCATTGCGGCGAGTGCTCGACGCCACACACCGAGTAGACCGCCGCCACCTCAAGAGCGTCGTGCTCGTCGATGGCCGGCAAAATCCCCGGGAGACGACTGGCAAGCATGGTTTTACCCGTGCCGGGCGGGCCAAACATCAACAAGTTGTGGCCGCCGCTGGCGGCAACCTCCAGAGCTCGCTTGGCTTGCTGCTGCCCTTTGACGTCGGCCAGCTCGGCTTGTGTGCGGCGCACGGGAGCGGTGCGAAACCCGGCTGTGGGCAGTTCGCTGCGCCGGTGCAGGTGGGCGCATACCCGAAGCAGGTTGTCGGCGCTGTATGTTTGGGTGTCTCGTGCCAGCGCTGCCTCAGGGGCATTGGCCGCAGCGACGATCAGCCCGTGGCCGGCGCGCCCGGCGGCGAGCGCCGCCGGCAGCGTTCCGGTTACCGGGCGCACCTCGCCCGATAGCGCCAACTCACCGATTAACTCGAGCTCGCCCAGTCGTTCGTCAGGCACTTGGCCCGAGGCGGCGAGAATACCAATGGCAATGGCCAAATCGTAGCGGCCGCCCTCTTTGGGTAGATCGGCGGGGGCTAAGTTGACGGTGATACGGCGGGCGGGAAACTCTAAATGGGAGTTTAAGATCGCGCTGCGCACCCGGTCTTTGCTCTCTTTAACGGCGGTTTCGGGCATGCCGACAATGGCCAACGAGGGCAGGCCGTTGGATAAATGCACCTCAACCGTAACCGGCGGCGCCTCGACGCCGAGCTGAGCGCGGGTGTGAACAATGGCGAGTGACATAGGCAATCCTTGCGTTAGTAAGCACCCACATCCTGATGGTAGGGTGAGCGTGTCATACGCTCGGGCGACACCCTAAAACTTAGCGTGTGCCTTGGCTTGGGTCAATGTTGCCCTCAAGCTGCGCCACCTGCTTTTCGAGCGCCTCTAACCGGGCGCGGGTGCGGGCCAGTACCGCCGCCTGGGCATCAAAGTCGGCACGGCTAACCAAGTCCATGCGTCGCACGGCGGATTCAAGCGCGGCCTGTAGTTGCGCTTTGGGTAGGGCTTCGGTGCCGGGCAGGGCATTTTGCAGTTCGCTAAAAAGTCGCTGAGTAAAATCTTGCATCTAACGCGCTCACTGAGGGAGTTTGGCCCCATATTGTACACCCTGAAAAAAGCCTTAGGTCGAATTAGACGTCGGCCTCCTGGGTTATCCCGCTGGGGGTAGCGCTAGACGCGCTTTTGTGGTGCAAATTACTCCCGAAATTAGCCAAAAATCAAAATAGTGCACTAATGGTGCGCTACATTTTGGGGGTGGCACGATTTTGGTGCGAAGGGCTGTTTGGGATACGCCATTTAGCGTATCTTTTTTTTACGGGATTATTGTAAGTGCATGATAATAAAGATTTTTTGTTAGTTGGCCTGCTCTGTGCAAAGTTGTGATCGAGTACACAGCAAAGGGCGTGGAGTCTCTTTATTGGGTCTACATACTTATCCGGTGGTTGTATTTGCCGCCAGATAAGCGTCTTTCCAGTGTTTACCCGCACCTTCGGGTGCGGGATTTTTTAGGAGCACAATAAATGAAATTGGTAACAGCGATTATCAAGCCGTTTAAGCTCGATGTGGTGCGCGAAGCGCTTTCCGACATCGGTGTACACGGTATGACAGTCACCGAAGTAAAAGGCTTTGGTCGTCAAAAAGGTCACTCAGAGCTGTATCGTGGCGCCGAGTATGTGGTGGATTTTTTACCTAAAACCAAGGTGGAGATCGCGGTAAAAGAGTCGGATTTAGACTCTGTTGTCGAAGCCATTAGCAAAGCGGCTAACAGCGGCAAAATTGGTGATGGCAAGATCTTTGTCTCGCCTCTCGAGCAAGTTATTCGGATTCGCACCAGCGAAACCGGCGATCAAGCGATTTAAGAAGACTCTTAAGCAGTTAAGAAGACTTCTAAGCAGTGAAAAAGATTTTTACAACAAACGGGGATTAAGCAATGGAAAATCAAATTTTTCAGTTGCAGTACGCCATCGATACCTTTTACTTCCTGGTATGTGGTGCACTGGTAATGTGGATGGCCGCCGGCTTCTCCATGCTGGAAGCGGGCCTGGTTCGTGCCAAAAACACAACAGAGATTCTGACTAAAAACGTCGCTCTGTTTGCAATTTCATGCATCATGTATTTGGTGTGTGGTTACGCCATTATGTACGGCGGCGATATTTTCCTGTCTGGAATTGCAGGCGGTGAAACTCTGGTTGCTGATGCCTTGGCAGCTTCTGCCGAAGAAGGCTTTGAAGGTGGTTCGGTTTACTCTGGCGCCTCCGACTTCTTCTTCCAGGTGGTATTCGTAGCGACTGCTATGTCTATTGTGTCTGGTGCGGTTGCTGAGCGTATGAAGCTTTGGGCTTTCTTGACCTTTGCTGTGGTCATGACCGGCTTCATCTACCCAATGGAAGGTAGCTGGACCTGGAACGGTGCCGATGTATTTGGCATGTACAACCTGGGCGATCTTGGCTTCTCAGACTTCGCCGGCTCGGGCATTGTACACATGGCGGGTGCTGCGGCTGCTCTGGCTGGTGTTATCCTGCTGGGTGCGCGTAAAGGCAAGTACGGTAAAAACGGCGAAATTCACGCCATTACCGGTGCTAACCTGCCTCTGGCTACCTTGGGTACGTTCATCCTGTGGATGGGTTGGTTCGGCTTCAACGGTGGTTCGGTTCTGAAACTGGGCGATATCGCCAACGCCAACTCCGTCGCCATGGTGTTTCTGAACACTAACGCCGCTGCTGCCGGTGGTCTGGTTGCCGCGCTGATCGTTGCTCGTATCTTGTTCGGTAAAGCCGATCTGACTATGGCGCTTAACGGTGCACTGGCGGGCCTGGTAGCGATTACCGCTGAGCCTTCAACCCCAAGCGCTCTGGGCGCCACCATCATCGGTGCTGTGGGCGGTATCATCGTAGTCTTCTCAATCATCACGCTGGACAAAATCAAGATCGACGACCCGGTTGGTGCTATCTCGGTGCACGGTGTAGTTGGCTTGTTTGGCCTGCTGGTTGTGCCTTTAACCAACGATGGCTCTACCTTTGTGGGCCAGATCGTAGGCGCCTTGACCATCTTCATCTGGGTATTTGTAACCAGCTTGATAGTGTGGAGCATCATTAAGGTGATCATCGGTCTGCGCGTTAGCGAAGAAGAAGAGTACGAAGGTGTCGACTTGGCTGAGTGTGGTATGGAAGCCTACCCTGAGTTCACCTCTTCTAAGTAAGAGTATCAGGCAGCGTACAGCCCGGGGCTAGCTCCGGGCTGTAGCTTAAAAAGTCCTCTCAGCGGTAGATTGTCGGTAAGTTTGAATTGGATGGATGATTTTCCCGCGACTTGCGTGTATCTTTACCCATAGAATTTGGTAGCCCCACTACAGGGCACAACCTCAAACTGCTACAGCAAGCTATCTGGCTGAGACCAAGACGAAGAAGGAAATCCATAATGAAACTGATTACTGCTGTCGTTAAACCGTTCAAACTCGACGATGTTCGCACTGGACTGTCTGAGGTCGGTGTACAGGGTATGACCGTGACCGAGGTGAAAGGCTTTGGTCGCCAAAAAGGCCACACCGAGCTGTACCGTGGTGCTGAATATGTGGTTGATTTTTTGCCTAAAGTAAAAATCGAGCTGGCGGTAGACGATGCCCTGGTCGATCAAGCGGTTGAGGCAATCACCAAAGCGGCGCAAACCGGTAAAATTGGTGATGGTAAGATCTTTATCACCCCACTGGAAGAGATTATCCGTATTCGTACCGGAGAAACCGGCAGCGAAGCGATTTAATTGTTTTAGTGAGTTTACCGCCTCTTCGGAGGTGGATAAAAAAACAGCGGCCATTGGCCGCTGTTTTTTTATGGGTAGCGCAAATGCATAAGCTTATCGCTGCTCCTGCAGCGCCTGGCGAATCAGCTTCAAGTAACGCTTTTGCTGAAAAATAAAAAATAGCGGTAATACGATTACCAGCATAATAATAGCCGCGGTATCTTGCGAGAGACTAAGTGCGGGGGCCAGCAGCACCATAAAGGCAGCCGAGCCGGCAAACATTAAAAAGAATTGTACTAAGTTGCCACGCCAACGCTCGAGTCGTGTGTCCGGGCCAAAGGCGCTGGCCTTGGCCTGCTTTAGGCGACTTTCTTGCTCGGGCAGAGAGTACTCGGCAAGTTCGGGAAAGTATTTGAGCTCACGTGTCGATGCCATGCTTGATCTCTTCGGCTGTCATAATCGGTAGCGCAGCAGTGTAACGGGTTAGCCTTAGCTGTGCCAAATAAATGCTTAATCGCCGGGCAGTCTGCGGCCGTTTAAGGGCAATCTTGTTGTAACTTCCCGAAACACGTCGCCACGTTTTATTGCTTAGAGTGGCGCTCCACTCGCGCGCTTTAACGGTAAATAACAAAAACTAAAGCTAGCACTTACGTTAATAAAAAACTGGACTAAAAAAAGTAAAAAAATCCTTTAACGAACTACGTTTATTGCGCTATAAAGGCAACAACTCCACGTATAAAGCCAGCTCCGTTGTGGCAGAGCTGTGCGATTAATAATAGCGGTGGGTTAATCTAAATCGAGTTTTTTGTTTTGACATGGATAAGACATACGGTTTGAGAGGTGTTATTTATGGCGAGTCAATACGAGCTAAATGAAAGTCGTGACTTAGACGACGATAACGACATCGACGTTGATGATAACGATGAGGTCAGTGCAAGCGACGAAGGTAAAAATCAGCCGCAAGAAGATTTTAATATCGCTTCACGCGAGCGGGTACGCTCTGAGCTTCAGTCGCAGATCGAGGCCTTTCTGGCCAATGGCGGAAAGATCAACGAGGTGCCTAATCGCGTCGCTGGCACCGACAGACCGAGTAAGCCGGCCAGTGAGTACTCCGGCCGCTTGATGTAACAATCGAATGCCCGTGACAGACTCACGGGCATTTTTAGGCTTGGCTAGCCACTACAAAAATCGCATCACCATCCAGCCCACGGCTATCACGCTTAATATTAATCCCAGTATGATAAACAAGCCGTCGCGCGCAACCAGCCCTAACGCTAGCAACACGAGTATTCCGGAGGGGATTGCTGCAGCAAACGGAATAGGGCCCAGGGGAATTAACGATAGCGCCAAAACGATGGCTATTACCGCCACCAATCGGTTGCCTGTTTTGCCGGTCATAAAACCGTAACGCGGTTTAATCGCGCGATCTACCCGCCGGGTAACCGGACGCGATTTATCCAGCAGTTGGGTAAACCGCTCGCGTGATACTTTGGCTCGCGCCAAACGCGAGGGGATCCAGGGGCGCTTGGCACCAGCCAGTAATTGCCCGGCAATGAGAACAATTAAGATAGCTGAAATAATGGGTACACCGGGGATACCTCCGGTGGGTAGCAGGGTGATCAGCGCCGGCAATAGCAGCAGCGGGCCAAAGCCGCGGTCTTTAACACCACTGAGAATATCACCGACACTCAAGGTTTCGCCACTGCCGGAGTCTTCAATTAAATCGATGGTTCCGGTGAGGTTGTCCTGCCCTGAGCTGGACTTCTCATTGGGACTGTTCATTGCTCGTACTTGGTAGACCATTCATTAACTTCACGCTCGGCCTCTTGCTGAGTAATACCGTAGCGCTCTTTTACTGCACCGATAAGTTTGTCGCGCTTACCCACGATACGGTCGATGTCGTCGTCGGTAAGTTTGCCCCACTGTTCCTGTGCGGCACCTTTCATTTTTTGCCAGTTACCTTCTAGCTGTAATGTGTTCATAACCGTCTCCTGATCGTTGATAAATAAGCCGGCCAAAGTTAATGCCGGGATACCACAGCTCTGCAAACATCGAACCAAAATAAGGAGTAGGTCGAAACAGTGAGGGTTATCAATAGCTTGGGCTGGGTTGCGCGATTACGAAAGGTGTTATTGAGTGATGTAGCTTAGCGGACTCAATGTTGTGGAGGCTAATTTTTACAATGCGAGATCGGTTGCGTGGCTAATTTTACAAGGCGCTTTAACATCAGCGTTGATCGCGTAGCAAAACTGCGGCGCGATAACTTTTTTTACCGTACCCTAGCACCCGGTTAAGCTGGTCGAGAGCCAATGGCAAGTTGGCGTTGTCCAGCGCGCTGCGATGATCTTGCAGGTCCACATCGGGGTCGTGTAAGTAGGCAAACTGATCGTCCATGGCCGATAACCAGACCCAGTGGGGGGCTTTGTTACGGTTTAGCTGCCAGGTGCTGATAAGCAATAAAATAGTATAGCCGGCGTCTAACTGCTCGCGCAAAACGCTGGAGTTAATCACGCAGACATCACTTGGGATACTAGCTTGTTGCAGTTTTGTTACGTGATCGTTGTGAATCAATTCTACTAATTGCTTTTTATGTTCGCTACGTACACTGTCGATAAACGCCACCTGGCCACTCGATTGTAACAGCCGCACCTCAAAGCCACGCTGATATAGCGCAAGCGCTAAACCGTGGGGTGAGCAGCCACCGTGCCCACGTGTCATATAGACAGTGGTTGCCTCACGCCATAGGTTGATTTCATCGATGCGACTGAACCGGCTGTTGGGCCGCAGGGCTTGCATGGCCATAATGGCTGCCGCCGGGCCACAGGTAAACTCGGTGGTTTGCGGGTAGAAATTGGCGCTGGGGTTATCTTGCGTGTCGCGCCCCAGCCGTTTTTCAAACTGTACGGCGTCGCCGCCGTTTTCGTAGTAGCCCGCCAACTGTTTAATGGGGTGAAACCCCAGCGATCGGTATAGGCCAATGGCCGCTTGGTTGGTGTCGGCTACCTCCAGGCGTAAAAATAACGCGTCGCGGTGTCGGGCGCAGGCTTCGGCCGCTGCCATTAATGCGCGCGCAAATCCAGCTCCTCGAGCGTCAGGGGCAACCGCCAGCGAATAAATACGCGCAAGCGAGGTGCCCCGACGGAACAAGATCAACACGTAGGCCCGCACTGGCTGGTCAATTACCAGTAGCTGGTTCTGTTCGGTATCCAGAAAGTGTCTAAAGCTACGCCGGCTGATTCGATCGCCGCTAAAGCTTGAGTTCTCAAGCGCGACAAGCGCGTCCAGGTCGGACAGTAGAGCGGGGCGAACGGTCGGGGTCATAGGTGTCTCAGTAGCGGGTTAGCGCTGTGCCAACCTTTACAATAAAAGAGCAAAATAATACTTGCCAATTGCCGCGATTTTGCCACACTTGCGCCGCTGCGCAATCTAATTTTTGCGCTAATTTAAGGTAACTAGACTTCCCATGACGCAATTGAAAATCATTGTTGAAAAGGCCTCCGACTGGGCCGGACTTTACCCTTCGGCCGATGTGGTACTGGCCAACGATTACCTCGTTGAGGCCGATACTCGCCAGCGTTGCCGGGTGATCAACTTATGCCGCCAGTATGATTATCTCTCGACTGGTTACTATTGCTCGTTGTTGGCTGAGGCTCGTGGTCACAAAGTGGTGCCCTCGGTAAAGACCTTGAGAGACTTATCGAAGCGTCAGTGGCAAGAGGTGCTAGCCCTTAATGTAAAGATAGACGAAAAACTAAACGCCATCGCCGGTACCAGTGATGCGGTATCCTTGTTGGTCTGTTTTGGAAAAACCGACGTCGCCCCGCTGGCCGATCTGGCCCGGGCGTTGTTCGAGCAAATTGCGGCGCCGATTTTGCGGGTGCGCTTTAAGCGAAAAAGCGGCTGGCAAATACAGTCACTTGAGACCGTACCGCTAGGCCAGCTACAAGAGTCTGAGCAAACCCTGTTTGCCGATGCTCTGGATAATTTTAGCCGCCTTATTTGGCGCAAGCCCCGTGCGCGTAAAGAGTACAAATACGACATGGCGATTCTGGTCGACAACCAAGAGCCCATGCCGCCGAGTAATGGCACCGCGATTAAGCGGTTTATTAAAGCCGCGGCTAAGCAGGGCATTATGGCTGAGACCATTGGCCGGGGCGATATTAATCGCCTTAGTGAGTTTGATGCGTTGTTTATCCGGGCGACGACCTCGGTGAATCACTTTACCTATCGCTTTGCCCGCCGGGCTCAGGCCGAGGGGTTGGTGGTTATCGATGATCCGGATTCGATTTTGCGTTGCACCAATAAAGTGTACTTAACGCAATTGCTCACGACCCACCGGTTACCGATGCCGCCCACGCGAATTTTAAGCCGCGCCGATATGGGCCGCGAGCAGGAGCTGATCGACGAGCTGGGTTTACCGGTAGTGGTAAAAATTCCCGATGGTTCGTTTTCGGTCGGCGTTAAAAAGGCGGCTAGCCGTGAGGAGCTGGCCGAGGTGATGCGCGAGATGTTTCAGGGAAGTGCGTTGTTGCTGGCGCAGAGTTACCTGTACACCGAATTCGATTGGCGCATCGGCGTGTTGGCGGGGCAGCCGATATACGCCTGCCGTTATTTTATGGCTAAAAACCACTGGCAAATTTACAACCACTCCAGTAAAGGTGTCGCCTCTGGCAGTTTTGATGCCATGGGTACTTTTGAAGTGCCAAAACCTGTGCTTAAAGCGGCAGTGGCTGCCAGTAAATTAATCGGCGATGGCTTTTACGGGGTGGACTTAAAACAAAACGGCAATGATATTTCGATTATCGAGGTGAACGACAATCCATCCATAGATTCGGCGGTAGAGGATAAATACCTCGGCCTTGAGTTGTACGACGTGATTATGGGGGAATTTAAACGTCGCCTGGATGAGCGAGGTTAAACCGCACTGAGGTGCGCCGGTTGTGGTTGCCGGCGCCGATTTACGCTAGTATCTCAGGCAAGCCTTTATAACGATAACATGCCGGGAACACCTGATGAGCGACCGCAAACCCACCTCTTTTGATATTGCCTACCGCGCGGGCGTCTCGCAGGCGACGGTGTCCCGGGCGCTGCGCGATAGCCCGCTGGTAAACGAAGAAACCCGCCGCCGGGTACAAGAGATTGCCCGGGAGCTTAATTACAAAGTCGATAAAAACGCGCGCAATTTGCGCTCGCAAAAAACCCGTACCGTGGCGTTATTGCTCAACGAGGATCACGGCACGGGTGATTCTTTGATCAACCCTTTCTTTTTATCGATGGTGGCCAGTATTATCAGCGCAACTGCCGATCGCAATTACGATTTACTAGTGTCGTTTCAGCAGTTTAGCGAGGATTGGCACGCCGACTACGAAGACGCCAACCGCGCCGACGGTATTATCTTTTTAGGTTATGGCGATTACACCACTTACGTTAAAAAATTGAATCACCTGGATGAACAGGATGCCCACTATATAACCTGGGGGCCCGTGTTACCGGGGCAACCGGGCGTATCCATCGGCTGCGATAACTACAATGGTGCGCGCAAAGCGGTGGCGCATTTGCTGCATTTGGGCCGTCGCGATATTGCGTTTGTGGGCGGCATTGGCGAGGGCAGCCCAGAGTTTAAACGCCGTTACGAAGGTTATTGTCAGGCTCTGGCGGATGCCGGTATTACCGTTAATCCAGCGCTGCAAATTGATGCCGAGACCTCAGAGGATGCCGGTTATCACGCGGCATTGGCGCTGCACGAGCGCGGTTTGCGCTTTGATGCGGTGTTTGGTGCGAGTGATTTAATCGCAATTGGCGCCATGAAGGCCGTAGAAGAGGCCGGCAAGACGATCCCCGGCGATGTTGCCATTATGGGCTTTGACGATATTCCCATGGCGGCCTATACCCACCCGCCGTTATCAACGGTACAGCAAAACACCAAGCTCGCGGGTGAGTTACTGGTGGATAGCCTGTTAAAGCTGATGGAGGGCGAAAAGCTCGAATCGTTTTTGATTCCGGCCGAGCTGGTTATCCGCGGCTCTTGCGGGGGCAAGCGTTAAAGAGGGCGTGTGGCGCCCTCACGATGCTTGGGCAAAGTTATTCCTGATCATCCACCAATAGCGTAAAACCGGCGGCGATAACAAAGCACACGCCGCCCAGCACCAGCGCGTAAATGCTTTGGCCTTCAAACACGACCCCAACCAATAACCCCAGCACACTGGCGGCTAAAATCTGCGGTATCACGATAAAGAAGTTAAAGATCCCCATATACACACCCATTTTTTGCCCCGGTAGGGCGCAAGACAAAATGGCGTAGGGCATTGAGATAATAGAGGCCCAGGCGAAGCCAACCCCCACCATCGACAACAGCAGCCAGCTAGGGTCGCGAATAATCACAAACGAAATAAAGCCAACGGCGCCCAACAGTAGGTTAATCGCATGGGTTTGTTTGCGGCCAAGCTTGCGCGACATTAGTGGGATGATAAACGCGGCTAACATGGCAAAGCCGTTGTAAGAGCCCTGCAGCACGCCAGACCAGTCGGCGCCTTTATTGTAGAGCGCGCCGCTGGAGTCACTGGCGCCAAAGTGAAAACTGGCAATCGCCGGGGTGATGTAAATCCACATGGAAAACAGCGCGAACCACGAAAAAAACTGCACCACAGCCAGCTGCACCATAGTGCGCGGCATATGAAATAAATCATGGGTAACGTGATACACACCGTGATGGGTATGGCCGTTGGTTTGCATCCAGCTCGCCAATAGCTGCAGTAGACCAAACACCGTAATACCGCCGGCTAGAATGTATAACTCGGCATTAAGCGCAAACGCATAAATAAGTGCGGCACTAACGAAGCCCCCGGCACACCACAAGGCGCCGTCTTTTAAATAGCGCGCAGCGGGGCGATGCACCCGCTCAGCGAGCGACTCTACTTGGCCTTCCTCGGCATTAAACGCGGCCAGTTGTTGGGGGGAGTACTCGCGCGTAGTGAAAATGGTCCAGCCCATGGCGAGCAGTAAAACTACGCCACCGAGTGTAAACGAAAAAATAACCGAGTCGGGCACAATGCCCGGTGCGGCGGTGTTACTCATGCCCCAAACGTTAGCCATCAGCCACGGCAGCATAGAGGCGACCACCGAGCCCACCCCGATAAAAAACGCCTGCATCACAAACCCCAGGGTGCGCTGGCGCTGCGGCAGCATGTCGCCGACAAAGGCGCGGAACGGCTCCATCGAAATATTAATCGAGGCGTCCATAATCCACAGCATGCCGGCCGCCATCCACAGCGTAGGCGAGTGGGGCATGACAAACAACGCGCCACTGGTGAGTAGGGCGCCGATTAAAAAATAGGGCCGGCGCCGGCCCAAACGGTTCCAGGTTTTATCCGAAAAGTAGCCGACAATGGGTTGCACCACTAGGCCGGTAATGGGGGCGGCGACCCACAAAATGGGCAGCTCATCGATCTCGGCGCCCAGGGTTTGAAAGATTCGGCTGACATTGGCATTTTGCAGGGCAAAGCCAAACTGGATGCCGATAAAGCCAAAGCACATGTTCCAAATTTGCCAGAAACTAAGCTTCGGGCGGGACTTAACGGCTTGGGTCATAACGTTCTCATTATTTGTTATTGGTTGTTATCGCGGGGCGCGTGTGGCGCCCCTGAAGGTCGATCTTACCTTAGTTTGTCAGGCCTGGGCCTACTCAGCGTAGCGCGCCTCTACCGCTGGGTAGTGATCCCACACTTGACGGTCATTGAGTGAGCGCAGCAATTTGATGTACTCGGCGTGGGTCCAGGCAAGCGGCGTGGCCGAGTTTGTCCCTTGCCCTTTAGCGTACTGGTAGGTGCTGTTGTCGCCCACGCCGTCCCACACTTGCTCGGGTAGCATTAGCCCCTCGTTGGCAAAAGCCTCCAGCGCGCCGGCGTAGGTTTCATTTAACCCTGCGATAGCGGTGCTGTCGTTATTGGCTAAGGCGTAGGCCAACTCATAGTGACCGCGCTCGCCGGTTAAAAAGGGCCATACACGGCCGCGCTGGTCACTGTGGTTGCTGCCGCCCTCGGCGTAGCCGGCACCGTTGCTGGTGCGCTCGCCGTAGCCGTCGCCACCGTAGCGTCGCCAACCGGCAAAAGTTTTGCCATCGCGATTAAAGGTGTATTTAACCCGCAGGTAATCGGGTAGCTGGCTGCTGTCGACTTCGTCCAGCGACTCGCGCACGGCGCTGTCGGTGGCCGGTAACACGCCATAGCGCACCAGCTCTAAAAAGCCCGGGTCGACAATCTCGCTCTCGTTGAGTGCTCCCTGTCCGTTGCGCTCGATCAAGCGGCCCGCGTCGTTTGGGTCCTGGTTGCGGTTGATGCGCAAAAAGTACTGACCGTCGGAGCCCGCGCCGGCCAAAGCGCCGGTGCGGGTGAAGGTGCGTGGCTTAAGTTGAGCGGCGTACTCATCGGCCTTGGCTAAATAGTGCTGGGCGCGCTCGGGCTCACCGGCGAGTTCAGCCAGCTCGGCGGCGCTGACTAGCCCGGCAATAACCGCCGCCGTGGTGGAGGGCGAGTGGCCCTCTTGCTCTTCCCAGCGCTCTTGCTGGGTAAAGGGCGGCTGGATGTTGGCCGTGTTCCAGCCGAGTGAGATATCGCCGCCGTCGGCCAAAAAGTCAGCGGCAGGGCGCAGCATGTCGTGATACCACTGGGTGGCTTCGGTATCGTTTAACACGCCGTCTTGCCACAGGCGCCAGCCGAGCATAATGGGCATGGCGGTCTGATCCAGCTGCACAGCAAACCACTCGAGAGTGCCGTCAACGTGGGTTTTTTGTAAAAACCAACCCGGGGCACCTTGGTAGCCAGGGGTTTCTGGCCCCACCTGAACTTTCTTCAGGTAGCGAAAGGCCACCTCAGGGGTAGCGGTGTCGCCCAGCGCCAAAAAGGCCATCGCCACCTGGTAAAAGTCGCGCGGCCATACGGCTTTGTAGCCGGTTGAGGATTCGGTAGCGGCCACCACATCGCCCCAGGGGTTAGACAGCGAGGCGATCAAGGCGCCGGCGTGGGTTTTGTCCTCCTGGGCTTTTAACACCATAGCGCTGGCGTAGGCGAGCTTGCCACCGTCGGTGGCGCCGGCGGCCAGCTCGGGCAGTGCGTTGAGGCTGGCAAGGTAATCCTGCCAGCCTATAGCGTCGCCCTCACCGTGGTAGTCGGCCAGTACTTGAGCAAAGCCGCGTTTCATCGAGGCATCGGCCTGCTCTTTGGCGGCAGTGTCACTATTGCCAAAGCCCAGGGCAAAATCCCACTGGGCACTGGTGTTACTTAACGTCGGTAGGGTGAGCGCAATGCTGACATTGCCGGGGGTAGTGCCGGTATTTGAGTAAAACTCATTGCGCGTGCCGTCGGCTAAATCACTGAGTAAATCGGAGCGGCCGACAAAACCCACCGACCCTTGCACGTCGGCCTGGGTGGTAACCACCATGCTGGTGTCCCCCTCGCTGGCGTACCAGTACTGGCCCTCGCCGTGGGCGGTATCGTCGGTGCCGGTATTGCCAATGTGCGGGTTGAGCACCAAGTGAGCGGTTACGTCGTCTGCCATGGCGCTAAAGGTCACTCGTTGCAGCAGGGTGTTGTGCGCGGGGTCGGTGACAATACGTTTTTCAATTTTGTATTTACCGTCTTTATCGGTGTTGACGATTTTATAAGCCAGCGAGGTAGGCCGGCCGTCGCTGTCGGTGTGTAAATATTCGATGTGGCTGAGGGTCGCTTCTTGCTCTAGATCGACGAATCCCGGCCCAGTCACGACAAACTGCATGTCTTTTAGCTGCGCCTCGTGAATCAAACCGTACATGGTTTCGGTGACCACGCCCTGAGCAATGGAGAACCACACTTTAGACACGCTACCTGTGGCGGCCTGATCACTGTACTGGCCGTTGTGGTATTGCTCGTAGCTGGTGCCAATACCGGTTTTACCCGAGTAGGCCCAAGTGGGGGAGGCGCCCGGTGCTCCCGGTGCGGCTGCCGCGCTGGTATCGGGGTGGCTGGGTATGTCATTACAGGCGCTTAAGGTGGCTACGGCGATGCAGCCCACTAAGTAGGGAAGTCGTTTAGCAAAAGTCATGATACATCTCTCTTATCGTTTATAGCTCGCTCCGGGCCTTGGCGCGGTGTAACACGCAGCTGGGGGCATAAAACAGGGCGATTGCAGACCAAGATAATCGAGCCCATAGAGGGCGGCAACCAAATACATACGTATTCATCGGCTTTTCGCGTTGCATACGAATGCATTGGCTTGCGTGGCTTCCGGCGTGTGAATTAGTCTTTTTACAACCTGTGAAAGGTGGGCGAGATGCGCTATGGCAGCGGCCCAACATTGACAATAACGAATGCCGGAAGCTCGAGTCGAGCCTAACGGATCCGAAATTTTAGGAAGTATCATGCAAAACACTCCCTGGTGGCGTGGCGCCATTATCTATCAGGTTTACCCCCGCTCACTGATGGACAGTAATGGCGATGGAGTGGGTGATATTGCCGGTATCATCAGCAAGCTCGATTACATTGCCAGCCTTGGCGTGGATGCGATTTGGGTGTCGCCGTTTTTTCGCTCGCCCATGAAAGACTTTGGCTACGACATTAGCGACTACCGCGATGTCGACCCGCTGTTTGGCACATTAGATGATATCGATCGTTTAATTGCCGAGGCGCACCGGCGCGGCATCAAGTTGATCATTGATCAGGTGCTGAGTCATACCTCCGATCAACACGCTTGGTTTTTACAGAGCCGAGAGTCAAAGTCCAACCCCAAAGCTGACTGGTATGTGTGGGCCGACCCCAGTGAAGACGGCACCCCACCCAATAACTGGCTGGCTATTTTTGGTGGCAGCGCCTGGGAGTGGGAGCCGCGCCGTGAGCAATACTATTTGCACAATTTTCTAAAAAGTCAGCCAGATCTCAACTTTCACAACCCCGAGGTGCGCGCCCAGATTTTATCGGAGGTAGAGTTTTGGCTTAAGCGTGGCGTCGACGGCCTGCGCCTGGATGCCATCAACTTTTGCTTTCACGATCAGCAGCTGCGTAACAATCCGGCTAAACCTGCGGCCGAGCGCAAAGGCCGAGGCTTTAGCGAAGACAACCCCTATGCATTTCAACGCCACATTTATGATAACACCCGGCCTGAAAATATCGAGTTTATGCAAGAAATTCGCGCATTAATGGATCGCTATACGGGCACGGTAACCTTAGGTGAAATCTCCTCCGAAGATTCGCTGGCCACTATGGCGGAATACACCCAGGGCAATAAGCGCTTACATATGAGTTACAGCTTTGAGCTGTTATCCGATGAGTTTTCGGCCGCGTATATCCGCAATACGGTAGAGACCCTTGAGCAGGGGTTGGGCGAGGGCTGGCCCTGTTGGGCTATTGGTAATCACGATGTCTCAAGGGTGTTGACGCGCTGGGGCGGCGAGCATGGCTCAGCCGCTTTGGCAAAAGTGCTTAACGCTATGTTGTTTTCGTTACGCGGTAGCATTTGCAGCTACCAGGGCGAAGAGCTGGGTTTAACCGAGGCGCCTATCGAACAGCACCAGCTGCAAGACCCCTACGGCATTACCTTTTGGCCACGCTTTAAAGGGCGCGATGGGTGCCGCACGCCGATGCCCTGGTCGACTACGACACACGGCGGTTTTAGTGAGTCTACCCCCTGGCTGCCAGTGCCGCAGGAGCATTTAGCGCAAGCGGTATCGCTGCAAGACAATGCCACCGACTCGGTACTGAATGCCTACCGTCGATTTACCGCATGGCGTAAAAATCAGGTGGCGCTGCTGTCAGGAGATATTCAGTTTTACGAGTTCTCTAAGGACATATTAGGGTTTATCCGCAGCGCGCCAGAGCAAACACTGTTAGCGGTGTTTAATTTATCGGGTGAAGAGGTATCGGTGTCCTATCCTCACTCGATTAAAGCGCGTTTTMCCCTCGAGCCATTGGGCGGACACGGTTTTAACGGTAAAGCGCAAGGCGATAGTCTTTGGTTAGCTGGGTTTGATGCCTTCTTTGCGACACTAAAGCCCCATTGACCGTGGTTAGCGGTCAATGGCTAATATTGGCGGAGGTGCCTGTCGGGTTCCGAACTTTACAATGCTATTGTGGTAATCTTTTTGCCGGCTTTGGGGTTCTATTAGCCGGTACTTTTTAGATCAACAAAAGGAAATAGCATGAGAGCCTTTGTTCTGTTACTAGCGCTTTTGCCTATGATGGCTGGGGCGGATACTGTTGACCGGGTAGAGCCGCCATCCTGGTGGGTGGGTATGCACAGCAGCAAGTTGCAGCTATTGGTACATGGTGATGGTCTAGGTAACTTAACTCCCAAGCTCGATTACTCAGGGGCAGAGATCGTTGAAGTACATCAAGCCGATAGCCCCAACTACCTATTTATAGATTTACGTATTGACCCGGATGCCGAGCCCGGTCGCTTGCCGTTGGAGTTTTACCGGGGCGACGATCTCGTCGCCACTTGGCGTTACCCATTAATGACTCGCGCAAAACACTCGGCTGAGCGAGAGGGCTTTTCAGGCAAAGATGTGATTTACCTGATAACGCCCGACCGGTTTGCTAACGGTGATCCAGGCAATGATACGCTTGAAGGTTATACGGATGGTTTACGCCGCGAGGCTCCGGGTGGCCGCCACGGTGGTGACTTGGCCGGTATTATCCAGAATTTAGATTACATTAGTGAAATGGGCTTTACCCAGCTGTGGCTTAACCCGGTGCTCGAGAATGCTCAGCCGGAATACTCTTACCACGGCTACGCCATCACCGATTTTTATCGGGTCGACCCACGGTTTGGCAGTAATGAGCAGTACCTGGCTCTTGCGCAAAAAGCTCGAGAGCAGGGCATAGGGCTTATTATGGACGTGGTGTTAAATCATAGCGGCTCCAACCATTGGTGGATGCAGGATAAACCGTTTAAAGACTGGATCAATTTTGACGGTAAGTTCTCCGCCACCACCCATCGCCGTACTACCTTGCGCGACCCCCATGCCGCCCCCAGCGATACTCGTCAGTTTACTGATGGTTGGTTTGTGCCCAGCATGCCCGATCTTAATCAGCGCAATGAATTTTTGGCGCAATATCTGATACAAAGCAGCCTTTGGTGGATCGAGTACGCTGGGTTAAGCGGTATAAGAGTGGACACTTACTCGTACCCTGAGCAATCTTTTTTGGTCGACTGGGGCGAGCGAGTCCTGGAGGAATACCCTAACTTAAATATCGTTGGCGAGGAATGGTCTAACAATCCAGCGATTGTCTCCTACTGGCAGAGTGGTAAAGAAAACCCCGACGGATTTAAACCCATGTTGCCGAGTTTGATGGACTTCCCATTGCAGACGGCTTTGGTAAACGCGCTTAACACTGAAGAGGCGTGGGGCACCGGGGTGATCGAGCTGTACGAAGCATTAAGTAATGATTTTTTATATCCCGATCCAGACAATTTAGTTGTGTTTACCGATAACCACGACATGAGCCGAATCTATACGCAGCTAGATGAGGATTACGCGCTATGGCAGCAGGCAATGGCGTATTTGCTCACCACTCGTGGCATCCCTCAGATCTATTACGGTACTGAGATTCTAATGACTAACCCTGGCACGGAAGATCACGGTGCTATCCGTTCAGATTTTCCCGGCGGGTGGCCCGGTGACGAGGTAAATGCCTTTAATGGTTCTGGCCTGAGTAAAGAGGCAAAACAAGCACAAGATTTCTTGCGCACTTTGTTAACATGGCGAAAAAGTAGTAAAGCAATTGCCGAGGGTCGGCTGATTCATTATGCGCCGCACGACGGTGTCTACGTATATTTTAACGTGGCCGACGATTCACAGGTAATGACAATACTCAATCACAATAATGAGCCGAAAGAGCTTAACTTAGATCGGTTTGCCGATATCTTAATGCGTGCCGATGAAGGGTTTGATGTTTTAAACAATAAATCCGTTGCGCTGGAAGGGTCGCTACCGCTTGGCGCTATGGATGCCAGAATTATTACCATAGTGCCTGGTAGTGAACCCTAAGCGATATTCACAATTATTTGTGCCGGGAGTAATTCCATACCCTATGGTTTCCCGGTTAACCTCCTGTCCCATACCCACTTAAAATGTTAAGCCGCATCACAAAGTGTTACCAATAGGTTTCACTGCATACGTATTCATATTGAACAATATCTGCTCTGTTACTAGTCTTGATAACAACCTGATGATTAGACCTAAATCGTAGCCACTAATAATAACGAGGGCTCGCATGAAATGTTATCTGACAATATTGAGATTGTTCTCTTTTCGGCTTCACTCAAGCTGACTATCTCCAAAAAATTCTAGCAATTATTCGCACGCTTAATTGATCGACAGTTTCTGTCGAGGCGGGTTTGTCGTGTCCAATATAATGGCCGGAGTTTGCTAAGTATCTTTGCTCTTCTGGTATTGAGCGTGTTCTTGAAAAATAACGTGAAATCACGTTGATAATAATGGCTGGATGAACGCTATGATTGGCAATAATAAATGTGTCGTTGGCGAACCTATTAAAACAATATTTTGTTGGTTTGTGTGTGTGGCTCTGCTGGGTTTGTCGGCGAGCTCATTCTCGCAACAGTGGGATCACGCGTACTTTCGTGGTACGCCCAATAATTGGGGTGCTGATGAACTTACCTTTAATAGCGATACCCAGCTTTGGGAGACTGTTCAGGAATTCTCGGGCGACAACCCGCGATTTAAAATCACAAGATCGGTCAGCTGGGATGAGTCATATCCAGAGGACGACTTTCACGTCGAAGAAGGTCGTTACCGTATTCTTTTTAGCGACACAACTTACGAGGTGTCGGTTACCGAAGTAGCACAGGATAATACGACCACCAATAAGCTTGTGTGTTACGACAATGCCTTACAATTTAACACAGGCTTCGTCTATTTCTGGAACCCCACCCCATCGGGCGCCATGGTGGGTTTGAACGCTTGGCCAGGCTACCCGATGGCTAACAACAATAATCACTTATGTTATGACTTATCGGAGATAGTCTCCGGAGGCGTCCTTCCCGAAACCGTTAATGTGATATTTAACAATAATGCCGGTAGCCAAACACAAGACCTGGTGCTCAGTGGCGATTCCTGTTACCGCAATAATCAGTGGCTAAGTTTAGCCGGGTGTGGTGTCGGTGTTGATGAGTTTTCTATCAGTGTCGGCGAGGATGTTACTGTTGACTGGGGCGATGTAATAACGCTTGAAGCCATTTCAGGAAACGGTGATATTGCCGCGGTTGAGTGGACCAGTGAGGCGTGGAGTGGAGTGCTTGAGGGAAACCCAATAAGCTCCCAGGCGTTGCTTTCTTCCGGTAGCTTTACGGTAAACGCAACAGCACTATCAAATGCCGATGCTTTGGCCTCTGACGATTTTTTGTTAACGGTTAACCCCAAGCCCGATTCAGTAAATGCCAATAGTGTTTGCTTTGCCAACCCGGATGATTATGCCTTGCCCCATGTGTATTTTTGGGGCGCGGTGCCTGAGGCAAGTATGACAGAAGCTCCGCCTTGGCCTGGCGAGCCAATGGAAATGGTAGGGGACAATTACTGTTTTGATTTTTCAGATTATTTAGTCAGTGCGTTTCCAGAGTCCATCAATATAATATTTAACGACGGCGCCTCTCAACAAACTGAAGATTTAACGTATCTCGGTAATAGCTGCTATACCGCTCAGGGCTGGAGTGACTTGGCGGCGTGCGATTTAATGCTGGGCGATTCTGTGCCACAAGCAAATGCAGGTGCCGATCAGGTTGTCTCGCTCGGCGAGAGTATCGAGCTGTCGGCTAGTGCGTCCACGGGAGAGTACCAGCAGGCCATTTGGAGTAGCGCCCTTTGGAGTGAGGATCTGACTGGTGAGTTAACGACTACCCCGGTATTTAGTGCGGTGGGGGATTTTAGCATAACCTTAACGCTGGTAACGGCTGGCGGTGATACCGTGAGCGATACACTGCAGGTCACCGTGTTAGAGGCTAACGGTAACCACGGCATGCCCAATCGGCCGGTTATGGAGCAACCCCACGCGTTTCCTGTTGACGGCAATGTTTCTCAAGGTAACTACCGTTTCGAGGTTGCCTACCCAAACCTTGTTAATCAGTTTATGGCACCGGTTATGATAACCGCAGACCCGGTGAGTGGTCTGTTGTTTGTGGTGGATAAGCCCGGTGTTATTTACGCGTTCCCCGATAGTGAAAGCGTAACCCCCCAAGATGTTAAAACGGTTTTGGATATTTCGTCAGAGGTTAAAAACTACCACGAGCAAGGGCTATTGAGTATTGCCTTTGACCCTGATTACGCCAGTAATGGCTACCTGTATGGCTACTATATTTATGGTGAAAGTGATGATGAGCGTGAAGCCAATGGTCAGTTTGGCGATGCCATTTTAAAACGCTGGCGCGTGGCTGACCCTTATAACCCCAGTGGTATTGTGTCGGGCTCGGGTGTCGAGCTACTGCGTATTGCCCAGCCCGGCCCCGACCATAAAGGCGGAATGCTACAGTTTCATCCCGAGTCGAATTACCTGTATCTAAGTGTGGGCGACGGCGCTTACGGCCACAGCGCTATTACCTCGTACCCAGAAGATCCCCGCACTAATAATAATGCGCAGGTAACCAGCAATTTGTTGGGCTCAATCATTCGTATTAACCCACTCGATCAGCCCATAAATGGCAAGTACTACGATGTGCCCAGTGATAACCCGTTTGTGGGTGTCGCAGGTTTTCGCCCCGAAATTTGGTCCTATGGTCACCGCAATCCCTGGCGCTGGGCGTTTGACTCTGAAGCACCGTACACTTTGTGGGAGACAGAGGTAGGCCAGGCGGGGTTTGAAGAGGTCAACCTAATTGAGAGAGGCAAAAATTATGGTTGGCCCATGTGCGAAGGCACGACCAATCGCGGCGACTTAGGGGGCGATAGCAGTAAAGATTGCAGTGTTGATTTTGCGCCTCCCAGAGAGGGCTATAACCACCCGGTAGGGCGCTCTGTTATCGGTGGTTTTGTCTATCGCGGTAACAGTTTGCCCGGGCTAAATGGTCGTTTCGTGTTTGGTGATTATGTCACCAAAAAAATCTGGGCGGTCGCCGATGGTGAAGCCAAGCAGTTGGTGACGGATGCCTTCCCGGAAAATATTGCCTCGTTTGGTACCGGTGTGGGAGGAGAGTCATTGTTAGTTTCTACCTACGGCGTCGAATACGGAGGCAACTCAACCATTTATCGTCTGTTAGACGATGACGCCGAGCGGGCGACGATTCCTTCCAGATTATCGGAGACAGGGTTGTTTGAGTCTTTACAGCCACTCGTCCCTAAAACGGGAGTAATGGAATACAAAGTAAATACCGACGGCTGGTTTGATGGCGCCAGTGTGCGGCACTTTATGGTAGTTGCTGAAGGCGAAACTATAGATTTTTCCGCAACCGATGACTGGGAACTTCCGGTGGGATCGGTATTGGTTAAACACAAAACGTTGCAGCTTAGTGACGCCAGTCAGGCTCCGTTCACCACATCGGTACTGTTTCGACAGAGAAGTGGTAAGTGGCAAGCGGCTAATTATTATTGGAACGAAGATTATACCGACGCAACCTTGGTTACTGAGACAACCAGTGTCAGTAACACCGATGTAGACGGTCGCGATCGTCCCGTGCAAGCCGCGGCCGATTGCGGGTCTTGTCATACCGGTAACGGGAGTCGCGAGCCATTGGCGATTCATACCCGCCAGTTGAACCGTAACTTTGACTACTCAGGCGTTGTCGACAATCAGCTGGATGCTTTTAACCATGTCGACTTGTTTAGCGAAGCGATTGACGCCTCGGACAACTATGACCGCTTTGTCGCCATAGATGATTCCGATGCTAGCGAGTTAAAGCGCGCTAAATCTTATCTCGCCACTAACTGCGCGCACTGTCACTCCAGCACGTTTATGGATTTACGCTTTGACACGCCTCTGGCCGATATGAAGTTGTTGAATGTGCAAACCAATGGTGGGCAATACCGACTTAAACCTTTTAGCCCCGCCGATAGCCTGTTGCATATTTACCAGGTAACCGACAGTAACCGCATGCCCAAGGGAACCCTTTACACCAACTCTAAAGCCGATACCTTTTTTCGCGATTGGATAACCGCCGCCGGTGCGCAAACAACCGGATTACAGGTGTCAGTAACCGATACTCTCAACCCGGGTGACAGCGCAAACGCTATTGTTTCGGCGTTATTTGATAATGGGTTTAGTGCGCCTGTGGGTGAGGTTACTGTGGCTGTCACCAGTAATCCAGGAATTCTGTCGGTCGAGTCGGTATCCGGCCACGAGCTTAGCTTACGCGCACACAGTGTTGGCACGGCGACGCTAACGGTTCAGGCGGAGGGATTTGATCAAACCATTACCATCAAGGTGGTTGAACTGCATACAGCCATCACAAGTCTCGCCATTGCCCCAAGTGAAGTTAGCCTAAGAGATACACAACAGCTTGTGGTGTATGGCGTTGCTGCAGACGGTACCAAAGCCAATGTTTACGAGCGTGCGAGCTGGCACGTTAGCAGCGGCAATAATGCGGTTGCCGTTGATAATCAAGGGCTCTTAACGCGTATTAATTCTGGCCCTGCAACGGTGACGGCTCAAGTGGGCGATTTGACTGCGAGCGTAGAGGTTACAGAACCCTCCGACGATGTATGGTTGCGTTTCGACAACAGCAATAATTGGGAATCCGTTTATGTATATCTATGGGTCACTATAGATGGGGTAGACCAGCCGCTCACAGAGTGGCCCGGTGTGCCTATGAACAATACCGATGGTAATTGGTGGCGCTACGGCATCACGCCCGATCAGCTACCGGATGGAACGGTAAACGCTGTATTCAACGCGGGTGAGGGCGGCGCACAAACGGCCGATTTAAACAATATTACAGAGTCGGTTAGTTACACCAATGGGCAATTACAACCCTGGGATGCCAGCGGAATCAACCAAGGGATTTATCGGGTAGCCGTGATTGGCGGCACGACTGAAAACAATGAACGAGATTTTCCGGTTGGATCTCTGGTCACTGTAACGGCCGATGAGGCTCCATTGGGAACTGAGTTTACCGGCTGGCAGGGCGACGGTGCGGCCTTTATTGTTGGGCCGGTTAGCAACAAAGTCGTGCAGCTGCTTATTCCCGATCAAAATGTGTCGCTGCAAGCGCTTTTTACCGGAGGCGATGACTTGTATCAGTTGGGGCGGGATTTTTATGCGGCCCAGTGCGCTAGCTGTCATGGCGATGACGGAAGTGGTGGCGTAGCAAAAGCCATTAACGCCTTAGACGATACCTGGAGTCAGCCACTACTGGCCAATTACATTGCCGATTTTATGCCTATGGATAACTCCGCCAGTTGCGACGGCACTAACGAGGGTGACTGCGCATTGGAAATTGCCCGGATGGTTATCGATGAGGCGTGGCAGCCGCAATTGTGTGACGGCGCCGAGTGCGAAGGTGATGCGATTGATGCGCGCAACCTTCGGTTGCTGACCAAAACCGAGTATCTCAATAGTGTTCGGGATGTCTTCAATATAAATTTCTCGGCCGAGATTATGAATACCGTGCCCGCAGACGGACGCTATCGTAACTTTACAACGGCCTCGTATTTATCATCGGGGTACGACCGTACACTGGGTTACCAAATGGTCGCCAAAGAGTTAGCCGAGCAGGCCATTGCTCGCTACACCTTTAACGGCTTAGAAAACAATTGCCAAGATATGCGCTGTGCGGTGAGCGGCTTTGGCAAACGTTTGTTTCGCCGGCCGCTGTCCGGCTCCGAGGTGGATGCCTATACGGCGCTTTATGACGATGAGGATGGCGGCCGACGGGCGTTGCAAGCTATGTTGATGTCGCCACACTTTATGTACCGCTCGGAGCTAGGCTTACTTAATGCGGAGTCGGGCCTATACGAGCTGTCACCTTTTGAAGTGGTCACTTCACTGGCTTATATCTTCTGGGCGAGCACACCCGATGCGACTCTGTTGACGGCCGCCAGCGACGGCGATTTGAACCTTAGCAGCCTTTTAAACTACGTGCTGAATGATGCCCGTGCCGAGCAAGGCTTGCGTCGTTTCATCGGCGGCTGGCTGATCAACAATCAGTACCCCTTCCCCGCCATTAGCAACCCCGATTTAGTCGTAGCGTTAAAAGAGGAGACGGTGCGCTTTGTACTGGAGAATATTGAATCCAATATGCCGTTTTCGGAGTTGCTGCTGGCCGGTTACACCCAAGCCAATGACTTGGTGGCAGGCCACTACAACCTAGAGGGCGCTGGAGCCGGCTGGGGCGTGCGCAACTACAATGCCGACGATCCGCGCGCTGGTGCCGGATTATTGGGGCATGCTAGTTTCTTAGCCTCGCGTACCAATACGGTAAATCCGTCTCCGATAAAGCGTGGGGTTTTTGTACGCGAGATGCTTATGTGTCAGGAGTTTCCGCCGCCGGCGGCAGCCAACTTTGACGTGACCTTTGAAGACGATGACAGCAACCGCGAGGCCACCGCACGTCACACCAGTGAGCCGGCTTGTCGCGCCTGCCATCAGTTTATCGACGGGGTTGGCTTTGGCTTTGAGCGTTACGACAGTCAGGGTTTATACCGGGTTATAGAAACCTTGGGCAACGGTCAAACTCAAGAGGTTGACGCCAGCGGCTCGATTAAAAGCTTGTACTCGCCAGAGACTGTAATGGATCCGGACAGCGAGGCCGTGCCGTACCACTCGATTGCCGAGTTGGCTGAGTTGATTGCCGGTAGTGGGCAGGGTGAGGCTTGTTTTGCCCGTCAATTCTATCGCTATGTGGTGGGCCGTGAGGAAAGCGAGTTAAGCGATGAAATCATTATTCGCTCTTACAGCCAGGATCTTCGTAACGGTGGTGGCATGCGCGACATGCTAAAAGCTCTGGTGTTATCCGATAGCTTTACCAAACGCCGCTAAGCGATAGGAGAATTAACATGACAACAAGAATCAATCGGTCTCGGCGTAAACTGTTAATTAATATGGCGCGTACCGGAGCAATGTTGCCCATTGTTGGGCAAATGCTAGGTCAGAGCGTTTATGCCCAGTCAGGTCAGGCACAACGGGTACTGTTTTTGTATTACCCCAACGGGGTGGTTCCTTATAACTGGCGTCCAGCTCAGTTTGATGGTGGCATCAGTAGTGGTTCCGGCGAGCTGAGTTTTGGCTTGGGGCCTCTGGCCAATTGGTACGATCGCTTAGTGGTGTTAAAAAACCTGACTCTGGATATCGGCGCCGGCGCCGGTGCCCACTACAACGATATGCGCGGCATCCTTACAGGTAATAATCAAATCAGTACCGCCAGCGCCAGCATTGATCATTTAATTGCCGAGCAGTTGGGCAGTGAAGGGGTGCTCAGCCTTGGGGTTCGCACGGGCCCCAAATCCGATATCATGATCTCTAAACCGCGTAACGTGGCAACGACCGAGCGGCCTATTCCGAATAATGACCCCCGCGATGTTGCCGCAAAATTAGCGCTGGGTCTTGGTAACGACGACACCCCGCAAACCGACGAAATGCAGCGCGTGTATGAAACTATATTGTCTGACTTTGACTCGCTCGCCAATGCCACGCTCGACAGTGTTCGCCGCGATAAGCTGGCGATTCATGAGAACGCTCTGAAACGCTTAAAAGATCAGGCCGGTGTGCAGTTGGGTGAGTGCGCCTTTAATACCGATGTACTGGCCGATCCGTTTGCAAACTCTACCCAGGCACTGAGTCAAACCGAGTGGCAAATGTTTCCGCATTTATGCCGCGCACAAATTGATAATATCGTCGGGGCGTTTTCTTGTGGTTTGCACCGGGTGGCAACCTTACAGTTATCCAAAGGCGACGAAAACGGCAACCTGGTTAATTACTCTTACGATGAGTGCTGGCAAATGGCACAGCAGGCCATCGTCCAAGGAATCAAACCCTCACAAAATGCCGGCACCGTGGCACCCATGACGCGCTGGTATAACGAGTTTGCCAGCCACAGTGCATCGCACCGGCCGGGAGATGTGCCCCACACGGCGCAGGTACGCTGGTACCACTCGTTGCTGGCCTATACCCTGGAGCAGTTAAACAATAAAGGCTTGCTGGACGACACTTTGGTGGTAATGTTCTCCGAGGTGGGCGATGGCTCTCAGCACGGAGGTGCGGCGGGCTCGGTCACGTTAGCCGGTGGCGCAGGCGGCGCGCTAAGTACCGGGCGAATAATTCATTGCGGCAATGGCAGCAATGAAAGCCCACAGCGCATCTGGGGTACGCATCAACTGTTTGGCGATGTCGCGCGCTTGATGGGCGTAAATTCATTGCCTGAAGCGCACTGGAGCGGCGGCGTGGTGTAAGCGCGGCGTTAACGTAAGTGCATACGTATTCAGGCGGCGACCACGTGTGTATACGTATGCATAGCGTTGAATTGCAAGGTTAGGCTGAGTACTCTAAAAATCTGCATTCATTCCGGTGGATGACATACATGGGCTCTTCTCTGTATTGTGTTAGCGCGGCTATTGGCCGCGCTTTTTTTTGCCTGCCCGTTAGCCGGATTACTCTGTGTCGTCATCCTGGCGACGGCGCTGCGCACGCGGATGAGCGCTGTCGTACACTTTGGCCAAGTGCTGAAAATCCAGGTGAGTGTAGACTTGAGTGGTAGAGATATTGGCGTGACCTAGTAGCTCTTGCACGAGCCGTAAGTCCGAGCTTGATTCGAGCATATGGCTGGCAAACGAGTGGCGCAGCATATGCGGGTGCACCGGTTGGCCCATGCCCTGGCGCAAGCTGATTTGTTCTAGCCGTGCCTGCACGCTGCGGTGGCTGATACGATTGCCCCGCTGGCTCACAAACAACGCCGGTTCGGTGGCGTTAGCGTGCAGCTCCCTCACGCCTAAGTAGCGCTTAACCGCGGCAACGGCAAAACGCCCCACCGGCAACTCGCGTTGCTTGTTGCCCTTACCGGTTACCCGGATACTGGCACCGGTCAAATCAATATCTTGAACGTTGGTACTTACCAGCTCCGCCAAACGCAGCCCCGACGAATACATCAGCTCGACCATGGCGCCATCGCGCAGACTGATAAAATCGTCGCCATCCAGCTGCACGAATTGTCCGGCCTGATCCACATCGAGGGTTTTAGGTAATTTTTTGGGCGACTTGGGCGCCTGCAAACCATCGGCGGGGTTAGCCTCAAGCCAACCGCGTTTAATGGCAAAACGAAAAAAACTGCGCAGCGCCGAGAGCCAGCGGGCGAGTGTTTTACCACCGTTACCGCTGCGGTGTTGTTGCGCTAACAGCAGGCGAATTTCCTGATGGTTGATGGTATCCAGAGACTGTAGGTTGCGCGTGTGAGCGTATTCTTGCAGCTTGCGCAAATCGCGCCGGTAGGCATCGAGAGTGCGCTCGGAGAGCTGCTTCTCGATTTTTAGAAATTGGCTAAAGGCTTCGACTTCGCGCGCCAGTGGCAGTGCTTCGGGTGTGAGCATAAGCCTCTCTTAAAGCCGGTTAACAGGCTGTAGGTTGCACGCGCCGCCCGGCGCCGCTTTACGCCTGAGGTAAGTAGCGCGGCAACAAGCGGTTTAGCACCTCGGCAATATAGGCCAAAAACAGGGTGCCCATACTGGAGCGGTAGTATTTAGGATCGCGGTTGCCAATAACCAAAAGGCCAAATGTTTGGCCGTTAGTCAGCGGTACGGTCGCGGCCGAGCCCACTTGCATGGCGGCATCGCCAAACAAATACGCTTTTTCTTTGTCACCCAGCTTACCGCAAAACGAGCGATTACTTTTTAGCAGGGCACCGATGTTATCGCGCGCCTCTTGCAGGCTGACGACGCGAGCCTGCGAGCCGCCAATGGCGCCGGCGTCGCCAAACAGTAGGGTGCGGGTGTAGTGAATGCCAAACTCTTTATCAAAGCTGTAGTGCAGCGCGTCGATAATATCGCCTAAATCTTGCCCCTCGAGCAGCTCTAAAATTAACCGTTTGGTTTTATCAAACAGGCGGTCGTTGTCGCGGGCGTTGTCCAGCAAGTGGCTTAAGCGGTGGCGCATATCCATGTTGCGGTCACGTAAAACGGCCACTTGCCGCTCCACCAGTGAGATGGCTGTACCGCTATCGTGGGGCAGCTCGATCTCGGCCAAAAGCGCCGGGTGCTCGGAGAAAAACTGTGGGTGCGCCATTAAATAACGCACCACATCCGAGGCGCTGGGCATGGGGGGCGTGTTGTTATCCGTCATATTAAATCTTGACCTGTCCGTGAAATACGCTGGTCGCCGGGCCTGTCATTATCACTGGCTGACCTTCTCCGGCCCATTGAATGTGTAACTTTCCGCCGGGCAGCTCGACCTCGACCTGCTCGTCGAGGATGCCACGCAGGCGCCCGGCCACCACCGCCGCACACGCGCCGGTGCCGCAGGCGAGGGTTTCGCCGGCGCCGCGCTCGTACACCCGCAGCTTAATAGCGCCGGCGTTTAGCACCTGCATAAAGCCGGCGTTAACACGACGGGGAAACCGCGGGTGTGATTCGATCAGTGGTCCGAGGCTTGCCACCGGAGCACTGTTAACATCGTCTACCACATACACTGCGTGAGGGTTGCCCATGGAGACGGCCGATACACTGATGTCGTGGTCGCCCACGTTTAGCGGGTACACCACGGCGCGATTGTCGGCGTTAAAGGGGATTTCGGCGGGGGTTAATACCGGCACACCCATGTCGACGCTGACGTTGTCCTGCTCATCGACAGTGAGCACCATCACCCCAGAGGCGGTTTGCACCCGAATCACGTTTTTACCGGTGAGGCGGCGATCGCGCACAAAGCGCGCAAAGCAACGCGCGCCATTGCCGCAGTTTTCTACCTCAGAGCCGTCGGCATTAAAGATGCGATAGCAGAAATCGACGTCCGGCGAATTGGGCACCTCGACCAGCAATACCTGATCGCAGCCGATACCAAAATTGCGATCGGCCAGTGCCCGCACCTTGTCGGCGCTTAGGCGAACTTTCTGGCTGATGCCGTCGATGACAACAAAGTCGTTGCCAAGGCCGTGCATTTTTGTAAACCGCAATCGCATAGGAGTTCCTGATGCTTAATTAAAAGACAGGGCATTTTATCGTAAATGGCCCGTCTTTGCTCATTAGCCGTACTATTGCTCGACGATGTGCTCGCCGCGAATCATATCGACAAAGCTCTCGCGCTCGCGAATCACGTGGATTTGGTCGCCGTCGACCAAAATCTCTACCGCCCGGGCGCGGGTGTTGTAGTTTGAGGCCATGGTAAAACCGTAGGCGCCGGCGGACATTACCGCCAGATAATCGCCGGGGGCGAGGGCTAAATCGCGGTCTTTGCCTAAAAAGTCACCGGTTTCGCACACCGGGCCTACCAAGTCCCAGCGTTTTACCTCGCCGCTCGACGGCGCCAGGGGGCGAATATCCTGCCAGGCCTGATACAGCGCCGGGCGAATATTGTCGTTCATGGCGGCATCGATAATGGCAAAATTGTGCGCCTCGGTGGGCTTTAGATAAAGCACCTTGGTTAACAACACGCCGGCGTTGGCGGCAATCGAGCGGCCCGGCTCAAACATCAACGCCAGCTCTCGGTCGCCGATTTTGGCTTTAATGGCCTCCATATAGGTGGCCACCTCGGGTGGCTGCTCATCGCGGTAGGTCACGCCCAAGCCGCCGCCTAAATCCAAGTGGCTGATCTGAATGCCGTCGGCGCTGAGGTTATCCACCAGCACCAGCAGCCGGTCCAGCGCATCCAAAAATGGGTCTAACTCGGTTAGCTGCGAGCCAATGTGGCAATCGATGCCCTGAATATCAATGTTAGGCAGTTCGGCGGCGCGGCGGTAAACCACCGGCGCGCGGTTAATATCAATGCCAAATTTGTTCTCTTTAAGCCCGGTCGAGATGTACGGGTGTGTCTTGGCGTCTACATCCGGGTTGACCCGCAGCGAGACCCGCGCGGTTTTGTTCTTCTCGGTGGCGACCTGGCTTAACAGCTCAAGCTCGGCTTCCGATTCGACATTAAAGCAGTGAATGCCTACCGCCAACGCCTTAGCCATCTCCGCGGCGGTTTTGCCTACGCCCGAGAAGACAATGCGTTTGGGGTCACCACCGGCGGTTAGTACCCGCTCTAACTCGCCGCCCGAGACGATGTCAAAACCCGCCCCTAAACGGGCCAGTAAGTTCAGTAGCGCGATATTCGAGTTGGCTTTAACGGCGTAGCAAATCATGCCGGGGTGCTGGCCCAACGCCTGGGCGTAGGCCAGATAATGCTGGGTAAACGCGGCGCGGCTATAGACATACGCGGGGGTGCCGTACTGTTCGGCGATGTCGCTTAAGCGCACATCCTCGGCATACAGCTGGCCGCTGCGCTCGGTAAAAAAGGACATAGAATTCTCTCTCGGGCTATTCAGCTGGCTCTTCCGACGGGGCGGGGTCTTCAGCGGGCAGGTACAAAGGCCCCTGCTGACCACAGCCGGTGCTGAGGCAGATAAGGACGGTGGCACATAAAAGCCCTAGATACGTCATAGGTCGATACGTCTTTGCTTGATACGTCATAGACTGGTCACTGGTTTCTGGGCGAACAAAACGGCTAGTATAACCGCCGGCTCTGATGGGAACAATTATGCGGCAAGCGCAGGCGGCGGGCGGGTCGCGTTTCTTTGCACTTCCTTTCTTGCGGCGCATTAGACTACATTGTACAAAAGGACTCGGTGGCCAAAACCTAACTGCCTTACAGGGCAATATTCCAATAATTGGGTAAATTGCGGCGCACCTTACAGGACGGATGTTTTGAATCAGACCATTATTGAGCTCGAGGCGCTACGCAAAGAGTATCGCAGCGGAGAAATTTCCGTGGCAGCGCTACAGGGCGTGAGCTTTGCCATTGCCGAGAACGAGTTTATCGCCATTATGGGCCCCTCGGGCTCGGGCAAATCCACGTTAATGAACATATTGGGCTGCCTCGATCAGCCAACCTCTGGGCGCTACCGCCTGGGCGGGCGCGAGGTCAGCAGCATGAGCGATGACGAGTTGGCCGCTGTGCGCAACCGCGACATCGGCTTTGTGTTTCAGTCGTTTCATCTCTTGCCGCGGCTTAATATCGTGCGCAATGTCATGCTGCCGCTTAAGTACTCCGATATCGAGCCTGCCGAGGCGCGCCAGCGCGCCTGCGATATGCTGGCACGGGTTAACCTCGAAAACCGGTTAGAGCACGTTCCCAACGAATTATCCGGCGGCCAGCGCCAGCGCGTCGCCATTGCCCGCGCGCTGGTCAACCGCCCCAAGATTATTTTTGCTGATGAGCCGACCGGCAACCTCGACAGCAAAACCTCGGTGGAAATTATGGAGCTTTTTACCGAGCTACACCGCGCCGGACAAACCATTATTTTAGTGACCCACGAGCCCGAGATTGCTGAATACGCCCAAAAGGTCATTCATATGCGCGACGGTCAAATAGAAAAGGTGGAAGTCAATGCGCCCCGCACTGTGTAGTTTACTGTTGGCACTGATTGGCCTGCAGGCGTGGGCCGAGCCTTTGCTGTTAAGCGGCGAAGTAGCCGCGCGCGATTCACAAATGTTTGTCGCCCCGGAAACCGATGAGTGGATGGTGCAAATTGCCTGGATGGTAGAAGAGGGCACCCGCGTAGAGCCTGGCGATGCAGTCGTGCAATACGAGTCGGCCAGTGTGGCGGCCAACCTTGAGCAGTTAGAGGCGGGTTTGCGCAAAGCCAAAGCCGAGGGTCGCCGCAATGATTTAATTCAAGATTTGGCACTGCGCGAGGCGCAGCACTTGTACGACGTGGCGCTACTCACGCTAAAAAAAGCGAAGCTTGATGCCGGCATCCCCAGTGAGCTACTCAGTGAATTGCAATATGAGCAGTACCGTTTGGCGCTTACTCAGGCGATTAACGATGAGGTGGAAACCCGCAAAGCACTCGAGGTAAAAAAAGCCGATGTGATCGCCGAAAAACAACGCAGCCAGGTAGAAATTTCCGGAGCGCAAAACGAGCTGCGCCGGGTGCAATTGATGCTCGATGGCATGACGCAGCACAGCGCCCGCGCGGGCACCGCTATGTATGTAGACCACCCCTGGACACGCAATAAAATCCGGCAGGGCGATTCGGTAGAGCGCGGGTTCAGCGTGCTGGAGATTCCCTCAACCGATGATTTACATGTGCGCGCCTGGCTGAACGAAGTGGACATCGCCAAAGTGTATGAGGCACAGCAAGTCAGTATTGGTTTTGATGCGCGCCCCGAGCTTAAAGTGTCGGGCGTTATCGAGCGTATCGGCAAGCAAGCCGAGCCTAAAAACCACTGGGGCGACTCGGGCTATATCGATGTGGATATTCGGTTTGATAATAAACCGTCACTGGGGTTGTTGCCCGGCATGAGTGTGCTGGTAGAGATAAGCGCGGAGGAGTCGCCATGAGGATATATCGCGCCGTCAGTGCTTTAGCGTTGGCTGGGTTGTTGGCCGCTTGCGGCGCCAGCGATGGGCCAACACTTGTGGTCAAAAAAACCGATATCCCGCTGGCGATACAAACCACCGGCGAGCTGGCTTCGGCCCGCACCATCGAGATAGGGCCGCCCAAAGTTAAATACACCTGGCAGTACAAGTTATCGTATTTGATTCCCGAGGGTACTTGGGTAAAAGCCGGTGACCGCATTATGGCGTTTGATGCTCAGCAGCAGCACTCGCGACTGCGCGATTTGCAAAATGCACTGGCCACCGAGCAGCAACGGTTAGAAAGTCAGGCGCTGGATAATAAACAGGAGCGCGAACAGCTAGAGCTGGATTTGGCTGAGGCAAAAATGGAGCTGGAGAAAGCCACGCTTAAATCGAGCAACGTGGATGATTTAATGGCGCGTCTTGAGGTCGAGAAGTTGCGCATCGATAGACAAGTGGCTGAACTTAACTACGCCATGGTCGATTACCGCCGTGCCAACCGCATTAGCCAGATGAAGGTTGACCGGGAGATTACCGAAACCGAGGTGTCCCGGCTTAGCTCTGAGGTCAATGAGCAGCAGCAGGCGATAGAAGAAATGAGCATCGAGGCTCCACGGCCTGGTATCGTCGTTTACAAGCCCAACAATGATGGCGAAAAACCCGCCGAGGGCGACCAGTTTTCAGTGATTCAAAAAGTGATCGAGCTGCCGGACTTAGATACCTTGATCATTGAAACCACTGTAGAGGAACAAATTGCCCACAAAGTCGCTGCTGGTGATCGGGTAGAGATCAAGTTAGACGCGGTGCCCGAGCGCACCTTTACCGGCAAAGTAGAATCTTTAGGCCGGATAGTACGGTTAAAATCCCGTCGCGAGCCCAGCAAAGTATTTGACGCGGTGGTGAGTATCGATAACCCCGATACGGACGCCATGCGCCCGGGCATGGCGGCGCGGTTGTCCATTGTGCAGCGCATCGAATCTGATGCGGTGGCGGTGCCGCAACACGCGCTGATGTATCGCGACGATAACGCTTATGTGCGCGTCCAAGGGCTTGCCGGCGAGCGAGAGCAAGAGGTTACCGTGGCAGCGCGGCAAGGGGGCGAGGCGATTATTACCGAGGGCCTCGATGATGGCGATGAGGTGATTTTGTGAGTGAGTTTAAACGCGTAGGACAATTACTTCATATAGGTGTTGTCGCGGTTCTTGCCGTCGCTCTCGTGGCGTGTTCAAAAGCGCCAGAGTCAACCACCTTAACCATGACCGTTACCGCCAAGCCGTTTGAATTTAGTGTGCCAGCCAAGGGCGAATTGATTTCGGCCGAGGAGGTCACCATTAATGCACCGTCGGGCAATCGCGGGCGTTTGACGTTAGCCTGGATGAAAGAAGAAAACAGCCGGGTTAACGCCGGCGATGTGGTGGCCCGTTTTGACGGCACCGAGCACGAGCTGGAAAAGCAGCGCGCCGAGCTGGAGCTGGAAAAAAACACCTTGTCGCGCGATGTAACTTCCCGTGGGCTGGATCAAAGTCAGTTTGCGATTGTGCAGCAGGCGGGCGAAGTGGCGCAAGAGAAAGCCATGGTGGAGCGCTTTAGCGTTGACGATTTAACGGTTTACTCAAAAAATGAAATTATCGATCAGCTGCTGAGTAAAGATTATTTGTCGGCACAACAATTGTACCTCGACTGGCGGCAGGACTCCCAGCAAACTCAAGGAGAAGCGCAGCTGCAGCTGCTGAGCCTTGAGGGTAAAAACTATCAGGATAAAATCAAGTTGCGTCAGGGCGCCTTGTCAAATCTAGAGGTGGTGGCGCCTGTCGACGGCATTCTGATCCACGCCAAAAACTGGCGTGGAGATAAAGTGCGCGCCGGACAAACACTGTGGCCGGGCTCTAAGCTTGGCTCTATCCCCAGTTTAGAAAAACTTCAGGCGCGCTTGTATGTGCTAGAAACCGAAGCCGCCGGTATTGAAATTGGCCAGCGGGCCGACATTGTTCTGGATGCCTACGCAGACCGCCCGCTCAGCGGAAAAGTGGTGGCGCTGGCCAATATAGCGGCACCGCGAGATAGACGCAGCCCTACTAAGTACTTTGAGGTGACGGTAACGCTCGATGAATCCGATCCGAGCTTTATGCGGCCAGGGCAAAAACTAGAAGGGGAGGTGCAGGTGGCTTTTAAAGATAACGCCTTAAGCATCCCCAATCAGGCAGTGTTTAAAGATGAACACGAGTCGTGGGTGTATGTAATGCGTGGCGGTGGATTTGCGCGGCAAGTGATTTCCACCGGTCTGCGCAGCCTGACGCAAACGGAAGTAGTGAATGGTATTGCCGAAGGCGATCGCGTGGCGCTGCTTAAGCCCGCAGGAGAAACACTGTGAAAAAGCTAAAAGATAGTTTTCTCGAAGCGCTGGAGCAACTGTGGTTTCACCGCTTACGCACCTTTCTAACGTTATTGGGAATGATTTTCGGCGTCGGTGCGGTTATTGCCATGGTCAGTGTGGGCGAAGGTGCCGAAAAAGAGGCGCTACAGCTGATCGAGTCCATGGGGCTGCGCAATGTGTTGGTGGAAGAAAAAGCGATTTATGGCGAGCGCCTGCGCGACGTGCGCAAACACTCGGTGGGGCTATCGCTGCAGGATGTGCGCGCCAGCATGGAGACCTTACCCTTTGCCCTAAACTACAGCGCTGAAAAAAAGATTGAGGTGTACGCGCTGTTTAGCCGCAACGCCGACAGTGACAGTGAAGTGCTGGGGGTTACCCCAAGTTTAAATGAACTCGGCAGTTTAGAGGTGGAGCGCGGCCGCTGGTTGACGGATGATGACAACCGTTACTACCGCCAAGTGGTGGTTATCGGTACGGCGGTTGCTAACCAGTTGTTTCCCCGCGGTAATGCCATCGGCCAAACCATTAAGGTTAATCACTTGTGGTTAGAGGTGGTGGGCGTGCTAAAAAGCAAAAACTTAAGTAAAGATAACTTTCAAGGCGTGCAATTATCCGGTGAAAATAACCGCATTTATATGCCGCTTGAAACCGCGCTTAAGCGTTTTGAGTTTCGCGATATGGCCTCCGAGATCGACGCGTTTCGGGTTGAGTTGAGCCCGGGTGTTAGCCCTCAGGCAGCCGCTAAAAACTTAGCGCACCTACTGGATCGGCGCCATGGCCAGGAGCAGGACTACAATATTGTGGTGCCCGCCGAGCTGCTTAACCAGCACGAACAAACCCAGCGTATTTTTAATATTATTATGTCCTGCGTGGCCGGCATCTCATTGCTGGTGGGCGGCATCGGCATTATGAATATCATGCTTGCCACAGTGCTGGAGCGCACTAACGAGATCGGTTTGTTGCGAGCCATTGGTGCGACGGAAAAAAATGTACGCGATCAATTTATAATCGAGAGTGTTACCATTGCCGGTATTGGTGGCCTGTTGGGTATTGTTTTAGGGTTTAGTTTGGCGGCGGTAATCTCTACCTTTGCCGGCTGGCCGGTGGCATGGTCACTGAATGCTGTGGTGGTGGCGGTTTTGTTCTGCACGGCTACCGGCTTGATTTTTGGCATTTACCCGGCGATAAAAGCCTCTCAGCTGGATCCGATTACCGCACTGCAACACGATTAACTCTCGTTCTGCGCTGACCGCTCGGTCAGCGCTTAGCCCTTCCCACATTTTTGCAAACTCTACCGGCGGCCGCCGTTATTTACATCGTATTGTTCTATCAATAGGTTCCCAGCCCGCGTTGTACGGCCTCGCGCGGATGGCGCCAATTTTGCTATAGCCTATAGTTCTAATGTTCAATCGATTGTAAAAACGGATAATAGGTTAACGGGGATGATGGGATTTAATCGCTTTTTTACCTGGCTTGGTAGCCGTGAACTCACGGTTATGTGCGTGGTGTTTGCGCTGTTGGCGTCTATTTGGGTATTTGCCGAGATTGCCGATGAGGTGACCGACGGTGAAACCCACGAGTTTGATCGCAGCGTATTGCTGATGATGCGCAGCGCCGACGACGTGTCCGACCCCATCGGCCCCGGTTGGGTCGAAGAGATGGGGCGCGATATAACCGCACTCGGCGGCAATGTTGTGCTGACCTTGCTGACCCTGGTCGTGATGGGCTATTTAGTGCTATGTCAGCGTCGCCGCTTGGCCTTAGTCGTACTTGCGGCCTCTCTGGGCTCGCTCGGGGCCAATACGTTACTCAAAGACTCCTATGAGCGCGACCGGCCTGATTTAGTCCCCCACGGCGCCGAGGTGTACACCGCAAGTTTTCCCAGTGGCCATTCCATGGTTGCCGCCGCCACTTATTTAACGCTGGGCGCCCTGTTGGCGCGGGCCGAAAAGCGACGCAGGTTAAAAGCGTATTATTTGCTGGTGGCCTTTACGATTACGCTGCTAGTGGGTATGAGCCGCGTGTATTTGGGCGTGCATTGGCCCACCGATGTTTTGGCTGGCTGGACGGCGGGTGCCGGTTGGGCACTGGCTTGCTGGCTATTGGCCGGCTGGCTACAAAAGCGCGGGCAGGTAGAGCCCGAGTCTGATAACCCTACGGCCTTAGATGGCCCCTCCACTGATAAGGCATTGCAATGAACACAACGGCAGTTAATACAAATGATATTTCAGCCATTGGTGTGCTAGCGCGTATGGGCTACGCCGCACGGGCATTGGTTTATTTGGTGGTGGGCTCTCTGGCGATTTTAACGGCCGTTGGCTTGGGCGGCGAAACCACGGACAGTAGAGGCGCGGTGCGCGAAATTGCGCAACAACCGTTTGGCAAAATATTGCTGATTTTATTGGTGCTTGGTTTGATTGGTTATGTGGTTTGGCGCACGACACAGGCCCTGACCGATAGTGACGATCATGGCACCTCGGCAAAGGGGTTAGGCGTGCGCGCCGGCTTGTTAATCAGTGCAGTCACTCACGCGGCGCTTGCCTTATTTACAGCTAAATTAATTTGGTCTGGTGATGATGGCGGCGGCGGTCAGCCCACTTGGCTGTCTAGCGATCCGGGGTTGTGGTTGCTGGGGGCTATCGGTGTGGGTATGGCTGTGGCGGGTATTGCTCATATGGTAAAAGGCTGGAAGGTCGGTTACCAAAAATTTATGCGTTTACCGCCTTCTCAGGTAAGCTGGATGCAGCCGCTGTGTCGTTTTGGCTTGGTCGCTCGCGGCGCCGTGTTGATTTTGATTGGCGCGATTCTGGCCCGCTCGGCGATTGTCGCTCAAAGCTCGGATGTTAAAGGGATCGCCGATGCGCTCAACGCGCTGCGCGATAGTGCCTACGGCGCCTGGCTGTTAGGGGTGGTTGCAGCGGGCTTAGTGGCTTTTGGCTGTTACAGTTTACTTGAGGCGATCTATCGTCGTATTGATGATAACGATGAATAACCCCGCTATGCACAACCAACCGATACGCAACGCTTTATTAATCGTGAACCCTAAAGCGCGTCAGGGCGCCGAGGCGCAGCTGGATGAAGGCATTGCGCAGCTCGAGCAAGCGGGTATTAAGCTCGAGCGACTTGCCTCTGAGGGGCCGGAGCAAAGCCGTCGGGCCGTGCTGGAGCGTAAAGACTCGCTCGATTTGGTTATCGTGGGGGGCGGTGATGGCACCATAAGCTCGATGGCTGGCACCTTACATGAGTGTCAGTTGCCCCTGGCCGTATTACCGTTAGGTACCGCTAATGATTTAGCGCGTTCGTTGGGGTTGTCGGGTGAATTGCCAGAGGCTTTTGCGGTAATTGCCGCCGGGTATCGCCAGCGCATCGATTTGGGTGTGGTTAACGAGCATTACTTTTTTAATGTGGCGCATCTTGGCTTAGGCGTTAAAGTCACTGAAGAGCTCACCCAAGACGTAAAGAAACACTGGGGTGTGTTCAGCTATCTAAAAGCATTTTTTGCCGCACTCGCACGGGTTAAGCAATTTAAAGCGAGCCTGTCGGTGGATGGCGTACACTACCGGCAGCGATCCATTCAGCTGGCGATTGGTAACGGCCGCTACTATGGTGGTGGTAACATTGTGGATGAAAACACCCGCATCGACGATGGTAAATTATCGCTCTACAGCTTACGCCCGCAAACCGTCTGGGAATTATTAACCCTGGCACCGCTGTTACGCGATGGTCGCCAGCGTTACAATAATCGGGTGTTTAATATTCAGGCCCGGCAGATAGACATTAATACCGGTCGTAAACGTATGGCGATTCACGCCGACGGCGAGCCGGTTGCACACACACCGGCCAAATTTTATGTGCTGCCCCAGGCGCTCGAGGTGCTGGCCCCCAAGCCCACTGAGCCCGCGCCGCACAGTGACAGTTGATGTAACAGGATGCCTATCATGAGTGTATTACGCACTGAACTGCAAGTTGCCCTTAACGATTTACACGTCGCCTTAATGGAAAGCGCCGACCACTATCGCTACGCGGCCGAGTTTGTCACAGACGAGCGAACCGGCAAGCTGTTTGAAACTCTGGCCGAGGCGCGAGACTTACTCGCGGATGAGGCCGAAGAGGCCATCCGCGATGCCGGCGATTTACCCTCCGTACCCGATGCCGACCGCGAAACCGGCGAGCATTTACTGCAACGGCTAGAGGCGGTCTTCTCCGCCGATCAGGCGGCCGATGTTATGGCGCAGCGGCTTGAAGGGGAACAGGAGTTTGAGCACTTAATAAAAGCGCCCGAGATGGAAGTCATAGACAAAGATTACCCCACGCTGCGCCGCGCTTGTTTACAAAGTATTGAGGTGGCGCGCGAAAAGCTTAAAACCACGCCTGCGGCTTAAGTGTGGTCATCAGCCTGTTAATAAGGTGATGTTGGCGTGGCTGTTTTCTTACTGAGTCATACCGGCCTTGAGCCGGTATCCAGTGGCTTTGCTCCTTACGTCGTAGTATGTGCGGCAAACGAGTACATTGGTTGCTTATCCACCTTGTGTGCCCTCAGTCGCCGAGCGGGCGAATTACTTCTTGTTGTGCGACAAGAGGCAATCAATGCTGTTCCTACGTTGTTCTATTCAACTACATCCCTGTAGCGATTCGGGTTACCTCGCTCCGGCCTATTTTTGCAAGCCGTGTCGACAAAGCACGGCCCAGACTGGCCTCTCTGCCTGCGGCATTCACCTTCTCCTGTTTACTTACAGCGTCATACCGGCCTTGACCGGTATCCAGTGGCTTTGCTCCTTACGTAGTAGTCTGGGCGGCAAACGAGTACATTGGTTGCTTACCCACTTTGTGTGCCCTCAGTCGCCGGGCGGGCGAATTACTTCTTGTTGTGCGACAAGAAGTAATCAATGCTGCTCCTGCGCGTCCATGCGCTCGCTGCATTAGTGCATCCATGCACGTCAAACGCACCCCGGTTCACGGCCCTCGGCAACTGCTCCTGCGTTGTTCTACTACGCTACATCCTTGTAGCTATGCGGGTTCCCTCACTCCAGCCGATTTTAGGGGGCCGTATCGACAGGACGCGGCCCAGGCCGGCCTCTCTGCCTTCGGCATTCACCTTCTCCATGCCCTGGCGATACTTGCGCGAACGTCCTGTTTGCTTACCCCCTAAAATAGGTCTGCGTTCGGCTCGCTCTCAGGGGCCCCAGGTGTGCCACTCTGCGGGCCCGAAGGCATTTTCTCGACTGCGACCGAAACTCACGTGAGTTCGTTGTTCTATAACTGTATGGCATTTCATTGGCGTCTGACGTCAGACCTCCGACATCAGACGTAAACCCCATTGCAAAACGGGTTTCCCCATGGCACTATTTTCTTCATTAAACATGCGTTTATTGTTGTCACTCAGTACAACTATAATCAGTGGCTTAGCCAGGAGGCTGGGGGTGGGACAGGGCAGTATCTAAGAGTCAGCGCATGCCCTTCTTTTTCTGTTCGTTTTCAGGGGAAAACCCTTGAACACCGCGCGGTAGAGTTCCTAGAGTTAACTAAAAAGCCATTATTTTCAGTGGGTTAATTGTACCTTTCGACAACTCAGATAGGTCCACTGGATGCGGTAAATGTGCGACTAAGTCGCACATTTACCAAACAAAGATGTTTCAAAACAACCAACTTTCACTGTGTTTTCAAAAGGTTATGCTATTTTTCGAGTCGACCATTAGTGGAGATAGGGTGAAAGGGAAAAGTGCGACTTAGTCGCATGAATTAGCTGTTAGGTACCACAACCATGTTCACACCAGAATTCGTGAGTGAAGACCGAGGCGAGTACATTCTTATAGCTAATCACAGCCTCGAAAATTCCGAAGCAATCGAGATGAGTATTGCTTACAACCGTGGTCGGATAGCTTTTGGGGCTTCACAATTACCTTCGCATTTACAAAGCTGTCGCCTCATCTATGACATACGTGGGCAAGTGGTATCCGACAATGTGATCGACCAAATTCGTCAAGCTCTTGGTCAAGACTGTATTTTGGAGTTTAAAAGCTGATGGGGATTCAAGCAGTAGTAAAAACGGAAAATCCCAAGAGGGTTGAGTCAGTGTTTGACGAGTTTTTTGGGGAAATTGAGTTTTTTCCCCTTGAAAATGGTTTCTTCGGACTCTCCATCCCAACAAAAGTCGTTAATACTCTTGGTGAGCGAGCTGTTTTCGGAAAGCTCGCTACTCTGGATCACTATGAGCTTTGGTCGGGCTCCTGGCGTAAACCAAAATCAAAATGGAGGCTATGGTAAAGGTGGCACCTAACAATCGCAGGCACAGCGACGGCTTTTCCGTTGCGGCCTCGCCTTCACTACAAAGCCGCGCGTGCTGCGGGCGTTAGGCGTAAAATCGGAATTCAGAGTAATGCCAAAAGGAAAATGTAATTGCGGGGCAGTTTCTTTCGAAATAGACAGAGCACTGTCAGATATATTTGTATGCCATTGCTCGATCTGCCAGTAATTCAACTGGCAGCATGGGAATTGCTGTTTGCATTGCATCTAAAGACGATTTCAATTGGCTGCAAGGCGAGGGAAAGATTCGCCAATGGTCTAAACCTGGGCATGACTGGCAAACTAGTTTTTGTGAAGTCTGTAGTTCTCCTGTGCCAGGAGAAAATGATGAAAATAATATGTATATCCCTGCAAGCTTACTCACTTCGGATGATAGTACTCTTAGAATTACTCATCATCTTTATATCGGGTCAAAGGCTAGTTGGGAGGAGATTGCAGGCGGAGCGAAGCAGCACGTAGCGGGCTACAGTGGGTGATCCGCCTAACAATGCAATGCAGCCGACGTCTTACTTTGTGCACCTTTTGCACGGTCGCTGCGCTCCCATTTTCGTGCAAAAGGCACACAAAGTAAGCCGCGGCTGATCGCGGCGTTATGCAATCATCCTATGACGTATCAAGGTTATAAAACTCGGGAAGAAGTTTTCGAAATGGTCGGGAATGCATTTCCATTTCAGCCAAAGCCTGTTGGTTATCAATTAACTAACCAGGGGCCAGAAGACTGTATTTGTCGCTACTTGGTTGAGCACATGCAGATTTATAAGGAGGCGAAAATTCCAATGGATGGCATTACCTACCTACATTCCGAGCTGTCCAATATATCAGCAAAAGGAATGTCGTGGTTACTGCCAAATCTGCTGCGCAAGGCTGTTCTCTGCACTGACAGATTCAGCACAATTACCGACACCTTTATATATGACCTCGAATACATCAATGAAGGTGATGAATCGGCTATGGATCGTTACTCTTGGTTGTCACATGAGCAACTAGTTTGTTTCGAGTGTGTGCTGGAACTTATGTCAGAAGAGCATGGTCATGTGATATCGTCAGCAACTCAAGCTTTAGAGAAATTAAGTGCATAACAAAGCAAGGCAATCTGACAGCTTACTCTCCACTTGTGTTCGTGCGGGAAAAGCTTCGCACAAACACAAGTTCCGTTACAGCTGCAGTTGCTTGCGGCGTTAGGTTTCTTTCAGCATTACTACAAATGTTCGCATAAATGGAGGTTTAGTGGATAATCAAGATAATAAGACTAGAGCAGAAAGTTTCGGTCTATGGATTGGGGGCTCTAGGTTTGGAGAGTCGATAACTTTAAATAAAGTTAGAGTTGCAATCTTTATATTTGTCCTTTTAATTCACTCTATTTATTGGTTAACTGCTTGGTGGTCTCCGTGGCCTTTTTTAATTGTTAGCTTTTTAGGTCTGTGGTTTGCTCAAGGTATTTATAAACCTTGGACAACGATCATGTCACAAGCAATACAACCAAAATGGGATTCAGCTATTTTAAAAATTACTATTCCATTTATTGTACTTAATTACATTGCAATATTTGCTTGCTTATATATGTTTTGCTCAGTTACTGAAAATAATGTGCCAATAGCAGGGACTTGGAAGCATTTTTATTTTAGTACCATAACTCTTACTACCGTCGGCTTTGGTAATATTGTGCCAAATGACTTTTGGTCTGAGTTAATAGCTACGGTTCAAGCCATTATTGGTTTTATGGGGTTTGCTGTATTGGCTGGCATTGTTGCTTCTATTGCGTTAAAACGTATAGAAATCAGTAACAAAACCTAACAAGGCCTTAAAGCCTCGCCCGCAAGCGGGCTGGACAAATTTTCCGTGGCTCGTTTTTGCGTTTTACGCTACGCTAACGCAAAAACGTTCCACTTCAAATTTGCCGCTTAAGGCGGCGTTAAGCAATGGAAGGAGCACCACACTTGATTGACGAAAGTAATCCTGCGGGAAGATTGCACAAGATATTGTCCGATGCGAAAAGACGAAAGGATCAAGACAAGGTTCGAGCGGTTTGGGCATCCGTGCTAGATATTGAGCAGGATGAAGTGGCAATTACTAAAGCGGTTGTGGAGCTATACTCTCTTTCAAATGAGATTCAATCCCTAATAAAGATGAACAACCAGTTGAATCACCAATTGTACTTGAAATCATTCAATCAAATTAACCGAGCATTTTTCCCGCTTAATTTGGGCACTAATTGGAGTTCAGTCAAACAACACCTAACCGATGAGGCACTAACAAGATTACAGTTTTGCGCAGAAGAGTTGTCCACATTTTACACGGAAGATACCTTATCGGATGAGGACTTAGCGGAAATAATTTCGAAAACGGAAGCTTTGTTTGAATCGGTATTTAATTCATCTCTTCCAGATGTTCTGCGATTGGCGCTCCTTGAAGAAGTGGAACGCTTAAGAAGCTCAATAAGTATGTATAGAATTAAAGGTGCTAAAGGGCTTAAGGAATCGCTTCAAGGGACTATCGGAGCTGTAGTAGCTAACCAAGAGGAATTAAAAGAAGCAGCATCCCAAAATCCTGACGTGTTACAGCGATTAGGCGAGCTAATTGATAAATTGGACTCATTCACTGCTAGAGCTCTCAAGCTGAAAAAAATGGTAACCAAACCTATCCGATATTTGCTAGAAAAAGTAACAGATGCGGATCTATCGGATAGTAATCCTGAACTAGAACCCGATGCTTAACAAAGCATTGCAGCGGACAAGCCGTTGAATGCGGCGTTAATTATCCAAAGCTACGGAGAGCTTATGCCAAGCTGGTTAAACGAATTCTTGTATATCCTAGCTTTATCCAAGAAGACTCAGTGGGCAATAATACTTAGCTTTTTCTTTTTCTTTTTCTTTTTCTTTTTCTTTTTCTTTTTCATTGGCATTCATCTGCTCGGCGGGTACATGCTAGAAAACCTTGAATTGCATGGGCGAGCCCAAGGCATCCAAGATGTCATTGCTCATAAAGCGGCCAAGAAATACGATAAAGCTGCATTAATAGCTCTCATATCATTTTGGGTTGTCGCATATAAATGCTATCAAAAGGATAAGAAGCGGTTTTGGTAAAAACATTTAACAAGCGCCAGCACAATCGCCAAAGGCGAAAGGCGAAAGGCGAAAGGCGAATATGGCTGGACTCACTACACTCCGTTTCGTTTGCCTGTGTGGCGGGCGTTAGCATTTCAATGGAGTTCAGAGCTTGAGTAAGTTTTCCACGCATTGCTTTAGAGACTTCAAAAAGTTCATAGGCGAGCTGACTGCGACATCCGCAGGCATTCATGTCGCCATATTGTTTACGGATGATGTCGGGTTAGATCTGGATATAAACGACCCGTGGGCTGAAGTGGCCAAAAGATATAAGGTTAAAGTTGATGGCTTGCAGTCACAGCATGTGTTAAGCAGCGCTTCTCGACTGAATATTGTTAACGTTTACAGCGGATTCGATCTATATCTGAGTTCCTTTCGGAAAATCTTTTTTGAGCTTCAAGGAAGAGAGTGGTCTTCGGACAAAAAAGATACTCCCTTTGAAGAATTTCAGAGAAATATCTCATTGAATGATATTAAAAAGCTAGGCGATATTGTTCAGTGTCAGATGGACCTCATTGACTACTATAGGTTAGCTAGAAATACCATCGTGCATCCGTCCAAAGAGAATGGAAGTGCGGTTCGCAAGTATTTTCAGGATCATACGAATAGTCTGCTCAGTGTTAAGTCCCACTACGGTATGTCTGGTGCACCAAACAGCTACGAAGAGCTGGATTTTCATGATGTTAAACTGTTTGCAAGAACCTTGTTAGATATTCTCCCTGAGTTTGACGCTACTCTTGATCCTGGCGACGAAAGACTTAAGTCATTAATTCCATACAAAAACTGGCCGAACTATAATGAATCAAGAAAGAGTAACGCTGCATTGGGTTTTCTCAAGAATGAGTATGGAATTGATCAGAATAGAGCACTAAAAGTATTGGCTCATTAGCTTAACGGTAGAGCATCCCCCTTCAAGAGGGCTTTTAAATCAAGAGCTTTCTTGAAGGGGAGGGTTCCAGTTCAACTCTGGAATGAGCCACCACTGCTAACAAAGCGCTGCTGTCGGACAAATTTCACGCTGCGCTTCAAATTTGCCGCAGACCGCGGCGTTAAGCATCCACAATGAACGGACTAGAAGAACTTAAAAGTTGGTATGTTTCTCAATGCAATGATGATTGGGCGCATACGTATGGTATTGAAGTTGGGAATATCGATAATCCGGATTGGGAGCCAAGAATCGATATGAATGACACTAACCTAGAGAATGTACCTTTTGAGGAGTATTCGTACGGTGTTGAGGGCGAAGCGGGGGAAAGTGGGGATAATTGGCTTGTCACTCGCATTGAGGAGGGCAAGTATCGCTGGATACGGTGGGCCGCATAAACTTCAGGAGCTTATTTCAGTTTTTGTAGCCTGAGCAAACTCTAATGCTTAACAAGCAGCGGCAGAGCGACAGCCAACGCTGGGTGTGAAATTTCACTAGGCGTTGAGTGCATGTTCCAGAGAACAGCAAACTCCTTAACAGATTTGCTAGATGGCACTGACACTGAAATGTTTAAGACAGCACGTCAGGTATTATTTTATATTGGTGCTGCCGAGGCAGGTAGCGAGTGCGTAGGCCCTGCAGGTAGTCAACAGAGGCGAGCGTTAACTCTTTGCATTTTGACCCCATTGATAACATAAGTCGGTCGAAACATAGAGATCCAGGGGCAATCCATACTCATTACCCATCGCTTCAACGCAAGCAATCCCGCACTCCCATCTTCGCGCTAGTATCGCCAGCTGGATGGTACAAATCATGCTTGTATCATGTTCTTCTTTAAGAGTTGCCCTAAAACACGTCGTTCGCAGTGCTAAGAGAGCAATATTCACAATTTCAGTGCTCTTTTGACAATTCACTAGGCGATATCGGTGGGCATTTATGGGTTTTTCAACCAATCAAGCGAAAGGTGGATATGCATGTTGGTAAATCGTTGGGTTCTTAGTTCTTTTCTTGTTGTCACTCTGGCGGGTTGTCAGTCAATGTATTACGGGGCGATGGAGAAGGCCGGAGTTCACAAGCGCGATATCATGATTGATCGTGTGGAGTCGGCGCAAGAGTCGCAAACCGATGCTAAAGAGCAGTTTGAATCCGCGCTGGAGCAATACCAATCGATTGTTACGATTGAAGACCAGAATCTGGTTGAGCGCTACGAGAAACTTAACGACGAATACGAAGACAGTAAAGCAGCGGCTGAAAAGGTGTCTGAGCGAATTAATTCGGTAGAGGATGTCTCAGAAGCCTTGTTTGATGAGTGGGAAGATGAAATTGACTTGTACAGCAATGCCAACCTAAAACGTCAAAGTGAAGCCAAGTTACGTCAGACCAAAAAGCAATACGAAAAGCTTATTAAAGCCATGCGCAGCGCAGAAGCACGCATGGATCCGGTCTTACAAGTCTTTCAGGACCAGGTTTTGTTTCTCAAGCATAACTTAAATGCCCGGGCCATTGATTCTCTGCAAGGTGAGCTGGGAAATGTGAACACTGAGGTCGCTCAGCTGATCAGAGAAATGGAAAAATCCATTGCAGAGTCGGAGGCGTTTATTAGCAGCCTGAAGAATTAGCAGGGGGCTTTTGCTCACGCTCAGAACAAGCGATGCACAATGAGAGCCATACGTGTAAGGCACGTTAGTGTATTTGTCGTGATCTTGCTAAATCAGTGGGTATTACAGGAGTTTTCATGGATCGTTCGTCGCCCGACAAAGCCTGCTCAGCGCTGGCTCCTATCGAAATTGGTCTGGTCATTGTCGGTCGTATGGATCGTATCGATAAGCAGGCCATTCGATCTTCGCGCGAGCAGCTGCTAACTTGGTTGCAATCACAGTTCCCTCAGTTTGCTTGGCGGATTAGTGCGGTACAGCGCGAGGAAGTGCCACTGAGCATTCGTCAGGAACCCTCGGCTCTGTTACGCGATGGCAGCGACTTACGCGATGCCGAAGGCTGGGACTTTGCCATTTTGTTCACCGCCGCCGATTTAACCTGCCGTTATAAGCCTTACTCGATCGCTGTTACATCCAGCGCGTTGGATTTAGCGGTAGTGTCTACCAACCGGATTGATCCGCATGCGTTTGACGCCGAGGTAGATGAAGACGCGCGGATAAGCACAGTGGCACAACGTTTAACCACGCTTTGCATCCGCTCATTAGGGCACCTTAACGGCCTCGCCGTGGTGAGAGATGAAAGCAATTTTATGCATATTCCCTCATCGCCAAAAGAGCTGTCTGAGATGAGTGAATTTGACAGCAGCCAACTCAGCGCTATTGAAAACAATCTTCATCAAATTGCTGACCCCCGCCTGGAAGAAACCCAAGCGGCGACCGAGCTTTCGCCCCTGCGCTTTTACGTGCAGTCGGCCTACATCAACCGACATGAGATTATTGACGCGGTTAGGCACGCGCGCCCGTGGGAGTTTCCGTTGCGTTTATTACGCCTTACGGCGGCGGCAGTTTCAACAACCACACTGTTAATGCTTACCGCAGAATCCTGGCATTTGGCGTCCAACCAAGCCATTACCAAGCTCGCCATACTATTGGGTATTGTCCTGATCGTTACCACCGCCTTGGTCGCCGTTAGGCAGCGTTTGTTACTTCAACGGCGCCGGTCGCTAATGAGAGAACAGATTGTTATTACTAATGTTTCGGCGGTGGTTATCGTATTAATTGGCCTTGCTACTACAGCCTCTGCTCTTCTTGCGCTCAATGTATCGGCAGGTTTCTTTCTATACGCCCCGAGTTTAGTGGCATCCTGGATTGACTCGGATGTCGGTATGTCTGTGTTCACTGTCTATTGGCAAGTGGCTTTGTTCGTCACCACATTGGGGCTATTCATTGGTGCCTTAGGGGCCACTTTCGAAGAGCAGCACCATTTTCGTCATGTGGTTTTTGTGGATGAAGAGATTTGATAATGTTACCCGTGGTCTAACCTGCTTTGGCCCACGTTATTTTTGCTATGTGAACCCGCCTATGTTTTCTGGCAGCCCCCATTACTATTTTGACGGTGCTGTATCTATTTAACATGCTCGCACGTCAACTCAGTTCGCTCACCCGGCGCTAGGCCTGGCTCCGCTCGGCCATTGTTGGTAGCATTAAAGCTTCCAGCCTTAGCCTCGGTGTTTAAAGCGCGGTGAGCATTACCCTATAACTTGACGTACTCTATGAAGTCTCGCAATAGTCGCCTCGACCGTTTTATTTCTCAGCACAGTGAGTTTGCTATGTCGGACGTTCGGCTGTTGTTGGCGCAGGGGCGGATTTTGGTAGATGGTTGTGTGGCCCAATCTATCCAACAACGGGTTTCGGAGTTTTCTCGTGTTGTATTGGATGATAACTGCCTGCAAGATAAGCAGCCGATTTATTTGATGCTACACAAGCCCAAAGGGGTAGTTAGCGCGACTAAGGACGGCAAGCACAAGACGGTTCTGGATTTGATTGATCACCCTGAAAAAAATGATCTGCACATCGTTGGCCGACTAGACTTTAATACCACTGGTCTGCTATTGCTCACCAACGATGGTGCCTGGTCCCGAAAACTCAGCTTACCCGAGACAAAACTCCCTAAGACTTACGAAGTAACCTTGTCAAAGCGATTAAACGCAGATTATATGGCGGCGTTTCGCGAGGGTATTTATTTTGGCTATGAGGGTATCACCACGCAACCGGCCAGCTTAGAGATATTGTCCGATTACTCCGCCAGACTCTCGCTGGTTGAAGGAAAATATCACCAGGTAAAGCGCATGTTTGGGTTCTTTGATAATGAAGTATTGGCGCTGCACAGGGTGTCAGTGGGGGCGATTACGCTTGGGCCGTTGGCGCCAGGCAGTAGCCGGTTGCTTACACAGGATGAGATCGACCAGAGCAGTAAAAATTAACAGAGGCGCCCTTTGGTAGGCACTACATTGAAAGTAACGTTACCCGTCGCTGAGGCTCATAGGTGACGATGTGAAAAACGATGACTGATACTGTAAGTGTAGGTAAAGCTTTATAAAACTCACCGACTTGGTTTGACAGGCTGTTTGCCTCAGCATAGCTTTACTAGCAGGCTGTTGAAGACTATCTGCGTGGCCGCTGCGGCGTTGAAGTCGTCTGCCTAGAAAACGTTTTTCAACAGCCTGCTAGCGGGAGTAACACCCTACAAACCATAAAATGCCCTTTCTGGTGTTTACTATAAAAAGGATAAAGCCATGTTAGTGATAAAATCTTCTCGTTTAATGACCACTCTATTATTGCTGTTTGTTTCGTACGGCGCCAAGGCCGATGGCTTTGGGCCCACGCAAGCAGTCAATGGCCTGTTTAACCAAGAGCAGGATTTATTGATTGCCAACTTTGATAGTAAGCCTGACCCCGATGATCTTCAGGCCGTGGCGGCACTGGGAACGATGCTGCAACACGAGTCACTGAGTAATGTTAATTATTTGGCCGTTGCTGGCGCCTATGGAGTACAGGACGGTAGCTATATTCCATCGCCTAAGCTTTTTAAGCTGGCTTTTGGCAAAAGGTGGGTTGATGCTCACGGTGATCGCGAGGCAGCGGTGCAAGCCGCGAGCGAGCTTGCGCAAAAAACGTTACAACAGGGCGGCGATGTATGGCTTCAGGAAGCGGGGCAGTCGGATTTTAGCGCCGCTTTGGTGAAATCGATTCGCGCCGCGTTGCCTAAACTGAACAGCAAGCAACGTATTCACACGGTTCAGCACAGCACCTGGAACGAAAATGCGACGACGCCTGAAGATTTGTTGTACGTGCGTGAGTATACCGATTACAGCAAGATTCCCGATGGAAATGGTGGCGGTAACGGCACGCCGAGTTTTAATAATAAAGACGGGCAGTGGTGGAGTCGGTTAGCAGAGCACAAAGCGTTGGCGCCTTTGTGGATAGAAGCTAAACGTTTAAGCGACGAAAACAATGGCCATGCCGGTTACGATAACCCGACGATTGCCGTGGGAGGGTTTGATTTCTCTGATACGGTAGAAGCGACCTGGATATTTGGTTTTAACCAGCTCGAGACAACCGATGATTTCTTTAAGAAGTTTGCTGCACACTAGCAAAACAAAAGCAAACATTGCACTGATAAAAGGCAATAAAAAGCCGGGGCATTTGCCCCGGCTTTTTTGTTTAACGCGGTGTTAATCGGCAAAGGCGTTAACGGTTTCGATGGTGCCGTCTTCGTTGTGCTGAATGGGCATCATTTTTACGTTGCGCAGGTGAGTCTGGCCACCCGAGAGTTGCGTGTCGTGATAAAAAACGTACCACTGGCCGTTAAACTCGGCAATGGAGTGGTGATTGGTCCAGCCCAATACCGGCTCTAGCACCACGCCTTGATAGGTGAATGGGCCGTAGGGGTTATCGCCGGTGGCGTAGGCAATATTGTGCGTATCACCGGTAGAGTACGAAAAGTAGTAAGTGCCGTCGTACTTGTGTACCCAGGCGGCTTCAAAAAAGCGTTTCTCGTTATCGCCGTGCTTGATAGGTGTGCCGTCGCGGTCGAGCAGCATGACTTCTTTGGGCTCTTCGGCAAAGCTGAGCATGTCGTCGCCCATTTTGGCAATCAATGGCGCAATGGCGGGTTCGTCATCGGCGGGGTAGCTGTCTTCGGCTACGTATTCACCGGTGGTCCAGCGCTGCAATTGCCCGCCCCAGATGCCGCCAATGTACATGTAATACTCGCCATCGGTGTCTTGGTAAACGGTTGGGTCCATGCTGTAGCTGCCTTCAATAGGCTTGGGCTGAGCAGTAAACGGGCCGGTGGGTGAGTCGCTAACGGCGGCGCCAATACGAAAGATGCCGTCGTAATCTTTGGCGGGAAAGTACAAGTAGTATTTATCGCCTTTTCGGGCTGCATCGGGTGCCCACATTTGTTTTTCGGCCCAGGGCACATCGTCGACGTCCAGTACCACGTCGCTCAGGGTGACTTCACCGCCAGCTTCGGTCATGGAAATCACATAGTAGTCACGCATGGCAAAGTGCGCGCCGGTGTCATCCATGGGGATGTCGGTTTCGATATCGTGGGAGGGGTAGATGTACAGGGTGTCGTCCCATACGTGGGCCGATGGGTCGGCGGTGTAAATTTCGGTGACCAGCGGCTGCGAGACGAACTTGCGCTCGGCTGCCATGCGCCGGTTTTCCGCTTCTTTGGCTACCACATCGGGCACTTCTTCGGCGCTAGCGGTGGTGGCTTTGGCGGGAGCTTCATTGGGGGTGGCGATGCTTTGGCTTTCTTGTTCGCTACAGGCGGCCATGGCGGCCAGCATCGCAAGCAGTGTCAGATTTTTTTTAAAGTGCATGACAGTCTCCAGTTATCGTTTTAGGTTGTCAGATTAGCGTGTTAATAATGTTGTTTTTTGGGGCCGTTATTACCAGTGCCAAAGCGTGCCGTCTTCAAGGCGGTTAACGGGCAGGCAGGCGCGTTTATACGGGTGTTTGGCGGCCTCGGCTTCATCGATGTCTACCCCGTGGCCGGGGGTTTCGCCCGGAGTGAAGTAGCCATCTTTAAATTCATAGTCGCGGGTAAATACCGACTCCATCAGCGGGCTGTGGGGCATGTGCTCCTGCACACCAAAGTTGGGCACCCAGTAGTCAAAATGCAGTGCGGCGCCCATGCATACGGGCGACAGGTCTGTCGCACCGTGAAACCCGGTACGCACATGGTAGAGCGAGGCTAAATCGGCAATGCGTCGCACATGGGTGATGCCTCCGCCGTGGACAATCGTGGTGCGGATATAGTCGATCAGCTGATTCTCGATCAGTTCGCGGCAGTCGTGAATGCTATTAAACACTTCACCCACGGCAATGGGGGTGGTGGTGTGCTGGCGAATCAGCTTAAAGCCTTCCTGGTTTTCGGCGGGCACCGCATCTTCCAGCCAAAATAAATGGTACGGCTCCAGCTCTTTTCCCAGGCGGGCGGCTTCGATTGGTGTTAACCGGTGGTGCACATCGTGTAGTAGGTGTAAATCATCGCCAAACTCGTCGCGGATGGCCTTAAAGAGCTTGGGGGTGAAATTTAGGTACTTTTCGGTAGACCACACAGATTCGGTGGGTAAGTCGGCATCGGCGGGCTCGTAGGCTTGGCCCTCTTTAGCAACGCCGTAAGTGCTGGCCACGCCGGGGATGCCGCACTGGACGCGAATAGCTTGATAGCCGGCATCGCGTGCGCGGGCTACGGCCTCGAGTGTTGTGGGTAGATCCTTACCATTGGCATGGGTGTAAGCCATGATCCGGTCGCGGCTGCGCCCCCCTAGCAGCTGGTACAGGGGCATATTGGCGAGCTTGGCTTTGATGTCCCACAGGGCGGTATCGATACCGGCCAGCGCGGTCATGCCCACCGGCCCACGGCGCCAATAAGCGCCGCGGTAGATAAACTGCCAGATGTCTTCAATGCGCTGCGGGTCGCGGCCGATGAGCGCCGGCAGAAGGTAGTCCTCTAAGTAAGAGACAACGGCTTTTTCACGGCCATTTAGAGTGGCGTCGCCAATTCCGTACACGCCCTCATCGGTGGTGATTTTAACGGTGACAAAGTTGCGGCCGGGGCTGCAAACAATTACTTTGGCTGCGGTAATTTTCACGCCGGGAAGTTCCTCATACACTTGGGTGGCGCTCGGTAGGCGCCTTGCTGTTTCTTATAGTCAATAAAACCATAAGATTAGCGATGTTTTGCCCAAACTACAAGTCCGTTTCAGCTGCTGGCGTCAGGATAGGCCCTAACCGGTCATGATTTTGTTGCGGCCGCTTTGTTTGGCCTGATACAGGCTTTTATCCACGCTCTGAATAAAGGTCTTGGGCGAGTCAGTGGGCTTAGGGGTAATGGTACCCACTCCCTGACTGACGGTGACCACGGGGCCGGTGGCGGAGCTTGGGTGAGGCAGTTGCTGCTTAAAAATGAGTTCGCGGCAGCGCTCGGCCACTTTGGCGGCGGCGGCTTTGTCGGTGTCTGGCAGGATCAGCATAAACTCCTCGCCACCGTAGCGGGCAAAGAAGTCCCGGTGGCGGGTGGCGCCCTGACTGAGGGTTTTGGCCACCAGCCTCAGGCAGTCGTCGCCCTGAATATGACCGAAATGATCGTTGTACTGTTTAAAATAATCAATATCAAAAATAATGACAGATAGTGGCTGGCTGTTGCGCCGGGCATCGCTCCACTCTTTATCCAGTACGGAGTCGAGCATGCGGCGGTTGGCGACACCGGTTAAGCCATCTTTAAAAGATAGCTCTTCGAGTTCTTGCTGCAGGGTGACCAGTTTATCTTCAATTTTCTTGCGCTCACTGATGTCGAACATAAAGCCCACCAGTGACTCGACCGCCCCTTCGTCATTGCGAACTACGTGCACTACATCGCGAATCCAAAGGTAGCTGCCGTCGGCGCACAAAGCGCGGTAATCGGCCTCGTGATCGACGCCCTCTTTAGATTGCGAAATACAAAAGTTGACCACCCAATCGCGGTCCTCCGGGTGCATTCGCTCAGCCCAGTCGTTGGCACTTATCCAGCTGTCAGTGCTCCAGCCAAGCAGTTTTTCAATTTGCGGGCCGATGTAGGCAAAGGTCATGGTCTCCCAGTCGATTTTCCAGGGAATCGCGTGGGTCGATTCCAGCAGCGTTTTGTAGAAAGCGGCGTCTTCCGGGGTATCGCTCATGGGGGCATTGCTCGCAGGTTGTGGGTATTGCGGCGGTTACAGGCGTTTGGCCATTTTGACGTAATCGACGCCGCCTTTGCTAAAGGGCTCGCTCTCTACCGCCATGCCAAAGCGGCTGTAGATACCCGTGGCCGATGAGCGGGCATCGCACCAAAAGCGCTTGGCATCATGGTCTGATTTTAGTTCATCCAGGATATGGGCCAGCAGTGCACTGCCAATGCCCTGATTTTGATACTCGGGCAGGGTGGCAAATTTGCGCAGGCGGGCATCGCCGCCCTCGATAAATATAGAGGCGACGCACACCAGTTTGTCGTCGATAAAAGCACCATAGTGCAGGGCGTCCTCGTCACCGCTGATGCGGCAGAAATCTTCGGTACGGTCGGGCCAAAGCACGAGGTGACGTAGCGGTAGGACTTGGTCAATATCAATTCGTGCTAACTTCATAAAAGGTTACCGGGATTAAGTCGTTTTTATCAGTAAAGGGCCGGGTGCTGATCGGGCCCTGAATGCCTGCAGCGAAATGCGACAGACATTCAGTGTAGACGATCCTTGCGGCAAAGTGTCAAGCGCTGCCTGATACCTGACGCTAGTCGCGCAGCTGAGTATTGCTGATAAACGCGATGCGCTTACCATCGGGTGACCAGCTGGGCACATTAATGCTGCCCTGACCACCGTACAGGTAGCCAATAATACGAGGCTCGCCACCGCTGGCGGGCATTTGCCGTAAATACACATGGCGATAAAACGGGTGATCTCCCGAGTCTATATCATCCATATATGACAAAAATACGAGCGTTTTGCCGTCGGGTGAAACATGGGGAAACCAGTCGTTATAGCGGTCAAAGGTAAGTTGCTCCTGGCCGCTGCCGTCCGGGTTCATACGCCATAGTTGCATGGTGCCGGTGCGGTTGGAGTTAAAGTAGATCTTGCTGCCATCGGGGCTGTATTCAGAGCCGTCATCGAGTGTTTTGGTGTTGGTCAGCTGGGTTTCTGCGCCGCTGGCAATATCCACCGAGTAGATATCGTACTGGCCCTTGCGCTCGGCAGTAAAAATCAGTGACCGGTCGTCGGGGGCAAAGCCGTGCAGGTACGAATGTCCGACACCGGGCTTGGTAATTTGTCGGGGCGTGTCACTACCCGTTAATGGAAGCGTATACAGCGTAGAGCGGCCATCCTCTTCAGCGGCATGATGACTAATACCAATGTGAGTGCCGTCCCAGGATAAAACGTGGTCGTTATTGTTGTTGTCGGCAAAGCCGGTGTTTAGCTCGCTCACCTGGCCCGTGGCGATGTCGTAGTTATACAGCAAGCCCTCGGCGTTAAAAATTAAGGTGCGCCCGTCGTGGGTCCAGTTGGGCGCCTGAATAGAGTTGGGCGCGCGATGGACAATGTGCCGGTTAAAGCTATCCATCTCCATAATTTCGAGGTTACTGCCAATATAATCCTGGTACGGGGTAAAGTCCGGAGCCGCCGGTTTAATGATCCGCACGTTGTTAACCCTGGCGGAGGCTATCGCCCCGGTATTAGGGGCGGTTACCGCGAGCCCCACCTGCAGCGTGTCGTGTAACTTTAGGTGAGAGACTTGCGTTACCTGGAAGGGCTCGCCAAAGTTGGCCGCCGAAAAAATATAAGTATCGCCGCGGCGCTCTAGCTGAATCACATCGGGGGCGTCTATTTTAAGGTGGTACTCCTCTGTGCTAGCGGCTGTAGCGGGGCGAAACTGCAGTGAGGCTAAGCCGCTGCCGTAAACCCCGGCAAAAACATGCGCGGCGTCAGGGGCGAGGCTTTCGCGTACATTCCAGCCTGCTTTGAGGTGCGGTTGGGCGCCCTGAAGCTCTATCTGGGCGCGAACAATAAAATCGCCTGATAATTCGTTGTACAGCAGCTTCAGGCCGTCGTCCTGTTCACTGTTTTTGCCCGAGGCGGTGATGATGTAGCCTTGTTGCCGGGCATCGAATGTCGCCTCGCTCTGGTGCGCAACAGGCCCGATAGAGGCCTGAGCCGCAAACTGGCCAATATCGTCTGCTTGGGCGGATAAGCTAATACCGGCGGCTAACACCGCCCCCAGTGAAATGGGATGCCGGCGAGTTGTTGGGTTAGGCATGTGGAGGTCCTGTTGCTGTGTGTTTTTGTCACAAGAGCATGGCGCAGGCTTATGGTGGGTGACAGTTTAAATTTGTTAAGGCACCTCTGAACAATAGTGCAAGCCCAGAAGGGCGAGACTTCAAGCGCACATTTGCGGCGTTGCAGTCATTGCTAAGGGCTAAGGCCATTAGCTTTGGCCTGCGCCTTGTAACTGCACGCTTGAGGTCTCGCAGAGGCATTACTCTATTATTCAGAGGTGCCTTAAATAAACGTAATAGGCTGTCGCGCAAATGTAAGGCGGCCCCGACAATAATGTATCGGGGCCGAGGGCGGTTGTGTTTAGGTTGCCGTGGTTACTCGGCTTGCTCAGCGGCGGCTTTGCGTGCGGCTATGGCGGCATCGTGAGCGGCAAAGGCCTCTTCGCGGCTTTCAAACTCAAACATATTGCGAATGGTGCAATTGTCACCACCGGTGCGCACGTGATCCATTCCGCCGCCGCACACTTCATAGAAGCGGCTGCTAAACATAGCCCGTGCCGATACCTCAAGGTTGTTGCAGCCGGGTAGCACGGTGGCGAGATAATAGTTGCTGCGGGCGTCGATGGAGATGACGTCTTGCTCGAGTACGCCATAGCCTCGGATATCGCTCGTGTCGACACAGGCGCGGCCGTTTTGCCCGGTAGTTTCAAGCAGGGTCGTCGAGATATTAGGCATCGGTGTTGTGCTGCAGCCCGCAAGCACGGCGCCCGCTAAGACGCCCGCTAAACGATAGGGTAATGGCATGGAGACTCCTCCGTGTTATCGATAGGAAGTTTTTAAATTTGTACCCAAGTGTAGACACTTTTTTATCTGTATATTTTTATTTGTTGCGAAAAAAGATTAAAAAAAACCCCGGTGGATAAATCCGACCGGGGAAAGCTTCCTGAGGTTGCTCCAGGGTTAGGGGGCTCGGTGGTAGCTCTCGGGAGGGCCGAGGTAGCTAGGTTGTAAACCACCGGTATCGATAATCAGTTTTTGCAGGGTCACGCCCGGGTCAATGGCGTAAATACGCAGTTTATGGTGACCGGGTTGCTCGATGTGATGCACGCTACTGGAGCGTCTCACTCCATCGCTAACGGCTTGTGCCCATGCTTGCTGAGACAGGTCCGCCAGGATGTCGACAACCTGAGGCTCGGCGTCGTCAAAGGCGACGGCGTAGCGCAAGCCGCGCTCTGGTACAAAATTCAGGCTGGGGGCAAACAGGCCGCTGAGCGTCACTTCGCCGCTGCTAAATAAATAAACGTCGTACTCCACCCAGGGCGCATCAATATTGCCGCTGAACTCGGTGTCGCTAACCGGAAACACCGAAATGGAACCTTGTGTATGGCCGAGTTGCTCAATGGTTTGCCATTCGGCACCGGCCACTGTTTGTTTGCCGGTGTAGTGGGGCGCTTCAATACTGACAACGCCGCCTGCCTCGACAAAACCTGTCACCTCACGGCGCTGCTCTGGTGTGGGCACTAAGGCGTTGATAGTAATCTTGGCGCCGCCCCATCCGGTGCCCTTAATCAGTAGGCTGGTTTGTTGTTGCCCGGTGGGCGCCTGATCCCAATTAATACTCACGTACACGCGTTCACTGAGCTCGATTTCACCCTCGGTGCGGCTCACTGATACCCAGTCGGCACTGGGGGTGGCGGTGAAATCAAAAGGCTCGGTGCCGCGGTTATAAATATCCACGTAATAACTGGTGGGCCCGTAGGGGCTAAACTCAGGCAGCGCAAGCGCACCGGCTTCGGGCCACGCCTCGCTCATACCCTCTACCGCGACGCCCATATCAGCGGCGGCGTTGGCCTGGTAGTGGTAAGTGACCGGCATGGTGTTGGCGGGCGGGTTGTTCCAGTGGGTATAGCCAATATGGGGTTGCGCCATAAAGTGATTCCACTTGCCGCCATTAATATCGTGGTAGCGCTCGGTAAGTTCGGCATCGGCTTGAAACAGCTCGTTTGCCCGCTCGGCATAAAGGTTGGCATTAGCACGGGCCTGGTTGGCGTACAGGCGGTTTTTGGCGGTGACGTTGTACAGCTCGTTAACAATGTAAGTGGCGTTTACCGGGTGCAGCACTAACTGAAAAAACGCGTCTCGCTGGGCGCGGGGGATGTCGTCGTAAATGGCTTCGGCTTTTTCCAGTAGCTCGGTCAGTCCGGCGCTGATGCGATCGGCCTCGTTGTAATGCAGCTGGCTGTAGGTATCGGGCGACATAAGCTCGGGCTTACGGCGACCGTTGTGACGGCTGTAGCCACTGATTAACTGCTCGATCTCGGTGGCGTGCTCCGGGCCAAATTCGCGCTCGGCCCACAGTTTGCCAAACTCGGTGATACGCTCCTTGGGCCAGTCGGCCGGGTCCCACGCCAGGCGTAAAAAATACTCCATGGGAAATTCTTGTGGTTTTAAATCGCCCACGTTGACGATCCAAATACGATCGGCTTCAAAGGCGTTGGCTAAATTCATTTGCTCCCAAATTTTGGCAATGGGGGTGACGTTCATCCAGCGGTAGGAGCGTGGGCCGCCGACGTAGTCGAAGTGGTAGTAAACCCCGGCGCCGCCGCTGCGCTCGCGCTCGGCCGGCGTTGGCAGGCGGCGAATATTGCCCCAGTTGTCGTCGGCCCACAGCAGGGTGACATCCTCGGGTACACGCATGCCGTTTTCGTAGTAGCCCTGCACCTCTTTGTACAGCGCCCACAGTTGCGGCACGTCACTGACATCGCGATCGTTAAACACCCCGGAGAGTATGTTGCGCTGCTCTTCGACGATGGCTTCCAGTAACCCGATGTTTTGTTCTTCGCTCATGGGGGTGTCTTCCTGACCGCGCATACCCATGGTGAAGATACTGTCGTATGGCTTGTTACGCTGCGCGCCGGCGCGCCAAAACCTGGCTAATTCGTCTGGGTTGGTGGCGTAATCCCATGCGCCTTTACCGTAGCGGTTCCACTCTTTGTCGGCGCGCATCATGGGCTCGTGATGCGAGGTGCCCATCACAATGCCGTGCTCGTGAGCGCGTACCATGTTTAGCGGGTCGTCATCGTTAAAGGCGTTGTTCCACATGGCCGGCCACATATAGTTGGCCTTTAAGCGCATTAGCAGCTCAAACACATGCTCGTAAAATTCGTGGTTGTAGTTGCCGAATTTTTCGTTAACCCAGCCGGTTAATGCGGGCGCTTCATCGTTTAAAAAGATGCCGCGGTATTTAACTTTGGGCGCGTCCGTGATCCGTGTGCTGGCTTTAATGGTGAGATCAGAGGATTTTTTTACCGGGACATCGGCCCACCAGTACCAGGGCGAGACACCAATTTGTTCGCTGATATCGTATAAGCCGTAGGCGGTACCCCGGCGGTCACTGCCTGCTACGATCAGCGCCTGCTCGACACCCGCCACGGGGTTTTGCACCACTTGTATTAAGTATCCCTCCCAGCGATCGACGATGTCACTGACATCAATTTTTTGCTGGGCAATTAATTGATCAATAACCTCGCTGTGGCCAATCTCACCGACGATAACCGCTTGCTTGCCGAGCTTGTTGAGCTCGGTGGTTACGGTGGCGCGCTCACCGGTTACGCGTTTAATGTCGGCTTTTAAATCATCCAGCGCCAGGGCGATGGCACTGTCGGCATCGCTGTCGCGATACAACGTGGCCGCTTTACGGCCATCGACTAAACGCAAGTCGCCTGCTTGCGGAGTATCGGTAAGGTAGCTTGGCTCGCCCAGCGCCACGGCGTGCTGGCCGCAGAGGGCTGCCGCCGTTAGGGCGGTAAGCTGCAGAAACTTTTTGATCGGTTGCATCAGCATAGTGTTGAGCTCGGTGTCGGTATATCTACGAGAGTAGCGGTGGCATTTGCTGGCGGCTGGCAGCGATTTTGTTGTCGCTGTTATGGCTACCCTTATGGGTTATCCGCATTTTTATTGTTGCAAACGAAACGGCTACCCACGCATCTTATGGTCACAAAAACCATAAGATAGTCAAAAATGCCTCAAAGCTCAAGGTGCGGGTAAAAAATAACTAACAGGAAGTGGGCGGCCAGACGCCGGCAGGTGTCTGGCCGCTTATCAGGCTAGATCTCGAAAGAGAAGCCTTTTTCGGTGAGGGCTTGATAGGCTTGTTCGTCAAAGCGGTAGAGCTTGGCGGCGCGGTGGGCAACGCCCTGTTGTTTCTCTTCGCAGCTGGCGAGCAGGTTCATTTTCATGATTTTGCGGCGAAAGTTGGGCTTATCGAGCTTGGTACCCAAGATGCTCTCATACAGCTCTTGCAGCTCGAGCAAGGTGAATTTTTCCGGTAGCAGGTTAAAACCGATGGGGCGCCGACGCACCTGTTGTTGTAAAAACTCGATACCGTATTGCAGGATCTCGGCGTGATCGTAGATAAGCTCGGGTAGTTCACGAATATTAAACCAACTGGCGTCGGCAGCATTGTTACCAGCGACTAGACTGTAATCTTCAGCGCTTACCAGTGCATAGTAGGCAATGGTGACTACCCGCTCGCTGGGAAAGCGGTCGAGGCGGCCAAAGGTCTTAAGCTGCTCAAGGTAAAGGTTTTGCACCCCGGTGAGCTCGTGTAGGTGGCGTGATGCCGCGTCGCGTAGGTTTTCGTCATAGCGAATCCAGCCGCCGGGTAACCCCCAGCGGCCTTTGCTAATACCCTCGCGGTGCTTAATAAGCATGACGTCGAGCTGGCCGTGGTCGAGCCCAAAAATCAGGTTGTCGATGGACAGCGCTTTGATAACGTTATCAGGCGTTCGCGCTGGCTCTACGTGGTTGCTATAAGGGTGGTCGGTGTCAGGCACTGTGTAATCCGGCTGGGGTTATTGAATAAATATAGGTTACTACTTAAATGCTATTTTTCTATATGATAGCATTTTTATATACAGTTTAGGTGCATGTTTAGTCAATGCGAAAGCTGACTAATCTGTAAAGCAAGGTAATTTGGACGAAACTGGGGCAAAATTCAAGCAAAAGTCTTGTGGTCAAAAGGACAATAAGGCATACTGCCTTCAAATTTATATGCTCGGGCTGATTTAGCAGCGTAGGGGCAACGCTTAAATATTATTACGATAAGTGGAGAGCCATGATCTTTCTCGGTCTTGATATCGGTAGTTCGTCTACCAAGCTTGCGGTTATTGACGGTGCGACAGGTCGCACTCTGGCGGCGGTCTCTTACCCGGAGACTGAGCTGGAAATCAGCAGCCCGCAGACGGGTTTTGCCGAGCAAGACCCCGACACTTGGTGGGATTGCGTTAAGCAGGGGCTGGCAAAGATTGACGCCACGACTGATGTGGATTTAAAACAAGTCGACGCGGTGGGTATCTCTTATCAGATGCACGGCTTGGTGTTGGTGGATGAGCAACAGCAAGTGCTGCGCCCGTCAATTATCTGGTGTGACAGCCGCGCCGTGCCTTACGGTGAGGCAGCGCGTAAGGCACTGGGGGACGACTACTGCTTTGATCACCTGCTGAATTCTCCCGGTAACTTTACCGCCGCCAAGCTGCGTTGGGTGCAAGAGAGTGAGCCCGAGTTGTTCGCGCGGGTGCACAAAGCGATGCTGCCCGGTGATTTTATTGCCATGCGTTTGTCGGGCGAGATAACCACAACGCCTTCGGGCTTGTCAGAGGGTACCTTTTGGGATTACCTGGATCGCGCCCCGGCGGCACAGTTGTTGGCTCACTGGGGGATGCCTGCAGAGTTACTGCCAACCCTAGTGCCGAATATCGGTGAGCAAAGCCTTGTGAGTGATGCCGTTGCTGCTGAACTCGGCTTAAAGAGCGGGGTCAAGATTAGCTATCGCGCCGGCGACCAACCCAACAATGCGTTCAGCTTGAATGTGCTGCAAGCCGGTGAAGTGGCCGCTACCGCCGGCACCTCGGGTGTGATTTACGGTGTGACCGACAATAACGCCGCCGATCGCCAGTCGCGGGTAAACACGTTTGTGCACGTAACAGACACCGAGGCCGAGCGGCGCAACGGTGTGCTGGTGTGTGTGAATGGTACGGGGCGTTTGTACAGCTGGTTGCGGCAAATGCTCGCCACCGGCGGCGAGGTTAGCTACCCGCTACTCAATGATTTAGCGGCAAAGGTTGCCGTCGGTAGTGAAGGACTTGTGTTTCATCCGTTTGGTAACGGCGCCGAGCGTATTTATCAAAACCAAAATCTCGGGGCGCATATTCGCAATATCGATTTTAATCGTCACGGTTTGGGTCATATGGTGCGGGCGGCACAAGAGGGGATTGTCTTCGCTCTTAACCAAGGCTTTGATGTATTGAAAAGTTTAGGTGGCAGCTGCGAGGTGATTAAAGTCGCCAAAGGCAATATGTTTTTAAGCAATGTGTTTGCCCAAACGTTTGCCAACACCACGCAAGCGGCCATTGAAATGTACGACACCGATGGTGCCGCGGGCGCGGCGCGCGGGGCGGCGTTAGGCAGCGGTTATTACGCCAATGCGGGCGAGGCGTTTGCTGGTCTGGAGTGCATTAATGTGATCGAACCCAATCGCGCTCAAGCCGACGAATATCAAGCAGCCTATCAAGCCTGGCAGGATCAACTGCCATTTGTTAACGAATAGGACGTGTTATGAGCGCCCCAGTGCACTTGCAAGCCGGTCAGTCACGCCTAACGCTCTACCCTGAGTTTGGCGGCATGATCAATGCGCTTGAGTTTGCAACAGCGGGTGGCGCGCGTAACGTTATTGATGGCGTGGCGCAGGGCGAGTTACCTAATAATCCGGGTTACCGCAGTGCGTTATTGTTTCCGTTTCCCAACCGGTTGCGCGATGGTCGCTATCAGTTTTCCGGTCAGTCGCATCAATTTGCGATAAATGAGACGGCGAGCCAAACGGCGCTGCACGGCTTTTTGTTTGCAAAAGAGGCCAGTGTTGTCGCCCAGCAGCAAACGGCCACAGCGCACTCGGTGCAGTTGCACTATTCGTGTAGAGACGAGCCTGGGTATCCGTTTGCAGCTGACCTTGAACTGAACTATACCCTGCGGGCTGAAGGTGCATTGGATGTCGAGTTAACCGTCGTCAATCACGATGCGTGTGCAATACCTTTTGGCATTGGTTGGCATCCTTATTACACGCTGGGTTGCGACTTGGCGGAGTGTCAACTGCAGGCGCCTGCGATGCAGCGCAGTGTTATCGATGAGCGCATGCTGCCTACGGGAGAGTACGTGGCGGACGAGCGGTTTCAACAGCCAGTGCGACTCGGTGATACGGTATTAGATAATTGTTTTGCTTTGAAGGCTGATGTCGAAGGCGATCAATGTGTGCGCTTTTTTAATCCGGCGGCGGGCTTTGGGCTCGAGCTATGGCAGCGCACCGGCAATAATGGCATGAATTTTTTGCAGTTATATACACCACCCGAGCGCCAGTCATTGGCCATTGAGCCTATGAGTTGCGGTGTTGACGCATTGAATACAGGTGAAGGGCTGCAAATACTTGAGCCCGGCCAGCAATATCAGGGCGCATTTGGTGTGCGCCTAATCGAGAGCGTTTAACAGAATAAACGATTAACAGACTAAGTGGCGCCTGCGGGACGGCCGCTGATTTTTAGCAAAGGTGATTTGATATGAGTGTACTCATTGGTGATAAAGAATACTTCAAAGGTGTTGGCAAAATTGCCTACGAAGGTCCCGAGTCGGACAACCCGCTAGCGTTTAAATGGTACGATGAAAATCGTGTGGTTGCCGGTAAAACGCTAAAAGAACACATGCGTTTTGCCACCTGCTACTGGCACACCTTTTGTGGTGCCGGCCACGATCCATTTGGCCCTGGCCCACTGCAGTTTCCCTGGAACGAAGGCAAAGATGCCGAGACTCGCTCGCGCATGAAACTCGATGCGGCATTCGAGTTTTTTACTAAAATCGGCACGCCCTTTTACTGCTTTCACGATGTTGATGTGATTGAAGAAGGTAGCAGCCGCGCCGAAACGCAACAGCGTTTGCAGCAGTGGACGGGTTGGGCAAAAGAGAAGCAGGATGCCTCTGGCATGAAGCTTTTGTGGGGCACCTCTAACCTGTTTACCAACCCGCGCTTTATGAACGGCGCGTCTACCAACCCGGATTTTAACGTGGTGGCGTTTGCCGGCGCTCAGTTAAAAGACGCCATCGATGCAACTATTGCCTTGGGCGGTGAAAACTACGTGTTCTGGGGTGGCCGTGAAGGTTACATGAGCTTGCTGAACTCGGATATCGGTCGCGAGCAAGAGCACATGGCTCGCTTCTTAACCATGGCTCGTGATTACGGTCGCGCCAACGGCTTTAAAGGTAACTTCCTGATCGAGCCAAAGCCAATGGAGCCGTCTAAACATCAATACGACTTTGACAGCGAAACTGTGATTGGCTTTTTGCGTCACCACGGCTTGGACAAAGACTTTAAACTGAATATCGAAACCAACCATGCGACGCTGGCTAGTCACACCATGGATCACGAGATGCAAGTGGCGGCTAACGCCGGCATGTTGGGCTCGATCGATGCTAACCGCGGTGACTACCAAAACCAGTGGGATACCGACCAGTTCCCTTACAATATCAACGAGACCGTTGAGATGATGCTGGTGCTGTTGCGCGCTGGCGGTTGGGCTGGCGGCGGCGTTAACTTTGATGCCAAGCGTCGCCGTAACTCTACGGATCTGGTTGATACGTTCCACGGCCATATTGGCGGTATGGATGTATTTGCCCGCTCGCTGATTATTGCCGATGATCTGCTGCAAAACTCCAAGCTCGAGCAGATGCGCAAAGAGCGTTACGCCACGTTTGACGCAGGCGATGGCGCTAAATTTGAGGCCGGCGATCTGAGCCTCGAAGCGCTAGCTGCCATTGGCAATGCAGGTGGCGAGCCGGCGCAAACCAGTGGTCAGCAGGAACTCTACGAAAATATTATTAATCGTTTTGTCCGCTAACTATGGGCTAAAAGCCATTAATTGACGCTATACAAACTGGGCTTGTTGTTCTCAGCGTGAGCGCAACAGGCCCGTTTTTTTATAGAAAAATCGTGTCGCCCAAGAGCCATGTTCACGGTGGTTCGCCTAGAATCCACCTTCATAATAAAGCCATACTAGAATATAGGTGCACATATGATTCATCGTAATGCCCGGCTTTTTTCCATGATGACGTTTATCGGTATGAGTTTGCTTGGTGCAGTTTCGGCCTCAGCGTCGGAGTCGCCAGCCTACAAAGATGCAAGCCTGCCTGTCGATGCGCGAGTGAATGATCTGCTGCGCCGAATGACCCTTGAAGAGAAGGTGGCCCAGCTTCAAGCCATTTGGGCGGCAAGGCAAGACCTCGAAACCAGCGATGGTGAGTTTACCGACGCCAAAGCAAAAGAGATTCTAGGTTTGGGAGTGGGGCAAATTGCCCGCCCATCCGAAAATAAAGCGCAAATAACCACCAACAAAACGCCTGAGCAAACGGTTGCGTTTGTTAATAATGCGCAGCGCTGGCTGATTGAAAATACTCGCCTGGGCATTCCCGCTATTTTTCATGAAGAGGCTTTGCACGGCCATGCTGCGCGCGACGCAACGAGTTTTCCTCAGGCGATTGCACTGGCGAGCACCTGGAACCCTACATTGATCGAACAAATGTACACGGTGAGCGCGGCTGAAGTTAGGCGCCGTGGTGGACAACAGGCGTTAACCCCTATTTTAGATGTAGCGCGCGACCCGCGCTGGGGCCGAATTGAAGAGACGATGGGTGAAGATCCGTACTTAATTGCCGAGATGGGTGTCGCGGCTGTGCGCGGGTTTCAGGGAGAGGGCGATGACGTTGGCAAGGATCGGGTGATTGCTACTTTAAAGCACTTGGCCGGTCATGGCGAGCCTACCGGTGGAATGAACATCGCACCGACGCCAGTGGGTGAGCGCACCTTGCGTGAGGTATTTTTGTTTCCTTTTGAGGCGGCCGTAAAGCTTGCTGGTGCACGCAGTGTTATGGCCTCCTACAATGAAATTGACGGCGTTCCATCCCACGCGAATGGAAAATTGCTCAACGATATTCTTCGTGGAGAGTGGGGTTTTGATGGCGTTTTGGTAAGTGATTACTATGCCATTTCCGAGCTTATGACCCGCCACCACATTGTCGCAACTAAAGCGGAAGCCGCCGTTGCCGCGTTACAAGCGGGCGTCGATATGGAACTTCCTGATGGCGATACTTACCCCGCGCTGGTAGATTTAGTTGCGCAAGGTAAGGTGGATGAGTCTTTGATTGATACCGCTGTTGCCCGTGTATTGCATGAAAAATTTATGCTTGGCTTGTTTGAAAATCCCTACACTGACGACGCTGGTGTCGATGGTTTTATTGGTAATGATGAGCACAAGGCGTTAGCGCAAACGGTTGCTGAGCAGGCCATCGTGCTGCTTAAAAATGACGAAAATCTATTACCTATCGATGCCGCTACACTCAAGTCAGTTGCTTTGATTGGCCCGCATGCCGATGAAGGTATGTTGGGTGGCTACAGCGATGTACCGCGTCATACCGTAAGTATCCTTGAGGGGGTTCAAACCTATTTAGCCGGAAAAGCCGATGTGACCTTTGCTCGAGGTACACGATTAACGATCGATAAAGGAGAGGCGGGTGTAGACTCTGTTGCCGCCAACACGCGCTCGAAGGAGCGCTGGAATACGGATGATATCGTATTGGCCACTGCCGACGATAAAAAAGGTTTAATGAATGAAGCCGTGAAACTTGCGGCGGCCAGTGATTTGGCGTTGATCGTAGTGGGCGGTAATGAACAGACTTCGCGTGAAGGGTGGGCGGAAGGTCACCTGGGTGATCGCACTGACATACAGCTATTAGGCGATCAGCGTGAGTTGGTCGAAAAGGTTTTGGCAACGGGCACGCCTACGGTGGTGCTGTTACAAAACGGACGACCTTTGGCGATTCCGGAACTCGCCGAAAAAGCGCCGGCCATTATGGAACTTTGGTATCTTGGGCAAGAGGCTGGTCATGCTGTCGCTCGTACCGTGTTTGGTGATGTTAACCCCAGTGGTAAATTACCGGTAACGATTGCGCGTTCAGTGGGCCAGCTACCTGTTTATTATAATCATAAAAACACCGCCAAACGCGGCTATGCGTTTAGTGATATGTCGCCGCTGTATGCGTTTGGTCACGGCTTAAGTTATACCGAGTTTAAATACGGTGAGTTAACGGTGAGTGGAAGCCCTGTTAAAGCTGGGGGCTCGGTGACGCTGAGCACGACGATCACCAATACGGGTAAGCGCACAGGGACAGAGGTGGTTCAGTTGTACCTGCACGACAAAGTTGCCTCACTGACTCGCCCTGTTCAGGAGCTAAAAGGTTTTGCGCGTGTAGAGCTTCAGCCAGGCCAAAGCCGTACCGTAAGTTTTGACGTGGCCGCAAATCAACTTGGCTTTTATGATCAGGACTTAAATTACATCTTAGAGCCTGGTGTTTTTGAGGTTATGGTTGGGAGTTCGTCAGCGGATATTCGCGCGCAAGGCGAGTTTACGGTGACGGGCGCGACGACTGATATTGGTGAGGAAAAAGCGTATTTGACTAAGGTTGAGATTAAGTAGGCGTCGAGCTTTGCATCCGTTTGTCGGAAAAGAATGTGTAACGTCTCAATAGGTGGCCACGGATGCAAAGTGGTGGTGGGTTGCTATACTCATATATCCAACTAACGCACGCGAGTTGGGTTTTGTCTGCTCGCTAATGAGCTGTCGCCGAGATGAGTGTCAACGTCGATAGGATGAATGCTTTTCCTGCCTAAGGCGTGTTCGGTCGGGGTGGGGCAATTGATGGTTCGCTGGTCTCAAAAGTGGCTGATTCTCGGCGGCTTGTCCTCCTCAATGTAAAGCTAGGGCGTTGTTAACGTTACCTCCGGATTGCTGCTAGCGTAATATTCAAAGAAAATCTATAAGACTTATAGTCAATTAGAATATTTGTGTGGTATGTTACTGACACTGCGGTCAGTTTGAGTGCTCAAAGTCTCTTATTAGGGGCTTTCAAATGTGGCCAGCACGCTATAGATGACGCAAAGTTTACCGACACCGGTCTGCTTCGTTCAATAATAATTAAGCTGAAGACTAGAATAATAGAGGGCTTCAATATGTTACAAAAACTACTCATTGTGTTCTGCACGCTCTTTGTGCTCTCGGCCTGTGGCGGGGATCTTGATTTAGGAGCGGGTACTTCATCTCCATCTGAGGGCTCTGGCGGAGAAGATGGCGGCGGCACCGACGGTTCGGGCTCGGGTGATTTCGAACCCGGCGAGCCACAGATTTATACCTATATTCCTTTCTCTGAAGAAACTGACATCGATGGTTGGGCTAGCCGCTGTGTGGATAACTGCAATGCGACAGCGAGCTTTAGCTGGAATGGCAGTGAAGAGGTTTTGGCGGCCGAGCCTACCTGGGCTAGCGACAGCGATATGCTGGATATCTACGGCGCCGTGGGTGAAGTGGATGACATGGCTGGCTCCGCCGCCAGTATTTGGGTTTATGTCAGCGATGCTTACGCCAACGATGGCAACATGAGCATGCACTTATTGCTCAGTAACGCCGCTGGCCTTAAGGGCGTAAGTCGCGCTTATCCGCCAAAAGCGGGTTGGAATCGCATTGAGATGTGGGAGCTGGCGGCCGGTACCGGCGAAATTGTCGTAATCGACGGCACTGAGTACCTCGACTACGGCACCTTCGCGTGGCACGACCAAGGCTTTTCTTTACGAGATATCAACGAAATTGGCGTGCGCCTGATAGCGAATGGCAAAGCACCTGAGGTTAATGGGCCTCTGTGGTTTGACAACGTCACCATGACGCCAGCATCTGGCAGCGGGCCATTAATTGTGGCCGCCGATGATCCGGCCTGGACCGTGATGGACGCCACCGACGAAGTCACCGTTCAGCGTGATGACACAGGTGTGTTTTATGAGCCCTCGGCAGCGGATCAAAAGCTTGTGTACTTGCTTGAAGGGCCGACAGATCTGGTTGGTCGCAGCTTTGATATGACCATTACTGTCGATCAGGCTTTTAAAGATTCCGGCGCCGATATTCAACCGATTATGCAACTTAACTTTGGCAGCTACACCGGCGAATTTGGTTGTTATGTGGGTAATGGTTCATTAACGGCGGGCGAGCCCTACGAGGTGAACTGTGCTACAGAAAACGAAGCGTTTGTGGCCGAAGAAGGGCAAAACATTCGTGTGGGCCTGCAGGTTAAAAACGAGGTTGCCGGTCGCGTAACCATTAATAGCATGCAGATCAACATTAATGCCGGCGGTGGCGACACAGGGCCTTTCGCCCTTGTGCCTTCGCAAGAAACTGTCGACGCCGGCACGTGGGGTAACGACAACTGGCAGGGCCTTGAAGGTGCTCCAGATTTGTCCTACGACGCCGATTCGGGCGCGCTAAGCATTGCGCCTAACTGGCAGGGTATGGACAGTGATGAGCGCACGGTGATGTATCTTGCGGAAGAAGGTGAGCTGCCCGAGCTAGAAGGTGCGACGGTTGGGGTTGAGCTGTACCTTAGCGATTACTACTTTACAGAAAACCCCGGCATGGCCATGCAAATTTACATTCAGCAGGCCAGCGATAGCTACGCGGGTAATTATGGTAGCAACATTGCCTTAAGTGCGGGTGAAGACTTGGGTGATGGTTGGTATCGGTTTGAGCGTGTTATGGAGGATGTTCCGACTGAGCCCGCTGCGCTCCGTGTAGGTATCAAGCTTCAGGGCGGCGGTTTAGCGGCCCGGGAAGAGGGAGCCGATCCAATTCTTTTACGCCAAATCACCGTTGAGTAAGGCGGTGTTGTAAAAGGTTTTAGTTAAAGCCCGCGCCTTGCGAGGCCGGGCTCGGCCAATTAACTCAAGGGTCATAGTCACTAACTAAGTATTACACGGCGGAGCCAGTTTGTTGTGGCTTTGCCAGCGATGTACCGAGCCTGTTTACTGTTTGACTATTACCTGGTCATCGGGCAACATCGCAGTAGTGGTCTTAATGACTATTTGAGGGTGTGAGGCGGTGTTTTAGTCGAGGCTAAACATAAGTGATAAAGCCGGCTTAATTCGCTTCAGATGCTGTGACCGTGCAAGAGTTGAGAAAGCTGATCCATTAGGTAAGTGTTGGCAGCCCGTATCTAGCAATACCTGCATGAGCGGAGCCTAGCTGTCGATACTGAGTTACATAATAACAACGTTACATAATAACAACGGGGTAAAGCGCTATGGTTTATCGCGACAACAACAAGAGAGTTGTCCCTTTCAAAAAGTCGATGCTTGCTATTTGTGTTATGGCAATCGGTTCTCCAACTTTTGCTCAGGATACACCACCTTTAGAGCAAGAAATGCTGGAAGAAATCGTCGTCAGCGGCACGCGTCAGAACTTAGAAAATGCTCAGGACATTAAACGAAATGCAGATACGTTTGTTGATGCTATTTCAGCCGAAGACATAGGCTCGTTGCCGGATCGCAGTGTGCTCGAAGCTATGCAGCGTATGCCCGGTGTATCCATCGAGCGCTTCCAGGCGCCAGAAGATCCTGATCACTTTGGGGTTGAAGGCAGCGGCGCGGTTATCCGCGGCATGAGTGCAACGCGAAGCGAGTTTAATGGCCGCGATTCTTTTACCGCCAGCTCAGGCCGAGGCCTGAACTTTCAGGATGTGCCACCAGAGTTGATGGCCGGTGTGGATCTTTATAAAAACCAGACCGCCGATATGATCGAAGGTGGTATTGGCGGGACAGTGAGCCTGCGTACCCGTAAGCCTTTTGATCAAGACGGTCAACGCATCGCCTTCACCGGTGACGTGTCTTATGGCGATATGGCAGAAGAGGAGTCGCCTACGGTTTCCGGTTTGTACAGCAACCGCTGGGATACGGAAGAGCTGGGTGAATTCGGCTTTTTGATTAACGCCTCCTACTCAGAGTTAATCGGCGAATCGAACGGCATACAAAGTGACGCCTTTGTAAAATACAACGCCGATACGCTGGGCGCGCCCTCGAGTGTCGCGGATGAAAACAACCAAGTGTGGATGACCAACGGCTCTAACTTCTTCACCAAAGAAGATGACCGGGTGCGTAAAGGCTTTGCCACCGCCTTTCAGTGGGCGAGCCCTGATGATACGTTAGAGGCCACAGCGGAGTTTATTCGCTCTGACGCACGCTTGAGCTGGAAAGAAAACGCCATTAAGTATCAGGGCGGCTACGGTGAAGAGAACGACGATGGTTCTGTGAGTGAAACCCGTCGCGCCCGTCCTTATCCTGGTACCGAGTTTGCGTTTGATGAGCGAGGTATTTTTGAATCCGGCTACATTACCGATGGTGGCGGCTGGCGCGGCGGCGAAGGTCGTGTGCCAAGTGGCTGGGCCGGTGAGGGTGATGCGCCAGAAAATTATGTTACTCAAAACGATTATTTTGGCCAGAAGTATCAAGCGGATACACGCTATAAAGATACGCGCACAATTGTTGATGACCTGAGCTTCAACCTTAAGTGGACGCCGAATGAGGATTGGGAATTCGAAGGCGACTTCCAGTTGATAAACGCGACTACAGAGGACGATGATCTTCAGGTCGCTAATGGCTTCTACGGTTTGCAGCAGTTTTCTATGACGGGGGATAAGCCTTATCTAAACGTTATTGAACCGTGGGACGGCCGTCGTGATGCCAACCCCGAATACTACGCTGAAGACTTCCCCGGGTTCTCGAATGACCCGGCCGGTGACAGCAACTACTTCCAGGACCCAGACTCGTACTGGTGGCGCTCGGCAATGGATCACTACGAGCGCTCAGAGGGTGAGTCAAAAGCCGTGCGCTTTGACGCTACCCACTACTTTGATAACTCGGATTTCTTGCGCTCTGTGAAAGCGGGTGTACGCTACGCCGACCGCAACCAGATTGTTCGCATGACGCCCTACAACTGGGGCAGCATCGGCGCTGAGTGGGGGCCAAATGGTGGTGAAGGCGCCTTGTGGCTCTCGGAGACCGAAGAGCTAAGCGATGGCTATGAGTATGTTGATTGGTCCGAGTTCCACCGCGGTGGTGTGGCTAGCATCCCAGGTGGTGGCTTCCTCTTTCCAACAGAGCAGTTGCTTAAAGATGTGATTGCCGGTCGCGATTTGCCGCAGGCCAACCCGGGTGCCGAAGGCGCATGGGATCCTGCCAATGAGCGTCCAGAAGTTGGTAATAACGGCACCTATTTTACCGAGGCGGAAATTTACGATACTACGGAAACTAACAAGGCCGTTTATGTTCGCCTTGACTTTGGCTCTGACGAAACCGCGCTGCGCTTTTCGGGTAATGTCGGTTTACGCTATGTCGAGTTGGATCGGGATGCCCTCGGTTCGATTCAATACCCGGACATGATTGGTCAGGCGTACCCAGAGGGTGCCCCAACTGATTTGTCCGATAGCGGCGCTATCCGCAAGTGGGCCGAAGAGCAAGTGGGTGCGTTTGATCCAGGCTTGTTCCCGAGCGAACAAGACTGGCTGGACGACGTTAACAATTTAATGTCTTACTCTCGGGATGCAAACAATTGGTTGTCTGAAACCGAGCAAAACTTTGGTAATAACGTAGACGAAAACCAGGAAGATAGCACCTCATGGGATGGTCTTCTGCCTAGCTTAAACTTAAAAGTCGAGCTGACAGATGATTTGATTACTCGCTTTGCGGTTGCCAAAGCCATTGCCTTACCGGATATGTCTGAGGTGCGTAATCAGGCGGTTTTGGGTGCGCAGCAACTGGTTGTGACCCGCGAAAACAATACCAACGAAATCGTTGAGCCGGGCCCTGTGGACGACGGTATCAACATCTTGGGTGTTAACGACGCGGTCTGGATCGGTAGTGGTGGTAACCCCGGTTTGCAACCGATGGAGTCGATTCAGTATGACGCCTCGCTGGAGTGGTACTTTGCGCCGGTAGGTTCTATTACGGCCAGTATCTTTTATAAAGATCTGAGCAACTTCTTTATTGAGGGGGCGGTGCCCCGGACCTTTACGAACCCGAGTACCGGCGTAAGTCAGACCGTTGACTTCACGACGACTCGCAACGGTGAAGAAGGCAAAATGCAGGGTATCGAACTGGCTTACCAGCAGTTCTACGATATGTTGCCCGAGCCTTTTGACGGTTTTGGTATCCAGGCTAACTACACCTTTATTGATTCCGAAGGTGTGCCTAACTTCACCAGCGACGCACAGGCGACGACCGAAGTTGACGGCGAAGACAGCGGTCCCGATACGCCACAGCCAGGTCTAGAGGTGGTTGATTTGAGTTTGCTGGAAGGTCTGCCGTTGCGCGGTCAGTCTGAGCACACGGCCAACTTAGTGTTGATGTACGAAAAGAACGACTGGTCGGCTCGTTTAGCCTACAACTGGCGCTCTAAGTATTTGGTAACCACTCGCGATGTTATTAGTGGTCAGCCGATTTGGAACGACGATGCAGGCTTTCTTGACGGCTCGGTGCAGTACACGGTGAATGACTACTTCACCATCGGCCTGCAGGCTACTAACCTGCTCGACACCCAGACGGAAACCTTGATGACGTTGGATGAGTTCGGTCGTGAAACCGGTCGCTCCTGGTTTATCAATGACCGCCGCCTGGCCCTGACCGCGAAGTTCGTTTATTAATACGAATTGAGCTGAGGTAAAAAAGGCGCAACTCTCGGGTTGCGCCTTTTTTTATGTGTGCTTTAAGATAAATGACAGTACAGTATGTACTTGTGAAGAATAATAACAGTAAGCTGAATAAGTGCAGAGGCTCTCATGGCAACCCCAATGACTCAACGAATTGTTATTGTCGGTGGTGGCACGGCGGGCTGGATGACCGCCGCCGCATTCGCGCGCCTTTTACCTGCGGGTATGTCAATCACTCTGGTTGAATCAGATAATATCAGCACGGTTGGGGTGGGTGAGGCCACTATTCCCCATATACGATACTTTAACCAATTGTTGGGTATTGCCGAGCGAGAGTTTATCCAGGCCACTCAAGCGACTTACAAATTGGCGATTGAGTTTGTCGGTTGGGGCGATGAAAGTAGCCGTTACATGCATCCCTTTAGCGCCTTTGGTCACGACTTAGGCGGTATTGATTTTCATCACCACTGGCTGTGTGCCCGTGCCGCGTTACCCCATTTACGCTTAGATTCATTTTCTCTGGCGGCGCAGTTGGCCCATAACGGGCGTTTCGCGCCACCACCGCCCTATGCCGACTTAGGGTACGGTTATGCGTTTCACGTAGATGCCACACGTTACGCAATACTGTTGCGCCGCTATGCTGAAAAGCGCAGGGTTGTGCGCTGTGAAGGCACGGTGGATTACGCCGAGCAGTCCGCTGATGGCCGCTTATCGGCAGTGGTACTTGAGTCGGGAGCGCGAATTGAGGGGGATTTTTTTGTCGACTGTAGCGGCTTTCGTTCGCTTTTGCTCGGCCAAGCGATGAAGGTGCCTTTTACCAGCTGGAAGCACTGGTTGCCTTGCGACAGGGCAATAGCCATGGCGAGCGAGCCGCTGAAGACGATACCGTCTTTTACTCGTTCAACAGCGACGGGATCTGGCTGGCAGTGGCGTATTCCACTGCAGGAACGTACCGGAAACGGGCAAGTGTATGCCAGCGATTACCTAACGGATGACGAGGCGTTTGAACAGTTGTATCAGGCGTTAAACAGTGAGCCGGTGTCAGAGCCAAACTTGCTGCGCTTTGAAGCGGGCTGCCGCGCGCAAAGCTGGAAGAAAAACTGCGTAGCAGTGGGGCTATCCAGCGGCTTCTTAGAGCCTTTAGAATCTACCAGCATTTACTTAATCCAGATGGCGATTATTAAATGCGTAGAATATTTCCCCATCAACGGCGAACATAGCTTAAGTGAATCTGCGTTTAACCAGTGGATGTCTACAGAGTATCATCGGGTGCGCGATTTTTTAATTTTGCACTACCATTTGAATCGCCGTACAGACTCTAGGTTTTGGCAAGACTGCGCCGCAATGAGTATTCCGGATAGCCTGCAGCAAAAGATAGAACTGTTTCGCGAATCTGCTTGTATCGAGCAATACGAGCGGGGCTTGTTTGCCCAGCCTAGCTGGCTAGCCGTTTATCTTGGTCAAGGTTTATTGCCAACGGGTTTTGACTCTCGGGCGCTTCAGTCACCGCAAGCGGCCACCGCGGCAAAGCTCGACTCTATGGCGTCGCATCTACAACAGCTGGCGCAAAGGGCCCCCATGCACGGGGATGTGATCCGACGGGGCGGGTTAAGTCAAGAGGGGCCAGCGGTAATGAGTTTGTATGGTGAACGCCGTGGCTAACGCGCCTCGCCCAATACGGCGGATAATTATTGTGGGCAACGGCTTGGTTGCGGCCGGTGCGGCCGTCACTTTGGCAACTACGCTTAAAGCGAGCAGTTGTGAGCTGCTCTGGGTGCGCCCTGCTGCGCTGGAGCAAGACGACAGCCACGGCGTAGAAGTTACTGACCCCGCGTTTGGGTGTTGGTTGACTATGGTGGGTTACCCGGAGCCGGAGCTACTGCGCACTTGCCGAGGGATCTACTCGTTGGGTGTGCAATACAACATTAACCAAACGCCTTTTTTTTGGCCCTACGGCACCCATGGCATTGAACCCTCGCCGGCGCCTTTTGAGCAGGAATTCTTTAGGCGCTTTGACGGCGCCGATCAATTAGCGTTTGCTGATCACTTCCTGGCTGCGCAGGCAGCTAAACTAGGGCGGTTTGACTTTCCGGTGGACGATCCGCGCTCGGCCAAATCCACTTTAGGTTACGGGTTACACTTAGATCGCTCGGCCTTGGTAGAAGCTCTCGCCCAATACGCCCGCACACTGGGTGTGGAGTGCGTTTCTTGTGATACCTTGAATGTTCATGGAGGTTCCGCTAATGGGGTCGAAGCGTTGGACGTTGGTGGCGGATCGCCACTGGCCGCCGATTTTTATATCGATGCCACCGGCGCGTCAGCACACCTGCTGCGGCAAACACTTAATGAGCCCTATGATAATTCGCAAGCGGAACCTTGGCGCTATTGCCTAAGCTATAGCGAGATGTCTACCGTCACCCCACAACCTTTTGCTCAAATGTTGTGCGAGCCTTGGGGCTGGCGCCGCCAGTGCGCTTTACAAGATAACCTTAAGGTCGACTGCTGGGTGCGCGATGAAACCGCTTTGCACACATTAACGTCGGGGATGCATACGGACGGCTACCGTGTTCAGGGCATTCAAAGCGGTCGCTCCCGTCAGGGGTGGGCTCACAACTGTCTTGCCTTGGGGCAAGCGGCCGGTCAACCAGGGGGGGTGGCCTTTTCTGAATGGTCCTGGGCTTCACGGTGTCTTATGCTTTGGCTCGAATTATTGCCAGACAGAACCGGCCGCCCGTTATTAAGGGATGAATATAATCGACGTTGGCGACAGCTTTACGAGCTCGTGAATGAGATTCACTGGATGCACGCCGTGGGTTTTGAGTGTGACAACAAAAGTCTTCCAGATCAGTTACGCTGGCGCTTATCAGTGTTTTGTGGTTTTGGTCGCTTATGGCGGCGAGAGGAAGATATCCTGAGTGACGAGGCGTGGATTGTATTGGCACTTGGGTTAGGATGGTATCCCAAGGGCTACGACCTGACGCTGGTTGATGCGGATTTAGATCGTTTGCAGCACAAGCATAACAAAATTCACCAAACCCTGGTTAAGGCGGCAGAAACTATGCCCACCCTAACCGAGGTATTAAAAAATCTCAAAGCCCGGTAACTAGCCGCGCCGCAAAAGATGTTAAAAAGAGGCCATTAAATTAGATGACGGATAACAGGATACAAAAAGTACTCATTGTTGGCGGCGGTACGGCCGGCTGGATGGCCGCTGCGGCAATGGCTCGCGTGTTAAAAAACCAGTACTGTGAAATTCAGCTTATAGAATCGGACAGCATTGGTACTGTCGGTGTTGGAGAGGCGACTATTCCGCAGATTCAGCTGTTTAACCAAATGTTAGGGCTTGATGAAAACGAATTTTTACGAAAAACCTTTGGAACTTTTAAGCTTGGTATTCAGTTTGATAATTGGGGCCAGATTGGCGAGCGCTATATTCACGCTTTTGGTGGCGTCGGTAAAGATATGGAAGGCGTGTCGTTTTATCACTACTGGCTAAAGATGTTTCAGTTGGGGGAGGCGCCGGGGCTGGATCAATTTACGCTTAACTGCCTGGCCGCTCAGCAAGGGCGTTTTATGCGGCCGGTAGATGCGGGCAACTCACCACTGTCAGATATTGCCTATGCGTTTCATTTTGATGCTACTTTATACGCTATGTTCTTGCGTGATTACGCCATCGAGAGAGGCGTACAAAGGCGAGAAGGAAAAATAATCGATGTTTCTCTGAACAACGACAACGGTTTTATTGAATCTGTCGCCCTAGAGGATGGCGATTGCCTGGATGCCGATTTTTTTATCGATTGCTCTGGCTTTCGCGGCGTGCTTATCGACCAAGCACTTAATACAGGCTATGAAGACTGGAGTCAGTGGCTGCCCTGTGATCGCGCTGTCGCCGTGCCTTGCAGTAAGGTCTCCGAGCCCACGCCATTTACTCGCGCTACGGCCCACAAGGCGGGTTGGCAGTGGCGCATCCCGCTACAGCATCGCACCGGTAATGGCCATGTGTACTGCAGTCAATATATAAGTGATGATGAGGCGACTGGCACGCTGTTAAATAACTTGGATGGCGAACCCTTGGCCGATCCAAAGCTGTTGCGTTTCACCACGGGGAAACGTAAGCATTTTTGGAACAAAAACTGTGTTGCCCTAGGGCTGGCAGGTGGCTTTATGGAGCCGCTCGAGTCCACCAGTATTCATTTGGTGCAGTCGGGCATCGCAAAGTTGATGAGCTTATTCCCCAACCGAAATTTTGATCAGGAAGATATCGACGAATACAATCGTCAGGTCGACTTTGAGTACGACCGTATACGGGACTTCTTAATTGCTCACTACTGTATCACTCGCCGGGATGATTCAGATTTTTGGAACTACTGTCGTACGATGCCTATCCCCGAAACACTGCAACAAAAAATTGCTCAGTTTAAAAAGAATGGCCGAATATTTCGTACTAATGAAGAGCTATTTAATGATCTTAGCTGGCTTGAGGTTATGCACGGTCAGGGGTTGCGCCCGAGGGCGTATCATCCGATTGTGGACACGCTTAGCAAAGATGAAATCGCGCGGCGCTTAGACAGCATTCGCGAGGTTGTTCAGCGCTCGGTGGAGTATATGCCCACTCACCAAGCGTTTATTAACGATAACTGTCGTGCTAAATCGATGTAATGAAACAGTCACTCAATACTTTGTATAGTTTTGCGGGTTTTATTGGCTTGCTGATGTAATCGTTCATGCCGGCCGCTAAACAGCGGTCGCGATCTTCGTGCATAGCCTGTGCGGTTAGGGCGATAATGGGTAGGTGGCTTAAATGTGATTGTGCGCGAATCGCTTGAGTCGCTTCTATGCCATTCATAAGCGGCATTTCAATATCCATTAAAATGGCGTCAAAGCTTAGGCTTCCGGCCAAGTGCGCCAGTGCCTCTTGACCATTATTGGCTGTGGTTACCGTAACGCCTTTTTTGCGTAACATGCCAGTGGCCACCTGTTGGTTCACGACATTGTCCTCGACCAATAAAATATGGCGTCCCTGTAGCTGCTCAAATGTTTCGATCTCTGTGCTTTGGTTGGGCTGCAAGCATTCGGGTAGCGCTCGGCAAATAGCGTCAAATAAGCGTGATTCGCTGACCGGTTTACTTAAAAAATCATCGACAATGTCGACGTCTTTGTCAGTGGCCGTATGCGGCTGCGAGAAAATTTCGTCGCGACTAAGTGAAGACACCAAAAAAATCCGTGGCTTACGGTGTAAGTCGCACGCGGTTTTAATATCGCGCGCCGCGGCTAAGCCATTTTTAATAGGCATTTTGTAGTCGATTAATACTAAGTCGTAAGGGCGATTGTCTTGTTCTGCGCGGCGAATTTTGTCGCAGGCCACGTGGGCATCGCAGGCGCTATCCACGTGATCGACCAGTTTGCCCGCCGACTGACTGAGAATATCCAGTGCCAGCTGATTGTCGTCGACGACCAGTAGGCGCAGGGCGCGACAATTGTAATCGCTGTCGTTGATGCGTCGCGCGCCTATATGGCTTTTTTCAAAGTCGGCGGTGAACGAAAAGGTCGTGCTTTTGTTGGGTTCGCTGTGCAGCTCCAGTGAGCCGTTCATTAGTTTGACCAACAGCTTGCATATTTGTAAGCCAAAACCACTTTTGTTACCGATGGTGCGGTGCGGCTGGCGTTGTAGATCGCTGCGCAACCGCTCCAGGGTTTGCGGCGACATTCCCCGTCCGTAATCAGTGATCGAGAATCGCAGGCTAATACGGTCGTTGACACAACGCAGTAGCTTGGCCCTAATTAAAATCTCGGGGCTGTAGGAGTATTGCAAGGCGTTGCTGACTAAGTGGCTGATAATATGCGTAAGCCTAGTAGCATCGCCACGCATAAACAGCGGCACCTCGTCATCGATGGCAAAATTAATGGCCACTGATTGCGCGTTGCCGTCGCGCTCGATCCCGCGACTTTCAAATTGGTGAGAGAGACGCTCAAACACCCGCTCTAAATCAAAGTGACTGTGTTCTAAGGTGATGTTGCCGGTCTCGAGCTTGGCGTAGTCAAACACCTGATTAACCGTTTGTAGCAACGCGTCGGCGGCTATGCCCATGCTGTGCAGATAGCTGCGTTGTACATCGTCCAGAGGGGTGTCTTGCAGCAGATGCCCCAGGCCAATAATGGCGTTCATCGGGGTGCGGATCTCGTGGCTCATACTGGCCAAAAACTGACTTTTGGTTTTGCTGGCCTGTTCGGCCTCGGCTTTGGCTGTGACGAGCTCGGTATTGGTTTGGACGTCTCCGGTGATATCGCTAATGGTACCCACGCAGCGGGTTGCGTAGCCGTCTTCGTCGGGCTCAACTAACACACAGCGGCTATCGACCCAGAGGGTTTCGCCAGCCGCGTTCAGCATGCGGTGCTCCAGGCGCAAATTGGCGCGGCGGTTGGCGATGGCGGCGCGCAGCTCGTCGATTACGGCCTCCCGGTCTTCGGGGTGCAGCAGTTGCTGCTCGATGAGCGCGAAGCCGATATTGGCAGGAGGCTCCGGGTAGCCCAGTAGCTTCCAGTAGCCGCGACTGAAATAGCAGCGGCCGCTGTTGATGTTCCAGTCCCATAAACCATCGCGAGAGGCTGCCATAGCGTAGCGAAAGCGCCGATCGCGGGTGGCTAACTCGTCGAGCTCATCATTGTTATCCGAGCTGTGCGGTGGATTAGAAGGCACGGCATTTTTCTCGGCAAGGGCTTGCTCGAGTGTGCGAATACGCGCCTTTAACGCGCTGATGTTGTCGTTTTCAGTAGACAAGCCCAGCTGCCCCCGTAAGCCACCGTGTTATAGACCATTATGCCGCGCAGATTATTGCTTAAGCATAGATGAATTGGGCGCCGAGTCCAGTACTTTTGCACAAAAAATGTTCATTTTGCTACTGGGTTTGCACGGGCGACTGAGGCGGAAAGAGGTAGGTGTTGGTGGGGCGGAATAACCTGGCGGTTGGTCGCTGCCCGCTCCAGGCGGAGTGGGCAGCGACTGGCTTACAACTGCTTGCGGGCGTAGGCAACGGCCGTTTTAACCTGGGCGGGGGCGGTGCCGCCGATGTGATCACGGGCGGCGACCGAGCCCTCCAGAGTCAACACGTCAAATACGTCATCGCCGATGGTGTCCGAGAACTGTTGTAGCTCGTCAAGGCTCATCTCCGACAGGTCTTTACCCGATTCAATACCGTAGGCTACGGATTTACCCACCACCTCATGGGCGTCGCGAAACGGCATGCCTTTGCGCACTAAGTAGTCGGCCAAGTCGGTAGCGGTAGAAAAACCGCGCCGCGCCGCCTCGTACATGCTGTCTTTACGCGAGCGAATGGCCGGCACCATGTCGGCAAAGGCGCGCAGGCAGTCTTTTACGGTATCGACGGCGTCAAACAACGGCTCTTTGTCTTCCTGATTGTCTTTGTTGTAGGCCAGCGGTTGCGACTTCATCAGGGTTAACAGGGCGACTAAATGTCCGTTTACCCGGCCGGTTTTACCGCGAACCAGCTCGGGCACGTCGGGGTTTTTCTTTTGCGGCATAATCGATGAGCCGGTGCAGAAGCGGTCGGGCATATCGATAAAGTTAAACTGAGCGCTGGTCCACAGCACTAACTCCTCACTGGCGCGGGATAAATGCGTCAGCAAAATGCTGGCAAACGCGCAAAACTCGATGGCAAAGTCCCGGTCGGATACTGAGTCGAGCGAGTTAGCCGTGGGCTTATCAAAACCCAAAAGCTCGGCGGTAAGCTCGCGGTCGATGGGGTAGGTGGTGCCGGCCAGAGCGGCGGCGCCCAGCGGCGACTGGTTTAAGCGGGTGCGGCAATCGGCCAACCGGCTGGCATCGCGCACCAGCATTTCGTACCAGGCCAACAGGTGATGGCCAAAGGTCACGGGTTGTGCGGTTTGCAGGTGAGTAAAACCCGGCATGATGGTGTCGGCCTCGCGCTCTGCCAGATCTAGAATACCGCTCTGCAGACGCTTGAGCTCGGCGGCAATCAGGTCAATCTGGTCGCGCACGTACAGCCGAATATCGGTGGCCACCTGATCGTTACGCGAGCGGCCGGTGTGCAGCTTTTTACCGGTAATGCCAATTTTTTTGGTGAGCGCGGCTTCGATGTTCATATGCACATCTTCGAGCTGCACCGACCACTCAAAGTTGCCCGCGTTAATATCGGCGCGGATTTCTTCGAGCCCTTCAATGATTTGTGTTTTTTCCGCAGCGCTCAGTACGCCGACCTTTTCAAGCATGGTAGCGTGGGCGATCGAGCCGTTAATGTCCTGCTGGTAAAGGCGCCAGTCAAAGCCAATTGAGGCGGTAAAGCGCTCGACGAAGGCGTCGGTGGGCTCGGTAAAACGGCCGCCCCAGGATTGGTTGGTCTGCTCGTTATCGCTCATAGTGTGTCTCGCGGTTAGAATCGGTATTTTGCGCCAGTCGGATCGGCGGCACTATCGGCCTCCCGACGGGCCTGTATGTGCCCGGCCGCATCCGCTAGTATTCAGCAGAATAACACTGGCACTGCATCTCAGTGGCGGCATTATAGCCCATGGAAAAAACGGCAGTAAGGTATTGCTATGAGGAAACCGGCAAGACAGGCACAAACCGCGCTCAACGAGCGTGCGCCTACGCTTCTGCCCGAGCTGTGCAACATTGAGGCGTTGTTTATGCTGGTGGTGGCGGCCGAGCTGTTGGCGGTGCTGCTGAGCGCTGCCAGCCAAGGGTTGGCAGCGCTCAGCTGGGCCCATTTGGGGTTGGTGTCGGCGCTGGTGCTGTGGATTACGCTGGCCAGCGCCGGACTTATTTGTGCGGCGCGACCGCTGCTTGAACGCCTACCACGGCTATTTGCCTGGCTCGCCGCATACGGCGTTATTTTAGTCTGTGCCGGGGTGTTTTCGGCCACGGGCCAGTGGCTATTAAAAGGCATCGGGCGGGGCTTTTTTGATGGTTGGCAGGTGGCCACCCACGTACTGCTTGCGGCTATTATTGCCGGGATGTTGCTGCGCTACTTATATTTACTACAGCGCCTGCGCGAGCAACAGCAGGCCGAGCTGCGTGCCCGGATTCAGGCACTGCAGTCACGTATCGAGCCTCATTTTCTGTTTAATAGTATGAATAGCATTGCCAGCTTGATTGCGGTAGATCCGGATTTAGCCGAGCGTCTGGTCGAAGACTTAGCTGACTTGTTTCGCGCGGCGCTCAGCAAAACCAGTAAAGTGAGCGCCGAGCGCGAGCTGGCGCTGACCCGGGCCTACTTGCGTATCGAACAGTTGCGTTTAGGTGAGCGACTGCGACTTAACTGGGATGTAGCCACCCCGCCAGAGGATGCTGAGCTGCCTCATTTGCTACTGCAACCGCTGGTAGAAAACGCCATTTATCACGGTATCGAAAATAGCCGCACAGGCGGGGAGTTGGCGGTAAAGCTGCGCATAGAGGGCGGCGAGTTGACCCTGTCGGTATACAACAGCGTCGCGGAGTCGACCCAGGAGTCGCGCCGCGCGGGCAATAAGCTGGGGCTTGATAATGTGCGCCACCGGCTCTTGGCTTTTTATGGGGCGGATGCGCAGTTGACCATCGACGATCGTCCCGATTCGTTTTGTGTCACTATCTGGATTGGCGACATAAGACCGCGCCCTGGCTTACCCCGCGAGAAGAAAAAGGCCTAATTATGTTAGATGTGTTAATTGTCGATGATGAGCCGCTGGCGCGGGCCAGGCTCGGGCGAATGCTAGAGGCGCTGCCGGAGTATCGGGTAAGTGCCGAGGCCCCCGATGGTGAGGCGGCGTTGGCGGCGGTGTTAGAGCATGACCCGGATATCGTCCTGATGGACATCCATATGCCGGGCGATGATGGCTTAATGGCGGCACGCGCGATCAGTGAGCTGGACGACCCACCGGCCATCATATTTTGTACCGCCTATAGTGAGCACGCACTGGAGGCCTTTGCCACCAGCGCGGTGGGTTACTTACTTAAGCCTGTGCGCCGCGAGCAACTAGAGGCGGCGCTTGGCAAAGTCACGCAGCTTAATAAAATGCAGCGCGCCGCTGCTCAGGGTGCTAGTCGCCGCAGTAGCATCACCGCCAAAACCCACCGGGGGATTGAGCGTATAGCACTGGCCGATATTCGTTACTTTCTCGCCGATCAAAAATACGTCACGGTTTACCATACCGGCGGCGAGCACCTGCTGGATGCCACCTTAAAAGAGCTCGAGCAAGAGTTTGCCGGGCATCTGGTTCGGGTACACCGCAACGCGCTGGTTTCGGCGCGGCATATTTTGGCGTTAGAGCGTTGCCCTGAAGGCGGCTTGCAGGTGCGTCTGGCCGATACCGAGGTGGCCCCTCTGGTGAGCCGCCGCCACGCCAGCGATGTGAAGGCGCTACTAAAGCAGCTATAGCCCGTCCGGGTTTGTTGTGGTTTGATTTGTTATGATGGGGGCCGCGTTTACCTTCTAGCCAACATTGAGAGTGATATGAGTTCGAGCTCCCGCATCATTAAAATTGCCACCCGCAAAAGCTTGCTTGCCCTGTGGCAGGCCGAGTATGTTAAAGCCGAGTTGCTGCGTTATCACCCATCGTTAACCGTTGAACTGTTACCGATTAAAAGCCGCGGCGATAAGATTCTCGACGTTCCCCTGGCTAAAGTGGGCGGCAAAGGTTTGTTTGTTAAAGAGCTGGAGCAAGCTATGCTGGACGGCTCTGCCGATATTGCCGTGCACTCGATGAAAGACGTTCCGATGGAGTTTCCCGAGGGGCTGGGCTTACCGGTGATTTGCCCGCGCGAAGACCCGCGCGATGCGTTTGTCAGCAACGATTACCTCGACCTGGATTCTTTGCCCGCCGGCAGTGTGGTGGGGACCTCCAGCCTGCGCCGTCAATGCCAACTGCTAGCGCAGCGGCCCGATTTAACGGTCAAGTTTTTACGCGGCAATGTACAAACCCGGCTCGCTAAGCTAGATGCCGGCGAGTTTAACGCCATTATTCTGGCCAGCGCCGGGCTGTTGCGGCTCGAGCTGCAAGATCGTATCGCCAGCCACTTGAGCCCCGAGCAATGCCTACCCGCCGGCGGTCAGGGGGCCGTGGGCATTGAATGTCGCAGCGACGATCACGAGTTGATCGAGCTGTTGGCGCCGCTGCATGACCGGCTCACCGCCGAACGTGTCGGTGCCGAACGCGCGATGAACCGCCGCTTAGAGGGCGGGTGCCAAGTGCCGATTGGCTGCTACGCCGAGCATCGCGGTGATCAGCTGTGGCTACGTGGCCTGGTGGGTGCAGTAGATGGCAGTACCATGTTGTTTGACGAGATTACCGGCCCCGTGGCCGAGGGCGAGGCCATGGGCATTACCTTGGCGGAACGTTTATTGGCCGCCGGTGCCGATCGTATTTTAGCTGACGTGTACGGCCGCGAAATTCAGTGAGCGAGCTCGTGAGCGCGTCTTTACGGAGTCGTTACCGCGTTATCATTACCCGGCCAGAGCCTCAGGCGAGCCAATGGCAAAAGACGTTGGCGGATCAGAGCTTGGCGAGTGTTGTGGTGCCGGTGATGGAAATCGTCGCGCTTGACGATAGCGCGGCGCGCGAGCAGGTTAAGCAGCTGATACTCAATTTTGATCACTACCAAAAGGCCATTTTTGTCAGTCGCAACGCGGTCAGTTACGGCACCGACTGGCTCGATACCTATTGGCCCCAGCTGCCGGTGGGCATTACCTATTTTGCTGTAGGTAGCGCCACGGCACGCCAGCTAGAGCATGCGGATATTCCAGTCAGTGCATTGGGCCGGGAGGACTCGGCCATGAACAGTGAGGCCCTGCTCGCCGATCCCGCCTTGCAGCAGGTGGCCGGAGAAAAAATAGTCATATTTCGTGGCGTGGGCGGGCGCGATGTGCTGGCGCACACTCTGCGCGAGCGCGGGGCTCAGGTAGATTATTGCGAATTATACCACCGTCGGTTACCGACTGAGGCCGAATCGTGCTTGCTGAGCGTTTTACCCGCTGGCAACGGACAGTGGGATATACTCAGTGCGCACAGTGGCGAAAGTTTGGGTAACTTAACGCAGTTACTGCACAAGCATCCGGCTGTAGCCCGCGAAGCGTTTGCCTGCCCGTTGCTGGTGCCCGGCGAGCGGGTGGCCGCTCTGGCCCGTAAGGCGGGCTTTGATCACTTGTTAGTGGCGCAAAATGCGGGTGACAATGCCATGCTAGCCGCTTTAAACAGCTATATTGCCCTTAGGGGTTAAGTGTTAGCGAGGCCGCCTCGGTCAAATACCGGTGGTCGTCGCGCAGTACCTATTGCTACTACACAACCGCATGTGCGGTGGGCGCGAGTTATTTCAGGAGAAATTCATGGCGCAAGATCATTCCAGCGACAACAGTAAGCTACCCGTAGTGGGAGCTGATGAAACCGCCGCCGAGGCATCCGCGACGGATAAGCCCAGTGCAAAAGGCAGTGACAACAAGGAGGATAAAAGCAAAACACCTGACTCCGATACCCATAAAAAAACGCCCCCTCCTAAAGCCCACACCAAAGCTGTGGCGGCTAAAAAGCCACGCCGCTCGGCACTGGCGGTATTTTGCCTGCTCTTAATCGTACTGCTGGCCGGGGCCACCGCTTGGTTTGGCTGGCAAATGTGGCAACAGCTCACCCAGCTAGAGCGCGAGGTCGCTACCGGCAATGCGCCCGTGACCCAGCCCAAACCCTTTGATGCATCGGCCATCGAAAATGATATTAGTAATCTTAAGCGCCAATTGGGACAGCAAGGCCAAGTGTTGCAAACGCTGCAGGCCGAGGGTGATGATTCGTCACAGCTGAACAATTTGGCCCGCCAACAGGCTGCCATGGAGCGCCGCCTAGAGGCGCTGAGCGACACATCGCGAGACGACTGGAAGCTAGCCGAGGCCGCCTTCTTATTACGCTTGGCGAGCCAGCGTATGTTGATCGAGCACAACAGCTCCGAGGCGATCGCCTTAACGCAGGCCGCCGATACCATTTTGCGTGACCAGCAAGACCCAGATTTATTTGGCGTGCGTCAAACCTTGGCGCGCGAGCTAACAGCGCTAAAAATGGTAGAGCCAATTGATCGTGAAGGTTTGTACTCGCGGCTGCAGGCGCTGATTGAGCAAATTGGAAATTTAGATGAACTGGAGAGTTTTCAGCGCTCCTCAATCGGCCCCGACAGCTCTGTGGCCGCAGGCACAAGCGCCGATAGTGTTTGGCAAAAAATAAAAGCGAGTTTTAACCGCGCTTTTACCGCGCTTGGCAGTTATATCCGGGTACGCGATCGCGAGCAAAAAGTTACGCCGCTGTTGCCGCCTGAACAGCGATACTTTTTAACGCAAAACTTGCGCTTAATGCTAGAGCAGGCGCAACTGGCTTTACTGCGTGAACAGCCTCAGGTATACGAGCAAAGCTTAGATAAAGCGCAGCAATGGATCGCCGAGTATTTTGAGCAGAATAATCGCTCCAATATTATGCTGACGGAATTGGCTGAGTTAGAAGAAGAGCCCATTATTGTCGAGCTGCCGGACATTAATGATGCCTTGGGTCAGTTGCAGGCCTATATCGATAAGCTGCATAAAATTGAGGCGGGTGGCACGCCATGAAACGACGTTTAATCATATTGTTGCTGGTAATGGTCGCCGGCGCATTATTGTTTCAAATGATGCGTCACGATGGCGGTTATGTGTTAATTGCCTTTGGCCATAAAACCATAGAGATGAGCGCCTGGACCGGTTTGGTTATTTTGGCGCTGTGCTTTTTAGTGTTTTGGCTATTGTTGCGCGTGATTAATGTGGGGCGCAACGCAGGCAAGCTGCTTACCCGCGAGCGCAAATACTCGTCCCGGGCGCAATCTAAAACTATGGCGGCTTTAGTCGATTTTATCGAGGGCGATTGGTCGGCAGCACAAAAAAAATTAGTGCGTAGTGCCGGTAAGTCCGTTAGCCCGCAAGTTAATTATCTGGCCGCCGCACGCTGCGCTTATGAGCTAAAAGATTTTTCCGGCGCACTGGATTTACTGCATAAAGCCGAGCGTTCGCGTGGCAGTAGTGAGTTAGCTGTCGCGTTAACACAGGCGCGTATGCAGCTGGGAAGCCAGCGTTACGAGCAGTGCCTGGCTACCTTGAACCGTATTAAGCGCACCGCTCCAGAGCATCCGGTGGTATTAGATTTATTGGCGGATGTTTATTTTGCCCTGGATGAAATTGACGCGCTCGAGCAGCTGCTACCAAGCTTGCGGCAATTAAAAATTCGCCCCCCTGAGGCCTTGCGTGAGATAGAAATTGCCGTGTTTGAACGCCAGCTGGCACTGAGTACCCGGCCGGCCCGACAAATCAGCACGGGTGCCGAAGCGAGCAAGGCCGAGCTGGATGCGGTGTGGCAGCGCCTTGCTAAAAGTTTACAAAAAGAGCCCGCGCTTATTGGTGTTTATGCGGTGGAGTTGCATCGTTTGGGCTTCGATCTAGAGGCCGAGCCGCGTTTGGTCAGCGCCTTAAAGGGCGAGTGGCGTAGCGAGTGGGTGGCTCTATATGGTGAATTGACCGGTGCCAATATCACCGCGCAATTAAAAACGGCCCATAGTTGGCTTAAAACCCACGACGCCGATGCAGTACTGCTGTGTACGTTAGGAAAATTGAGCTTACGCAATAATTTGTGGGGGCAGGCGCGTGACTATTTTAAAGCGAGTCTCGATATCGCACCGTCAGCTGAGGTGTATGAATTACAGGCTCGCCTGCTGTTGCAACTGGGCGAGGTCGATGCCGGCAATGCCCTGTACCGCGAGGGGCTGGAGTTTAGTGCTGAGCGTGGCGCCGTCAATAAACTACCCAGCGGTTCAAAGCCGCAGTTGACTAAGCACCACTCGGACTTTGCCAGCAAGGGGCTCGATAAGCTGTGAGTATGGAAGAGCCGGGCGCAGGCGCCCCTCAGCCGTGCAATATCACGGCGGACATCCCCGAGCAGTTGCCTCAGGAGTTGACGCAAACTCTGTGTCATTCGACAGCCGTGCGCATCGAACGAATTGTGTCGCAAGGTCACGCCAGTGCGGTGGACGCTTGGTACGAACAAGATGAGCACGAATGGGTACTACTGTTAAGCGGTGGCGCGGTTTTACAGTGGGGCGATGGCTCAGAGCAGCCACTAGCGCCCGGTGATTATGTGTTGATCCCCGCCGGTACCCGCCACCGGGTTGCGGGGACATTGGCCAGTGAACCCTCGATTTGGCTGGCTGTATTTTTTAATCAGTAAGCGTTAGAGTTTAAGGACTGAGGCACGTGGCAATCCCAGCCACTGGGGGGCGTGCACCAATACCCACAGTGCGATTAAATCGTAGACGCCGTGCCAGACAATCACAAACAGGATACTATTGCTTAGGTAATACCCCGCCCCCAGTAATAATCCCATCAGCAGCGTTATACAAAAATAAAACCACGATAAAAAATGCAGCAGTGCAAAAATCAGTGAGGAAAGCCCCAGCCCAAGCCAGATATTGCTGTGGCCACTAATAAGGTTTTGCAAAAAAGCCCGAAACAGCAGCTCTTCGCCAATGCCAGCTAGCGCCGATATCACCACCATTTGCCATAAGGTTAGACGCGTAAATAATGGTCGTACCCGTTGCAGTGTCGCGAAGGTGTGACGTTGCATAAGGTTGCTGTAACGGTTGACGCCTGCGAGTAAAGTGTAGCTAAGTAGTGCTGCCATTAGGCCCCAGAGCCAGGCGAGAGATCCCATCTTGCCAAACTCAGAAGCGCCTTGTGGCAAAACCTGCAACAGTATTGCCGCGACACCCGCGATGCCGGCTTGAAATCCTGCCATGGTATAAAAAGAGGGGCGACTCATGGGGCGGTGTCCTGGGTGAGAGTGTTGTACAAACGGCGATCAGCTAACACTTTTGGCTTTAACAGCGCGTTATTCTAGCCTACATGGTAACGCCTTTTTAGGTGGGGACTCGATTGGCTGCGACAGAGATAAGTATGCAGAGCCCGCGGGCAGTTCAAGCCTGGGTGGTCGAGCGACTTTTAATCAGTCCGCCCCCTTCGCCATGGCAGCCGACAATTCATACAGTCGATTTCCGGTTTAACGCTCAGCGATCGGGAATAGTCCACCGCAGTAAATCGGCTTATCCAGTACTGAATTACCTACATTATTGGGGGTTGTTTGGCCGCAGGTAAGCAAATATTTTTTAATAACACCTGAAAGTTTTGAGTTTATCTCCTGCCTGTTGTGGTATCGATAACAAGGCTTTTGTTAAAAGCCATTGTCGTTTCAATTTCTTTTCGCGTATTTTAGTGCGCCATATTACGGCCCTGAAGTGTATAAGTGTGATTTGGATCTCTGACTGAGGAAGGCAGTAGCGGGATGATGGTGTTCGAAATGAAAACGGTTTCATCAATGAATTCCGCTTTGGTTTCGATAATGGAAGGCATAAGCGGCATAGACTGATTGGGTCGTTGCACTTGCGAATAATAAAGTTGCTTTCTTATTCACAAAGATTGTCGCCCAGTGGATACGCCCATTCACGGCGGATTTGCTTTCCAATAACGTTAATAACGATCTCTCATTGGAGGAGACCATGATAAATACCCTGATAAGACCCTGCTGCAAAGCAGCGTTAGCGGCAACGCTGGTGCTGAGTGGCGCTATAGCAAACGCGAGTACGGTGAGTGGTAATAACAATACCGCGGCTACTCTGACGATTCAAAACGATTGGGGCGGCGGTTATTGTGCCTCGGTGTTAATCAACAACGCTGGCAGTGAAGCGGTTAGCTCGTGGCAGTTAACGCTGAATACTAATGAATCTGATATTGGTAATTTATGGAACGGTAATCTAACGGGTAACACCGTTACAGCGATGTCTTACAACAGTCAGATCGCGGCGGGCGCAAGTGCCTCTTTTGGTTATTGTGCTACGGCAAATGGCGATAACTACTTGCCTGAACTTACCAGTTTGAATGTGACCGGCGGGAGTGCCAGTAGCTCAAGTTCCGTTATCAGCTCGTCAAGTTCTAGTAGTTCGTCAGTGTCTTCTGAGTCGTCCAGTAGTAGTTCGTCGTCGGAGAGTTCTGCATCCAGTTCGTCATCTTCGAGTACGGGGGCGATTATTCCCAATGCAGCCAGTAATGGTTGGCCTTATTGTCGCAGTGCTGATTCCGACCCGGACGGTGACGGCTGGGGCTGGGAAAATAATTACTCGTGCATCGTGTTTGAGTCGGCCGCGGATCCGGGCGCAGGTGATTTCCCCTATTGTCAGATCGGTGAGGCGCAAACTCCTTTGTGCGACAGCGACAATGGCAGTTGGGGGCTGGCTGAAGGCGAGGCGTGTTTATCCCGAAGTATGTGCCCTGGCATGAGTGAGAACCTTCAGGGAGCGATGCGTGATGAGCCGGTAAACCCGAATGCCGATATGACTACACGTACGGTGTATACGTATCTACAGTCGATTTGGGGCAACCATATGCTGTCGGGGCAAATGGATCAGACCTGGCAAGATGCGATCGACCAGTTTGCCCGTGTGCAAAACGACACTGGCCGTGCTCCTGCCATGATGGGCTATGACTTTATGAATTACGGTTTATATTGGAATGGTATCTCCGGATTAACACAAACAGAAGAGGCTATCGAGCACTGGAACCTAGGTGGCTTGGTGAGTTTTACCTGGCACTGGCGCGACCCGAATGCCGCCGACGGTGTAATTGGTGAGTTTTATACCGAGGACACCGACTTCACCATTCCGGTTGCCAATGGAGAGCTGGATACCAGCAGTACCAGCTTTGCCAATATCGAAGCGGACGTGGCCATGATTGCCGCCGAGCTGCAAGCGTTAGAAGACGCCGGCGTCTCGGTGTTGTGGCGACCCTTGCACGAGGCTTCTGGCGGTTGGTTTTGGTGGGGGCGTACCGACCGCAGCGACGGTGTTCCGCCGGCTTATGCGCAAGTACTTATGTGGCGCTATTTATACGATCGTCTGACGAACCATTACGGTTTAGATAATTTGCTGTGGGTGTGGAACGGCCAGCACGGCGCTTGGTATCCGGGTGATCAATATGTCGATATTGTCAGCGTCGATATTTACGACGGTAGTCAGAACTACGAGTCGCAAGTAGAGGCTTACCAGCTAACCAAAAATTATCCGCATGAGGCTAAGATGGTTGCGCTAAGTGAAAACAGCAATATTCCCGATCCGGATGCAATGGCCGCCGATAACGCCTGGTGGTTATTCTTTATGGTCTGGAACGACAGCGATACGGCTGAGGGCGTGAGCAGCTCATCTAATTTTTGGACGGGCGAATACTTTAATACCAATGCCCATAAAAGCCATGTTTACAATCACGAGCTGGTGATTACATTGGATGAGTTGCCTGAGTTTTAATCTCGGTCAACTATATTACAAGAAGCCCGCCCAGTGCGGGCTTTTTTATGGGTGTTTTTTACGATACGAGGGTGATGATTTAATCGTTAGAAAATAAAGCAAATACCTCCTCCCCGGTCATATTGTGAGTCTGGTTTGCAAAAGCGTAGTACTCGGGCTTTTCATCGATAAATACCTGATGATCAAATACAAGGCTGTCGAGATACTCAAAAATACCCGCCGCTACCAAATGTAGATTGTTGGGTTTTAAACGATAAAACAAATGGCTGCCGCAGCGTTTGCAAAAGGCGCGCTCAGCCCATTCGGATGAGTCAAACCGGCTTAGATTATCTTCCCCTTTAATGGTGAGCGATTCGCCGCAATCGAGGACCATCAGTGGCCCGCCGGACCATTTACGGCACATGCTGCAGTGGCAGGCGCCCACGCTGGTTTTAAGCGCGTTGGCGTGAATGGTTACCGCGCCGCATAGACAGCTGCCGGTCGCTTCGGTGGTATTAGGTGTTTCCATTGCTGACTCCCGTGACGTTAATGACGGGATTAAATATAGCAGTAAATATCGAGGTGCGAGGCGAGGCGTATGGGTTTGGGAGGGAAGCAGAGGCAGGTGAATGAACACCTGCCTCTGAAGACCCGTTAGTACTGGCAGGAGTCTGGGGCGTCGGCGATAAAGTAAGATTTGTAGTTAGTCGCTGTTTCATCCATACAGCCTTTAAGATTTAGCAGCTTAACCGAGCGAAACTCAATAGGGGCGCTCTCGGCTTGTAGGGCGACATAGCCTTCTGTTAGCGGTGTGCCATCGTCGAGTTGCATACCAGAGTAGCGAATTACCTCCTCACCTTCTACCCGGTGAATGGCAAGCTCGTTGCTGTGCACCTCAACTTCGGCGCTGACCCACTGGTCACCGTGGTAAGTCCCACTGGTGGATTCGATGATATGGTCGGTGCGCAGCTCGCCTTTGTAGACGGCGTGGCTGCCGGGGGTGACCAGATTCGAGGTGTGACGCTCATCTGTGCCATTGCCGCCAAGCAACTGCACTTCCATGCAGGCCGGGTAGCCCTGCTCGAGCGCCATGCTTTCGGGCGACTGTGCATGGTACATAATGCCATTGTTACGCCAGGCCCAGTCGGGGGCGCCCTCGGCTTGCTCTCCGACAAAACGGTACTCTACTTTTACCTTGTAGTGAGATAGAGGTTGGTTATAAAAAATATGTCCGTTACGCCCCTGAAAAGTATCGTACTCGTCGTAGTTAACAATTAACTTGTCGTCTTTAACCCCAAACGTATTCAGTGCGTTTTCACCTAGCGGGTAACCGGCAATTTTTATGGTCCAGTCGTCTAAGTTTTTGCCGTTAAAAATATCGACCCACTGCTCTTGCTCGGTTGCAGGTGGTTGATTGCTCGTGTGAGTGCAACCGCCAGAGAGTGCTGCGGCCAGGATAAAAAGGGCAAACGGAGTAAGTTTGGGCATATGAAGGTTCCTGTCTATTGTTATGGATTATCAAGTTTTTATAGGCGATAAAATTTTAGCCGATAAGTCGCTTAGGCGCGAGAGAAGGGCGACACCGCTTTCTAATAAATGGACAAATTTACAGTTGCTTACAGTCTTGCCCGTTTTTAGGCGTTGCGCTACGAGCATTGAAGCCTAGAGCGACACTTATGACGTTAACTCTTGTATATATTTTGCTGTGTTTGCTTGGCGGTGGGCGTGGCCATATACCTTAGAGGAGGGGTAATATTCAGCCTTCAGTTGGATGGTGGACGCTACTTCTACACCAAAATGGTCGGCGATAAACGCCAAGGTCATATCCATGCCGGCAGAGACTCCCGCAGACGACCAAATAGTACCGTCTTTTACAAAACGCTCTTCGATGGTTTCAACGGTGGGGTCTTGCTTTAGCTCGTTTAAAAACTCCCAGTGAGTCGTTGCTTTTTTTCCGCTAAATAACCCGGCTCGTTGCATGAGGTACATGCCGGTACAAATGGACAGAATAGCCTGACACTGCCGCCCCGCGCGCTGCATAAAAGCAATAACCTCGTCATCGAGCATGGCGCTACGTGCGCCACTACCGCCAGGCACGATCAATACGTCGGGTAGCTCTGCCTCACTGAAGTGACTGTCTGCCGAGAAGCGCATGCCGTGCTCACCAGAAGGTGTCATGCTATTTAGTGATATTAATCTGGGCGACTCGCACAAGCCGATCTCCGCGAGAAGGCCTATCAGCTCCCAGGAGCCAACCAGGTCCAACTCTTCGACCTTGTCATAAATAATAAAGTGTATTTTCATGTTTATGACCTCAAGGTTTTTCCCCTTTGGTGGTTTGGCGGTCGTAGGCGTGTGATGCTCAGATAAAATTTTAAACGCTTAGAAAAATTCACTATCGGCTATGGCGTTTGTGTCGTTTACCCGGCTCATCTACGCGCTAAGATAGCGACGTTTTTTTTCTATGGTTGAGTAGAGTTGTTGCGTGTCAGTATCTTGCACCGTCTTCAGGCGAGTACTTTTGTTGAGGTTAATGTTCACATTAGTTCTCAATTAACTGACGAATCGTGTTTAAGTCTTTTTCTACCAGACGTTTATCTTCATTAAATTGTTCGTCTGACATGGTGTCGAGCTGAAACAGGGTGAAGCTTAAGAGGCTACTATGGCCTTGCTCGATGACCCGCATGGGGTTGCTGAGTACGGCGCCCGATGAGAACCATATGCGATGATCCAGTACGCCAAAGTCATTGCGCTTTGCAAACTGAAATTGCGCCGGGCCGTCTGGGGTATCCACTTGCCACGTGTCAGTGTCTTTGCCGGGCTGTACTGAGGTAAAAAATGGCACCCAGCGAGGTAGGTTGCGCGCATCGCGCACAAAATCGTAAACCGTTGCAATCGGCGCGTTAATGTGGACCCAGAGCGTTTCGATATTCATGGCTAACATCCTGTCGTGGCTAAGAGCAGTATAATGACTCTTAAGCTTTTGCAAAATCAAGCCGTTGTCAGCTTTGCCAGTACTTTGGCCCGTATTCGTGCTTTGGCTGAATTTGGGCAAGTATTTGCGAGGTGCCGCGCAGATGGCGTGTTGTAGCCTGAGTATACTGTGGCTTAAACCTGAACCGCAAAAATCATTATGACGACTGCTATTAAATATTTACCCTTGGGGTTGCTACTTGCCATTGTGGGAGCCTGTAGCAGCGTTGAATCGAAAAGCCCTGAGCATTTGCTTGGCTACACTGAGCGAGGTGAAGCCTCGTTTTATGCGGCGAAGTTCCAGTTTCGTAAAACCGCCAGCGGTGAGCGCTTTAATCAGTTAGCCAAGACTGCCGCCCATAAAACCTTACCTTTTGGTACTAAGGTGCGCGTCACTAATCTCGAAAATGGTCGCGACATCGTGGTAAAAATTAATGATCGGGGCCCGTTTATCCAGGGGCGCATTATTGACTTGTCCCGCTCGGCATTCTCGGAGCTTGCTGATGCCAAGGTAGGGCTTATTGACGTTAAGATTGAGGTGGTACCTTAACTCTCTCTTGTTGATGATCGGGTGTAAACTCATACCCGCCGACAAAAAAGCCCGCAAAATGCGGGCTTTTTAAACTCTAAGCGGTTAAATGCGACGCGCTACTTACGCATCCCTTTGCCGGTGGCGGCCCAATATAAACCACCATAAATATGCTCTAAGAACATTTTGTCGCTGTAGGTTGATGGCATGTGGCCAAGCCCTGTGTAAAACGCCCGGCCGCCGTCGTACTCGTGATACCAGGCGATGGGGTGAAAATCGCCCATGCCTTTGCCAGCTACCCGGCCCCAGTCGGCAACGGGGTCGTAGGTGCTCTCATCGATAGAGAGAATATAGTTCAGGCCATCGATGCGTTCTGCGCCAAACTCGTAAAATTCGTCAGTCCAAAGAAAAGTGTCGGGCATACGTTCAACACCTGGGAACGTACGGTCGATAACGTCCACTTCAGCGGTTTGGATGGCTGGGTGAATGTGAAACGTGCGGCCCACCATTTTGGTGTACCAGTCCCAGTCGTATTCGGTATCTGAGGCGCTGTGAATTCCGACAAAGCCTTTGCCCGACTGAATAAAGCGCTCCATGGCGGCTTGCTGGTCATCGTCCAGAATATCGGCGGTGGTATTTAAAAAGACAATGGCGTCGTAATTTTTAAGTTTATCATCGGCAAACACACTGGCCATTTCGTGCCAGTCGAGGCTAAAGTGATGGCGTTCGGCCATCTCTTGCATGGCATCGACACCGGCATTGATGGACTTATGGTGCCAGCCACCGGTTTTGGTAAACAGTAGTACGCTGAATTGTTCGGCAAGTGCCGGCAAGGCAGCAAGGCTGAGGCTGGCTAGCAGTGCCAACCGGGCAGTGAGTTTATACATAGTCTGGGTTCCGCTATTGTTATTGGTAAGTTCTTGGTGTTGAGCTTGATCGCGCGAGTGACTGGGGCGGGCTCAGTGCCCCAGTCACGGCTAACTTACCTTAAACGTCGCCGTCTGGGCTGACAAGCGTCAGCGACGAGCTTAGCAAATTTTTACCCGCTGGCCGGTTTGCTGTCGATGCCGAGCGACTCCCATAGGGCGTCGACGCGCGCTTTTACCGCCTCGTCCATGACGATGGGCTCGCCCCACTCGCGGTCGGTTTCACCGGGCCACTTATTGGTGGCGTCCATACCCATTTTCGAGCCGAGGCCGGATACCGGCGAGGCAAAGTCGAGGTAGTCGATAGGCGTGTTTTCAATGAGGGTGGTATCGCGCGCCGGGTCCATGCGGGTGGTAATGGCCCAAATCACATCCTGCCAGTCACGTGCGTTGACATCGTCATCGGTCACAATCACAAATTTGGTGTACATAAACTGCCGTAAGAAAGACCAGACACCCATCATCACGCGCTTGGCGTGGCCTGGGTACTGCTTCTTCATAGTGACCACAGCCATTCGGTACGAGCAGCCCTCGGGTGGCAGGTAAAAATCCACAATCTCGGGGAACTGTTTTTGCAGCAGCGGAATAAACACTTCGTTGAGTGCCAGCCCCAGTACGGCGGGCTCATCCGGCGGCCGACCGGTATAGGTGCTGTGGTAAATCGGGTCTTTGCGGTGGGTAATGCGGGTGACGGTAAACACCGGAAAGGTGTCCACCTCGTTGTAGTAGCCGGTGTGATCGCCGTAGGGCCCCTCTGACGCCATGTCGTCCGGGGCGATATGGCCCTCTAAAATAAACTCGGCCGAGGCGGGCACTTGCAGCTCGTTGCTGCCGGCTTTGACGACCTCGGTTTTGCTGCCGCGCAACAGCCCGGCAAACGCGTACTCGCTTAAGCTGTCTGGCACCGGGGTAACTGCGCCTAAAATAGTGGCGGGGTCGGCGCCGAGGGCGACGGCTACGGGGAAGGGCTCGCCGGGGTGCTCTTGTTGCCACTCGCGAAAATCCAGCGCGCCACCGCGGTGGCTTAACCAGCGCATAATCAGCCGGTTTTTCGCGATTTTTTGCATGCGGTAGATACCGAGGTTTTGGCGCTCTTTCAGCGGGCCTCGGGTAATAACCAGCGGCCAGGTAATAAGCGGCGCCGCGTCGCCGGGCCAGCAGGTTTGTATCGGCAGTAGGTCTAAGTCGATAGCATCGTCTTCAATCACCACTTCTTGGCAGGGCGCTTTTTTAAGTACCTTGGGGGCCATGTTAAGCACTTGCTTGAAAATCGGCAGCGATTGCCACGCCTCTTTTAAACCTTTGGGGGGCTCGGGCTCTTTTAAAAAAGCCAGCAGTTTACCCACCTCGCGTAGCGCGGCTACTGAGTCTTCCCCCATGCCCAGCGCTACTCGCTCGGGGGTGCCAAACAAATTGCCCAGCACCGGAATCGTGTAGCCTTTAGGGTTTTCAAACAATAGCGCCGGGCCACCGGCGCGCAGGGTGCGGTCGCAAATTTCCGTCATCTCGAGGTTGGGGTCTACTTCGGCGCTGATGCGTTTTAGTTCGCCACGTGCTTCGAGCTGTTGAATAAAATCGCGAAGGTCGCTGTACTTCATGGTAAATCCGGGGTGCGGTTGACGGGAGACGGTGAGCAGAAAGTATAACGAAAAACGGGGAACATTTTACGTTCCCCGTTTGCCGTCAGCCGATCAATTACTTTCTCTTCATTGAGAGGAAGAATTCATCGTTGGTTTTAAAGTCTTTTAGCTTGTCCACTAAAAACTCAGTGGCGGCAACGTCTTCCATGTCGTTGAGTAGGCGACGCAAAATCCACGCGCGTTGCAGCTCATCTTCTTTCATTAGCAGCTCTTCGCGGCGGGTGCCCGAGCGGCGTACGTTGATGGCTGGGTAAATACGCTTCTCGGCAATTTTACGGTCCAGGTGCAACTCGAGGTTACCGGTGCCTTTAAACTCTTCGTAGATCACTTCATCCATCTTCGAGCCGGTATCCACCAGAGCGGTGGCGATAATAGACAGGCTACCACCCTCTTCAATGTTACGCGCGGCACCAAAGAAGCGCTTGGGGCGTTCCAGTGCGTGAGCATCAACACCACCGGTGAGTACTTTACCGGACGATGGAATAACGGTGTTATAAGCGCGGGCCAAACGAGTGATGGAGTCGAGCAGGATGATCACGTCTTTTTTGTGCTCAACCAAGCGCTTGGCGCGCTCGATGACCATATCGGCCACTTGCACGTGACGCGCTGGCGGCTCATCAAAAGTTGAGGCCACCACCTCGCCGCGCACGGAGCGTTGCATCTCGGTAACTTCTTCCGGGCGCTCATCGATCAGCAATACAATCAAATGACACTCAGGGTTGTTGCGCGTGATCGCCTGAGCAATACATTGCATCATGATGGTCTTACCGGCTTTAGGCGGTGCGACAATCAGGCCGCGCTGGCCTTTACCGATAGGGGAGGTTAAGTCGATGATGCGACCGGTTAAATCTTCGGTAGAGCCGTTGCCGGCCTCTAGCACTAGACGCTCATCCGGGAACAGCGGCGTTAAGTTTTCAAATAAGATTTTATTGCGCGAGCTCTCGGGTTTATCAAAGTTAATTTCGTTAACCTTGAGCAGGGCAAAGTAGCGCTCGCCTTCTTTCGGAGGGCGAATCTTGCCGGCAATGGTGTCGCCGGTGCGCAAGTTAAAGCGGCGAATTTGACTGGGCGAGACGTAGATATCGTCGGGGCCTGCCAGGTACGAACTGTCGGCCGAACGCAAAAAGCCAAAGCCGTCTTGCAGAATTTCCAGTACCCCGTCGCCGTAGATGTCTTCGCCGCTTTTGGCGTGGCGTTTTAAGATATTAAAAATAATATCCTGTTTGCGCGATCGAGCGAGGTTTTCCTGGCCCGTTTCGCGGGCGATATCAATCAACTCTTCAATGGGTTTTGCTTTTAAATCGGTAAGGTTCATACAGTTGGACTTAGTTAGTGGTTTGTTGTCTGCAGGGGTTTCGTGCCGAATGGCAGTGAATACAAGCGGCAGACTGCGTTGCTTATCGAGGCACATGAATCTGTTGTGCGTCGGCCAGTGTGGTGCGCTGTTGTTGTTGTATCGCACACGCTGTCAGTCAAATAATACTGTTACACATCATCCGGTCTAGCGGATAACCTACAGAGCTATCGTCTGAAAGTAGGAGAAAGTCGCAGGGAATCTGTGTTTTGCCCAAGATCGTGCGGAATAAGGAGTGCCAAACCGGGCGGGACCTACAATGAGCTGTAACAGGTGATCTGGAGTATAGCGGTAAAAAACGGCAAGTGCAAAAATTAAATTTGGCCACCGCAAAAGCGGTGGCCAAGGTTGTGGTTTACACCACAGATTCGATGAACTCGACCAGCTGCGAGCGCGACAGAGCACCCACTTTGGTGGACTCGGCGTTGCCACCTTTAAACACAATCAAGGTTGGAATGCCGCGAATACCGAACTTGGCCGGGGTTTCTTTGTTGGCATCGACGTCCATTTTGGCAATCTTTAACTTACCTGCGTATTGATCGGCCAGCTCGTCCAGTACCGGAGCAATCATTTTACAGGGGCCGCACCAGGCTGCCCAAAAATCAACCAGTACCGGTACGTCTGATTGCAGTACGTCGGCGTCAAAAGAGTCGTCGGTAACGTGAATAATGGCGTCGTTACTCATAGTCAAATAGTCTCCAAACCCGGATTAGGGTATTTAATTAGCAATACTGAGGTGGCCTGTATCGCTATATGGGGGCGCGAGTGACAATTTAAAGGCGAAGGTTAGCTAAAAACCAGCGGTAAACCCGATCAATAAGCCCGCGCTGCGTGTAATAGAAGCTAAGCATAATAAGGACTGGTTTACGCCTGATCAAGGAGAAAAAAGCTATAGCGGCGATTGTTGTGGCTAATGGATCGCTGTTCTAGGGATTAGCGCTGGTGTGGTTGAGGGGGGTGTCGGGAGCCAGTCCGAGCTTGTCGAGTGCCTGTGTTAAGCTTTTTAGGGTAATGGGTTTGCACAAGAAGTGATCCATGCCGCTGGCAAACACGGCTTCGCGGTGCTCCTCAAGTGCGTGGGCGGTTAAGGCGACAATGGTGGTTGCGGTGTGTGCTTCTGTTTGCTCATAGGCGCGAATGGCGCGGGTCGCTTCAAAGCCATCCATATCGGGCATTTCGCAGTCCATTAAAATTAAATCGAAGGGCTCGCGGCTGCGCTGTACGGCGCGCAGAGCCTCGCGGCCGTTCTCGGTCATCACCGGCTCGATGCCCAGCTTGCCCAGTAATCCCTTGATCACCATACGGTTAACGCTGTTGTCCTCTGCAACCAGAACTTTGAGGTGCACCAGCGCGAGATGGTTGCTAGTGCTATCGCTGATGCCAGCGCTGGGCGGAGGTGTTAAGCCGCTGGCGGTAAAGAGCGTGCGGTAGAGCTGCCGGGGCAGGAGTGGCTTGCGCAGTACCGTATCGACCTTGAGGCGCTCCAATGTATCGCGCGCCAAGGGTTCATCGGAGCCGGTCAGTAAGATTATCGGCAGCTCGGTGAGCTTGGCCTCGCGCCGGATCCAGTCGGTCAGGTGGAGCCCCGACATGACCGGTAACTGCTGACAGAGTATGGCCATGTCAAAAGGCTCGCCGGTTTTAATCATATCGATGGCGGCGCTAGCGCTGGTTACCCGAATGAGCTGTATTTGCCAGGCGGCGCACAGCTTGGCCACAAGTTCAGATAGCGGCTGGCTGTGATCGGCCAGCAGAATGCGTTTGCCCGCCAGCGGCGAGGGATCGCTGGCATTTTTGGCGATAGCGATTTTGGCCGATGGCGCGAAGCGGGCGGTAAACCAAAAGGTGGAGCCTTGCCCCACTTTGCTATCGACACCGAGCTCGCCATGCATTAATTCCGTAAGGCTTTTGCAAATGGCCAGTCCCAGGCCGGTGCCGCCATAGTGCCGGCTGGTGCTACTGTCAGCTTGGCGGAAGGCGTCAAACAAACTTTGCTGAGCGCTTTTGCTGATACCGATGCCGGTGTCGGTGATGGTAAATGTCAGCTTCGGTGCAGCGCTGTTGCTGTCTGCATGGGCGCTTATGTGCAGCGTGATAGCGCCGGTGCTGGTAAATTTAAAGGCGTTGCCAATTAAATTGATAAGGATTTGGCGCAACCGGGTTGGGTCGCCGCGTAGGTAGGTGGGCACTTGGGGCTCAATATAGCCGTATAGCTCGATATGGCGCTTGTTGGCGGTGGCACCAAATAGCGCGATGGTGTCGTCGACGACTAAACCTAAATCAAACTCGACTGTCTCCAGCTGCATTTTACCGGCCTCGATTTTGGAGTAATCGAGAATGTCGTTAATGATCTCCAGTAGGTTTTCGCCTGAGCGGTGAATGACATCCACATAGTGGCGCTGACTGTCGTCGAGGTTGGTGTCCCGCAGCATATCGAGCATGCCTATAACGCCGTTCATCGGCGTGCGAATCTCGTGGCTCATAGTGGCCAGAAACTGGCTCTTGGCGCGGCTGGCGTCTTCCGCGGCGAGCTTTTGCCGGCGGGTTTCGAGTTTCTCTTCTTTCTCGCTCAGTAAGGCAAGCTCAATGGTGCGTCGCTGCTCGATATCCTCCTGCAGTGTTTCGCGCATATGATTGAGAGCGTTGGTGACATTGTCCAGCTCATCGGGTGTGTCACCTGTGGTTTTGCGCTCCAGTATCAATGGGGTAGAGAGCTTGTTAAGGTTAAGTTGTCGGGCATAGCGGGCAATGGTGTCGATATGCCGGGTGAGCAAGGTGTGGATGAGCCATAAGATCAACAGGGAGACCAGCAGGGTTTTGGTGCCCTGAATAAGCGCAATAAACAGCGCGCGCTGCCACAGCTTGTCGTAAATTGTGTTGAGGGTGGCGGTGACTGTGAGCTGCCCAAGATCTTGTGCGGTGGTGGACTCGTCGCGATAAATTAAGTCGTACTGCTTTACCAAAAAGCGGTTGGAGCTTTCGGTAATAATAGCGTCGCTGACCCCGGGTTTGCGGGCCACCAGAGTTTGCGGCTGATCGTTCCAGTCGCGCCAGTCTACCTGGACTTTAACCACGTCGGCCACGTCCAGCACACTGTTGATTTGAATTTGCAGTTGCTCTTGATCAAACCCCCAGAGGCTTTTCGTGATGCTAGCCAGAGTGCTTACCCGCACCTGGTCGAGGCGTTTTTCGAGCGACGAAACGTCGTCGTTAAAATTGGAGTACAACTGTAATGCAATGGCGATTAACGTAATAACCGAGCTGCACAGCAAGATAAGCCCAAGCAAGCGTGTGGCGATGGGGTTGTCGCGTGCGTAGCGGGTAAATGGCAGCATGAGCGCGTGGCAGTACCGGTTAAGTTGCAATGTTAGGACGTTTGCTTAAAGTGTAGCAGGTGGCGCCAAAAGTGCTGTGGGTAAATAGCGATTATTCACTGTAAGCGCCCAGTACGTCATTTAAAAATCGTTGCCCCAGCTCACTGGCGGCAATCCGTTGTTGGCTTGGCGTTACCAACCCGCGCTCGTGCAATTGCTGCCATTGGGGCTCCAGGGCACTTAGCTTGAGGCCGGTACGGCGGCCAAAATAATCGCTCGGGCAGCCGTCACTAAGGCGCAGAGCGTTGAGTAAAAATTCCAGCGGCAGCATCGCGGCGGTTAGCTCTTCCCGGCCGGCGGCGTAAGGGTTAGCCAAACGCGCCGGCGAGTGGGGGGCGGCCAAGTAGCGCTCGGGCTGGCGCGTCTTCCACTGACGGAATATCAGCTTTTGCTCGGGCTGGGTAATTTTACCGTGGGCCCCGGCGCCGATGCCTAAGTAGTCGCCAAACTGCCAGTAGTTTAGGTTGTGGCGCGATTGCGGCCCCCGGGCGTAAGCCGATACTTCATAGCGGGAAAATCCCGCGCCAACCAGCCGCTCGTGGCCGGCATCCTGAATGTCGGCGAGGGTGTCTTCTACTGGCAGGGTGGGAGGCTTGTTGTAGAACACGGTGTTGGGTTCGATGGTGAGCTGATACCAGCTGAGGTGCTCGGGGTCAAAGCTGAGTGCGGTATCGAGGTCGGCCATGGCGGCCGCGTGGCTTTGGCCCGGCAAGCCGTGCATTAAATCTAAATTGAGATTATCAAACCCGGCGCGCCGGGCGGTATCGACGGCTTTTAGTGCCGCTTTGCTGTCGTGAATACGTCCCAGTGCCGTCAGTTGCTCGTTGGCAAAGCTCTGAATGCCAATCGACAATCGGTTGACTCCAGCGGCGCGAAAGCCGAGGAATTTTTCCTGCTCAAAGGTGCCGGGGTTTGCCTCAAGGGTAATTTCAATGTCGTCGCTAAAGCCCAAGGTACGCTCGGCGTGATCGAGTATTTGGCCGATCGCTTGCGCCGAGAATAAGCTGGGGGTGCCGCCGCCAAAAAAGATGCTGCTGATGTTGCGGCCTTGGGCTAATGCAGCGTCGGCGTTTAAGTCCTGCTGCAATGCGGCAACATACGCTTGCTCGGGTAAGTCGGCCTGGCTCTGGTGGGAGTTAAAGTCGCAGTAAGGGCACTTGCGTACGCACCAGGGGATGTGAATATAAAGCGACAGCGGCGGAAGTGTGAGCACAGAGCGTTACCGGGTTGAGAGATTACGCGGCTATTATCGCACGGCAGGCGCGAGACGCATAAAGCAGCGCGACAAATAGCCATCGCGCTAAAGCGCCCGCGCGCTCTTTTGCTCTTTAAGGCAAGTGTTGCTCCCGCCATTTGGGGAAGTGTTTTAATACGTCTTTGGGGTTGTTAGTGTACCAGGCGTAGCCATCGCGGCGCTCTTGGGAGATTGCCATAACGTCATAGTGTACAGAGCCGTCCCGGTCGCCCACTACGGGCCTGTTACTGCCAATCTCACAAAACCGCCCCCAAAGTGGGCCGGCGCCGTCTTTACTCACCAGTGCGTTGTGACCATCTTGGTCTTTCTGCCACGAGTAACCGTAAATGCGATTGGCAACAAACCAGTCGTGAGCGGCGACAATTGCTTGTTTTAACGAGGCGCTGGGGGTTTCCAGGCTCATTAAAAACTCCACCAGATCGGCGCTTTCAGCGGTGGCCAGGGCAACCGGTTCAAACTTGCGAGCGTTAATCGGTGCTAAGGTTTCGGCGTCGTGTTGCGCGCCCCAGATGGTGCGCTTGCCCTCCACGATAACCTGAGTATCCAGCACGGCCTGAATCCCCTGATTCAAACTGTGTTGTGCCTGGGAGGCTAGCTCCGGCGAGATAAATTGCAATGGCGCGCGCCGGTTGGCGGCTGACTCAATCACCTGCAGTAACTTTCCCATGGCTTCGTCGTTATAGGTGATGTAATCGTGATAGCCGCCGGTGAGTGGGAAGTTCTGCGGCCAGCCGCCTGCGGGATATTGCGCTTTGATAATCAGCGCTATCGCCTGCTCTACCGACTGAGCGTAGAGGGGCTCCGGCTGTGCGCTGTAGGTACGCGCTAAAAACCAGATTTGCGTGGTGGTGGCGCCGTTATCGAAGGTGGGAATATAGTGCTCTTCTACCCCTAGCATTTGCCCCGGCTGGCGCGGGGCGTGGCCCATGTCGGTGCGCTTTGACCAGCCGCCAGAGGGGGTTTGGTAGCTGAGAATGATATCCGCGATACGCCGGGCCTCGGCGCTGTGAAAAAACTCATCCGGCGCGTTTGGGTCAAAGCCAAACCGCTTGGTGGCCGGGGCCGGCAGGGCCTGTTCGCGGCCAGCGGCTGTTAGCTCTTGGGCAAAAGCGTGTTGATCGGCGAGCGCTAACGATTGCGACAAAGCGCGGTACTCTGGCAACGATTGCCCGGTAGCCGCAAGTATTGGCAGGGGGCTACACAGTAGTAGCGAAAGAGCGATAAGGCGGTGCATAGCAAACTCCGGGTGATCTTATTGTGGCGACAGTATAATATGGTCAGACCAATTATCAATAATGGTCAGGCAGAAAGTATGTTTGTATTCGTAAAGCGGGCCGCGCTGCTAGCGTGCGCTCTGTTGATAAACCCCGTGTTGGCCTCGGCCGACTGTCTTGAGCCGAAGGCGCTGCAAGCGCTGGATTACCGCTATGAGCAGGCCTTGCGTACTGCCGACCGGGAGTTTTTACAGCATTTGTTGCGGCCGGATTTTGTCTGGGTGCACAATCTTGCGGTGGCGCACGAGAGCAAAGCCGAGTTGCTGAGTCGCTTAGGGGCCAATTACCAACGGCCAAAATCGCGCGAGCCGAGCGAGGTAGTGGTGCTTCGTGCCGGCGATACCGCGGTGATTCACGGTTTGTCGACGGTGGATAAGTTTACCGATGGGCCGCGCCACGCGAACCGCTATCGGTTTATGCGGACTTATGTGCTGCACGACGGTGATTGCTACTTGCTGGCGGGGCAAACCATGAAAGTGTGGAGTACCGAGTCAGAATACTAGCGGCGTAATTGTCGCGCGAGTATACGGCGGCTATGATGCAGACTCTGCCACGCTTACGGATATCTGTTATGAATGATTCACCGGTTTCGGGTACATCGGCCGAGGTGCTGGATAGCCATCGCAAATACATTGGCCAGCTGGAGAAAGAGTGCCCCGTGCGCGCGGCCATTAACGTGCTGCGCGGGCGCTGGAAGCCCTCCATACTGTGCGAAATTGCCAAGGGCCCTCAACGCTATTCCGATGTGCGCAAAGCTTTGCCGCAAGTGTCGGCACAAACCATGACGGTTCAGCTGCGCGAGCTGGAAGCCGATGGGCTAATAACCCGCGAGGTCTTTGCCGAGGTGCCGGCTCGGGTGGAGTACCAACTTACGCCGCTGGCGGAATCTTTATCGGAGGTGATGGTTGAGCTGGAGGCTTGGGGGGAGCGCTATCTGGCCGAGCGCGCCCAAAGCCCGTCACAAAAACCTGACTAACGCCAAAAACTGGTTCTGGATCGGTCTAAAACTCCTGTGACACAGTGCGCACCACACTGACTTCACAGGAGAGACCCGTGGCAAATTTACTGATTCTTCACGCGAGCGGCCGCATCAACCGCTCCGTTACCCGCGCGCTGACGGCGCAATTTCGCGATCAATGGCAAGTGCGCTTCCCCGGTGGTTGTATCACCGAACGTGATTTGGTGGCCGAGCCCTGCTCGTTTGTGAATGAGCCCTGGATTGCGGCGGCGTTTACCGATCCGGCACATCGAACGGCCGACATGCAGCAGGCGTTGGCGTTAAGTGACGTTTTGATCGACGAGCTAATGGCGGCCGACCATGTGGTGATTGGTGCGCCTTTGTATAACTTTGGCTTGCCCGCCGCACTGAAAGCTTACATCGATCAGATTGTTCGCGTAGGCCGCACTTTTACGTTTGATGCTGAGCAAGAAAACCCCTATACGCCACAATTGCCGGGAACGCCTTTGACGGTCATTACCAGTGCGGGCGATGGCGCTTTACTGCCTGGGGGTGAGTTATACGAGCTTAATTGTCTGGAGCCTAATCTCAAAACGCTGGCGTCTTTTATCGGCCTGGCGGAACCGGTTTTTATCCGGGTGGGGTACGAAGAGTATCAAGATGGCAGGCATCTAAGCTCTAAGGCGCGAGCGGCACGGGAGCTGGCCGATTACGTGGCTCGCTTGGGCGCTGATGAGACGGCGGTTGTGGGTGAAGCCAGCTAGATAGGATTGGCCGGCACCTAAAAAACGCCCCGGGCGGAGCGTTTTTTAGGTGCGTGGATTACAGGGTATTAAAAGCTCACTTGCAGGCTAACCCAGTAATTGCGGCCGGCGTCTTTCACGTTATAGTCGTCGCTAAAGATAACTTCGCTTACCGCTCCGCGACCTGTGGCCAGGGTGTAAATGCCATCGCCGTCCAGATCAATGTACTCGGTGGAGTAAGAGGTAAAGTCTTCATCCAGCAAGTTGTTAACGCGGCCGAACACGGTGACGTTGTCGGTGATCTCCCAGGTTAGGCCCAGGTGGAACAGATCGTAGTTTTCGTAATACTGCGGCTTGTCCAGCACGGTATCCCAGTCGCGGTAGCGATCTGAGCGCAACTCCGCCTGCAGCATCATGCTCAGCTGCGGCAAGATGGCCCAGTTGAGCGAGGCGTTGGCCATATGCTCGGCGGTGTTGGTCAGCGGTTGGCCCTCTTGCGGGCCACTTTTTTGCTCGCTGTCGGTCCAGGTGTAGTTGGCATTAAACGACCAGTCTTCGCTGATCAGATAGCGGCCAGCCACTTCCACCCCCTGGATATCGACATCATCAATATTGATGTTCTGGCTGTAAGTGTCGTACCCCAGGGCGTCGTAGGCCCCGAGGTTAACGCAAGGGCGAGCGCCCCCGGTGATTTCACAGCTGTAGATGGTGTCGCCGCGGGCAATTTTGTCTTCGAACTTGGTGTTGAAGTAGGTGGCGTTAAAGTTGTGGCCATTATCGGAGGTCCAGTAAGCGGCGATCTCGCTGTTAACACTGGTCTCAGGCTGCAAATCCGGGTTGCCGGCAAATGGCGAGGTGCCCTGGCCGCCAAAGCCGGTGATGCCATCGTATAAGTCGGTGGTCTCTGGGGTTTTATAACCGGTGGCCACACCGCCTTTAACGGTCCAGTTGTCGCTGATGGTGTACACCCCATACAGGCGCGGAGATATTTGGCTGCCAAACACATCGTGCTCGTCGTAGCGGATACCGGCGGTTAGGGTAAAAGGGGTGACCATGGTCCAGCTGTCTTCGACAAACAGCGAGTACATTTTTTGCTCTTGCACCGCACCTGGTTGGTTGCTCTCCATACCAAACACGCCGTCTTCCAGCTCGCCGTCAATGATCTGACCGCCGATGACCAGCATATGGCTGCCGAGCGCTTGCAGCGGGATATCGACCCGGGCGTCCAGCGTGTACTGGCTGCTGTCCAGCGGGCGGTCCGGACGTGGCAGGAAGGTATCTTCGGCTAAATTGCGGCGCTCGTCTTCGCTCATGCCAGCATAGGCGCCCGCGCCATCGTACATTTCTTGTAATAGCAGGCGCTCATCCACGGTCAGTGGCAGGGTGCGGCCGTCGTTTTGGGTGTCGACATAAGACAGCGATAAATAACTCGTACCAAAGCCCCAGGTGCCGTCGTGGCTTAACGACCACCACTCGCGGTTAAACTCCTGATCGGCAGCGTAGCCGGCGCGGGGGTTAACCTGCCCGCGGCTGTCTTGCCACAGAGCGGTAATATTGTCTTTGGTGCCCAGTGGGTACGACAGTTCGCCGGTATCGGGGTTGGTAAACGGCGTGTTGTCGTACACCTGCTCCGAGTAGTCGTAGTCAAAGCGCAGAGTGTTATTGCTGTTTGGGGTGTAGGTCAGGGTCGCGCCGTATTCCGAGGTTTCGCTGTCGACGGTGCGGCCGCCGCTGCCAAAGCCGAGGCTGCGGTAATGCACATCACCGTTAGGGTCTACCGCCGGCTCAAATTGTGGCGACGAGGCATCCGTCTCGTAGAGGCTGCCGCGTACCCCGAGCGCCAAGGTGTTGGCAATCAGCGGCCCAGAGGCTGAGAAGTCTGCCTGAGTGGCATCGCCGAAATCGCTGTCTTCCTGAAAGGTACCGGCTAAATTGACGGTGCCGTGCCAGCGGTCGGTCACTTTTTTGGTGATGATGTTAATAACACCGCCCAAGGCGTCGGCGCCATACAGGGTAGAGGCGGGGCCACGAATCACTTCGATACGCTCGATCGCCTCGGCCGGTGGCATGTGGCCAAACGCATTGCCGCCAAAGTTGTTGGGGTAAATGTCGCCGTGGTTATTTTGGCGTTTGCCATCAATCAGGTACAGGGTGTACTCGCCGGTTAAGCCCCGCATGCTGACGCTGCCTTGTCCGGTTTTGTCGCGGGTGGTACCGATATCGATACCTTCCTGGTACTTCAGCATATCCAGCAGGTTAACGTGGGGGCGGGTGAGGATTTCGGTTTGGTCGATCAGCGAGATACTGGCCGGTGCGTCGGTTAGCTTTTGCTCAAAGCCCGAGGCGGTAATCACCATTTCTTCGACGATGCGTTGATCTTTTTCCGTCTCGGTGGCGGCGCCCGCCTGAACCGCAGCGAATAAAGCGCTCGTGCTGACAGCGCCTAGTAATAATGTACGACCGAGTACTTCTGAATGTGACAAAACTAATCCCCCAAGGATTTGCTATTAATAATAAGGGTGAGAATTATTAACATTTGCAGGTGCGAATGCAAGCCCTAAATAATACCGCCACCTTAAAGTTTGCTGGCGGTATTGTTTGAGTAAGTGTCGGGGGCGGGTTTAGCGAGTCGTTGCAGTGGGTGCGGCGAGCTGCTCGAGCAGTGCCTGTAACGCTTTGGCGCGGTGACTGATGCGGGATTTTTCATCTTTACTGAGCTCGGCCGCGGCGCATTGGTGAGTGGGCACGTAAAATAGCGGGTCGTACCCGAAGCCGCCGTCACCGGCCGGCGCCGTTAAAATGCGCCCTCCCCAGCTGCCCTGACAAATGAGGGGGGTTGGGTCGCGGCTGTGGCGCATGTACACGAGCACGCACTGGTAGCGAGCGCCGCGCTCGGCCTCGGGAGTGTTAATCAGCGCTTGCAGCAACTTTTGGTTGTTGCTTTCGTTGCTGGCACCCTCGCCGGAAAATCGCGCCGAGTAAATGCCGGGGGCGCCATTGAGGGCGTCTACCTCGATGCCAGAGTCATCGGCCAGCGCGGGCAGGCCGGTGGCGTCACACGCATTGCGGGCTTTGATAATAGCGTTTTCGACAAAACTCAGGCCGGTCTCATCGGCGTCGGTTACGTTAAATTCTGACTGGGGGCGCACATCGAGTCCGACGCCCGCCAGTAATTGCTGAAACTCTTTAAGTTTGCCGGGGTTGGAGCTGGCAAGCACGATTTTGTTTGGCGCCTGTGTGGTGGCTGACACGGTTATTCGGCCTCCTTGAAGTAGAGTTTACGGCTAAATTTGACGCGTAAAGGCTGTATGCCGGTTTGCTCCGCATCGGTAGGAGTAACGTTAAGCGTGAAGTTATACACCTCTTCATTACTGTGCTTGAGTGGTGCCAGGTAATAGGTGGCATCGCCTTCGTTAATCTCGTCGAACTCCAGTACTCGCTGCTGCTGCAACAGGTTGCTGGCGGTGCCGGTGACGTTGGCGGGTAGGCCCAGGCTGGTTTTTCCTCGCTTAGTTTGAGTGACACTGACATTGACGAGCACTTGATTGCGGGCGCGGGTAATACCGTAGATCTCGGCTACCTCGGGGGTTACAAAGGCGCTGTTAAAGGTGCTGAAGTGAACCGTGTAATCGCCAAAGGTTTGTTCGCGATAATTGGGGTCTAATACGGTGGCGTCGGGGATATCGGCGGCCGTGCTGATATTACTTGCCAGTAAAAAGCTGATGGCAATCACTGCGCGGGCGAGAGTTTGTAGGGCTGTCATAAACCAAGCTCCGAAGGGCGTTTATTTGCTGAGGTGATAAATCGCGGTCTCGCCAAATAAATTGGGGTTAAAGCTGCCCAGTGTTTGGCTGGTGCGCTCGTTAACCACCTGGCGGTTAAGCACATTGATGTGTTTTTCATGGCACAGCACTTCAAAATCTTTAAAGGTACAGAAGTGGATGTTGGGGGTGTTGTACCACTCGTAAGGCAACAAATCGGATACCGGCATACGGCCGCGAAACGCTAAGTGAAAACGCGCTTTGTAGTGGCCGAAATTGGGAAAGGTAATAATGCACTCTTTGCCCACGCGCAGCATTTCATCCAGCACTTTGTGCGGGAAATACATGGTTTGTAGGGCTTGAGTCATCAACACGGTATCAAAGCTTTTGTCGGCAAAGTTGCCCAAGCCCCGATCGAGGTTTTGATTGATAACGTTGACGCCGCGGCCGATACAGGCTTCGATTTGCTCGGGGTCGATCTCCAGGCCGTAGCCTTTGACCTGCTTGCTGTCGGTGAGGTATTTCAGCAAGGTGCCATCACCACAGCCTAAGTCGAGCACTCGGCTGCCTTCGCCAATCCACTGCTGTAGGTGGTTAAAGTCGATGCGCATGCTTACTCCGTGGCGATTCGGGCCATGTACTGGCGAAAGGTTTGCTCGTAGTGTTCGTTGGGCAACAAAAAGGCGTCGTGGCCGTAGGGCGAATCGATCTCGGTATAGCTGACCGATTTATCGGCGGCGATCAAGGCGTCGACAATCTCACGCGAGCGCTCCATGGGAAAGCGCCAGTCGGTATTAAACGAGGCGACATAAAATTTACACTGAGCGCGGCGAAAGGCCCCGGCCGGATCGTCATTGTATTCGCGGGCCAAATCAAAATAATCCAGTGCCCGGGTCATTAAAATATAGGTGTTGGCGTCAAACTTATCCGAGAAAGTGTCGCCCTGGTAGCGCAGATAACTCTCAACCTGAAACTCGACTAAATCGTCCAGTCCCTGCTCAAAGCTGCCGCTGCGCAGCTCGCGGCCAAACTTTTCGCCCATCACATGATCGGACAGGTAAGTGATATGGCCGATCATGCGAGCCACCGCCAAGCCGCTTTTCGGGTAGGTATCGTGCGCAAGATAATCGCCGTTGTGGTAATTGGGGTCGCTCATAATCGCTTGGCGCGCGGTCTCGTTAAAAGCGATATTTTGCGCGCTGAGTTTCATGGCTGAGGCGATAACTACACAGTGGCGCACCCGGTTGGGGTACTCCAGCGCCCAGCGCATGGCCTGCATACCACCTAAACTACCGCCGACCACAGCGGCCCATTGGCGAATACCGAGGTAATCGGCCAGGCGCGCCTGCGAGTGTACCCAGTCGCGCACACGCAAGGTGGGGAAGCGTGCCCCCCAGGGCTTTCCGGTCTCCGGTTCGATCGAGCGCGGCCCGGTCGAGCCGCTACAGCCGCCTAAGTTGTTGAGGCACACCACGTAAAAACGATTGGTGTCGATGGCTTTTCCTGGGCCGATGTAGTGGTTCCACCAGCCGGGTTTGCGGTCGGATTCACTGTGGTAACCGGCGGCGTGATGGTCGCCCGATAGCGCGTGGCATATAAGCACGGCGTTGCTGCCCTCGGCATTGAGTGTGCCGTAGGTTTCGTAAACCAACTCAAAGCTATCTAGGTTACGGCCGCAGGCCAGGGTCAATGGCTCTTGCAGCACAGCAGTGCGCGGCGTAACCAGGCCCACCGAGTCCGGTGGTAAAGGTGTCGTCATGGTGCTTGTTGTCTCACAGTGCCGGCGTTAGCGGCAAAAGCGCAAGTCTAAAGTCGTGTCGGCACGCCTGCAAGGGCTATCGCCAGCAAGCGGCCGCAGGCTTTAAATGACTTGGGCCTTCCGGGCTGACTGCAGCGAGACGACTTCGGCGCTCTCGTGGCTGGTGGGCCTCGGGGCGGTGGTGATTTCGGTAAACAGTGGCGCCAGGTCCGTGCGGGCGTGGCTGAGCTGGGCCAGGCTGGACTCCAGCGCTTGCAGCTGTTCCGTGCGGCTGTGGCTTTTGTTACGCAGCTCACCTAAACGCAGCATGTGGTGCTCGAGCAGCTGCTTTTGGTAGTGGTTGTGATGGGTGAGGGGCGCTAGAGCCTCGGCCAGCCAGTGATCGACACTTTGGTTAAGCTCGTTAAATAAGCCTTTCACCTCTTTGACGAGGGTTGCGACAAAACGCTTGATCAAGACCTTTTTGCTGGTAAGCACGCTGTTCAGCGAGCGCCGAAAGCGGTCGGCGTTTTGTTGCAGAGCGCGCAACTTGCGCCGTTGTCGGGTAATGTTTAGGCGGTGCTGGCTGGCCAGCGAGCCCGAGTCCAGCGCGTATTCAGGCCGCTCGTAGATGGACGTCATCACTTGATTGGCGCGTTCGATCTCGCGCAGCAGGTGGTTAATGCTGGTATCCACATCGTCAAAAAAGCCGCCGATGGCGCGCGATAAGCCTACAGTCGTCCAACTTTGTTCCATGGCGTCGTGGGTTTCGGTGATTAGTCTATCTAGGTTGCCCGGCGCGATGGGGGCGAGCAGTGCGGTGCGCTGGTTGTCCAGCATACGCTGACTGGTGCGCAGCGAAAGCGCCTGCTTGTGGTAGCGATGGTGCGCAACGCGAATTTTTTCTCGCTGCTGGTTTAGGGTTTGTTGCTGGTGCTGGTCGTCGGTGCCGCGCAGTGTTTGCAGCTCTTGCTCGGCCTCTTCGATGCGCCTGGTTAGGCTGTTATAGGTGCTAACCACCATTTCCAGGCTATTGCTGACAACCCTATGGCCAATAATTTGCTGCTGTGAGCGGATAATACATTCGCCCAAACGCTGCTCTAATTGCGGAAAGTTGCTGCGCAGCAGGGCGCTGCTGCGTTTGCAGGTTTTGGCTACCAGCGCCTGTTTGGCCGATAGCGGCAGCACGTGCTCGGGTGCCAATTGCAGTTGTCGAGCGGTTTGTAGACGCACCGCCTCAATATTAGCGGCTACTTGCCCGGGTGGGGTGAGTTCGTCCCATAGGGTGTCGATTTTATTTAACAGCGCCAACACCGCGGTGCAGTTTTCATCCCGCAACCCGGCAATGTGATTACGCCATATGGCCATATCGCTGGCGCTGACGCCGCTGTCGGCGGCCAGCAAAAATAAAACGGCCTGCGCTTCTGGCAGTGTTTTTAGGGTCAGTTCAGGCTCATTACCCAAGGCGTTCAAGCCGGGGGTATCGACAATACGCAGCCCCTCTTTTAACAGCGGGTGCTTAAGGTTAATCAGCGCGTGGCGCCAGGTGGGTACTTGTACCAGGCCGGTTTTTTCGTCCGGCTCCAGGTCGGCGGCGTTAAAGCCAAGCTTAACGGCCTCGGCGCGGCTGACGAGTTTATTGGCCGATACCTGAGCAATGGCCTCAGCTACGGCTTCCGGCTCATTCGGATCAAACTCGAGCGTAAACCAGTTTTGCGGAATGCGCTTAAAGCTCTGCAGGCTGGCGGCGCTGCGGCGTGTTTCGATAGGCAGTAAGCGCACACAATTGGCAGCTTGTGTGGCATCGTAAAAAATCTCAGTGGGGCACATGGTGGTGCGGCCTGCCTGAGAAGGCAGTAAGCGTGGCTGGCCATCGGTGTACAGCAGAGCATTGATCAGCTCGGTTTTACCGCGGGAGAATTCGCCAACACAGGCAAGGGTAAAGTGCTCGCCCTTGAGTAAGGTGCGAGCGCGCTGCAGTGAGCGCAAGGCGTCGCGGCTGACCAGCTTATGCTTGTCGCTCCACTGGGTAAACGCCACCAGGCGCCGATCGAGTTGTTGCTTCCATGCGTTGTACTGCGCCATTTGGCGGTGGAGTGCTTTTATATCCATAGTGCGCCTGCCGTATCCCGTCCCATTTTGCCTGTTAATTGTCGTTATAGGTAAAGTTTAGTAATAAAAAGGCAGGCTTATTAAAGCGCAAAAGCCCCGCCACCGCCAGTAGCAGTGAATAAGGGGCGATAGTCGGGGGATTTGGCGGTATTGGCGGTTAGAAACCGATCATCAGGCCTCGTGGCGCACCCATAAACTGGGCGATAGCGGGAATCACGAATTGATTGATGAGGTTGAGCGCCAGCATTAAAAAGATGGGGGAGATATCGATGGGCCCAAGCGGCGGAATGATTTTGCGAAAGGGCGCCATGACCGGCTCGATCAGCTGTCGCAGTAGCGCCAACGCCGGGTTGTGGCTAAAGGGCGCTACCCAGCTGGCGATGATGTAAATGATCATGCCCCAAAAATAAATGCTGGAGAGCATGGCCAATATGCCGACGACCGACCAGGCCAGTAGCATCAGCGGATTAAAAAAGCCGTAGCCGGCCATCATTAAAATTAGCTGCAGGACGATCCACTGCACGATAAGTGCGAGTACCAGGCAGGCGAGGTCGATACCAAACAAGCCTGGAATGATCCGCCGCAGTGGCAGCAACAACGGATTGGTGGCTTTGCTGATGCCCTGTGAAATGGGGTTGTAAAAATCAGCGCGTGATAGCTGCAGCAAAAACCGCAGCAACACCACCATTAGGTAGAGCGAGCCGAGTGTTTTAATCAGGTAAATGGCCATTTGTGCCATGGTTTGCATGGGGTATCCTCGTAGTGCGCTTAACAGTTGTCGTCGTGTTGGGGTCGCTCGTTATTATGCCTGATCACTCGCGTAGATGCGCAGTGGCTCGAGCTTTTTGGCCTGCACGGTTACGACTTGTCGGCCAACTCCTGAGCCAGAGACTTGGACCGCGCGGCGCACTCGCTCATTGCCTTGGCCACTTGCTGGCGCAGGCCGGCCTCTTCAAAGCTGTGAATGGCGCGCTCAGTGGTGCCACCCGGGGACATAACGCGGCGCTTGAGCTCGTCTACCGGAGCATCCGCCTGATTTGCCAGCGTTGCTGCCCCGAGGGCGGTTTGCAGCGTAAGAGTGCGCGCCGATTCGGGGGTGAGCCCAAGCTGCACGCCGGCCTCAATCATGGCCTCCATAAACAAAAAGTAGTAGGCGGGCCCCGAGCCTGACACGGCTGTAACCGCGTGGATTAGCGCTTCATCTTCTACCCAGATAAACAGGCCGGCAGCGCCGGCCAGTTGTTCGGAAAACTCGCGCTCAGCATCGCTTACCTGGGCGTTGGCGTATAAGCCGCTGGCGCCAACGCCTACCTGTGATGGAGTGTTGGGCATACTGCGGACAATGGCACGGTGGCCGCCGAGCCATTGATTAATGTCGTTGCAGCCAATACCCGCCGCCACTGAGACGATTAACTGTTGTTGTAACGATGGCTGAATACTACGGCACAGGTCGGCCAGCATTTGCGGTTTAACCGCCAGTACGACTACATCGGCCCATTGAATGGCGGCGTGGTTGTCGGTGCCTACCTTAATGCCCAGGCGTTGGCTGGCGCTTTGGGCTGACTCGTCCGAGCGGGTGGTGGCGCGGATCGCCTCGGTGGGGTAGCCCTTGTTAAGTAGGCCGCTAATAATGGCGCCGGCCATATTGCCTGCGCCGATAAAGACGATGTTCTTGTGATTCACGGTAACTCCTTATAATGAACGAGCGTTGGCCGCTGCCGCGTTTGGGCGCGGGCCAAAAATATCGGTGCCAATACGCACGGTAGTTGCGCCTTCGGCGATGGCCGCTTCAAGGTCGGCGGACATGCCCATGGACAATGTGTCCAGGGGGCAGTTTGGGTGCGATTGGCGCAGCTGCTTGAGAGCGGCGGCTACTTGGGCAAAACTACGTCGGCTGTCCTCAGGGTTGCTTGCCGGTGCCGGAATTGCCATTAGCCCACGCAGAGCAAGATTAGGCAACTGCGCTACTTGCCCGGCAAGCGTTGTTAACTCGTTTAGAGTGACGCCCGCTTTACTGGGTTCGTTATCGATGTTGAGCTGCAGGCAGATGTTAAGTGGGCCTAATTCGGCCGGGCGCTGATCGTTTAATCGCCGAGCAATTTTGAGCCGCTCGACGCTGTGTACCCAGCTGAAGTGTGTGGCAATCGCGCGGGTTTTGTTGGACTGGATGGGCCCGATAAAATGCCACTCGATGTCATTGAGCGCTGTTAATTCCTGTTGCTTGTCCAACGCCTCTTGCAGATAGTTCTCGCCAAAACGACGCGCGCCGGCGTTGTAGGCCTCACGCAAACGCTCGGCCGGTTGCGTTTTACTAACGGCTAGCAGGCTAATGTCGGCCGCATTGCGCTGCGCGGATTGGGCCGCGCGCATAATGCGGGCGGTGACATCGGCGAGCTTCTCGTCTATCTTGTGCATTTGGGCCTCGGGTCTGTGCCATCGTGCCAATTGCGAATTTAGCCTTTGACGGCGCCGCCGCAGCACAATAGCATGACTGAAAACTGACAAAAATTAAGGGTTTTGCTGTATGGATATCACGGAGCTTCTCGCCTTTAGCGCCAAGCAGGGCGCCTCGGATTTGCACCTTTCGGCGGGTTTGCCGCCTATGATTCGCGTCGACGGGGACGTGCGCCGAATCAACCTGCCGCCAATGGAGCACAAGCAGGTGCATAGTTTGATCTACGAGATCATGAATGACAAGCAGCGCAAAGATTACGAAGAGTTTTTAGAAACTGACTTTTCGTTTGAGGTGCCAGGGGTTGCGCGCTTTCGGGTTAACGCCTTTAACCAAAACCGCGGCTCAGGCGCGGTGTTTCGGACCATTCCGTCAAAAGTACTGACCATGGAAGAGCTGGGCATGGGGCAGGTGTTCCGTGATATTTGCGCGGTGCCGCGCGGTTTAGTGCTGGTAACCGGGCCTACCGGCTCGGGTAAGTCGACCACTTTGGCGGCGATGATGGATTACCTGAATGACAATAAGTACGAGCATATTTTGACCATTGAGGATCCCATCGAATTTGTCCACGAGAGTAAAAAGTGCTTGGTCAACCAGCGTGAGGTGCACCGCGATACTCACGGCTTTTCTGAGGCGCTGCGCTCGGCTCTGCGGGAAGACCCGGATATTATTCTGGTGGGTGAGCTGCGGGATTTGGAAACGATCCGGCTGGCGCTTACCGCCGCTGAAACAGGCCACTTAGTGTTTGGCACCTTGCACACCACCAGTGCGGCAAAAACCATCGACCGGGTGGTCGACGTATTCCCCGCCAACGAAAAAGCTATGGTGCGTTCGATGCTGTCGGAGTCATTGCAGGCGGTTATCTCGCAAACCCTGTTGAAGAAAAACGGTGGTGGCCGGGTGGCGGCGCACGAGATTATGCGCGGCACCTCGGCGATTCGTAACTTGATTCGCGAAGATAAAGTCGCGCAGATGTACTCGGCTATTCAGACCGGGGCATCGGTGGGTATGCAGACGATGGATCAGTGTTTAGAAGATATGGTGGCGCGCCGGGTTATCAGCCGCGAAGTGGCGCGCGAAAAAGCGAAAATGCCTGAAAACTTTTAATAGTATCGGCGCACATTGCGCCGCTCTGGTATAAGAATTTTAAAAAGACGGTGGTTACACTATGGATTTTGATCGATTACTGCAGCTGATGGTGGATAAGGGGGCGTCGGATTTATTTGTAACCGCCGGTGTTCCGCCCTCCATTAAATTAAACGGTAAAGTTGTTCCGGCCACGGCAACAGCGTTAACACCCGAGAAGGTTCGAGAGTTGGTGTTGTCGGTCATGAACGAGAAACAGCGCCGCGAGTTTCTGGATGCAAAAGAGCTTAACTTTGCTATCAGTGCGCGCGGCATCGGGCGGTTTCGGGCGAGTGCGTTTTACCAGCGCAATTTGGCTGGCATGGTGCTGCGGCGTATTGAAACCACCATCCCCAGAGTTGATGATCTGAACCTGCCGGAGGTTATAAAAGAGCTGGCGATGACTAAGCGCGGCTTGGTTATTTTTGTTGGTGCGACCGGTACGGGTAAGTCGACCTCGCTGGCCGCGATGATTGGCCACCGCAACAGAAACTCAAAGGGTCATATCATTTCTATTGAGGATCCGATTGAATTTATTCACCAGCACGAGGGGTGCATTATTACCCAGCGTGAAGTGGGTATTGATACGGATTCGTTTGAAGTGGCTCTGAAAAATACCCTGCGTCAGGCGCCCGATGTGATTTTGATTGGCGAGGTGCGCTCACGTGAAACCATGGAGCACGCGATCGCTTTCGCCGAGACCGGTCATTTGTGTCTGTGTACTCTGCACGCCAACAACGCTAACCAGGCCCTGGATCGAATTATTCACTTCTTCCCGGCGGATCGCCACCGTCAGTTGTGGATGGATTTGTCGCTAAACCTGCGGGGTATTGTCGCGCAGCAGTTGATTCCCACACCGGATGGTCAGGGGCGGCGCGCTTGTCTGGAGGTTCTGCTGAATACACCGCTGGCCTCGGATCTGATCCGTAAGGGTGAGGTGAACGAGCTTAAAGAGTTAATGAAAAAGTCCACCGAACTGGGTATGCAAACGTTTGATCAGGCGCTCTACGCGCTCTATGACAATGGTGAGATCACCTACGAAGATGCTTTGTCCCACGCCGACTCACCCAACGATTTGCGTTTGATGATCAAGCTGGGCTCAGAGACTGATGCGGCTTATTTGTCGAATGCCGCCGACGGCTTGTCGATCGAGGAAGAAGATACCGGCCGTGGCGGGCGGATGTTTTAATTAAGGCTGAATGACTGGGGGCTGACGCAGCTTCGATGCGAGCGCGTCCGCCCTTAGGTGTTAGCGGCCAGCCAGTCTTGCAGAATAATCCGCGCCGCTATGGCATCCACCGGATCACTTTTGTAGTGGCGTGAGCCGCCGCTGGCCAAATGCTCGCCTTTGGCCTCAAAGCTGCTAAGCCGCTCATCGACCATTTCAATCTGTACCCCAAAGCGGCCGTGTATACGGTTGGCAAATTTTCTTGCTCGAGGGCAGAGCTCGCTGTCGCTGCCATCCATGTTGAGCGGAAGACCCACTAATACTACATCTGGCTGCCACTCATTTAATAATTGACCAATCTCGTCCCAATTAGGTATGCCGTCTCGAGCTTTTAATTGGGTAAGCGCGCGGGCGCTACCCGTTACCGTCTGGCCTACCGCTACCCCAATATTCTTGGTGCCATAGTCAAAGCACAATAATGTGTTTACGCGTTTTGCGTCTGGTTCAGGCATGGCCGGCGGTGTTAGAAATTAGGTTGAGGTCTACCCCTAAGTGGCGCGCCGCTGCGCTCCAGCGCTGTTCGACTGGGGTGTGAAACAAAATTTGCTGGTCGGCCGGAACGGTAAGCCAAGCGTTATCGGCAATTTCTTGCTCCAGTTGGCCGCTCTCCCAGCCGGCGTAACCCAGGGTCACCAAAAAGTGCTCGGGGCCTTCGCCCTGTGCCATAGATTTTAAAATATCACTGGAGGCGGTCAGGCAGATGTGTGGGTCAATTTCGACCGTAGATTGCCACTGCCGCTCAGCGACGCTGTGCAGCACAAAGCCGCGCTCAGTGCTGACTGGCCCGCCGGTCAGTACCTGCGATTGCGCCGAAGGGTCGCCCTCGGCGAGTTCCAGCTGCTGGTAGATATCGCTCAAGGTGAGTGACATTGGTTGATTGATGACCAGCCCCATAGCGCCATCGGCGCCGTGCTCGCAGATGTAGGTGACGCTGTGGGCAAATCTCGGGTCGCTCATGCCGGGCATGGCGATTAAAAATTGATTGCGCAGTGAGCCGAGCTCAAAGGCGGCGAGGTCAGGATTGTGTGTGGGTATCGTCATGCTTCAAGTATTGGGGGCACCGGGGTGAAACTCAAGCACTGTTTGCCCCCGATTTGGCGAATTTAATGGCTGTGAATAAAGCCTAGCGTGGCTGGGTGCGGGTCGAAAGGCCGTCAATTTCAAACGACCAGGTGCGGATAATAACCAGTTGGTCAGTATCTTTACGGATTTCAGGGGGGAACGGGGCGAACGGTGCCGCCAGCCGGACAATTTGCAGCGCGGCTTCGTCCAGCAGCGTAACGCCTGATGATTCGAGTAGCGAAAGATCGCGAATGGTGCCGTTGGGGTTTACCGTTACCGAGAGTCGTAAATCGCCGGTAAGCCGTTGGCGCAGCGCTTGCTGCGGGTAGTTGTCGTTACCCACTTGCTCGATCTTGGCGCTCCAATTGTGCAGGTATTCGGCGCCGGCCGAGCTGCGTGTCGCCACTGAGGTGAGCCGCCGGATGCGCGGGCGCTTGGCGTACTCTTGGCGCTGGCGGTCGAGCTTAGCTTGTAGGCTGGCGATCTCGGCGGTAATGGCAGGCTGCTCTTCCGGTAGGCCCTGGCGCTCGATGTCATTTTGTTGGTTTTCTTCATCGGGGCGGCGCAGTTGTTGCCGCTCGGTTTCGGCGCTGGTGGTAATCACCTGAGTTTGTTGCTGGTTGCTGGGGGTGGCGGCCTCCGGCATTGGGGCGGGGTTAACCTCCCGCACGTCGGGTGCGGCAAAGTCGGCGCGACGCTCGGTGGTTAGTTCGCGGCTCTGCTCTTCGGTGCCGCTCGCCTCTTGGTTGTGCTGCGCCAGAAACTTGGCATCCTCCGGTGCTTTATCGGATTTGTGGGTGGCCAGCGTGATCTCAAGCGTGGGCGCCAGCTGGTCCGGTGCGGGCAGCTTAAACGTCAGGCCGAAAATAATCAGTGCATGGGCGATGATCGCGATAAAAATCGTGAAGCTTAAACGGTCGGTGGATTTGACCGAGGTGTCGACTCCGACGGCTACATTGGATGCCATAGTTAGTGCTGTGCCCGCTGTTTGATCTCGGCCTCCAGTGCCACTATTAAGCGTTCTCCAATGCGGGTGTCGTAGGCCTTGTCGATTTCGCGCACACAGGTGGGGCTGGTGACGTTGATCTCGGTGAGGTAATCGCCGATAACATCGAGGCCGACAAAATACAGGCCGCGGGCTTTAAGTTGCTCGGCGACTTGCTCGACAATCCAGTAGTCCCGCTCGGTTAACGGTTGGGCAACGCCGCGGCCGCCGGCGGCTAAATTGCCGCGGGTTTCGCCTTCGGCGGGAATGCGCGCTAAAGCGTAAGGTACCGGTTCGCCGCCGACCACTAGAATACGTTTATCGCCATTGCTGATTTCGGGGATAAACTTCTGCGCCATGGTGAGATGTTTGCCGTGGCCTGTGAGCGTTTCGAGAATCACCCCGACGTTGGGGTCGCCTTGTTTGCAGCGAAATATGCTGCTTCCGCCCATGCCGTCCAGAGGTTTAAAGATGACGTCGCCGTGCTCTTTGTGAAAGTTTTTTAGCTGATCCATATGAGCGCTGACAATCATCGGTGGGCAGCACTGAGGAAAGTGCGTGGCAAACATCTTTTCGTTGCAGTCGCGCAGTGAGCGCGGGTTGTTGGCAACCAGTGCGCCCTGACGCTCGGCGGCTTCCAGAATATAGGTGCTATAGATGTAGTCGGTATCAAACGGCGGGTCTTTGCGCATCAAAATGATATCGAGCGAGCCCAGTGCTATATCCTCCGGTGGCGCAAGCTCGTACCATTGTTTGGCGTCATCAAATACGGTGAGTGCCCGGCTGCGGGCGCGGGCGGTTTCGCGCTCAAGGTAAAGATCCTGCGGCTCCATATAGACGAGCTTCCAGCCGCGCTCTTGCGCCGCTAGCAGTAATGCCAGTGTCGTATCTTTGTAGTAAGTAATTTGGGCAATAGGGTCCATTACGACGCCAAGGGTCTGACTCATAGTCTCGGGCTCAATCTAGGGCAAATCTGGGGTTGTTGGCGGTACGCGCCGCGCCGTTAAGTTAACGGCTTGCTGGTGTGGGCGCAAGTGCCTGTTCCTCATAATTGTAAGGAATATTAAACATTCAGAAAGTATAATTTTTGTATATATTCAGTGATTTATAGATAAACCTTAAAAACTATGTTAAAAAACTTGTCAGATAAATAAATCCGTAGAGTGGTTGCGGACAGATCGAATGCGTACTATTGTGCCAGCAATAGTGTGAACTCTGTCGCAAAATAGAGCCCTCTACAATAACAGCGCAAAGGTCAGCACCTATGGACGTGAGTTTGGAAAGTCTAAAAGTCATGGTGATCGACGATAGTAAAACGATTCGTCGCACCGCTGAGACATTACTTAAAAAAGCCGGTTGTACCGTAATCACTGCCACCGATGGCTTTGATGCGCTTGCCAAAATAGCCGATTCACGGCCCGATATTATCTTTGTCGATATTATGATGCCGCGTCTTGACGGCTATCAAACCTGTGCGCTCATCAAAAACAATACTGAGTTTAAAGCGACGCCTGTCATTATGTTGTCCAGTAAGGATGGCTTGTTTGATAAGGCCAAGGGCCGCATCGTCGGCTCAGATCAGTATTTAACTAAGCCGTTCAGCAAAAGTGAACTGCTGGGTGCCATTGAAGAACACGTAAAACAAGCGCAGGCGTCGTAAGCCGCGCACCAATAACAATTTAATTACCTATAAGCTAACCGCACAATTGGGGATCCTATGGCCAGAGTACTTATAATCGACGACTCGCCCACTGAAACTTACAAGCTGACCACCATGCTGGAGAAAAATGGCCACGCTGTGTTGACCGCACCCAATGGTGAAGAGGGCGTGGCGCTGGCTAAAAAAGAGCTGCCAGACGTGGTATTGATGGATATCGTTATGCCCGGGCTAAATGGTTTTCAGGCGACACGTCAACTGACCAAGGCGCCCGAGACGGCGACTATTCCCGTGATTATTGTGACCACCAAGGATCAGCAAACCGATCGTGTTTGGGGTATGCGTCAAGGCGCGCGAGCTTACTTGGCTAAGCCAATTACCGCCGAAGTCTTGATGGACTCGATTAATGAGGTTATGGCCTGATCAATTGGGTTGTCAGTACTCACAGGCTTGATCGTGTGAGTACTGGAGTCGGACACAATATATAAAACACGGACTCGGATCATGTCAGATCAATCTAGTGCATTTTCTGCTCTGGTTAACTTGGCCAGTAGCTGCCGGGCGGCCGCCAAAGGCTTGCCCGCCCAGATAGATGCTCGCCCGCAGTGGAGTGGTATCGGCTTTACCTTGCTGGGTAGCCACTTTGTGGCGCCGATGGACGAAGTGTCCGAAATGCTTGAAGTCCCCCATTTTACTCACCTTCCTGGTGTGCAGCCGTGGGTTCGCGGTGTGGCTAATGTTCGCGGCCGGTTGCTGCCGCTGTTCGATCTCGCTGCCTTTTGTGGGGGGCGGCTGGTGGGAGGGCGTAAGCGCCGTCGGGTGCTGGTTCTCGAAACAGAGACTTTGTACACGGGGCTAATCGTCGACCAGGTGTTTGGTATGCAGCATTTTCCCGCTGATGAGTTTCAGCCCAATAACTCAGATTTGGTGGAAGGGTTACAGCCTTATGCGCAAGGAAGTTATCGCGATGAGCGAGATACGTGGAATGTATTTCGGTTGTCGGCGCTTGCGCAAGACCAACGTTTTACGGATGCCGCAAAAGACATTTAGCACGTTGGTTTAGATTGGCCCGTACTCGGGCAACGTTAAAGTGGCCTAGCGCCGCAAGATAAAAATGATTGTCATAGTTTTGTGTAATACCAGAAGAGGAATTCTGGGGGGAAGGCTCCTTGAGCCAGTCCGGGTTTCTCAGCTAACAATGAACAACAATGATGCAGAGTCGGTCAGGAGTATGTAATGAAAACTGAGTCCAGAACTATTGCTGCGACGCTTAAAGGCAATCCCGCGATTGTCCTTGTGGGTGTCCTGCTGGTGGCGCTTATTATTGCCATGGCGGTGATCTTTACCATTGTCAATCGCGACAGTGATCGAGACGCCTTCTACGAGCAACAGGCGGCAGAACTGCGGGCTCAGGCCTACCGGCTGACCTCTTTAGCCCGTGACGCCACCTCGGGTAATGAAGACGCCTTTGGGGAGCTCGAAACGGTGGTAAACACCATGAGTGAGACCTGGGAAAGTCTGCGCTCAGCAGACCCCCGTACCCGAGAAGTGCTGAGTGCCGAGTTTGGCGCTTTTGGTTTAGTGTGGAACGACATTAAAACCAACGCTCAGTCCATTCTTGATAACCAAGAGGCCATCGTATTTATTAATCGTGTTGGTAACGACCTGAACAACAACCTGCCAACCCTGCAGGCGCAGCACAGCAATATTGTGGAGATCCTGCTGGAGGCTGGTGCACCGGCTGAGCAGGTGTCCCAAGCACAGATGCAGTCATGGCGCGCCGAACGGATCGGGCGAAACGTGGATAAGATGCTCCGGGGTGATACTGATGCGGATAAAGCCGCCGATCAGTTTAACTTAGATGCCAACCTCTATGGCCGGATGCTGGCGGCGATGCTGGAGGGCGACGAAATGCTGGGTATCTCGCGCGTATCCGACCCTGACGCCCGTGCCAGTCTGGAAGAAATCTCGCAGCTCTTTGAAGGCGTTGGTAACTCAATTCGCGATATCTTCGAAGGCGCCCCGGCGCTGTTCTCCGCACGTCAGGCTGAAGAAGCCATTATTACTCAAACGCCAGCGTTGCTGCAGGCACTGAGTGATATCGCTGACAAAATTTCGGTACAGGCCACAGAGCGTCCGCTTAATAATACCTTGCTGCTGATTATCGCCGGCTTGATTCTCGCCTGCTTGGCGTTTATCGGTATTCTGTTGTATCGCGGTACGCGTCGCCGTTTGGCGGTAACCGCCGAGGCGAACGAGCGTAACCAAACGGCTATTTTGCGACTGCTGGATGAGCTGGCCGACCTGGCTGATGGTGACCTGACCACCACCGCCACGGTAACCGAGGATTTCACCGGTGCGATTGCTGACTCTATTAACTACACCATTGACCAGCTGCGGATTCTGGTAGCGCGAATCAACGAAACGGCCGTGAACGTATCGGCTGCTGCGCAAGAAACCCAGCAAACGGCACTGCACTTGGCCGAGGCATCTGAGCACCAGGCACAAGAGATTGCCGGTGCGTCGGCGGCGGTAAACGAGATGGCGGTGACCATTGATCAGGTATCTGCCAACGCCTCTGAATCGGCCGCGGTAGCCGAGCGCGCGGTATCGATCGCGAGCAACGGCGCCAAAGTGGTACAGAACACCATCCACGGTATGGATACGATTCGTGAGCAGATTCAAGACACTTCGAAGCGTATTAAACGGCTGGGTGAGTCGTCACAGGAAATTGGTGACATCGTATCTTTGATTAACGACATTGCTGACCAAACGAACATCCTCGCACTTAACGCCGCTATTCAGGCCTCGATGGCCGGTGATGCGGGTCGAGGCTTTGCGGTGGTAGCGGATGAGGTACAGCGTCTTGCGGAACGTTCTGCGGCGGCAACAAAGCAGATTGAGGCGCTGGTTAAAACCATTCAGAACGATACCAACGAGGCGGTTATCTCGATGGAACAAACCACCTCTGAGGTGGTTCGTGGTGCACGTCTGGCGCAGGACGCCGGTGTGGCACTGGAGGAGATTGAGGGCGTATCAACCTCGCTGGCAGAATTGATTCAGAACATTTCGAACGCGGCTCGTCAGCAGGCATCGTCTGCTGGTCACATTTCTAACACGATGAACGTGATTCAGGAAATTACCACTCAAACCTCGGCCGGTACCAGTGCGACGGCACAGTCGATTGGTAACCTCGCCGCCATGGCAATGGATCTTCGTGAGTCGGTGGCTGGTTTCAAACTGCCGGAAGAGGATACTGGTGAAATCGTGAGCTACGAGCAAAGCAGCGATTTTGCCACCTTTGAAACGGAAGCGGCTGACGTTGACACACAAGCGCCCAGTGAGCTGAGTGATTACGACGAAGTCGTTGATTTGGGAGAGGCCGACGTTGTTGATTTAAACGATGAGGTTGAACTCGATATTGATATTGACGCGGATGACGATGAGCCCAATCGTCATCACGTGTAAGTCGTTTCTTTAGTTAGCGTTGGTAGATAGCTAATTATGGGGTGGTCGTTACGGACAATTGCCGATCTCAGCGATAGTGAGTTCGAGCAATGGAGTAAGCTGTTGGAGGAGCGCGCGGGCATTCAGTTAACGCTGGTGCAAAAATCGTTGCTCCAATCGCAACTCTCTATCCGTATGCGCGAGTTGGGTTATGAGCGCTACAGCGATTACTACTCGCTGGTGACCGACGGCCTACAGGGTCGGCTGGAGTGGTCCATTCTTATCGACCGGGTGGCCGTAAAAGAGACTAGTTTTTTTCGCCATCGGCAATCGTTTGAATACGTGCGCCATTATTTGCAAGACAAAATAAATAATCGCCAGCTTAACGACAGTTTTGATGTCTGGAGCGTAGGTTGCTCTACCGGTGAAGAGCCCTATTCACTGGCCATGGTCATTAACGATTGCTTTGAGTTGGCACAGCTCGAACCCTATTACGGTGTTACCGCGCTGGATATTAGCTCAACCGCACTCGCGAAAGCGCGATTGGGGCGTTATTTGCCTCGTGCTATCGAGCAGATGACTGCTGAAGAGGCGCGACGCTACAGCACGTTGTGCAATGACGGTAGCTACGAGATTGCGCGTAAATTACGGGACAGAATCTGTTTTACCCACGGTAATATTTTGCAGGTAAGCGAGATCCCCAAGGTGCCCATGGATGTGGTGTTTTGCCAGAATCTATTGGTGTATTTTCGCCGCTGGTTGCGTCGGGATATTCTCAACAGCCTGGCGAGCCGTTTAAAGCCCGGTGGTTTGCTGGTGGTGGGGCTCGGTGAAGTAGTGGATTGGGAGCACCCTGAGATGACTCGGGTAGCGGACGATAAAATCCAGGCTTACATACGGGTCGAGCAAAAACAACAATGAGGAAGGCGCTAGATGGCTGACAATCGCAACTTTGCGGCTCTCGACTGGGTTATTCATGAAATAGCCGAGACCTTGAAGCAAGCGCGACAATCGCTCGAGTCTTATGTACAGGATACAAATGACAAAGCGCGTTTGCGCTTTTGTTTGACTCATATTCACCAGGTGCGCGGTAGCTTGCAAATGGTGGAGTTCCATGGCGCCGCAATGCTCGCCGAAGAAATGGAGCAGCTGACTCAGGCGTTGATTGGTGGCAACGTGGCCAATACAGGAGAAGGGCAAGAGGTGCTAATGCGCGCTATCTTGCAGTTTCCTGTTTACCTCAATCAAGTAAAAGTAAGTCGTAACGACAATCCGCTAGTGGTTCTGCCATTGCTGAATGATCTGCGCACGGTGCGCGGTGAAAGCCTGTTGTCAGATACCAACTTGTTTATGCCCGACATGTCGCCCTCGCGTGTGGTTAGTGGTGAGCGTATGCCGTTGGCGGCTGACAACGAGCAGTTTATTGCTACCGCCAAAAAGCTACGGCAAATGTACCAGTACGCCGCTGCGGGTTTTATCAAGTCGGTAAACCCCGATGAAAACCTCGCCTATCTGAGTAAAGTGTTTTCGCGGCTTTACCGGCTTACATCGGGCACTGCGCGTCAACCCTTGTGGTTAATCGCTCAGGCGTTGGCAGAAGCGCTGGAAATGGACGCCATTGAGTCAAGCGTGTCCATCAAAAATTTATTGCGCAAGCTTGATCGTGAGATCAAGTTKCTCGTGCAGCACGGCACTAAGGCATTAGACAGCTTTAGCGACGAAGAACTCATTAAAAGCCTGCTTTACTATGTGGCGCGCTCGGGCAAGCACACCCCTAGCTTTGCCGCCGGTTCCAAATTAAAGCAAGTGTATGAGTTGTATCAACTCGATCGTGCACTGCTGGAGGGTAAAGAGCAGGGCGATAGCCAAGACGTTCTCTCTACTCCCGACCCCGATGCTATGCGCTCGGTGGTTACGGCGCTTAAAGTCGAACTCGATGGAGTTAAGAGGGCACTGGATGAGTGTTTGTCGAACCCAGAGAACGATCAGCCGTTAGGTGATGCCGTAGGCATTCTTAAGCGTGTTGGCGATACGATGGCCGTGTTGGGTATTGGCGATTTGCGTCGCGCTGTTATTGAGCAAAGCGCCGCGCTCGAGTTGGCGGTCACCACTTCTTCTGGGTTGTCTCACGATCAGTTAGTGGGTGTCGCCAATCGCATTATAGATATTGAAGGCGAACTGGATGTATTGGCATCTAATGCCGGCAAAAGCGTCGGTAAGCAAGCCAAAGATCAGGCAGGTATGACCCTGTCGGATGCTAAAGCCTCGGTAATGCGTGAATCGCGCAACGGCCTTGAGCATGCTAAAGACTCCATCGTTGAGTATATTGCCTCGCAATGGAATCGCGATCATCTAAACAATGTTCCGCAAATGTTGCGCGATATTCGCGGTAGCTTAGAGATGGTTCCGTTGCCGCGTCCGGCGCGAATTTTGGGCGCTTGTGCCCGCTATATTGAAGAGCAATTACAACAGCAAGAGCAAACCCCTGAGTGGTCGACGCTAGACACTCTCGCCGATGCGATTACCAGTGTCGAGTACTACCTCGAGCGAATCGGTGGTGAAAGCAGCGAAGAAGAAAACGAATTACTACTGATGGTTGCCGAAGAAAGTGTTGAGCAACTGGGATATGCGGTTACGCAGTACTCGGGCCGAGCGAATACCGATACGAATGACGCGGTTGATAAGCCGATAGTTGAACCAAGTGCCTCTGATGATGTATCAGAGAGTGAAGCGCTGCGTCATTCCGACGACGATGCCGATTCGGCTTTGCTTCAAAGCGCTTACGCACAAGTGTTGGATTCCCCGGGTGAGGATCACGAGGAGATTGACCTCGAGCCGATCGATGCGGTGGCTGCCGAGACTGAGCTATCGTCTGAGTCAGAGATCGAGGCCGAGGCCGAGCCTGTCAATGAGCTGACTGACGAGACGGTTGATGCGGAACCGGTCTCGGCCGAAGAAGCGATTGACGACTTAACCATCGATGACGATGAAGAGGTTGTTGACGATGAGATTTTAGAAATCTTTATCGAAGAGGCCGGCGAAGTGAGCGAGGCCATTGCTGAGTACTTCCCCCAGTGGGCACAAAATTTTGATGATGCTAGTGCTCTGACGGAATTTCGTCGCGCCTTTCACACCTTAAAAGGCAGTGGGCGTATGGTGGGCGCCAATGATATTGGAGAGCTCGCCTGGTCGGTTGAAAATATGCTGAATCGCGTGATCGACGGCACCATTGTGCCTAGTCGGTCGCACGTTATTTTTATCGAGAATGTCCGGCAGACATTACCGCCAATGATTGCCGCTTTTGAGGCGCGTGAGGCCACCCCTAATCTGGATGTGGTGAACCAGTTGCGGGCTCAGGGCGAGGCTATGGCCCGGGGCGAAACCCCCGATGACCTGCAACCTCTCGACGGGGGCGAAGAGTTAACCGAAGGTTCAGCTGAGCCGTCAGTAAAAGAGGACGCGACGGCAGAAGAAAAATCCGTTGATTATAATGACCAAACGGTAGCTGATGAGCTTGACGATAGCTTGTCCGATGGCGATGACGGCCAGTTATGGCAAATATTTGGCGTAGAAGCGCTGGCGCATCTGGCCATTGTAGAGAGTTATATTGATCGTATGGAACAAGCTCGACCACTGTTCGAGCCGCCCAGTGACGATATGCAACGTGCGTTACACACCTTAAAAGGTAGTGCGCATATGGCGGATGTCACACCGATCGCCGAGCTGGCAACGCCACTGGAAAAGTTTGTCAAAGAGCTGCGCAGTTATCAGGTTAATATTAACGATGACATTTTGCAGTTGCTGCGCGATGGTGTGAGTTATACCCGTGCAGCGCTGGAGGATATCGATCGCAAGCGTGAATTAATGATTCCGCGGTTGGATCAATATTTGGCGCGCGTGCATGAATTGCGCGAGCTCTATGTTGCACCTCTGGCTCAATTGCAGCAGGTGGACGCCGCCGGTAAGCACCCGGTCGACCCAGAGTTATTGGCAATTTTTATGGCCGAGGAGATGAATCTACTGCTCGACGCCGATCAGCTGATTCATGCCTGGCAACAAAACCCGCAGAACATAGAACAATTACAGCCCATTGTTGACGAGTTAAAGAACTTAACCCGTGGTGCGGCGCACGCTAATTTACCGCCAATGGCCAGCTTGGGTGATAAGCTGCACCAGGTGTATCAACGTATTTTGGCCGCCGAGCTTAACTGTGACTCGCAGCTGTGCGACGAGTTGATTCGGGTGCACACCGCGCTGTTGGATATGGTGGATGCCATCGCCGCCGGCCAGAACCTACAGCCGATACCCCCCGATGTTGATGCCGTTTTGGCAGAGCTACTTGACGGTGCAGTGCCCAACAATAGCCTGTTGGCCGAAGCCGAAGCCGAAGCCGAAGCCGAAGCCGAAGCCGAAGCCGAAGCCGAAGCCGAAGCCGAAGCCGAAGCCGAAGCCGAAGCCTTCGAGTTCTACACTGACCCCACGCCTTTTGTTGAAGATGCGGTGCTGGTCAATGAAGCGGAAGAGGTGGATAGCACAGGCCGATATCTGGATGAGTCCGTAGGCGACGTTGAGCATATTGCGCTGGCTCCGTCAGCTGATGGCTCTGTTGATAACGTTGATGACGCTCTAAGTGACGCGAATGGCTCCGCAAACGATACCGAAGAGCTCTATTTAGGTGTGGATGTTGAGGCAACGCCAGAGTTGAGTGAAACCGCGGAGCAGTTGCCTGACGCTAACGGCGAACCAGGTGCCGAGGCGATAACGCCGACCGACGATGAGGGCGAACACCTTGACGCTGTTGCAGCTACACTGTCGTCAGATGCGGAGCTTGAAGCAGAGAGCGAGTCTGATTCTGTACCCGTAGATAGTTTGCAGCCCCCCGTAGTGGACGAGGAGGCTCAAGAGCCGGAACTGAAAGAGCCGCTTCAAGACGCCCCCAGCGCGCCGGTGGCCACCGACTATGCGGCCGAGATTGAAATTGAAGATGAGCTCGACCAGGAGATTCTGGAGATTTTCCTCGAAGAGGCAAACGAGCTGGATGAAGACATCGAGCGCTCGATGCACGACTGGCAGGACGACTGGGGCAACGCCGAGTGCATTGAAGAGTTAAAACGTAGTTTGCACACACTTAAAGGTGGTGCCCGGCTTGCTGGTTTGAATGAACTGGGCGATCTTACTCACGATTTTGAGACTCTGGTCATCGAGTTGAATATCGACGACATGGACCAGGCGACTTTTAACCGACTGGTGCACTTTCAAGATCAAATCCATCACTGCATACAAGTGGTTCAGGCAAAAGTTCACGGTACCGAGGTACCGGATAAACCTGTAACGGCTGGTGCACATATTGAAGAAGCTGCTGCGCCTGATAGTGATGAGAGGCAATCCGTTGTCGAGCGGGATTCCGACGAAGTGACCTCCACTGATAACGCTGCTGAGGCGGAGCGAGTAAACACGGAATCGGTGCAATCGCTTGAGCCGGCCAAGGTATTACCGTTTGCGCCTAAAGCCAAGCCCCCTGCCAAACCGACAACCGGAGGCTCAACCCCTGGTGGTGGGGCCGTTACTGCGCCGGGTTCACAAGCTCAGCATTTGGCGGCTAAGCGCAGCGGTCCGCAAGAGGTCGTTAAGGTATCGGCCGAGCTTTTGGAAGAGCTGGTAAACCTTGCCGGTGAGACATCGATTGCCCGCGCCCGTATTGAAGAGCAGGTGGGTGATACCGGTGTGGCGCTGGACGAAATGGACGCGACTATTGAACGTTTGCAAGAGCAGTTGCGTCGCCTGGATATTGAAACTGAAGCGCAAATTCTGTTTCGCCAAGAGCAGATGGCAGCGCACGATGAGTTTGATCCGCTGGAGATGGATCGTTACTCAGCATTGCAGCAGCTTTCTCGCTCGTTAGTCGAGTCGGCGTCAGATTTGCTGGATTTGCGCATGACACTCGCGGATAAAAACCGCGACACCGAAACCCTGTTATTACAACAGTCACGAATTAACACCGACCTGCAAGAGGGTTTGATGCGTTCGCGCATGGTGCCGTTTGCGCGTTTGGTGCCACGCTTACGACGTATCGTGCGGCAAGCTGCTAACGAGCTTGGTAAAGAAGTCAGCTTTGAGTTAGATAACGTCGAAGGTGAATTGGATCGCTCGGTACTGGAACGCATGATTGCTCCGCTTGAGCACATGCTGCGCAACGCCGTGGACCATGGTATAGAGTCTGCCGATGCCCGACGCGAAAGTGGCAAAAGCGACGTGGGTGTGATCTCGCTCAACTTATCCCGTGAGGGTGGCGAGGTCGTGCTACGGCTGGTGGATGACGGCCGCGGTATTAACCTGGAAAAAGTAAGAGCCAAAGCGGTAGAGCGTGGATTGATGGCTGAAGGCGCTCAGCTGTCCGATCAAGATGTTATGCAGTTTATTTTGCATGCGGGGTTTAGTACCGCCGAGCAAGTGACGCAAATCTCTGGTCGCGGTGTTGGGATGGACGTGGTGCACTCCGAGATCAAACAGCTCGGCGGCTCGATGTTTATCAACTCTGAGTGGGGGCGTGGTACCGAGTTTACCGTTCGGCTGCCATTTACGGTATCAGTAAACCGCGCCCTAATGGTTCAAATTGGTGACGACCACTATGCGATACCACTGAATACGATTGAAGGTATTGTGCGGGTAAGCCCGTTTGAGCTGGAGCATTATTATCAGGACGAGCAAGCTCGCTTTGAGTACGCTGGAGAAAATTACCTTGTACGTTATCTGGGGTCTTTGCTCGATAGCGATTCGCTGCCAAAACTAGATGGTCAGGCATTGCCTTTGCCGATTGTATTAGTGCGTAGCGCCGATAATACGATGGCACTACAGGTCGATAAGCTGCTGGGTAGCCGTGAAATTGTGGTAAAAACCCTCGGGGCGCAATTTAGTAAGGTACGAGGGGTTTCGGGCGCTACCGTAATGGGGGATGGCTCGGTCGTGGTGATTTTGGATCTGCACGCGCTAATTCGCGAGCAGTTGGCGCAAGGCTTGGCAGAGTCAACCTTGTTGGAGCCATTTTCTCGAACAGAGCCCCTCGATAAAGAAGACGATGAAAAAACCGTTATGGTGGTGGATGACTCGGTCACGGTGCGCAAGGTAACCGGACGCTTCCTGGAGCGCGAAGGTTATCGTGTAATAACGGCAAAAGATGGTGCCGAGGCGATTTTACTACTACAGGATACCGTGCCCGATGTTATGTTGCTCGACATCGAAATGCCCCGTATGGATGGGTTTGAGGTGGCAAAAAATATTCGCACCAGCTCGCGCTTGAAGCATTTGCCGATCATTATGATTACTTCCCGTACGGGCGAAAAACACCGTGAGCGAGCCCTTAACTTAGGGGTTAATCGCTACATGGGTAAGCCGTACCAAGAGGAGATTTTGCTCGGTAATATCCAACAGCTAATAGAAGAGCAGGACGCATAACCGCGTGAAACCCCTTGGGCTGGGACTGTTAGTCGATAGCAAAGATAAGCTGCGACAACTAAGTGCGCTGGTGGCGCAAACGGGGCAACAGGTCGATTACAGTTTAGCCCTGTCGCAACCTGAGCAGTCAGCAATACCCGATTTGGCGTTAGATGACTTGGAGCGTATTGCCGAGCTGGATGCCTGGTTGGTGGACGTGACTCACGTCGAAAATGGGCACCGTGCTGCCGACGAAGTATTAAGTGTATTGCTGGCGACTGCCGAGGTGCCGGTGCTGCTCTGCGACAGCAGCGAAATTGGCGATGATGCAGTTGCACGCATGCGCTGGTCTACTCGCTTATGCGCCAGGTTGCAGCGCTTGATAGGCGAAGTAAACCTCGCCCGCTGTAAACCGGCGCCAAACGTTTGGGTGTTAGCGGCCTCTACTGGCGGCCCGCAACCCGTACGTGAGTTTTTACAGGCGTTACCCGTCGGCTTAAACGCGGGTTTTTTGTACGCTCAGCATATAGATCGCGAATATTGTGGTTCGCTGATCACCATGTTAGGGCATAGCGGGGCTTATCGCGGCGTCATGCCAGAGCAAGGTGCCGTCATTGAACCGGATACCGTGACGATTATTAACCCGAGTCAGCGCGTCGAGTTGCTCGAGAACAGTACGCTTGTGGTTTACGACGAACCTTGGGGCGGGCAATATCAGCCGTCTATTGATCAACTGTTGGCCAATGCGGCAAGCGTAAAAAAAAATCAGTGCGGCGTTATTGTTTTTTCCGGAATGGGGAGCGATGGCGCCGCCAGTTGTCGCTTTGTGAAGCAGCATAAGGGTCAGGTTTGGGTGCAGGAACCAGGCAGCTGTGTGGTCGACTCAATGCCTTTGGCTGCTCTGGCGACAAAGAGTGTTGATTATATTGGTACGCCGGCGCAATTGGCCGCTAAATTTGTTGATTACATACATCAAACTAATGGGATAAAAGGGGCGGTTAGCTCATGACAGCGGAACATCAAATAGAATCCGATCAGTATCAAGAGGTGGCAAGTTTGTTGGTGCCTCTGAGTGAGTCTTTGCTGCTGCTGCCTAACGTTACTGTTGCCGAAATCGTACCAGTAAGCGAAATCCAGTCTGTCGACAATGCTCCTGATTGGTTGCTAGGTGACGTTAGCTGGCGTGAGTTAGACGTTCCGATTATCTCTCTTGAGGTTATGAACGGCCAGAGTCGCCCAAACTTTAGTAGCCGTTGCCGGATCGCAGTGCTTAATACTACCGGTATTAGTGATTCGTTAAGCTTTATTGCTATTTTAACTCAAGGCCTTCCTCGCCTGGCTCGTGTAACAGCTAGCGAAATTACCCATCTGGATGACGAGATCCCTGCCGAGTATGATGAACTTGTTGTAAGCTGGGCTGGTGAGCGAGCAGTGATTCCCGCCCTGTCCAAGATCGAGCAAGTCTACTTAGAGTTCTCCACTCAGCGTTAGCAATTACGTGAGGTCGATGGTGCTGGTGGCGCCATTGGCCTTTTGACGCTTTCCTTTTGTAATTAAAATCTCCCGATCGACTTGCTTACCTTGCGGCTGCGAACAACAATCTGAGCTTTAGATAACCGAGCGTCGTTTTAGATTTTCCCGGAGCAACCGCGGCTATTAGTAATACGATAACTTCATAGATCCTTCATTGAAAAAACCTTTATTTGTAATGAACGTTGGGGCGACTAATGGAGAAGTGTAAATTAACGTTGGTTTAGCGTTGCTTATAAATTTCTGTAATAAATCTTGAATATTCACCCTGCATGATTCACGCGTCTTTATAACCTGTCGTGTGGAGAAGTTCATGTCCTGTCAAAAATTACTACCTGTTGTGTTGGGCTTTTGTAGCTCTTTTGCGCTAGCTCAGACTGAGCAAGTTGGTGACAATGTGTATGAAGAGATTACGGTCACCGGAACTCAGCTGGCTCGCCAGCGGGCATTGGATTCTAAGCGTGATTCGCTGCGCATTATTGACGCGCTAGGGGTTGATGAGTTGGGTCAGCTACCCGACAAAAATGTGGGCGAAAGTCTGAATCGTGTGCCCGGTGTGTCCATGTTGGTGGAGAAAGGTGAAGGGCGGTTTGTGCAGATTCGCGGCATTCAGCCAAGCTTAAATAATGTCACCTTAAACGGTGTGTCTATGGGTTCGCCAGAGGCTGATGGCGGTGGTCGTGCTACACCTATGGATGTGGTGTCGGGTAGCTTGCTGGGCGCCGTGCAAGTTATTAAAACACCGACGCCAGATATGGATGCTCAGGGCATTGGCGGTACAGTGAATGTGGATGTGAAAAAGCCGTTTGACCGAGAGGATGACTTTTATGGTTACGCAACTGCGCGCTACGGCTATGAAGAAATTCGTCCGGAAGAAAGTGCCTATGGCGGTCACGACCCCTACGCGCTGGATGCATTGGTCTCTGGTAAAAACGATGCAAAAACTATGGGTTGGTTGTTAGGAGCCTCTTATTCGTCACGCGAGTATATTGCTCAGGGTATTTATCAAGATGATTGGCGTGAGGTTAGCGACGGCGTTAATCTGCCGGAAGAAGTTAAAAATAACTACTATGTTATTGGTCGAGAGCGCTTAAATTTGTCAGCTGTTATGGAGGTTGAGCCATCCGATACCAGCCGGTATTTTGTTCGTGCGTTTTATTCCGATTGGGATGAGTTTCAGCATCGCAATCGTTACCAGCAGTCATTAAGTGAAGGCTTGGTTGCCGATGCCCCCTATAGCGGTCGCTCGGCTGAGAACGCAGTATCCGCCAATATCCGTTTGGAGACCGCAGAGAAACAACTTCTGTCCTTTGCCGCAGGTGGTGAAAATACCTTTGGTGATTGGCAAACGGACTACCTGGTACAGTATAACGACAATGAACTAGCCGAGCCCTATAGCTCCTGGGAGTTTACCAGCGCCGAACAGTTTGGTCCCAATCGGTGGGATGTAAGTGCTGATGGTGTGGTGTTTATCACCCCAGATACAGGTACCGCTGATCGTGTCGATCCGAGGTATCAGGTGTTTGATCGTGTGCAATATCAAGAGCGCTCAATGCAAGAGCAGGCTGGCATTGGTGAATTGAATCTACAGTTTAATACCGATGAGGGCGGTTTTTATAAAACTGGTGTCAAAATGACCCAGACCTCGCGGGATAATGACTATGATCGCTCGCGCTATGCGCCGGGCGAGACAGAGCTAACGTTGGCCTCAGAGCCTGCATTTAATAACGGTGGCTTTGTAAATGACGTAGAAGCCGGTGATGTTCCCAATATATGGATGAACGTCGATGCCATGGATCAATTCTTTTCTGATTCCGCTAATGGCGAGTATTTTGAGCTGAATGACTCGAATACTTTTGCCAGTAACTATGGCAGTGATTATGAAGTAGATGAATCCATTTATGCCGCCTACGGCATGGGGATGTGGCAGTGGGATTGGTTTAATGTGATCGGGGGTGTTCGCGTCGAGGCGACGGATATCGAGTCGGCGGGTTACGTCATGCTTGCTGACGGTACCGCAGAACGGGTCGAGGACGGCGGCGATTACATAAATTGGTTGCCGTCGCTTCAGACAAATATCAATCTAACGGATTCTCTTATTTTACGAGGTGCAATTACGCGGGGACTGGGTCGTCCGGATTACGACACCATTGCGCCGCGATCTGAATACGAAGTCGATGCTCGGGAGGGGTTCTTAAATATAGGGAACCCCGACCTGGAAGCGCGCGAATCATGGAACTACGATGTATCGCTCGAGTGGTATGTTAATGATCTAACGCTGCTGTCGGCCGCTGTGTTCTTTAAAGATATCGAAAATGAGTTGGTGTCGCGCACGACTGAGTATGATGGTCAGCAAGACATAACCGCTGCCTTAAATGATCTGGGGTTGGCCGGTGTAATTGATCCGACAGAGATAGACGACTTGACGGTATCGACTACTGAAAACGGCGATAGCTCGGAGCTTATGGGGTTGGAATTGACGGCGCAAACACAGTTTGCGTTTTTACCGTCACCGTTTGATGGCTTAGGTGGCTCGGCGTCCATGAGCTACATCGACGCCGATGTTGAAGTGGAGCGCAACGGAGAAACCGTCGATCTTCCGTTGCCGGGCCAAGCCGAGAGTACCTACAATTTATCGCTTTTTTATCAAACAGAAAAGCTCGATCTTGCGCTGAGCTATGCTTACAACGATAGCTTTCTGACCGATATTGGCGGTAGCCCGGAAGAGGATATTTATCAGGGTGAGTTTGGTCGTTGGGACTTTAAAGCATCTTGGGCTATGCAGGAAAACCTCAAGTTATTTTTTGAGGCGGTTAATCTCAATAATGAGCCCACCACCGAGTTTCAAGGTGGCTTCGAGCGACAAAATACAGAGTATGAATACGTTGGCCGAACTCTATATGTTGGCGTCTCACTTGGGTTTTAAACATGAGGAGCATTATGAATAAGTTAGCTTCTGTATTTGTTGTGTTGCTTTGCTCTTCGGGCATGAATGCCTGGGGCGCAGAGCCGCCTCCCGTAGATCAACTTGAATATCAGGCACCTCAAGTCATACAGCTAAAAGCCCAGACATTAAATACCTTTAATGCACCTGAGGCTGATCAGGGTGTCGCGGTAGACGATCAATACTTTTACCCGGTAGATAACGCTGTTATAGGTAAGTACCGTAAAGACAATGGTGAGTTTGTTGCCCGCTGGACGGGCACCCGAACGCGTCCAGTGCGACACATTAATAGCTGTTATGCGCGCGACCAACAGCTTTGGTGTGCTAACTCCAACTACTCTGAAATCCCTATTGCCAGTTCGGTAGAGGTATTTACAACGGACCCGCTACAACCTCATAAAAGTCATAGCCTTGGGCTTACCGACGCCGGCTCATTGGTGTGGTTTGAGCACTGGCAAGATGGTTTTATTGCCGGCTTTGCGCACTATTCCAAAAAAGGCGGCGAGTCTTTTAAGGGCAGTGAGTACTCATCAATCGTGAGCTACGATGATCGCTGGCGCCGAACGGGTGGTTGGGCTTTGCCTCCTTCACTGGTAAACATGATGGCACCTTACGCAGCCTCTGGCGGGGCTATTGGCCCCGGCGGCTATCTTTATCTGATGGGGCATGACGCCCCACAGATGTACGTAATGGGGTTGCCTTCCATGGGGCCTGAGTTGGTGCATTTGGCAACCATCGATTTGCAGGCGCAAGGTCAGGCGTTCAGTTTTGATCCCGCCGCGGCGCAGCAGGTGTGGGTGATTGATAGGCATGCAAAAAAAGTCCGTCAAATATTGTTGCCCGAGCTTAAGTTAACCACAGATGTAGCAAAGCCATTTCGTTAACTTGCCGTAACGGTTGTCAGCGGTAATACTCGATTTATGATTGCTGAACATTGTTTCACGACAACCATGGTTGCCATCGCACCTTAACGGGCGGCGTTGGCATTTGTGAAAATCCCGCCGTAAAAAGGCGGGCTTTTTTGTGCCTGTCTGAGCGGTTTTACTATAGCGCAAGCGCGCGAGGAGAAAGGCAAGATGGAGTTTGATCCACAGGTACTGAACTTGAACAGAGTTCGCCTTGAGCCATTAACGGAGCATCACTTACCCGGTTTGACCGCCGCGATTGCCGACGGCAATTGGCATGAGCTGTTTTTGACTATTGTGCCAGCACCGGAGCGGCTAGACGCCTTTTTGGCAAAAGCGCTGTCCGACCATCGGGTGGGCTCGGGGCTTACTTATGCCATTATTTGTTAACCGAGTAATGCCGTGATTGGCTCCACACGTTTTATGCGTGCGGTGCCTGAACATCGCCGGGTTGAAATTGGTTTAACGTTTATCGCCCAGCGCTTTCAGTGTACCGAGGTGAACACTGCCATTAAATATTTAATGCTGCGTCACGCCTTCGAGCAATTGGACAGCTTGCGAGTCGAGTTTTTAACGGATTGCCTTAACCGTCGCTCCCGCCATGCGATCGAGCGTATCGGTGCAAAATATGAAGGCCTGTCGTGCAAACATATGCAGATGCGCGATGGGCGTATACGTGATTCGGTGCTTTACAGTATTACGGCTGATGAGTGGGCGGGCGTTAAACAGCACTTAAACTTTATGATGCAAAATCTCCCCACTGGTATTGCAGCACGCTAATGGCGGCCAGTGGTGCGGTTTCGGTGCGCATCACCCGGGGACCCAGTGTTAGTGGATTAAAGCCTGCGTTGCGCGCGGTGACAATTTCGTCTTCACTAAGGCCGCCCTCGGGGCCAATGAGCAATGCGACGCTGCTTGGCGTAAGCGCTTTGGGTAAGGCTTGGTGGTCGCGATGATGCAAAACAAACTTTTGCTCTGCATCGGAGCGGGCTAAATAGTCGCTTAACTGGGTGAGTGGCGCAAGCTCGGGCAGGCGATTGCGCTGACACTGCTCGCAGGCACTGATGGTAATTTGTTGCCAGTGCTGCCACTTTTTCTCCAGCCGCTCACCCTTGAGTTTTACTTCTGTGCGTTCAGTAACGAGCGGCACAATTCGTGTGACGCCAAGCTCGGTGGCTTTTTGTAGCACTAAGTCCCAGCGCTCGCCGCGCGACAAACCGACGGCCAGCTCGATAGACAGGCGAGACTCCCGGTCGTTGTCGTCGTAGCTGTTAAGTGTAACCTCGATGTACTTTTTAGCCACGTCGGTGATGACACCGCTGTATTCTCCGCCCTGACCGTTAAATACAATCAGCGGCCGGCCGGCCGTCATGCGTAACACCTTTCCCAAGTAGTGCGCCGCGTTGTCGTCCAGTTTAACGGGAGTGTTAAGGCTGAGATCTACCGGGCAGTATATACGGGGAATGCGCATGCTTATTTGGTCTTGGCTGAATGTAAGAGTAAGATCATAACAGGACTGCACTCAAGGTTTGAAGTCATCCAATCTGTTACGGTTGGCGTAACCTTGATACTGTGAGTATTTTAATTGTTAGTAGAAGGGTGTAAACATGAAAACCGCAAAGGCTCTAATCGCTTTATTGGGTGTTAGTGGCGCGTTGGCGCAAGCGGCCAGCTGCCCCGCGTATTTAGAGGGCGAGTACCGCAAGTTGCACTCTAGCGAGAGCGCTAATTTATGTGAGTTGCTGGCCGGTAAAGACGCGCTGATTGTGAATACCGCCAGCCACTGTGGTTTTACCCCGCAATTTAAGGCACTTGAGGCGCTACACCAAGAGTACGCGGATCAGGGCTTGGTCGTGGTGGGGTTTGCCAGCGATGATTTTAAGCAGGCTGCCAAGTCTGAGGAAGAAGCGGCGACGATTTGCTATACCAATTATGGGGTAAGCTTTACCATGTTAGCGCCCACGGCTGTATCTGGAGAAGAGGCCAATGGCTTGTTTGCCTATTTGGGCGCTCAGAGCGAGCAGCCGGGCTGGAACTTTAATAAGTACCTGCTGGATGGTGAGACTGGCGCGGTACAGCATTTTGGCAGTAAGGTCACGCCCGACAGCGAGGAGTTAAAGGCCGCACTCGATACGGTGCTGCAACCCTAATTACTCTTGCTCGACGGTGACACTCACGTCACCGTCGCTATCGACCCAGATGTTGACATCCATGGGCTGGCAGCATACATGGCAATCTTCCGTGTAGCGCTGCGTACCGGCGGAGTCATCAACAAGCAGGGTTAGCGGTGCATCGCAAAAAGGGCAGTGCACCGGTTTTTCTAGCAACTGGGCCACGACTTAAAAGCGGTAGTCCAGGTTAATGTTAATGGCGGTAAACTCTTGGCTGTCGACATCGGCCAGGTTTTTATACTCAAAGTTCAGGTTCCACTGAGGGGCGATATACCAACCAAAACCTAGCCCCCAAGAGAAGCCGTCGGTGCTGAGCTTAGTGCTCTCGATGCGGTAATCTAAGTCGGAGTAACCCAGTAAGGCGTAAAAGCGGCCATGTTGGTTGGTGGCCTCTGCGCGGTAGTAAATTGCCTGGTAGCTATCGATGTCCATATCCGCCTCGATGGTGTCGTCCCCATCCAGGTACACGGTATCGGCCCCTAAACCTGTGCCGTAGCGCACTTCGGCGCCCAGCAGGCTGTTGTACTTGTAGCCACCAAACAGCTCGGCCACCCACAAGTCGGCGCCGTCGTAGCTTCGTTCATCGTCGGCATTAACCGCAGACACACCGGCACCGGCAAAAAAACCGCGCTCGTTATCGGCTAGGCAGGCGTTACTGGCCAGCAGTGTTGCAGGTAAGGCGATAGCTAATAAAGTACGAGTCAGATTCATAAAAATTACACTGTGTTGGGGCCGATCGTTGGGCGGGCTAAAATATCCACGCAATCATCAGCCAAATGATAATAAAAAAGGTAAAAAATCCACCGAGCACAAACTGTAGCTCGCCGATCAGGCCGTCGCCAGAGGTGATGGCGAATACCACGAGCAGTGCGGTGGTGACAAAAAACGAGATAACGGCGGCGTCTTTCAGGCCTAAGCCCTGTGAGAAGGCGCCATCGGTAATGTCACCAAGCATAGGTAGCAGGAGCACGGTGGCAATCACTGCCAGTAGTAATACCGCCACAATGCCAATTAGGGTGGCTCGTGCCTGACGCTTGTCCTTTTCGTCGCTGCCCATAAATGCCTCGGTTAATCGTGAGCTTTGATAATGTCTCGCACTCGGTTTGGGTCCGGCATGCCTACAGCGATGATCTCGGCCGAGTCGCCCGCGGTGTAGAGCTCGATGGTGCCAGTGCCAAAAATACGGTTCCAGAAAGACTGTTTTACTTTGACGGTGCGAATACTGGTAATGTTCAGCTCCGAGCGCTCTTTGCTTAGCAGGCCTTTCTCGTACAAAACATCGGATTTGGTCACCATCAGGCGCGATGATTTGTTGTTGAGGTGCCAGATCAGCAAAATAATGATGCCAATCCCGACTAAGCACAAAAGCAGGGCCAGAATAAAACCCAGAGGATTGTTTTTAAACATCACGGGGTGTTCGTCGTACAGTGCTTCCATGGTGTGTCCTAGGTTAGTTTTAGTCCGGCAATGCCCGTGAGTATAAGGGCAATGCAGACAAGGCGCAAAGCCGATACGGCCTCACCAAAGAGGAATATGCCGAGGATCACAGTCCCCACCGCACCGATGCCGCTCCAGATTGCATAGGCGGTGCTAATTGGCAGGTCTTTAAGGGATAACCCCAACAGCGACAGGCTGATAATGATGGCGAGTAATGTTCCGATGCTGGGCCAAAGGCGGGTAAAACCATCGGAATATTTTAGGCCTACGGCCCATACAACTTCGAATAGCCCGGCTAAAAGCAAGTAAATCCACGACATGTTTGGTAATCTCATCGGGGCGGGGTCGTCCCCGGTTAGAGATAATCAGATAACTCTGCCGTGCGGGTCGTCCCGTACGGGTTGCTGGCCGGCAAGTGTGGCCAACAACATGGGGTAAAATAAGGATATTCGGCGCTATTTTCAAGGTTGGCTAGCGGGATAATCACAAGAGGTTCGCCACATGCGGTGACGATACCTATAGCTTAAGGCAGATAGAAGGCACAGGAATGTTAGAAGCAGTATGGATTGCGTGTGCATTCACGCTCGGTTTGATGGTGCGCTCGGTAGGCTTGCCGCCACTGGTGGGGTATCTGGCCGCAGGCTTTGCTATCAGCGGTTTGGGGCATTTTGTCGAGCTGCCAGCCAATGGTGACGAGATTATCGCTCATGTTGCGCATATTGGCGTGTTGTTGCTGCTGTTTACCGTGGGGTTAAAACTCCGGGTGCGCAACCTGGTGCAACCGGAGGTGATCGGCGGCGGGATTTTGCACTTTGTGTTGGCTGTGGCGCTGCTTACACCTGGCATGTACATGCTGCTGGACGTTACTTGGTACGAGGCGGTGCTGCTGGCTATTGCGCTGTCGTTTTCCAGCACTGTGTTGGCGGCAAAGGTGCTGGACAGTAAGCGTGAGCTGCGGGCATTTCACGGCCGGGTCGCTATTGGTATTTTGGTGGTGCAGGATCTTATCGCTCTACTGGTGATCTCTGTGGCTAGTGGCAATGTTCCCTCGGTGTGGGCACCGTTGGTGTTGGGTCTACCGCTGCTTAGGCCTTTGCTATTTAAGCTGTTGGATGTCTGTGGTCACGACGAGCTGATGGTTTTGCTGGGGTTGCTGCTGGCGTTGGTGGTTGGCGGTATGGGCTTTGAGGCGCTGGGGTTAAGCTCCGAGTTGGGCGCTCTGGCTTTTGGCGTGTTGCTCGCGCAGCACCGGCGTGCCACCGAGCTGTCCAACTCTTTGTGGAGTATCAAAGAGGTGTTTCTGGTCGGCTTCTTTTTGCAAATTGGCATGAGTGGCCTGCCGGGCAAAGAGGCCTTTATTTTGGCCGCGGTGGCGATGTTGTTATTGCCGCTGAAAGGCATTGGGTTTTTCTTACTGCTGGTGCTGTTTAAGTTGCGCGCACGCAGCGCGTTTCTGAGCGGCTTGGCTCTGACCAATTACAGCGAGTTTGGGCTTATTGTGGCGGCCGCGGTATTGCCCGAGTGGTTAGTGCCGCTGGCTCTGGCGGTGGCGGTTTCGTTTGTCGTCTCGGCGCCCCTTAACCGGGCGGCGCACCCCTTTTATGAAAAGCTGTCACGCTGGCTGTTGCCGTTAGAGCGCAATATCCACCATCCCGATCAGCAGCCAATCTCGCTGGGCGATGCCGAGGTATTGATATTTGGTATGGGGCGCACCGGCACCGCCGCCTACGATCAGCTGAGCGGTAAAACGACTAAGTTAATCGCACTCGACTCCGACCCGGGTAAGGTGGATCGGCACCGTAAAGCCGGGCGTGCGGTGATGTTTGCCGACGCCGAGGACCAGGTGTTTTGGCAGGGCGTGGAGATGAGCAATATCCGGGCGGTGATTCTCAGCATGAGCGATCTCGAGGCTAAAATTATCGCCGCACGTCAACTGCGTCAGCGTGGATACAGCGGCTTTATTGCCTCCCACAGTTTGTTTCAGGATGAAGCTGACAAGATTAATCTGGCAGGCGCCGATGAAACCTACCTGACGATGTCTGAAGCGGGTGTGGGGCTGGCCGAACACGTACAGGAAAAAATGGTGACCTCAGTCGGGCGGGTGTAACCGCCCGCGCTTAATCTAGAGCGTCAGCGGGTATTCTAATAACGTGAAGTGCAGTATGTTCACACCAAAATGCGTGGCGGTGGCGGCACTAAAGCGGCCCGTGCATTGGTACACCAGCGCATAAACGCCGCCGGCCAATAAAAATAGCCAAAATAGCGGGTGCGTAATGGATGCATGCGCCAGGGCAAAAAGCAATGTGGCAACGGCTGCGGCGCCCCACTGAGCTACCCGTTGTTTTTTTGCGCTGGCCATTAGCACGAGTTTAGCCAAACCGTCTTGCAAAAGCAGTCTAAAGAATGCCTCTTCGGCCACCACGGTAATGCCGAAATTAATCAGCACAAACCAAAGGATGCCGTCGGGTAGCTTGGGCTGCCAGTCTATTTTGAATACAAAGCTGGCGGCGCACAGTACCGCCAATGCACTGACGCCGACGAGCAGCGCTGCAGGCGCTCGCGTTCGCCCCTGCCCTATGCCGTAAGGCTCCCAAAGCCAAATAATAATGAAGTAGCCCGCCAAAGCCTTGGCAAGATTGGGGTAGAGCGTAAAGCCCAATTCACTAAAGTGGTGTACGGCAGGGTAAGTAAAATTACCAGGCCGGTACAGAGCGATGGCAAAGCCGCTTATCAAGGCCAAAAGCCAAAGGCTAGCCGCCAGCAGAGTGTTGAGCCGACTGCGCGTTACTTTAAACGAGGTGTGTAACGCGACGAGCAGGGCAAATATGGGTAGGGCGACGGCACTTGTCAGCGCCAAAGTGCCGCTGACATACAGGGTAAGGCTAAGCGCGACGAGTGCAACGCTTACCAAGGCGCGTTTTTGCGTCGCCGGTTGCCATGATAAGTGCACCATTTGCCTCCCGGCCGATTCCCTGTGCGTGGGTACTGGCTCGGCGTTTAGCGGTCGCGGCGGTAAAGCAAATCCCATACGCCGTGGCCGAGTTTTTCGCCGCGCTTTTCAAACTTAGTGATGGGGCGGTAGTCTGGTCGAGGCGCGTATCCACCGTCCGATTGGGTGTTGCTATAACCCTCGGCGGCGTCCATCACTTCTTTCATATGCTCGGCGTAGTTTTCCCAGTCGGTCGCAAAGTGCAGCAAGCCACCTATTTTAAGCTTGCCGCGAATACGCTGGACAAACTCGGGCTGAATAATGCGGCGCTTGTGGTGCTTTTTTTTGTGCCATGGGTCGGGGAAGTACACCTGCACACGGTCGAGACTGGCGTCGGCAAAGCAGTCATCCAACACATCGGTGGCGTCGGCCATATACACTTTTAGGTTGTCGACACCCGCTTCCCCGGCGGTGTGGATTAAACGACCGGCGCCTGGCGGATGAACCTCAATGCCAACAAAGTCTTTGTCGGGCTCGTTTAGTGCCATCTCCCGCAGAGAGTCACCCATGCCAAAACCAATTTCGAGTACCAGCGGCGCCGTGCGGCCAAACTGTTCGCTTGGCTCAAAGCTGCCGGCAAACAAGCTGGCACCAAATTTAGGCCAGTATTGCTGAAACGCTTTCTTTTGCCCGTCGGTCATGCGCCCGGCGCGAATCACAAAACTGCGGATGGACTTGTCTTTAAACTCGGGGCGAAACTCTGGAATATCGGTCATGTTGCGGTGAGAGATCCTTAAAAAGATTTTAATGCGGCAATAAACAGGCTCAGCCAACCTAGCAGCAGGCAGACACCGCCCAGTGGCGTCACGGGGCCAAACAGGCCAATACCGGTAAGGGTTAAGGCGTATAAGCTGCCGCTAAAAAGTAGGGTGCCGGCGATAAACAGTCCACCGGCGCGTGTTAGCCACGCGGTAGCGCCCGGTGACAACGACTGTAGGGACCAAATGCCCACCAGTAACAATGCCAGAGCGTGGTACATCTGGTACTGCACACCGGTTTGAAACGCGCCGAGTAATTCGGCGGGCAGTTTACCTTTTAAGCCGTGGGCGGCAAAGGCGCCCAGCGCAACGGCGATAAACCCATAAGCGGCGGCGATGCTGAGTATCAGTTTGGGCATGGTTTATTCCGTGGGGTATTCAGCCAGTATTATAGCGGGGTGGCAACGTCGAGTCGCGCAATAACAGCTGACACAAAAAAGCCGCGCAGTGCGCGGCTTGCGGTGACGTGTGCGGCGAGCTTAAGCCGCTTCGGTCATCATGTTTTTAACTTTCTTCATGGCGTTTTTCTCGAGCTGGCGGATACGCTCGGCGGATACGCCATACTCGGCAGCCAAATCGTGCAGAGTAGATTTGTCATCGCTTAACCAGCGACGCTGCAAAATAGTGCGGCTGCGCTCGTCCAGCTGCTCCATGGCGTTTTCCAGGCTGCTGACGCTGGTCTCTTCCCAGTTGGCGGCTTCAAGCTGCGCAGCCGGGTCTTGGCGTTTGTCTTCTAAGTAGTGTGCCGGCGCGACAAAATGGCTGTCTTCATCGTCGTTTTCCGGGGCGTCAAACGCGGCGTCGTAAGAGGAGAGGCGGCTCTCCATCTCGCGCACGTGTTTAACGTCGACATTTAAATCTTCGGCAACGGCTTTGGCTTCATCGTTGGTGAGCCAGGCCAAGCGCTTTTTAGCGCCGCGCAGGTTAAAGAACAATTTGCGTTGTGCTTTGGTGGTGGCCACCTTCACAATGCGCCAGTTCTTTAAGATAAATTCGTGAATCTCGGCTTTGATCCAGTGCACGGCAAACGATACCAGGCGCACACCTTTTTCTGGGTTGAAGCGCTTTACTGCCTTCATCAGGCCGACGTTGCCCTCCTGGATCAGATCTCCCAGTGGCAGGCCGTAGCCGTTGTACGAGCGGGCGATGTGAACCACAAAGCGCAGGTGCGCCATAACCAGCCGGCGGGCGGCTTCGAGGCTGTCGTTGTAGTAAAGGTCTTCAGCGAGGGTCTGCTCTTCCTGTGCTGTGAGAACAGAAAAGCCGCTGACAGCCTGCACATAGGCATTGAGGTTGGCACCCGGTGCGAGGTTCCCCAGTGGCTGTAGGCTTGTGCCCATAGTTGTGACTCCCAGTAAATACCGATTAAACCCTGCTTATTTGCAGGGTCAGTTAGTCTAGCACTGATCCTTTGAGCCTGCCAAGGCCGAGAAGTTCCCTCGCTTAGATAAAAAAGCCATATAAAACAAGGGTTTGACGAATCTTAACGGGTGCGACTTCACATTGTGGACAAAAACCGCAATTAGCGGGGGGCGATTTGTGCCAAATGGCGGCCCACTGCAAGCCAAGCCCCGGCAAGGCCAATGAGCCCGGCGCTCAGTACCAACTGTAGGCTATGGGTCAGGCTCAGGCCACTCAGACTAAACTCACTCTGATAAAGTTCCGCCAGCGAGGCCACTGGCGCCTCGAGCCACGCGAGCCCCAGTGCCAGTAGCAGCAGGGCGATTAACCCGCCGCCCAATCCGTACCAGAGGCCGGTATAGAGAAAAGGCCGGCGCACGTAGGCATCGGTGCCGCCTACCAGCTTAACCACTAGAATTTCATCGCGCCGGCTCTCGATGGCGAGGCGAATGGTGTTGCCGACGACCAACAGCAGGCCCAATGCCAGTAGCGCCGCCAGAAAGAATACCCCGCGACTGGCCAGCTCTACCAGTTGTTCCAGGCGCTTAACCCACATCATGTCCAGCCGTGCATCGTCACTTAGCCCGTGCCCGTTTAGCTCGTCCAGCAGCGTCTCTAGGGCGCCACCGGTGGTCTGGTCGCTCGGTTGTACTAACAGTACCGGGGGTAGCGGATTTTCGGTTAAATCATCCAGCACAGCACCGAGGCCGGAGTAGGTTTTAAATTCTACCAGTGCCTGCTCGGGGCTTACGTAAACCACTTCGCTGATATCCGGCCGGGCTCGCAAGGTGCTTGCCCACTGCTCAATAGCTTGGGGTTTTGCGGCGGGTTTTACAAACACCGAAATTTGGCTTGAGTCCTGCCAGTGATAACCCAGTGACTCGATGTTGAGCAGCGCCACATAAAGGGTGGCGGGTAGCGCGGTGGCGATGGCAACCACCAGCCACGTAAGCGTGCTTTGCAGCGGCGTGCGCAGCAGACGCAGCAAGCTTTGGATAGCGCAATCGCTGTGATGCGCCTGCCACGCTTCTAACCGGTGGCGCCAGGCGGTTTTGCTCTGGATCGCGCCCTGCGCGCGCGGTGCGGGCTTGCGTGGCGGCGGGGCCGGTTTACGCTTAGGGTTAAAGCGGTTCATTGCGGTGTACCACCGGCGATCACCCGGCCGTCGGCCAGTTGCAGTACGCGCTTGTTCATACGCTCGATTAAATCGATATCGTGGGTGGCAATCATCAAGGTGACGCCCAGCTCATTAAATTGGCGAAACAGCGTCATAATCTCGGCCGACAGCTCTGGGTCGAGGTTGCCGGTGGGCTCATCGGCGAGCACTAAGGAGGGTTTATTAACCACTGCGCGGGCGATGCCTACGCGCTGCTGCTCGCCACCGGACAGGGTAACCGGGTTGACCCGCTCTTTGTGCAGCAGTCCCACTTTATCTAATGCTGCGCGTACCCGGCGGCCGATATCCGAGGCGTGGTAGCCCGCCACCTGCAGAGGTAGGGCGACGTTATCAAACACGCTGCGGTCAAACAGAAGTTGGTGATTTTGAAACACTACGCCGATGTCGCGCCGGTAATGTGCGATACCGCTGCGCTTGATCGCACTCGTGTCGCGCCCGCCAATTTCGATGTGGCCGTGACTGGGCCGCTCCATCAGCATAATGAGCTTCATCAGGGTGCTCTTGCCGGCGCCCGAATGGCCGGTTAAAAACACCATCTCGCCGCGATTGATTTGCAAATCAACCCGGCTGAGCGCCTCCTGCCCGGTGGCGTAGCGTTTGGTGACATTCTGAAAGCGAATCACCGCTCAAACAAGGCCTCGATAAAGGGCTTGGCGACAAACGGTTGTAAATCGTCGATGCCCTCGCCAATGCCGATAAAGCGCACAGGCAAGCCAAATTGTTTAGTAAGCGCAAAAATCACCCCGCCCTTGGCGGTGCCGTCGAGCTTGGTCAGGGCGATGCCGGTTACCCCGGCCGATTTAATAAAGTGCTCGGCCTGGCTGACGGCGTTTTGCCCGGTGCCGGCATCCAGTACCAATAGGGTCTCGTGGGGGGCGCTGTCATCCAGCTTGCCCATCACTCGGCGCACCTTAGAAAGCTCTTCCATCAGGTGATCTTTGTTGTGCAGGCGCCCGGCGGTATCGGCGATCAGCACATCAATACCGCGCGACTTAGCCGCCTGTACGGCGTCAAAAATGACCGAGGCGCTGTCGGCACCCGTGTGCTGGGCGATTACGGGGACGCTATTGCGCTCGCCCCACACTTGCAGCTGCTCGACCGCGGCGGCGCGAAAGGTATCGCCGGCCGCGAGCATGACCGATTTACCCTCGCCCTGTAAGCGCTTGGCCAGTTTGCCAATGGTGGTTGTTTTACCCACACCGTTAACGCCGACAATTAAAATTACGTAGGGCTTTTTACCGGTGTCGATAATCAGCGGCTGCTCGGAGCCCGCGACCAGCTCGGCCAGTGATGCCTTAAGGGCATCGTACAGAGCCTCGGGGTTAGCCAACTGCTTGCGGGCTACCCGGGAGGTTAAGTCATCAATAATGTCAGTGGTGGCCTCGATGCCCACATCGGCTACCAATAACTGCGATTCGAGATCTTCCAGTAGCTCATCGTCAATCTCTTTTTTACCCAAAAAGATATTGCCGAGGCCCTCAGAGAAGTTGCTGCTGGTGCGAGACAAGCCGCGCTTGATACGGCCGAACAAACCCTCTTTAGCCACCGGTGCTTCGGGCACGGGCTCGGCAGCCGGTGCCTCGCTGGCTGGCGGCTCGGGTTTGGTGGCGGGCGCTGCAGGAGTCGGCTCGGGCTCAATCAGAGCGGGGTCCGGTACTTCTGGTTCGAGCGGGACGGGTTCGGCCTCAGGCGGCTCGCTTTGCGTTTGCTCGTCTGATTCGGGCTGCTGTTGTTCGACTTTTGGGTCGTCTTTGGGGGCGGATTTTCTAAACCGTTTAAAGAACATGTGAGTAGGCGGCTCTTATCGCTGCTAAACAAAGGCGCTATCCTACCACTTCTGACTAGCGGGGGAGAGTGATAGGTGGCAAAACAAACGCGGCGACAGCCGGCCGGGGATTCTTTGCGCCAGCCATTGCGGCTGATTGGTGGGCAGTGGCGTGGGCGTAAACTACAGTTTCCTCTGTGTGATGGCTTGCGCCCTACGGGGGATCGCATTCGCGAAACCCTGTTTAATTGGCTTGGCCCATACGTGCCTGACGCCGTCGGGGCGGATTTGTTCGCCGGCTCCGGCGCGCTGGGTTTAGAGGCGCTGTCGCGTGGCGCCCGTGTAATGAGCTTTTGCGAGCGCGACCCGGCGGCGGCAAAAGCGCTGGCGGGTAATTTAGCGCTACTCGGTGCCAGTGGTGGGCGCTTGCAGCATATGGATGCGCTGCAGTGGCTAAACAGCAGCAAAATAGATGCGCCGCTGGATTTGGTGTTTCTCGACCCGCCCTTTGCTGCCGATTTATGGCAGCCGAGTATCGATGCGCTCGCGGCGCGCCCCTGGCTGGCCGACGGCGCTGCGATTTACATAGAGTCGGGCGTGGACAGCGTGTTTCAAGTGCCCGATAGCTGGGAGTTACACCGTGAAAAACGCGCCGGCAGTGTTTGTTACCGACTGTATTTTTATCGTGCCGACTAGCAAGGGCTGGGCTATTTTTGTAGTATCCGCCCACACCGCATGCCACACAGAGAATAAACTATGCGCAAGGTTGTATACCCAGGCACGTTCGACCCTATTACCAATGGCCATAAAGATCTGGTAGAGCGCGCTTGCCGTCTCTTTGATCGCGTAGTGGTGGCTGTGGCGGCCAGTAACCGCAAAGCCCCCATGTTTGATTTAGAGCAGCGCGTCGAGCTGGCCCAAAGTACGCTCTCGCATCTGGATAACGTGGAAGTATGTGGCTTTGATAATTTACTGGTGGATTTTGTTCGCGACAGTGGTGCACAGGGGGTTGTGCGCGGCTTGCGAGCGGTATCCGACTTTGAATATGAGTTTCAGCTGGCCAATATGAACCGGGCCTTGGCGCCGGATATGGAGAGCTTGTTTCTCACCCCGGCCGAACATTTGTCTTATATATCGTCTTCGATTGTGCGCGAAATAGCCGTATTGGGCGGCGATGTGAGCAAGTTTGTGACGCCTGAGGTTGAGCTGGCACTTAAGGCGAAGTTCGCCTCTCGCTAAAAGCAGGGTGTTCATGCTTGTGTAGTTCTATGGTGTAAGCGTTTTTCGCAGTCCTGCGGAATGCGCCATAGTGTTGTTCAAATAGGGCGTTTAAGCTGCCATCGCGGCGAGCGCGCTCTAACCCAAACCGTAAACGCGCGGCAAGCTCGGGGCGATTGTGACTGACTTGCACATACACCGGCAGCGGGTAGTGAATAAGCAAATCATCAACGATTGTCAGTTGCGCCGCGTGCCCGGAGGCCGCCAGCGTCGGTGCCGCCTCGATAGAGCCCAGTGGCAAGTAGTCAAAACGGCCGTGTACTAGCATGTTAAACAGCTGGTCGATATCGGCGCCACTGGTAAAGGGTAGCCCCGCGTCGCGAAAAAAGTCACGGTCCAGCCAATCGAACCCCAACCCTGCGTTAAACTGCTGTAATTGTTTAACTGAGTGCACCTCCGCGAATTGGGCGGCGCGCTCGCGCCGAACAATGGCCACGCGGCTGCCGAGCAACCCCTTTAGCAATGGAATGGGGATGGTGATTAGCGGTTGCTCATCGCTGGCCATACGATATGTGAGCTCGGGGGCTGTGACGATTTGAGCAATCTCTCCATCGCGTAAATTGCGAATGGCTCGCGGGCGGGAGAAAGGCGCGGTATTTAGGGTTAATTTATAGGGGCCGTAATGATCGCGGCTTTTGTCCAGCGCCAGACGCACGACGGCGCTCTCGTGGGACTTGCGCGCCTCAGTCATATTGCCGATCCAGAGCGTGAACTCTGAGTCGGTGTTGCCGGATGTCGGCGAGCCGGTGTCCGCTAGCCCGTACATTGATGTATATAGCAATAGGGCCAGCGTAATGACGCAGGCTGGAGATCGTGTCCTTGAGCGTATCGCTGTGGCTGGAGCAATCAATGGCTTGGGCCCGGCTAAATAGGAATATTTTTCGCGCTTTATACGATATAGTTTAACGTATTTAGGCGACAACACACTATTGTTCTCCTTAGCAGCTTGAAACCGGTTACATTGTGCGGCATTATTCGCACGCGCACACCAGCCGAGCAAGCTAGGTGATGGCTGCGTTAACGTGGGGCGGTAAAAAGGTAATGCATGAGCAATGATATTAAAGACCAGACACAGCGGCTAACCCAGTGGTTTGCACGCGATGCGCTGCCGCTGTGGAGTACCCGAGCTATTCACCCGAGCCTGGGGGCCAGCTACGAGCGGTTGCGGCCGGATGGCGAAGTAGACCAAAACGCTAACGTACGGGTACGGGTGCAGGCGCGGCAAGCCTTCTTTTTTGCCGCGGCTGATGCCTGCGGTTGGTGTGATAACGGTACTGAGCTGGCTAGTGGGCTCCTGGATTTTGTTGAGTCGCACGCGGCGCACCCCAGCGCCGGCGGCGGGTTTACCCACCTGTTAAGCCCTGAGTTTGAGGTTATCGACACCAAGCAAGATCTGTATGACCATGCCTTTTTTTTACTGGCCTACGCATGGCTGTACCGTGCCACCGGTGAACGCACGGCGCTGGATAAAGCCGAGGCGCTGGTGCAGCATCTCGATAAACGTTTTGCGGCCGATTATGGCGGCTGGCTTGAAGGGGATTACGCCTACAGCGTACGCCGGCAGAATCCGCATATGCACTTGTTTGAAGCCTGCATGGCTTTATACGAGGCGAGCGGTGAGGCGCACTGGTTAGCCCGTGCCGGCGAGCTATTTAGCGTGTTTGAGTCGCGCTTTTTTTGCCCTGTGCAGGGCGTGCTTTTTGAGTTTTTTAATGCCGACTGGACGCTGGCTGAGGGCGCCACGGGACAAGTGGTAGAGCCTGGGCATATGATGGAGTGGGTCTGGCTGCTGGATTGGTACGCGCGCCTGACGGGGCAGTCGGTTAGTCGCTATACCGGGGTGTTATATCGCCGCGGACTGGAGTTGGGCTTAAAAGCGGATTCTGGTTTATTGTTTGATTCGGTCACCCCGCAGGGTGAGGTGTTGCAACATACCAAGCGCTGCTGGGGTCTAACCGAGTTAATTAAGGCAAGCCTGGTGATGGCCCGGGAGGGCGAACCGGGCGCTGAAGCACGCGCGGCACAGGCGGTAAACACGCTTTTTACCTACTATCTGTGTGGCACTACTCCGGGCAGCTATATCGATCAGCGCGGCAAAGACGATGAGGTAGTGGCTGCTGAGGCGCCGGCCAGTACGCTCTACCACTTGATTGTGCTGGCGCAGGAGCTAATGCGTTACTGCGATGAGTTGCCGGATCAGGCTGCGGGTATAAACACCTAGACTGCGCCACAGCTGCCGCGGCAGGTGTGGCGCAGCTTTGGGTAGTTAATCTTTGCGGGGTACGGCAGTGCTTTTGCGAATTACAAACTCTGCCGGTAGTACGTTCTCCTCTTGGGCGAGTTCTTCGCCCTCAATCAAACGCAGTAGCATGTCCATTGCCAGCTTGCCGATTTCTTCGGCGGGCTGAGTGACGGTGGTGAGGCTCGGGTCGCAATAGCGGGCGTAGCTAATGTCATCAAACCCGGTGACAGAAATGTCTTCCGGTACCCGTAAGCCATGTTGTTTTAGGGTTTGGATAGCGCCAATAGCCATTTCATCGTTCATGCAAAACAGTGCCGTGGGCTTGTTCTTCATGGTGCAAAATTGTTTGGCGCTGTTTAGCCCGGACCAGGTGGTAAAGTCCCCCTCGGCGACCAGAGATTTATCAAACTCGATTCCGGCTGCCTCAAGGCTCTCCAGATAACCGGCCAGACGGTCGATGGTGTGGGGGTTGTCTTTAAGACCCGAGATTACGCCAATACGGCGATGGCCTAGTGAGATTAGGTAATCTACTACGGCCCGGGCGCCGCCGCGATTATCGATGCGCACCCTGGGCCCCACCGTAGATTCACAGCTACAGGCTTTAACACAGGCCACATCGGCTGGCATCTCGGAGTGTTTGTTAAGCTCATCCGGGCGCAGCTGAATAACACCATCGGCAAGTCGCGTCTCTACCCGGCGAATATACTCTTTTTCGCGCTCGATAATACCGCGTGTATCCCCCAGCAGCACGGCGTAGCCTTTTTGCTGAGCGCGATCCTCGATGCTGCGGATAACTTGCGAGAAAAACGGATTGGTGATGTCCGGCACCAGTACCACAACCGCATAACTTTTGGCCGAGCGAAAACTGCGCGCCAACATGTTGGGCCGATAGCCCACTTTATCGATGGCGGTGTGAACTTTATTGAGGCTCGCTTGAGAGACTTTCTCTGGGTCGCTCAGCGCGCGCGAGACGGTGGCGACTGAAACGCCTGCTTCGCGTGCTACATCTCGAATATTGGACATAAATAGTGCTTTTTAAGAGGAGTAAAGGTTTTTAGCGATAGTAGCATACCGCTAGAAAACGCTTAAGTAACGTAAAGCGCTGGTATTATTTGGTGTAATCGGTTACATTTGTCTTCGCTTTACGACAAGGTGATCGTCTATGCTAAGACTGTGGCGCGTTGGGTTGCTTGATGGCTGTGCTCTTACGGCGTAGCAATATCCTGCAAAAACTAATCTGGGTTCGGGTTACGCGCTGCACACCTTGTAACTACACCGCCTGGGCGGCAGTCCGGCGCTATAATAATTGGACGCACACATGCAGTTAGCAATTTTAGATGTGGTGGTTATCGCGGCGTATTTGCTCGCCACTGTTTTTATCGGTTTCTGGATTTCCAGCCGCGCTTCAAAAAACCTACGCAGCTACTTTTTAGGGGGCAACAAACTTAAGTGGTACACACTTGGGTTGTCCAACGCCTCAGGTATGTTCGACATCAGCGGTACTATGTGGATGGTGTACCTGTTGTTTGTCTACGGGCTTACCAGTATTTATATCCCCTGGTTGTGGCCGGTATTTAATCAGATCTTCCTGATGGTGTTCCTGTCGGTATGGTTGCGTCGCTCAGGTGTGCTCACCGGTGCCGAGTGGATTACCTTCCGCTTTGGCGACAGCACCGGCGCACGGTTATCGCATTTAATTGTGGTTTTGTTCGCGCTGGTGAATGTGGTGGGCTTTTTGGCCTACGGCTTTATCGGTATCGGAAAGTTTGCCTCCGTCTTTTTACCTTGGGAGCTATCGGCCGACCCGGACACCAACGACATCTATTACGGGTTAATTATCACGGCGTTAACCACGGTCTACGTGGTTAAAGGTGGTATGTTCAGTGTTGTTTTTACTGAAGTGCTACAGTTTTTTATCATGACAGTGGCGTGTGTCTCGGTAGGTATTATTGCCATGCAGCAAGTCTCACCCGAGATGTTGGCGGCAGTGGTGCCCGATAACTGGGACAAAATAACCTTTGGTTGGAATCTGGATATGGATTGGTCCGGCACACTTGAGGCGGCCAATACTAAAATTGCCTCCGATGGTTACGAGCCTTTCACGATTTTCTTTATGCTGATGCTCTTGTCAGGTATCGCTAAGAGCCTGATGGGGCCGCCGCCAAATTACGATATGCAGCGTGTGCTGTCGGCGCGCTCGCCAACGGAAGCGGCCAAAATGAGCGGCTTTGTCAATGTGGTGTTGCTGTTTCCGCGTTACATGCTGATTGCCGGCCTGACTATTCTGGCGCTGGTGTTCTTTATGGACGAGCTGCAGGCGATGGGCCCCGATGTGGATTTTGAGCAAATCCTCCCCTTTGCCATGAAGGAGTTTGTGCCGCCTGGTTTGCTCGGTTTGTTGATTGCTGGCCTGTTAGCAGCGTTTATGTCGACGTTTGCCGCCACCACCAATGCGGCGCCGGCCTATGTGGTTAACGATATTTATAAACGTTACTTTAAGCCTAACGCCGATGCTAAAAACTACGTTAAGGCCAGCTATGTTGTTTCGGTTTTATTTGTGGCACTGGGGGTGGTGATCGGTCTGTTTGTGCCTTCACTCAACTCGATTATTTTGTGGATTGTCAGCGCGTTTTACGGTGCTTACACCGCCTCCAATTTACTTAAGTGGTTTTGGTGGCGCTTCAACGGTGTGGGTTATTTTTGCGGTATGGCCATGGGTCTGGTGATTCTGCTGATTATTCAGGCGCTGCAGTGGACTCTCGACTGGGAGATCATGCAGGTTTATGCCTTCCCGTTTATTTTTACCGGCTGCTTTATTGCCTGCGTCGTTGGCTCGCTGCTGAGTAAAGCCGATGATATGGAAGTGTTAAAAACCTTCTATATTAAAGTTCGCCCGTGGGGTGTGTGGGGGCCGGTTTATCGCGAGGCGGTTAAAGACTACCCCGAGCTAAGCCGCAACACCGACTTAGCGCGCGATGTAGGCAATTTAATTGTGGGTGTTATCTGGCAAACCTCGATGGTTGCCGCCTCTATCTTTATGGTGATTCAACACTGGGTAGAGTTTGTCGCTGCCGTGGTGGTGTTTGTGGTGACGAGCCTGTGGTTGTGGCGCTTTTGGTGGTGCCGGCTAGAGGACTACCCGGCCGATACTCCTACCAAGTACACCCTGGCAACCGCAGACGATACCGAGTAACGCCCGCGGCCGTATTTATCGGCGTACCTAATGGGGGCGCCGTTTTTAGGTAAAGTTGTAACCGGTTGCGCGCAGGTCCGCCGGTTGCAACGCCGAATGATTTTGAATTTTAGGACAACTATTATGAGTGACTTTCGCGTTCGCGCCCAACAATTGCTAAAGCAGCATGAAGCGCTTATTACCCGTGCCAACAAAGCCATTGAGCCAGGCAACGGCGTATACACGCGCTATCAACACCCTATCTTAACGGCCGAGCACGCCCCCATTTTTTGGCGCTACGATCTTAATGAGGCGAGCAACCCGCATTTGATGGAACGCTTGGGTGTCAATGCGGCTTTTAACTCGGGTGCGCTTTACTGGAACGGCAAGTACATTTTGGCGGTTCGTGTGGAAGGCGACGATCGTAAGAGTTTTTTTGCCATCGCTGAAAGTGATAACGGCGTTGATAATTTCCGTTTTTGGGATTACCCCATTACCTTGCCGGAAACTGACCGCCCCGATACCAACGTGTACGATATGCGCTTGACGCAGCACGAAGATGGTTACATTTACGGTTTGTTTTGCACCGAGCGAAAAGATGAAAACCAACCCAACGATCTATCGGCGGCTGAAGCTCAGTGCGGTATTGCACGTACCAAAGATTTGGTGACCTGGGAGCGTCTGCCCGATTTAATTACCTATTCTGGCCAGCAGCGTAATGTGGTGTTGCACCCAGAGTTTGTCGACGGAAAGTACGCCATGTATACCCGCCCGCAAGATGGTTTTATCAGTGTCGGCAGTGGCGGTGGTATTGGCTGGGGCTTAAGCGATTCAATGGACGGCGCTGAAATAAAAGACGAAGTTATCGTCGACGGCAAGGAATACCACACTATCAAAGAGGTGAAAAACGGCCAGGGCCCGGCCCCCATAAAAACCGACCAGGGGTGGTTGCATATGGCTCACGGCGTGCGCAACACCGCCGCCGGCTTGCGGTACGTGTTGTATATGTTTATGACCGAGTTGGAGCGCCCCTGGGTGGTAACGCACCGCCCCGGTGGCCACTTTATCGCCCCTAAAGGCAATGAGCGTGTCGGCGATGTGTCGAATGTGGCCTTTGCTAACGGCTGGATCGTCAACGAGAAAAACGAAGTGTTTATCTACTACGCTTCATCCGATACCCGTATGCATGTGGCAACCTCAAGTGTCGATAAATTGGTCGACTACTGTATCAACACGCCGGAAGACGGCCTGCGCTCGGCCGCCTCGGTGAGTACGCGCAATACATTAATTTCTGGCAACCTGGATATTCTGGATACCTTTAAATGAGTCAGGCTGTAGACACTCACAAGGTTGACGGAGCTGCTCTGGCAACCGATGAATCGTTAACGAAAACGTTTACCGGACAGCTGCATGCTATTGCCCGGTGGTGGCTCGATTACGCGCAAGATCAAGCTCGCGGTGGTTTTTATGGTGAGGTGGGTGACGACAATGTTGCCCGCGCTGATGCTGAGAAAGGCATCGTATTAAACACCCGGATCCTGTGGTTTTTTTCTGAGGCGGCCGTTTTTACCGGTAACGATGAGTACCGCACAGCCGCTGACCGAGCTTATCGATACTTGTGCGAGTACTTTTTTGATCGTGAGCAGGGCGGGTTTTATTGGTCGCTCTCGCCCACGGGTGAAATCGAGCAAAGCAAAAAGCAAGTGTACGCTCAGGCGTTTGCGATTTATGCCCTGGCCGCTTACTACGAATTAACCGCTAACTCCGATGCCCTAACTCTGGCGATGGATACTTTTGCGTTAATCGAAGCTAACTGTATTGATCGCGACGCTGATGGTTACTACGAGGCTTATACCCGCGAGTGGGGAAAAATCGAAGACGTTCGCTTAAGCGAAAAAGATTTAAATTACCCCAAAACCATGAATACCCACCTGCATGTGCTGGAGGCCTACACCAAATTGCATCAGGTAAACCCTGACAAGAGTGTGGCGGCTGCGCTGGGTTACGGGATTGACCTGTTCGATAAATATATGATCGATCACGACAATTACCATCTTAAAATGTTTTTGGACGCTAACTGGCAAGATCACTCGCCGGGCTTAACCTACGGTCACGATATCGAGTGCAGCTGGTTGTTATACAAAGCGCTAATATCGTTGGGGGATCAAGAGCGTCTGGCGCGTTTAACCCCGGTTATTATCGAACTGGCTAAAACCTGTCAGCGTGAAGCTATTCGCGAGCGCGGCGATGTTATCGACGCCTACGACCGCGCCAGCGATCGGTATCACAGCGCGCGTATCTGGTGGGTTCAGGCGGAGGCTCTAGTCGGCTTTTTAACGGCCTATAAACTCAGCGGCGACGATAGCTTTTTAAGCACGGCAAAGAATTTGTGGTCATTTATTGATGCTTATCAAATTGATCACGACCGGGGGGAGTGGCGCTGGCACTCGACCCTGGATGCTCCGGATGGATCTCGCGATTATAAAGCGGGGTTTTGGAAGGGTCCCTATCATAATGGGAGAGCCATGATAGAAGCCGCCAAGCTGCTCGGACGTTAACTCCGTGCGGCTGGAGCGGCTCGCCTAACACCAGATGTGGGCGTATTTAATATGCCCACATCTGAATAATAAAACCACCAATAAAAGCTGGCTGATCTGACCAGGGTCTTTGTAAAGGTAATCATTATGAGAAAAATCATTGTCCGTTGTTTTGTGTTGTTGGCTGCGGCTCTGCTTGTGGGCTGCGTGCAACCCTCGGCGGAGCAACCGGCTAGCGACGCGTTTGTTACGGTAAAAGGCCAGCAGTTTTATCTGGGAGGTAAGCCCTATCACTACGTCGGCGCCAATATGTGGTATGGCGCCTACCTTGGGGCGCCGGGTATCGCAGGTGATCGCGAGCGCTTAACGCGCGAGCTGGACTTGCTGGTTGAACACGGCATTACAAACCTGCGCGTGTTGGCCGTCTCTGAAACCAGCGACCTGATGCGCGCCGTTCGCCCGGCTGTATTACAAAACACTCAGGGTGAGCTTGACACTGACCTACTGCGCGGCATGGACTTTTTATTGGCCGAAATGGCTAAGCGCGATATGAAAGCCGTGCTCTACTTAAATAACTTCTGGCAGTGGTCTGGCGGCATGTCGCAATACGTGGCGTGGTTTACCGGCACCGAGGTGCTTGATCCGGACATAACTGGCAAGTGGAACCCGTTTATGGAAAACTCCGCGCGCTTTTATCGTTTAGAAGAGGCGCAGGCGCTTTACCGCAACGTTATTCGCGCTCTTGTTACCCGCACTAACAGTATTACCGGCACGGTTTACAGTAACGATCCGACCATTATGTCATGGCAGTTGGCCAATGAGCCCCGCCCCGGCAGCGATGCCGATGGCCGGGCGCACTTTGATGACTTCTCCCGCTGGGTAGATGAAACGGCCGGCTTTATTAAAGAGTTGGCGCCGCATCAGTTAATCAGTACCGGCAACGAGGGAGCTATGGGCACTTTGGGTGATGCCGACCTGTTTGAGCGCTCGCACGCCAGCGCGAATGTGGATTATTTAACCTTTCACATGTGGATTAAAAACTGGGGTTGGTTTGATGTTACGCAGCCCGAGGAAACTTACAGCTCGGCCGTCAGCACCGCAAAGCAATACATGAGTGAGCATGTCGCGATCGCCGAGCGCTTAAACAAGCCCATTGTGCTTGAAGAGTTTGGTGTAGAGCGCAACGGCGGGGCCTTTGATCACGGCACACCTGTATCTTACCGGGACAGCTTTTACGCGATGGTCTATCGTGTGATTGAAAAAAATGTCGCCGCCGAAGGGCCTTTTGTTGGGTCGAATTTCTGGGCTTGGGGCGGTTTTGCAACAACCGACCGCGAAGACTATATGTGGCAAAAGGGCGATGACTTTTTTGGCGACCCACCGCAGGAAGCTCAGGGTTTAAATTCTGTGTTTGCTGATGATAAATCGACCTTGAAGGTTATCGCGCAGCACGCACAAAACCTGAAAGGTCTCTAGCAGTCTGCTAATTTATTTGCGTTACCGGACCGTAAGTAAGCCACATCGGTGGCTTGCTGTAAGCGAGCGATCGACCGGTGGCCTGATTGCCCATAAGATAACTAATAATAGTGAGAGAGCATCATGAGTAGGAATTTTCTGCAAAAGCTTTTCGTCTTGATAAGCGTACTAAGTTTGGCGCTATTTAGCGTGCAGGCAAGCGCTGAGAAAAATTCAAAGATCGGTCAACTGCCAGCCATGGGATGGAACAGCTGGAACACTTTTGACTGTGATGTCGATGAGCAAATGATTCGGGAGATGGCCGATGCCATGGTTGAGTCCGGCATGAAAGACGCCGGCTATGAATACATTAATATCGATGACTGCTGGCACGGTGAGCGCGACCAAGACGGCAATATCCAGGTCAGTAAAGAGCACTTTCCGTCAGGCATGAAGGCGCTGGCCGATTATGTCCACTCTAAAGGCTTAAAACTCGGCATTTATTCGGATGCGGGCAACACCACTTGTGCGGGGCGCCCCGGCTCGCGCGGGTATGAGTACCAGGATGCAAAAACCTACGCAGACTGGGGTATCGATTACTTAAAGTACGATTGGTGTGATACAGATAAGCTTAACCCGGAGGGCGCTTACACCACAATGCGCGATGCGCTGCATGCGACCGGTCGGCCCATCTTATACAGTATTTGTGAGTGGGGCGATAATCAGCCGTGGGAGTGGGCAACAGATATAGGTCACAGTTGGCGAATTTCCGGTGATATTTATCCGTGCTGGGATTGCGGCTACAGCTGGGGTAGCTGGTCGTCGTGGGGCGTGCTGAAAATTCTGGATATGCGTAAAGATTTAAACCTTCGGCAATACGCTAAGCACGGTCAATGGAACGATATGGATATGATGGAAGTGGGTAACGGTATGACCGCCGCCGAAGATCGGTCTCACTTTTCGTTGTGGGCCATGCTCAACTCACCACTGATTGCCGGTAATGACTTGCGCAATATGTCTAAGCAAACCTTAGACATATTAACCAATAAAGACATCATTGCGCTAAACCAAGATGCTGCTGGTGTACAGGCTATGCGCTATATCGATGCCGGCGATTTGAATGTTTTTGTGAAGCCGCTAATGAATGGCGATTGGGCCTTTCTGTTTTTAAATCGTGGCGATGATATTTTAACCGTTAATCACGACTGGCAGTTTAATATTGTTAAAGACGACCTTACGGGCCGCTCGATCGACTTTAATAAACAAACGTTCGGCTACAAAGGCTTGTGGAAGTCATTCAGTGGCGACACGAGTCAACCCTTGCAGCTCAATATTCCTGCTCACGATGTGGTGGTGTTACGGCTCACGCCAAAAGGCTAGTTTGTTTGCCGCGCGTAATACCCTAAAAAGGCCAGGCTTGAAAAGCCTGGCCTTTTTATTGGGGTTTTAATTGATAAGCAGTGTGATGATCAGCCCCAGCGCTACTGCCCAGCCGCTCAATGCGGCGGCTTTCCAAACGCGCTCCGGGTGGCGCTCCATTAGTGGTTTATGTTTTGCGGTCAGCCAGTTGGGGTTGGGTCGTTGTAAGTCTTTTAGCCACTCCGATAGTGCGTCGTAGCGTTGTGCGGGCTGAATTTGCAGCGCTTTCTCCAGTGCACGGTCGAGCCAGATGGGCACCAAGGGGTTGTACTGCAACGCGGAGCGGTAGCTTAATTTTTGAAATTGATTGAGCGACATGGCTTTGCCATAGGCTTCACCGTAAGGGCGTTTGCCGGTGAGCATTTCGTACACCAGTACCGCGATAGAAAATTGGTCTGAGCGCGGTCCGGTGCGGCCACCGTAGCGATACTCCGGGGCGGAGTAGTCCAGTGTGCCCAGAATATGATCGGGTGTAATAGCTGATCCCATTTCTTGTATTCCGGCCACCCAGCAAGAGCCAAAATCGATTAAACAGGCCCCCTGGGTACCCAGTACGACATTGTCAGGTTTTAAGTCCTGGTGCAGCGTGTCTTTGCGGTGCAGGGCGCGTATGCCGGTTACCAGTTGCTCTGCCAGCTCCACGGCATCTGACACTTCGAGAGGAGCCCGCTCTTTGATGACTTGCGATAGCGTTGGCCCGGGAATGTACTCGGTTAAATAATACAGACACGAGCGCGGCTCCGGCGGCTCTACCACCCGCACGATGTGCCGGTTACTGATGCGCGCCCCAATCCAGCTCTCTTGCACAAAGCGCTCGATATAAGCCGGGTCGTCCTCATAATTAATCGAAGGTGTTTTCATGACCAGGTTTTTACCGTCGGGCGCCTTCACCAGATACACCTGACTGCGCTCGGACTCGTGCATGATTTTCTCGACGGTGAGCCCGTCAATGGTTTTGCCTACATCCAGCAAAGGCGCAAAGGGCAGCCGCGATAATACGGTGACCGCATCGGCTTGGCTCGAAGCGCCCAACTGCTCGACTCGGGCCAGCTGCACACTAATGTTGTCATCGCAACCGGCGTCCATGGCGGTTTGGTGCAACGTGTCACACAGCGTTTGTAGGTCGCTGTTTTGGTTTAATAAGGTCTCGAGAGTTTTATGGTCGACCCAGTCGTGCACGCCATCGGTACTGAGCATAAAAACATCACCCAGTTCGACCTCGTAGGTTTGCATATCGACTTCCAGGTTTAAGTCGGCACCCATAGCGCGGCTTAAGTAAGTTGTGCGGCGATCAATTTTTTGCGTGTGATCACGTGTGAGCAATTCTAGCTGACCGGCGCGCAGGCGATAAATTCGACTGTCGCCCACATGAAAGGTAAACAGTTTGTCGCCTTTGATCACAATAATGCTCAGGGTGGTAAGGTAACCCTCTTGCCGCACGCTGTTTTGACTTTGACTCCATAAATAACGGTTGAGCGATTGAATAACCCGGTTGGCGGATTGCCCGGTACGCCAGGTATCAGGCGTGGCATAGTAGTCCGTTAAAAAGCCGGTAATAGCGGTTTGACTGGCCTGGCGTGCGGCATCGCTGGTGCTGACACCGTCGGCAATGGCTATGGCAACGCCTTTAGTGGTCAGTGCCGCCCCTTCGGGGAATCGTGCTCCAACTGTATCTTGATTTTCGGCTTTGCGTCCGGCATCGCTCAGTTGCGCAAATTCGAGTTTTAGGGATGACTGGATATGCTCCATTGGGACCGTGCCTGATTGTTGTTCTTGTGGCGATATCATAGCGCTTCCTGTCGATGAAAAAAAAGCGGATCCGAAGATCCGCTACAGACACGGGGAAAAGTTGAGTTAGGTAAGTTCGATCTGCGCTAACGAGCCGTCTTCATTGGTTTCGGTCATGTGGCCTTTAGGCTCTTCTAAAAACTGTACAACACCGAAGATAACTAAGGCGCAGCCGCCGATCACCATAAAGAAGGTCGAGGCATCCACAAAGCTGTAAATCGTCAGGAAGGTTACGGCACCCACATTGCCGTAGGCGCCAGCCATGCCGGCAATTTGACCGGTCATGCGACGCTTAACCAATGGGACCATGGCAAATACCGCACCTTCACCGGCCTGAACAAAAAACGAACAGAACATGACGGCAACCACCGCGAGGGCTACGGGCCAGCCGGCGTCCACTTGCGACAGCGTAAAGTAACCAATAGTGAGGCCAACAATAAAAATAGACATGGACAAGCGGCGGCCGCACTTGTCGCTAATGTAACCGCCGCCGGGGCGAGCGACTAAGTTCATAAAGGCGTAGGCGGCACCTAATGCACCGGCCATTGCCAGGCTCATGCCTTCAAAGGTTTCGAGGAAGAACGCCGGTAGCATAGATACCACCGCCAGCTCAGAGCCAAAGGTGACAAAGTAAGCCCAGTCGAGAATCGCCACCTGTTTGAATTTGTATTTGTCGTGCTCGGGTACTTCGGCGCCCTGCAGCATGTCTTTGTTTACACGATAAATTTGCGAGAACTGATAGGCGCACAGGACGATCAACACCAGGTACATCAGGTAGGTGGTGCTTTGAGTCAGCAGGCCAACGCCGGAGGGGGACAGCTTCCAGGCCAGTACCGCCAAGATAAAGTACATGGGCAGGTTCATCGCCAGGTAAAAGTAAAAGTCTTTTTTGCTGGTAACTTCCAGGCCGCCGCTCTTTTTGGGCTTAAAGTACGTTGAGCCTTTTGGGGTGTTGCGGGCACGCAAATAAAACACAATAGAGTACGCCATAGCCATTAAGCCGGTAACACCAATGGCGTAGCGCCAGCCGTCGTCACCACCAAACATCAAGGCAACAGTTGGCAAGGTAAAGGCCGCTGCGGCCGAGCCAAAGTTACCCCAGCCGCCATAGACGCCTTCGGCTAAACCTACTTGGCGGGCCGGAAACCATTCGCCCACTAAGCGAATGCCAATCACAAAGCCGGCGCCGACAAAGCCCAGTAAAAAGCGAGTAAGCGCCAGTTGCTCGTAAGTTTGTGCCGAGGCAAACGCCAGGCACATCAAGCCGCCCGAGGCGAGTAGTAAGCTGTAAACGATGCGGGGGCCGAATCGATCCACCAATATACCCACCACAATCCGTGCGGGAATAGTAAGCGCCACATTCAGAATCAGCAGTGCTTTCCACTGGCTGATATCCATATCGAAGGCTTCCATGATCAGCGGTTTCAGTGGCGCGTGGCTAAACCACACGACAAACGTTAAGAAAAAGGCAAACCACGTCAGGTGTAACAGGCGAATGTTCTCGCGCGTGACATCCAATAAATTAAGTTTCGATGAGCTCATGTGCTAATCCGTCTATTCGGGCGCGACCATCAATGGTCGGCGCGGTGAGTCGGTGTGGGCCTGGTGCCCGCTAAGGTTGCTATCCATAGGGGCTATAGCAAGCGCTGTGCCACAGGTAGTACGCAAAAAAGTAGGGCAGGCTTCGAGCCCTTTATTATCAATTTTTGCTGTTTTTGTTTTCTTCTGGTGCGCGAGCGGTCGGAGTGCCTCGCTATGTGCGTGCTCTTGGTGCGGTTAAAGTTTTGGTGCGTGGTGCATTAATGTGCTCGAGTGCACCGCGGTGGTTCGCTGTTGGGGCAGGCCGGAAATCCGAAGCCGAGGGCCTGTTAATGCAAACGGTATCGTTAAAGCTTTGATGGCACCCGGTTTTTCACGGTTTTTGCTGTACATTTTTGGGGGGTAACCCTATGCTCCCCTGTGCCTGTTAAAGTGCTGGCGGGCCACGGTAATACTAGCCATTGAGCCAAAAAATACCCTATAACAACACCAACCTGACAAGAGGTGGAGAGTGACTACCCCGACCAAACAAAAATTATCCATAATTGAGAAAAGCGGCTACGCCATGGGCGACGCCGCGGCCAATTTGGTGTGGCGCGGCGCGCTGGCCTATTTAGCGGTGTTTTATACCGACACCCTGGGCATTACTGCGGCTGCAGCTGCGGCACTGTTATTGTTGGTGCGGGTATCGGACGGTATTACCGACATTATTATGGGGATGATTGCCGATCGCACCTACACTAAATACGGTAAATTTCGTCCCTGGATCTTGTGGTCGGCCCCGGTGCTGGGGCTATTTATGGTGCTGGCGTTTACCGCCCCGGATATTAGCCCCGAGATGAAGGTGGTGTGGGCCTATTTTACCTATATCGGTTTGACCCTCGCCTACACGGTTAACAATGTCCCTTATTCGGCCTTGATGGGGGTCATGACCTCCAGCCATGAAGAGCGCAGCGTGTTATCCGGCTACCGTTTTGCCGGGGCCTTTTTAGGTGGCGCCTTGGTGATGGCGGGCACACCGTATCTGGTGGAGTATTTCGGCCAGGGGGATGAGGCCAAAGGCTATCAGCAAACCATGTATGTGTTTGCGGTACTATTGGTGGCGCTGTGCGTGGTTACGTTTATGACCACCAAAGAGCGTATTGTACCTACGTCAAATACCGGCTCGTTTAAAAAAGAATTTAAAGATCTGCTGTTTAATCTGCCGTTTATTATCGTTCCGCTGCTGTCGGTTTCGCTGTTCTTTTTTAGTTTGACGCAGGCCGAGGACGCCACCTATAAACTCAACCCCTGGGTTATGGGGCCGTTGTGTGCCGTGGTGCTTATGGGTACCGGCTATTTGATTCGCACGTTAATCAACCGCCCCGAAGGAGCCGGCACTCCGTCTCAGCGCGACCTGATTGACCTGTTAACCAATAAGCCGTGGTTGATGATTTTGGGTCTGGGTTTTTTGACCATGCTGTTTAACGGCATTAAGTATGTGGTTATCGCCTACTACTTTAAACATTACTTGCAAGAACCCACCATGACTGGCATGTACTTTCTGGCGCTGTTGATTACTTCAATCTTCGCCGCCTTTGTGTGCGGTTACTTTACCCGTTTGGTGGGTAAAAAGACGCTGTTTATCGCCTCGCTGATTATCAGTGGTGTGCTCACCTGTTGTATCTCTTTGCTGGATCGCAACGATGTGACCGGCTTGTTTGTACTGGGCTGCGCCGCCGAGTTCTTTGCCGCGTTTATGCCGGTACTTACCTTTAGCATGCTGGGCGACGCCGCCGACTATTCCGAGTGGAAACACGGCCGTCGTGCCACGGGCCTGTTTTATTCCGCCGGTAGTTTTATTCAGAAAACCGGCGGCGGCTTTGCCGGCGCGCTGGTGTTGATGGTGCTGGGCGGTTATGGCTATGTGGGTACCGATCCGAGCACGATTGCGCAAACTACCGACGGTATGGTGATGTTAATGAGCTGGATTCCGGCGGTATTTKCCTTCGTGGCGGTGCTGCTGTTGGTGGTGTATCCGCTTAATACCAAGCGTATGGAAGAGATCGAAGCTGAGCTCAATATGCGCCGAGCTTAACTGAGGCGCTAGCGGGAGCGGCAGCCTTAGCAGGTGCCGCTCTCTCAAGGGGTAGGAATTTGATGGGTGTTTAGTGTTGCCACTCTTCGTTCAGTAAAACAGCCGAGTCCCCATCCAGTTTGATTTCACTTTTTTCCGTTTTATCGCCCTTCACAAAATAAAACTCGTAAACCACCGCGCCGCTCATTTGCTTGCTTTCAATAATGCGTTGCGGTTGCTTCTGGTCATAGGTTTCACTGTATAGCTCGCGTACCGGGGCAGGGCAGTCGGCTAACGATAGGTCGCGTTGGATTTCCACAACTTCCCACAGATCTTGCTCGTTTAACAGCATGTCGAACTCAATTTCGGTGCCGTCGGCGGTTACGCCTTCAAGGTCAAGATATTGGTTGCCGTGTTTAGATTCTTGCTCGGCCTCTTTTAAAACAAAGCCCGGCTGTAACTTTTGTACGGCCTCAAGGGCCTGGGCCGGAACACTGTCGCTAGAGATACCTTCTTTTTGGTATAAGTCGGCGCCAATATCCGATTGCGCAGCCTGTGCTGTGCCACAAAAGCCGAGCGCGATGACTAACAGTGATTGAGAAATACGATTTTTCATAGTGGTGTTCCATCGTCGAGAGTCATAAAGAAAAGTTACAGTTCTCGCGCTGGTGGCTCTTTATGGGTGATTTTATTGGCGCTGGGATGCCCCCGGCGACATTAATCACTCCTGTTATAATGTTAGGTACTCACCTATTGGGTCTCTCATGATGACGAGGGGCTAGGTGTATACTGAGTTTCTCAGATAATCTGAAAAATAGCTACGGTATTAGGTGCTTACACTTTCTCACCCGGCAGCGTTGGTTCGCGATGGATCGGGTATTTTATATCGGGTACCATAAGCGCCTGCCCGCCCAGCCTTTAAGCGTTAAACCAAAGTAGACTCAATAATGGCAAAGGTAAGATTAGTCGATGTAGCCGCACACGCTGGCGTATCCAAAAGTACCGTCTCGCAGTTCTTAAGTGGGCGCTTTGACTATATGTCAAAAGAGACTCGCGTACGTATCGAGGCTTCTATTGCCGCGTTAAACTACGTTCCCAACGCCATTGCCCGAAGCCTTAAAACCAATACCACTAAAACCATCGGCGTCGTTGTGCGGGATGTAACGGGCTTTTATACCAGTCGTACGATTCGCGGTATCGACGATTTTTGCAAAAGCAGTCAGTACAATGTGTTGATTTACAGTACCGATTTTGATCCGCAAAAAGAGGCTCAGGCGCTTCAGAACCTGAGTCAGATCAACGTTGATGGAATTGTTATTGCTCCTTCGGGCGCTAATGTTGCCTTAACCGATAAGCTGCTCGAGCAAGGGCTTCCTATTGTGCAGTTTCAGCTTGAGCATGAGGGGAATGAAAAATTCATTATTTTATCGGACTACAAACAAGCGGCGTTTGAGGCAACCGAGTACTTACTCAAGCTGGGCCATCAAAGAATTTGTTTTGTGACCCAAGAATTCGAGTCGGTAAAGTCGCGCCGTGATCGATATCTGGGTTACCGCGAAGCCTTGCAAGCCTATGGTGAGGCCTTTACCGAAGACCTGTTGCTCCGCTGGCAACGCGAGGACGGTTTTGAGCGCTCGCCTATTGGTATGTTGCGAGGGGATGAGGCACCAACGGCATTTTTCTCTCAGCACTTGGCTATCACCATAGATCTGCTGGAGGCGTTTAACAAAAGTAAGGTTGCCATCCCCGACGATGTTTCATTGCTGGGGTTTGATGACATTCCCATGGTGGACTTTTTTCAAACCCCGGTAACCGTTATCAAGCAAGAGCCCTATGATATCGGCCAGGAGGCCGCTAAATTATTGCTGCGTTTAATTGGCGACCCTGAGGTCGCACCGCAACGCATCACCACCCCCTGCAAGCTGGTCACGCGCCAGTCCTGCCGCAAGATCCGTTAATCCCCCGCTTTTCCTACCCCTTGTTTCTCCGCCTGTTTACGAGGCGCGTTAGTAAATGAGGGGGGGGGGCTCTGCAGTACGTTTTTGACCGTTATCGTTGAGTAAGGTCTCGCGGGTGGGCACCGGCCGTGTCCTTAAGGGCAGTAATCCTCTGTTTGACTTTCGTGACAGTTATGCTAAATTTGATACTAAACCGATTTAGTAAAACGTTTTACTGGGTTCGGGAGGCACATTTAGGGTAGTTTTCATGAAAATTGAAAAGATAGAAGTCTTTGTGAGTTGTCCGGGGAGAAACTTTGTCACTGTCAAAGTCACGACCTCGGACGGAGTGACTGGGCTGGGCGATGCCACGGTTAATGGGCGCGAGCAGGCCGTTGTCGCCATGTTGGAAGAGCATGTTATCCCTTGCCTGATAGGGCGCGATGCACAAAACATCGAAGATATTTGGCAGTACCTGTATCGGGGTGTCTATTGGCGCCGAGGGCCTATTAATATGGCAGCAATTGCCGCGATTGATATGGCCCTGTGGGACATTAAAGGCAAAGTGGCGGGCCTGCCGGTGTATCAGCTGCTGGGGGGCAAGAGTCGCTCGGGGGTGGGTTTGTATGCTCACGCCAATGGTGAAACGATTGAGCAAACCCTGACCAATGCTGAGCAACACATAAGCAACGGCTTTAACGCGGTGAGGTTGCAGTCGGCCGTGCCGGGCTTGGATGTCACCTACGGCGTGCTGGGTGATAAAAAAGATTATTTTGAGCTGCAGGGGAGTCGCCCGTTACCGCCGGAAGAATCTTGGTCCACCCCTAAATACATGGAAATGATTGTGGAGTTGTTTGCGCAGGCGCGAAGCCGCTTGGGCAACCAGGTCCAGCTGCTGCACGATGTGCACAGTCGCTTAACGCCTATCGAGTCGGCCAGGTTGGGTAAGCTGCTAGAGCCTTACAACTTAATGTTTATGGAAGACGCTAGCATCGCCGAGAATCAAGATAACTATAAGGTGATTCGCGAGCACACTACCACCCCGCTCGCTATTGGTGAAACCTACAATACTATTTGGGACTGTAAAGACCTCATCCAGAACCAGCTGATTGACTACATTCGGGTGGCCGCCACGCACGCAGGTGGTATTACGGCGCTGCGTCGGATTACGGATTTTGCCAGCCTTTTTAACGTGAAGCTTGCGCCTCATGGGGCGCCCGACCTATCGCCGGTGTGCTTCGCTGCGCATTTGCACCTTGATGTATGGGCTCCGAACTTTGGCGTACAAGAGTTTGTTGGGCTGGGGAATGAGCAATTGCAACAAATATTTCCGCATGGTCATCAAGTGAAAAATGGTATGGCTTACGTGAGCGATGCGCCGGGCCTTGGGGTCGAGCTTAATGAAGAGGCGGCCAGAGCCTTTCCTTATAAGCGCTCCTATTTGCCGGTGAGCCGTTTAGAAGATGGCACTATGTGGCATTGGTAAATGTTAACGAGTTGATAACAAAAGACAAAGCAGGTGAAGTGATGGCTAAAAATGTAACAGTACTCATTATGGGCACCGGATTTGCCGGACAAGGTCACACCGACGCGTTTCGCGCGGTAGGTGCCGAAGTGGTCGGCCTTGTAGGCAGAACCCCACACGTCGTCAGTGATGTAGCCAAAAAAATGGGCATCCCATATTCTGGCACTGACTGGCAAAAAGCACTGCAAGAATGTCAGCCCGATATCGTCTCTATTGCGACCCCCGGTGGGGCGCATTACGAGCCTATTAAGCAGGCCATTGAGTTTGGCTGTCATGTGTTTTGTGATAAGCCGCTAACCGATAGCGGTGAAACTGCGCTGGAGTTGTACCGACTGGCGGAGCAAAAGGGCGTAAAAACTGCTTTTGCGGCAAGCTTTAGGTACATGCCTGACATCATGCACGCCAAGCGCTTAGTGGCGGAGGGTGCCATTGGTGAACCCGTAGAGGTAGAGTGCATATCGCATTTTAACTTAGAGCGTGAGATTCCCTTTGGTTGGTCGCACCGCAAAGAGCACGGCGGAGGCCGACTTAATAATAATTTTACGCATAAGCTGTCCATCGTTACCTCGGTTATCGGCGAGAAGATTCTCGAAATTATGGGCGAGGTGCGCGATGATCTGGGTAAAGCGCCTATTGTGGAGGGAGTACGAAACTTCAAAACACGGCGCGATTTTATCCCTGAAGATATCAATGATCCAAGCCTAAAATGGGGCGACAGCAATGTAGAGTGGACTTACACAGTGCTGGCTAAACTCGAAAGCCCCCACGCGAACAAGCCAGTGTCTGTATTGTTTAAACACGGTGGTTTGAATCCGCGTTTTCACGAAGATCATATTGTTTTCTACGGCACCAAAGGTGCTATTTATATTAAAGGTCACTATGGAAGTGGGCCGCTTTATTTGTGGGGGGACGATAAGCAATGGCAAGAAATCCCCTTGCCACAGGATATCCGTGACGATGTGCCGAAAGTGACCGGTGATACAGAGCGCAACTGGCAGTACTTAGCTCGCGAGCTTGTAAAAGATGTACAGGGGGAACAAGTGCCGCCTTATCAAACCTTTAAAGAAGGCAGTCAGTATCAACAGCTGATTGATATCATTCGTAAAAATAATAATTGGACAGATGTCTCTCATCTGCAATAAAGGTTCGCTTTATGGTGTATGACTATATCGTCATTGCAGGCTATTTTTTTCTGGTTCTGGCTGTTGGTTTTTCGTTTACTAAGCTGGCCAAACACTCGACCAGTGATTACTTTCGCGGCGGCGGTCGCATGTTGTGGTGGATGGTGGGCTCAACAGCGTTCATGGCCCAGTTCTCAGCATGGACGTTTACGGGCGGGGCAGGTAAGGCCTTTTCCGATGGCTTTGCAATCTGCCTGGTGTTCTTTGCCAATACTTTTGCTTATTTTTGTGGTTGGGCTTTCTTTAGCCATCGTTTTCGGCAAATGCGGGTCGATACCCCCTCACAGGCGATTAAAAGGCGTTTTGGCGATCAGAACGAAACATTTTTTTCCTGGGCATTGATTGTCTTTAGCTTCATTAACGCGGGAGTTTGGCTAAACGCGCTGGGCGTCTTTGCCAGCGCCGTATTTGATGCCGATATTGACATTACCATTATTGCAACAGGGCTTACCGTATTGTTTGTATCGGTATTGTCAGGTTCTTGGGGGGTGGTTGCGTCCGATTTTGTGCAAACACTGATTGTGGCTGTGGTGTCGGTGGCGTGCGCAATTGTCGCCTTGGTCAAAGTGGGCGGCCCGGTTGAGCTGGTCAGCAATTTCCCCGGGGGCTTTGTTATGGGCCCGGATATGAATTATGGGCTTATCTTGGTGGGTACCTTTGTCTTCTTTTTAGCCAAGCAATTAATCACCATCATGAACCTGAACGATTCGTTTCGGTTTCTGAATGCCAAAGATTCTGATAACGCCCGCAAGGCGGCACTGTTGGCGATGGTGTTAATGGGCGTGGGCAGTATTATCTGGTTTATTCCTCCATGGGCGGCGGCGATTTTGTATCCGGATGCGGCCACAGCGTATTCACAGCTGGGTGACAAAGCCGAAGATGCGGTGTACTTAGTATTTACGCGTAACGCTATGCCGGTGGGCACTGTGGGGCTATTAATGGCCGGTTTGTTTGCCGCCTCTATGTCGTCGATGGATTCGGCACTTAATAAAAACTCTGGCATCTTCGTGCGCAGTATCTATCAGCCGTTTCTTGCCCGTCGGGGTAAGGTGTCGGATGATAAAAGGTTACTTAAAGTGAGCCGTTTGGTGAGCTTTATCAGCGGTATTCTGGTCATTATCGTGGCCCTGTACTTTAAGTCGTTACGCGAGCTTAGTTTGTTTGAGCTTATGATGTCGGTTTCTACCATGATCCAGGTGCCGCTGATGATACCTCTTCTGCTTGGCATTGTGATCCGTAAAACCCCTCAGTGGGCGCCATGGGCAACGGTCGCGTTAGGTCTTTTGGTTTCGTGGTTTGTCGCCAATGTATTTACGGCAGAGGTTTTTGCCGAGATGGTGGGTATGCCTACGCTAACCGGTCGCGAGGCGGTGGATATAAACTTGATGATTACTCTGGCCGGACATCTGTTGGTTACCGCTGGGTTCTTCTGTGCCACCACGCTGTTTTACCGCGACAGCTCAGATAAAAACAAAGCTGAAACGGATAGCTTCTTTAAAGACTTAGAAACACCCGTTGTGTCCGATAACGAGCAAGACGATTACGATCGTCAGCAGCGTAACAAGCTCGGCTTGATGATTAAGATTATGGGCGCCGGCGTGTTGTTAATGACGCTTATTCCTAACCCCCTTTGGGGCCGGGTTATGTTTGTGGCTTGTTCTTTCATAATTTTTATGATTGGCGCTCTGCTGCAAAAAAGTGCACGGCCTGACTCTGAGAAAACCAGTACTGCCTGAGGTCAAGCTTGGGCGGTTGGTGCCTTGAGCGAGCTCTCCTTGATTGTGTAGTGGTTTTATGCAAGAGGGTGAGTTTCGCCTTTTTTGGTGAGTAGAAACCAATCATTGGTGCATTAACGTGCGCCGTAGTCTTGAGACGATTGTTGTCAGTGAACTGATAAACGCAGGGTTAGATTTGATTAGGTACGATAGTTATTTACGCCAAAACCTCTCGTTAGCGTGGCCACTGGCGTTGAACGCGTTGCTGATTCAGTCCATGCTGATGATTGATACCTTGCTAGTGGCGCCCTTAGGTGAGCTGTCCGTCGCGGCTATGGGTATCGCCACGACCTTAATTACGTTTGTGCTCGGCGTCGAAATTGCTATAGGCAATGGTATTCAACTGTTGGTGGGTAGAGCTTACGGCTCGGGCAACCAGTCCGATATAAATGTGGCCTACTGGGCTGGCGTCTTTATTAACGGCGTTACGGGCGTCGTCTTTTTTATTGCGCTGGCACTTTTTAGTGACTCGCTGGTAGCACTGATTACCGATGATACGGTGCTGGCGGAGCAAACCAACACCTATCTGAACGTCGCCAAATACATTGTACTGGTCTCGGCTTACAGTCAAAGCTGTACCGCACTTTTTAATGGTTTGGGGAATTCCAAGGTTCCTCTCAAAGGCTTTTTGTTCGAAATCCCGGCGAATATCGCCATCAGTTACTTCCTGATTCATGGGGGCGCTGGGTTCGAGGGTGTTGGAGTAGAAGGAGCTGCCTGGGGTAGTTTGCTGGCGGTATGTTTGCGCGCAGGATTTTTATTCTCGTGCCTTTACCGCGGTTCTTTAAACCTACGCTACCCGAAGGGGCGGCCATTTTTGGGGGAGATTAACCCTCAATTTTCGGTGATTTACCCGATTGCGGCCAATTTTATTATTTTGTCGGTGGGGGCAACAGTGTATCAGCTGTTGTTTGCTCAGCTATCGGTATATTCGTTTGCGGCCATCACTCTTATTTTTCCGTGGGTACGCGGCGGCACCCAGTTTCCTAACGCGTGGGCACAGGCGTCGGCGATTACCATTAGTCAGGCTTTGGGGAAAAGTCATTTAAAAGGTGTCATCAGTTTTATACCGGCTTGTACCCGGTTTGGGATGATGCTGGCTTTTGCCACCGCACTGGCATTCATCGTTCTGAGCGTTTGTGTCCCTTACATTTATCCGGATATAGCTCCAGAGACTCAGCGTGCGCTGAATGTTATTGCGCCACTGTATATTATTCTTCCGGTTATCCGAGCCTACAATACCATTGCTGGCAATGTGCTGCGCGCCATGGGGCAGAGTTCCCGAGTGCTAAAAATTCACTTCTATACTCAGTGGGTTATATCAGTTCCGCTGTGTGCCCTGCTCATTCTGTACTTTGATGTATCGATATTTTGGGCGTTTGCACTTTTGCCTCTTGAAGAGCTGTTAAAAACAGTGCCATTTTACCGCTATAAAAATCGCTATCAAAAAACCTTGTCGAGTCAGGTCGCCGTTTGATTTTTGAATTTCTTAACATGAAAGTAGGTTGCCGATGATAAAGATTACGAAAGTATTTGCTCTGGTCAGTATTCTGGCCGCGCTTGTTTCTTGCGCGAACATGCCATCAGATTCTGTCGTGCGTTTAACTCATGGAGTCGATGATTCGGCCGGCGGGTTGTCGGCGTATATTGTCGAAATTGAAAACGCTACCTTTTATCTCGAAAAGTCAGGCGGCGGTTTGTCTAGCATGCTAGACAACGATGGTGTCGATTGGTTGGGCTTTCACAGCGAGGCAGGCTCAGGCTGGAAGGGCGAGTATCGGGGCTTTCCCAATGCGATTCACAAACAGGATGGCAGTTACTTTCACGCTATGAACGCGGGTACCGATCCATCCCGCTCTGTAGTAACCCTTAATACGGACGATCACGTCCAAATTATCTTTACCTCGGATAATGGGCAGTGGGAAGGACGGTGGGACTTCTACCCTGACCGCTGCGACTTCACCATGAGTAAAGTAAGCCCCGGTTATCAGTATTGGGTGCAGTACGAAGGCGTGCCCGGTGGCTCGATGGATAATGATGATTTTTGGTACAACTCGGCCACTAGTCGGCAGCAGCTCATTAACGAGCCCTTTAAGGGTGATTTGCCAGATCCTGAGTGGTATGCCTTTGGCGATGCAAAAAGCTCGCGCATGCTGTTTATGCTTCACCATGAGAATGACGAGCATCCTGACGATTATGTCAGCCGCCCCTATATGACCGTACTAGGTTTTGGTCGGCGCGATAAAAATAAATACTTAACTCAGCCTAATACGTTTTCTATCGGTTTTATTGAGACAACGGACTACGCGGAAATAGCAGTGTCTATGAAAGACATTGTTGATTAAATGGATGGGATATTACGACAGTGTCTCGCTAAAGAGGGGCCCAAGAGCCCCTCTTTACTCATTTCAGTGTAGTCAAAGCCTGTTAGTTACGTAAAAAATTACCGAGGACTTTTGCTACCTCTTCAGGTTGCTCTTCAGTGATCCAGTGGGCGGAGTTGACCCACTCGATCCGTGAGTCGGGAATTGCACTCGCGAGTTTTTCGGCGTATTCAGGCTTTTGAAAGCTATCATGCTGCCCCCACAATATTAGTGTTTTATGTGGCAAAGACGTTAATTCATCTGCAAGGGCCAAGGTATATTCCGGGTTGAGGCGGCGTAAATTTCGAAAGAAAGCTTTTTTGCCAAGTTCGCCTTTCCAGGGTTCTATCACCATGTCGGCGAGCTCTTCGGTGGCATTGGATGAGTCGTGCATACCTTGAGGTAAGAAGTCCCTTAGCATGCTTTCCAGTTCCGCGGGAGTCATGTCGTCCTCCGCCTTAGGTTCTTGCAGAGGCTTAAACTCGGGTATAGGCCAAGAGTCAAAACAAACCGCGTCAGCCAACACTAACCGATTAATACGCTCGGGATGTTGAGTTGCTATTATTTGCGCCACGCCACCGCCAATGTCGTGCGCTACTAAGTCGGCGCTGCGAATGCCCAGGCCATCCATCAAGCCTAAAAGAATCTCGCTTTGTGCGGCGATTGACACGTTAGCATCGGCGGGTTTATCCGATTTCCCATAGTTAAGCATATCCGGCGCGATTACCCTGTAATGTTTCGCGAGTGTTGGTATGACGTTACGCCATAACAGTGCAGAGGTGGGAATGCCGTGTAAAAAAATAAGGGTTGGGCCGGTACCCTGTTCTATATAAGCAATGCGATGACCCTTAACCTGGGTGTACTGGTACTCTGGATTTTGGGCGTCCATAAAACTGCTCCTGATGGTGAAGTTTTTTGAAACTAACGGCCCCTGTAAAAGTTGCGAGATTGCGTTGTCCGGCCGGTTTCATTCATTAATGCCGGCTGACGGTCTGCTATAAAATCTTTACGCTTAACTGCGTAAGAGTTACAACATTAACGTGAAAATAAGCATTGTCAGCCTCGTAACATGAATAGGGCAACTTCTATGCCAGCGCTACGAGTTCGACAGACGATCCAACTCTTTAAGTGGGAGGGTGTTAAAAAGGTGGGCATAATGCCAACGACTACGCTTTGGGGGCATCTTGCCAAGGCCACCGGCCGGTAATCTCAAGGTCGAGGGTAAAGCTGAGAAAGGTTCGGATAAGTACCACAATGGCCAGTACACCCACAGTGGTGAAGGTGAGCTCTACCGCGACAGTGTGAATAATATCGGCCGCTACTAAAAATTCTAACCCCAGTAGAATCCCTCGTCCCAGACGCCGCCGAATCTGACTGTAAATAATCTCGGGGTTCTTTTTCTTGAGTAAACTAAAAGCGCCATAGGCCAATGTGTAAACCGAGAACGCAACAATAATGAAAATACCGAGTATCTCAATTAGTGCTGCAATCCACTCGGCGATAGGCTCGACGAATTCGATCATGGGGCGGGCTCCTGTTTTGTGACGATTAATGATATACGAGAGGGAACTAAGCCGTTTAACCCCTAATTATACAGATGAACCACGTGTGTATTTTAAGGTGTGATAAATATTGCTAGACAATGGGAAGGAGGCCTTGTTCTTTTAGGTCGCGGCTAGAGGTTAGGCGATCGGTTGTGTTTGTCGCGGTTGCTCCCTGTCGAGACGGTTATTCACGTCTTTTAAGTTGCCACGTACTAATGCTCGCAAGCAGTAAACCACTAGCCAGGCTAAGTGAAAGCATGGCGCCCCCAAGCCAGAGCCAGTCAATGTCGAGCGGCCAGTAAAGCCCCCAGCGACTTTGTGCAATGCTCAGCATGGCGCGCTCCAGTAGCACGGTACAGGTAACGCCTATTAGCATGCCAAGGGCGACTAAGCTTGCAGTCTCGATCACTAAAAGCGCAAAAATAAAGCGATGTCTGGCGCCTAACGTTTTCAGTAATTGAAATTCGCCCAAGCGTTTGTCCAAGTGAGTTAATAAGGTGCTGCCCACACCGATGGCGGCGACCATAGTTGCAAGCAAGCCGAGGCCAAGCAGTGCCGCTTCGACCCAATCGAGCATGGACCACAACTGAGTGATAGCGACACCGGGTAATATGGCTTGGGCCGGTTCCGCCTCGCTTTGGTTGATGGATCGCTGTACCTGAAAGGTGCGCACTTTGTTGGTCAGCGTTAAATAGAACGCGGCTAAGCTGTCGGGTTTTAATGCCGGATTTTCACCAATTTTGAGTTGTGCGGGTAGGGCGGCTAATGTGGCGGGGGGCCAGTGGATGGCCTCAATGCCGTCCAGGCTAACTTGCAAGGTTTTATCGATGGGTGTACCACTCGCCGTAAGAATGCCCGTAACGGTAAAGGTGCGAGCTTTGTGCTGCTGAAAGCTATGATTGCCAAAGCCGTGGCTGAGGATAAGTTCATCACCGGGTTGGTAACCTAATTTTCGCGCCACCTCATGGCCCAGCGTTACCTCAAAGACATGTTTGAAGGCATTACCCTGAGCAAAAGGGTCGCGCTCAAGTACCGCTTGCATATGATCGAACATACTGGCATCGGTGCCGATGACCCGAAAGCCCTTGTGACTGTCGCCCAGCATGAGTGGCACCGCACGGGCAACGCCAGGATCCTGTTGCCAGCGGGTGAAGGTATTTATGCTCACTTCGCGGCTGGGTGCGCCCACCTGAAAGGCGGAAAACAATAATAAATTAATGTCGCCGGTGGGCGCGCCAACAATTAAATCAATTTCTTGTACGCTGCGGCCAAAGGCGGACTGAGTGCCACGGTACAAAGTGTCTACCGTCAACAGTGCGATAGAGCTTAAAGCGACCATGGCGATACAGACAAACGCACTAAAACGGCGGCTGATCAGGCTCTTTATGGCAAGGCGTATCATCATAGTGGTTGTATCAAATCGCTTAGCGGGGTGTGTTGATCGAACGAGCCTCCCAGTCGTTGGTCGTGGCTGGCCAATAGTAGTGTGCAATTTCGCTCACGCACCAGCTCAAACAACAACGCCATAAAGTCGTCGGTATTGTCCTGATCGAGCGCCGAGGTGGGTTCATCGGCAAGAATCATCGGGGGGTCGTTAATCAGCGCCCGCGCAATCGCCACCCGTTGCCGCTGCCCTACGCTGAGTTCACTGGCTTTTTTGTGCAGCAGTTGTTGCGGCAGGTTGAGCCGGGTCATCAACTTACGGGCTTTATCGGCAAGTCGTGGCTCGCCGTTGTTAGCGAAATGCGCCGCTAGCAGAATATTATCCAGACAGTTCAAGTAGTCCAGTAAATTAAGGCTTTGGAAAATAACGCCAAGGTGGCGCGCCCGCCAGGGGGCTGTTTGACGTCGCTCATGCAGCGGCTCTTGTAATACCTTGAGTTGGCCGCTATTAACCGGAATAAGCCCAGCCAGCACGTTTAGCAACGTGGATTTCCCCGCCCCGGACGGCGCTTGCATAAAAATGGTTTGCCCGGCGGTTATCTGCCAGCGGGGTAAGCGCCAACGCGGCCCCTTTTTATGACCGTACTCGATATCGGTAATGTCTATTGCGTAGTCGTTTGGCATACGTCGGGTCGCTTGGGGTTAATTGGTTATGTTATAACGTGTGTTTTGCGGCTAGCAAGGTGTGACATGAAAATAGCGTCAATGTGTGTGCTAATACTGCTGAGTGTGGTGAGCGCGGCAAGTTGGTCTAAAGATTACCAGACAATCGAATGGCCAGATTTGATGCCACCCGAAGATCTGGAGGCGTTGCTCAATCGGCCCGACTGGATTGATGAGGTACCCGAAGGGGCGGCGGCCGATGAGATGCCCCCCGCAGGGGAGGGGCTGGAAGGGTTGCCTGATGACGACCCCTACAGCCGTGCACTACGCTCGGCAAAAACCGTGCCCGAATACAATGATAAAGCGATTCGCATACCGGGCTTTGTGGTGCCCTTACGTTTTGACGATGATCAGCGTATCACCGAGTTTTTACTGGTGCCGTTTTTTGGTGCTTGCATACATCTTCCCCCTCCGCCGCCCAATCAGGTTATTTACGCAAAGTTTAAAGAGGGCATTATCCTTGAGGCCTTGTATGATCCTTTTTGGGTGTCGGGAACTTTAAGCATTGAACTGGTCGAAACGGACTTGTCTCAAGCGGCCTACCAAATGTCCGTGGACGAGATGGCGCTGTATGAAGAGGAGTAATCCGGTTTTGGCCGCATTATGGCAACTGGTCATTTACCTGAGCGTCTAGCGAACGACGAGCCCAGTTAGCGACAACGCTTTGCATGGCAAGAAAATAGCCCTGACACTTACGCTCCCGTTACTTACATACCGCAACACTTTTTAAATTTCTTGCCGTTACCGCAGGGGCAGGGATCGTTACGGCCTACTTTGGGCGTGTCGCGCATGAGCGGCTCAGTAGGCGCGCAACAGCCAGAACTTGTGCAGCAGGTATCCGTCATTTCAGCGTTGGTGTTTTGCGATGTGTTCATAGCGTAGTTGGGACCTCGTGGGTATTGTAAAATTTTCGGTCGGTTACGACGGCGTTATGGGCATGCAGGCTCTCTTGGTGCTCCACTTTAAACCAGTAATCTTCTACCCAGGATGATTGCTCTAACAGCGTTTTTATCTTGCGGGCAGCATCTTCGCAAAACATTAAATTTTCGGCATTCAAGCGAGCAAACTCTTGTTCATCCTGGCGCTTGACCATGGTTTGCACTGGTGTTCCCAGGGCGTCTTCTATCTGCAAAATTAACGATGCCAATGATGGCCATTCGTTATTACCGAGCGATAAATCTAAGTAGACGTAGGAGCGTTGGCTGTGAGGGGTGGCGATACTGGATTTTTGGGCCCAATCGAGTACGTCCTGCTTGCTGATGTTAGCGGTATCGAACTGTGAATCGATGGCATCGGCTAACAGTTGGCGGGCTAGTGCCGCGGAACAAGGGCAGGTGCTGGAATACGGTAGCGTGACTTTGAGTCGATAGGCACAGTTTCCCCTATGTATCTCTCCCCCGATTTCGATGCGGTAAGACTGGAAGCCGGTTTCGTTGCTTAGCAGCGAAGTTTTAGCCATATAGTAATCAAAGCACAAATCGAACTTTGCGTTGTGACTAATGCCTGCTTGCGATGCCACCATCTTTAGCAGCAACGCATCGAACTCAGTTTTGTCGCAAGGCTTTTGCGTTAACTGATTGAGAAGAGCGTGTAGGCGAGACATGTGGATACCTTTTTCAGTCGCGTCATCCAAACTCACATACACGCTGGCCTTGGCGGCAACGGCTTGTTGCTGACCCGTGCCATTATCAAGCGTTAGTGGCACCGCGATGCCCTCCATGCCCACCCACTGCAGGCGACCTGTGGCCGTATCGCTGTGAGATTTGGCGATATCCGGTAATGCTGTTGCAATACTCATTGTTACTGAATGTTAATCCTCTCTCTAACATACCGTAGCCGTGCGGCTTAGTCGGTACTATCGGGCGATATTAATGTGGGTGTTGCGGAGTATCCGGTTACCCAAACGCGCTGCGTCTTTTGTTCGGCCTCCAGGTAAAAACACGATCGTCTGCCAGTGTGGCAGGCGGCACCGTTCTGCTCAATCTGGCAGAGCACTGCATCACCATCACAATCAAACGACATTGAAACGAGGTGCTGTGTGTGGCCACTGGTTTCGCCTTTAACCCAAAGTTTTTGTCGGCTGCGGGACCAATAGGTGACGCGACCGGTTTTCAGCGTGCTCGCCAGTGCGTCTTTGTTCATCCAGGCGAACATCAAGACGGTGCCCGAGCTGGCATCTTGGGTAATGACAGGGATCAATCCGTCGCGATTAAACGCGAGCTCTTCAGTCAGTTCAGCTAAAGGCAATGGTTTGTTTTTGTCGTGATTTTCTAGGTTGACAAAGAAATCTCGTTTCACTAAAAAACCTATACTCGATCGCCAGGGCAGGCGCACTTATTGGCTTTCACGGCACTGCATAAGCGGTAGTTAATTAAATGCCCGAGTGCGACAAATGCAGCGCCCACTAGCGTTAACGCTTTTTCCCCGGACTCACCAATGCGCGCTTCACCCAATACCACTGCAAGTGTTAAAAACGTCAAGCCTATGCCGCCGAGTATTAAAACGCCAAGGCGTCTGTGCTGCTTGCAGCCTAAGGTTAACGCGAAGATGCTGCTCGGAATGACCGCTACCAACATCCACGCATGAAATATCTCGTGATCTAGCTGCAGGGCGGCCAGGCTGGGTAGTAGGGCCAGCAGTAAAGGCACTGCGAGGCAGTGAATCGCGCATGCCAGTGATAAGCTTAATGCCAGTTTATCGGTAATCGCTTGTGCGGCTTTCATAAGTAATCCTGTTTGATCTTAGTAATTCGACATCTTTTAGCGTTAAGTTTTGTTGGGTGCGCAATCATTACAGAGGCAGCTCATCTCAAATTGCGGTGTGACTAACATAAAGCCGGCGTCTGCGGCGTTGTCTTTTAGATTAGATATCGTATCTGGCTTTATTTTAACTTCACGCACTTTGCTGCATTCCCGGCAGATTAAAAACTGTGGTGTTTCGTGTGTGTGGGCACAGTTAATATGAGCACAGGCAACGTATTTGTTGGCAAGGTTCAGTCTGTGCGCCAAACCTTCGGACTCTAGGAATTCTAAAATTCGATAGGTCGACATGGCCGAAAATGTATCCCCATAGTGACTCTTGCAAAAATCGATTAGCTCATAGGCAGACAAGGCTTTGTTGGACTCGATTAGGCCCGCTAGTATCTGCTTTCGCTTAGTGGTTAGCCGAGTGCCTCGGTTTATGCATTGTCGCTCGGCCTCTTCAATAATCTTGTTAACGGGTTTCATTGTTATTGTACAAACTCAACTTTATTATCTTTCGGCGTGAGTGTGGCGCCACCCTGTGTCGTAGGATGAATCCACATGGTGTCGATTTTCTCTATGCCGTCAAAGGCACTAAAAATTCTCAGTTCCAACGACCTCGGAAAGTGATTGCTTTGGCATCGATAGTCATAGTGGGCGCTGATCTCGCTGTGATTTTCTCGCTGGTGGATTTCGTGTGAATGCCCTTCACGTTGGGTGAGCGAGCCGGAAGTCTCGGGTAGTATCGAGGTCAGGTCTATCGCGGTTGCATGCAGTTCACAGTCACTACCGGTAAAGGTAAGCACGGCGTTCGGTTGTTCTAATAACTCTTTGGCGTTGTCCAGCGCTGCTTTTTCGCTATCTGTACGGGCCTTATGCTCAAAGCCGACAATACTGGCCGCCGGCGATACGATGGTTACCGCAAGCTCATCCCCCTCCATGGCAATGGTGAGTTGCGCAACGCCATGAGAGTGCGCGTGCATGTTGGCAGCGACCGCTGGAAACGTTAGGGCCAAGAGTGTCAATGTCGCCGCCCTTTTAGCCAGCCGCTGGCATTTAGCTTCGGCTAAGAAGGTATTATTGATGATGTTGAATAGGTTCATGTGATCGCATCCATGGTGATAAACAGGCGTCGCTCGTTCTCGCCAAGTTTTGGCGAGCGGTGAATGATTCCCCGCCCCTCGTTGCCGGGCCATAGTTCGCCTTTTAATAAAGCCACATCACCGCGATCGAGTTTCTGGACGGCTTGCGAGTTCAGGTAAAGCCCTGTTTTGCTGTCGTCTTTACCTAAAGCGCCCCGGCCTAGCTTGGTGCGATCGAGGTTGATGTTATCCAGCCATTCGGTGGCTTTACCCCGGTAGGTGGTGATTAAGCGGCAGCCGAGTTTATCCACGTGAAAACGTGGACAACTTGCGGTACGGGTAACACATAATCGTAGGCCCACAGCCTTGGCATCTAGCAGGCAAATGAGCATGTCTGCCAATACACAGATATCGTCGATAAAGGCTTCTCGTTGATTGTGCATCGGTAAACTGTTGCGCAGCGTTTCCGCCAGTATTTTCATGTCACCTAATACGCGTATTTCGGTCGCGTACGGGTATTGGCTGAGTAAATAGTCGCTGTATCGGGTGATGTCATTGGCAAGCTCACGTGACCAAACACATAAGTTAACCTCGGCCTTATGAAGGTCGGTGAATACTGCGGGCTCGCTGCTCTGGCTTAATCCATGCGGTGTAGCAATAGCCGGGGCGATATTTTGCATTAGGCATCACTCCAGGAAGGAAAAGGATCGGACAGTTTTTTCCAGTAATCTTTACCCGCCATCAACTCGTCGTCATTCAGCAGGCAGGCGTTCAGTCGTTCGGTGATAACCGTTTGATTTAACCCCTGGCCGATAAACACCAGCTCCTGGCGCATATCGCCAAATGGCTCTTGCCATTTTTCACGAATAAACTCTAAGGTCTCTTCATCTTGGGGCCAGTGTTGCTCGGGTATGGCGCGCCAGAACATACCGGCTGCACCGTGACGGGCGATACCGCCGGCTTGACTCCACTGGCCGGCAAACTCAGGCCGCGAGGCGAGCCAAAAATAACCCTTCGAGCGAATGAGACGACCGCCGGCCGCAGGGTTCTGAATAAACTCAAAAAAGCGGTGTGGGTGAAAGGGGCGGCGCGCTCGGTAAACAAAACTATCAATGCCGTACTCTTCGGTTTCTGGTGTGTGCTCACCGCGTATTTCTTTTAACCAAAGAGGCGATTGTTGGGCGCGCGCAAAGTCAAACCGCCCTGTACCGAGTACTTTATCCAGCGGCACTGCGCCGTTAGCAATAGGCACGATTTCGGCATCGTGATTAAGCCCGCGCAACAAACCTTGCAGATTTAGCAGCGCTGGCTCGTCGACCAAGTCGGTTTTGCTGATGAGTATCACATCGGCAAACTCGACTTGCTCAACCAGCAAATCGGTTACGCTGCGCTCGTCGTCTTCCCCCAGACTTTCATCGGAGTCTTTTAAATCTTTGGCGTATTCGTATTCGGCGCTGAAGTTAACGGCGTCTACCACGGTCACCATAGTGTCCAGCTGGGATATGTCTGATAGGCTCACGCCATCTTCGTCGGCAAAAGTGAAGGTTTCGGCTACCGGTAACGGCTCCGAGATCCCGGTTGATTCGATCAACAAATAATCGAACTTACCCGATTCGGCGAGGGCTCTCACCTCCAGAAGTAGGTCTTCACGCAAGGTGCAGCAAATGCAGCCATTGCTCATCTCTACCAGATTTTCTTCGCTGCGGTTAAGGGTGATGTCATTTTTCACTGAATCGGCATCGATATTAACCTCACTCATATCGTTGACGATAACCGCTACCCGACGATTGTCGCGGTTATGCAAAATATGGTTCAGCACGGTCGTTTTGCCGGCGCCTAAAAAGCCAGACAATACGGTGACAGGCAACTTGACGGTTTCAGCTGGCATAGAATCTCTCTTTCTCTTCGTTAATTACTTTAGAGTCCGCGCCAAACTCGGCGGTTGGGCGAATCAGTAACCGTGGGATGCCGATAGGGTCGCCTGTCTCCAGACAGTAACCGTACTCGCCGGTTTGCAGGCGGCGCAGCGCGCTGTCGATTTTGCGTACCAAGCGGTGCTCGCGCTCCACCAGCCGCAGGTTGAGGTACATGTCGTCTTCGTACTGGGCGCGGTCGGCTTCGTCGTTACATTCAGGCGGGTTGGCCAATTGTTGCTTAATGGTTTCGATATGCACTTGAGTTTGTTGCTTGAGATTCAGCAAGTGTTTTTTAAAAAACGCTTGCTGAGCTTCATTCATATAATCGGCGGCAGGGGCTCGTCGCAGTTGCTGCTCGGTTAGCATGCAGCCTCCTCGCTCGTAACAGTTCGGCGGCAATGAAAACGATTGCTGAGATGACCGCCAATCAGAAGTAGCCCGCCACTGATTGAAAGCGTGGCCTCGGCTTCGTGCGGGGCCAGTAGTGCGGCAAACAATAAAGCGAGCCCGGTAAAGCCTGCGATGCCGGGGAGCCTGCGGCGGTGACGCTTCCAGCCGCAGGGTAAGCTCATGCCGGCGAGCGCGGCAATGGGTACAAAGAGTGCGAGGTGCATCCACTCGGAGGCAAACAGGCTACCAACCAGCCCCAGGCCACCCATTGTTAGTAGCGCAGGGGTGACAATGCAGTGAATTAGACATAGTCCCGAGCACAGCGCGGCTGTTTCGTCTTTCATTGGATACCTTTATGAATTAATGGTAATGTTATAACATAACGAAATGTATAGATTAATTGAGCGTAGGTCAATGGGGGGAGTTTTGATGCATCCAAGAGCAGAGGCGTTTCAGCGGAGCGCATATGCCTCTATTAAAGCGGGGGAATATAACCAGCGTGACGATCTTGCACCTGCTGGTGAGGCTAGCGGATCGAGGGCGGCCGATTAGCCACGAACGGCCGCCTCTATGGTATCAATATCGATTTTTGTCATTGTTAACATGGCATCGAAGGCGCGCTCAGCGAGGGCTGCGTCTGAACTGGTTACCGCTTGGGTCAGTGCCACCGGCGTTATTTGCCACGAAATCCCCCATCGGTCTTTGCACCAGCCGCAGGCGCTCGCCTCACCGCCGTTAGCGATAATGGCATTCCAGTATTGGTCGGTTTCGGCCTGGTCGATGGTTGCCACCTGAAACGAAAATGACTCGTTGTGGGTAAATGTCGAGCCACCATTAAGGCCCATACAAGCAATGCCCATAACCGTAAAATCTACCGTGATGACATCGCCCTTCTTGCCCGCCGGGTAATCGCTGGGCGCGCGATGAACGGCATCCACCGAAGAGTCGGGAAAGATGCTCGCGTAGAATTTGGCGGCCATTTCAGCGTCGCCATCAAACCAAAGGCATACTCTGTTTTTGGCTGTCGTCGTCATAGCATTACTCCAAGCTGCGGAAGGGCCCGCCTGCGCTTTACGATTGAGGCGGGCTGTTTTTGTTATTGATTGAAAATCACCTGAAAGCCGCCGTAAATAAGCCGCTTACCGTCAAGCGGCATGGGGTTGTTCTCGGCGCTCATACGCTCGTCTTCCATCACCTTTTGCATGCCGCTATCTCTAACGGCTTTAGATGGCCACTCGACCAGGCCGAACACGACGGTTTCGTCAGGTTGGCACTTAACGGCCATGGGGAAGGAGGTTGTTTCTCCGCTCGGAACATCATCGCCCCAGCACTCTGTTAGCTTAAGGGCGCCGTGTTCTTTAAAGCATTTGGCGGCTGTTTTCACGTGCTCTAGGTACAGATCTTTATTTACCGTTGGTACGGCGGCGACAAAACCGTCGATATAGCTCATAGCATTACTCCTGTTTTAATGAGGTTAGCAATAACACTGGCCCAATATTGAGGCGGCGATCACCTCTGGTTGCGGCTCGGGTCCGCGATAATCGCAGCTGAAATGGAAGCCCGTGTTACAGGATAGTCGATTCGTACCCAGTGGTTTCGACACGCCGGGTGAGAAAAACCGATGTGCGGAAGAAACCTATTCTACGGCGCTGGGGTTGGGTTTGGTGTTGGGCTTTGTGGTTGTGAGGCGAGACGAGACTCTGGCTTGTGGGCGAAACCGTTAAGCGTCGCGTGCCGGGCCGGCAGTGAGCGGGTAGCCCGCCGGGCTATTTGTCGCCAGGCAGCACGTTGGGCGATGGCTTGATCGGTTACACTTTTTTGCGCTCTCATAACCTTTCGCATTCTGGCCAGGGTGCTTTTAGCGCCGACGATAGTCTGTAGACCGAATTGTATACATGGCGGGCCGGACTTCTCCCAAGTATTTGGGTGTTACCACGCAATAGCGTTTTCAGTTTGTGGATTCTTTCTCGCTAGCTCCGCTGTTACGTGATCCTCGTCTAGGTTTTCGCGTCTTTTAATTTCTAATAGAAATTACACTTGTTTTTAGATATTCCTAAATTGAATTATGGCGTGTGAATTTCTATAAAAACTGATTCTATTCGTAACACTATTTTTATTGGTACGCGTATTTGTTTACAAATAGGTGAACCGTATTGTAATGTTTCTGCCGGATTCGCCAGTGAATGGCATGTGGCCGGTTTCGCCGATATTGGAGTGCGGCGTGTCGGGTTGAGAGTAGTGAGTCGCGATCGTGGTCTGACTGTATTCCACATAAGCTGATTCGTATTAGAGCCTTAATGCCAGTTTCTGACGTTTACCAAAGGTGCACTTACCATACCGGTTTGGATTGTCGAGGATTGATAACCCAAGGCGGTTTACTTGCCCAAAAGTGTGAGTGCCCGATTACATAAGACCTATAACAGAGATAAGAGAGTGTGTTATGAAACTGAATAAATTAATGGTTTTCACTTCCCTGGCCTTAACCGGCTCCTTAGCCCACGGTGCGACCTTTGTGATGGAGAAATACGGCACAGGCTACTCCATTGATGGCAATGGTGGTGCACAAGTTGGCCAACAGCTGTACTTGTGGGGAACCAACCTCAATAATGCCAACCAACAGTGGGTTCAGCTGGATCGTGGCAACGGTTATTACTCTTACAAAAAAGAAGACACCAATCTGTGCTGGGATGCTGGCAGCGGCGGCGCCCGCAACCAGGCGGTGACTTTGCAAACCTGTAACGCCGGTAATTACAACCAGCAGTTTTCTAAAGTAAAAGTTTACGATGGTACTGAGGTTTACCGTTTTGAAAAACGCAATGCCTCGGGCTTCTCGCTTGATGGCAACGGTGGAGCGGCAGATCGTCAGTCTATCTATTTGTGGAACTCTAGTGACACTAACATCAACCAGCAATGGGAGTTGCACCGTGTCGACGACGGCAGTAGTGACGGTGGTAGCTCGAGCGATGGCAAACTCGCCGTAGACACGGCGTTCGACGACGGCAGCAGTCACTCAAGTTATCCAGCTTCTAACGCGGTTGATGGCAGCACCAGTTGGGCATCTCGCTGGGCGGCATCTGGCTCACCGGTTAACTTAACCATTCAGCTCGAAGAGGTGAGTGAGGTGACCGAAGTAGGCATTGCCTGGGGGCGTGGTGATTCGCGCGCTTATACTTTCGAGATTTACGCCCGTCCTGGTACAAGCGGCTCGTGGACGAAAGTGTACGACGATGTCAGCAGTGGCTCAACGGCCGGTATCGAGGTGTTTGACGTTACCGACATTGATGCACAGCAAATACGTGTCAAAACCTTCGAGAATACCTCCGGTAGCACCTGGACCAATATCACCGAAGTAGAGGTTTACGGCGCCGAGGGCAGCGGCTCGGGCGGCGGTGATAATGGTGGCGGCGACAATGGCGGTGGTGACAACGGTGGTGGCGAACCATCTGGCTCGGCTGAGATTCCTTCTGATTTGATGAGCAACTGTAATCAGTGGAAGATCACCTACCCCGATGGCGTAGAAGATAAAACACTGTGTGGTGAAGGCAACAATGAGTACTTCTACGTTAACGACTCGGGCAATGGCATCGTGTTTTTCGCTCCAGTGCGCGACGGCAACGGCACTACTCCAAACTCCAGTTACATCCGCTCCGAGTTGCGCGAGCGCGAAGCCGATGGCAGTAAAGATATTTACTGGACCACCTCTGGTAAGCACGTCGTTTATGTAAAACAAGCGATTACGCATTTACCAATCGTTAAGAGCCACTTGGTTGCCACTCAGATTCACGGTAACAAAGATGATGGCATTGACGATGCGTTGGTACTGCGCCTAGAAGACTCGCATCTGTTCTTGAGCTTTAACGGCGGTAAACTGCGCAGTGATGTCACCATTACCAATAACTACAGCCTGGGTACCAATCACGAGGTTATTTTTGAGGTGATCGATGGCAAGCACTACGTGTACTACAGCGAAGATGGCAACCTGAACAATGCCTATAATTCGGGCAATGCCAGCCAGTACTTAGTGCGTGATGGATCTAACGATTACGTGATGGATCGTAGCTACGGTGAAGCCTACTTTAAAATCGGTAACTACACACAAAGTAATGCCGAACAAGAAGGCAGCGAAACCGGCAAGTCTGATAACTATGGCGAAGTTGTTGTATACGATTACTGGGTAGACCATCAGTAATTAGTGTGCGCCCGCCTGCCGCGGCGGGAATTTGTAAGAAGCCACCAGCGATTTTGTACTGATCGCTGGTGGCTTACCTCCCCGTAAAGTCAATCGATTAACCGTAACATCGAAATGAGTGGCCCATGCCTTGGGTTTGTCAGGGCGTAGCGCGCCTGATAACTTATCACCGATATAATTCTAATAGGTGTTTTGATATGTCATTGAATAAATATATGTTGATCGCGTTAATGGCGGTCTCTGGCTCGTTAGCCAATGCGGCTACCTTTGTGATCGAAAAGCATGGCACTGGCCACGCGATTGATGGCAACGGTGGCGCTCAGGTGGGGCAGCAACTGTACTTGTGGGAAACCAACCTAGACAACGTTAACCAGCAATGGGTGCAGTTGGACCGTGGCAACGCTTACTACGCCTATAAAAAGCAAGGCACCAATTTGTGTTGGGATGCCGGTAGCGGGGGAGAGCGTAATCAGGCCGTACAATTGCAAACCTGTGACGCTAACAATTACGACCAACACTTTGCCAAGGTAGAGGTGTACGCTGGCACCGAGATTTATCGTTTTGAAAAGCGCAACGCCTCAGGATTTTCACTCGATGGAAATCGTGATGCTGCCAACCGGCAATACCTTTATCTCTGGAATTCTAATAGCGACAATATTAACCAGCATTGGGAGCTGCACCGTGTCGATGATGGTGGCAGCAGTGAAGGTGGTGAAAGTGACGACCCCGCCCGTAACAAGCTTCCTATAAATACTGCCTTTGACGATGGCAGCGGCCACGCGAATTACTCGGCCACAAAAGCCATCGATGGCAATACGGCCTGGAGCTCGCGCTGGGCGGGCAATGGCTCTCCGGTTAACCTGACGGTTGAGTTGGAAGAGGTCGCTGAGCTAACCGAATTAGGTATTGCTTGGGGGCGTGGCGATTCACGCGCCTACACCTTTGAAGTGTACGCACGCCCCGGAACCAGCGGTGCTTGGACGAAAGTGTACGACGGCGTCAGCAGTGGTTCAGAGGGTGGTGTTGAGCTTTTTGATGTTACTGATATAAATGCCAAACAGGTGCGCATTAAGACGTTTGAAAATACCTCGGGCAGTAGCTGGACCAATATTGTTGAGGTTGAAGTTTACGGCGCTGGCGACTCTGGTGAAGGTGATAATGGCGATAACAGCAGTGGCTCCGACATCCCAGGCAACATCACCAACGGCAGTATTTTTGACCTGGAAGGGGATGACCCGCATCCGCTGGTTAATGCGTCAACCTTGAGGTTTTTACCGCTAGAGGCGCAGTACACATCGCCAAACGGTAATGGCTGGCGCCACGAGTACAAAATCAAAAGCAGTTTGCGCGTGGCTATGACGGACACTTATGAAGAGTTTGAGGCTGACATAAAAGTGGAGATGTCTAATGCGGGTAAAACCATTGTTGCCCAGCATCACGCCAGCGATACCGGAACCATTATGAAGTTGTATGTATCCGACTCTTCCGAGTCCGGCTTTGACGACAGTGTGGCAGGCAACGGKATTTTCGATGTCTACGTACGCTTGCGCAATACCGCTGGCAACGAAGAGAAGTACGCATTGGGCACTATCCGAAGTGGCGACACGTTCGATTTTAAAATGGTGAATGATTACGGCTATGTCACTGTTTACGGTATGGGCAATAGCTTTGGCATTCCGGTAGAAGACGATTCGGCGTCTTACTTTAAATTTGGTAACTACCTGCAGTCACAAGATACTTACTCGATGGACAAGTGTGGGGAGCCGGGCAATTCCGATTCTTTTGCCGATTGTTTTGCTGACTTAGGGATTACTGAATCCACTGTCACCATGACCAACGTTCGCTACACCCGTATCACTCAGTAAGTGCGGGTAAAGACGGCCGGGCGCCCGTGTTGTGCCGTTATTATTAAAGTCCATGTGGTATCAGCCCGTGGACTTTTTAACTCATCACCCCGCGCACCCCAAGCCAGCGCTTGACGATGAAAAGAACCTGCGGGTCCAAAGCCTAGCTTAACTTTTTAAGCTAGTGGCACGCCTAAAGGCGTATGTAAGAATAATTACCTTCATTAGGCTATGGCCGCCATACGGCTTACATTTATCAAAAACTTCAGGTTGCTTACGCTCTAAAGCTGACTATTCGTCATCAAGCATAACCTGAATCACTTTCTCGGCCGTTCGGGCTTTGTATTTTAACTCCCACCGGTTCGTATTCGCCAAAAAAATGACGGTGAACTTCTCTTTCGGAAGGTGCAGTAATTCCGCATGAAACCCCGGCAGCTCTCCGGCATGCCCAAGGGCTTTGTGGCCAGCGATGTTTTCAATGGCGATGCCAAAACCGTATTCAACATGGGGCGTAAATCCGTTGGGGAATACCGTTGCAGAGGTGGCCTCAGTGTATGCTTTGTCACTAAGCACGTGTCCGTTATGAAGATCCTCATTCCAAATAAAAAGGTCTTCGGCTGTAGAGATTAACCCAGTTGCTCCAGTCCAGTTTCCGTGCAAGCCCGAAACGTTCTGATCCAGAGCCTTAACGGTCCGTTCATCAACCACTGCATAGCCGGTCGCCCCATTGGTAACGGGCTGGTTGCTTCTGTAAATTTCGGAGTTTTCCATTCCTAACGGTAAAAATATATTGGCCTTTACGTACTCGCCGAAGGAAAGATCGGATACTTTTTCTACAATCATTGCCAGTGTCACATAGGCAGCGTTGCTGTAGCGCCACTGCTCGCCCGGTTTAAAGTACAAATCCTGATTTTCTAGTGTTTTAATAAGATCGGTCGGTTCGATAGGCTGACTAAACGGCGATTTAGATCCATCGGGCTCAAATAAGCCCGAGGTATGGTTCAACATATGCCTAAGTGTCACTGAGGTAGTCTTTGATAAGCTGGGAAAGTACTTGGTTAGCGGGTCGTTAAGGGAGAGCAAGTTCTTCTCTTTCAGTTGCAAAATAGACGCAGCGGTAAACTGCTTGGTGATTGACCCAACCTGAAATTTTGTTTCGGTGTCGTTAGGCATGTGGGCTGCTACGTTAGCCAGACCCCGGCCACCTTTAGCCAGCACTTTGCCATTTTGAGCAATTAAGTATGAAAATCCCGATGAGCCTCTATAGTAAAGGCTGTCGAAGTAATTAGAGATTTGTACGGCTGTATCTGGCGCGGTTATTTTGGTGTTTGCTCCACGCTCTATAAGCGCGTTCTGCCGCTCGGTATCGCCTGATCGGTTAGCAATGTTAAATGATGTTAGGCCTAGATTATTTCTTGCGTCGATATCAAAGCCGCTTTGAAGAAACTTATCAAGCTCGTCATAGGGTAAGCTGGGGGATAAGTTTACAAAAGCATTGTCTGCAGCGATTTCACTTAGCGGCCTGAAGAGAAAAGACCAACCCTTGTCTTCGCGCAACACTTTGATGATGAGCTGATTCGCCCCTTTTTTAAGGTTGTATGGCACAAGGTATTGATCCGGGCTTATGCCTGTGCCAATTGCGCTCTTATGGATAATCTCACCGTTCAGCCAGATTTTTAGTGCCGCGTTGCTGCCCACACCAAAATACCCCTTTGCTTTTTTGTCAGACTCGATTTCAGCGGCTGCGTAGGTATAGGCGAATGTTGTAGGCTCAAGGTATCGATCTAAATGAATATAACTGAAGCCGGAATGGATCGACTTCCAGTTACGTGGCTCGCTGTTTAGACTGATTTTACCCGTTTTTATTGAGCCCCACAGATCATTGACCTTTATTAGCTCCTGGCTATGCGCAGCCTCTAGGTCTTTTTCGGTACTGCCAAGCTGGACTGGTTCCAGTAATGTCCAGCGAGTTAGAAATACGTCATCTTTGATGTTGTTGTAGTTGGTGACAGGGCTTTCCAGGGGTGACTCGGGTGTGGACTTACCCTGATGTTTTCTTGGTTGAGGTTCGTCATCATAAGTGCATGCGCTAGCGAGTAAAACTGAGAGCAGTAGCCAGAAAAAACCGCGGTTCGTTTGAAGGTCTTTTAATTGTCCCGTCATTTTTATCCTTAAAATACAGGGTTTTTAGATCAGTAATTAAACTGTTTTGAGATGTTCTCGCTGCGTCCTTAGGTGTGCCGAGTTCTGGTTTTAACGATGGCGTCTACTTTTTTGGGTAACTTGTACGTATGACGCATTGAACAGGGGCGAGCCGTCAGGCGAGTCCCTGACTGGTTTAACTTGTTAAGCATTTGACCACGAAGCCTGCACTGCAAAGCCATGGAAATGTAGCACAATGCCCGCCCCCATTTCTTGTCCACTACTATAATACTGCTCGCTGTCTTCATAGTTGATATCCCCGCCATAATCACAGCGGCGAAACTGAAAGCTCTTGGAGTTGAGTGCCTCCACCATGGACTCAACTTTCTCTATCAAGGCGCTTGATAGAAATTCTCTTCCTCTATTCTTGTTACTCTCAAAGAAAGCACGCAGCTCGGAATTTAGCTCCGCTTGGAGCTTTAATATCGATGAATACTTTTCTGCGGTGCTCAATTCCATATTCGATCTTCGAGATACTTAACGCCTCAAACACCGGCAGCATTTATGCTGTCCGAGTGCTTTGGTTTGTTATGTATTACTTTCAATTTAACACCAGCCCATGTATAACTATAACCTTGTTTTAAAGCTAACCAGAAGTTAGCGATGTAGGAAGCTGTTGATCGCTGAATTATGCATTTTCAATAATTTCAATTTCTTCTTCCTCCAAACCATAAAGCCGGTAAACCAAATAGTCGATTTCTTTTATTATTGTTTCAGATGGAAAAACCGCATTAGTTTCGATTTCTTTAATAATATGGTTTGTTTTACTCTCAATTTCAGAGACTAACGAACTATCAAAATGCAAGCTGACTGGTAGGTTTTGAAGAACACTGGGTTTAATTTGGGCTAATGTTCTACTCTCTTCCATTGAAACAAGTCGATATAGATATGTTGCCAGTTTGGAATTAAGAAGCCCAACTAAGAATGTATTCGAATATGTACCATTCGAGGAAAACACGTATAAGCCATCTGTCGGGTATAGCCTGTTTTTATCTAGTGATAGAGATATTTTGTCTCCTGTTATAACACCTACTATTTTTTCATGTTTCTCAAAGATTGCCTTATCTCGCTCCCTATGTAGAGACCAAAAAGGATGCTTCCCTTGCTTTACTTCTTTGCAGGTTATTTTATCTTCATATTTAGATATATGCTTTATAATATTTGGTATGTCTTTAGGATTATCAGATTTCTTTGTATAGATTATTTTTTTACCAATATCCTTGGCATAGTATTTTTGAACGTCTCTTCCACCTGTAATTGTTGACTTCAGATAACCAGTTTCTAATGGCCCGAGATTTTGGTCGCTCTCATCAACAATAAATGCTTCCTTTAAGTCAGGGCTTATGCCACGCTGCATGCCGTCAGTATCAATAAGGTCAACTAGCTTTCGATCACTGAAACGTTTCAAAATTTCATAACCGCTAATATTTCTAGTTGCGAATAATTTATTTGGTAATACATTATAAAAACTTGAACTAACTATTGAAGGGGTAACATCTGCAATATCTACACTATTATTTGAGGAGTATTCTAAGATTGAAATAGCATCATCTAAATCCTGATTCCCGAATAGCACAATGCATGAAGGTCTCGCAACATCTTCAAATATGTGATCGCCCAAATTAGCAACTAGAAGCAATTGAGACTGGTTTAATATTTTTTGGCGTAGTTTAAAGTTGTCAACTTGATATAAAATCACGTCAGGAATGATTTGACAGACCAATCCTTTATTAGATTTAATAATAAAACTGAGATTCAAGAAAAACATGAATGTATCAATCATTCGAACAACAATATCATGACTCCATTCTTTTATATGCTTTAGCATTTTTTCAGATAGCTTAGCCCCCCAAGGCGGGTTCCCAATCACAACATCAAAGCCAATAAAATCACCATCATCATTTAGTGCTTCTGGAAATTCAAACCTCCATTCAAAAGCGGCCTCAAATATTTTATTGGCTTTTATTTCCTCAATTTCCGCCTCTAACTTTTTGCAGTCTTCAGTTAGCTTTTTAACTCCCTTATTCCAAGAGGTTTTTTCCTTTTTACTCATTTCAAAAAGCTGCTCTTGATTCCTTAACTGAAATAACTCCGCCGAGAGTTTCCTGAACCTTTTGACTTTTGGATCGCTCAATGAAACCTCACTTTTGAAATCCGATTTAATATTGGAAATCAAGAGTTCCATTTCTCTTTTTTTCTCTTTACTTTTAGCATTCCTGTAATCATCAACAGCAACTCGATAACTATCAATTGTCCAGTTGTTTTTCTTCAAGGCTGGCTTTAAGTCTGCATCTATTTCAAAACGGCTTACCAAGGAATTACCGCACTTGATGTTTATGTCAATATTTGGGAGCGTTTCAAGTTCAGTAGCGGTTTTATAATACGCATTTTTTAAAAGCTCAATCCATAAACGCAAACGGCAAATTTTCACTGAGTTTTGATTGATATCTACACCAAAAAGACAGTTCTCAATTATGATTTGTTTTTCGTGAAAAAGTGTTTCCTGGATACGCTGACTTTCTTTGTTGTTAGGTTTGTAGTAAAACAGCTCTCCATCCTCATCCGTTACAATAAGTTCATCATTTGAAATTTCTACATGATATTCTTTAAGTCGTTTTCCATTTCTATCTTGTAGGATTTTCAAATCGTTTTTTACGGCGATCATTTCATTTAGAGCTGAAACTAAAAAGTGTCCTGAGCCAACAGCAGGGTCGCAAATTGTCAGACTGTTTAGAATCTCGTTGGCTTCTTGTCGATCTTCAATCTTGTCGTAAAGCTCTTCAAGGTTTTTGCATTTCCAATTTTTCCGCTCGTTGAATTTCTGAACAACTGCCTTGCGAATTGCTTCGCGGCACATATACATGGTAATGAAACCTGGGGTAAAAAAAGAGCCATCTTTGTACCCGTTGATTTTCTCGAAAATCAAACCAAGGACCGAAGCGCTTATGAGTGATTTATTATCTTCCTGAATTTCTTCTGAACCTTCACTGCTGAAGTCGTAAGCGTTCAAAAACTCAAATAGATATTCAAGTGTATTCAGCTCTCCTGTCCGTTTTTTGCCATTCTTATCTTTCAACACCGTAGACGAAATAATTGGAATCCTTTTATCGTCTCTAAGATTACTGATAAAAATCGTGTCCTGTTCAATATCTGCTGGCTCAAATAGGGAAGAGTTTAGATAGGGAACGTTCTTGAAATCTTCTATGACATCTTCGTTTCGCTCGTCATATTTTCTTGCTAATACCTGAAAAAACAAGCTGTTAAGGTCATCATAGTTTTTAACCTTGTCAGAATTCAGAAACGAATAGGAATTTCCATCTTTGTGGTAAGTGATAAGTTGAGCTTCCAACAATTTTAGGAATAAAATTCTGTTTATCCATGTGATGGAAAGTTCAAGAGCAACATTGAATAGCCTTTCTTCCTGTGTTTCTCCATATTGGCTGGGGCGTTCTAATCGAATAATTTTGTCCAAACTTTCAAGTTGGATGATGGTATCTTCAAGAAGGGTTCCTGTGTATCGCTCACCCGGCTTTTTTCGCGAAATCAGTTTTTTGTTCCCATTTTTGGTTTCGCTCAATCCGATGATATGTAACAACTCGCTATAGAATCTTTTATCAAGGCTGTTGCTATCGTTAGAAAAAGGAAGTTTTAAAAGATGTTCAGGGGATAAAACCTTGAATAAGCTAATAAGTTTACTATCGTCCGCTTTCTCATCATTGCGTAAAATCTTTTGATAATCCTGTAAATTGAAATAGGTGAACTCAATTTCAGTTTTGATTTCAGCAATAAATGGTTCAGCAATTTGCTTGTAGAAAAAGTCGGTTTTGGTATCCGCTAATCGCCCGCCTTCAAAGTCGTTGAACCGTTCTACAAGCTTTTTGTTTTGTGCAAATAATCTTTCAAAAGTATTAGCATTAAAAACAAACCATTCATTGATATTAGTAATAATAAGATGCTTTGCTTCAAGGTTTTTTAATGTAATTCTTTCTCTAAGGTAGTAAAGCATCAATTCCTGAAAAGATTTAGTATTTAGATTTTCGGCGGTGACCATTTCGCTTTTGTTGGTCGGCTTTTTAGCTTCAACGATTACTCCGACCGTGCTTTTTGCTTTGTCTCCATTATGGATTACTAAGTCATTTCGTCCTTTGGTATTAATGTAATGATTTGGGTCATAATAGGTTTTTTTTAGAAAGTCAATTACAAGATTCTTGTGGAACTCTTCTGATTCGGTGTCATTTATTCTGTCGAGTAACTGAATGAGATTGGTCTTGAAACCTTCGATTTCTGTCCTGTTCGGCTTTACTCTCAAAAAGGCTTTGTTCAGTGCTTTTCTTGGCTTCAGTGAATTTGTCTTCATTTACTCTATCTATTTCCTTCAACTATTCAATTTCTACTGAGCTCGTTTAAAAGCCATACTATTTGGAGCGCATGTGGATAATTCTGTTTATCTCTTATTTTCTGCCAAATTTATATTCATCTGGACGCATAACAGCTAATTCATGCGACTCAGTCGCACTTTCGCCTATCACCCTATCCACAGTAGAAAAGGGATGAGGTTGCATATAGAAGCTGTTGAAAACAGAGGGGGAATAGGCATATTTTGACAGCTCCATGTCTGGGGAAAGTGCGACGGGCTTCAATGAACAACGAATGTAATGACTTTTTCGCTCTAGGGCAAGCTTTGGCTAATCGACTGATACATAGGGCTTTGGGCTGTTGATTGCTATGCTGGCCTGCTGTCTTCTTGCCCGTCATCCGTCATCCGTCATCCGTCATCCGTCATCCGTCATCCGTTATCCGTTCCCCCATCCCCCATTCATTCCAAACATTTTTCCATCTCCCCACCCAATGCATCCCAATCCAGCGGTTGATGATGAATAATCTCTAACCGGCTGTCTTCGCACTCATCCAGCTCCAACATTTTAACCACGCCGTCGGCGAGGTTGAGGGCGATGATGCCCTGATCGGTAATCAGCACTGCTTTTAGCCGGTCGCAGGTGAGGCCGTTTACCCAGTTAAATAGTGGCTCTAGGGCAAATACTTTGGCGGGGTGTATCACCCAGCCGGCGCTGAAGTATCCCTGCCCCTGGTGTTGTTTGCTGACAATAGGGTGCCCGGCCGTTGGCGTGGGCAGCGTGGCGGCGGGGTAGTTGCCGCCGTGGTGGTGACTGGGCTCGGGCAGTGGGCTGTGCTGTTGGTGCTCGCCCTCTAGCCAGTGTGGTTGCAGTTGGCCCTGCTTGATCTGTACCTGTGGCCGTTGCTGCAGTAACCATTGGTCTAGTTGTTTGTGCATGGCGGTTAGCTGCTCGTCGCTCGCTAAGTCCATTTTGCCGATAACCAGTACATCGGCCACTTCCAGTTGTTGCCGGAAGATGTCGTTGTCTAGGTGCCTTTGGCTGGCAAAGTGGCGGGGGTCGATAAGGGTTAAACAGGCTTTTAGCTCGATCACGTTTTGAAATTGATCGTTAAGGGTTTGCAGTATTTCGAGCGGGTGACCGAGGCCGGTGGGCTCGATGATTAGCCGGTCAAACTGCTGCTGCCGCAATAGCTGGGTTAGCCCCACCTGCATGGGTAGGCCCGCCACACAACACATACAACCGCCGGGTATTTCTTTAACGGTGGCTCCGCCCTCACTTAACAGCGCACCATCGATGCCGATTTCGCCAAACTCGTTGACCAGAATCGCCCAGCGTTCATGCTCGGGCTTTTGGCTTAGCAAATGGCGAATCAGGGTGGTTTTACCTACGCCTAAAAAGCCGGTGATGATGTTGGTGGGGATAGTCTTCATGGAGATCCTGCTGGTTACGGGTTACGGGTTACGGGTTACGGGTTACGGGTTACGGGTTACGGGTTACGGGTTACGGGTTACGGGTTACGGGAGGTTGGGTGGAATACTCAGCGCCAACAGTAGCCCTTGGCGGAGTCTCAGTGCTTCCCAAAATTATCCACCGTCCCAACAAACGTTACATTGTTGCTTTACCGAGTTGTTATGTTATAACATAATAATCATTCGGGCGAGTTGACCAAGTCTATGCTCCGTCCGTTCATTGTCTATAAGTGTCCAACTAGGGGGTTAAGTGTTGAAGCGGTCGTTATTGTATCTCGGGTTTCTGGGGCTGCCGTGCTGGGCTAGTGCCGCCACGATTCAGGGCGTGGTCCAGGATGAGGCGGGGCAGCCTGTCGACGGTGCCATTGTGCAAGTCGTGGGTACGCGCACCACCTCCACCACTAATCCTCAGGGTGAGTTTGTGTTGCCGGATTTGTCCAGTGAGGATGTTGAGCTGCACGTGCGCGCGCCGCGTTATATGCACAAAAATGTTCATGTCCACGGTGGTGACGATTCTCTACACATTACGCTCGACGGTACGGTAATGGAGGTTGTGGATGTTACCGGGTTGCCATGGCACGTTTCTCAATTAGAGTCGGCCACACCGGTAACCGTGTTGCAGGGCGAAGCGCTGCGCGATCAACAATCGGCCACCTTGGGAGACACACTTAATAAGCAGGTGGGCGTGCACTCTAGTTACTACGGGCCAGTGGCCGGTAGCCCGATCATTCGCGGTTTGTCAGGCCCACGTGTGCTGGTGGCGCAAAACGGTTTGGATGTGGGGGATGTCTCGCGCAGCGGCCCCGATCACGCTGTGACGGGCGAAGCAACCACCGCGCGACAAATTGAGATCCTGCGTGGTCCGGCGACTTTGTTTTACGGCAATGGCGCCATTGGTGGCGTGGTTAACGTCGTCGATGATCGCATCCCGCAGGACGTTGACACTTTTGGCCAGTGGCAGCTCGAGTATAACGGTGCCAATAGCGAGCCTGTAATCGAAGGCAGTGCCAATATCGGCTTGGGAGATAATTTTGCCGTGCATGCCGATGGCTTTTGGCGCGAGGCCGATGATCTAGAGATTCCCGGTTATGCCGACGTTGAGCCCGATGCAGATGCCGCCTACGGCACCTTAGAGAATTCGGCCTACGACAGTCAGGGCGCGACCCTTGGCGGTAGCTACATTAGCGATAATGGTTTCACTGGGTTAAGCGTAGGTCGGCTGGAGCGCACTTACGGTATTCCTGGCCATAGCCACGATGGCGTGATGGTCGAGGCCGAGTTGGAGCAGGACCGTTTACAGTTTGTCAGCGAGTACAGTTTTGATCACGACATTCTGTCTGAAGCGCGGCTTCGCTATGGCTATACTGATTACCAGCATCGCGAGCTAGAAGGCAACGCCGTCGGTACGACGTTTAACAACGAATTACACGAGGCCCGCCTGGAGTTGTTCCATCAGCCTTTTGCCGAGTGGCGTGGTGCTATTAGTTTGCACGCCACACAAGAAGATACCGAAGCCCAGGGCGAAGAGGCGTTTACTCCACCGTCGGCCACCGAGTCGTTTGCCTTAGCCTTGATGGAAGAAAAGCACTTTGGCGATTGGCTGGTGCAGTTGGGTGGCCGGGTGGAATGGATCGATGTCGAGGCTCGCAATGTGCGCCTGGATGAGGAGGGCGAGCGCGGCTTGTACCGAATCGATCAAAGTTTTACGCCTTATAGCGTGTCGGCCGGGACCGTATGGGATTTTACCGATGGCTATAACTTTGGATTAAACGTTACCCATGCCCAGCGAGCGCCGAGCGCGACCGAGTCGTTGGCGTATGGCCCGCATATTGGTGCCGGCAGTTTTGAAGTGGGCTCTATTTTTGATATTGCGGCCAACGATCACGGCGACTGGGTGGTCAACTTTTCCGAGCAGCCGCTACAGCTCGAAACCTCAAACAATATCGATATTTCCTTGCGTAAGTTCAAGGGTGACGTGGGTTTTGTAGTGGGGGCCTTCTACAACCAGGTCGATGACTTTTATTACGCCCGTGCCACTGGTCTCGAAGCCGATAGTGGTCACGACCATGACCATGATCATGCAGAGGAGGGCGATGAGCACGGTGAGCACGAAGACGAAGAGCTGCTGCCCGTTTATCAGTTTACTGCCGCCGATGTTGAATTGTACGGGTTTGAGGGTGAGCTGCACTGGCAGGTGACAGCCCCGCTGCTGCTGCGTGCGACCACTGACTACACCCGTGCCACCTTGCGCGATGGCGGCAATTTGCCCCGTATTCCGCCGCTGCGTGCAGCGCTTGCGGCCGAGTATGAAGTGGGCCCTTGGCACCTAAACGCCAGTGCCACTCACTACTTTGAGGCCGATAACACCGCCGAGCTGGAAACCAGTACCTCCGCCTATACCTGGATCGATGCCGAGGTGCGCTACACCTTGCCGGTGCTGGGTGGCGCCGACGTATATCTGCGCGGCGAAAACCTGCTGGACGAAACCGCCCGGGTGCACAGCTCATTCATCAAAGATATCGCACCGCGCGCCGGACGTTCGCTATCGGCCGGCATTCGCGCCTCTTTCTAATTTAATGATTAAGGATTTATCGATGCAAAAGATTTCAAAGTTTAACCCGTTATTTGCCGCATTTTTAGCGCTGGCGTTAACCGCCTGTGGCGATAGTGAGACGAATATCTACGATCAGGACGTGGCGGAGCCTGAGCACGAAGATCATGATGACCATGATCACGACGACCATGACGATGAACACGATCACGATGAAGAGACCAGTGCGGCGCGCTTGATTTTAACCGAGTCTGGCTCTGAGATTGTCCATGTGTTTGAGGCCGCTGATGGGGATGAGGTGGCGGAGCTAAGCCTGCCGGCGCCCGTAGGGTATGCTTACCCCATGCAGGGCTACCGCTACGCCGCGTTTGTCCACCGCGACGATAATTGGGTGAGTTTTGTTGATGGCGGCGTTTGGGTTGAAGACCACGGCGATCACGACCACCCGTACGCCGAGGCGCCAGCCATTATGGATTTTGCGCTGGACGGCGTACGCCCTACACACTTTACTCTGTCTGACGATGGTGCCGCGGTCTTCTACGACGGCAATGGCGAGACGGCAGACGTGGCCGGTGTGGCCACCTTTAGCGATACTACCATCGCCGATAACGGCCTGGAAAATACACTGCAATTTGGCACCCACCAGCACGGTGCGGCGCAGTTGCGCGGCGAGCATTTACTGGCAACCGAGCGTGATCCGGCAGCCAGCAGTACATTACCTGCCGCGGTTGGTTTGTATCATTTGCACGATGGTATGTACGAGCACGAGTTGACCTTTACTGAGCCGTGTCCAGGCTTGCACGGCAGCGCGCAAAATGAAGATTTCATTTTATTCGGTTGTGAAGATGGCGTGTTGCTGATAGATGAGTCGGCCGATTTTAGCGCGAGCAAGATCGTCAACGCCGATGACTTTGCCGACGGTATGCGAGTGGGTACCTTACGTGCGCACCATCATGTGGAGCAGGCGGTCGCCATTGCCTCTGGGCAGTTCTACCTGGTCGACCCTGCTCAGGTTCAGTTGGCGCCACTGGGTGTTAGCTTCCCCGACGGCGTCAGCGCTGTGAGCTACGAGTTTGTGCTGGGCGGAGAGGCCTTTGCCATACTGCAATCCGATGGTGAGCTGGTGGTGCTGGACGCACACGACTGGTCCGAGCAAGTGCGTGTCTCTGTATTGCAAAACCCGGAAGCTGACTCCCTGAAAATGGTTGTTCAGCCGGATGGTCACATGGCTTATGTGTTGGATAGCGCCGGCGAGCAAGTGATTCCGGTAGATCTGGAAGACGGTGAACTGGCCGAGGCGTGGTCGCCAGGCTTTGCGCCCGCCTCAGGTGTCTGGTTGGGCAGCGCAGAAGAGCACGATCACGAGCACTAAGCTCGCTTCTATACCAGGTTAGGCAATTTAAAAGGCCGGCAACGCCATGCGTTGTCGGCCTTTTTGTGTGCTGCATAATATGAAAACACGTTGTCGCCAAATTCAACATTTGTTACTATTTGTTCATAGTCACGAGCTGCTTGGCATTTGCCTCATTTAATGGCGCCTAAATACTGATTCGCACCCGGAATGGGCGAGCTGGCTGACGGGTGAGCTCCGCAATAGCTTAATATTACCTACGTAACCTATCAGGAACGATTGGCCGCTTTATTGCTGTTTACCGGGTACATATGCCTAGTGCTACCTGTAAAGCGGTGTTTAGACGAGGACGTTAATGCAGCACGATAACCGCCGTGACCCCAGCCGCCTTGCGCAACTACTGGACGATATGAGCCAGTGGACCGGGGCCTGCACGCCTTTACCCGCATCAGACTTACTGCCACTGTTGGCGTGGGATAAAGTAAGTTGGGAGTCCTTCCGGGCCAAATTCCCCGACGCCGATATTCAGGGCTTGCTGGCGGTATGGCTGTTGCGCGCATTTCAGGACAATATTGATGTCGATCGCGCGCTTAATGACCGGGTGCGCCAGTTGCAAGAAGTATTGTTGGTGCGTCTAACCGAGAGCGCTGCAACCCTTGCATGGTGTCTGCCGGAATGGTGCGAGCAGCTCGATCGGCTGTGTTTTCATTGGCAGGGGTGGTATCCGGCTTCGGGCCGTTTGGGCGAGCGATTTTTAGCGCGTACCGATGAGCTGCTGGGGGTGCTTGAGTCTCGTCCGTCGGCAGCGGCGTTAGCGGCGCTGCAAGAGTTCAATCGGCGCGCCGATCGAGAGTTGGATCGCGCCGCAAGGCTGGCGCACCGGATTCGCGAGTCGGAGCTTGGGCGTCAGAGCGTCGACGAGGCGCACCGTGAGGTGATTGCCTACCTAAATAATCACCTCGCGGGTAGCAGCTTGCCAGAGCCCATTTACGAGTTTGTGATTAACTCTATTCAGCCGGCGCTACAGTATTACTTACTCAACAATAAGCGCGAGCAGTGGCGTACCTGGGCCGATACTCTGAGTAATTTAACCGCGTGTTTACGCCCGGTTAAAACCACCGAGCAGTGGCAACGCTTTCGGCAAAACGCCCCAGTTTTTGTCGCTCAGTTAAGTACCGCTAAACCCCCGCACAATTGTATTTTTGAGCACTACCACCAGTTTGTCACCGACGTTACAGTCTGTGTCGATAGGCTTAGCGCGGGCGATATCCCGGATATGATCATTGCGCCGCCATTATTTGGTTTACGCTCTGGCGCTAAAGCTGGCGAGTCGCGCACCGAGCTGCGCCCGCGAGATCTTGAGCCCCACGGCTTAAAGTGCGGCGACTGGTTGGCCTATCGCACCGAATTTGACGGCGTGTTGCGTTGCCAGTTTTTGCTCCAGCCGCCCGGCAGTCACGAATTACTGTTTGTTAACCGCGAGGGCCACCGGGCATTAATCGCGCCGGTAGGGCGCATTATCGACTGCCTGGAGTCTGGTGAAGCGCGCCGTTTATTGCCAGTGCAAGCCTATAGCACGGCACTTAACAAGGCCTCGGCGCGCCTGGAGTACGTGCACACAGAGCTTGCTTGCGAGCGCCGCGTGGCCGAGCAATTAGAGCTACAGCGTTTGCAACGCGCCGAGCGTTTGCGCGAGGCACGCGAGCGCGATCGCGTGCGGCGCAAGGCGGCTAGCCGGGCCGAGCGTATTAAAGCACTGCTAGAGCAAAAGCAGCGGCTAAAACGCGAGCAGCTGGTGGTCGAGCGCCAGCGTGAAGCTGCCCGCCAAGCACTGGCCGAGCAGCGGTTGCACAATGCGCTGACAGAGGTGGCGCAACTGACGGTGGGCAGCTGGGCCGAGCTGAAGCTCGAGAGCGGACAAAGCGTAAAGTGTGAGCTGGTGATGGTGTTACAGTCGACCGACAAATACGTGTTTCACAACCATTTGGGGCGCCCGGTGGTAACACTGCCGCGGCAGCGCTTGGCCCAGATGCTGATGGCTGGAGAGGCGATGTTTTTCCAGCCGGCGCTGGGTTTTGAAAACCGTCTGGAGCGCATCGTACAGGGGCAGCGCCGGCCGCCTTCAGGCGCTGATCGCGCTTAGCCGCCGGAGGTTGGTAGTGTAGGTTAATCGCACTATACTGGGTGCTTTAATCACCACGAAAAGGATGGGCAAGATGGATCTGGATAAAATCGAAAAGCTGAACGAACTAAAAGAAAAAGGCCTGATTAGCGACGAGGAGTACGCCGAGGCCAAAGCCAAGGCGCTGGGGTCTAACTCCGCTGCCAAGTCCGACCCGGTCGGGGATATGGACAACCGCACTTACAGTATGCTGCTGCACTTTTCGCAATTGTGCGGCTTTGTGGTGCCTATCTGCGGCTGGATTGCCCCGCTGATTCTGTGGATTATCAAGCGCGAAGATCCCTACATCGATCAGCAAGGCAAGGTCGTGTTTAACTGGATCATCAGCTCGTTTATCTATTTTGTGGTATGCGTTATTTTGATGATGATTGTTGTCGGTGTGTTCTTAATGGTCGCGCTGGGTGTGGTCTCTATCATCTTTATTATTATCGGGGCAATTCGGGCCAAAGACGGCGTGATACAAAACTACCCCATGAGTATTAGCTTTTTCCGGGTAGAGCCCAGCAGCGTAGAAAAAATCGAACCCTAAGCCTGATGATGCGTGTTGCGGTATTTAACACGAAGGCTTACGACCGCCTCTATTTAGGGGCGGGGCAAGAGCACGAGCTGTGTTTTATCGAAGCGCACCTTAACGCGCAAACCGCCCCCTTGGCAGCGGGCCATGATGCCGTATGCTGCTTTGTTAACGACACTCTCGATGAGCCGGTGCTAAGCCAATTGGCCGAGTGTGGCATAACGCTTATTGCGATGCGCTGCGCCGGCTTTAACAATGTCGACCTGCTGGCCGCCAAACGCTTGGGCCTTAGCGTATGCCGCGTGCCCGAGTACTCACCTTACTCAGTGGCTGAGCACGCGGTGGCTTTGATACTGGATTTAAACCGACACATTCACCGGGCGTTTAACCGCGTGCGCGAGCAAGACTACTCGCTGGATGGTTTGCTCGGGTTTGATCTGCACGGCAAAACCGTGGGGGTGGTGGGCAGCGGTAAAATTGGCCGCGGCTTTGCCCGCATCATGAACGGCTTTGGCTGCCGGGTGATTGTCAGCGATCCGGTGGTTAACGACGAAATGGCGGCCATGGCTACCTATGTGAGTGCCGAGCGGCTGTGGGCCGAGAGCGATATTATCTCGCTGCATTGTCCGCTGTTGCCTGCCACCCGGCATCTCATTAACGCCGCCACTATTGCCCAGATGAAGCCGGGCGTTATGCTGATCAACACCAGTCGCGGCGCGTTAATCGATACCTTGGACGTTATTGGCGGTTTAAAAAGCGGCCAGATCGGCTACCTGGGCCTGGATGTGTACGAAGAGGAGGGTGACCTGTTTTTTGATAATCTCTCGGGCACCATTATTCAGGATGATGTGTTTGCCCGGTTAACCACCTTTCCCAATGTGTTGGTCACCGGCCATCAGGCGTTTTTTACCCACGAGGCACTGGCCGAGATCGCCCGTGTCACCGGTGAGAATCTAAATGCCTTTGCCCGCGGCGAGCGCAGTGGGCCGAGCTTTGTGGTTTAAACTGTAAAACGGTAAGGGTGCCAATGCGCGATTTAGAGGTCGGTTGCGTCCGACGTCAGACATCTGGCTGAGGCCCAATTTAGCGTGGCGAAACGCTGGATGTTTGGTGTACAATCGCGGCCTTTCTTTTTACAACCTATCCCCTTTCAACAATCCGGTAGTGCCAGCGCTGCCCGTAGTGTAGGAATTGTCCATGTTTGATAAAAGCCAAACAATCGCCTCGTTTGACCCCGAAATCTGGGACTCTATCGAGAACGAAAGCCGCCGTCAGGAAGAGCACATCGAACTGATTGCCTCTGAGAACTACACCAGCCCGCTGGTCATGGCGGCCCAGGGCACTAAGCTAACCAACAAATACGCTGAGGGTTATCCGGGCAAGCGCTACTACGGCGGCTGCGAATACGTGGACAAGAGCGAGCAGTTGGCGATTGAGCGCGCCTGTGAACTGTTTGGTGCCGATTACGCCAACGTTCAGCCACACTCGGGCTCGCAGGCTAACGGTGCGGTTTACCAGGCGCTGTGTAAGCCGGGCGATACCATTTTGGGTATGAGTCTGGATGCCGGTGGTCACCTGACTCACGGTGCCAAGCCTAACTTCTCGGGCAAAACCTATAACGCTGTTCAGTACGGCCTGAACTCGGACACCGGCCTGGTGGATATGGACGAGGTTGAGCGTCTGGCGGTAGAGCACAAGCCGACTATGATTGTGGCTGGTTTCTCGGCCTACTCGCAGGTGCTGGACTGGGCTAAGTTTCGCGAAATTGCCGATAAAGTTGGCGCTTACTTACTGGTTGATATGGCGCACGTGGCCGGTTTGGTTGCCGCGGGTGTTTACCCAAGCCCCATCCCACACGCTCATGTGGTGACCTCGACCACCCACAAAACTCTGCGTGGTCCTCGCGGCGGCATCATCCTCGCCAAGGCCAATGAAGAGATTGAAAAGAAGCTCAACTCGGCGGTATTCCCTGGCGGCCAAGGCGGCCCTTTAATGCACGTGATTGCCGCTAAGGCCATCAGCTTTAAAGAAGCCATGAGCGACGACTACAAAACCTATCAGCAGCAAGTTGTTAAAAACGCGAAAGCCATGGCCAAAGTGTTCTTGGAACGCGGTCTGGATGTAGTATCCGGCGGCACCGAAAACCACCTGATGTTGGTGAGCTTGATCGGCAAAGAGTACTCGGGTAAAGACGCCGATGCCGCACTGGGTCAGGCCAACATCACCGTGAACAAAAACGCCGTACCCAACGACCCGCGCTCACCGTTTGTTACCAGCGGCCTGCGTGTAGGGACTCCGGCTATCACCACCCGTGGTTTTGGCGAGAGCGAGTGTACTGACCTGGCGCACTGGATGTGCGACGTACTGGATGGCCTGGAAAAAGGCAATGCCGATGACGCTATTGCCAGCGTTAAGCAAAAAGTATTGGACGTTTGTGCCAAGTTTCCGGTTTATGGTTAATAGCAGCCGGTAAACGGTTGACGGGGTACGGCGAACGAAAATACTGCCGTACCCCGTACCCCGTACCCCGTACCCCGTACCCCGTACCCCGTACCCCGTACCCCGTACCCCGTACCCCGTACCCCGTTCAAAATTTAACCTTGCATCCTCCCTGCAAACTCCCTAGAATAGCGCGCCCTTGGGGTGCCTGCGTCTTGCGTGCGCTTCAAGTTAACGGCTCTTGGCTTTTATCGGTCAATTAAGAGAGCCACTCCTTGTCTCACCGGCTTGCCGGGAGGCTACAACCCGTAAGGAGCGATTAATGCGTCATTACGAAATTATCTTTATGGTTCACCCGGACCAGAGCGAACAGGTTCCGGGCATGATCGAGCGTTACAGCGCGACGGTTACCGGTAGTGGTGGTCAGGTTCACCGCTTAGAAGACTGGGGCCGCCGTCAAATGGCTTACTCCATCAACAAAATCCACAAAGCACACTATGTTCTGTTGAACGTTGAGTGTAGCGATGAAGCGCTCGAAGAGCTGACCACCAACTTCCGCTATAACGACGCTGTGCTGCGTAACCTGGTTATCCGCACTGATGAAGCGATCACCGAAGAGTCACCGATTGCTAAGGCTGATAAAGAGAGCCGTGAGCGCAAGCCACGTGCACCTCGTCCAGAGCGTCGTGAAGAGTCTGAAGAACAATCTTCAAACGAATCTAACGATTCAGCTGAAGAACAGACTACCGAAAAAGAGGGGGAGTAACCAATGGCTCGATTTTTCCGCCGTCGTAAGTTCTGTCGTTTTACCGCTGAAGGCACCAAGCAGATCGATTACAAAGATCTGGAAACCTTGAAAGCCTACATCACTGAAACTGGCAAAATCGTACCTAGCCGTATCACAGGTACAAAAGCGAAATACCAGCGTCAGCTTGCTACTGCTGTTAAGCGCGCGCGTTATTTGGCTCTGCTGCCGTACACGGACAGCCACGAGTAAGAGACTGACTTGTGCGTGCGCTCGCTGAATTTATTATGCGCGGCCGCACACAGGCTGCAATAGTTGCACTGATTGGGCACTGGATACCATTACTGGGCCCGGCCACTGTTGCACTCGTTACGCTCAGACGCGGCGCCGCCAATGGCGCGCTGATTTTGCTCTGGGCGATATTACCGGCGATTGTCTTGCTGGTAATGCAACAACAAAGTGCGTTGCTGGCAGTAACCGGTGTTGTCAGTGTGTGTGTCGGGGCCGCAATTTTGCGCCGGTCTGCACAGTGGCAGTACGCCTTAATGGCCTTAGTGGCCTGTAACACCTCAGGTGTTTTACTGCTGGCGCTGCTAATGCCAGAGGCGGTAGCCCGCATGCTGGAGTTGTGCACTCAACTGTTTAATCAGTTGCAGGCGCAATCCGACCAGCCGCTGGGCTTGCCGGTACCCGACACGACGTTAGTGTTGGCGCTGATGGCAGCCATGACCACGTTAAGTGGTGTGTTGGGGCTGATACTGGCCCGTTGGTGGCAATCGCTGCTGTATAACCCCGGTGGGTTTGCGGCAGAGTTTCGCGCCCTGCGCTTAGCGCCATTGCCGGCAACGGTATGCGCGTTAGCGGTGGCCTACTGCTACTGGCGCGGCGAAGGTACAGGTATGTGGGTGTTGGTGTTTGCCCAGCCTTTGCTGTTTGCCGGTATCGCACTGGTACACGCCATTGTCGCCGCCCGGGGTATGGGCGTGCAGTGGTTGGTTATGTTGTATATCGCAATGGTGGTGCTGCAGCCGTTGACAGCACTGTTGGTTATAGTCGCATTTTGCGACACGTGGTTGAATTTTCGCGGCCGGCTTAGGCCTAAGGCATAGCTGCCGCGCAGCTAATTAAACGTAGAGGGTAAACGAGATGGAAGTTATTCTGCTCGAGAAAGTGGGTAAACTGGGTGCCATTGGCGATAAAGTCAGTGTTAAAGCCGGCTTCGGTCGCAACTTCCTGGTTCCACAAGGCAAGGCTATTCCTGCCACTGCATCAAATGTTGCTGAGTTTGAAGCGCGTCGCGCCGAGCTCGAAGCCGCCGCTGAAGCCAAAAAAGCCGAAGCACAAGTTCGCGCCGATAAGCTGGCTGAACTGTCTGTCACCATCGAAGCTAACGCTGGCGATGAAGGCAAACTGTTTGGTTCTATCGGTACTCGCGACTTGGCCGAAGCCATCACCGCCGCTGGCGTTGAAGTTGTTAAGGCTGAAGTACGCTTGCCAGAGGGTGCGATTCGCGAAGTGGGCGAGTACGAAATTGACGTACAGGTTCACGCCGATATCACTCAGGCCGTAAAGCTCGCTGTTGTTGCTGAGTAATCGTTACCGCTAGGTAAACGCACGCTCACGCTGACAAAGCGATAAAAATCGGGCACTATCGACAACCTTAACCGGTTGTTGTGGTGCCCGTTTTTTTTGCCCGCCAGCAACACCCCGATTAACCCGATACGTTTGGATTTGAGTTTTATGCCCAGCGACGCCACTGCCCAGTACCGCGAGCCCACCCAGCCACAGGGGGCGCCCATGCTGCCTACCTCGGTTGAGGCTGAGCAGTCGGTGCTGGGGGGCTTGATGCTCGACAACAGTCGACTGGATGCGGTGTTGGAGATCGCCTCGGAGGTCGACTTTTACCGCGAAGATCATCGCCTGATTTTAAAGATGATGATGGAGCTGCAAGAGGACGGCCAGCCGCTGGATGCGGTAACCCTGTCTGAGGCACTGGAACGCCACGGCGAGCTGGAAAATGCCGGGGGCCTCGGCTACTTAGTCGAGCTTGCGGCTAACACCCCGAGTGCCGCCAATATCACCGCTTACGCCCGCATCGTGCGCGAGCGCTCGACCTTGCGCCAGCTGATTGTCGCCGCTCAGGAGATTAGTCAGTCCAGCTTTAACCCCGCCGGGCTCGACTCCGACGACCTGCTGCAAATGGCCGAAAAGCGGGTGGCGCAAATCGCGGAGGATCGCCCCAAAGACGGTGGCTTGCGCGAAGTAAACGGCCTGCTAAAAGAAACTGTCGAGCGTATCGATGAGTTATTTCGTTCCGGCGACGATGTGACCGGGGTGACCACCGGCCTGACGGATCTGGATGGCAAAACCTCGGGTTGGCAGCCGGGCGAGTTAATCATTCTCGCCGCACGCCCCTCGATGGGAAAAACTGCACTGGCGCTTAACTTTGTCGAGGCGGCGATTTTTACCCAGCCCAAGCCGGTGCTGGTATTCAGTATGGAAATGCCCTCGGCCGCGCTGGTGATGCGGATGATGTCGTCCATCGGGCGCATCGATCAAGGTCATATGCGCAACGGTAAGCTCACCGAGGAGGACTGGCCCAAGCTCTCGGCGGCGGTGAGTAAGATGAAAGATAAACTGCTGTTTATCGACGATACCCCCGGCCTTACCCCGCAAGAAATGCGCGCCCGCACCCGGCGTGTGGCGCGCGAGCACGGCAACCCCGGCATGATCATGGTCGACTACCTGCAGCTGATGCAGGTGGCCGGCGCCAGCGAAGGTCGCACCCAAGAGATCTCCGAAATCTCCCGAGCGCTAAAAGCCCTCGCCAAAGAATTTGAGTGCCCGGTTATCGCGCTATCGCAGCTTAACCGGAGTGTGGAACAGCGCCCCAACAAACGCCCCATGAACTCAGACCTTCGTGAGTCGGGCGCCATCGAGCAGGACGCCGACGTAATTTTGTTTATCTACCGCGACGAATACTACAACGAAGACAGCGCCGAGAAAGGCGTATCTGAGTTGATCGTGGGCAAGCAACGTAACGGTGAAGTGGGCACAGTACGCGCCGCGTTTGTGGGTAAATACACGCGCTTTGATAATTTGGCGGCGGAGTATTTTAGTCAGCAGGATGATGGCTATTAACCTATTGTCACAAGAAATACGTCCGTGTATTTTTTGTGACGTCGCCGGTTAAATCCGGCGCAAAGGCGCGGCTTTGCTTGGATTGAAACGGCTCGCATTGACGCTGCCAATGGCGCCCCTCCGTGGGCGCTGATGATCTCCTGAGACTTGATGCTTTGCTGGGGCGGTTTTCGGGGAGCTGTAGGCGGTGCTAATTTTTAAGCTGATTGTTTAGTAAGGTTCGGGAACCACTGTAAAAAGGATTTTGTGAATTGAAAGGTTCAGCTCAGTTCTGCTTCCTATTTGAGTAATATGAGATGCCAACCTCGTTTCCGTTAGCTGAGAAAACAAAGTTTAAGTGTCGAAATAACTCTAGGGAAGGATATTTCCGTGAATAGTTTACTAACTGAGAGAAGCTGGTCAGGAGAGTTTTATGTTCCCGATCATTATCCGAATCGATTCTTTGGAGCCGTTAACTACTCACCTACGGACGGTGTCTCTCTAGAATATCGTATGCAATTTGGGGATCTTCCTCCACGCACGAACGTGCTCCATGGGTTATTAGATACAGGTGAGCCATGCACACTGATCGGTGACTTTAATCCAGCCACAAGTGGAGTGGGGATTTCAAATAAATTTGAGTCAAGGMCTGGGTTTGCTCGTTTCCAGGCGCTTGTCTTAGGTGGGCATGTCTGCGACGATAACAATATAGATTCAATTGAATTCCGCCTTAATCTGTAGTAGCTCAGACTTGATCTGACAGTTACCCGTTTTTCATCCGGTGTCTGTCAGTTTAGATCTGAGCTAAATTTTTCTCGGCCCAGATCATTTTCCCATCAAGTAATGTATCCATCGGCGTTCTGCCACAGCACATTTTACCCTGATGCGTTCGTTGATTATTGTAGTATTCTATCCAATCGTCCAGATCTTTTTGAAGCTCCTCTAAGGTGCTGTAGAGTTTCTTGCGGAACGTCACCTGATAAAACTCGGTTAAAATCGTTTTATGGAAGCGCTCGCAGATCCCATTTGTTTGTGGTGACATGGCTTTGGTCTTTGTGTGTTCAACGTCATTAATCGCCAGGTAGAGTTGGTAGTCATGCTGATCGACGCGGCCACAGAACTCTGTTCCCCGGYCTGTGAGTATTCGCAACATGGGTAGATCATGAGCCTCAAAGAATGGCAAAACCTTATCATTGAGCGTGTCAGCAGCGGTAATTGGTGTCTTCGTCGTATAGAGTTTGCAGAAGGCAATTTTGCTGTAAGTATCAATGAATGTCTGCTGGTAAATACGGCCCACACCCTTGAGATTGCCCACATAAAACGTGTCCTGAGAGCCCAGATAACCTGGATGGGCTGTCTCAATTTCACCACAGGCCTCGTCGTCATTTTTCTTCTTCTCCAGAGCGGAAACCTGCGCATCGCTTAGGATAATMCCCTCMCTCTCGACCTTGGCCTCAAGGGCCGCCAGCCGCTTTTTAAAGTTCTCCAAGTTATGCCGTACCCAGATAGAGCGGACTCCGCTGCCAGATACGAAAATTCCCACCTTGCGTAATTCATTGCTCGTGCGATGCTGACCGTGAGCTGGTTGTTCCACGGCATACTCTACAACAGCTTGTTCTGTTGCCTCATCCACGCGATTTTTCGGGTTGGGAGTTCGACGGCTTTTGTTGATCAGGTTATCGATTCCGCCGTCTTCCACGAGCTCCTGATAGCGATAGAAGGTATCGCGCGATACCCCCATTACCTTACAAGCTTTGGATACGTTACCAAGTTCTTCCGCCAGATTGAGCAAGCCTGCCTTGTGTTTGATGATAGGATTGTTAGTATGGATCATGAGAGTTACCTTTTGTTTTGATTTAAGATTCGACACCTTTATCAAAACGGGTAACTCTCTCTTTTTCAAGAAGAAATGTCAGATCAGGTCTAAACTTCTACACTTAATCACTTAGACGAGTTTTTTGTTCACTCCTTTCATCAAAAGTTGGTTAAGTATGAATCGGGCGCGCTGATCTCCATCAATACAGGTATTGGTAATCTCAGCCTTTACCACCATGCAACATTTGATAAATTCTCACCCTCAGTATTTGAATCGCAGCTGTACTCTTCAGATTCCAGAGTAACTGAAGCGTTAGTCAGCGCTTTGAAGAAGGTTGAGCATGATAACCCAGATTCAACGGTTTTCGCTAAACGAGACCTCCACTTCAGGCTACGTTTATCGTTTACGACATCTAGTAGTATAAAATCGGCTTACACGTCTGTGTTGAAGGTTTCCGATCTGTTTTCGGTTTTGATTAACGAGCCCGTTATGCCTACTACTATCACAGTACCTTTCGGTCAAGGGATGACGTTAGACTTATACCCTTCGTCTATTAAAGATCAAAGAAGCATCGACCTTTGTAAGCAAAGAAAGCCCCATCATCAAATGGCGCTCAACGCTGAAACCGTTTCGCTAGAACGGATGTTTGAGAAGTGGTTTAACGAGGATATTATAGATCCAGTAGTTATCTCTAGTATCCAAAATGAGACAAATATTCCGGACATTAACAAAACATACGGTGAAATCGTTTTGTTTGCGACTCAGCTCGAGTTTATTACTGAAAATGATGGAGAAAAGGGAGGTAAGTATGTTTACCCGTTTAAAAAGTATGCGGCAGGTTTCATCATTAAAGAACTTCTCGCGTTGTTTGGCCTGTCCTCTTTAGACGACCTAGGTGCGGAAATCAGTAATTTACGAGCTGAAGTTGCACATCTTAAACGGAAGAAGGTTTGGCTCAAGAGGCTTGAGCACAGGAAGCTTGTTCATGTTACGCAGTACCTACACTTAACCATCCTAGGGCACGCCTTGAGCAAGCTCGGAATATCCGATGACCTTATCCACCAATATCAGATAAAAAATAGGCCCCGATGAGAAATGGTCGATGATTCCAGGGGTTAGGCGTTGCATAGCTTTCGCACCGGCTAAGCACTAGGTTCGGCACTCCTTTGCCCAGATAACCTGAGTGGTATATCAGGTACCCCCGAAACTCGGCCGCCTCTGTGGGCAGTTGAGTGTCTCATTTCGTCGGAGCTGGGCAAAAACAAATATCATTTAGCTATGCGAGCTTCAAGAGAGAGTTTATTTTTTGTGAGATCAGTGGCTTCCCCTGAAAAGCGGCTATTTCAAAGGGTTATTGACGCCCCGATAGCCAGCGCCCACAATTTTGTTCAGCGTCGTTCTCCATCACCCGTTTCCCGCAACCCGGTCAGTATATGAACTCTCAAGCCAGACTCTTAGACAAGCTCGCCAAAGATATTAAGCCCGGTCGGCTGGACTGGATTGGTTTGCGCACGGTACGTCGTGGCGAGATTGCCGAGGTGGAGTCGGTGCAGGCTCTGGCCGAGCAGGGATTGCAGGGCGATCATCGCTGCCGAAAAACCCGTGGTTCTGGCCGGCAGGTAACCATTATTAGCCGTGAGTTTATCGAGCAGATCTGTCGCCATATGGGGAGGGCGAGTATCGATCCGGCATTGTTGCGGCGCAACTTGGTGGTGTCGGGTATGAACCTTAATCTACTGCGGCATCAAATCTTGCAAATCGGTGAGGCGATTATTGTGCCCGGCGCTTTGTGTCACCCTTGCTCGCGGATGAACGAGAACCTAGGGGAGGGCGGCGTGGCGGCGATGTACGGTTATGGTGGCCTGTGTGCCAAGATTGTCCGCTCGGGCACTATGGCGGTGGGGGATGCGGTGGTGCGCTTACCGCTGGATACTGAGTTTCGTTGAGCCTTTAATAAGCCGGCGATTACACGCCCAAATTTGTGCCCAAAAAATGTACTTGTTTGGCGTGAGCGTGTATTATCCCGCCCCCGACCCCCTGAGCGTGTAGCGGCCGTTGTGGGGTCATCGGCGATTGAGGTTTCCCCATGCAGGTATTTCACCATATTCGCTCGTTACGCGAGGCGCTGGCCGAGGCCCGCCGCGACGGTAAGCGCATTGGCTTTGTGCCCACCATGGGCAATTTGCACGATGCTCACCTGGCGTTGGTAAAACAGGCGCAGCAAAGCTGTGATGTCGTGGTTGTGAGTATCTTTGTTAATCGTCTGCAGTTTGGCTTAAACGAGGACTGGGACCGCTACCCGCGTACATTGGCGGCTGATTCGTCCAAGCTTGAGGCGGTCCACTGCGACTTTTTGTTTTGTCCCGACGAAACCGAAATTTACCCCAATGGTATGGACGAACAGACCCGGGTGATTGTCCCGGCCATGACCGATGTGCTGTGTGGCGCCAGCCGTCCCGGCCATTTTGAAGGGGTAACTACGGTCGTTACTAAGTTGTTTAATATCGTACAGCCCGATGAAGCTGTGTTTGGTGTCAAAGATTTTCAGCAGCTGGCCGTGATTCGCCGCATGGTAGAAGACTTGTGTATGCCGGTGCAAATTAGCGCCGGCGAGATCTACCGCGAAACCGATGGTCTGGCACTTAGCTCGCGCAACGGCTTTATCGCAGATGCCGAGCGGCCTAGAGTAAGCCAGTTGTACCGCACGTTAAGCTGGGTGGGCGAGCAAATCAGCGCCGGCCAGCGGGACTTTATCGCTTTGGCCGAGGCCGGTAAAATACAAATTGAAGAGGCAGGTTTTAAAGTTGATTACTTAGAGATCTGCAACAGCCGCACGCTTAAACCGGCGGCGCATGATGACACCGAAATTACCGTATTGGGCGCCATGTACACCGAAAGTGCCCGATTGATTGATAATCTCTCGCTAGAGCTTGTCTAACGAGGTATTAGCGCGCCGAGGCATCGGAGTGCTAAGTCGCGGTTAAGAACCGCACATTGACAGAATACAGGAGGGGCACATGCTCTCTACCATGCTCAAAGGCAAACTTCACATGGCCGCCGTCACTCAGGCAGAGCTATGGTATGACGGCTCTTGCGCCATCGACGCTGATTTGGTTCAACTGGCGGGCCTGCGCGAGTTTGAGCAAATTGATATTTACAACGTCAATAATGGCGAGCGCTTTACTACCTACGTGATTCTGGCTGAACCAGGCTCTGGCACCATCTCCATGAACGGCGCCGCCGCACGTAAAGTGCAGGTGGGGGACCGGGTGATTATCGGTGCTTACGGCCAGTACACCGAAGCCCAGCTCGAGGGCTACAAGCCGCGTTTGGTCTACCTTGACGAGGCCAACCGGGTAGAGCGCACCACCAATACCATTCCTATGCAGGTAGTTTAAGCCTACCTACAACGCTGATTACCTCCTCGCTCCGGACTCAGCGCAGATCCGGAGCCTAACGGCTTCAGACAATCGCCACGCCCGTACCAACAAACTGCCACACCCCAAGACACTGGTTTCCCGCTCGTGGCCGGGAATGACAGCAGACGAAACATCACCTACCCCGTCATTCCGGGCGCAGCGCAGACCCGGAATCCGGCGGCTCTAGAAAAACGGTACGCCTGTATCAGCAAAGTGCCACACCCCAAGACACTGGTTTCCCGATCGTGGTCGGGCATGACAGCAGACTCAACATCACCTACCCCGTCATTCCGGGCGCAGCGCAGCGTAGACCCGGAATCCAGCGGCTTTGAACGAACTGTAATATCGAGCGGCCTAACACCACCGGGCCTCATTCCCCGTCAAATTTTCACTCCAAAAAGACAACGTTGTCTCTGGCGGAACCTCTGTAGGACTGTTAAGCTCTAACGACAACAAAATAACAGTACTCACGCGCGGAGATATGTGTATGACCGAGCAAGTTTACCCCGTACCGGCCGAGCTACAACGCGACGCTTTGATCGATAAAGACCGCTATCAGTCGCTTTACCGGCAGTCGGTAGAAGATCCGGACACCTTCTGGGCCGAGCAAGCCGAGGAGTTTCTGACCTGGCAGCAAAAATGGCACACCGTTAGTAAAAGCGATTTAAGCCGCGGCGAAGTCGCGTGGTTTTTGGGCGGCAAGCTCAATGTCAGCGTGAATTGTATTGACCGGCACTTGGCCAAGCGCGCCGAGCAAACAGCGATTATTTGGGAAGGCGACGACCCTGCCGATGATCAACTAATTAGCTACCAGCAACTACACAGCGAAGTGTGCCGCTTAGCTAACGTACTGCGTGAGCGCGGCGTTAAAAAGGGCGATCGTGTGTGCTTGTATATGCCCATGATCCCAGAGGCCAGCTACGCCATGCTTGCGTGTGCGCGTATTGGGGCGGTGCACTCGGTAGTGTTTGGTGGTTTCTCGCCCGATGCGCTAAAAGATCGCATTAACGATGCCGATTGCCAGGTACTGATTACCGCTGATGAAGGGCTGCGCGGCGGTAAAAAAGTCCCGCTAAAAGCCAACGCGGATAAAGCCCTGGCAAACTGCCCCAATGTGCACACCTGTTTGGTGGTTGAGCGCACCGGCGGCGATATTGCTTGGGACGATTCTCGTGATGTCTGGTACCGAGATTTGGTTGAGGCGGCGTCTGAGCAGTGTGAGCCAGAGTGGATGGACGCCGAAGACCCATTGTTTATTTTGTATACCTCAGGCTCCACCGGCCAGCCCAAAGGTGTTCTGCACACCACCGGTGGCTACTTGCTGCAGGCGGCCATGACTCACAAGTACGTGTTTGACTATCGCGATGGCGAGGTCTACTGGTGTACTGCCGATGTCGGCTGGGTAACCGGCCATAGCTACATTGTGTACGGTCCGCTGGCCAACGGAGCCACTACTCTAATGTTTGAAGGGGTGCCGACCTACCCAGACGCCTCGCGCTGCTGGCAGGTGGTCGATAAACATGGCGTTAACAGCTTTTATACTGCGCCTACCGCCGTGCGCGCCTTGATGGGGGCGGGCGATGATTTTGTCACTCGCACCTCGCGTAAATCTCTGCGCATTTTGGGTAGTGTGGGCGAGCCCATTAACCCCGAGGCGTGGGAGTGGTACTACCGTGTGGTGGGCGACGAGCGCAGCCCAATAATGGATACTTGGTGGCAAACCGAAACCGGCGCCCACATGATGACGCCATTACCGGGTGCTATCGACCTTAAGCCCGGCTCGTGTACCGTGCCTTTCTTTGGTGTGCAGCCAGTGCTGCTGGACGCCGAAGGTAATGAAGTTGAAGGCGCCGGCGAAGGTAGTTTGGCTATTAAAGCCAGCTGGCCCAGCCAGTTGCGCACCGTGTATGGCGACCACCAGCGCTGTATCGATACTTACTACTCAACCTATCCCGGCTACTACTTTACCGGTGACGGCGCCCGGCGCGATGAAGATGGCTACTTTTGGATTACCGGCCGCGTGGATGACGTACTGAACGTATCGGGCCACCGCATGGGTACCGCCGAGGTCGAGAGTGCGTTGGTGCTGCACGAGCAAGTGGCCGAGGCTGCGGTGGTGGGCTACCCGCACGATATTAAAGGTCAGGGCATTTACGCCTACGTCACCTTAATGGAGGGCGAGGAGCCCAGTGATGAGCTGAAAAAAGCGCTGGTGCAACTGTGCGTGCAAGAGATTGGTGCTATTGCCAAGCCCGATATTATCCAGTGGGCGCCGGGGCTACCCAAAACCCGCTCGGGTAAAATCATGCGCCGTATTCTGCGCAAAATCGCCGCCAATGAGCTAGACAGCCTGGGCGATACCTCCACCCTGGCCGACCCGGCCGTGGTAGATGACCTGATCGACAACCGCGCGAACCGCTAGAGCGCTGCCTCAATCACGCCTTGTGGGCCAAAGCCCGCAAGGCGTTTTCCCCTTCACCTGCAAACTGGCATAATAGCCGCTCTACGCGAACAACGATGTAACGGCCGCTATGAGTGATGACGAGCTATTCCGCCAGCAAATGCAGGACGTAAAGCGCCTGAAAGTGACCCCTAAAGTGGCTTTAAAAAGCCAGCGCGCCACCGACGATGCGCTTAAACAACGGCGTGCGGCCGCTCAGGCCATTACCGAGCAAGACACCAACTTTTTAAGCGCCGATCATATCGACCCGGTAGGCCCGTTAGACATTCTCGACTTTCGTCGCGATGGTGTACAGCATGGCGTGTATAAAAACTTGCGCCTCGGTAAATACGGCATTGATGCGCGGCTCGATTTGCACCGCATGACCGTCGAGCAAGCCCGCTCGGCGTTGTTTCAGTTTATTCGCGACTGTATGGAGCACGACATACGCTGCGCGTTAATTACCCACGGTAAAGGCGAGGGCCGCGAGCAGCCGGCGCTGTTAAAAAGTTGCGTCGCCAATTGGCTGCCCTGCATCGATGAGGTGTTGGCGTTTCACTCCGCGCAAAAACACCACGGCGCCAGCGGCGCCACCTATATACTGCTTAAAAAAAGTGAGCGAAAACGTCAGGAAAACTGGGAAAAACACTCAAAGCGAACCTAAAGCTTCGGCCTGGGTTTTGATGCATAAGGACTGTAAACGTGAAACTACCTATCCATTTATTACTACTCGACTTCCTCGGCTGTGTTCTAATCGGGGGCGCCATGGCCATGCACCTAGGTAACGTCCCCTTGGTGCCCGCGCAATACCGCTTTGATAACGATACGATCATCTACTTACTGTTGGGTGTTGCCTGCATGATGCCGGCGGTTATTTTTATTTTAAATGGTATTCGCAACCGGCATAAATCTTAAGGGCATCGAGCGCTTCGTTTTGGCCTGGCGCTTTGTACATTTCTATACACTTTAAGTGTCCTTATCTATTTACAGCTTATTAGGCTGTGCCACAATTGAGTCATTCAGTGAATTAGCCCTACTACATTTGGAAAGATAAGCGCTTTTATAGGCTCTTATCGCTCTGCGCTATCGATACGCGTCATGGAGCACGGAAGATTTAGACATTAAGCACTTTACGGAGAGAAGTATCATGCAGTTAAAACTTATGGTGTCAGGCTTGGCCTTGGCAAGTTTGTTGGTTGCTTGTGGGTCGGACGATGATGATGGCAGCCCCGTCGTTCAAGAAACCACATCCTATCAGGTAAAGGTTAATACCAAAACAGACGCTGAAACTACCACCTCCACCCAGGAGGTAGCCGAGGGCAGCGCCGCGCAAATCGAGCTGAACGTCGCACAAGGGCAAACATTGCTCTCGGCATCGGGCTGTGGGGGTGCGCTTAATAATGAAATGCCTCCGACCTTTTATGTTATCGATAGTGTCACCTCCGATTGCGAAGTAACCTTAGAGCTCGCCACAAAACCCTCGGGCTTGTCAGTGGTGTCAAAGCCCCAGGCTATTGCCGTGCAAGTAAACCAAGCTGAGCCAGTTAATTTACTTTGGTCAACCGACCCCTATTGCGATTGGGTGAACTACGCTGATTGCGCTAACTCTGGGGCAAAGGTCGACTTGGCCTCAGGAGAGCTTTTGTTAAGTGCGTCTAACGGCGACTTACTGCTTGATCAAGGTTACTTTTTTGTTTTGGAAAAAAGCGGTGCGTACTCTGAGGTGTCGGGAGGTCGCACTCTTAGGACTTCTCCGTCGTACTCTGGTTCAGGCAAAATGCTTATTTACGACGATACATTGTTCATGACTACGGGCCACGGTTTGGGGTCGGTTTCAAACGCCACCAAATATGCAATTATCGATGGCGATAACCGCGAGCTAACGGGCGCGTTGCCTCACCCGGATGGCTACTTGAATGTTACAGCAAAAGATGGACAGGGTGGCTGGTACCTCGGCGGCACATTTGCTCGGCTGGATGATACACCGCGCCGTAATATTGCGCGTATTAGCAACAGCGGCGCTATAGATGAAGCCTGGAATGCAACCACCAATGGCGAGATAACGGCGTTAGCCTATACGCCCCAGGGGGTTATTGTTGGAGGGGAATTTACTGTCGTCAATGGCGAAAGCCATCATGGCTTTGTTGTGCTCGACCATGAGACGGGCGCTACGGTCTATGGCGGGACCACGGCCCAGCAAGAGGCTTACTCCGAGCTTATAAACTTTTCTGTGGTTGGCAATACTGTTTATGTCGCCTGGTACGAGCCACCACAAGGTGCCGGTAGAGGCGAAAGCTTACTAAGCGCCTTTGACATAGATAAGGGTGAGTTTATTTGGTCGGTAGAAACCAACGGTGGGATTGAAGATGTCTCTGCAAACTCACAGGGGGCTTATATTGCAGGTCTGTTCACCACTGTCGGGGGCGCTCGCAAGTCAAAGCTGGCGCTGATCAACCCGCAAGGGGAGTTAACGGACTGGAACGCTAATTTGTACGATAGCGCCTATCCCATAAATCTGGTGGCAACAGAAGATACTTTATACATGCTGGATGTTCCCGGGCGCATCGCGCCGGTGGTATTGCGTGCTTTTGATACCCAAACCACGGAGCGAATTGATCTTGGCCTTTCTGAGTATACCAAGGTTAGCATGATCTACGGCGATGGGGGAGAAGCATTTATCGGTGGTGGTTTTTATGTTGGCCTTGAAGAACACCCTGAAGACCCGAACAACCCAGAGCTGCTCTATGGGTTGTTGTCGTTAAACAACAACTCGATGATACAGCTTCCGGTACATGGTACCAGGGCTACACTGGGGTCGATTGCATTCTCCGAGGGCGATTTGCTGTTTGTCGGTCCGTTAGAATTTTATCCGCAAGACGTCGATCCAGTCATCGCTATTGACCCTAAGACGGGGTTGTACAAAGACTGGTCATCCTCTTTAGGGCGCGCTAGCAATGTGACGGATATAGAACAAAAAGACGGTACGCTTTATGTTTCTACCAGTGTGCCTGGCGCTGTTCCGAGCCCGGAGGGCAGTGACTTTCCATTCGTAAGAGATCATCGTCACTTGTACGCAATAGATGCTGCTACCGGTAATTATGAGAGTTTTACTGCGGAGTTTAAGCGTCCGATACTGCCTGACGCGCTTCCTACAGATTACACGGCCATGATTAACGACATTGAAATAATAAACGACACGCTGTATGCGGCAGGCGAGTTTACCCTCGTTAATGATGAGCCTCGCTATGGCTTGGCATCATTTACGCTTCCCGAAGGTACGTTAACCGAATGGGCGCCTCAGCTGGATGACATACCCTACGCATTAGATTCGCGCGATGGTAAGCTGTATGTGGCAGGAGGGTTTACTAGCATCGATGGAAAAGGTCGCACTCACCTTGCTGTATTTGAGCATTCCAACGGCGAGCTGAGCGATTGGGTGGCTGACGAGGTCTCGGTTGCTAGTCAGTTGGTGCCAAGGTCCATACACCTCACCGAGGACTTCATTTCGTTGGGCGGTACCTATGACCCGGCATTAAGCGCCGAAGGCGAGAGCCTGGTGTTGGCAAGCCTGGAAACTGGCAAAGCAATGGACTTAGGCTTAAAGTATCTTGCCGCACCTCATACCAGTATTATTTACACGGTGACAGGTGATGAAAATAATCTTTATATCGGCGGCGAGAATTATTTACTGGATGCCGGCGCTGATGATTTGCATGGCTTTTTTAACATAACCCCAGCCACCGGAGAAATTAGTCAGCTGGGTTTAACGATCCAAGGTTCTGTAAAAAATATTTCAATTCAGGGTGACGTTGCGCTTTTTAGTGGTATTTTCCATCTTCGCGGAGACGGAAACTTCTCTGGGCGTAGAAACCTAAGCGCTATTAACCTGACCACGGGTGAGATTATTTGGTAGTTAAGGCCTTGTCCCGTTCACGAGTGTGAACGGGACTTTGGTGTGCTAGAAAATACTTGTCTACTTTCTCGGGGTCACTCCAAATTTTCCGTCATCCTTTCTCCTCCACCAACTTGCCAGCAGCGACCCAGATACATTGTGCCAAACCGAAAACAGTGCTCCTGGCAGTGCGGCGCTGGCATTAAAAAACTGATGCGCTAACGCCACGGCCAAACCGGAGTTTTGCATTCCCACCTCAATGGCAATGGTGCGACAAGTTGATTCGTCGAATTTAAATAATCTTGCCAGCCAGTACCCCGCCGTTAAACCTATGCCGTTGTGCAGAGTCACGCCCAGCAACACCAGTGCGCCAATACTCGCTAAGCGTTCTGCGTTTAGCGCCACGACAATCGCAATAATCACGCTAATTAAAATGACCGCGACACTGGCCAAGGCCGGCTCAACCCGTTTAATGCTGTTGGCAAAAAAGTGGTGTAGTAGTACACCCATTAATACGGGCGCCAAAACGATTTTGCCGATGCCCCACAGCATTCCGAGCGCGTTGATCTCTACGCTATTGCGCAATAATAGCCAAGTGAGCAGCGGCGTTAAAATAACCGACGCCAGCGTCGCCGTTAACGTCATCGAGACCGACAGAGCCACACGGCCACCGGCCAACCAAGTGATTACATTCGATGCCGTACCGCCGGCCACTGTGCCAACCAATACCATGCCGGTGGTTAAGTCGGCGCTTAACCCCAGCACGCGAGATGCTGCCAAAGCTGCAAGTGGCATTAACGTAAATTGCAGTGCCAGCCCGAGCAGAATCGGTTTAGGCTCGCGCGCTACCCGGTAAAAATCGGCCTTAGATAGCGTCAGTCCCATGGCAAACATCACCAATGCCAACAGCCAGGCAATGGCAGGCGACAGCGGTGTAAACATTGCCGGAAAGTAAAAGCCCAAGGCGCCCAGTAAAATGGCCCATAGGGGAAAGAGGCGATTAAAGAAGCCAAATGCGTTCACGGCGATATTATTCTGGTTTGATGATTAAAAAGGCACCGGAAACTGCTTATGCACATCCGCAATATCACTTAATGCACTTTCACTTAACGTTAACTCAAACGCATCAATATTCTCTTTAAGTTGCGCTAAGTTGGTAGCGCCGATGATGGTGGAGGCGACGCCGTCCACTTGGTTGCACCAGGCGAGCGCGAGTTGCGCTGGGGTGAGTTTGTGTTTTTGCGCTACCTCGCCGTAGGCGGCGACGGCGGTGTTACTTTGTTCGGTGTCGCGGAACAGGCCGTTGCGTTGTATTAAGTTCCAGCGGGCGCCTTGGGGGCGTGCGCCGTTTAGGTATTTGCCGGTGAGGGCGCCGGTGGCGAGTGGTGACCAGGGCAGGTAGGCCACTTGCTGGTGTACGCAGTTTTCGATTAAAAATGGCCAGTCGCGGGTTTGCAGTAAATTAAATTCATTTTGAATGGCGGTTACGCGGGTGAGGTTGTGCTTTTCGCTTAAGCGGATGTATTCGTTAATGCCCCAGGGAGTATCGTTGGATAAACCAAAATGACGAATTTTGCCGCTCTTCACACTCTCATCCAGCGCCTGCAGTATTTCTAGCATTTGCGCTGAGTGCTCGCTGGTGTCTACATCGCTAAAGCTGATGCGGCCGGGGGCGTGTTTGCCAAAGTGCGGTGAGGTGCGGTTGGGCCAGTGCAGTTGGTAGAGGTCGATGTAGTCGGTTTTCAGACGGGCGAGGGAGTCGTCTATCGCGGCTAACACTGTCTCGCCGGTAATGTCCTGGGCATCGCGAATGTGCTTTAGGCCGTTGCCCGCTATTTTGGAGGCGAGAATAAATTCATCCCGGCGCGACGGGTTGGCCGCCAACCAGTTGCCGATGATGGTTTCGGTGGTGCCATAGGTGTCGGGACTGGGGGGCACGGCGTACATTTCGGCGGTGTCGATAAAGTTAATACCCTGAGCTAAGGCGTAGTCGATTTGCGCGTTGGCATCGGCCTGGTTGTTTTGTTTGCCCCAGGTCATGGTGCCTAAGCAGGCCCGTGACACTGTGAGGTTGCTGTAGCCTAAGGTGCTGTATTGCATTTACTGCGCTCCGCTCGGTTGGGTTGATAGATAAGAGAGTATGGCGACGACGACAGGGGATTTCTATGTTTTGGGCGTGTTAAGTTCTGTATTGTCGGTGGCCCGGTTAACCGGGTGTTACAGTGGCGCTGAGGGGGGGTGTGGAACTCCAATATTTATCATACAATAGGGTGGGGCAGTATGCTGGCCTCAATATCGTATAAATAACCGGGCCTGTCGTGGAAGATATCACCCTTATTCAACTCATTTTAGCCAATTTAGCGTTGGTCGCAGGCTCTTGTTTGCAGGGGGTGGCGGGTTATGGCATCGGCACGTTATCGGCGCCTTTGCTGTTTTTAGTGAGCCCGTCGCTGGTGCCCGGGGTTGCGCTGCTGAACGCGTTTGTGCTGAATATCCTGATGTTGCTGCGCCACCACCAAAGCTTGAGCTTTAGGCCGGTGCGCTACGCTATTGGCGGTAATATTGTTGGTACTGCGTTGGCGGCCATCACGCTGGCTTTTTTAACCGCACAGGGCTTTGAGCTGGCCTTTGGCGTGCTAATTTTATTGGCGGTGGGTATGAGCGTGATGGGCGTTAAACCCAGCTTATCTGCGCGTAACAGCATACTGGCGGGCAGTGCCTCGGGTTATATGGGCACCATTACCGCTGTTGGCGGGCCGCCCATTGCGCTGATTTATCAGAACGAAACAGGCCCTTTGGTGCGGGCTAATTTATCGGCGTTTTTTTTGTTTGCTTGTTTGGCCAGTATTGCCGCGTTGGCCCCGGCGGGTTATATCGGCACCGCTGAGCTTAAGCTATTGCTGCTGACTTGCCCCGGGGTTTTTGTGGGCTTTTGGCTGTCGGGGCATTTGGTTAATCGCTTGCCGTTTAGTGCGCTGCGTCCGATTATTCTTTCGATTGCGGCGCTGGCCGGCGTGGCGGCGGTGGTGAATGGCGTGTTGACGCATTAGTACAAGAGGGACACGGTTGACGGCGTACGGGAGTGTCTGGATCTCAGACCTTTCGCTATTTGAAGCCACTGGATCCCCGCTCAGCCCAGGCTGCCCTCTCTTGCTCGAAATTCACCTCGTTCGCGGAGAAGACGAGACGTAAGCTAGTGTGACTTGACGAGCTTTTCGGAGCCGCACCAAACTCGTCATCCGTCATCCGTCATCCGTCATCCGTCATCCGTCATCCGTCACCCGTCATCCGTCACCCGCTCCTGCACTACCACCCAGGGCTTGACCACCACGGCCCAGACAATCGCATTCGCTTCAAACCATTGGTTTGCCTGCTCGTCGCTTACCGGTTGCACTTGGTTGACTTGCATCCAGTGCTGTATTTGCGCGGCGTTATCTTCCGCCATGGCGGTCGCTACAAGGGTTAAGTCCAGCTCGGGGGCGACGTAAATGGCGGTGCCACCGGCAAAAAATCGCTGCAGCTCGTGCCAGGGGATTGGCGCGGTTTCTAAGTTAACTTTCGCTTTAAGAATGTCGTCGGTCATAATATCTTTTGAGTGCGGGCGCTGTGCGCTTGGGTGACTTTACTGTTGTTGCGTTTGCCTAAACGGTCGCAAATGCGCTGCCCGGCGGCCATCAGTTGGTGCAGGTTAATACCGTGGTCTATGCCCAGGCCGTCGAGCAAGTAAATAACGTCTTCGGTGGCAACGTTGCCGGTGGCGCCCTGTGCGTAAGGGCAGCCGCCAAGGCCGGCCACTGAGCTGTCGATGATGTGGACGCCCATTTGCAGCGCTGCCAGGATATTGCTCAGCGCCTGACCGTAGGTGTCGTGCATGTGCACGGCGAGCTGATCGGCCGGAATGTCGTTGAGTAAACAAGCGAGCAACCGTTGGGTATCGGCGGCGGTGCCAACCCCGATGGTGTCACCCAGAGAGATTTCATAGCAGCCCATGGCCAGCAATTCGCGTGCGATGCTCAGGCACGTTTGTGGCTCGACCTTTCCCGAATAAGGACAACCTAATACGCAGGAGATATAACCGCGCACGGGAATGTTATTGGCTTGGGCGGCGGCCACAACTTCGGCAAAGCGCTCAAGGCTGGTGTTGATATCGCAGTTGAGGTTTTTTTGGCTAAAAGCCTCGGAGGCGGCGGCAAAAATAGCCACCTCATCAACACCAGCGGCAAGCGCCCGGTCAAACCCTTTGATATTGGGGGTAAGGGCGCTGTAGCTCACCCCGGGCTTGCGCGTGATGTTGGTAAATACATCAAAGCTGTCGGCCATTTGTGGCACCCAGGTTGGGTTTACAAAGGCGCCCGCTTCGATGCGCTGCACGCCCGCTTGGGCAAGGGCGTTAATTAAATCCACTTTATCGTCCAGGCTAATGTGCCCAGGTTCGTTTTGTAAGCCGTCGCGCGGGCCTACCTCTACAATACTGGCTCGATTGGGTAAGGTGGCTGTTATGGGCATTAATCTTCGCCCCAGCGCGGCATTAGGTCTTGCTCTAACCCCAGCTGATCGAGAATCCGAGCGACCACAAAATCAATCAAATCTTCTACCCGGTCGGGCTGCATATAAAAGCCGGGGCTGGCGGGCAGTACTATGCCACCCAGCTGAGTGACTTTCAGCATATTCTCTAAATGTACGGCCGAGTAGGGCGTTTCGCGCGGCACAACTATCAGCTGGCGCCGCTCTTTTAGGGCGACATCGGCGGCGCGCTCGATTAAATTATTGCTGGCGCCGGTGGCGATGCTCGATAGGGTGCCGCCGCTGGCGGGGCAAATCACCATCGAGGCGGGTGAGCTGGAGCCCGAGGCCACCGGTGAAAACCAATCGTCGCGGCCAAACAACTGGAGCTGCTCGTCGTCGGCACCATAGCGCTGACTTAAAAACAGTTGTTGCTCGTCTAAATCGGCGGGTAAATCTAAATTGGTTTCGGTGCGAATGACCACCTCAGCGGCGCTGGATAACAGCAGATAAACGCGGCAGTCGGCGGCCAGCAAACATTGCAGTAAGCGTAAGCCGTATTGCGCGCCCGAGGCGCCGGTCATGGCGAGAGTAATGGTGCGTGACAAAAGGGCGGCTCCTGTTTTGGGTAAAGCGTTCCGGTCGTATGGCTACATGGCGTGCTTAGTGAGTTGCTGCACCAGTTTTTGGTGTAAGCCCGAGAAACTGCCGTTGCTCATAATCACGATGTGGGTGTCGGTCTCGGCCAGTGCCAAGGTGTCGTGAATTAAGCTATCCAGCTCGTGATATAACTTTGCCGGCACCGGCGAGTTGTTGACCACCTCGTGCATATCCCAGTCCGTGTGCGGCGGTTGATACCAGAGCACATCGTCCGCGTGTACGCAGGATGGCGCGAGGGCTTTTTTGTGGGTGCCTAAGCGCATGGTGTTGGAGCGCGGCTCGATAATGGCAATAATTTTGTCGTCACCAACGCGGGCGCGCAAGCCCTCGAGAGTTGTGTGAATGGCGGTAGGGTGGTGGGCAAAATCGTCGTACACTTTTACGCTGTGTATGTCGGCGATGCATTCGAGCCGGCGTTTAACCCCTTTAAATTCGGCCAGCGCCCGGGCGCTTATCTCAGGTGTAACACCTACGTGCCGTGCCGCGAGCATGGCACCAATAGCGTTGCTGACATTGTGTTGCCCACTCATATCCCACTGAACCTCGGCGACCTGAGTGTCGCCGTCGTACAGAGCAAAGTGCGAGCCGTCGGCGGCGAGGTTTTTACTCTGCCACTGGCCGTCGGGGCCAAACGTCTCCGGTTCGCTCCATAGGCCCTTTTTAACGACGGCTTTTAACGCGGCCTCTTTGGCTGGATAAATAACGCGGCCGTCACCGGGCACAGTACGCAGTAAGTGATGAAATTGTTTTTGAATGTCCGCCAGCGAATCAAAAATGTCCGCGTGGTCGAATTCCAGATTATTGAGCACTAGTGTACGCGGTTGGTAGTGGACAAACTTTGAGCGCTTATCAAAAAACGCGCTGTCGTACTCGTCGGCCTCGATGACAAAAAAGGGCGTGTCACCCAAGCGTGCCGACTGCGGAAAGTTTTGCGTGACGCCGCCGATTAAAAAGCCCGGCGCCATACCGGCGTACTCTAAAATCCAGGCCAGTAAACTGGCGGTGGTGGTTTTTCCGTGGGTACCGGCCACCGCCAGCACCCATTTGCCGGGCAGCACGTGCTCGCGCAGCCACTGAGGGCCGGAGGTGTAGGGCAGGCCTTTATTAAGCACGGCCTCGACGGCCTCGTTACCGCGGCTTAACGCATTGCCGATAATCACCAGCTCGGGCGCGGGATCTAGCTGGCGCGGATCATAGCCTTGTATTAGCTCAATGCCGGCGGCTTCAAGCTGAGTGCTCATGGGGGGGTAAACGTTTTGGTCAGAGCCGGTAACCCGATGACCAAGGGCTTTGGCAAGTTGGGCAAGGCTGCCCATAAATGTGCCACAAATGCCGAGAATATGTATGTGCATAAAAATCTGCGCCCTACGAATAATGCCGCGAGCTTAACACGCGGCTGGGTGTCGCAAAAGTGAGGTAGCCCCTATTCGCGCAAAGAGTTGTGTTTGTGTTTTTTGTCACGATCGAGCGCATCGCTGGTGTTGTCTTTTACGTTATCGACGGTGTGGCCGAGGTGGTCTTTGGTGTTATCGACGCGATCACTGACTTTATCGGCGGCGTCATCTTTGGCGTCGTCGGCCATTTTTTTTGCATCGCAGTTGCCACTGACGCCAACAGTGGCTTCCATTGCGGCATTGCGTGCGGCTTTTTTACCATCGCACTCGATGATGTCGGGTTTTAAGTCGGCCAGTGTCATCGGGCAGGCAGCGGTTAGTAATCCGAGCAAAAGTAACTGTTTCATAGTGATAATCCGGTTCGCGGTTAGGTGTCTGGCGAGGTGTGCCTATTGAAAAGTATAGCTCTCGCACGGTAGTTGTGTGCGAGAGCTCGGTCATGCTGGATTACACCGGCTGTTGTGGGTCGTCGATGATGATTTGGCTGTCGGGCAGGGCGTCTATATCAATGACATCGGTGCCCATGTCGTATACGGGCGTTTCGCTGTCGGTGTCCAGCGGGTCCATTGTGTGCTCAGTTAATTGTACTGTCGCGGGGTCCGAATCCGTGGGAGTAGGCTCCAGATTGAGCTGGCTACTGTCGATATTGGCCAGCTGTAAATAGTCATCCAGTTCTGCCGCCGGCGTAATCGACGCCGGCTGCGCGGCAGTATTACCTGCTAGGTCTAAATAGGGTTGCAGGGCTGGGTTATCAGTGGCCGCGTCACCGCCCTCTGGCTCATTATTGACCTGAGCCGTTGCCGCTAGATCATCCGGTTGTGTGTCAGCGCCTGCGGGTATATCCATAGCTGTGTCTACAGGAGGTGCGGGATCCAGTGTGAAGGTAACACTGGATATATCGCCATCATCGGGTTGATCGTGCTGCACACTACTCACAACTTGACCGTCCGCATCCATCACCGTGGTGCTGGTCACACCAGTAGCTGAGTTAGTGAAGGTGAAGGTGGTTTCAAAATCAGCCGTGTTTGGGTTTAACTGGTGGTCAGCCACCAGTACTAAATCAACACTGCCGGTGGCCGGCGGGGTAATGCTGTAACTGCCATCGGGGTTCGCTGTCAGTGCTTGTCCACTGCTGTCTTGCAGTGTAACGCCTGTGGGAAGTTGGTCGATGGTGATGGCGCTAACGGACTCATCCGCGCTGTGTACGGTGGCGTCGATTTGCAGTGAGTACTCATAATGGGGGTGAGCCGTCAGTTGTGGAAAGGCACTGGCATCGCCTTTCACGACCACGCCGTCACTGGTCATAATGTTTTCAAAGCTGTGTAAAAAGGGCGAGGCGATATTCCAGTGCCGGCTGGTGTAACCCCCCAGAATAACGGTGTCAGTGCCGTCGCCGCCGTCAATGCCGCTATTGATGGTACCGCTTACCAGTAAAAAGTCATTGCCCAAGTCTAGTGTAATATCTCCGTAGTTTTGGCCTTTTACTATCACTACATCGTTGCCTTCGCCGGTCTGAATTTGGCCAAAGTTGGTACCCTCAACCACCAGTGTGTCGTCGCCGCCTTTTAAATCGTAGACGCCGATTATGTTACCGCTTGTGTGGATCTGGTCGCTGCCGTGAGGGTTTCCGCCATAGTTGCTAAACGTGGTGGTAGGGCCTTGACCATACTGTTGCATCAGGTGGTCCACCATATCTCGCATACTGAATGGTCCAGTAGCCGCTGAAGTGGCGTGTCCTGCGGTAAAGTCAATTTGTACATCGGTTGTTGGAGGCGGCACGATCACGGCGGCCTCGTCTTGCCCCTGTACGGTGATGGCAATATCGTGAGTGGTGCCATCGGTAGCGCGCACGGTGAAAGTCTCGGTGTAATGATCGCCAGTATTCAGAGCTTGTAAGCTGGGGGTGTTGTTGTCAATGTACACGTTCCAGGCGCCGGTGGGTGTCATCTCCAGGCTGCCGCCATGATCCCCGGTGATTAGCTCGGATACAAAATCAACCGTATGACCATTGCCATCGGTTGCCGAAAGCCTGCCGGATGTTTCTAGTATTTCTTTGTTATAAACAGTTTGCACCTGGGTGTCTTCTGTGACGGTCCCGGTGTCAGTGCCCGCAAAGCTCACTTGGGTTCTGTCGGGTGTGCCGGTGAGGTTAATCCGCAGGTTTTGGGTGTCAGTGTTGCCGGCTGTATCAGTCACGGTGACCGGAATGAGTAAGCTCTTTACTTGGCCGTCCGGTAGAGAGTCGTAAGCTTGGTTGCCTGGGTCAAACGTCCAGCTACCGTCATTGTGCAGGGTAAAGCCAGGCTCTGTGCTCGAGCTGCTAAACCGAAGAGTGTCTCCTGGGTCAGCATCCGTTGCATGGATTTGACCACTAAGCCCTGGCCCGTCTTCGTTTACCGTTTGCGTTGCGATAGGCGTTAGTGTCGGCGCGTGATTGAGTGCCGCAACATCGAGCGCAAACGTTGTGGTTGTTTGTGCTCCAGAGGCGTCCGTTGCGGTAACAGAGACCTGAGTCGTACCCACATCGGCGCTGGTCGGCGTGCCCGTAAAGGTGCCCGAGTTGGCATCAAAACTGAGCCAGCTGGGTAGAGTACCGGTGGATAGGGTTAGCGTATCGCCGCTATCGATATCGGTAAAGGTGTCAGCGGGCAGCGCAAAGTGGAAGGCGGTATCTTCACTGGCAGCCTGGCTGACCACCACATGGCTGACGACAGGCGCGTCATTGGTGCCGGTCAGATGTATGGTAATGGCGTCTGAGAGTGCCGAGCTGGCCCCASTGGCGTCGGTAACGGTAATGGGGATGACAATATCAAGCGGTTCACCGGCGGCCAAGTGTTGGTAGGCGGGATCGGACGGATCAAAAGTGAATGTGCCATTCCCCAGTGTAAAGCCGGGCACGGTTGCGGTGGTAGAAAGGTGTGTTCCCGCCGCGCTTTCACCGCTATCAAGGTCGGCCACCAACACTTGATGCGATACTACTCGACCGTCCTCATTGCGCGTATCAGTGCTGCGGCCCACCAGATAGGGCGCATCGTTGCTGCCGGTAATTTGAATGGTCAGGCTACCGGTATCGGTGGCGCCAGCGGCGTCAGTGACGGTGAGAGGGATGGTTAAGGT
>NZ_JXCJ01000001.1:994560-1017635 GCF_000832015.1 Gilvimarinus agarilyticus
CGTAAAAGTGCCCGAGCTGGCATCAAAACTGAGCCAGCCGGGTAGAGTACCGGTGGATAGCGTTAGGGTATCGCCGGTGTCGATATCGGTAAAGGAGCCAGCCGGTACAGAAAAGGTGAAAGCGGTATCTTCTGTGGCCGACTGAGTCACCAACGCATGAGAGACAACGGGCGCGTCGTTACTGCCCTGGATGGTGATTGTAATACTGTGCCGAGTACCGTCCGCACTGTAAACCACCGTGCTTTCGGTCAGTGGGGTGCTGCCTGTGGAAAGCTGCTGAATGGCCGCCTGGCTGTTATCGATTTGATAATGCCAGCTACCGGAGGTGTCGATGCTAAAATGGCCATAACCCTGGTCGCCGGGCAAGTCCTGTACAGCAATGAAATGGTCTTCTCCGGTGTCTGCGTCAGCAATGCTTAACTGGCCACTGGCCTCCAACTTGCCCGTCGCACCGACACCTGTATCTTCAGTCAATGCGCCGGTAGACATGCCACCAATCACGGCCACATCATTGGCACCGGTGATATGAATGGATATCTGTTGTGGTGTGCCATCTATGCTGCCAACTACGACATGGTCCTGCACACTATCGGTTGCTTTCAGCGCTTGTACCGCTGGATTGCTGTTGTCCAAAACATACGTCCACACGCCCTGAGCAGACAGGGTGATATGACCGTATAGGGTGGCTTGGTCGATCGGTACAAACGCGGCCTCACCCGCATTCGGGTCAGTAATGGCAAGCTGATGTGTAATGGTGCCTGTTTGGTCCTCATGCACCAGCGCCAAGGTAACCCCGCCTATGATAGCGGGGGTGCCTTGCCCTTTAATCTCCAGCTGAATCTGATGACGGGTTCCGTCCGCGGCGCGAACCATAAAGGTTTCCGGCAGCGTAGCGCTGCCTTGCAATTGGTTAAAAGCAGGCTGATGGGCGTCCGCAACATAGTCCCACTGGCCGTTTTGGTTGATGTTTAACACACCATAACTACCGCCGATTAACTGCTGCTGAAAGTGGCTCTCGCCAGAATCCAGATCCACAATGGACAGCTGGCCGTTGATAATTACCTTGCCACCAGAGGCGGCGGCAATGGAGCCGATAGCATGGTCTATGCCGCTAACCACGGGGACATCATTCGTCCCTGTGAGCGTGATCTGGAGCGGCTGCTGATCTGTTCCGCCATGACCGTCAGCGACGGTGATCGGGACGTTAATAACTTGCTGTTGATTGTGCGGCAAATGGTTGTAAGCCCTGTTGCCCGGGTCAAAACTGTAGCTACCATCAGCGTGTATGGTTAAGCCCGGCACAGGCACAGTATTAAAGAAGGTCAGACTATCGCCGCCGTCTACGTCTGTACCGAGCAAGGTGCCAGTGACGACGGCATCACCTTCATTAGCCGCCACATTCGCAATGCTACTCAATACCGGTGCATCATTGGTGCCCGTTAGAGTAATTGTCAGGTTCTGCTGATCGGTGGCACCCGAGGCGTCTTGTACGATCACCGGGATAGTCAATATATGAGGCTGACCTTGCGCTAACGATTGATAGGCTGCATTACTGGGATCAAAGCTCCAGCTGCCATCCGTATGCAGGGTGAAACCCGCCGGGGTCGCTGTCGTTGAATAAGTCAGGCTATCCCCTGCGTCTGGGTCCATCGCTGAAACTTGCCCGGATATCTGCGCGTCATCTTCGTTGGTGGTGACTTGCAAAATCTGATTTAACACAGGTGCATCGTTGGTGTTGGCGACATGTAGATCAAAGCTGGTGGTGACCGTGACACCCTGAGTATCCGTCGCAGTGACACTGATCTGTGTGGTGCCCACATCATTATTGTCCGGCGTGCCAGTAAAAACGCCCGTTGCGGCATCAAAGCTCAACCAGGCGGGCAGTTGTCCTGCTGACAGAGACAAACTGTCCCCTGTATCGATATCGGCAAAGGTATTGGCAGGCAGAGAAAAGTGAAAAACGGCGTCTTCTGTGGCGCTCTGGCCGACAACCGCATGACTCACCACGGGGGCATCGTTCGTGCCTTCTATGGTGACCGTAATTGTGTGCCGAGTACCGTCCGCACTGGTGACAGCATAGGTATCGGTCAGGTGTTGTTTATCACCGAGCTGCTGAACTGCCGGGTTAGTGTTATCGACATCGTAAACCCAGTGACCCGACTGCGTTACAAAAAATGAACCGTAGCCGCCACTGCCAGCGCCCTGCATTTGCATGTGGAAAACAGCTTCACCCGCGTCTACATCGGCGACCTTGAGTTGCCCCTGAAACACAAGGCTGCCTTGGTTGGTTACTTGCTGGTCTTCCGTCACGGTTCCTGTATCGACCCCGGTAATACTGGCGGCATCATTGGTACCCGTCACGGTAATCGTAAGGTTTTGCGTGCCTGTCGCACCGGCAGCGTCAGTCACAGTAACTGGAATAGTAAGCTTTTGGGTTTGGTTGTGAGGCAGCGATTGATAGGCTGCATCACTCGGGTCAAAGCTCCAGCTGCCATCGCTGTGCAACGTAAAGCCGTCTATGGCAGAGGCGCTAAAAGTGAGGGTATCGCCAGTATCCGGGTCAGTTGCACTGAGTTGACCGGTAGCTTGGCTGCCGTCTTCATTGACGGCCACTGCACTGATCGGATTGAGCACGGGCGCATCGTTGAGGTTGTTCACCGTTAAATTAAAGGTGCTAGTGGCTGTCGAGCCATGGTTGTCTATAGCTGTGACTGTGATACTGGTATTGCCCACATCCGCGTTCTGAGGCGTGCCGGTAAAGGTGCCCGTGCTCGCATCAAAGCTTAGCCAACTGGGTAAATTGCCTGTCGTTAGAGTCAGCCCATCGCCGGTGTCGATATCGGTGAAGGTGCCCGCAGGGATGGCGAAACTAAAGGCTGTGTCTTGGTTGGTGGCTTGGCCGGTTAAGGCGGTCGTGACTGTCGGCGCATCATTCGTGCCGGTCAGCGTAATCGTTAAATCTTGAGTATCGCTGTTGCCCTGTTGATCCGTACCGGTGACGGTAACCGTGAACGTGTGCGGCTGGCCATCACCGAGACTTTGATAGCTAGCGTGGGATGGATCGAACGACCAGGTGCCATCGGCGTTGACCGTTAAGCCATCTACCGCGGGGCTGCTGGTGTAGGTGATGGTATCGCCGGCATCCACATCCGCGCCGGTTACGGTGCCAGTAATCGTAGCTGCATCTTCGTTTACTGCTTGTGCCGCGATGCTGTTTAGCACCGGCGTGTCGTTGGTGCCGGTCAGCTTGATGACCAGGTTTTGGGTGTCGGCCAAGCCTTGGTTATCCGTCACAGTCACGGGGATCGTTAAGGTTTGTGGCTGGCCTTCGGCTAAGTTTTGATACGCCGCATTACTGGGGTCGAAGGTGTAGCTGCCGTCCGGGCGCAGGGTCAGACCGGCGACGGTGGCGGTGCTGGAGTAGGTCAGGGTGTCACCCGCATCTGAGTCGGTGGCGGTAATCTGGCCACTGATGCCTTGTGCATCTTCCTTTGTGGTGACGGTGGCGATGGGGTTTAAAACCGGTGCGTCGTTGGTGTTGGCTACTGTCAGATCGAAGGTGGTGCTAACCGTAGCACCTTGCGCGTCCGTTGCGGTGACTGTCACCGAGGTGGTGCCCACATCGCTGTTCGTCGGTGTGCCGGTAAAGGCGCCCGTGCTGGCATCGAAGATCGCCCAGGCGGGCATGCCCGAGGCGGTGAGTGTCAGGCTGTCGCTGGTGTCGATATCGGCGAAGCTTCCCGCCGGTATTGCAAAACTGAACGCGGCATCTTCGGTCGCGGTCTGATCGGTCAGCGCGGTGGCGACGGTGGGGGCATCGTTGGTTCCGGTTAGGGTAATGACCAGGCTTTGGGTACTGGTTGCCCCGGTTTGATCTGTGCCAGTGACGGGTACTGTGATGACCTGCTGTTGCCCCTCAGGTAGGTGCTGGTAAGCCGGATCAGAGGGATTAAAGCTCCAGTTGCCGTCGGCGTTAAGGGTCAGGCCATCCACGGGCTGGCCGGGGATGCTGTAGCTGATCGAGTCACCGGAGTCTACGTCGGTTCCGGTGATTTGCCCGGAGATCGTGGCAGCATCCTCATCGACCGCCTGAGTGGCGATGGTATTTACTACGGGCGCATGGTTGGTGCCGGTGAGCTGTATGACTAGGTTCTGTGTGTCTGAGCCGCCGGCGCCGTCGGTCACGGTGATGGGGATAACAAGCTGCTGTTGCTGCCCGCCCGCTAAGCTCTGGTAGCTGCTATGGCTTGGGTCAAAGCTGTAGCTACCATCGGGGTTTAGGTTAAAGCCGGGTACTTGTTGGCCGCCGCTGTAGGTGGCGGTGTCGGGTGAATCGGGGTCGCTACTGCGAATTTGGCCGCTAATGACCGGGCCGCCCTCGGTGGCAAGCGCGGGGGCAATGGCATTGATCACCGGTACATCGTTGGTGCCGGTAAGGGTTATCACAAGGTCTTGCGTATGGCTGGCTCCGTGGTTGTCGGTGGCCGTTACGGCAACGGTGTAGGTGTGGCTTTGACCCAATGACAGCGAGTTGTAGTGACTGTCGGCTGGGTTAAAGCTAAAGGAGCCATCGGCGTTAACGGTGAGTCCCGGAGTTGGTTGAGCGGCACTAAAGGTGACTGTGTCACCCGTGTCACTATCCACAGCCTGCAGCTGCCCGTGAACCGTCGGGTCGCCCTCGTCAACCGCCAGCGGCGCAATCATGCTGACGACGGGTGCTTGGTTGGTACCGGTTAAAATGATGCTTATGGTTTGGGTGTCGGAGCCGCCTGAAGGGTCGGTAACTTTAACCGGAATATCAATTTGCTGTACTGCACCTGCGACCATGGGGGTATAGGCGCTGTGGCCGGGGTTAAAGCTGTAATGGCCATCGGGGCTAAGACTGAAGCCCGGCACCGGAAAGCCGCTGCTAAATATTAGGCCGCCGGGCCCGTCAAGGTCTTGGGCAGCCAACTGGCCAGAAACTGGCTGGCGGCCCTCTTGTAGACTCTGCACCGGCACTGTGGCCAGCACCGGTGCATCATTGGTACCCACTACCGTGACGATTATCTGTTGCTGGGCGCTGCTGCCGTGCTCGTCGGTAACCGCCAAAGTGAAGCTCTCCGAGGCACTGGCACCGCTGGCCAGCGCTTGTGCAGCAGGCAAGGTAGGGTCTATCTGGTAGTGCCATTGACCGGTAGCCTCATCGAGGTGAAAGTGACCAAACTGCCCCTGTTGATCGACACCGCTCCAGCTGAGTTGTGCCTGATGATCGATGTCTGTGGCATCAACAGTGCCACTGGCATCACCGCCGTTAGCCATATCCAACAACGCGTGTACCTGTGCGCCGGGAATCAGTGCCGGGCCATCGTTGGTGCCGTTGATGTCTACCGTGATGGTGGCCTGCGTGCTTTGCCCGTTGCTTGTGGCGGTAATTAAAAAAGTATCGCTGACGCGCTCGGCTGCGGCCAGCGACTGTACCGCCGTGCTGCCATTATCCAGCTGATAGCTCCATTGGCCACTGGCATCGATACTCAGGTGGCCGTATTGCCCCGTGGGCGTATCGACCTGCCACTGTTGTGCGCCCTGGGCACCGGTAAGCGCTAGCTGGCCATTGGTTGAAGCGGTTTGATCTTCTGTGGTGCTGCCGGAATCTGTGCCGGTGATGGCGAGCTGGTTAACGCCCACTGGCGACGTCGTACCGGCGGGTGTTTGTCCGCCACTGGTGGGTGGTGTGGTAGTGCCGCCGGGAGTTGTGGTGCCTGAGGGTGTCTGTCCGCCACTGGTGGGTGGCGTGGTAGTGCCGCCGGGAGTTGTGGTGCCTGGGGGTGTCTGTCCGCTACTGGTAGGTGGTGTGGTAGTGCCACCCGGAGTTGTGGTGCCTGGGGGTGTATGTCCGCCACTGGTAGGTGGCGTGGTAGTGCCGTCCGGAGTTGTGGTTCCCGGAGGTGTTTGTCCGCCACTGGTAGGTGGTGTGGTAGTGCCGCTCGGAGTTGTGGTGCCTGGGGGTGTCTGCCCACCGCTGGTGGGTGGTGTGGTAGTGCCGCCCGGAGTTGTGGTGCCTGGGGGTGTTTGTCCGCCACTGGTAGGTGGTGTGGTAGTGCCGCCCGGAGTTGTGGTGCCTGGGGGTGTTTGTCCGCCACTGGTAGGTGGTGTGGTAGTGCCGCCCGGAGTTGTGGTGCCTGGGGGTGTCTGCCCACCGCTGGTGGGTGGTGTGGTGGTTCCCCCTGGAGTTGTGGTGCCTGGGGATGTCTGCCCACCGCTGGTGGGTGGTGTGGTAGTGCCGCCCGGAGTTTGTCCGGTGCCCGGGTTGTTTGTCGGTGTGCCGGTTTGGGTCGGGGGCTGAGTGCCCGCGCCGGGTGTTGTGGCGCCCTGGGGTGTTTGCCCGCCGCTGGTGGGTGGTGTGGTGCTGTTGCCTTGCGTTGACGGGGGCGTGTTAGGTAACGCCGTGGTAGGGCCACTGATATTGGGTTGTGCCGGCGATGTGACCGCTTGTTGGCCCCCGTGGACGGCGTTGCTGGGCATGTTAGTGAGAGCAAATTGTAGCGAGTTGCTGCTACTAACGGCATGAAATACGCCACCGGAATCGGTACTGGTGGTGGCATTGCTCCCTGAGCTCGGCGTGCCAATTAAAGATGTGCCGCTGGCACGGCCGGGCAGTGAGTAAATGCTGGAGTGGTATTCGGTTTGTGCGCCCAATGGGGCTGCGGGGCGGTTGCTGCCTGTGCCTTCGGTCTGCGGGGTAGGCGCTTCGTCAGGCAAGGGCGTTTGCGGCGCTGCTTGGTCCCAGCCAATGGGCGCTTCTTCCGGGGCGGTTTGACCGGGCTTCGCAGGCGGAGGGCTGTGAGCTTTTAACGGATCTGAAGTGGGCTCTTTGGGGCCAGTGGGTCGTTTAGCCATAGCGCTCTCTCGCTGTACTTAATCTTGCTTGTGTTAATCAGCAAGCTAAGAGCGTGTGCTCTGCTCGCCGTTGCGGTCCTTGCCAATGGCGGTTAAGCCGCCACTTTAACGTTCGTGAAAAGCCGATTTTGTGTTGACGTAAACCGGCTTGAGCAAATACTCGAATACCGTTTTACGGCCCGTGACTATGTCGGCCTCGGCAGTCATCCCCGGAATTAAGCGACGGCTTTTATCGTCGCTAACATAGCTTTTGTCCAGGGCGATTTGTACCTTATAAAAGGGCTCGCCGGTTTGAGGCTGCTTAAAGGCCGAAGGCGAAATGGTTTCTACGGTGCCTTGCACAGCGCCAAACCGGCTGTAATCAAACGCATCAACTTTTACCGAAGCTCGCTGGCCTTGGCTGACAAAACCAATGTCGCGGGGCGTTACCATGGCCTCTAAAATAATCCCCCCCTCAGTTGGGACAATTTCGGCTACTGTGCCGCCTGCGCTAATTACGGCGCCCGTGCGGGTGTCCGGTAAATCTTTAATATAGCCCGAAACGGGCGCAAGTAACGCGCTGCGGCCGTGGCGCGCGTCCAATGCTTCAATTTCGGCGTCTAATTCTGCGATTTTCTCCAGTAGTTCGCTGCGCTTAGTGCGGGCCTGCTCGACGATTCCCTGTCGGGTTGCCTCTAGGTCGGCATCGGCACTGTCGATGGCGGTTTGCAACTCGTTTAGGCGGGACTCCAGCTCGTGAGCCCGGCGTTGCGCGGCGGCGGCTTGTTGCTCGGCGTTGGCAAGCTGCACCTTAGAGATTAAGTCGCTCTCGACGCCCTGGCGGTAGCGCTCGAGAACATCATTGGCGGCGTCTAGCTCGCGTTGGGCGCTGGGCAGCTCTTGTTCGGCGCCGGCCAGAGCGGCGCGTTGCTGTTCGCTGGCGGAAAAGCGCGCTTTGGTTTGGGCCACATTGAGCGCGGCTTCACGGGTATACAAAGCTTCGGCCTCGGCCACCAATTGCGGGTAGCTATTAAACCGCGAGAAATCTGGTGTGCGGCCCTCGGCTAGTGCTCCCCAGCGTTCTAAATCAATTTGATACGCGACCCGGCGCACCTGGGCTTGCAGCTGCTCTTTTTGCACGTCGGTGGCGGCAAATCGCGCGATAACACTGCCTTTTTCAACGTAATCGTCTTCTTTTACCAATAACTCGGCGAGAATACCCCCCTCCATGGACTGCACTAGTTGCACACCCGATAGGGGTTTGATTTCTCCACGCGCACGGGCCAGCTCATCCACGGGGGTGAAGATCGCCCACAGTAAGAAAGCAATCACCAGTGCCACCACACCTAAGAGTAAGCGGTGTAGGTTGCGGCTGCTGTTGCCGTCGTCCAGTAAGGTGGTGATGCTGTCCGTACGGCGGTTGTCGCCGCCGGTAATGGTGACGATGTCCGGTGTTTTAGCGTCCGTCATGCTGTTACGTCCTCGTTGGCAATCGTCGTCGATGGGGTTGGCTGCTCGGCTATCGGACCAAAGTGCAGCAGGTTACCCCGGTCGAGCACGGCTATTTGATCGGCCATTTGAATAAGATCCGGGCGGTGCGTGGCTATGACAATGGTCACTGTGCCTTTGCGTGAACTAATAAGCTGTTGCAGCAGTGGGTCGAGTTGGGGGTCGCGGTCGCTGATGGGGTCGTCCAACAGTAACAGCGTCGGCTCGCCCAAAATTGCCTCGGCCAGGCCCAGTAAATAGCGGCGGCGTATAGACGCAGCGTCGTGCAGCCAGGGGTTGGATTCGTGAGCGAGAGCCGCTTGTGCGCTGCTCGCCCCCAGCAGCTGCCACCAGAGTTCACCGCCGACTTGTTGTAGCGCGTCGGTCATTTCCTTTTCGCTGGCAGTGGGGTGCCCTAGCTGTAGATAATCTTTGACGGACAGTGGTAGTGCCCGAGGTACCTGAGCCTGAAATCCGACCCAGCTGCGGTAATCGGCGGGGTCAAATTGGCGGATATCTCGCCCGTCCACCGATACACTGCCGCTTTGAGCGCCACGAACCCCACTTAAGCATTGCAATAGGGTTGATTTGCCTGAGCCATTGGGGCCTACCACGGCGAGCATTTGCCCCGCTTCTAGCTCAAAACTAATACTGTTCAGCGCGGGCTCGCGGTCTGCAGCGTAGCGATAATAAAGCTTATCGACTCGGAGGTTGCCTGCCAGCGGCTCGACGGGCGCCAAGGTTTGGGGGGACTGCATTTCTCCGGCGGTGGCCATGAGTCGCTCTAATTGAGCGGCGGCATCGCGAATTTGCTCCATCCGTACACTGAGCGAAAAGTATTGCAGCGCCGGTGTGGTAATACGCCAAATGAGCATCATGGTTGCGATCAATCCGCCGGAGCTCATATGTCCCGAGAGGGTCAGAAAAACACCGCTGCACATAGTCGTCAGCACGGTGAGCATCGTGATTGCCTGACCCGTGGTTTGCATAAGATTTTGGGTTTGGCTGAGGCGGCGGTTGGCCGCCGCTCCCTCGATGACGGTGCCGCGCAGGCGTCGCAGCCAGTGGCTAGTGCCGCTGATGCCTTGCAGTGAGTGCAGGCGCAGGGCGCAGGCCGATATTTCGTTGAGCAGCTGGTTACTGGCGACACTGACGGCCGCCGTGCGTTGACGTATAAGTGGGGCAAATAGATGCCGGGCAACGGCTAGTGCGGCGAGTCCCATGATGGGGATAAAGACGATCCAGCCTCCCCAGATAGCAATGACCAATAAAAATACCGCCACAAAGGGGTAGTCGATAAGCGCTGTACCCCCGGCGCCGCCCAGAAACTGGCGCACGCTCTCGAGCGAGCGCATACGGTTAATATTATTGTGCACCCCCGAGCGGGACGAGGCCTCAATGGGCAAGCCTAGGGTTTTGCGTACCACCGCAGGACCAATCGAGGCCCCTGCCCAAGCGCCCATATTGGCCAGCACCCGGGCGCGCCCCAGGCGTAACAGCCAGCCGGCGATAATGGCGATAAGTACAGCTAACCCCAGCGCCCATAGGGTACTGGGTATACCGGTAGGGATGACACTGTTGTAGACCGTCATAATAAAGATCGAAACCGCCAGCGCCAGAATATTGATCACTAAGCTGATAAAAATCGTACCGCCAATTTCACGCCGCGCGCGATTCAGCAAACGGTTAAACCACAGCGGCTGCGGTGCATCAATGGGTTGATAGCGCAGATCGGGAGTCACATATAACAGGCGCACCGCCGAGATAGGCGGCTGCCACTGGCAGGTTGCCGAGGTGCCGTCGTGCCACCAGTGTTGCTCGTCGGTTTTGCCCAGATAGGTGTAACAGCGCTCTCCCTCAAGGGCGAAGCTGCCCTTGGGGAGCTCGTCGAGTTGGGCGGTGCTTTGGTAGCGGCGCTCCACTAAGCGAAAGCCAATATCGGCCAGCAGGCGCTTTAAATCAGACACGCTAAATTCTTTGCCTGCTCGCGGTAGCGTTGTGATTAAAGCACGTTCAGAACCGAACCAATCAAGTGCCACCAGTGCCGCGGGTAAGCAGCGCGCCAAGGCCGAGTGGGTTTGGCGTTCGCTACCGATTATGCGGTTATAGCGGGATAGGCGCTCGTGTTCGCTCCAAAAGTCGGTATCCTGGCTGCTCATGCGTGGCCCCCTTTAAGGTTGAGGGTGCGTTCGCAGCAGGCAATAATTTCTTCGCGACCAGTAGAGACCAGAATTGTGGTGTCGCCATGGAGCTCTTGTAATACCTGAGCCAGGCGTTTGCAGCCGTCGATATCCAGGCCGCGGTCGGCGTGATCGAGCAACAACACCTTTGGCTGGCGCACAAGCGCACGAATAAGGGCCACTCGCTGATACATACCCTCGTCGAGGTTCTCGGCCAGCAGGGCGCCAATGTCGGTGAGTAGCCCGTGTTGCAGGTGATCGGTCATGCTTAACAGGCCAAGTTTAGCGGCGTATTCACGCGCGCTTTGGTTAAAGCGCGGGTCGTACAGGGTGAGGTTGTTGAGGATGGAGCCCGGAATCATAGCCGGTTGTCGTGGTACCAAGCAGACGTCCTCGCGCAAACGATCGACGGGCAGGGATAGGGGGTTTACGCCGTCAATCTGCACATGAATACGATCATTATGAGTGAGACCGGCAATCGCCGCCAATAGGGTAGAGGTCCGGGTAATATCCGGGCAGCATACCCGCACAATTTCGCCGGCCTTTATATGCGCAGTTTTATCAAATGAAGCTGAGGCCGAAATATCGATAGCGCCGTTACGGATGAGGGCTTGTTGATTGACCTGGGTTTTAGCTTGTTCGGCCGCGCTGGGGATAGAGGTTAAGTCCTGTAGTTTTTGTTCGGCATCGTTTATCTGCGCGGTACGTGATAGATACGTTAGCCCGGCAATGACGGGCGATATCGAGCGCCCGGCCAGTAGGGTGCAGGCGGCCAACGCACCGGTGGTTAGCTCACCATTGATGACTTGCGTTGCTCCAAAAATAACCACCAATACGGTAGCCAGTTGGCTGGCCAAACCTGCGTTTTCTCGCACCCAGGCGGTATGTTGTTCGAGCTTCGCGCTGGCGATCATAAAGTCTTCGTTGAGCTCGCTGTAACAGCGGGTAAGACTCGGTTCACCACCCCGGCTTTTAATTTCTGCCAAACCGGCAAATAGCGACCACAAAAAGTTACGCCGTTTGCGATCCGTGTGATCGACAAGCCGCACAGCGCGTTTGGTGGCCGGTAACGCTAGCAGCGAAACCGCCAGCATTACAAGAAATAACGCTGTGGGGATAAGCGCAAGCCAGCCGCCGATGTAGGCAATTAACGCGATATATACAGCGCTAAAGGGAAGCTCGTATAGGGAGATGGCGGCGCTGCCGGACCAGTGATCACGCACGGTGGCGATAGCGCGTACGGAGTCGATAATGCTCACACTGCCGCGTTTCTCGACTTCGGCAATGTCGGCTTTTAATAACCGGTCAAATACGAATAGGGTTTGCTCGGCCTCATAGCGCTCGCCTATTCGCGCAAACAAGGCGCCCCGGCCGTAGCGCAGCACGCCTTCAAGCACAATGGCTAGCCCGACCCCCAGCGCCAGAATGGTGGTGGTGCCCCATGCCTGATTAGGGAGGATACGGTCGTACACTTGCAACAGTGATAACGGCAGGGCCAGTGCAAGAATATGCATGATTAACGATACGGCAAAGACGTCCGGTCTTAGGGCTGTTCGCTTGGGGGCGGTTTGAATATCCATTAATTGTCTTAAGTCCGTTGGCGAGGGAGGCGCTACTCAAGCATATATTAAATCTCTTTGTGGTGTGCCGCCAGCGAGTCAAAAGCGCCGCGATAGGTGTCAGTTGCGAGTATGAGGCCAGGCAGGCTTACGCTTTATTTCAGCCAGCCCGTTTACAGCATTGGATCTTAAGCCTTTAGTTAAGCCAAGTGGGTCCAGCGAGAATATAGCGAAAGTGTACTGATTTGAGGTTCAACTGTGCGCCGATCTTTCTATTAAAGGTGCTCTATGCTCAATTTATAATAAAAATACAAATCTAAACAGTTTGCGAAACGTTCTCATTTGCTATAGGATAGCGCCGTTCTATTGGGCTGATAGTCAAATTCAATCGTATGACAATTGTGGCGCAGGTTTGCTGCGTCGTACTAAGGAGATCAATTGTGAATATTCGGATGCTTTCCCTGCTGGCGGTGTTATTTGGTAGCTTAACGTTGGTCGGTTGTGGCGGTGGTGGTAGCGACGACCCGGTCGAGACGCCTGAGCCAGCTCCAACGCCAATCGAAGACAACAACGACAACACCGACAATAACGACGATGCCAGTGGTGATAACGGCACCGACGACCTCGCGCCTACGAGCTACCAATTTAGCGATAGCGAAGGCGAAGACACGGTTTCTTATACAGGCCAAACCAAACGTCAAATACTGATTAGTGATCTAGTGGCCGAAATCGCCGGTCTTACCGAAGACGCTGCCGCCGATGTTTTATCACAGTTGAATTTTTACTTCCGATACGATGCGGCGACCTCCGATGAGTTAACGCCAAAATTTTCCTTGGACGGCGAGACCCTGTTACCCCAGAGTGATGCTAACCAGTTTACCTATGGCGCCGTTGCCGACGGTAAAGATTTGGTTGGCAAAATTGCCGGCGGAGATGGCACCGGCGGCGGTGAGACCGGAACTCTAGTGTCTGACTTTTTTGGTTGGCAGGCGGGGCTTGATGCCGATCCACTGCCGGTCGAACTGGTGGATTACCTGTTTGCTCAGCAAGCTGCAGAGGCCACCGACGGTGTAACGCCGCAGGTTGCAACGACTGCTGGTGATATTCCGCTGGATACTGTTACTGTGAGTGCAAGCGGTTTAGATTATCCGCAGCTTATTCAGAAGTTTCTGTTGGGGGCCGTGGCCTTCTCGCAGGGCACCAGCGACTACTTGCAGTCAGACTTTGCCAGCATGCTTGAGTCAGAAGGCGGCGCGGCCTACACCGAGGCCGAGCACAATTGGGACGAAGCCTTTGGTTACTTTGGCGCTGCGCGCGACTATGGCGATTACAGCGACGATGAGATTCGTGCCTCGGGCGGCCGTGTCGATTATGAAAACGGCTACCACGACAGCAACGGCGATGGCCTGATTGATGTGCGCAGCGAGTACAACTTTGGCAACTCGGTAAACTGCGCCAAGCGCGATGCTGGCAGTGCCGGTAACGCCAACCCCACCGATTATACCCAGCAAGTATTTGATGCCTTTATTGCCGGTCGTCACATTCTCGCTCAGGCCTCGGCGGCCGGTGAGCTAACAGGTGAGCAGCAAGCTCAGCTGGACGAGCATATTGCCGTGGCCGCGGTTACCTGGGAAAAATGTGTGGCCGCCACCGTGGTGCATTACATTAATGACGTGATTGCCGACATGGGTGAGTTTAGCGATGGCAAATTCGCAAGCTTAGAAAATTTTAAAAATCTTGCTAAGCACTGGGGTGAGATGAAAGGTTTTGCCTTGGGTTTGCAATTTAGTCCCGAGTCACCTTTTGCGAGAAACGACGATGTACGCGATAGCTTGCGCCTGATTCTTGAGCGCATGGGGGATGCTCCGGTATTGGCGGACGGCACCCAAGCCGGTGTCGATTACCAGGGGGGCACTGATGAGTACATTGAAGAGTTGACTCACGCTCGTAACCTGATGCGCATTGCCTATAACTTTGATGAAGAAAATGTTGAAAACTGGTAAGTGCCGCGGGTTTTAATTACGACAGGCGAGGGCGAAAGCTCTCGCCTTTTTGCGTTTGAGGAGAGAAAAAAGTGACTTTGAACAAAGCGCTGATATTAACGGGAGCCGTTGCATTGTTGGGTGCTTGCGCCGGTGAAGGCGACAGCGGATCTGAGCCAGAGGTGTCCGCAAGTGCGGAGTTTAACTACACCGCCATGTTGGCCAACTACGCCGACAACATCGTGCAGCCTGCGTTAACGCAAAGCCGCGACAGCGCCGCTGCGCTGACAGAGCGTGTGGCTGATTACTGTCATGCCTTGCGCAATGACGCCGACGATGTTGAGCCCTCGCAGATACAGTGGCGCGAGACGATGGCCCGCTGGCAGCAGGTGGAGTTACTGCAGGTGGGCCCTCTGATCGAAAACGGTGGCGCATTACGCAATCGCGTTTATGCCTATGGGAGCAGTGCGCCCCTCTCCAGTTGCGCGGTAGATCAGGCGGTGGTGCTCGCCGAAGATGACGCGCTTGATTTATCCTCACGCTCGTTTAACTCGCGCGGTTTGGCAGCGCTTGAATACTTACTTTTTCGTGATGAGTTAACCCACACTTGCCCCACGCAAATTCCACAAACCGCTCACTGGAATGATCGCCCGGCCGACGAACGTCGTCAGGCGCGTTGCGATTACGCTGAACGCGTTGCCGCCGATGTCACGGAAGGTATTGAGACGGTCATTCGCGCCTGGGAGCCCGACGGCGGCGACTATCGTTATCAATTTATCACGCCGGCCAATCACGAGGCTTCGTTGAAAGCGCTGTCGGACGCGCTTTTCTATATAGAGCTGGAGAGCAAAGATGCCAAGCTGGGCGTGCCGCTAGCGATTCACAGTGATTGCTCCGCCGTAGCTTGCCCCGATGCCGTAGAGTCGCCTTACGCGGAAAATTCCATCGCGAATATTCGCGAAAACCTCAAGGGTTTTAAGCAGTCGTTTAATGGTGCCGAGGGTTTGGGTTTTGATGACATCATCCGCGCCGAAGGTTTTGCCGATATTGCCGCAGACTTTAATCATGACATCGACAATGCCATTGTTCTGGCCGATGAGGTTAATGAGTCACTGCTGTCCCAAAGCCAGCGATTGTTAGCTTCGGGCAGTAACACAGTGTGTCAAAACGCGGCGGCTACCCCCGAGGTTACGTCGGACTACCCCGCCTGCCAATTGCACGGCTATTTAAAGCGTTTAAACGATCGCTTGCGCACCGACTTTATCACCATTGTGAATTTAGATTTACCAGAGCGGGGGCAGTCGGATAATGATTAAGCACGTAAAAAAAACAACCCTGGCGGTCGCGATGTTGTCGGCCGGCGCGCAGGCGCAGTTGGCTGAGCCGCCCCAGTTGATTGAAGAAATGCTGGTAACCGGTGGCAGAGAAGCGGTACGCAGTGCGGCAGGTTCGGCGAGCTTTTTGGATGAGAGCGCCATTGCCGAGTTTGATGCCACCGACATTGGCGATTTAATGGCGCAAGTGCCTGGGGTGTATATTCGCCAGGAAGACGGTTATGGCCTGCGCCCCAATATTGGTATTCGCGGCGCCACCGCTGAGCGCAGCCAAAAAATAACCTTAATGGAAGACGGTATTTTAATTTCGCCTGCGCCTTACTCAGCACCGGCGGCTTACTATGTGCCCAATGTAAATCGCATGCACGCGGTTGAAGTTTATAAAGGCCCCTCGGCTATCGAATACGGTCCCCACACGGTCGGTGGCGCGATCAACATGGTGACCGCGCCCTTAACTGACGCGCGCAGCGGCGAGGTGGCCCTGAGCTTGGGCGAGTATGGTTATCACAAAGAACGTTTGCGCTATAGCGATAGTGTTGGTCAGTGGCAATTTGCGGTAGACGGTTTGCGCTACGGCGCCGATGGCTTTAAAGAGTTGGATGGCGGTGGCGAGACCGGATTTATTCGCAACGACCTTAACCTAAAGCTGGGTTGGCACAGTGCGGCCGATGCGGCGGTAGATCAGCAGGTGGTGGTAAAGCTCGGCTACGCTGATGAAACCTCAGACGAAACTTACCTGGGCACCACCGACGAAGATTTTGCAGCCAACTCCCTGCGTCGTTATCGCGCCAGCAGCGAGGATGAATTCACCTCTGAGCACACACAGCTGCATATTATCCACTCGGCAGATTTTGGTCCGTGGCAGTGGATCAATCGCGGCTATATAAATCGTTTTGATCGCGCCTGGAATAAATTTGATGGCTTCTTTCCCGAAGTCCAAAGCGAAAATGCCCCCTATGCCGGTGCTCTGGATGCTGGCACCTTGATGAGTAATGCCGAGTTTTTTCCACGCCGCTTAGCGATCTTGCGCGGCGAGGCAAACTCGCGCGAGGTGTTATCCGAGACTTTGGATATCACCAACAATGATCGCCAATACGGCTCGTCCGGTATCGACTCGCAAGCATACTGGTCGATGCAAACCGGGGCCCTTGAGCATAATTGGCGGCTTGGGGTTCGCTACCATCACGATTATGTGGATCGTAACCATAAAGTATCCGGCTATTGGATGCGCGACGGCCAGCTGGTATTTGACGGTGTGACCAATCGGCCTCTTAAAAGTGATAACCGCGCTGAAACCGATGCGTTTGCATTATCGCTGCGTGATGAAATGGTATGGGGCGCATTAAAAGTTAACGTGGGGGTTCGTGCCGAGCGTATCGAGGGCGAGGTGAATAACCGCGCTAATGAATCGCGTTTGCAGAACACCCAGGATGTGATTACTCCAGGGGTAGGTGTTTATTACGCATTGACGGACAACGTAAGTGTGTTGGGCGGGGTCAATCAGGGTTACTCTCCTGCGGGGCCCGGCGCGAGTGACTCTGTGGAGCCGGAGGAGAGCGTCAATGTCGAGTACGGGCTGCGTTATACCAGCGCGCAAACCACTCTCGATGCGATTGGTTTTTACAGCGATTATTCCAACTTGTTGGGCCGTTGTCGCGTTTCCGACTCTGGTTGCGACGTGGGTGAAGAGTTTAACGGCGGAGCGGTGGAAATTGCCGGGCTCGAACTTACCGCGAGCCACGTGGTGAGTTTAACGGACCGGATTGATATGCCGCTAAGCCTGGTGTACACCTACACAGAGAGTGCCTTCCAGTCGAGTTTTAACGCGGGTTTCTCGCAGTGGGGGCAGGTCGCGGCCGGCGATGAATTGCCGTATACGCCCGAGCATCAGGCGCGTCTGCAAGTGGCGCTGGAGTCTCTGAGTTGGCAGCTGGCTTTCGCGCTTAATTACACAGGCGAAATGCGCGAGCAGCCGGGCCAGGGAGATATGGATTCGGGCGCGTCAATCGAGGCATTAACAACGCTCGACGTGTCGGCGCAATATCAAGTAAGTGAGCGTTGGCAGCTGGAGCTGGTGGTAGAAAACCTCACCGATGAGCAGCAAATTGTGTCTCGTCGCCCTTTTGGGGCACGCTCTAATGCGCCGCGTACGCTTCAAGCTGGTGTGCGTTACTACTTCTAATGAGTGATATGGCGCAGGGCATTATCGGGCAATTGGGCGAGTGGCTAATCGCGCCACTTGGCAACGTGCTTGATGCCGCCAGCCGGATGTACTGGTTATTTTGGCTGAGTGCTATTGCGCTTGCGTTGGCGGTAGTGCTGATCGCACAGTGGCGTGAGAAAAAGTGTAGCGTGACTCGTGCGTTTGCCAGTTTATTTAGCCCGCACCACTGGTGGCGTCGTTCTACGCTGATTGATTTAGGCTTTATGCTGGGTAACAGCGTGCTGCGCTTGGCCGTCGTTATACCGCTGCTGGGCAGTCACCTGCTGGCAACGTTGTGGGTGGCGCGAACGCTGCAGTCAAACCTGGGTAATGCACCGGAGTTAGCCGTACCCGGCGTCTGGGTGGCCGCCCTTTACACCTTCTGTTTTTTTGTGGCGGAGGACTTCAGCCGCTTTTTCTTACATCGCACTATGCACAAAGTGCCGGCGTTGTGGCGCTTGCACAAAGTGCATCACAGTGCCCGCCGGCTCACGCCTCTCACGTTGTTTCGGGTTCACCCATTAGAGATGTGCCTGTACTACGGACGCGGTTTGGTGGTGTTCGGGACGGTAAGCGGTAGCTTTGTTTATCTATTTGGTTCGCAGCTCAGTGGCTGGGATGTGCTGGGGGTGGATGCACTCGGCTTCGCGTTTAACTTTTTTGGGGCAAATTTGCGACACAGTCACGTCTGGCTTAGCTTTGGTCCGCTGGAGCGCTGGTTTATCTCGCCCGCCGGGCACCAATTGCACCATAGTCGTCTGCCAGCGCACCGTGATAAAAACTTTGGCACCTGTCTGAGTCTCTGGGATCGGCTGGCCGGTAGCCACTTGCCCGCTGGTGCTCGTCGTCCCAGGTTGGCGTTTGGGCTTAGCGGCGTGCGCTCATCGTAACGCTCAAGCGCCGCTGACCGATCAAGCCGCCTGAGTGTCACCCAGGTAACGTTTGCGTTTGTTGGCCTTCATTTTTGTTAAGTCACCCATAAATAATCCATCCAGGCAGTCGCCAAAATCTGAGTCAACGCTAAAGGCTAATAGCTGATAGCCACCGGGCTCGTAAAGGGCCGCATATTGCTTGTATAGCGTCGGGATTTTGTGGCCGGCGGCCGAGAATTGTTTTTGCAAGTAACGAAAGCCGTCCTCAACATCCATGTCGGCAAATAGATGTTGTAACTCTTGGTGTTTGTCGTCGTCCAGCAAGTGTGGGTGACGCGCGCCGGCCAGGGGCGGTTGGCACTGGTAGTAATGTTGATAAAAATACACGCATAAATCACGCAGTGCTTTAGGGTAGGTGGCACTCATACTGACCGGCCCTAATACGTAACGCACGGAGGTGTCGTGTTGTAAATAGGCGCCGAGCCCCTGCCATAAATATTCCAAACTGGCTTTTCCCCAGTAATCTGGGTGAACAAAGCTACGCCCCAGCTCCACCGCTTGTTGCAAATAGGGATAGAGCGTGGGTTGATAGTGAAACAGCTCATCGGTGTAAAGACCCGTTGAGCCGTGTTCGCGCAAAATACGGGCGCAATCGGCAATGCGGTAGGCCCCTGCAATGCACAGGCGGTTATCGTCCCACAATACTAGGTGCCGGTAGTGTTGGTCGTATTTATCCAGGTCCCGACGGCTACCGGTGCCTTCTCCTACCAAGCGGAATGTCAGTTCGCGCAAGCGGCCAATCTCGCGCAGTACCGTGGGGTGGGTGTGATGGTCACATAAAAAAATCTGGTTGTTGTCCGAGGTTTTACCAATTTCGGTGGCGCTTGCCAGCTCAGCTTTAAGTGCCGCGCGGTCTTCCGGGTGGGCAATGGTGCGCTCGGTTATAAATTGCGGCTTGTTTTTTTTACGCAGCTTATAAAGGTGTTTTTTTAACCGCTGAATTAACGCTTTGTCGGCTAGCTTATCGTTGCGTAACTCTGTGTGAGGGATAGCCTCGCCGACGCGAAAACGAATCTCCCCAGAGTGTTTTTTAAACATTTCGCGAGCGAGTAACGCGGTACCCAGGGGTTTGTACAGCATCGATGCGCTGTAAAACAACAGAGAGTTTTTGGCCTCGATAAAAATCGGTAGCACCGGCGCCGAAGTTTTGCGCGCAAAGTGCAAGAAGCCTGCGTGCCAGGCGCCGTCGCGAATACCTTTGGGGCTCGCACGCGAGACTTCGCCGGCTGGAAAAATAATAACCGCCTCTTCGTTGTTAAGGGCCTCAAGAATGGCTTTATAGCTTTTTCGGTAGGCGCTACGGGTCATGTTATCGAGGGGTAAAAACACATTGTGCAGCGGCTTAAAGGCCATCAGCATGTCGTTAGCGACGATACGCACATCTTTGCGCACCTCACTGACCATACGCAGCAGTGCTAAACCATCGAGAGAGCCAATCGGATGGTTGGCGACAATAACAACCCGACCCTGTGAGGGGATGTTGTTGCGATCGCGACTGCTGACGCTGTAATTAAAGTTGAAGTAGTCGAAAATTTGATCGATAAAGTCAATGCCACGCAACCCGTTGTGGTTGTGGAGAAACTGATTAATTTCTTGCTCATGGGTTATTTTACGTAGCAGCGAGAGCGTGGTGCCGCGAATAACCGGGCGAGTGTTGGCAAAACGGGGAAATTTATCCGTGACGGATTGTTCGATATTAAGCATAGTTCTCGCCCATAGCAAAGCGCCGCTTTGAGTGTGTGGGCCAACAAGTGGCCGTTGCGGCTATGGGCTTACGCTAAAATCAAATCGTGACAGTTGCGTGATGCTTTTGTGACGCGGCGGTGACAGGTAAGCGCGCGTCCAGACTTAGCGATTGTCGGTGTTGAGGTTGGCCAGTTGTTGCTCTTGGCGCAGTAATAGGGCGTCGTAGGGAGGCTTAATCTGCTCAAGCTGATCGTCGCTATTAATCTCGACGTGCTGCGCTAATTCGTCACACTGAAGGGCCGGATCGACCCAGACCGCCGGGGCTGTGTGGCTGGGGGGCTCTATTTGAGGGTCGGCTTGAGTGGCGGGTGCCATCACATTGGCCGCAAGCTTAAGTACCGGGCGTTCGCCACTTAAGCTTAGGCGCAGCGCCAGCTGACAAACACACAGAGCATAAAAGCTAGCATCGGCAAGACTGTCGCCGGTAACGGTGAGTCTCATACGCTGCTTGCGTAACGGCTCTTTCGTGCCGTCGTAGAGCGCGAGAATACCGCCAAGGATTTGCTCCAGCCGCGCGAGCCGTTCGTTAAAGCGGCCGAGTGAGAGCTGCAGGCGCAACGTCTCAATGTTAATAAACGCCAGTTCGATAATGACTTGATGTGGCGCCTCGTCTTCCTCGACATCGCTTGCGTCCCGCGCATCCGGCTCTGCGGCGGTTACGGGTAGTGGCTCTGTTGGGGGGGCGAGTACTGTCGCTTCCGGGTCGGTGTCGCTGATAGGGTCGGCGGCTTCTTGTGCAAGCGGCTCATCCGTGATGGTCGGTTCGGTAAGATCCTCGTCGGAGCGCTCAATGTCGGCTTGTGTCTCAGTTTCTGTCTCGGGGGCGCCTGACTCGCTACCCGAGGCGGCCTCGGTGTGCGAGGCGTTGGCGATTGGCTCGGCCGCCCGGAGTCGTCTGTGTTGCAGCAATCGATGGGTGAGCCACAGCCCGGTGATGCATAAGAGTATCGCTAGACTCCACACCCATAAAAACAAGCCGTATAGCTGGCTTGCCGGTGGCGCATTGAGTGTCACCGACAAGTGGCCGGCAATATGAGTGTCCAGCGTAATACCCGCACTAAAACTCGGTGACAGGTTGCCCAAGGGCGCCGTGCTTGCGCCATTTTCGACTAATAGTCGATTCTCGACGTCATGAATGCTGGCGCGCAGTACGGCGGGGTGTGCGGTTAGTGAATGCACTATCGCCTGCAGGCTTATCATGTCGTGTGCCAGCGCCGGCTCGACAGCTTGTACCGCCGCGCGATCGGCCAGAGCCTGGCCGTAGCGCTCAAGTTGTTGCGCTTGTTGTTGTCCGGCAAAATAAAGCACCAGCGCCGCGCCCAGTACCCCCAAAAGCACCATGGCAATTGTGCAAAGGCCTAGCTCTGGGTATTGCTTTAAGGTCTGGCGTAAACGCATGGTGAGTCCGGTGAGTTAATTTTGTGGCGGCATTTTAACGCAATTAGTATTGAGCCGACTATAAACGCTATAATAGCGCTTTTGAGACGTGAACTGGCAACGTGAAACAAATCCTTCTGATTAACGCCGCCGGTGCTGACCGGCCGGGCGTCACCTCCGTTATTACGCAAGTGCTGGGCCGCTACGATGCGGCGATCCTCGATATCGGTCAAGCCGTGATTCACGACAATCTGGCGCTGGGTTTACTCGTGGCCGTGGATACCGACCGCATCGCCGAGCCCGAGCTGTTGGCCGAACTGCAAGGCGCTACCCACAAGCTTGATATTAACGTGCGTTTTACCAGTATTGCTTACGACAGTTACGAGCACTGGGTCGAGCAGCAAGGCAAGGCGCGTTACATCGTGACGCTGTTGGCCCGTGAGGTGACGGCGCACCAAATTGCCGATTTAACCGAGGTCACGGTACAGCACGGGTTAAACATCGACAATATCAATCGTCTCTCTGGGCGAATTTCGCTCGACAGTATTGATAGACGCGCGAGTGCCTGTGTCGAGTTTTCGGTGCGCGGTGAACCGGCCGACCGTGAAGCCTTGCGCGCCGATTTTATGGAGTTATCCACTCGCCACGAAGCCGACATCGCCTTTCAGCGCGATACTGTGTACCGCCGCAACCGCCGCTTAGTGTGCTTTGATATGGATTCCACCCTGATCGAGGCCGAGGTCATCGACGAGCTGGCCAAGGCGGCGGGCGTAGGTGAGCAGGTAGCCGAGATTACCGAGCTGGCCATGCGCGGTGAGCTGGATTTTAACGAGAGTTTTGCCCGTCGCATGGCCTTACTCAAAGGCTTGGACGAGAGTGTTCTGGAGGGCATTGCCGCCAACTTACGCATCACTGAAGGCGCCGAAAAGCTGATTAGCAGCCTGAAAAAATTGGGCTATAAAACCGCGATACTCTCGGGCGGGTTCCAGTATTTTGGAGAGTACCTGCAAAACAAGCTCGGTATCGACTATGTGTTTGCTAATACATTGGACGTGATCGATGGCAAAGTTACGGGCGAGGTAAAAGGCCAGGTAGTGAACGGAGAACGCAAAGCCGAGCTGCTAAAAATGCTGGCCGAGCGTGAGGGCATTACTACCGAGCAAATTATTGCGGTAGGCGACGGCGCCAACGATTTGCCTATGCTGGGCGCGGCGGGTCTGGGCATTGCCTTTAGGGCCAAGCCGCTAGTTAAGGCTTCGGCCGAGCAGTCGATCTCGACCCTGGGGTTAGACGCGATTTTGTACTTAATGGGCTTTCGCGAGCGCGACCAGATTTTATAGCAAACACTTGCGCGGTGAACGGCGACGGATACTATTTTCCGTTCACCGTTCACCGTTCACCGTTCACCGTTCACCG
>NZ_JXCJ01000001.1:1017705-1132705 GCF_000832015.1 Gilvimarinus agarilyticus
CCGTTCACCGTTCACCGTTCACCGTTCACCGTTCACCGGCTCACACGTTGCTGCCGGCAGGGGCCATTCGCGTTCACTTTGTCGGTGTTTTATTCGGCACTGACCATTCACAAGGTACAACTCGAAGTGATCTGGACGGTCGCGCCAGATCCCCTGGGCGCCGCTGGCGTCCAGGCTGCGCGGCCGGCTGGCGGCATCGATAATCAGCACGGGCTCTGTGGTGAGCGCTTGCTGCGACAGTGTTACTTCGGTTTGCAACGCATCGCTAACGATACCTTTAAGTTGCGCTCGCACAGTATCGTCGGGCGTAACCAGCAGGGCGGGTTGTGGCCCGTTGCTCGGGGTGTTTTGACAGCCGCTCAGTATGCCTGCCAGCAACGCGGCTGCGCATAAGCGGCTCAATAATGTGGTGATTGCGGTTGCTCTCATAGTGTCGACCCCTTGTGGCGCAATAGCATATCGCCAAGCCCCGGAGGTTGTTGTATAACGGCGTTTTCTGTGGCGGTTGCGCCGGCTTTTTGTCGCTCGCTCAAGGTTTTATTGCTACTGCTGGCGGGGCAGCTGCCGGTGTTGCGGTAGTGTAATGCAGCGGCCAAGCGCGCCTCGTTACTGTCGCCTAGGCTGTGCCCGTAATCGTCGGGCACCCAGCAGCCCGGTAGCTCAGCGGGGTTAGTGCTATTGCTGTTGCCGGGGAAGAAGCCGTCGCTGTACTCGCCAAATCCTTTCGCGTTAACCGATTTAAACTGCGTCGAGAAATAGCTGGTGCCGCAGTTGTCCACCACATAAGCGCCGTAGGGCTTGCCACAGGTGGCGGCGCCAATTTGCACTACCTCGACATCGATACCGATCAGACCGTTAATAATGGCCTCGGAGGCCGAGCAGGTGTCGGCACTGGTGAGCACATACACACGATCAAGGTTCAGAGCGGGTAATGCCTGACCGCCAATTTCAGAAAAACCCTGCGTCGTGGAGTGAAATTCCATAGGCGCCAGTGGCTCGCCGGTGAAAGGATCGATATTAGGGTGTTTATCGTTGAACTCGGTTGAGTTAAAGGTTTTATTGGCCGCATTGCTGCCAGCAATCATGTAGGCCAGCTGGTTGGCGATGTCCAGATAGCCGCCGCCGTTGTAGCGCAGATCCAGCACTAGATCGCTGACGCCCGCGCTGCGCAATTGCTCGATAGCGTTAATCAGCGCTGTCTCTGCTGTGGCGATGTGGGTATTAAATAAGAGGTAACCCACGTCGCCTGTTGCCGTGCTCAGAGTCTTAACCGTGGGCGTTGGGGCAATGGTGATTTCGGTGGAGTTGAGTTCAACCGTGCGCTCATCTGTGGCGTCTAAGTCGCGCACGGTAAAACGGTGGGTTTCGTTCAGCCCGGAGGGAAACAGTCCGGCGTTAAGCGTATCGATACCAGTATTGCTGTTATCGTAAACCGCATCGACGCCGTCAATTTCTAACACCTGTGCACCGCGACTCAGGCCGGCCTCCGCGGCCGGAGAGTTGGGCTGCACATACGACACCAGAATCTCCCGGGGCGGCACGGGAGACAGTATCGCCCACACGGCGCCAAAGCCGGCTTCAACCCCAGACTCGGTACGCTGCAGGTATTCGTCGGTGGGCGCACTCCAGTGAAATTGATCTTTGGGGGTGCCGGTGGGCGTAAGCTGCGTGGTTTTCATTAGCTGAAAGTACTCGGTGGTACTGTAAAACGCGGGGTTACGATCTTCTACCTCGTCATACCAGAGGTAGAACTCATTGGTCAGCGAGCGTAAAAAGAAGTTCTCTTCGAGGGTGCTGCCGGCCATGTCCGGGTAGGGCTGGTCGTTGTAGGGCGCAATCCCGGTGCGGGGGTTTTCGCAAAGGCTCCAGTAGTCGTCCGCCGGCTCGTAACTACCCTCAATCCAGGTAAGGTTTGAGGTGCTGGAAACGCTGCTTGAGCTGCTCGTGGCTGTGGCGCTCGAACTTGAGCGGGTTGCAAGGGGCTCGGGGCCTCCGCCACTGCTGCCGCCGCCACAGGCGGTTAAGCTTAAAAGAGCAATGGCCAGCAGGGTGCCAGTGGTGCGTGGTAGTTGTCGCTTAAAACTCATAGTTGCACATATCCTTTGTACTGAATGATTGATGGTTACTCGCGTTTTTATTGTGAATCGTTGTTTAGCGCCCGGCGATTATGGCTACCGCCGCTGTTGCGAGCAAGACCCAAAGGCCTGCCGGCAGCTGGTTTAGCTCGACGTTGGGCAGCTGCGCATTTACCTCACTTAAGGCCAGATACCCGGCGCCGGCGAGGCTGAGCAGCGCGGCGAAGTTGGCGTAGCGCCGGCGCCGCCGGGCTTTTTCTTGCCGGGCCAGTTGCGCGCGAGTGAGCGCCAGCTCCTGGCTCCACTCGCCGATGTTTTGCACTTGCTGCAAACCGTTAAACACTAAGTGCGGCACCTCGGGAAATTTTTCCAGCCACTCGGGGGCGTAGCGTTTTAGCTCGCCCCACAGAGTGCGCGGGTCAAACCTGTTTTTAAGCCAGCGCTCTAAAAATGGGTGCGCGGTGCTCCACAAATCTAGGTCGGGGTACAGTTGCCGGCCGAGCCCTTCGATATTGAGCAAGGTTTTTTGCAGCAGCACCAACTGCGGTTGTACCTCCATATTAAAGCGGCGCGCGGTACGAAACAGGCTTAATAATACATGGCCAAACGATATATCTTTGAGAGGCTTTTCAAAGATTGGTTCACACACGGTGCGCACGGCGGCCTCTAACTCCTCGACGCGCGTGTCCTCAGGAACCCAGCCACTTTGAATATGCAGCTCGGCCACCTGGCGGTAGTCGCGGCGGAACATGGCCAGCATATTGCGCGCTAAGTAATACTGATCGGCCCGGGTGAGCGAGCCGACGATGGCCATGTCGACGGCAATGTACTGCGGCTGCTCGGGGTGCTCGCGGGAGACAAAAATATTGCCCGGGTGCATGTCGGCGTGAAAAAAGTTGTGCTCAAATACTTGGGTAAAAAAGATCTCGACACCGCGCTCGGCGAGTTTTTTCATGTCGGTGTGCTGAGCTTCTAGCGCGTCGATCTGAGTGACTGGGATACCGGAGATGCGCTCCATGACCAGTACTTTATTACGGGTGTAGTCCCACATGATTTCGGGGATATACAGCAGTGGCGAGTGTAAAAAGTTACGCCGCAGTTGCGAGGCATTGGCCGCTTCGCGCTGTAAATCCAGCTCGTCAAAGATGGTCGTGCGGTAGTCCTCGACGACCTCCACCGGACGCAGGCGTTTGCCATCGGCGCTGTAGCGCTCCAGTCCACGCGCCAGCGCGTGCAGCAGCCGTGTGTCCTGGCTAATAACGCGCTCGATACCCGGGCGCACCACCTTCACCACCACTTCGCGGCCATCGTGTAACACCGCGGCGTGTACCTGTGCGACCGAGGCCGAGGCTAAAGGCTCGCGGTCGAACTGGGCGAAAATCGCATCGACGCTGTCGCCCAGTGAGCTCTCTACCAATTGGCAAAAGGTCTCTTTGGCAAAGGGCGGAACATTGTCTTGTAGCTCACTTAATGCCTCGACGATATCGGCGGGGATTAAATCCGGCCGGGTCGATAACAGCTGGCCGAATTTGACAAAGATGGGACCCAGTTGCTCGCACGCCAGACGCAACCTTTCTCCGCGGCTGAGTGAGCCGGCGGGGATCAGTCGCAGTGGACAAAGCAGTAGCCGCAGCCACCAGGGGATGTTGTGGCGCGGCAATAATAAATCCAGCCGAAAACGCGCAAACGTGAATACAATGCGGCACAGGCGAAGCAGAGAGTACATCAGTGGTCCTTATGATCGTTGTGCGCCTGTAAACGGGCGATGCGGGCACCAAGCCGGTCTACGGCAAAACGAGTGTCGTCAATATCGGCCACAAATGTGGCAAACTCTGAGCGGCCCAATACTGCGCCGGACTCCTCAGCCAGATATTCTCGTATCAGCCGCTCGGCACTTTGCGCTCGCTCGCGGCCCCAGCGGCCCGCCCCGCGAACAGATTGCGCGAGGGCGTGGGCGGGCAGGGTGCCGATGATGTCAGCCAGCGCCAGTTCCCAGTCGATGTCCAGCTGCCCCATCAGCCCTTGCAACTGCGCCAACACACCGGCGTTGCCACTGATGCTAACGCCGCTGCCGTATAAGCTGTGTTGATCGGCAAACAGTAGTTTGGCGATATCGGTACCGCTGCCGCTCAGGGTGGCGGCCAGCTCGCCCTCGTAATGGCCGCTTAAGGCAATGCCGCTTGCGGTAAATTGCAGGTAGATTTTTTGTGCCGGCTGGGTGCAATCGAGCAGTAAAGTTTGGCCCGCCAGCTTGGCCAGCTGCGCGCGAGTGCCCGGGTCGTACTCAAGTGCTTTGGCGGCGGCTTTTTCCAGCGCCGTGAGTACAGCGGTAATGGCGGTTGGGTCGGCCATTAGGGTTTAACACCCATATGGAGCGCCACAATCCCGCCGGTCATGTTTTGAAACTCCGTCATCACAAAGCCGGCGTTGTCCATCATGCCTTGCAGGGTCTTTTGATCCGGGTGCATGCGGATCGACTCGGCCAAATAGCGGTAGCTATCAGCGTCGTTGGTAATGAGTTTGCCCATCAGCGGCAGCAGCGAGAACGAGTAGGTGTCGTAGGCTTTTTCCAGCAGCGGGTTGGCGGGCTTGGAAAACTCCAAAATCAGCAATCGGCCGCTGGGCTTTAGCACCCGCAGCATCGCCGCGAGCGCCAGGTCTTTATCAGTGACGTTGCGCAAACCAAAGGCGATGGTGATGCAGTCGAAGGTGTTGTCCGGAAAGGGTAAGTACTGGGCGTCGGCTTGAGCGCAAGTAAGGTTGCCGGCGACGCCGCGATCGGTTAACCGGTCGCGCCCGACATTGAGCATCGAGGCGTTGATGTCGGCCAGTACCACTAACCCCTCGGGGCCTACCTTTTGCGCAAACTGGTAGGATAAGTCGCCGGTTCCGCCGGCTATATCCAGTACTTTGTGGCCGGTGCGTACCGCGGATTTTTCAATGGTGTAGCGCTTCCACAACCGGTGTACGCCACCCGACATTAAATCGTTCATCAGGTCGTATTTACCGGCGACCGAGTGAAACACATCGGCAACGCGTTCGGCCTTTTTATCGACCTCGACCTGCTCAAAACCGAAGTGAGTGGTTTTTTTCTCGCTCATAGCACACCTTGCCTGTCGCCGGATTTGGGGCCGCTATTGTAACCGAGCCGGCTCGTACGCGCGACCGGCGCGGCAGGCGATTACGGCTTTGTGCGGATGACCAAGGTGCGGGCGAGCTTATCGTGCCAGCCCTGTTTGCGCGGGTCCCAGAGTATCCATAAAAACCCGAGCCCCAATGGCAGTAGTGACAGGTAGTAACCGAGATAGCGCACCAGCAGCTGCCAGGGTGCGGGTTTGGCGAGGCTTGTGGCATCGACGATGTAGGCCCGGAGCAGTAGTTTGCCCGGTGTGGCGGCCTTAATAAGCCAAAACACCAGAGTAAACACAGCGGGGATGCCGTAATTGACCCAGGCGTCGTCGCCCCCAGCCAGTAGCATGTCCAGGCCGCTATCCATGTGGCGGTAGGCGAATACAATCGCCCCAATCAGGAGCGGTAAAACCAACAGCGAGTCAATAATGCAGGCGCCCAAGCGCGTCCCAAAGCCAACGTACTCTGGCGCGGGCAGAGTTTGGCTAGCGGCGTTGGCTGGTGTAGGCATAGGGTAAGTTTACTGTGTTAGCGACTGCAAGTATGGGTAAAGATTACTCGTCTGGCGTGGTTGAGTGGCTATACTGATGCCCGCTTCGGGCGTTTGCCCGCAGGCTTTGACTGAGCAGCTAGGCGGCAGTTCCTGCCCTACAACAAATAATGAACGGAGTGCCATTATGCATGGTTTTAAACGATTTTTGGCGTATTGCTTACTAACGGCAACGGCGTTAACCGGTACGGCCAACGCCGCAGAGCCTGAACTTAGTGTTCAACTGTGGTCGGTTAAAGATGATTTAACCGAAGACTTTAAAGGAACACTGGAGGCTCTGGCAGACATGGGTTTTGACGGGGTGGAGTTTGCCGGCAACTTTGGCCCCTACGCCGATGACCCGGCGGGTCTCAAAGAGTACCTGGCCAGTATTGGCTTAGAGGCCTCTGGCGCCCACCTTGGTTTTGATCAGCTGGCCGATGACAAACTCTACCAAACGGCGGCGTTTTACCTGGCGTTGGGTGCCGAGTATCTGGTGGTGCCTTGGGATGACCGAGCCTTTAGTGCCGACGGTGTAGAAGCCGTCGTGGCTGATTTGAACGCCGCGGCGAGCAAGCTCGCGCCATACGGCTTGATGACCGGTTATCACAACCACGCGCAAGAGTTGGCGCCCTACCAAGGAACCACCTACTGGGATTATATCGCCGCGAATACTGATGACCGTGTGATCATGCAGCTGGATGCGGGTTGGGCTACGGTTGCTGGCAAAGATGCCGCCGTTTATATCCGCAAATACCCGGGCCGCACTTTGGCCACCCACATCAAAGCGGGGCTGCCCGAGGGCACAACGGGTAAAAAGACCATTCTAGGACAAGATGTGGCTGACTGGGCCGCCGTGGTAACGGCAGCGCGTGAAGTGGGCGGCACCGAGTGGTTGGTGGTCGAGCAGGAGGAATACCCCGAAGGTATGTCGCCACTGGAGTCGGTCGAGGCTTCGGTGAATGGGTTGCGCGAGATTATGGCGAATATGTGACCACATCGTGTGCGGTATTAATTGGGCGCCTTAGGGCGCCCTTTTTATTGGTCTGTAGGCCAAGCAGAATGCTAAACTAGCTTAGCTCCACGTCGGCCAAAACGCAGTGGAGCTGGCCTCGTGTTGCAACTTCCGGCAGGGATGGCTTGTCTGAAAGGTTGCTCACACTGAATTTAGTATGGACCCTATGTCGCCAAAGATCGCGCGCCTGCTGTTAGTTGGTGCCCTTATTCAGACGCCTCTGGCACTTGCCATCGAGCCCAAGCTTGAATTGGTGGGCGGCTCTGATGCGCTGCGTGACAACATCCGCGCTTACCTCGACCTTGGCAGCCAATCTTGCCGGTTGGCACGCTGGCACGTGCGCGCGCTGGGGCGTGAGCTGGATAGCAAAGTGGACGAAGCCGCCCGTGCGCTCGGTTACTACCACCTGAGCAGTAAAAAAGAGTTTGTGCGCGAGAACGACTGCTGGCGTCTCACCCTTAATATCACGCCGGGCCCGGCGGTTGCCTACGAAGAGGTGAATATTCATATCAGCGGCGAGGGCAAAGACAATCGTCGCCTGCTTAATGCGCGTTCGAATAATCCACTACGCGCCGGCAGCCAGCTCGATCACGGCCGCTACGAGGCGTACAAAAATAGTTTGCTAAAAGCCGCCAACACTCAAGGTTACTTTGATGCAGATTTTCGTCGCGCTGAAGTGCTGGTAAGCCAGGAGCGCAACACAGCACGGGTAAATATCGAGCTGGATACCGGCGATCGATACCGCCTGGGGGATATAAAAGTTACCCACGATATCCTCAACGATGACCTTATTGACCGCTACGTCACGTTGGAGGAAGGGGATGAGTACAACGCTGACGACTTAGTGCGTTTAAAAAGCGAGCTACAAGCCAGTAATTATTTTGGCGGTGTCAACGTTGTGCCGCAAATGCAGTCGCTAAACGATGGCACCGTTCCGGTTAATATCGACTTAAACGCCGGCCCTAAACACAGTTACTCGGCGGGTATCGGTTACGCATCGGATACCGGGCCGCGTATTTTGTTGGGTTATGAAAATCGTTACTTAAACGATCGCGGCCACAAACTTGATGTCAACATCAATGCCTCGGAAGTGATCACCACTTATATGGTGAGCTACTCGATCCCTATGGCGCGCCCCGCCTATCAAGTGTTGCGTGGTTATACGGGTTTTACGCAGGAAAAAATCAACGACTCTACCAGTAACCGCTTGGCGACCGGGGTGAACTACTCCAGTTGGGAGAACAGTGCCTGGCTGAATAATTATGGCTTGAGTTATGAGAAAGAAGATTACTCGTTTGGGGATGACCCGGCGCAGCACTCGGAGTTGATTATCCCTCTGTACAGCACCTCTTATTCAAGCGCTAAAGATGTGAATTATCCGCGTCGCGGCTGGAACGTCACCATGCGCTTAAAGGGGGCCAGCGAATCGCTTATTTCCAGCACCGATTTTTTGCAGGCCTATGGCCGGCTAAAAGTAATTTTGCCGTTAGGCGACGATAGTCGCCTGCTGTTGCGTGGCGAAGCCGGGGTTACCGAAATTGACGATTTTGACAAGCTGCCGATCTCGCTGCGCTTTTTTGCCGGTGGCGATTCCAGTGTGCGCGGTTACGGCTATAAAACCCTCGGCCCCACCAACGATGACGATATTGTGGTTGGCGGCTCGCGCCTGTTAACGGGCAGTGTCGAGTATGATTACCGCATTTTTGGCGACTTTAGTGTGGCAACGTTTTACGACGAGGGTACAGCGTTTAATAAAGGCTACCTCGATCGCTATCGCGGCGTGGGGGTCGGCGTGCGCTGGATCTCACCGGTGGGACCAGTGCGCGCCGATGTCGCCCGAGCGCTCGATGGCGACGAAGGTTGGCGCCTGCATTTAAGTGTGGGGCCCGACTTGTGATCAAGCGCGTATTGCTGCGGGGGCTGTTGTCAGTCGTCGTCTTATTAATGACGCTTATCAGCGTGGTAACACTGGTGTTGGTTACCGAGCCGGGCACGCGCTGGCTGCTCGATCAGGTGCGCGGTGCCACCGCCCTCGAGTACCAGCAGCTGGATGGCAACTTAATGACCGGCGTGCGCTTGGAGCAGGTGCAATACACCTTGCCCGGCGGAGAGTATCGCGCCGAAGCGCTCGAGTTAAGCTGGCACCCGGCGGGCGTTATCTGGGGCGCGCTGGTGGTGGATACCCTGGCGGTTACGGGCTTAGACATAAACCTAACCACGAGCCCGGAGGCGCCCGATACCGAGCCGCAAGAGGCGTTTAGCTGGCCAGAGTTGAGCTTGCCGGTTGCCATTGTGGTGCGCAACTTAACGCTAGATCGCGGTTACGTGGCGGTGAATGATCAAGCCTATTACGTGGATGCAGTTACCGCCAGCGCCCGCTATGGCCCAGGCAGTTTGGTGGTTGATGAGCTTCAGGTGCGCACAGCGGCCAGTGAGGCCAGTTTAAGTGGTAGTGCCGAACTCAGTTACCCCTACTCACTGGATACCCAGTTAAACTGGGATTTACAGCCGTTACCCGACGATAGCCACGCATCCGATGTGATGCACTTTGTGCCCGCTGCCGTGTTAGATCGTGCGCCCTCCGGGCAGCAGGTGTTACAAGGTGATATTACCGACCTAATGGTGGATGTCTCGCTGCAGCGACCCTTCGAGCTATCGCTTGCCGGCCGTTACCTTACTGGCCTGGATGAACAGCCCGCGGCCATCGATGCCGAGCTGTCGTGGCCGCGCCAACCCATTGCCGCGCTCGGTATCGAGGTCGAGGCACTCGTCGGCAGCGATACCTCGGGCACACTGGCCGTTAATGGGTGGCTTGATGATTACAATGCCACGCTGCAGGGTGAGTTTATTCACCCCAATTACCCAAGCCTAACGCTCTCGATGGATGTCAGTGGTGATACCCAGCACCTGGTATTACACGACTCGGCATTTGGTGCCTCGGGCTCGACGCTGGAGGCGAGTGGCCAGCTTGATTGGGCCGATGGATTGGGCTGGGATTTGGCGCTTAACGCTGAGCACTTAAACCCCGGGATGTTACTCGACGGTTGGCCAGGCGACATTCAGGCCGAGGTGGTCACCAAAGGGGTTCAGCGTGAAGGTGACCTGGACATAACTGTTGATATCAACACGCTGGCCGGGCAGTTGCGCGGATTGGCGCTAAACGGGCGCGGCGCGGTGGCCTATAACGGCGAGCGTTGGCAGTTTACCGATGTGGCGGCGTCGCTCGGGGCCAATCAGGTGGCGGTAAGCGGTAGTTTGAGTGAGCAGTACAATATTGCCTGGGATATTCAGGCACCAATCTTAGCCCAGATCGACCCGAGCCTGGGGGGGAGCCTTACCGCCACAGGTAAACTCAGCGGTAATATTGCCACTCCTAAAATTGCGCTCAATGCCGAGGGCGAAGCGCTGCATTGGCAGGACTATCAGGTGGCGAACCTGAGTTTGCATACCAGCTCGGATGACATTAAAAGCGGCCGCTTGATGCTCACCGCCGAGGCGAGTGAATTACTGCTGGCAGGGGTCGAGTTAGCCGCTACCACTGTCGTTATTGACGGCGGAGCCGAGCAACACACCTTGTCGCTAGATGTTGTACAAGACGGCCAAAACGACCTGCAATTAATGCTGGCAGGCGGTTGGGATGGCGAGCAATGGCGCGGCGATATTGAACAGCTGCAAGTGCGCTCAGCCTATGCCCGGACGATGAATTTGCGTCAACCGGCCGCACTGGAGCTGGCCGCCGACGCGGCTAGTTTGCAATCACTGTGCATGGTTAATCAGCGCGGCGCAGGCAATAGGTCGGATAATAATGCCGCCGCCAATACACCCACGGCAGTGAATGCCCGCCTTACATCGCCGGGTGAGGGCGCGCAGGACGTAGCGACGCCACGCCACGCCGGCACCGATTTATGCCTGGCCGGCACATGGCGCGCACAAGGCTTAACGGAAGGGGCAGTTACCATTAACCGTCTGCCACTGGCGTTATTGCGCCGCTGGTTAAAAGACGAGGTAGACGTCGAAGGTTTTGTCCAAGGTAAAGCCACATTGCACTGGCCTGCAGCTGAGTCGCAAACGGTCGCGCTCGAATTGGCCGCGCAAGAAGCCGCCTTTATTTATCACCTGGAGGATAATGACAGCGACCGATACCCTATGCAGGATTTACACGTCACGGCGAATTATCAAGATCAGCAACTGAGCGCTAACCTAGGTGTGGCGTTTGAGGAATACGGCCAATTGCAGGGCACTCTAAAAGCGCACACGGATGATCGCTCGCTGGACGGTAAACTTGATATTGCGCTCGATAACCTCTCGCCGCTTGAGGCGTTGCTGCCGGCCATCAGCAATATCAAAGGGGCGCTGAATGGCGCGGTCAATATTGCCGGCTCGCTCGATGCCCCCAGTGCGACTGTCGATTTGGCACTGGCCGATGGCGCGCTTGAACTGCCTTCACTTGGCGTCGACTTAACCGCGTTAAATGCCACCGTTAGAGGCGACCACAATAATTTGGCCCTTGAAGCTCAGGCAGCCGCAGGCGAGGGGAGCGTGAGTGTCTCGGCGCGGGGGAGTGATTTGTTGTCGTCCGAGTGGCGTATCGACGCTGGTGTCGAAGGCGAGCGCGCCAAAGTAATGGCGATTCCGGCGTTGACGCTATGGCTAACTCCCGACATTGATATAAAAGTCAACGCAAGCTCGTTTGATATCTCGGGCAGCGCCAGCGTGCCGGAGGCACATGCGGTCATTAGTACGCTGCCGGTATCAGCCACCAAGGTCTCCGATGACGTAGTCGTGATCGACGCTGAGAAAGATCCGGGGCAGAGTAAAGGCATGGCAATGCACATGAATCTGGACATTGCCTTGGGCGATAAAGTGACACTGGACGCGGCCGGCTTTAAAGCCCGTATTGGCGGCAATATGTCACTCAATAAAGTACCCGAGCGAGCTATGTACGCCGTGGGTAACATTGAGATTATCGACGGCCGCTATCAATCGTTTGGGCAAAATCTCACGATTGAGCGGGGTATCTTATCGTTTCAAGGGCCGTTGGATGACCCGGGCTTAAATGTTACCGCGACCCGCGAGGTGGAAGAAACCACCGTGGGCTTAATGATTGGCGGCACCTTGCAGCAGCCCGTCACCGAGATCTTCTCCCGCCCGCAAGTCAGTGACAGTAACGCTATGTCGATGTTATTTACCGGCAAGCCGCTCGATGGTGCTTCATCGGGCGAGGGCGCTATTTTGGTCAACGCCATCGCTAAGCTCGGCATTAAACGTGGGCAGTTTTTGGCTGATGATATCGCCGGCCGCTTTGGTTTAGATGAGCTGACCATTAAATCCGATGACGACGTAAAAGACAGTCGCCTGTGGCTGGGTAAGTACATTACCGAAGATTTGTATGTGCACTACGCCATTGGTTTGTTCGACAGCTTGTCGAGTGTGGGCTTAACGTATTTTTTAAACGATAACTTCCGCATCGAGGCCGAGTCCGGCGAGGTGCAAAGCGCTGATCTGATTTTCCGTATGCAGCGTTAATCTTTAGTATCCATCTGTCTCCTTTTGGTGCGCCTGCACAGCGTCTTCGCCAAAAAGTATTGTTGTGGTGCATAAATATTGCCGCTCATGCGGGCGCTTATTTTTTGCAGGGCACTAATTTGGTGCGATTTATTTGGCTTTCCCTTTTGCCTTTAATCTGGCTCTTTAGATAATTGTCATGTTTTTCAGTGGCTTAGCGATAATATAGGGCGTTGGCATAATGCTTGCCATAGCTCCTTTAACTGTCCTACTACTGCTAAAGGAAACCCCATGGCTTATATCGAACCCTCCGAGTTTGTGACCAAAATGGTCGACGCTGGTGAGCAGAAAGTTTATATGTCCACCAAAGATACTCTCATTCGCGCCTTTATGGCCGGCGCCATTTTGGGGCTGGCGGCAATGTTCGCCATTACCGTAATGGTTAAAACCGGCAGCCCCTTAATTGGTGCGATACTCTTCCCGGTTGGTTTTATCATGCTGTATTTGATGAAGTTTGACCTGTTAACCGGTGTGTTTACGCTGGTGCCACTGGCGCTATTGGATAAGCGCCCGGGGGTTACTTTTGGCCAGGTGATGCGCAACTGGGGGTTGGTGTTTTGCGGTAACTTCGGCGGTGCCCTTACCGTCGCCTTTTTGATGTCGTTTATTTTGACCTACGGTTACAACGTTGACGGCGGCGCTCTGGCGGCTAAAGTTAGCAGCATTGGCGAGTCGCGTACGGTGGGCTACCAAGCTCACGGCTTAGATGGCTGGTTGACGATTTTCATCCGTGGCATGCTGTGTAACTGGATGGTTTCTATGGGCGTGGTGGGTGCGATGATTTCGACCTCGGCCACCGGCAAAATGGCGGCCATGTGGATGCCAGTGATGCTCTTCTTCTTTATGGGCTTTGAGCACTCGATTGTTAATATGTTCTTGTTCCCTTTCTCAATGATTATGGGTGGTGACTTTACCGTAGCCGATTATCTTGTGTGGAACGAGCTTCCTACGGTTTTGGGTAATTTGGCCGGTGGCTTGTTGCTGGTTGGTTTGCCTCTTTACCTGACACACGTACGTACTAGCCCCGAGCGTAAAGTTGGCCGCTAGTCACCTACCGGTTTGCTCCGCCCGGTAACGGGCGGAGTTTTTTATGGCAGAGACATTAAAAGTTCGTATCGGTCAGTGCACCGATAAAGGCCGCAAAGCCGTTAATCAGGATTTTATCGGAACCTGTATTCCCAAAGAGCCTCTGTTAAGTAGCAAAGGCATTGTGCTGGCCCTCGCCGATGGAATTAGCAGCAGCAACGTCAGTCAGATCGCCAGCGAAACGGCTGTGTCGAGCTTCGTCGACGACTATTACTGCACATCGGAATCCTGGTCAGTAAAAAATGCCGCACGCAAAGTGCTGCAGGCAACCAACTCCTGGCTCTACTCGCAGACCCGTAACAGCCCCTATCGTTATGAGCGCGACAAAGGTTACATCTGTACCTTTTGTGCGTTGATCGTTAAATCCCATACGGCGCATTTATTTCACAGTGGTGATAGCCGCATCTACCGACTGGCTGATAACTCGCTCGAACCACTCACCGAAGATCATCGCAATCGCGTAAGCCCGGACGTTAGTTACCTGACCCGGGCACTGGGTGTGCAGCAAGCGTTAGAGGTGGATTACCGCGAGCAGCCGCTGGAAGAGGGCGACCGCTTTATGTTGGCCACTGACGGTGTTTATGAGTTTGTCTCTGACGCCGAGATTTTTCAGGCGCTGGCGGAGCATCAAGATAGCTTAGATCGCGCCGCTCAGATGATTGTCGATACCGCGCTGGCCAATGGCAGTGACGATAACCTCAGCGTTCAGTTGTTGCATGTCGAGCAGCTGCCCGCGCAGCAAATACATGAAGTGCACCGGCAGCTGCACAGTCTGCCATTCCCCCCGCGTTTGCAACCGCGTATGGAGTTTGATGGTTTTACGATTGTGCGCGACATTTACATCAGTAGCCGCAGTCATGTGTTTTTGGCCGAGGATCAGCAAACCAGGCAAAAAGTGGTGATTAAAACACCCTCGGTGGAGGCGCGCGGTAATCAGGATTACCTAGAGCGCTTTTTAATGGAGGAGTGGATTGCCCGACGTATTGATAACGTGCACGTTTTAAAGGCGCCGTTGGTCGAGCGCAAGCGGCGTTATCTGTACGTGGTGACCGAGTACATCGAGGGGCAAACGCTGGTGCAATGGATGCGCGACAACCCTCAGCCAAGTCTCGAGCAAGTGCGCGATATTATCGATCAGCTTGCCCGAGGCTTGCAGGCATTTCACCGACAGGAAATGATTCATCAAGATTTGCGGCCCAATAACATCATGATTGATGCCAGCGGTACGGTTAAAATCATTGATTTTGGTGCGACCAAAGTCGCCGGTGTAACGGAGATGACGCGGGATGATCACAGCATTCAGGGCACCGCGCAATTTACCGCGCCGGAGTATTTTAGTGGCGACGAGACAGGCTTTTACTCCGACATTTTTTCGGTGGGAGTGATTGCTTACCAAATGCTTAGCGGTGATTTACCCTATGGCACTGCTGTGGCCAAAGCCAATAACCGTCGTGCTCAGCAAGCGCTGAGTTATCGCTCGTTATTGCTTAGGCGCAAAGAGTTACCCGTGTGGGTCGATGAGGCGTTACGTAAAGCGGTGGCGATAAAACCCCATAAACGCTATCAGGAGTTAAGTGAACTGCTGGCGGATCTACGCAAACCGAATCGCGCGTTTAGTCATAAAACTCGCGCCCCGTTAATCGAGCGCAACCCTGTGCAGTTTTGGCAAGGAGTCGCGCTGATTTTATTTTGTCTACTCGTGTGGCAGTGGGTGCCCTAAGCGCGGGCACAATAATGTGCGCCCGCGTTTATGTTAAGGCGTAAACACCACCTTTACCGATCCATCAACCTCGCCCGGCTCAATATAACCAATAGCGCCTGGCGTGCTCGCAACGGCGGCTTTTACCGCAGTGGTAGAGTCCAGCGAGCGTGGCGGCTGCCCCTTCCCGGTAAATACCTGCTTAGACCAAAACGCATTTAACTGCGCCTGAGAGCGACCGGTGACGGTCGTGTGAAACTCCTCACGCAAAGGATTACCGCCGCTTAGGTCGATCGGGTCGGCGGTTTGACCTCCGGGTAGTTGTTTACTGCGGCCGATGTAAAGATCACGTACCTGATCTTTTTCCATCGCATCTGGCCCCGACGGGTGAGTAATAACCACAAAGTCCGCCAGTGCCATCGGTGCGATCAATGAGAGCGATAGTAATAGAGATTTCATCATGGCTATGCTCCTTAAAACGCCGAGTCGATTTTAATAGAGTAAACATCGGCGTCGTCGTAGGCGATGGTGGGGGCAAAGTTGCCATCCAGTCCGCCACCGGTATTGCCAAAGTCGCTGGTGCGGGTGACATCAAACTTGACCGCAACGTTGCTCATCACATCCCAGCGCACGCCTAAGCTATAGGCTTTGCGCTCCAGATTGGCAATTTCCGAGCCCGATAACACACTCACATCACCGTAGTAGGGGCTGCCGGGAGTCGTCAGGGCGGCAAAGGCGCCGAGTCTGGTTAGCGGGCGTTCGTCGTCATCGGTGCTTTCGGTCATCGAGAAAGTCGCGTAAGGACTGAAGGCGCCAAAGGTGCGAGCCAAGGTAATGTAGCCCGACTCGGTATCGGCGGTAGGGCCGTCGATCTCGAGACTGGTGAGTTCGGAGATCACCTGCCAGGTGCCGTCGTTGTAACTAAAGCCCACACCCATAAAAGTGGTGTCGAGTTTATCACCACCAGTGGTAATTTCTGCCTGGGCCAAGTTGGCGCGCAACGTCCAGATAAAATCAGTCCAGGTAGCCGAGCCGCCCACTAAATCATTGACCGCTAAGCGCGCTACCTGACCACCGGCAAGAGAGATAGTCTCGTCCGACTCGCCCACAAAACCTTGTAACGACAAGGTCGAGTTATCCAGCGATATGTCGTACAAGCCGTCTACCCCAGTGTAACTGGTAACGGGTACCGCACCGTATACTTCGACTGGTGGGCGAATCCAGGGTTGTGCGTAGCCCACTTCGAGGGAGTCGGAGTACATAAACAATGGCAGACGCATTTTACCCGCGCGCATAGTAAAGGCCGGCGTAAATTGATGGCTGATATAGGCCCATTCGATGCCCGGGTCCCAGTCCTCGCGACCGCGGCCCACCAACTGCATGGTCACCTCGGTGTTGTCGGTTAAGGTAAAGGCGCCTTGCAAACCAAACAGGCTTTCGTTGTTAAACGTGCCCTCTTCGGTGTAACCGGCGTAGCCGCCATCATTGCTGGCAACGCCATAGGCTAAGCTTAAAAAGCCGTTAAAACGCAGGCGGTCTTCACTGGCTTGGGTGCTGCTAACTTGCGACTGCAGGTTGGCAACTTGCTGCTCCAGCTGTTGTAGGCGTTCGGCATCGGATTGTGCGTTAGCGGCTTGGCTGCACAGCAAAAGGCAGCCAAGGCTTGCCATCGTTGCTGTTGCTAAGTGAATTCGTTGAGCCATAAGTGGCAACTCCTTGTGAGAAAATCAAACTTTAAATTGCGCCGCGATATGGCCGAGACGCTTTGAAATGTCATCGATATCTTGGCAGATTTCGTTGGTCGCACTGGTGCTGTCTGTGACAGTCTCGGTATTTTGATGAATGCTGGTCACGTGGCTGAGCACCTCGTTAAAGGTGGCGCTTTGCTCATGGGTAGCGGCGGCAATCTGATCGTTAAAGCTGCTAATTTGCTGCACACTGGACAAAATGGTGCGCAGCGCAAGCTCTGACTCCTGAGTGGCTGCCACACCGGTGTTGGCTTTTTCGACACTCGATTGCATAGCGTTTACCGCGCTTTGCGAAACGCTCTGCAGCTCGCCAATCACATTGTGAATTTCTTCAGTGGCCTGACGGGTACGCACCGCAAGTTGGCGTACTTCATCGGCCACCACGGCAAACCCCCGGCCGTGCTCACCTGCGCGGGCCGCTTCAATGGCGGCGTTAAGGGCCAGCAAGTTGGTTTGCTCGGCGACGTTTTGAATGGTGTTGAGCAACTTGCCCACGTCGCTACTAAAACCATCAAATTGATTTACTACATCGGCAGACTCTTTCACGTCACCGGCGAGTGCTGTAATGGTGGTGACGTTGGTGTTTAAGGTGGCTTGCCCTTGCTCGGCGGCCTGGTTGATTTCACCGGCCTGGCTCGATGCGTTGCTGGCAAACTCGGCCACTTCATGCACGCTGCTCATCAACTCTTCAATGGCGTTGCGCGTTGAGGCAATTGCCTGGGCCTGCGCCGCAATCTCATTGACGTTGCGTGAGCTGGTATCGGTGAGCCGGTTGGAGACGCTGCTAAGCGCACTGACATCGCTCAGCATCTCCGCAAACGAGCCGTGGAGTTTTTCAACAAAGCTATTAAAGTTATTCGCCAGCTCTAAAATCTCGTCGTGCCCGCGGTAATCGATGCGCGAGGTTAAGTCGCCCTCGCCCGAGGCCATAATCCGCAGCGAGTCTGACACCTGGGCGATGTTTCGGGTAATAGAGCGGCCAATGACCAGGGTTAGACCAATAAGCACCACCATCGCCGCAACGGCAATGGCGAGCGATATGCGCCCGGCGCTGGCCGATTCGGTTAAGGTCTGGGCAATGGACTGAGTAAAACGTTCTTTGGTGGCCTGCTTCATTTGCTCCAGCTGGGTCCGCAAATTCTCTAGGCGCTGGGCATTGGCGCGGGCTCGCTCGGCGATGCTGGAAAAGTCTACCGTGCCGTCGATAAAGCTCTGGGCGATTTCTTGCGCGGTTTTGTGCCACAGGCCGAGCTGCTCACCGGCAAGTTCACTGTCGTTGGCTGTCAGCTGGTCGATTGTTGCCAGCTCTTGCAAATTATTTTGAATCAGTTGCTGTTGTTGCTCGGCCTGAGCGAGTAAATCGGTATCGCCGGTGGTTACCGCGGCGTTTATGTTTTGCTCCATCAGTAGCAGCGTGCCCAAGTTGACGGTGTTGAGCTCAAGCGCCGGATACAGCTTGGTCTGCACGACAGTCAGCCGCCCGGCGTTGGCTCGCTCGACCAGTAGGCTATAGCCCTGAGAAATTAAGAAAGCCGCCAGTGCAATGGCAACCATCAGTAACAGCTTGTGAGAAATTTTTAATCGAAGCACGACATCATCCAAGGTAGTCAGCAAGCAAAAGCGGGGTAGGTTGATTTACTCCTGTGTAAGGGGGTTAGCGGCAGAAAGAGCTAAACGTTGAGCGTTATTTAGCAGAAAACTCGGCAGAGTTGTGGATGTGCGCGCCAATTTGGAACATAGGTTTGGGCTATTAGGCAGATAGTGGCGATTATGTGGCGCTATTTGTTGGGAGTGATTATTATTTACCTGTAGCAACAAACGAATCACTAACCGGAGGCGGTCATGTTAAAAACCATATCTTTTGCTGTATTGCACTTCACCGTCGCATTCACGGTGACCTACTTGTTAACCGGCGATATTTTAATTGGCAGTGCCGTGGCAATGGTCGAGCCCGCTGTGAACACTGTGGTGTTTTACTTTCACGAGCTTGGCTGGAATCGTTGGAAGGAGGGGCGCGGCGCCTTATTAGAGGTGTTCGCCCAAAGGGCTTAAGGCCCGACAAAAGCGCGTTTAGTCGGCGCTTTTGTCGCTTTTAGTGTCGGCTTGGTCGTTTGCGTCTTGCGGCTCGGCCTCGTTACGGCGGCGATACAGTATGCGGCCAAAGAAGATACCAACCTCAAACAGCAGCCACATGGGCAGGGCCAGTAACGTCTGCGAGATAACGTCGGGTGGAGTGAGCAGCATGCCGATAATAAAGCAGCCAACCACAACGTAGGGGCGTTTTTTGGCCATACCGTCGGGGGTGATCGCGCCGCCTAAAATCAGCAAAATAGCGGCGATCGGAATCTCAAACGCGACCCCGAAGGCAAAAAACAGTTTTAGCACAAAGTCTAAGTAGCGGCTGATGTCGGTCATAATGGCGACATTGGCGGGGCCCACCGAGGTGAAAAAGCCAAACACCAACGGAAAAACCACAAAGTACGCGAACGCCATACCGGCATAAAACAGCACAATACTGGAGGCCAGCAGCGGCAGGGCCAGCTGTTTTTCATGGCGGTACAGGCCGGGGGCAATAAACGCCCAGGCCTGATAAAGGATGTAAGGCGCGCTCAGTACAAACGCCACAAACAGCGTCAGTTTAAAGGGTGTTAAAAAAGGCGAGGCCACATCGGTGGCAATCATCGAGCTGGACTCTGGCAAATAAGCTTGTAGCGGAGCCGAAGCCCACTCGTAAATCTCGGCGCTAAAACCCAGCAGCGCCGCGCAAATAACTCCCACCACTAACAGTGCCCGCAGTAGCCGGTTGCGCAGCTCGATCAGGTGTTGTACGAGCGGCAGTTCTTTATCGTTGGATTGGCTCATGATTTACCGGAGTCGCTTGGGGTGGTGCTGGATTTGCTCGGTTGCTCGGCTTGCGTTGGCTCTGCGTGATCGGCTGACGGGTCTTGTTTATTTGCTGAAGGCTCTTGTTTATTCGCTGAAGGCTCTTGTTTATTCGCTGAAGGCTCTTCCGTGTGCGCGTGGTCGGGTAGCTCCTCGGTCTGATCATAATGTTTGGAGTCCATGCGACGAGCGCGCTCGGGCTCCATAATGTTGTTCATTTCGCTTTTCACATCGTCGATCTCGCGGCGGGTGGCCTCGAGGTTGCGCATGATTTGCTCATTGTGCAGCTGCCGGCGAATATCGTCGGCCCCGATTTGCCGCTCGATCTCGGTGCGGGTTTCGCTTAGGCTACGCTTTAAGCGCCCGATCCATAAACCGACCGAGCGCACAGTCTCGGGCAGCCGCTCGGGGCCAATCACCAGCAGCGAGACAATAGCGATCAGCAGCAGCTCAAAAAAGCCCATATCGAACATAGTGGCAGCGGCGCTTAGTGAGTTTCAGTCTTGTCTTTACTGGCTGCTTTGTCAGCGTCGCCGGTTTGGTTGGCGTCGGGGGCGGCAACTTTTTTGGGGTCTTCTTCGTCTTTGTCAGTTTTGTCGTCGTCACCGACTGACTTTTTAAAGCCCTTGATGGCCTCGCCCAAATCTGAGCCCATGCCGCGCAGGCGCTTGGTGCCAAACAACATAATAACGATGGCTAAAATAATCAATAACTGCCAGGGGCTAATACCCATGATGATGTCCTCTTTATAATCTAGTTGCGGGTGCGCGAGGCTTTCTCGTCATGCCCGGACACATTAAAACGTCGGCCCAGCTCCGCCAGTACGCTGTCGGCATTTTCGCCCAGGTGCGAGAGCATTACCAGCGAGTGAAACCACAGATCGGCAGTTTCGCCAATAAGCTCGCGGGTGTCGCCGCTGGTGTCAGCGTCTTTGGCGGCGATAATCGTCTCGGTGCACTCTTCGCCGACCTTTTCTAAAATTTTGTTAAGGCCTTTTTGGTGCAGGCTTGCCACATAAGAGCTGTCGGCGTCGGCGGCGTTTTTACGCGCTTCGAGTATCTGGCTCAATTCGCTGAGTATATCGCTCATGATCGTTCTTCTGTCGTTAGCGGCGGTTAGCCGTAAATGTCTTTAGGGTCTTTTAATACCGGTTCGACGCTGCGCCACTGGCCATCGTCCAGCACCCGGTAAAAGCAGCTTTCGCGACCGGTGTGACAGGCGATGCCGCCGAGTTGTTCCACACTTAAAATGACCACGTCGGCGTCACAGTCGAGCCGGATCTCATGCACTTTTTGCACGTGGCCCGAACTCTCGCCCTTGGGCCATAGCCGGGCGCGCGAGCGCGAGTAGTATACCGCAGTGTGTTGCTGCGCCGTCAGCGCTAATGCCTCGCGGTCCATCCAGGCCATCATCAGTATACGGCCGGTGTTGTGATCTTGGGCGATGGCCGGTACTAACCCGGCGGCGTCCCATTTTACGTCGTCGAGCCACGCGGGCGCTGAGTCGGTCATGGCTGTTCTCCTGATTGCGCTTGTGCCAACGCCGATAGCGCGGCGCGGGCTTGTTGGACATTGTCATCCAAATGGGTCGGGTTAATAGTGCCAATAATCGCGGCGCTAACGCCCGGGTGGGCGAAGGCAAACTCTAAGCTGTGGCGTACCGGGTTGCTCTGCTCGCCAGTGTGGCACAAATGGCCACTGGCGAGGGCCTTTTTCAACAGTACGCCGCGGTTTAAGCGCAGGCACTCGTCTAGTACGGGCTGCTCTGAGGTGTGCGCCGGGTTATAGGTCACCATCACGCAGTCCGATTCGCGGGCGGCCAATATACCCCCGGCAACGGTTTTGGTCGACATGCCAAAGGCGCGTATTTTACCTTCGCGCTTACACTGCTCGAGTACGGTAAAGACCTCGGTGTTTTCGATGATGTCGACATCGTTGCCGTCCGAGTGCACCAGTACCAGATCCAGGTAGTCGGTGTCCAAGCGGGTCAGGCTGCGCTCGATGCTGTGGCGAGTGTGTTGTGCGCTAAAGTCGTAGTGGCTGTTGCCGGCTTCAAACTCTTCGCCGACTTTGCTGCAAATCACCCACGCATCACGTTGCCCGGCGAGCAGCGGCCCCAGGCGTTGTTCACTGGTGCCGTAGGCGGGGGCGGTGTCGATAAGGTTAATGCCCAGGGCGCGGGCGCGGTTAATAAGCGCCAATGCATCGGCGTCCGAGGGCAACTCAAAACCGGTGGGGTATTTTACTTCCTGGTTGCGGCCGAGCTTAACCGTGCCGAGCCCGACGGCGCTAACGCGTAAGCCGGTGCTGCCTAATAGTCGTTGGCTAAAGCTATGTGTGTGGGTATCCGCGCTAAAGTCAGTCACGTTTCGCCTCCCAGGGTAGTGGTGCAATATCGGGCACAGACAACTGTTGTGTCAGCGCGGCAAGGTCGTGGTTGCGCGCCTCGGGGGGCGGCAGCTGGGCCAGGATCTGATTGGCCAGGTTGGGGGCCAGGGTGAGCTTCGTGGGCCAGCCGACCAGTACGTTGCTTACCCCGCAGGCGGGTTCGGCAAAGGCATTGTCGGGCCGGGCAAAGTCTTTTTGTCGCGGCTCGGCCCGCTCCACGGGCAGGGTAGAAAACGCGGCCTCGCTAAAGTCGAGCCACGGGAATAGCTCTGCCAATTCTTGCCTGCCGGCGTTAATCAGCTCGCTCGCACTCATGCTGGCGCCTTTTTCGGCCAGTGAGCCGCCCAGGTACCAGACGGTTTCGTCGCTGGCCGAAGGGTGAGTGCTGATGGTTAGGCGCGGGGTTTTGTCGGCGCCCAAACAGTGGCCGTAAAACGGGTAGGGGTAGCGGTGGCGCACGATCAGCTGCTGCAACGGGCGCAGCTGCATGGCGGGCTCGGTGCAGGCGAGTGCCGTTAATAGCCCGGCGTTGCCTTTGCCCGCACACAGTATCCAGCGCCGGGCCTGTAGTTTGGTGCCATTATCCAGTGTTAGATAGGCGTTGTTGTCGGCGTCTTTGTCTAGGCGGTTGATGATGTTTGACAGTTGAAACAGCCGGCCGTGATTATTGGTGGCTAAGTTCGCCAGCAGTGAAGGCACGTCTAACACACGGTCTACTAAGCGGTATAGGCTGCCTTTAAAGCCGGGGTTTTGCAGCAGCGCCGGCCGCTCGTTTGCTGCTACTTTATCAACCCGGCCGCGCACCGCACGGCTGGCAAAAAAGCCGGTGAGTTTGCCCATGGTGGAGTTGGACCACATATAAAAATGATCACTCAGGGTGTTTGTGTCGCCGAGGTCGACATCGCCCTGGCCCGCCAGACAGCGCTCCCAGTAGTCTGGCATATCGGCAATTGTCTCGGAGGCTTTGTTCAGGGCGCCGCTAAGGGTGTATTTTATGCCGCCGTGAATCATCCCCTGTGAGGCCAGTGTTTGGCCGTCACCCAGTGGGCGGTCCGTTAACAAAATGGCGTTATAACCCGAAGTGCGCAGTCGGTCGAGGGTCCAGAGTCCGGCAATGCCGCCGCCAATAATGACCGCGTCGAACTGTAAGTCGCCGCTGGTATCGGGCGAGAGGCTCGGATTGTTCATAACGTACTCGCTGTGGGCTACTGCTGTGCTAACGGTGATTATCGGGGTGGACTGAGCTGATCGCGCTAGTATATCGATTCTGACTAAAGTTTGCGCCCTGATAGCGGTTTTCTCTAAAATCCTCCGCCATTGGATGCCAGTAACACTGTGGTATTGAGCTCGTAGGTTGCATAACAAGGAATTTATATGAAGGGAAAGTCACTGTGCGCCGCCATTATTATTGTGGCGCTGTCGTCACTGGCGATGATGCTGTATTTGTGGGCCGGCGCCAAGCGAGCCGAGCCGCCGAGCTACGGTTTTATGCATCCCGATGGCCAGCAGCTGGCGGTTAATTTTGGCTCGCATTTGGTGTGGCTGGACGACGCCGGGCGGGAGCGGGCCGCATTGGATATAGCTGATTTAGGGCTGCGCCCGGTGGGAGACTTTGGTTTTTTTAGCGATGGCGACTTACTGCTGTATCACCGCAGTGAGCCTTATTCGGTGCTGGATAATCTGGCTGCTTTTTTTCGCTTGCGCGCCAGTCGCGAGGTTGCTGCCAGCAGCGATGAGGGTTTTTACCGCTGCGATTTAGAGTTAGAGCGCTGCCGGCGGCTCGCCGACAGCGAGCAACACCCGGCGCGTAGTTTTCGGCTATTGATACTGCCCGACACCGACACCATTCTGCTGGCCGATACCGCGGATCACGCGCTGTACAAATTGACGCCCGAGGGGCGCCAGCTGGCCAGTAATCAGCGAGATTGTAAATTTCCCAACCAGTTGCTGTGGCACGAGGGCGACGTTTGGTTGGCTGATAATAATCACCACCGGGTCGTGAGCGTATCAAGCGCGACAGACAACTTTGGCCGTAAACGGCAAACTATTACCACCGAGCTTGGCGGCGAACATCGTTGGCCACATCAGTTAGCGGCCAGTGATGAGGGCATCTGGGTGTTGGTGGGTAACAATGCTATGGCGAATGGTCGGTTGCAGTTTTACCGCTGGAGCGGGGCCGCTGAACGGCGCTTGCCTCTGGCTGGGGTTGATGACCCGCTCGCCATTAGTTTTTGGCGCGATCATTTGTGGGTGAGTGATTTTGCCGAGCCAAAGCTGCTCAAGATCGACCCACAATCAGGCATGGCCGAACAGGCCGACTCTGCTACATTGGCGCGCTTGTATCAGCAAACCGAGAGCGGCGAGCGCTATTACCGTCGCCTGGAGTGGCTGGCTATGGGTTTGTTTGGCTTGGTGTTACTCGGAGGCTTTGCCGCCGCCTGGAAATTAGAAAAACAGCAAACGCTTGAGCGCTTTAACAAACTTAGCAAGCCTGCCGGTAGCATCGTTGTTGACGGCGAGGTCGAGCCCACCGGCCAGAGCGATATTCTGTGGATTCCCAGCGCTATAAAACCCTACCACTGGTGGTTGGCGAATGCCTGCTGGGTGATGGCCGCATTGATGTTGTTGATGGTGGTGCTTACGTACCAGAGCTTGGCGGACACCCCCGCTATTTTGTGGATGGGGGTGGGTACCGCAGGTTTTATGGCCCTGGCGGGCTACATGACCCGCGCTCTGTTAGCCAGTGTTGCCCACGCCAAACTCGGGGTGATTGGCGAATCTCTGGTGTTGGTGTCGGCTCGGGGAGAGCGTACCGTCGCCCGCGCTCGCGAGTTAGCTTACAGCCCGCAGTTTATTTTTGCAGATGACGTGGCCATAGCGCTGGGCAACACCAACCTGCGGTTTTACGACGAACAGGCCCTTAAGCGCTGGGTCTATCCGCGTTTAAAAAGTGCGCAAAAAATTAATGCCTATCAGCAGGTGGCGCGGCTCTGGCATTTGCGCCACCCACAAGTGATTTGGCCCACGGTTTTGTTGGCGGTGTTAAGCGTTGCCGTGTTGGCGTTAAAGCTGTGGGGTTGATTGCTTATTGCGCAGGTTGGATGCTGCGCGTACAATGCGCGCTGCGGGCAGAGCTTTGACCGCGAACCTGAGTATTAGCATGCTCTTTGCTCAATAGGCATTTATATTTTACTGCTGTGAAACTTGTTATGAACATTTGGGCCAACTCCAATACTAGCTATCAGCTAGGCGCCTCTCGCTGCTACGCAGTGGGCATGGGCGTTGTTCGCCGTTCGCAGCAGCTTGGGTTTATCTGAAAATAATACAGGCCGCGCACCGAACGCGGCCTTAAGTGTTTCCCTCTCTTTATCACCCTTAAGCTCCGCGTTCGTGTTGTCGCCACAACACGGAGTGTTTTGCTGTGGGTTTACGACACAGATTACGGGCTTGGTTTGCCCGCCGGAATAACAAAACAATAACGGTAACGGATAGTGCGGCGGCGCCTTTGGCGCGAGACGCTGGTATTCGTGTGACCCGTATTACCCTGCCGTCTGGGCGGGTGATTAGCATTATCCATCGAGGCTCTGGGCAGTAAGCCCAGTGCGCCACAAGGCGGTAGATTAGGTGTCGGTATGGAGTTGGGCGGACATTCTTGCGGGTGTTAAGTTTATGGGGGCGCCGTAGGGTGCGATGGGCCAAAGCCTTGAGCGTGTATTGGCTCGGTAACTCATGCATTGATGGTATTGGCACTAACTAAAAAGAAGCGTAAAGTTTTGCTGGATAGGCTTGTTTTCTCTTTTGGTCGGCCTTATATAGGTTGTAAGCGGAACAAAAGGCGTGTTGCTTTTTTACCCGACAACTCTGAGACCTAAACACTCTGATGAGCACGACACCCATCCAAGCATCTGGCACGGCCGTTCGCAATACCCTCTCCCGGGTGTTGGGTTGGTTGTCATTGCCACTGTTGCTGGTTGCCGTCGTTACCGCTGGGCAACAGAGTAAAGTCAGCGATGGTCAGGCGACGCTAACGCAGTTAGTTGCCGATTTTAATGTCATCGAGGCCAACCCTGCCGACGGTTCGGAAAACCCGGACCATGATGCCGTTTCGTTTTTGGGCGCGCTGGCGTTTGCCGCTGATGGGACTGCCGCGCCAACTCAATCCCCACGGGCACAGGCACTTATCGCCTCGCGTGCCTTTGCGCCTCGGGCGCCCCCAATCTCCCTACACATTTAACGTTTCTCGTTTTTTTACTTAATGTGTTTGTTATTTGTCGTCGTGCATCTGGCCGATGGCATGGAGATTATTATGAAACCTGTACCTAGTATTCCGTTATCGCGTTTAAATCACAGCCTGACTCTCACCCATGTTGAGCCACCAGAAATTCAGATGTCGAGCCCGGCCGACAGGGTGTTTATTGATTTTGATAGCCGCCAGCCGATGGTGTTGGAGCAGGGCGTCAGTGTCGATGACGCCGCCTATTTAATGCGCATTACCCACGCCAAAATTAAACTGGTGGTTGATCGCGATAAGAAGCTTTTGGGTATTGTTAGCTTGCGCGATATCGACAGCGTTAAAGTACTTGCCACGGCCTCCGCCATGGGAATTGCCCGAACCGATTTAACCGTAAAGGACATTATGACGCCAACGGTGCGGCTGCAGGGGATTGATCGCAGGGTATTAAGTCGCTCCAGCATTGCTGATTTAGTCGAAGCGTTCGAGTTTGAAGGCCAGCGCTTTTTGTTGGTGTTGGATGACGAAGAGCGCATCTGTGGCTTGATCAGCGCCGATGAAATCGCCCATCGATTGGGGCGCCACCTGGATATCGAGCCCGTCGCTCATAGCTTTAACGAGGTGTTTACCGCTTTGCGTGTCGGGGCGATGTAATCTCGGCTAGCGATAGCGTTTAAAATCCCACCGGCGGCCTTTATCTTGGCCGCCGGCCTCGTTATGCTGAAGGCCTTTATTCTCTGTCATGGCCATCAGCTACATGCGCGCACTTTATAGTCTTCTGTTTTATCTGCTTTTACCGGTTGTGTTACTGCGTGTGCTGTGGCGCGCGCGGCACAATCGGGCTCATCTGGCACGCTTGCGCGAGCGTTTTGGGTACGCGGCCCCCATTACCGGTAAACGCACCCGTATTTGGGTTCATACGGTGTCGGTGGGAGAGTTTTTGGGGGCACTACCACTGATTCGTCAGTTGATTGCCCGTCAGGAGACCGAAGTCATTGTCACCTGCACTACGCTTACGGGTTCGGAGCGTATTGTGCAAACGCTGGGCTCCAAAGTGCACCATTTTTATATGCCCTACGATTTACCGGGCGCACTGCGGCGCTTTATTAAGATTGTCGAGCCGGACTTACTCATTATTATGGAAACCGAGCTGTGGCCCAATACTCTGGCCGCTTGTAAGGCCCATGGCGTACCGACGGTGTTAATTAATGCGCGCTTGTCGGAACGCTCGGCCCGGGGCTATCGGCGTATCGGGGGGTTAACCCGGGCCATGTTGTCCCGCTTGTCGGCGGCCGCTGTGCAACATCGCGCCGATGCCGAGCGTTTTGTTGCCCTTGGCTTGGCGGATACTCGCCTGAGCGTGACGGGTAATATCAAGTTTGATATCGACATTGATGACGAGCAAAAGCAGTTGGCGGTTCGCTTAAAAAATGAGTGGTCTAGCAGTGGACCGCGTTTGGTGTGGATCGCCGCCAGTACCCACAGCGGCGAAGATGACATTGTGCTGCAGGCGCTGCAACAGCTGCGCGAGCAAGGGGTAACCGCCGAGCAACTACTGCTGGTACTGATACCCAGGCACCCGGAGCGTTTCGACTCGGTGGCCAGCTTGTGTCAAAAAGCGGGCTTTAGTGTTACCCGCCGTAGCTCGGGCGAGGCGCCGGCGCTGTCGACCGATATTTTACTGGGCGACACCATGGGCGAGCAGCAATTAATGTTTGGCGCCGCCGACATGGTGTTTATGGGGGGCTCGCTGGTTGATGTTGGCGGGCATAATTTTATTGAGGCCGCCGCTTGGGGGCAGCCGCTCATGAGCGGCCCGACGCTCTATAATTTTGCCGAAGTTTCTCGCTTACTGCGCGAGGCCGAGGCGCTGGAAATTGTTCACGATGCCACTGAGATGGCGCAGGCCGTTAAGCGCTTTATTGATGATGAGTCTCTGCGGTCCCTTGCTGGCGCCCGGGCTCAAGAAGTGGCGGAAGAAAACCGTGGCGCACTGGCCCGCACCCGGGAGGTCATTGAAAAGCTGCTGTAAACGGCGGTGAGTAAGCACAAAAAAAGCAGCCCGAGGGCTGCTTTTTTTGTGCTTACTTTTTGTAGCGCTCTGCATTACAGGCCGTAGTCGCTGCGACGCACCATCTCTTGCTGCTTCAAGAAATCGTCAATGCGCTGTACGTCGGCTGGGGTGAGCATACCGGCCGATTCGCGTAAGCGCGTGTTCTGAATAATATAGTCGTACAGGGCGTTCGAGTAATCGCGTTGCGCCTGGTACAGCGAGCGCTGTGCCAGCAACACCTCTACCAGGTTACGAGTACCGACTTCAAAACCCGATTGTGTTGCTTTTACGGCGCTTTGGTTAGAGATAATGGCTTGGTAGCGTGCTTTTACCCGAGCTACGCCAGTCTCTACCGCCAGATGGAGCGAACGGGTGTCCTGAATTACGTTGCGCTGTAATAAGTTGAATTGCTCGCGCGCCTGCATGGATTGGGCGAGCGCCTGACGGCGTACGCCAGAGGTGCGCAAGCCGCTAAACAGTGGAACGCTCAGTTGAATGCTGGCTGAATAGCCTTCGCGCTCGTAATCATCAATGAGAGCATCGGCTCCATTTTTGTTTTCAGCGTCGGTCTCGGTGTATCCGGCCTGCGCGCTTAAGGTTGGGTAGTGGCCGGCTTTGGCGGCCGAGGCGCGGCGCTCTGCCGCTACCGCGCCTTCGCCAGCGGCTTTGAGCGAGAAGTTATTTTCCAGCGCAAACTCCACCCAGGCGTGACGCTCGGCGGGCTCGGGGGCCACTACCGGAAAGTCTTCATCCAGTGGCGCAATGGCGTCGTGCGTGCGGCCGGTGAGTACCTCGAGCGCTTCAAAGCTAATGCCTAGTTGGCCGCGGCCTTCAAGTGTGGCCGCAGTGGCGCTGTCGTAGGCGGCCTGGGCATCGTGCACATCGGTGATGGGTGTTAAGCCTACTTCAAAACGCTGTTTGGTTTGCTCTAACTGTTGCTCCAGGGCTTTTTCTTCGGCGATGTTGGCTTGCAGGTTATCGACCGCGCGCAGCACATTAAAGTAAGCCTCGGCGACCCGCACAATTAAGCTTTGCTCATCGGCTGAGTACTGGGCAACGGCTTGTTCGCTCAGGGCAGCCCCTTGCTTGTAGGTGTACCAGGCACTCATATCGATCAGTGCTTGGCTCAGGTTAAGCCCCCAGCTGGTTTGCTCGCCGTCGATCTCCAGGTCGACTCCGTTCAGTGGTTGGCCGTCGCGGGTGTTGTAAACAGTCTCATTGTTGGAGATGGTGTAGCTGCCGTCGGCACTCAGTTGCGGTAACAGCGCGGCGCGATTAATGGTGCTGTTCTCCAGCCCCGCCTGATAGGCGGCGAAATCGGCTTTAAGCTGTGGGTCGTTTTCCAGCGCCATTTGGTAAATTTCTAAAATTGAATTTGCCTGAGCACTGCCGCTGCATGCGATTAGAGCGGCTAAGAGATAACGTTTGGTATTCTTCATTTGGTCTTCCAGTTCGTCGTGCGTCCGTAAAAAGAGCGAGTGGTTTGCCACATTTCCCTGGCCTGTTAGTTGCCAGTTGCTACTGGGACTGTGTAAATCGCTTAACAGGTCTGTGTGTGACGCGCCAACGGCTGCGATGGATGCAGTGTCGGGCCAAGCCGATGTTGTACGCGTTATTTCAGGTCTGAGTTTAGCGGTTTGTCTGCGCAAGGTACAGATGAATAATCGTTCATTTTGTTCCGGTTGGGTAAAAAACCGTAAAAACCACGGCTTTACAGTCTCGCGTGAGTTCTCTAGACTGCGAATCTTTCTTGTCGGGGTGCAGTTTTGCGTAAGCAAAATAGCTGAGAGAGTCCCGTCGACCTGATCCGGTTAGTACCGGCGTAGGGAACGAGAGCACGTCAAAATGAAAGTCACTTCTATGGTATCTCTGGCACTGTTCAGTGCCGATGTCGCGCAAGCGCTGGGCGTAAATCGTCTGGTGGCGTTGTTGCGTGCTGAGTTGCGTGCCGACTTTTATGGCTCTACTCCTACGTTTATTTTGTGGAGCCCTAGATGCCGATCCCCCCACCTTCTGCTCGAATAACCCCCATTGCGCTCACGGTTGCCGGTAGCGACAGTGGCGGCGGTGCGGGTATTCAAGCCGATTTAAAAACCTTTGCCGCGCTGGGCGTGTATGGCACCTCGGTGCTGAGCGCGCTGACGGCGCAAAACACCCAGGGTGTACAGGGCGTAATGCCGGTACCTGCAGATTTTGTCAGTGCCCAACTAGAATCGGTATTGAGTGATATGCCGGTGGGCGCCATAAAAACCGGTATGTTGGCCGATACCAGCTGCATTAAAGCGGTGGCCGCCGCCCTTAGCCATGTGAGTGCGCCTTTGGTGGTGGATCCGGTGATGGTGGCCACCAGTGGCGACCGATTGTTACCGGCGTCGGCCGCAAGTGCCGTGCGCGATGTGCTGCTGCCTCTGGCACATCTGGTAACCCCTAATATCCCCGAGGCGGCGGTGCTGCTGGGTGTGGACGAGGCCACCTGCATTGATGACATGCGGCAACAGGCCGAATCGTTGCTCGCCTTCGGCCCTCACGCGGTATTGCTAAAAGGCGGGCATTTATCCACCGACGAGGCGGTAGACGTTTACTGCGATGCCCGTGGCTGCCAATTGCTGCGCGCGCCACGAGTTGCCACGCGCAATACTCATGGCACCGGCTGTACCTTGGCCGCTGCCGCTTGCGCGCGCCTGGCCCTCGGCGACAGCGCCGAGTGTGCCGCCCGATATGCCAAATCCTATTTACATAAAGCGCTCTGCCACGCCGATGAATTGTCAGTCGGTGCGGGTGCCGGCCCCGTTAATCACTTTTATTTTCACTCCCCCCAAGAGGTCTAGCATGAGTAACCGTCAAGATAATAATGCAGTGGTACTAAGTGAAAGCGCCGAGGTCGATAGTGCCTCGGTGCAGCCGTTTCCTCGCTCAGAGAAGATCTATGTGACTGGCTCGCGCGCCGATATTCGGGTGCCTATGCGTGAAATTAGCCTGGATGACACCTCGACCGATTTTGGCGGTGAGCAAAATCCACCGGTGCGCGTCTACGACACCTCGGGCCCCTACACGGATCCGGCCGCAAGTGTTGATGTGCGCGTGGGTATTAGCGATATCCGCAACGCCTGGATTGAAGAGCGCGGCGATACCGAGTTGCTGGCAGGCACCAGCTCGGCTTTTACCCGCGAGCGCCACGAGGATGACTCGCTCAACCATCTGCGCTTTAAGCATGTGCGCCAACCGCGCCGCGCAAAAGCGGGTGCCAACGTCAGCCAGATGCACTATGCCCGTCAGGGCATTATTACGCCCGAGATGGAGTACATCGCCATACGCGAAAACATGGCGCTAGCGCAGGCACGTGAGCAAGGCATCTTGGGTCGCCAACACAAGGGCAACGATTTTGGTGCGGCCATTCCCGATGAAATAACGCCCGAGTTTGTGCGTGATGAAGTAGCCCGCGGCCGCGCGATTATCCCCGCTAACATCAACCACCCAGAGTTAGAGCCGATGATTATCGGCCGCAACTTTTTGGTAAAAATCAACGGCAATATCGGTAACTCGGCGGTAACCAGTTCGATTGAAGAAGAGGTGGAAAAACTCACCTGGGGCACCCGTTGGGGCGCGGATACCATTATGGACTTGTCTACGGGTAAAAATATTCACGAGACTCGCGAGTGGATCATTCGTAACTCTCACGTGCCTATTGGCACGGTGCCTATTTATCAGGCGTTGGAGAAAGTCGACGGCGTGGCCGAGGACCTAACGTGGGAGATTTTTCGCGACACCTTGATTGAACAGGCCGAGCAAGGCGTGGACTACTTTACCATTCACGCCGGGGTGTTATTGCGCTATGTGCCACTGACGGCCAAGCGGGTGACCGGTATTGTCAGTCGCGGCGGCTCGATTATGGCTAAGTGGTGTTTGGCGCACCACAAAGAGAGCTTTCTTTATACGCACTTTGAAGATATTTGCGAAATCATGAAGGCCTACGACGTGTCTTTTTCGCTGGGCGATGGCTTGCGCCCGGGCTCGATTGCCGACGCCAATGACGAGGCGCAATTTGGCGAGCTGGAAACCCTGGGCGAGCTGACCAAAATTGCCTGGAAGCACGATGTGCAGGTGATGATCGAAGGCCCCGGCCACGTGCCCATGCACATGATTAAAGAGAACATGGACAAGCAGCTCGAATGCTGCGACGAGGCGCCATTTTATACCCTGGGGCCGCTCACCACGGACATTGCCCCAGGTTACGATCACATCACCTCGGGCATTGGCGCGGCCATGATAGGCTGGTACGGCTGTGCCATGCTTTGCTACGTTACACCTAAAGAGCATTTGGGCTTGCCTAACAAAGCCGACGTGAAAGAGGGTATCATTACCTATAAGATCGCTGCCCACGCGGCGGATTTGGCCAAAGGTCATCCGGGCGCGCAGCTGCGGGACGACGCCCTGTCTAAGGCGCGGTTTGAGTTTCGCTGGGACGATCAGTTTAATTTGGGCTTGGATCCGGACACCGCCCGGGCTTATCATGACGAAACCCTGCCCAAGGATTCGGCCAAAGTGGCGCACTTTTGTTCCATGTGTGGCCCCAAGTTCTGCTCCATGAAAATCTCCCAAGAAGTGCGGGATTACGCCGCTAAAGAAGGATCTTCGCCGGTTTTGGATGACGGTGAGGAAGTGGTGCGTATGATCGACGTCGAAGCTGAGATGCAAGCCAAGGCCCGCGAGTTTCGCGACTCTGGCTCGGAGCTGTACCACAAAGTGTAAACCGGCGGGTAAATTACCCCGCCCGATTTTGGATGAGGTAAATGACACAGCGACCCCAAAGCGATGACAACCGGCTAAACAACACAGACCCACAAGGTGCTGCGCCCGACTTTGCCCGCGACGATGTCGAGGTGCTGGGGCGGCGCGAGCTGTATCGCGGTTTTTTTCGCGCCGAAGAAGTTCAGCTGCGCCATCGTTTGTTTCGCACGGGCGAGTGGTCTACGGCTATGAAGCGTGAAATCCTCTATCGCGGTGAAGCGGTGGGGGTGGTGTTGTACGACCCCGCACGGGATGAGGTCGCGCTGGTTGAGCAGTTTCGCCTCGGGGCGCTGGACGAACCTGGTGGCCCCTGGCGTCTGGAAATGGTGGCGGGGATGCTCGAGCCGGGCGAGACGCCGCAAGAAGTAGCCCGCCGCGAGCTGGTAGAAGAAGCCGGCATCGAGCAAGTCGAACTGAGTTATATCGGCAACTATTTAGCCAGCCCCGGTGGCTGCGATGAAAAACTGCACCTGTACTGTGGGTTATGCGATTTAGCCCAGGTGAGAGGGATTTACGGCCTGCCCGAGGAGCACGAAGATATCAAAGTTCACGTGCTGCCGGCTGAAGAGGTATTCGCCGAGTTGTATACCGGGCGCTGTAATAACCCCGCCGCGCTGATTGGCTTACAGTGGTTGCAATTAAATCGCGAGCGCTTGCGCGCCGCGCATCAGCCGCAGGCGGGCAACCCATGAAGCAGGCCCTGAAGAAAGATCGCTACAAGGTTAACTTCCCGCTGCAAATGGCCCAGTGCGAAGCTAATTATTTGCTGTTAAGCAAGCTAACGCCTGGCCTGGCTGCACGCGATGTTTGGCAGTTTGCCGTCGAGCGAGCGGGCAAAAGCTGGGAGATGTCGATCGAGATTACCGAGCGCATGCGCTACACCACCACCGTGCGCGTGGCCCGTCACGACGCTCGCGATACCAGCTGGCTGCAAGCGCCGCAACTGACTGTACGTATGTACCACGATGCCGAGCTGGCCGAGGTACTTGCCTGGGAGGGGCACCGCCGCCTACAGGTGCGCTATAACTACCCCAACCGGGACATGTATCAAGTGGACGAGAAAGCACAATTTAACCGCTTTTTGGGCGAGTGGTTGACCCACTGCCTGCAACACGGGCACTCACTCGCGGATGTTTCGCTGCCGGTTAAATAATGACCTCGCCATTGGCGCTTTTGGGCGTCAGTTTGGGTGGCGCCTCAATTTGCAAATCGAAACCGTAAAAAATCCTTAAAAAAATGGGCGGGCGGTCAAACTTTGTCCGGTTAGTGGCCCCGAGGGGCTGGCGTGCACCGGCATAAGCGTTTATCGTAATTGGCTATACGGCGAATGGTTACGATTTAAGGATTTGCAAACGCTATGGTGCCCACAGCATCACCGGAAAAAGCCCCAGGCGCGCCCGCCCGGCTTATTCAGATTACCGATACCCACCTCGGCCCCGCCGACGGTGAAACTTTGTTGGGCCTAAACACCGACCAAAGCCTGGCCGATGTGCTGTCGCTTATCGAGTCGGAGCAGGCTGAAGTCGATGCCGTGGTGTGCACGGGTGATGTGGCCAGTAACCCCGAGCAGAGCTGTTACCTGCGCTATATCGATACCATGCATGAGTTTTTTGATTGCCCTTTAGGCTGGTTGCCGGGCAATCACGATATCCCCTCTGTCATGCAGCAAGTGCGCCACCCGCATCCCCCCGCGCTGCGCACCATGAGAGTGGGTGGCTGGCTGCTGGTGTTGCTCGACTCGAGTGTGGCCGGCCACGTGCACGGTGCCTTTAGTGAGGCTGAATTAGCGTTTTTACGTGAGACGCTCGACGACAACCCCGCCTCGCCCACATTAGTCATGCTGCACCACCAGCCCGTGCAGGTGGGCAGCGACTGGATAGATCAGTACCAAGTGCGCAACCACGAGGCATTCTTTGCCATTGTTGACGAGCACCCACAGGTTAAAGCCATCAGTTGGGGCCATGTGCATCAATCATTTGAGCTAAAGCGGGGCGCGCAGATGCTGTTTGCCACCCCCTCGACTTGTGTACAATTCAAGCCCGGATGCGATGACTTTACTGTGGATACCTCGATGCCCGGTTATCGCTGGTTTGACTTGTACCCCGATGGTCGTCTGGCGACCGGAGTCTCTCGGGTCACCGGAAAAGACTATCGTATTGACTATCGCTCGGCCGGCTACTGATACTGCGTTTGCCGGCCTGAACAGGACACGGCACTATGGCAGCGGTTATTTATCTGCACGGTTTTTTAAGCTCGCCCGAGTCGCACAAAGCTCAGCTTGTTAAGCACTGGCTTGCCCAGCATGCCCCAGAGCTGAGTTATCATTGTCCGCACCTTACCCCGTACCCCGATCAAACCCGCCGTGAGTTGGATGCTCTGATGGAGTTCTTACAGCCCGAGCCCGTGTGGGTGTTAGGCAGCTCGTTGGGCGGCTTTTGGGCCACCTGGCTGGCGGAGCATTACGACGTACCCGCGGTACTGATCAATCCGTCGGTACGGCCCTGGGAGTTTATGCCCGAGTATTTGGGAGTTGACCTAGTCTCCTATCACACCGATGATAGCTACCGCCTAGAGGCGGCTCACGTGAGTCAAATCCGGGCGGCTGACTGCTCACCCATTAAGCGGCCACACAACTACTGGTTGATGGTACAAACCGGTGATGAGACGTTAGATTATCGCCAGGCGGTGGAAAAATACCGCGATTGCCGCCAGCTGATCGAGCCCGAGGGCGATCATAGCTTTGTCGGGTTTGAGCATCATATTGGCGATATAATAGATTTTTTTCGCGCTCACCGTGATATTCGGTAAGCGACTGTCAGGGCCCTTACGGCAACCTGGCAACCCCAACAACAGATAACAGCGCAAACCACATAAGATATTCTATGGCTAATTATTCTGCGGAAGATATTGAAGTTCTCACGGGGCTCGACCCGGTAAAAAAACGCCCCGGTATGTACACCGATACCACCCGGCCCAACCATCTGGCGCAAGAGATTATCGACAACAGTGTCGATGAAGCGCTGGCCGGCCACGCCAAACAAATCGACGTTATCTTACATAAAGATCAATCCATCACCGTGACCGACGACGGCCGTGGTATGCCGGTGGACATTCACCCCGAACAGGGTAAACCTGGGGTTGAAGTGATTTTGTCTACCCTGCACGCTGGGGGTAAGTTCTCCAATAAAAACTACCAGTTCTCGGGCGGTTTGCACGGTGTGGGTGTGTCGGTGGTTAACGCTCTGTCCGAGCGGCTTGAGGTGACCATTCGGCGCGACGGCCAGGTGCACCGAATTGTGTTTGCCGACGGCGACAAAATCTCCGATCTGGAGGTGATCGATACCTGTGGCAAGCGTAATACTGGCACCAGTGCGCACTTTTGGCCCAACGCGTCTTACTTTGACAGCCACAAATTTTCCGTCAGCAAGCTGCGCCACGTGCTGCGCGCCAAGGCGGTATTGTGCCCCGGGTTAACGGTTACCTTTAAAGACGAAACCTCGGGTGAAAAAGACAGCTGGTTTTACGAAGATGGCCTAAAAGATTATTTGCGTGGCAACACCCAGGGCTGGGAGGTGTTACCCGAGGCGCCGTTTGTGGGCGAATTCTCAGGTAAAACCGAAGCCGCTAGCTGGGCCGTACAATGGTTGCCCGAGGGCGGAGAGCTTACCCAGGAGAGCTACGTAAACTTAATTCCTACCGCCCAGGGCGGCACCCATGTGAATGGTTTACGCACCGGCTTATTGGATGCTTTACGGGATTACTGCGAGTTTCGTAATCTGGTGCCGCGCGGCGTGAAGCTCGCCCCCGAAGATGTCTGGAGTCAATGTTGTTACGTGCTGTCATCCAAACTGGCCGACCCGCAGTTTTCCGGGCAAACCAAAGAGCGTTTAAGCTCGCGCGAAGCGGCGGCGTTTGTCTCGGGTGTGGCAAAAGACGCTTTTGCACTATGGCTTAACCAGCACACCGAAGAGGGCGATAAACTCGCCGAGCTGTGTGTTAACAACGCGCAAAAACGCGTGAAGTCCTCCAAAAAGGTCGCTCGTAAAAAAGTCACCCAAGGTCCGGCGCTGCCGGGAAAACTGGCTGATTGCTCCAACAACGATCCGGCCACCAGTGAGTTGTTTTTAGTGGAAGGCGACTCGGCCGGCGGCTCGGCCAAGCAGGCGCGCGATCGCGAGTTTCAGGCCATCATGCCGTTGCGCGGGAAAATTTTAAACACCTGGGAAGTAGACTCGGGGCAAATTCTGGCAAGCCAGGAGGTGCACGATATTTCCGTCGCCTTGGGTATCGATCCGGCGGCCGAGTCGTTAGACGGGTTGCGCTATAACAAAATTTGTATTCTTGCCGATGCCGACTCCGACGGTTTGCACATCGCCACACTGTTGTGCGCGTTGTTTGTGCGTCACTTTCGTCCACTGGTGGCCCAGGGCCACGTGTACGTAGCGATGCCGCCGCTGTACCGTATCGACGTAGGTAAAGACGTTTACTACGCGTTGGACGACAGTGAAAAAGCCGGCGTGCTAGAGCGCATCGAGGCCGAGAACAAAAAAGGCAAAGTCAATGTACAGCGCTTTAAAGGCTTGGGTGAAATGAATCCGCTGCAATTGCGCGAAACCACCATGGCTCGCGATACTCGCCGGCTGGTGCAGCTGCGGGTAGAGGACGGCGACGACACCATGCAAATTATGGATATGTTGTTAGCGAAAAAGCGTGCTTCCGACCGAAAATCCTGGCTCGAAGAAAAGGGCAACCTGGCGGAAATTATTGCTTAACATATATCTCTGGAGCGAAGGTATTACTCTGCCCAATTGAGGCTGCCACGCACGTAACATTAAACTGACAAACAGGAAAATAACAATGCCTACAGAACCTAGCGTGGGGCAATGGCTGCAGCAACAACGGAATATTTTATGGCTGGCGGGCGCATTGCTTGTGGCATCTTGTGAGCGTAATGAGTCGGTTGATAATGCGGGTAACGCATCGCCTGATATTGCCGCAGAAGAGTACGTTGCGCCCGATCCGGGTTTTATAAAAAACCCAGGCTTTAGCCGCGAAGGCGGGGATATTGCCGAGTGGTCAATGATCCAGCACGCCGGCGAGAAGTCGTTTGACTATACGACTGAAGCGGGTGTGCTTACCATTACTCGCACCGACATCCAGCCGTGGGGAATGATACGTCAGAGTTTGGATCGTAAGGACACCAAACCCCTGCAGGGTAAAACTCTGGAGTTTTCGGCTGAGCTATCGGCGTCGTTAAACGATGAGTTTGGCGCGGCGCTAGACCCCTCCGGGCTACGGGTTAGGATTAAAGGTGTAAAACGAGGCTCACCGGCTATGCTGGGTACGGCGATTTTACTTACCGACGACCAAGCGATTGCGGGCACTAAAGGGGATCTTCCTTGGCAACGTTATGCCCTGCAGTTTAAGGTGCCAGCCGAAACCGAGGCCAGCAACCTTTCTATAGAGCTGAGCGTGATGTTGGCTTCGGGTGGCTCGATCGCGGTACGGGGACCGGCGCTGCAAGAGGTGGCTGCTACCGGAGACATCACCTCCGGACAGTAATAAATGCGCAAACGGGCGAGCCTGCTGTCTAAGCGGTGCTCGTTCTTACAAAACTATCGCGCCTGAATGCAAAGTTTACAGGCTGTTATTACATCTCTTGGGCGCGTACAGCTTCTCTCGCCAGCAGCTTTGCGTTGCTTCTTTCGATATTTAGCAGTTGATCCAGGGTGCGTCTGCTGGAGTCACACTCGGCTCGCTCGTGAAGATGGACGTACAGATCGAGCAGTTGTTCGTGAATGTTGCTAATTTCGGCACAAATTTGCTCACAATCGAGGTTTTTAAAGTCTGTCTCACGTGGGTCACGCAAGGTGATTGGGTGCCGGTCGGTGTAAGCGTAGAACCACGTGTTTAATGGCCCCAGCTTTTCCCGTTCGCGAAAAAAACTCAGGGTATCGGCCAGTTTCTTCTCGTGTTCCGCGAGATAATTTAATAGCAGTTGCTCTCGCTCTGGCGCGCCGTCGTCGGCGCAGTTGCTCAAGTGTTCGGCCAGCCCTTTATGGTACTGCTCGATGGCTGATAGTAGATCATCCATCGTTTTGGGTAACATTGCCATAGTGTCTCCTTTACTTGCGATTGGCTAGGATATGCCGCTCAGCGAGATTCGCCGGTGGCGCGCCTGACAGAGGATTAAGCAGGATCGATGCCAGTGGTTGGACACCCCCCTGTGTACGCCGCGCCGCCCGGGTGCGGCAAATAACCACAAAACGTGATCGGCCTGTGATACTTCTGTGAGGAATTAGCGTTCAGCTCCCGGGACAATGGTTAATAGCGGCGTAGCAGCCGCACTTTGTAACCATGTGGAATAGGGAGCACACCATGAAAACATTATCTGTACTGGCGGGAGCTGTGATGTTTGCCGCCAGCGGCGCGCACAGCGCCGAATATACCGTTGAAATTCAGAACTTAACCCGCAGCACACTTTTTACGCCGTTGTTGGTTGCGGCGCATCCCGCCGACAGTCACCTGTTTACTGTTGGCGGCGAGGCCTCGCTGGCACTGCAGGCCATGGCCGAGGGCGGTGACATCGAGCCGCTTAACGGCGAACTTGACGCGCTGGGAGCACTCAGCGTTGCCAACCCCGCCGGCGGCCTGTTAATGCCGGGTGAGGCGACGAGCGCTACGCTAAACAACGATGACAGCCCCGCGAATACGCACCTATCGTTGGTCGCTATGCTGCTGCCCACTAACGATGGTTTTGTCGGGCTCGACAGTTTGCCGCTGCCCACCGAGCCGGGCACCTACCAATATCAGTTGCAGGCTTACGACGCTGGTACCGAGGCAAACGATGAAGTTCGTGGCAGTGGCATGCCGGGCTCGCCCGGTATGCCTGTACCGCCGCCACTGGAGCCGTTACTGGGTAGCAACGGCACTGGAGTGCCCGGCGAGGCCGAAGGCTTTGTGCATATCCACCGCGGCGTGCTGGGCGATAACGATCCCGAGGGCGGCGTCAGTGATATCGACGCGACACGCCACCGCTGGTTAAACCCCGTTGCTCGTCTCACCGTCACTGTCGAGTAAGGAGGCTGTCATGAATAAGCACTATTTACTCACCAGTGTGTGCGCGCTCAGCCTGGCGCTGGCTGGCTGTGGTAGCGATGACGATGATACGTTGACGCCCCCGCCTGAACCCGAGTCGGAGCCGATCGTGTACTCGGTTACGGTCACCAACCTGACACGCGGTCAGCCATTATCGCCTATGGCGCTGATGCTGGCGGGCCCCGAGTTTACGTCGGCCCGTATTGGCGAGCCGGTAAGTGTGGCGCTTGAGGTGCTGGCAGAGAGCGGGGATAACAGCCAGTTGTTGGAGGAGGCCGGCATGAATCAGCATGTCTATGCCAGCGCCTCGGCAGAAGGTGGTCCTCTGATGCCAGGGGCAAGTACCACGCTAGAGCTAACACTCGAGGAGCCCGATGAGGCTATCTACCTTGAGCTGGTCTCGATGCTCGCTAACACCAACGATGGTATTGCCATGCTCAGTGCTAAAGCGCTATCGGGCTTGCAGCTGAATGAGTCGGTGAGCTTTATGGCGCCAGCTTACGATACCGGCACCGAGTTCAACAGTGAAAGCGCCGACACCATTATCGGCCCTGCGGCTGCGGGCGGTGCGCAACAAGGGTTTAGTGAAGTGCGCGACGACATTGCCGATGCGCTTACCTTGCACAGCGGTGTCGTATCGTTTGAAGACGGGCTGGCGAGCTCGGCGCTAAGTCAGGCGCAGCGTTTTGATAACCCGGTAATGCAGGTACGGGTAACGCGCCTGGAATAACGATGGCTAGTCCCAGCGCCATCCGCCCGGCCTGTTTGTAACATTTGCCGGGCGGGTGCGTCTGTTGTTTAGGTAATAACGCGACTGTTTTGCACATTACGAGCGAGGGATGGCATGGCCAATAGTGTTCGTTTAGCGTATGTGAATAACGCGCCGGCGCAGCGCAAGCGGTTTTTAGTCGTTGAAGACGAGCGGGATCTGGCGGAGCTGATTAAGCTGCATCTGTCTGAGCTCGACGCACACGTAGCGCTCGCTTACCGCGGAGATGAGGCGTTAACGCTAGCGCTGGAGCAGAGCTGGCATGCCATTGTGCTCGATTTGTCCCTGCCCGGCCTCGACGGCCTCGATGTTTGTCGCGAGCTACGTAGCCGGGGCATCTTTACGCCAGTATTAATGCTGACCTCGCGCTCGACAGAGCTCGATCGGGTGTTAGGGTTGGAGCTGGGCGCGGATGACTACCTTACCAAGCCTTTTAGTACGCTGGAACTCAACGCTCGTGTCAAAGCGTTGTTGCGGCGCGCCGAGCATCGTAGTGCAAACAACAGTAACACGCGCCAATGTGTCACGCTCGGAGGCCTACTCATTGATCAAGAACGGCGCAGCGTAAGCGTCAATGGCGAGCCGGTCGAGCTCACCGCTCGCGAGTTTGAGCTGATCTGGTATTTTGCCTCGCACCCGGGGCGGGTGTTTCGTCGCTCTGAATTGCTCGATGCGGTATGGGGTTATGGTCACGATGGTTACGAGCACACCGTTAATAGTCATATTAACCGCCTGCGCGGCAAAATAGAAACGAACCCGGCTGAGCCCGTCTATTTGAAAACCGTGTGGGGCGTGGGCTATAAATTTTGTGTCGAGCCCCTCAGTGAGGCGCCGTTGTGAGCCGCTGGTTTACCACTCTTTATGCGCGGTTGGCGCTGGTGCTCATTGTGCTGTTTGCCAGTATCGGTGTGGCTTATCTGGCGCTGGTGTACTGGAGCAGTAACCGCTACTACCAGGAGATGACGCAAAGCTTAAATCGCAGCCTGGGCATGTACATCGTCAATCGGGCTCCGCTGATCGAAGACGGCGTGGTGAACCAAGGTGCGATGCAAGAGCTGGCTGAATTGGTGATGGTGGTGAACCCCATTGTCGAGGTCTACTTGACGGATGCCGAGGGTGAGATTTTAGATCACGCCTTTGCCCCGTCCGAGCTCGTGAGTACGCGTATTAATACCGCTCCGGTGACTGACTGGCTGAACAATGAACGCCCTCTGCCCATCACAGGGACCGACCCTCGCACCGGACGCGAGAATAAAGTGTTTTCCGCTTGGCCCGTTGAAGATAACGGGGCTCATGTGGGGTATTTGTATGTGGTGTTAGGCGGCAAGCTATACCAATCGCTGCGCGACTCGCTCGACGAAAGCTACGTGTTGCGTCTGAGCCTTGGGGCTTTGTTGGCCGTTGTGTTTTTTGCTCTGCTGAGTGCGGTGATTATTTTTGCCGCTATGACCCGGCCACTGCGTCGATTGGCGCGGCAGATGCAGGCGTTTCAGGTGGCCGAGCTCGGCGCCGCGCAAACCCCGGCCGGTACCGGTGATGAGATCGCCTATCTGCAGAGTACGTTCGAGCGCATGCAAGAAAAAATTCACCAGCAGCTGCAATGCCTGGAGCAAACGGACCGGCTGCGTCGCGAGCTGGTGTCCAATGTGTCGCACGATTTACGCACGCCGCTGGCATCTATGCAGGGTTACCTCGAGACGTTAGCCATACGCGATGACAAGCTCAGCGATACCGACCGCACCCGCTATGTAAAAATTGCCTACACGCACTGCCGCCGTCTTACCCGGTTGGTGCAAGAGTTGTTTGAGCTCAGCAAGCTCGATACCGGGCGCACCGAGTTAACCCGTGAAACCTTCTTTCTGGCGGAGCTGCTGCAAGACGTCGTGCAAAAATTTGAGCTTAAAGCCCAGCAACGCGATATAGCGCTGCAAGCTGATTTTTCTGGCAAGCCCTATGCCGTGACTGCCGATATCGCGCTGATGGAGCGAGTGTTTGAAAACCTGATCGAAAACGCGCTGTGTTATACGCCCGACGGCGGCCGGGTAGCGGTGACCCTGGCCGCCCAAGACGATGCGGTGGCAGTCGCTGTTGAAGATACAGGTATTGGTGTTGCTCAAGACAAGTTACCGCGTATTTTTGAGCGATACTATCAGGCTAAGGGCCCGCGTTACGCTCAGGGCGACGGCACGGGGCTCGGGCTTGCCATCGTCAAACGCATACTCGATCTGCATCACTGCGAAATCTCGGTGAGCTCGCAAGAGGGGCGCGGCACCTGTTTTTCGTTCGAGCTACCGCGTGCCGAGGCCGGTTAGGAGACTGGTCTCTGGCAATGTCGCTTGGCAGGGGCGGGCTGGGTTATGATGCGCGCTGGGTAATGAGAGCGTGGGAGTAGTTGTGGCAAAAGCAAAAACAGCGTTCGTGTGCAACGAATGCGGTGCCGACTTTGGCAAATGGCAGGGCCAGTGCAGCGAGTGCGGCACCTGGAATTCGGTTGTCGAGATGAAGCTGGGCCCGACCCCCAAAGGTGGCGCGCGCGGTGCGGAGTTTTCGGGCTACGCGGGCAGCACTCAAGCACAGGTGCAAACACTGGCCGATATCAGCCTTGAGGATTTGCCGCGACTGCCCAGCGGTACTGGTGAGTTCGATCGGGTGCTGGGAGGCGGCTTGGTGCCGGGCTCGGTGGTACTCATTGGTGGTCACCCGGGGGCCGGCAAAAGCACGCTGTTGTTGCAAACCCTGTGTAAATTAGCCGAGACGATGCCGGCGTTGTACGTCACCGGTGAGGAGTCTTTGCAGCAGGTCGCCATGCGCGCAAAACGTTTAGGCCTACCTACCGATAAACTGCAAATGCTCAGCGAAACCAGCGTCGAATTAATTTGCATGAGCGCCGAAAAAGTCCGGCCCAAAGTTATGGTGGTGGACTCTATTCAGGTGGTGCATTTAAGCGATATTCAATCGGCACCGGGCTCGGTATCCCAAGTGCGTGAGGCGGCGGCGTTTTTAACCCGCTTTGCCAAACAAACCGGCACTGTGGTTATTTTAGTGGGGCACGTGACCAAAGACGGCTCGCTGGCCGGCCCCAAAGTGCTTGAGCACATGATCGACTGCTCAATTTTGTTAGAGGGCTCGCACGACTCGCGTTTTAGAACCTTACGCGGCAGCAAAAACCGTTTTGGCGCGGTGAACGAGCTGGGCGTGTTTGCCATGACAGAGCAGGGCATGAAAGAGGTCAGCAACCCATCGGCGATATTTTTGCAGCGTGGTGAAGATGTCTCTTCAGGCTCGGTCGTCATGGTGATGTGGGAGGGAACTCGCCCATTGTTGGTGGAGATTCAGGCGCTGGTGGACGATAGCCATTTGGGCAACCCACGCCGGGTGGCCGTGGGGCTGGATCAAAACCGACTGTCGATGTTACTCGCGGTGCTGCACCGTCACGGGGGCATTATGGTGGGCGACCAAGATGTGTTTGTGAATGTGGTGGGCGGCGTGCGCGTCGCTGAAACCAGCGCCGATTTGGCGTTGTTGTTGGCCATCGTGTCGAGCTTTCGTGATCGTGCGTTGCCGCGCGATTTAATGGTGTTTGGCGAGGTAGGGTTGGCCGGAGAGATTCGCCCGGTACCCAGTGGCCAAGAGCGCCTACGCGAGGCGTCCAAGCATGGCTTTAAACGGGCGATCGTGCCTGCGGGCAATGCGCCGCAAAAAGCGATTGCCGGCTTTGAAGTCGTGGCGGTGCACAACTTAGCCGAGGCACTGGAGGCTATTGATTAACCTTGCACGACCGTTTGGTGTGCGAGTGGCCAAGCAGCGCCATCGGGTTACCCCTCGCTAACTACCGACACCCCGCAAGCAATCTGTGGGTAATCCCTCCAAATGTAGACTACTATCACTTTTGAACAGATCCATAAGCACTCTATAAGCGTACTAATAACAACGATTTGTGTGGTGTGGTTAATATGTCGAGAAAAAAACGCAGGCGCGTCATAGCGGTATTGCTGCTGGCGGCCTCCGCCTTTCCCGCAAGTATCTGGGTATCTCAATTGGTGTCGTCCGCGTTTGGCACCGATGCTGCGCTGACTGTCACCCCGTTTTCGTGGGTAAACAGCCGCGGCGATACTGTCGAACTGGCCTCGGTCGAGTCTCCGCTCATTATGCTTTTTATGGGCTATTTGTCCTGCGACTCGGCGTGCCCCGCTCGGTTGGGCGAGCTGGTGGCGATCTCCCGTGAGCTATCACCGCAAAAGCTAGACCTTGTGTTTATCACGCTCGACCCTGTACGTGATACGGCCGAGCGTCGAGAAGCGCTGGTGGAGGCGTTAGGCATTGCCACCGGTGTTATGCAAAGTAAGGCGCTTTCGCGCTTAAGGTTTGAGCTGCGTGACCGACAACAAGATATAGCAAACCATTCGACTCGTATTTATGTTCTTACGCCTGCCGGTAGGCTTGTTACGGCGTTTTCTGGGCAGGCCCTTACTGTGCAGGACGTAAAGCAGAGACTGCACACGTTAGGCTATTTAGAAAATTAAAGAGGTGTTTATGAACGAGGCGAGCCACTCGCAGGCGGTCAATGATCGTTCCGTGCTGATTATATTACTGGCACAGGTGCCTATTGTTTGGCTCTCGGGGATGCTAGGCGCGAACTTGTTTTGGTTTAGTGCTGTTGGGGCTACAGTGCTTGGGGCCGCCAGTGTCGTATGCTATTTTTTACTCAAGGGCCATTGGGTGTTGTCTGTGGCCTTTGCTATTTTGATGATGAGTTTTTCGGCGCTGCTAATCCAATCGCAAATGGGGATGCTGGAAATGCATTTTCATATTTTTGCGATGATGGCCGTGTTTCTGATCTATGAAGATTGGCGGCCCATAATGGCGGCGTTGCTCACCGTCGCTTTGCACCATATTGCCTTTACCGCTTTGCAAATGTCAGGAGCCGAAGTTGTCGGCGTACCGCTAATGGCTTTCGCTATTGAGTGCACCTGGAATATTACTCTGCTACATGCCGCTTTTGCCGGGGCAGAGGCTATTATTTTGTCGATTTTAGCGGGGCTGTTACGCAAGCGGACACAAGCGGATTTGTCAGTCGTCGGTATTGTTCAGCAGGTGGCCACCCAACGTGATTTATGTGTCGCAACGCCGCGCGAGAACACAGATGCAGAGCGTGCCGTTAACCAACTGGTTAAAACCCTGAACGAAATTTTTGTGGGCTTTCGTAAGCGTGCGGCATCTCTGGATGATGTGAGTGGCGTGCTGGACGACATTAGCTCAAGTATTGGTCGAATTACAGCGGCGCAGTACGATCAAACCACTCGCATTGCACAATCAACGGAAGACATGTTGAGCAGTATTGGCGTGGTCGAAAATAACAGCACGCAATCGGCTCAGCTTGCCGAGCAGCTGGAAACCGAGGTTAGCGATGCGAGCACGGGTATGGGTAAGATCGTGGCCTCCATACGCGGGCTTGAATCAGAGATGAGTGAGGTGTCGGCGTCTTTAAACCAAGTGAATACCGATACAAAAGCCGTGACCTCTATCGTTGATAGTATTACGGCAATTTCTGAGCAAACTAATTTGTTGGCCCTTAACGCGGCAATTGAGGCGGCTCGTGCCGGGGAGTCCGGCCGCGGGTTTGCGGTGGTGGCCGACGAGGTGCGAACTTTGGCTGCGCGCTCGAAAAGCTCCGCCAGTGAAATCGGTGTATTGATTGAGCGCTTGAATAACAGTGTCTTAAAGACTGTGGAGTCTATGGCTCAGCGGCAAGAGGACTTGGCCGCCAGTAGTACGCATGTGTTAGCGGTAGGTGAGAAGTTGGGCGTTATCGCTGACGATTCCCGTAGCGTCAGTCAAATGTCGCAATCCATTGCGCTTGCCATTGAGGGACAGCGGCGCGTGATGGAGCAAATCGGTGACGACAGCAGTTCCATTAATAAAGAGAGTGGTCAGCTATCTGAGCTGTCACAAGAGTTGGTGCGCGGCGCGGCTGAATTGCGGGAGATGACGTCTCAGAACCGGTTGGCCATTGCCGAATTTAAAACGTAATCGTCGGGTGCGAGCTACACGGGCTAAAGCAGCTCGTGTAGCTCGCGCTCGGCGGCCTCGGCGCCGAGATTTAGCTCTATCAAACGACGCAGGTGCCGGATACTGGTGATGTCTATCTGGGTGCACTGAAACCCGGTGCACTGAGGTTCACGGTGTGCGATTTGCGTGTGCATACTGATTTGCTGTTGCTCGGATAGCGCTATTTCAGCTCGTACCGGTGCCTGAGCGTCCACCTCCGTGGGCAGTTCGCCGGCCACCAGGAGGCCTTTGAGAGAGATATCCAGCAGTTGTGCGTGCCAGTGAAACCCTGCCTGAGACAAAATAACCTCGGTATGAAACGGAATACGCTGAAAGTGGCGGCGGTTGGAGTCGCTCATAATCGTGGCCTGTTATTGTTGTTTCGCCTCAAGTGTAGTCGATCGGTGATCCCCCTGCCGGCTGTTATAATGGCACCTTTCGCGCACCTGAGTTCCCAAGTGAGACAACCATGACACAACTGAGAGTAGGCATTGATCTGGGCGGCACTAAAACCGAGATCATCGTGCTAAATAACGCCAGCGAAGAGCTGTACCGCAAGCGAATTCCCACCTACCGCGATGACTACCAACGTACTCTGGATGATTTGACCCTGTTGGTCACACAGGCCGAAGAAGCGGTAGGCGTTAGCTGTATACCGGTGGGCTTGGGGATTCCCGGTACGGTATCGCGCAAAACCGGCTGCGTTAAAAATGCTAACTCCACCTGGCTTAATGGCCGCCCTTTAACGGTGGATATCTCGGCGCAGTTACAGCGTGAGGTTAAAGTCACTAACGATGCCAACTGCCTTGCCGTGTCAGAGGCAACCGACGGTGCCGGCGCGGGCTACGACTTGGTATTTGCCGCCATTTTGGGCACTGGCTGCGGTGGCGGGGTATGTTATCGCGCCACACCTTTGGCGGGCCCGAATGGCGTGGGAGGGGAGTGGGGCCATAACCCGCTGCCCTGGACGAGCGAGCCACAGCTTAATGCGCGTCCGTGTTACTGCGGCCGCTTTGGTTGCCAGGAAACTTTTATATCGGGTACCGGCCTGACAGAAACGTATCGGCTGGCGACGGGCGCGAGCTTAAGCGGCGTTGAGTTGTTGGCCGCCCGTGACAGTGGCGACAGTACCGCCGCGCAGGTAATAGAGGCGTATATGGATCACTTGGCACGAGCTTTTGCTGGCGTGATCAACGTACTGGACCCGGATGCTATTGTGATTGGAGGGGGCGCCTCCAACATAGCCGAGATCTACGATGAGCTACCCAAACGGCTGCCGGGCTACGTATTTGGCGGTGAATGTGACACGCCGATTTTACAGGCGCGGCACGGCGACTCCAGCGGGGTGAGAGGAGCGGCTTGGTTAAATCAGGTTTAATGTAACGGGGAACGGGGAACGGGGAACGGGGAATAACGTCGTCCCCCCGTTCTCCGTTCGTCGTACTTAATGATTAAACATTCCCGCATTTAACCACAGGTGCATGGCGACACTGGCGGCATAGCCGAGGGCGATGACCGGGGTCCACTTTAGGTGACCGAAAAAGGTGTACTTGCCTCGCGCTTGCCCCATCAGGGCCACACCGGCCGCTGAACCGATGGACAGCAGGCTACCACCAGTGCCGGCAGTCAGGGTGATGAGCAGCCAGTGGCCGTGAGACATCTCAGGCTCCATGGTTAGCACCGCAAACATCACCGGGATATTATCAATCACCGCCGATGCTACACCCAGGATAATATTGGTTTGGGTAGCGCCGAAGCCGGTGTATAAGATGTCCGACATGTAGGCCAAATACCCCATATAGCCTAAACCTCCGACACACATAACGACGCCATAGAAGAATAATAACGTGTCCCATTCGGCGCGGGCGACTTTACTGAATACATCAAAAGGCACCACACCCCCTAAGCGTTCCAGCGCTTGCTGGTCGCCGGCGCGCTCGGCCAGCGCGCGCTTGCGGGCCAGTGAACCGGGCAGCGTGCGACGCAAGAAGTAGCCAAAAAATTGCAGGTAACCAAGGCCCGTCATCATGCCCAGTACCGGCGGCAAATGCAGTACCAGGTGGCAGAGTACGGCGGTGGCAATGGTGAGCAAAAATAAGCCCATGATGCGCAAAGCGCCGCGCTTTAGCTCGACCTCTTCTTCTACTGCAACAGGTTTACGGTTTTCGACAAAAAAGCTCATGATGGCCGCAGGGACTAAAAAGTTAACCAGCGACGGCACAAACAGCACTAAAAACTCCTGAAACTCTACAATACCCGCTTGCCATACCATCAGGGTGGTAATGTCACCAAACGGGCTAAAGGCGCCGCCGGCATTGGCCGCTACCACCACGTTAATGCAGCACAAGTTGATAAAGCGGGTATCGTCGCCGGCGACTTTCATAATAACCGCACACATCAACAGTGCCGTGGTGAGGTTGTCGGCGATGGGCGAGATAAAAAACGATAAGAAGCCGGTTAGCCAAAACAGGGTTTTGTAGTTAAAGCCTTTGCGGACCATCCAGGCGCGCAGCACATCAAATAGCCGGCGCTCCTCCAGGGCGTTGATGTAGGTCATCGCCACCAGCAAAAACAGCATAAGCTCGGCAAACTCGAGCAAGGTGTGACGAAAGGCGTGCTCGGCCTCGTGGGGCAGCCCCGCTTGGGTGTAAGTCCAGCCAATGAGCATCCAGATGATACCGGCGGCGACCAGCACGGGCTTGGATTTACGCAGGTGCAGTTTTTCTTCCAGCATCACTACGATGTAGGCGATGGCGAACAGAATTAATGCGAAATAACCGATACCTGTGTGGGTCAGGTTAATTTCGCCAGTGGCGGCGAATGCGGTGGGTGATACAACACACAAACATATCCCCAAAAACGCCAATGCGCGGGAGTGTAGGTTAGACATTAGTGGCTACCAGATTTTTAGTTTTTGACGGGGGTGCGCGGGTAGGGGTCTAGGCCTCCGGGTGCACCAATAACGCGCACGCATATTACCATAGTGTTTCAGCGCCGGCAGCTGGTAAAGCAAGCTGTTATAGGCGTTTGATGGCCTATATTTATGTGTTGAGCCGATGAAAGCGCTACCATCCACATTTTTATTGTTTGCCGTCGCCTCATGTCGCATTTGCGGAGTGAGCGCCAACACAATGTTGCTTGAATCACATTTTGCAAAAAACGCTAGTGCTATGGTGGTCGCAATCCAAACAAAAACACCGATACCGGAGCTCGCTATGTTGTTTAATCGCAAAAGCCCACAAGCCGCCACCGAAACACAGCGTCACGCTGGTGCCAGTGCCGCGCGCGTGGCTCCCGCTTCAGCTAGCCCAGCCGCCGGTGCGTTTACCAACAAACGCGATAAACGCATTGCCGACGTTCCCGTCTCTCGCCTAAGTACCCACGCCAGCTGGCAGCCAGCGGGTAACTGGAGTGGGATTTTTGAGTTGGCGGTATGGTTGCGTTTGCCTCAGGGTACTGATCACCCGCTCCAGTTAGCACTTCGCTATACCGACCAAAAGGGTGAAAAAACCGTCTTGGTAGATATTTGCAAGCCGGGCACCTATAAAAGCGCTTTGCTGAACGGCAGTGTCACCATCGAGGCGCAGGGGCGTGTGCGCGATATGGGGCTGTTTTTACTTGGCCTGCCTGGCGATATTCCTATGGGGCTTGAGGAGTGGCACTTCTTGCCACAGTTAAAGCGGGCGGTGTAACCGTCCGTCCTTCCCGTTTCTGTTAGTGAGTCTTTAATCCCTCCGGCGTCTTCCTTGGCGCCCGCCAGCCCGTAGGTTTGGCGTGTATTTCTTTATCCTCCTGCTATACTCTTAACGACGTTGCGCTACCACTGAGCTGTGTGGAGGCTTTAGCCTCACCTAGGGATGATCATTAGCCGTTCAAACAATAAACGCGCACCGGTACAAAAAGGACCAAGCCGGATGATATTTCGCTGCAATCAAATCTTAAAAATACTGTTAGCACTGGTGCTGGGACAAAGCGGTTGGAGCGTCGCCGAGCCCGGTGATCAGGACGTGCGTGTGGTGTTGGGCACTAATACCCCCTCGGCTTACGGCGCTGAGAAAACTCCCAACAGTTTGGGGCACTCGGCCGATCTCGTACGCTGCGTGATCGCACAGTTACCCTATGAGCTCAGTTTGCATGTGCAACCCTGGCGACGTGTGCAGCAAGAGGTGCTAACCGGCGCCTCTGACGGCTTTTTTACGGCTATGTCAGACCCCCAGGTAGATCAGTACGCACGCCTGACTGACCCATTGGTGCTGGAAAAGTGGTATTGGTTTACCCGTTCAGATACTACTGCCGCCGACCCACGCCGCTTACGTACCGGCACTATACTCGGCAGCCAGCAGCAGCTTTGGTATCAGCTAAACGGTTACTCAAGCGCGTTATCGGCACAAGATTTACCCCAACTGATTAAACTGTTATTGGCCAAACGTATTGATGTGATTTTGGCCGACCGTGAGCACTTTACCGAAGCGGCCAATGCTCTGGGGGTTGCTGCCGAGCGTTACCAATCGCACTTTTTTCGCTATGTTCCTTTGGGGGTTTATCTGGGGCTGGATTTCTTAGCCGAAAACAAAGGGTTCATTGAGCGCTTTAACCAAAAAATACCTCAGTGTGTGCCCGAGGGTTTTGCGCTTAGCCCCCATGAGGAGACGTTAATCCGCGAGCGCATTGAGCCTATGGTAAACCAGTGGCGAGAGTCTCCGGTTTTGCTTACAACACTGGCTACTTACAACCAGCAGCGCGTTGAGCTAACCGACTCCCATATCCAACAGGCCGATTTGCAGTGGCGACAGGCATATCAAAAGGCTGATACTGATACGCTTGATGCAATGCTTGCGCCCGAACTTATGGGTGACTTACCAGGCTGGGGCGAGAATGACCGCCTTGGGTATGTCAGTGAAATTATCGTGACGGGTGCGAGAGGCTTAAACCTCGCTGTTGCGCCTTATAGCTCAGATTATTGGCAGGGCGACGAGGCCAAGTTCCGCCGTACAATGAGCTTGCCTTCGGGACAGTGGTTTTTCTCTGAGGTGGTGTTTGACAGCTCGAGTCGCCATTTTCAGGTGCAAGTGAGTTTGCCGCTTTTACTCGAAGGCGAGCGCGCCGGGGTATTAACCGTCGGAGTCGATATTGAGCGCGTGTTACACGCCGCTGACGGGCAGCCCTAAACCATACAAAGTTCACACGTTTTTTGTAAACTTTGCACAAAATCTCCCGCCGTCCGGCGAATTCCTCTCGCCAATAGCCGGTTTAGCGCCGTGTTAAACCGGCCCCGTTTTTGCTCTTAGAAGTGCAGGTACTAATGGATTCAACCTCACTCTGCAGAGTTTACTATGACGGATACCCCCCACAAGCCCATCGTAATTATCACCGGCTGCGCCGGCAATCTTGGCAGCAGTTTGGTTAAGACACTGAAAAGTGATTACACCGTTGTCGGCCTTGATCGCGACGAGTCCCCCTTGGCTGATGCTAATTATCAGGTTGACCTCACCTCCTCAGATTCTGTACAGCTCGCACTCGAACGTTTTGCGGGTGACTACGACAAGACGGTTGCGGCGGTGATACACCTGGCAGCCTATTTTGATTTCTCTGGCGAGCACTCGCCCCTGTACGACGCCGTGAATGTACAGGGCACCAAACACTTGTTGCAAGCGCTTACCGATTTCAGCGTCGGGCGCTTTATTTACTCGGGCACGATGCTCGTTCACAAGCCCGGTGTACCCGGGCAAAAAATTACCGAACAAACCCCCATCGAGCCGGGCTGGGCCTATCCCGAATCTAAGGCGGCTACCGAAGCGGTTATTCGAGAGCACGCTTCGATGCCGTTTAGTTTGCTGCATCTGGCTGGCCTGTACGATGAACAAACGGCCGTCCCCACCTTGTCGCACCAAATTGCACGGATTTATGAAGATAGCTTAAAAAGCCACGTGTATGCCGGCAATGTTGGTGCGGGCCAGGCGTTTATCCACCGTGATGACTTAATGGCGCTGTTTGCGAAGGTGGTTGCTAAGCGCAGTGATTTGCCCCGCGAGCACGTTGTGCTGGCCGGCGAAGAGCACGCCTTAAGTTATGAGGCCCTGCAAAACCGAATTGGTGCGCTGCTGCATGGCGAAGATGATTGGTACACCCGCGCGGTGCCGGAGGGTGTGGCAAAGATGGGCGCTTGGCTGGAGGAGCGCACGGAGCCGGTAGTACCGGATGATTTTGATAAAGGCGAAAAGCCATTTATTCGCGCTTTTATGATTGATATGGCCTCTGACCACTACGAGCTCGACTGCTCCCGCGCAAAACAAGAGCTGGATTGGCAGGCCGAAAAAAATGTCTATGATGAACTCGAAACCCTGATCAAAAGTTTACGGTCAGACCCGCTTAAGTGGTACAACGCTAATGGTATCACCCCACCGGACTGGATGACCTCGGCGGCGCAAAAGAAAAAAAATCCCGATAAATTACTGCGCGATTATAAAGAGCAAACCCAGCGGGCGCACTACCGTAATTTATGGGCGCCATTTTTAACCATCGCTCTGGGTACCTGGCTGTTAACCTCGCCGGAAGCCATGGGATATGGGGATACATGGATGGCGCTAAGCGATCGGATCAGCGGTGGTTTGCTGGCCCTGTTTGGAGCGCTAGCCATCAGCTGGCGAATGCGTGCGGTACGCTGGGCGAGCGTATTGGTGGGCTTGTGGCTTATGTTTGCGCCGCTGGTGTTTTGGACACCGAGTGCCGCCGCTTACCTAAACGGCACGGTTATCGGCATGCTGGTAATCGGGTTTGCCGCGCTAGTGCCGCCCATTGTCGGGGTGTCGCCGGCGGCGGCCATGAGTGGGCCGACCGTGCCACCGGGTTGGAGTGTTAACCCGTCCAGCTGGTTTCAGCGTGCCCCTATTATCGCCTTAGCGTTAGTGGGCTTTTTTATCTCCCGCTATTTAACAGCGTATCAACTGGGGCATATCGATGGCGTGTGGGAGCCCTTTTTTAGCGGCCCCAATGCACCCGATAAAAACGGTACCGAAGAAATCATTACCTCCAGTGTTTCCGAGGCCTGGCCTGTGCCCGATGCGGGACTTGGGGCACTGACTTACGCGCTCGAAATTTTAACTGGGTTGCTCGGCTCCACCCGTCGCTGGCGCACTATGCCGTGGCTGGTAGTGTTGTTTGGTTTTATGATTGTACCGCTTGGTATAGTTTCGATTACCTTTATTATTATCCAGCCGATTGTTATCGGCACCTGGTGCACCTTATGTTTGATTGGAGCCTTGGCGATGCTGGTACAGATTCCTTATTCGCTGGATGAGCTCATTGCGACTGGGCAGTTTTTAAAACGTTGTAAACGAGCCGGCAAACCCGTGCTAAAAATCTTCTTTGTGGGTGATACCGATGAAGGCGATAACCGTAATGAGCCCGATGACTTTACCCGCCATCCTTGGGTAGTTATCAAAGACATGGTCGGTGGAGGCGTGACGATTCCGTTTAGCATGTTAGCGGCTATCGCGATTGGCCTATGGTTGATGTTTACGCGGATAACGCTGGGACACAGTGGTCAGCTGGCTAACTGGGAGCATCTAATCGGCGCGTTGGTCGTCACCGTGAGTGTCTGTGTTTTTGCCGAGGTCGCCAGGCCCCTGCGTTATGGATTAATCGTGTTAGCTCTGATGCTATTGCCAGCGCCCTTCTTTGCTGGTGCTGGCTTGGTGGCTTATTTAAGCTCGGGAATTTGCGCGGTGGCACTTATCGCTTTGGCGCTTGTGCCGTTATCGGTGAGAGGGCAGTACAGCCAGTGGAATCAATTGTTGCAGCGAGAAAAATTGCTTGATGATGCCTCATTAAAGTGAGGCGAGCGCGCCCAGTAGCAACCATTGGTAAAGCTTGTCTTTAACGCGTTTAGGTTGAGCTAATTGCATCCGTTTCAGTTCGGGTGCATGGGCCTGCCGTGAGCTCTTCATGCCGCGCAACAGTAGTTGTAGGCTTTGCAGGTTAGGGCCGATACGCGCAGATAACACCGTTAAGGCGCGGCTCAGATTTTGTTCGGCGGGCGTGAAATCACTCCCGAGCGGAAAAGGCTGTAGTAACCCTGCCTCAAACGCGTGCTGGATCGACGCGTGCAAACGCTCTGGGGTGTTGTTCCGGTGGGCGCTTGGGACCTCATAGTGCTTGGGGAGTTTGCCACGCTCTTTCGCGTCTTTTACCAACGACGGCTGAAAACGTGAGTCAGCGATTTCGATCATGGCGGCAATGGTGTCGGCATCACTTTTACCGCGTAAGTCTGCCACACCGTACTCGGTAACCACTATGTCGCGTAAATGTCGTGGAATGGTCGTGTGGCCATAGTGGCTGACAATATTCGAAGAGAGTTTGCCGCCGCGTTGGCGAGTAGCGCGCACCGTGATGATAGAGCGCGCGTCTTTTAACGCATGAGCTTGAGCGACAAAATTGTACTGCCCCCCAACACCGCTAATGACCTTGCCATTTTCAAGTCCGTCTGAGGTGGCTGCACCATCGGTACTAACCATCATGGCGCAGTTAATAAAGCGCGCTTGTTGGCGCCCTTCGCGTTTATCAGCTTCGCTGGCCAACGGATGGTCGTAGACGTCATTAATAAAGTTAATGGGCATCATGGCAATCTGTTCGCGCTTGATTTGTGCTAAGCCTTGCAGCTGTCGGTAAAATAGCGGGCTGCCCATAATAAAACCCGCGTGCAGGCAGTACCCATCGACACTACGTGTTAAAATGCCCTGCTCCATCAGCTCAAGAAAGCCCTCTACGAGCATCTCGCTAAGTCCGTATAGCCCTTGGCTAAAAGGTTCATCTTCACCGTGGGGCCAAGTTCTCGAGCAACCTAGTTGCTCCGCGATTGCTTTAAATTCATGGGGTGATTTGTGTCGCAATACCAGCGCCGAAGCAATCGCGTCACCTATCGAGCCAATCCCAATTTGCAAGGTTCCGCCGTCTTTAATTAGTCGCGCACAGTGTAGTGCGATGGCATGGTCGGCGTAGCTCACCGGTTGGTGCGGCGGCATAAAAAGCGAAAAATCGTAAGCGGGGTCGTCAAGTACTAAGTCCAACTCGGCGCTTGGGCGAATGGCCGCCCCTCCTAAATAGGGCAGTTGCCGATTTACTTGCGCGGCCATTATAAACTTGGCCTCGCCCCGACTGCGCTTTTCCAGCAAATCGACGCTAATGTCGGGATTACAGCTTAAGCTGTAGTGTTCGCCGAGTGACCCGTCGGCTTGCTCGGGAGCGATTTGCTGGGTGATCACATTAACCCCGGCATTTAATAAATAATCGAGTGCTTCGGTGTAGTTAATGGATGTGTAGTTTTGTTGCGCGGTATTGCAACCGAGCCAGGCGGCTGGCTGTAAAAAAAATTCTGTTACCGAGATGTTGTCGGGTAGCGTCGCGTTCTTTAGTGCCTGGGCGTAGGCGAGGCGAGGATAACCATTAAAAAAACGCGGGGCGATGGGCTGTAAAAAACGCCGCCCCAACTCGTTGGGTGCGCTTGGTGGCTCCAGCGTTAAGGCGGTATAAATATCAAGCGTGATGCTGCCATCGTTGCAGGCTAGCTGATACAAGGCATTTACCAAATGGTTGGCCTTGCCCAACCCGAGCGGCAGGCCCAGCACAATGTGCTTGCCCACGCGCTCGACGATCTGTTCGGCAATGGCCTCGGGTGTGGGATGTTGCTGCATTACTCCTCTTTAGACCAGCCTGGATCGGGGGTGTAACGCTCACCGTGTTGTTGTGCCAGTTGCTCGAGTGTTGCTTTCACATCACCGTAGCCGCGATTTTGGCTGTAGTGCATTGGGCCGCCGCGAAATGGCGCAAAGCCGGTGCCAAAAATCATGGCGCCGTCGAGTAAGTCGGCGTCCTCAATCACACCTTCTCGCAGACAGGCCATACACATATTTAGCATCGGCATCAGTAAGCGGTCGGTTAAGTTGTCGGGGCCGCTGGTCGTGTTATCGGCTTTTTTCGGCTTGCCTTTCTCCCACACATATAAGCCTTTGCCTGTTTTCTTACCTAGGTCACCTTTGGCAACTTTATCGGCAAGCCACTTGGGTACTGTGGGCATCGGTTGGTTGAGCCCGCTGCCGAGCATCTCGGCAACGCCCATGCAAATATCCAGGCCTACCACGTCGGCGAGTTCTACCGGGCCCATGGGCATGCCAAATTTTGTCGCGGCGCGGTCGATGGTTTCGGGGGCTATCCCCTCGTCCATTAACACCATGGCCTCAAGTAAATAGGGCGTTAGGGCGCGGTTGACTAAAAAGCCCGGCGTGCCGGTAACCGGCGTAGGCAGGCGTTTGATTTGGCCGGCAAAGGCTAGCGCTTTTTGATAGGTATCATCTCCCAACTTGTTGTGGCGTACGATCTCTAGCAGCTGCATTTGGGAGACTGGGTTAAAAAAGTGCAACCCAACTAAGCGGCTCGGGTCTTGTAGCTCTTGCTGCAATTCATCCAGCGGAATGCTCGATGTGTTGGTGGCGAGAATAGCGCCGGGTTTTAATAATGGCTCTACCTGGTTGTACACTTGCCGTTTGATGTCGATTTTTTCAGGTACTGCTTCAATCACGATGTCAGCGTGACGAGCACCGTCGTGGGTTAAATCGGGAATTAAACGATCCAGTACGGCGCGCTTGTCAGCCGCCCCCATGCGTTTTTTATCACACAGTGCAGCGGTACGTGCTACCGCTTTACCGATGATTTCCGCTTTCATGTCAAACAGCGTAACCGTTAAGCCCTGCAGTGCGCACCAGCCAGCAATGTCACCACCCATGGCGCCGGCACCGATCACATGAACGTGCGTAGCCTTTGTTACGCCCTCTACGCTGCTGGCGAGCTTTTTCATCTTTTCTTGCAAAAAGAAAACCCGCACCAGGTTACGCGAGGTGTCGGTAAGCAATAGCTCAGAAAAAGAGTCGACCTCGGCGGCGAGCATCTGCTCGGGGTTGCCGTCGGCGCTTTGCCATAAGTCCACGAGCTTGCCCGGCGCCGGGTAGTGTTGTGGTGGTGCTTTGGCAGCGGCTTTTTCGCGCATTTTTTTCGCGATAAAGTTGCGGGCAGGCCCGGTATTCATGAGCTTTGATTTAAAGCCGGGTTGTTTGTGCTTTAGTTTTCCGGCAATGGCGGCATCGATAGCGCCATACACATGGCGCTCGGGCACGAGCGCGTTGATTAATCCTAAGCTCTTCGCGCGTTTATCGCGCACGGTTTTGCCGGTAAGCATCATGGTCATGGCTTCGACCGGATCGATTAGCTTGACGCTGCGGCCGGTGCCGCCAAGGCCTGGGTGTAAGCCCAGTAAAATTTCCGGAAACCCAAAGCTTGCGCCAAACACACCAATGCGATAGTCGCATACCAACGCCAGCTCTAAGCCGCCGCCAAAACAGTGGCCGTGTACCACGGCGACTTTAGTAAAAGGCAGCGCAGCAAAGCGGTTGGCAACGGCGTGGGCGGCGTGCAGCTTATCGCGCGCGGCATCGATGGTGTCGATTTGACGAAACTCTTTAATATCCGCGCCCACACAAAAGCTATTCGCTTTTGCGGAGCGCAGCACGAGCGCTTTAGGTTTGTCGGACTCAAGCGCCATGACGACTTCGTTGAGCTCTTCGAGTGCGGCTTGCGATAACACGTTTACGTCGGCATCGGCGCAATCAAACATCAGCCACGCCACGCCGTCGTCGGCTATACGTAATTGCCAGTGCTGCCAAGGGTTGGTCGCGTCGCTGCTGGCGTTGGTGAAGGGGCCAATGGCTTTTGCCCGATCGCTCAGGGTTTTAAGGACTAGTCCGTTCATAGTAATCTCCTGGCTTAGAGCATTTCGATAAGCATGGCGCCGGCTTGGCCGCCGCCGATACATTGAGTGGCGATACCGCGCTTGAGGCCTTTTCGCTCTAACGCGTTAACAAGGTGCAGCACAATGCGGTTGCCGCTAGTGCCCACCGGGTGGCCCAGGCTAACAGCGCCGCCGTCAATGTTAAGGCGATCTTGATCGAACTCACCCAGCACATGGTCGATACCAAATATGCTCTGGCAAAAGTCTTTGTCGTTCCAGGCGGCCAGGCAACCCAATACTTGCGCGGCAAAGGCTTCATTGAGTTCAAGTAGGTCAATGTCATCGAGCGACAGCTGGTTACGCAGCGCCAGTCGGCCGGCACTAACCGCAGGGCCAAGGCCCATAATCTCGGGCTCGAGCCCAGACCACTCGCTATCGCGGATAACCGCTTTAGGTTTTAAATTGTATTTATTAACGGCTTCTTCTGAGGCGAGAATCACCCACGAGGCGCCGTCGGTAATTTGCGAGCTATTGCCCGCCGTTACTTTACCGTAGGGCCGCTCGAACACCGGTTTTAATTTGGCTAAATGCTCAACCGAGCTGTCCGGGCGGACGCCATCATCTAAGCTGTAAACGCTGCCGTCATCGGCCACCATCGGCATTACTTCGTTGTCGAGCCAGCCGGCTTTTTGCGCCTCGGCAAGGCGCAAGTGGCTGCGTACGGCATACTCGTCGGCTTCGCGGCGACTGATATTGAATAAGTTGGCGACCACCTCGGCGGTTTGCCCCATATTGAGCTCTACCACTGGATCGGTAAGGCCTTTTTTAAGGCTGATCTCGGGCTTTAGATAAGCGGGCTTAAGCTTCATCAAGTGCTTGAGCTTAGCGGGTACGGAGCGGGCTTGCCCCAGCTCGGCGAGCCATTTGGTGGCTTCGTCCTGCAGTATTAGCGGGGCGTGACTCAGCGCCTCGGCACCACCGGCCAGAATGAGGTCATCGTTGCCTTCGCGGATGTAGCGAAACGCTGTTTCTATTGACTGCATCCCCGAGCCGCAATTAATTTGCATGGTAAACGCGGGCATGGTTTCACCCAAGCCTAAGCGCAGTGCGGCAATTCGGGCCGGATTCATCTCGGCGGCAATGACATTCACGCAGCCTAAAATTACCCGGTTAAAGTGCTCGGCGGCTACAGGTTGGCGCAACAGTAGAGGTCGGCCGGCCTGTACGGCTAAATCGACGGGGGTAAAAGGCCCCGGCTTACCGCGCGCTTTAATAAAAGGAGTGCGGGCGCCGTCAACGATGTAAACGGGGCGGCCGCCTTGATTATTGGCCTGAGGTTGCAAACTCATAGGGTATCCTTTTGTGGTTCACTCACAGGTTTTCAGTATGGCAGTAAAACATTGTTTTTGCAGTCAATGTTGTGCGTTTAAACAGCGCATGCCGCGACTACTGGGTTAACCCTAAGCAGGGCTATATAGCACTATTGCTTAGCAGGATTAGTGCCGATGTGCTTGCGTTGCCTGGGGCTGGCGTTGCTGGGCGTCACAGCCCCGGTAATAGCCTTTTCGCTTTGCAAAATTTACCAGCGTTGCAGGGTTTGCCACGATTTTACCGGCTATCTGGGCGGGGGGCGCTCACTAGCAGGCTGTTGAAAAACCCCTTACGTCCTCAGCCTGGAAGCCCCGTAGGGCGAGGTCTGAAGCGTGCAGCTGCTGTGCAAGTAAGAGGTTCGACATCAGTCTGCTAGGGTTAACCGCGTGTGGCATGGTGTTTGCGGCTCTTCGGTTAGCTCGACAGGCGGGTAACTTGTCTCTAAGCCCCGCCTGACTATCTGTAACTTAGTGAAGTAGGAGAGCGTTATGAAAGTTCAAGACGTTATGACCGAGAAGCCCGAGTACTTAGACGTGAATGCCAGTATTCGTGAGGCGGCGATGGGAATGCGCGAGTCCGGCCGCGGTTTTACGCCGGTGGCCGATCACGAAAAAATTGTGGGCATTCTGACCGACCGGGATATTGCGGTGCGGGCCATGGCCAACGGTAAAAGCCCTGATGATAAGGTGGGCTCGATAACCAGCGGCAAAGTGCTTTATTGCTATCAGGAGGATCAGCTGGCCGATGTGCTGCAGAACATGCAAGACCAGCAAGTGCAGCGTCTGGTGGTGCTGAATAACCCCAAGAACAAAGATTTTGTTGGGGTGGTGAGCTTAGCTGATATCGCGAGCCACTGTACTACTGATGATTTGAGTCGCCGTGTGGCCAATGCCAGTCGCCACTATCATTAGTGATAGGGTTTTAGGGCTTGGGGCGCTTTGCCAGCCAGCGGTCCAGCTCGTTGGCAAAGCGCTGGCGGTCGGCCTGCGACAACGCGGGTGCGCCGCCGGTATCAACACCACTGGCTCGTAGGTTTTCTAAAAAATCCCGCATGTTAAGGCGGGCGCGAATATTCTCTCGGGTGTATAACTCACCGCGACTGTTAAGTGCGGTGGCGCCTTTGTCGATGACATCGGCGGCCAGCGGAATATCCCCGGTGATGACTAAGTCTCCCGCCTGTACCCGTTGATGAATTTCATTGTCCGCTACATCAAAGCCGCGCGCGACCTGACGAAACTGAATGTAAGCCGAGGCCGGCACTTGCAGTGGCTGGTTGGCTACCAGTGTGGTTAATACCTGGGCGCGATTAGCGGCGCGAAACAAAATCTCTTTCATGGCCACGGGGCAGGCGTCGGCATCGACCCAGATCTGTGTGCCGTTAGCGGCCGGTTCTGTCATTTAAATATCCACTTTACCGCGCAGCTGCTTGGTGCGCCCGCGCTGGGTCTTTTTGTCCATACGCTTTAGCTGTGAGCCACGGGTGGGTTTGGTGGGGCGCCGTGATTTACGTTGCACACCGGCCTGCTTAACCAGCGCCTGTAAGCGCGCCAGCGCATCGTCCCGGTTTTTTTCCTGGGTACGAAACTGCTGCGCCTTGATGACGATAACGCCCTCTTTAGTAATGCGCTGATCCGTCATCTTAAGCAATTGCTGCTTGTAAACATCCGGTAGGCTTGAGCGGCGGATATCAAAACGCAGGTGTACCGCACTGGACACCTTATTGACATTTTGGCCGCCGGCCCCCTGGGCCCGGATCGCAGTCAGTTCGATCTCCCAGTCGGCGATTTGAATATTGTTACTGATAAATAGCATGGCGCTACGTTAGCCGAACATGGCGTCAAAATAAAGCGATGAGGCAAAAATATCGCTATTGTCGATTGTGGTTGTACGCGGAAGTCAAACTTCTATTGCGTGCCAGGTCACATCCCGGAGATGAGTTCGGCGTCGAAATTGCGTGGTTTAGCGGTAATCGTCTAAGCGCTATAAGCCTTAATAAATTTATACTCTTTAAAACCCCAAAACGGCACTAGCAGGTGATTTTTAGCTGGTATAGCATAATGGTATCGTGCAGTGAAAACTCCTTTCACTTAGTTATCAATACGCCTTCAGCGTTATTGGCACGTACCCCTTATCAAGAGCTCATCCAGAAGCTCTGCTTACGGTCTCTGTACGGGATCCTTTGATTGTCGATTATGGCTGCTCGAGTCTGAGCCCCCTGAGCGATATTACGCGCGTTACCTTTTAATTAATGATGGTTTCTCTACTCCTGGAGATGGTGCGGAATATGAAACTCTTGCGGGTGTTTTTCATCATGTCGGGCGTTGTCTGTAGCGTGGGTGCAGCAGCAGATGTTCTGTTGCAAATGGCAGATGATCAAGCGGTTGTCGACAGCTACGTCGAGGTCAGCCCACAGGCAGAATTTGATTTGGTGTACGACGTGAGCGTTCCGCTGAATGCACCTCCGGGTATGACGTTTACGGCTCACTACTTTTTTATCAACGGCAACTATGTCGCCAAACGCAATACGCTGCCAACGGCGGCGGGCCAGAGTTGGCGCTTGACACACCCCGCTTCGCTCGGACTGTACGTTGGCGAAAAGGAGCTACTGAAAATTTGTATCGGCGACATTTCGACTGTTGCCGATCATCCATTGCAATACTGCCATGAGGTGGTTATACGCGGTCGGGTGGATAGTGCCACATTACATAGTCGCTATGTCACCAGTCAAAGCCTCGCCGACGGACAGAACTACAGTGGATGCGATACTGCTTACCGCTGTGCATTCTATAAAGATGTCTTCTTTGGCTCTGATCAGCCTTGGGTCAACGACTACCGCACTTCGCCGGACTTTCCCGGGCCGATGGGCGAGCCCGCAAGTCGTCATATTAATAATCTGAGCTTTGATTTTTATTACCCGAACCCTTCCGGGGGCGGTGCCATCGACAACAGTGCCGCTAAAACCCTGATTGTTGTAGGCCACTCGGCGAGTAAAAGTAAAGAGTCTATTCGGGTAGGTTCGGCAAGTGTGATTAAGTTCTTACTCGCTAATAACTATGCTGTGGTTTCGCCTGATTTTCGTCACCCATTAAAAGAATTAGATGACGATGATAATCCCTTGGCGACAAAAGATATGGCAACGTTGGTGCAGTTTTTAAAGCGCTACGCCACGGTGTTTAATATCGAGCGCAACAGGATTGTACTGGCCGGAAACTCGTTGGGCGGGGGCGTTGCGGTCAATTCGGCGTTTGGCGATGTTGCTCAGCTCAACAGTTCCGATCCTATGTTGCACGAATCCTCGCAAGTGGCCGGAGTGTGGGTGCTCGATTCGGCGACGGTGTTTTCACCTAACTGGGTGCGGTCGACCTTTTTAGAGATGCCTACCGAAGACACTCTCCCGTGGAATAACGCCTACCTATGTTACTACCCCGGGATTGATGACGGTGGTGATTACTACAAATACGGATTCGCTGTGGGAGAGGTCGATGTTAATGCCCCGTTTATTGGTATGTACTATTTAGCAGAGCCCGCTGATTTAAGTATGGGAAAACTCGGTGTCGACGATATTCTATTTTGCCCCACCAGTACCTCAGGGGGAAGCCACGACATTATCCATTTGCCCAATTTTGGCGAGCAGATGTATCAAGCGTATAGCGCTTTGGGTATCTCCGACCGGGTGACGCTCGGTTATTCAAAAACCAGTACTAACTATTACTACGACCTGATCGACTTTGTGAACAGATTACCGCCTTAACTGTGTGGCTAACACATAGGGGAGGATGTGGATTTTTTGGATTAATGGATCTTAATAGAGGTCGGAAGATGGGTGTGATATTTGGGAGGGTAATTCGCGCGATTTTCTCACCGGGGCTGATGATTTTACTGATTGTTAGTGCGGCAGCGCCGGCCGAGACTGTAAAAATACAAACGGTGGCGGGTTTAACAGTGGTTGATCGTTTTGCCGTGGTACCGCCACAAGAATCATTTAGGTTGACCTACGACGTGAGCTTGCCAGCAGAGCCGCCGGAGGATATGAGCTTTAACTTTCATTATTTTTATCGCAACGGGAAGTACTTAACCAAAACCTCCCGCGGAGAAGGCTTGGGCTGGGCTATAAATCATCCGGCGTCCCTGGCGTTGGCTGTGGGTGAGCACGAAATCTTGGAAATATGTATCGGCGATGTGGCGACGCTTGCGCAGAAGCCGCAACAATACTGCCAGTCGGTAGTGCTTCAGTCTGACGTTAGCCGCACTACATTGGACTTACATTACGTACAAACCGCGGACCTGGGTGACGGATACAGCTACGTAGGTTGCGCGGTATTTGGCTGTGCCTTTTATCAGGATGTATTCTTTGATAGTGATCACCCGTGGACAAATGACTATCGCGTAAGCCCCGACTTCCCCGGGCCAAGGGGCGAGCCTGCGGGGTATCACCGCAATAATTTAACGTTTGATTATTACTATCCGGGCTCCGGCAACGCAAAAATAGATTCCTCCTCACCTAAAACACTCATTATTCTCGGCCATCCTGCCAACAAAACTAAGGAGATATTCCGGGTTGACTATGCATTGGCTATCGAATTCTTAATCGACAATAATTATGCAGTAGCGGCGGTGGATTTTAGGCACCCGTTAAAAGAGTTTGACGCACACAGGCAGCCTGTTGCTAAAGATGATATGGCCCGAACCGTTCAGTTTTTTAAACAGTATGCGACAGAGTTTAATATCAACCCTAACAAAATTGTACTCGCCGGAACCTCGTTAGGAGGTGGCATGGCTGTGTACACAGGGTTTAGAGAATTACGTGATCTATCGAGTGCTGATCCGATTGCGCGGCAATCGTCTCGGGTCGCGGGTGTGTGGGGCTACGATGCCTCTACGTCGTTTTCACCCACCTGGGTCAGGCAGAACTTCCTAGAGCCTCCGACCCCTACGACACCGGCGGAGCTGAATGCCTACTACTGTTATTACTCGTATTTGGAAGATTACGGTAACCTGCAGTTGTTTGGCCACGCTTTGGATTTAGTAGATGCAGCCGCACCGAAAATTGGTTTGTATTATGCCGATGAGCCAGTGGATTTATCAGAGCATAAGCTAACCGTCGAGGATGTACGTTATTGTCCCGATAATACGTCCTCAGGCACTTACGATTTAGTGCATCTACCGAATTTTGCTGAGGCGATGATAGACGCCTACCAGGCCCAGGGCCTAGGGGATCGTATTGAAGCAGCCTACGGACAGCCGATTACACAGTACTATTATGACCTTGTAGGCTTTGTGAATGGCTTGTAAGCAATCGCCCGCCTCTGGATAACCTAAAGGCGGGCTAATATTGCGCCACCCTTGAGTGGGCAGCAGAGTTAAGCGGTAGCTTTTAATTGTCACTCAGAAATGGGTAGTCGATATAGCCGGCGCCGTCACCGCCGTGAAAGGTGCTCGGGTCGGGCTGGTTTAACGCCGCATTTTGCGCAAAGCGCTCGGGCAAATCCGGGTTGGCGATAAACTTAACCCCAAAGGCGACGGCGTCGGCTTTGCCTTCGGCCAGCCATTGGTTCGCCTGATCTTTTTCAAAGCCTTCGTTGGCAATGTACACACCGCCAAACAATTGTTTTAAGTCAGGGCCCAAGCTGTCGTCCGCCTCGTGCTCTCGGCTACAAATAAACGCTAGTTGGCGTGTGCCCAGCTCGCGAGCGATATAGCCAAAGGTTTCGGCGGGGCTGTCATCGCCCATATCCTGGCCATCGCCGCGTGGTGCCAGGTGCATGCCGACCCGGCCGGCGGGCCACACCTCTAGCACGGCGTCGGTCACCTCAAGCATCAATCGCGCGCGGTTTTCGAGGGAGCCGCCGTAACGATCGGTGCGCTGGTTGGTGCTGGTTTGTAAAAACTGATCCAGCAAGTAGCCATTGGCGCCATGAATTTCTACCCCGTCAAACCCGGCTTTTTTGGCGTTTTCGGCGCCCTGTTTGAATTGTGCGATTACCTCGGGAATTTCTTCCAGCTCGAGTGCTCGCGGGGTTACGTAATCTTTTTTCGGGCGCACTAAGCTCACGTGGCCGGCCGGTTGAATGGCGCTGGGGGCGACAGGCAATTCACCATCCAGATAAAGTGGGTCGGATATACGTCCTACGTGCCACAATTGCAGCAGTATTTTGCCGCCCTTGGCGTGTACTGCATCGGTAATTTTTTTCCAGCCCGCCACTTGGGCCTCAGACCAAATGCCCGGCGTGTCTGGGTAACCTACGCCCATGGGGGTTACCGAGGTCGCCTCGGTTAAAATCATACCGGCGCTGGCGCGCTGGCTGTAGTACTCCAGCATTAGCTCGTTGGGCACCCGGCCTTCACTGGCGCGACAGCGGGTGAGCGGCGCCATAATAATGCGATTGGCAAGCGTTAGCTCGCCGAGGGTAATTGGATCTTGCAGGCTGGGCATGGTAGCTCTCCGTTCTGGTTGGGGCTAAAGTTCACGCAAGGCAGGTTTCTATCGGTTGCCTGATAATAGATATGGGGCGCTTGTTGGTCATATCAATCCTTGATCAGCATGGTTAACGAAACTTGATTGTCGCTCTGCGCCGCTAAATGCGGTTGTATCTGTTGCGCTAAAAGGTGACGCCAAGATAAACGTAGGCACTTTTTTTACCTGTGTCGGATTCGCCGTAGGCTAGGTAGGTGGGGCCTAGAGGGCTGTCCCAGCCTAAAAAAGCGCTGCCGCTAATAATCAAATCGCTGTAGTCGATTGCATCTTGTTCAAGCCAGGCGTTGCCCATTTCGTACGACAAGCCAAAATACAGCGGAAGATCGAGAATACGGTAGTCGTTGTCGGCGATCCGGTAGGTATAAATTACGCTGGCAAAGCGTGTGTGCTGGCCGCTAATCGAGTCGGCGTCGTTACCTGATAAGTTTAAAAAGCCCCCGAGGCTGGCGCTTCCTATCAGTGAGAGTGGGTCGTCGTTAAAGGTGCTGTGCATGATAATACGACTGCGAACGCTGTGTCGCCCCAGCGAGAAAGCTCCGTTAAGGTCCAACTCTGCTTGCGTGGCCTGACCTTTTTCACTGAGCACTGAAATATTAGTGCGCTTGACGCTGGTATTAAACTTCCAGCCTTGGCGGGGGAAGTTGGCGTTATCCAGGCTGTCAAAGTCCAACGAGAAAATGCCGCCGGCCTCGCTGTAGTCCACCTCGGATTGTTCTAGCTCGGCGGCGATAATGGCCGGCAGCGTTAAATTACCGTCACTGTAGGTGAAGCCGGCAAATAGATCCAATCGATCAAAAGCGTCCCAGCCGATGCCGCTTACGGCGCCGTATTCGTTACCAATTACCTCTCCTAGCGAGGCGCTGTCGATGGTGTAGGAGAATACATCGAGCTCGGCAAACACCTCACCGCTGGCGTAAAATCCTGATGTTTTAAGGGGCCAGTAGAGTTCGGTGGCAAAGTTTTTCTCGGTGCCAAAGGCGGCCGTTGTGTACCACTCGGCGCCATAGGATGATAAATTTGTGCGCCGATACGAGGCGCCCACCTGGTAGCGGCTAAACGATTTTAAGTTATCTTCGAACAGTAATTTAAAATCTAAATAACCTGGGCCCCACTCTTTTTCATCGATCACAGAATTTAGTCGGGTTTTCCCCGCTTGCTTGTCGATACTGGAGCGCGCTCTGGCGATGGTGCCTTGACCGTAGAGCCGCTCAATACCTTGTCGAATCTCTTGGGGGGAGTATGCCTCGCCGGAGGAAATACCCATACGGTGTAAAATATAATTGTCACTGAGCCTGGTATGGTTAGTCAGCGCGATATCGTCAATGAGAATTTTTTTATCGCTTAGCAAAAAATCGGCGGGTGTTTTTGGTCGGGCCGTTGCGTTTAGCTGGGCGATACTTGGGCTGCTTTCAAAAGCGGCTGCGCTGGCAAGATACCCTTGGTCGGCCGCGTCGGCGGCTTTGTCAAAGCTCAGTAAGGTAACGTCGGTGAGTTGCGGGCGAATCAGTACGTCTTGCTCGCCCAGTAATTGAGTTTGTTGGTGCACGTTGTTCACGGTTAAAAAACTGGTGAGCTGGCGCAAAATGCTAAGACCGGATTGCAGCTCGTCGCGGGTCATGGCCGGCGAGCCGATGTCCACAGCAATAACCACATCGGCGCCCATATCTTTGGCAACGCTGATGGGTAAATTATTGGCAATGCCGCCGTCCACCAGCAGCCGACCATCGCGCTCGATGGGGCGTACTACCCCCGGCAGCGACATAGAGGTTTGCAGCGCGGTGGTAAGATCACCGCGATCGAGTATAACCTGCTCGCCGGTTTCGATGTTGGCGGCGACTGCGCGAAACGCAATAGGGAGGTCGTCAAAGCTGTTAAAGATGACGTGGGTGCCCATTAGCTCGTCCAACAGGGATTTCATGCCCTGACCTTGCAAAAAGCCTTGCGGCAGCTTCAAGCTCGTGCCGTCAAACCCTAAATTCAACTGGATGGGGAATTCGTCCATCTGTCGTTTGCGGCGGTTGGGTATTTGGCCGCGGGGTAGATCGTCGTGGTAGCCGGCGTCCCAGTCGGCTTGCTCAAACAGGTGCAGGATTTCATCGTCGGTTTTGCCGCTGGCGTATAACGCCCCGACAAAGGCGCCAATGCTGGTACCCACAACCATATCGACGGCGATCCCGCGCTCTTCCAGGGCCCGGATAACCCCAATATGGGCGCCGCCACGGGCACCGCCGCCGCCAAGTACCAGTGCCACACACGGCCGCTCGAGTTCGGCGGGGCAGGGGGGTGGGTTGGCAAACGCTTTGGCCGAGCACAGGCAAAGTAGAGCCAAAACCGTGGTTGCGATTCGAGTCATGCCGCTCCTGGTAGATTTTTAAACGTACCGGCTATTAAAGAATGTTCGCGTTTAAATTACCAGTGATGCGGCGCAACTAATGCCCCGCCGGAAAAAATGCCCGCTGGATTAAGTCGTGGCCTACCGGGTCATACTCGCCAAGCTCTTGCTGATCAAAGGGGTAGTGATAGTTATTGTAAAAATAAGTCTTGGCCAGCTCGGCAAAATACTCGCGCTGGTTGGTAAGGGCGTAGGCCTTGTCGATCGACTTGCCGCCCTTAGTTTTGGCCTGGTAATACAGCCGTTGCCGATTGGCGTTGATAAACGCCTGCTTGGTCGGGTGGTACAAGGTTGGGCGGTGGTAGTAATAATACGCGTGGCTTAGTTCGTGTATCGCCGTGCGGGTGGCCTGTGTGTCGTTGTAGCGGTTCACGTAATCGTCGGCCGAGCGCACAATAATAGCGTCGTCAAAACGTGTGGACACATGATTGCCTTTACGGAAATACCACTGGCCACCTTTGCGTCCACCGCTGCTGGATTCATCACCTAAAAAAATATAGTAGCGGATGCCACTCATCTCGGCGCGCGCGCTGGCCGGAAAGTAAAGCTTTGCTTTGTTGATGATTCGCTCAAGCTTCTGCGCCGCCTGTTGGGCCAGCGTAGGGTTGTTGTCCCACAGTGATTGCTCGACGGTAATAGGGATGCTGAAGCCGCTTAGCTCTTTGTAGTGACGGTAGCGGTAGTTGTGATACTCCTCGCTGACCACTTCACCAAACTGCGAGTGAATATTGGCGCTCGGCAGGTCGAGCTCGTCGGTTTGTTGTGCGCTGAGGCAGTTGCGGGCGCTATCGGTAAAGGTGATGTTGCCGCTGGCATCTTCGCAGCGAAACATCGATTGGGCGTGGGTGGCTAGGGGAATAACGAGTGCCAGTACCAGGGCCAGCTTACGGTACGGTTTGTGGCAGCGGGTAAATAAAGCCATGCAAGTCATTTCCTATGAGCTTACGCAGCGAGGCGAACACCACCGGTAAATAAACGTGGTGCTCGCCCGTGCAGGGTTACCCTTTAAGCGGCTTGTACTTAACCCGCTTAGGTTGGGCATCGTTGCCTTTACGCTTCACAAAATCTTCATGGTAATCGGTGTAGTTACCTTCAAAGAAGACCGCCTCTGAGTCGCCTTCGTACGCCAGAATATGGGTGGCAATCCGATCCAAAAACCAGCGATCGTGCGAAATAACCATCACGCAGCCGGGGAAGGCTAAAATCGCGTCTTCCAGTGCGCGCAGGGTCTCAACGTCCAGGTCGTTTGATGGTTCATCCAGCAGCAAAACGTTGGCGCCTTGCTTTAGGGTGTTGGCCAGATGCAAGCGGCCGCGCTCACCACCGGATAACTCGCCGACGCGTTTTTGCTGATCGGAGCCTTTAAAATTAAAGCGCCCCACGTACGAGCGGCTTGCTACTTCGTAGTTGCCGATGCGCAAAATATCTTGCCCGCCCGAGATTGCCTCCCACACGGTTTGTTTGTCTTGCAGGTTCTCACGGCTTTGCTCTACGTAAGCGACATTAACCGTCTCGCCCAAAGTAATGGTGCCGCTATCGGGTTGTTCGGTGCCGGCAATCATACGGAACAAGGTCGACTTACCTGCACCGTTACCGCCGACAATGCCCACCACGGCGCCTTTGGGTACGCTCATGGTTAGGTTGTCAATCAACAAGCGATCGCCATAGCCTTTGCTGACGTTTTCCAGTTCGATAACTTTATCGCCCAAACGCTCACCGGGCGGAATGTAAATCTCGTTGGTTTCGTTGCGGGTCTGAAACTCCTGGCTTTGCAGCTCGTCAAACCGTGCCAAGCGCGCTTTGCTTTTAGCCTGGCGGCCTTTAGGGTTGGTGCGCACCCACTCAAGCTCGGCTTTAATGGCTTTTTGGTGCGAGGCTTCGGCCTTAGCTTCTTGCTCCAGGCGCTTTTCTTTGGTCTCCAGCCAGTTCGAGTAGTTGCCCTCGTAGGGGATACCGTAGCCGCGGTCCAGCTCTAAAATCCACCCGGCGGCGTTGTCCAAAAAGTAGCGATCGTGGGTAATGGCCACCACGGTACCGTTAAAGTTTTGCAGAAACTGCTCTAACCAGTGAACACTCTCGGCATCCAGGTGGTTGGTAGGCTCATCCAATAGCAGCATATCCGGGCGCGATAACAGTAACCGGCACAGGGCGACACGGCGACGCTCACCACCGGATAGCTTGGTGACATCGGCGTCCCAGGGCGGCAGGCGCAAGGCGTCGGCGGCGATTTCCAGGGTGTTGTCCAGATTGTGGGCATCCCACGCCTGAATGATATCTTCGCAGCGCGCTTGCTTTTTGGCCAACTCATCAAAGTCGGCATCGGGCTCGGCGTAAGCGGTGTAAATACCCTCCAGCTCGGCCAGTGCATCCACGGCCTCGCGCATGCCGTCTTCCACATTACCGCGCACGTCTTTTTCCGGGTCGAGCACCGGCTCCTGCGGCAGGTAACCGATTTTAATGTCCGGCATGGGGCGGGCTTCACCGTTAAATTCGGTGTCAACGCCGGCCATAATGCGCAGCAGGGTGGATTTACCCGAGCCGTTTAAACCCAGTACGCCGATTTTGGCGCCGGGGAAAAACGACAAAGAGATGTCTTTTAGAATTTCACGCTTAGGCGGGACGACTTTGCCCACCCGATTCATGGTGTATACGTACTGTGCCATTTAGCTTGCCTCGTGCTGGCCGCCAGCGGGCGGAGAGGGCCGGAGTCGGCCGATTGCAGATAAACGCGCAAGTTACCGAAAGGCGCCGGTGTTTTCAATCTTTTATGGCCTGCTGGCAGCCGGAATGGGGTAGAGCCGCTGCCCCACCGTTTTCACGCTTGTTCGCTGAATATGGCATAGCGCCCTAGTGAGCTCTTCATTTACCTAAACGGCGCGCAAAAAAAAGCGAGCCTTTAATGCTCGCTTTTAACGCCAAGAGCTTGTAAACCAAACATTTCATGCGCTCTTGCAAAACCGCTAGCGGCAGATACATAACAGTCTGATCTGCCTGATTCCATGTATTAATTACAGAGAAACAGTAGGCATTAGTTCATCTGAATCAAACCTCGCCAGTGTCCATTACGGGTTACTGCTCGGAAGCAACGCCTGCTCCGGCCTAAACAGTGTATTCGCGGGCGGATTCGTTAGCGTATTGCAGCCGTCACTATAACAGGCAAGATGACACGTAATATCGCCAGTATTCGCTGAGGGATCAAAGTTTAAACACTCCTGCCTGCCTGCCGTATCCAGTGTGTAAAGTCTGTACGCCTCTCTGGCATTGACACAGCGCCGAAACTCTAGCACCCGGTCGCCGATCTTGATGATATCGTTCATAGCATAGGGCAAGGTATCCGGGCACCGGTACGTCATTGCCAACACCAGGTCAAGGTCTGTACAGGGCACCTGATTGGGTAAGTCACCACACTGCAAAGCATCTGTGCCCGGCAGATTCAAGTCGGTATTAATCTGAATGTCGCCACTCGCCTGAGCAACCCGGCCGACAGAGTCGGTCACGCTCAATGTTACGGCCAATTTATACTCCTGAAACACTCGATTGTAAGGATCAACGTCAGGAAGCGTGACCACCGGGTTGTTACCGGTTGCCTGTATATCGCCCGCTGTGATCGCCGGTGTTGCGGATATGATGGGATGGATATCCCAACCATACTGGTATGGCGGCGTACCGGCCGTGGCGCGCCCCTGCAAGGTCACGGTAAGGTCTTCAACTTTAACCACCGACGGCAAGCTGACCGCCGCAACCGGTGGTGGCCCCGTTGGAATTGGCGGCGCACTTACGGTAACAACTTGCGAAACCGCCACACTGTTACCAACTCGGTCGAGTGCCAGTATCTGAAACTCCAATACATCGTCCGCCGCGCCGGCAGCCAAAGTTGGGGCGGTAAACGTCCAGTTACTTTGCCGCTCGGCAGGCTTACTGGAGTCCGCCCCCTGCAAGGTGGCAGCTGAACCGTGCACCTGCGTAATAAAGTAGTGGTAGTGATCCTCATGGGGGAACTGCACCCCACCGGTTGGGCTGGGGGCGCTGATCGACACCAACTGGCCGCTGTCTACAGTCATAGGCGTGAGGGTGCCTACATTGAGCGTTGGCGCCAGGTCATTGACCTGAACTAACACATTGCGCTCGACGTTTTGGGCGCCATCGTCAACATGCACATGAAATTGCAATAACGTAGGMCCACTTACAGCAGGCGCTTCAAAGGTAGCCACTCGGCTATCGGCGTTTCCTAGCCGTATATCCGGCCCTCCCGACACCTTAAGATATGTCCACTCATACTGATACGCAGAGCTACCCTTACCCCCAGCGACGTTTGCCGCTAAATTCACGTTATCGCCTTCGGAAACCACCAGACCTTCAGCTCCACCGCTGAAGATGAGTGGGTCATCGTGGCGCGGAACACGTTGTGGCGGTAAAACTTGTGGGGGCTCGGCCGGTGCGGGAGCAATCGAAGGTGGCCGCACCACAACCACAGGCAGGGCTTGTGTAATTGTGGCGCCTTGAGCATCAAGGCCTGTGATCTCAAAAGTCGCGTGCGCACTGTCCTTCTTAAGTGCTGGAGCCGTCACCGCTATATCAGTGAAACCACTGCCCGCCGGGACAGTTTCTACTGTCATGGCCGGTCCTGAGGTTTGGGCCACCGTTAGGTTACTCAACATTGTATTGAGTATCGTCACGCGCTCACCGCTAATGATCAGCCGTTCTGACAGAGGGGTTACCAGCAGCGGAATATCGCCCGTACTGGGAAGGGGTTCAGGTGTCACCTGAACGCTGGCCTGCGCAGTGCGCTGCGTGCCATTGGCATCCGTGAGCGTCGCCTCAAACGACAGGGTTTCTGTTGCGCTGACCACTGGTAAATCAACGGTTACCAAATTCAGTGCCGTATCGGACAAAGATGCCTGCGTACCGCTTGTTTGTGCCCAAGACCAATTATAGGGCTTAACCCCACCTCCGTAGGTCATACCCAGCTGCACGGTTGTGCCGCCCGTTGCAATCAAGACGTGCGGGGCCAGCAGGCGTAACGCCTGTGGTGGCACCTGTGGCGGATTCAGTATCGGATGAGGCACAGGCGCGACTTGTGTATCCGGGCGAGATTGCAACGGCTGCTCAACCTGTAATGGGTGTAGCTGGGGAAACGCAATAGGGAAGGGTTGCGGTACAGCATCCGGAACTTGGGGGGGAGCTGCAACAGGAACCAGCTGAGGGGTGGGCGGCTGCACCTCTACGCTATGATGAGCAGTCGCAGTATCACCAGTCGTTGGGTTGTGTGTTTGTACCTCAAAGTGTAAGACTCCGCCCTGAGGCAAGTTGGGTGCTACAAAACTTGGGTTCGGTGTGTTAGCGTCCGTTAGGCTCACCTGGGGCCCTGCAGGCGAAATTTGTTGCCAAGTATAATTCTGCCCTGTGCCACTGCCACGAGCATGCAGCGACACGTGATGCCCCCCTTGTACCACCCGATGAGGACTGCCTACAGTGACAATGTCGCTTTCCTCGGGCAATACCGTGACTGCGATTTTACTGGGCAAGCCCGGCCCTTGAGAATCGGTAATTCGCAACTCAAACGATAACAGTGTGTTGATGCTCACTACCGGAGCTGTGAAGGTCAAGGTCGCGGTACCTGCCCCCTGCAGAGTGACTTTCGGGCCGCTCTCCTGGCTCCAGCTGTAGGTGACGTCTCCCTTGGCCTGTTCGACAAAAGCATGCAACGTAGTAGTTAGCCCCGAGAACACCTCTTGCTGATCACCGCCGGCGATAACCGCTTTCGCTTCAAATGGCAATGTCTCGATCCGGCGAGCCGCGGGCACCCACGAAGATCTATCGCCACAGGATTCCCCGGCTTCATCGGCACATGCATTGACGCTATAACAGTAGGCTTGTGGGGCGGCTAACGGAGGGTAATCGTCCAGTAGCGGTGTGTTTGTTATCTGTCTAGCTCCACTACAACTATCGCTCGTTACCCCGGCACACAAATCTTCAGTCTCTCCCTCCGGCGCCTCGCAGCGCAGAACAGTATAAACCTTGGCATTTTCGACTTGCGACCAGGTTAGCTCCACACCATCGACGCTTCCCTTCGCCTGAACATTTACCGGAGCCTCGGGTAGCTCCTCGGGCAGCTCAGGTAACGGTGGATTAACCGGAATCTCTTGGTGCGAATCACTACAGGCACTAAGAAGCAGCGTCAAAAGTGCTGCAACCGGCAAACGCCATCGGGAAGGGGCAGTGTTCATCTGTTATCACTCTTTAGGGAAAGCGTAAATATAGCAAAAAGGCCAACTACCGTACACTTAATGTCTAGAGTCAATGGGGCAATGTGTTGGTTGTTGTCCCTCTGCTGCAGAACGGGCGAAAGCTCCGTTTAGTACGAAAACGCTGCTATCAGATCTTGATTTCCGAGAAGGTGCCTGATGCCGTGACAGGCTGTCGCCACAAACTTGTAACAATCGCTTAGTAGGCTCTTGCGCACAAAAATCAATCTGGAGTCTGTTATGAGAAAGAGTTTTCCTTACATCCTGGCGGCGTGTAGTGCCTTGGCGCTGGTTGGCTGTGGTAGCGATGATGACGATGAAAGCAGCGAAATTGTCGTCGAGACCCCAAACTCAATCGAACTGCAATTTGCCGGCCGTTACAGCGCGGGCCAATTTGACGAGAGCGCGGCTGAGATACCCGCTTACGACGCCGCGAGCCAGCGCCTGTTTGTGGTTAACGCCGAAAAAGGCATGTTGGATGTATTGGACTTATCGGACCCAGCCAACCCCAGCTTGATTGATACCATTGCTGCCAGCAGCGTGATTGCCGACGGTGAAGTTAACTCGGTGGCGGTGCGCGACGGTATTGTGGCCGTAGCCATTGAGGCCGACATTAAAACCGATACTGGTGCGGTGGCACTGTACAACGCCGATGATCTGAGCATGATCGCGAGCGTAGCCGTAGGTGCGCAGCCCGATATGCTGATTTTTACCCCAGACGGCAATTATGTATTAGTGGCCAACGAAGGCGAGCCGAGCGACGATTACCAAATCGATCCGCAGGGCTCGGTGTCGATTATCGACATCACGGATATGGCTAACCCTAGTGCCATGACCGCTGGGTTTACCAGCTTCAACAGTCAGCGCGATTTGCTGATCGCGGACGGCGTGCGCATCTATGGCCCCAACGCCAGTGTCGCCCAAGATTTAGAGCCCGAGTACATTGCCGTATCGGCCGACAGCCAAACCGCCTGGGCGGTGCTGCAAGAGAATAACGCTGTTGCCCGTATCGATATTACCTCGGCTCATGTGCAACAAATTCTCTCGCTCGGTTACAAAGATCACGGCCTTGATGGCAACGGCATTGACCCGAGCGACGACGGCCAGATTGCAATTGCTACCTGGCCCGGTGTGCGTGGCCTGTACTTGCCCGATGCGATTACCGCCTACGAAGCCAATGGCATGACCTACCTGGTTACCGCCAACGAAGGCGATGCGCGCGCTTGGGGTGAAGATAACGACGACTACTGGGCTGGTGACTCCAGCAAAGGTTTTGTCGAAGAGTTTCGTGTAAAGCACTTGGTACACGCCGATGGCTTTGATCGTCGTGCCAACGATGACTTGCCACCACAACTGCGAGAGCTGGCGGCCGGTGCACTGCTTAACCCAACCACCTTTAGTTACTGTGGCGCCACCGCAGGTGACCCGGGCGATTGTCGCGATGATGAAACGCTTGGACGCTTAAACATCACCTGGACCGAAGGCTATCGCCAGCATGCCGATGGTTCACCGGTTATGTTTGATGCCGCCGGTAACGAGTCGAGCGACGGCGACCGCATTATGTACGACAACCTTTACAGCTACGGCGCGCGCTCGTTCACTATTTGGGATGATGAAGGCCAACTAGTGTGGGACTCGGCCGATGCTATAGAGCAGCTGTTAGCCGGCGACGATTGCATGTTAAGTGCCACGCGCGACATCCCGTGCAAGGACTTCTTTAACAGCGCCCACGACGAAGGCAGCGCAATCGATAGCCGCAGCGATGCCAAAGGCCCCGAGCCCGAAGGTTTAACCATCGGCAGCATCGGCGATAAAACGTTTGTGTTTGTTGGCCTGGAGCGTATGGGCGGTGTCTTGGTATACGACATCACCAACCCCGACGCGCCCGTGTATCAGGATTACTTAAACACCCGTGAAGACTGGGTAACCGAAGACGCCGAAAGTATTTTGGCCAGCATCGGTGACCTGGGCCCAGAGGGCTTAGTGTTCATCTCCGCCGAAGACTCACCCACCGACGATGCGTTAGTGGTAGTGGGGAATGAGGTGAGTGGTACTACGGTGATTTACAAGATCGCACAAACGTTTTAAATCGTTTTTGATAGTTCTAAAAAAGGGGCGTCGACTTGAGTCGACGCCCTTTTTTAATTCAAGAGTCCTGTACTGATCGTCTTTTTAGTTAGCTAAACTTTGACGCGCTATAGGGCGTTGATTGCGCCACTAAGCGCACCGAAACGCTTTGTCGTTTTTTGGGGGGGCGCTTTTGCATCATGTTTTATTAAGCGCACTCGCTAGGGTTCTTGCTGCGGCTCACTAGTGTGTGAGTGCGGTAAGTCATTGGGAGTCAGGCGTAGTTGCCTGCAGAGCTTTTCTTGCTCCAGGGTGTGGTCACCCTCCATGGCAATACATGCGGCCAAGCGCATAAGTAATAGCTCGGGGTTAACTTGGCCACTGGTGGTGGAGTAAGTTGCGCCGATGCGCTCTCGTAAGGTTAGCGGTACGCGCCATTTGATTTTTAGTCGGTTGCCATATTCGGCGGCGTATTTTTTGAGTGCGCTTGCTATCTCGTCGTCGCTCGCTTGTCCGCCCGAGTCGATGTAAAGCTGCACCGCATCCAGTACCGCGCAATCTCCCAAACGAACCATTAATCCGGCGGTATAACAGTTGGCGACGTTAAGCTTTAATTGTTTGGCGAGCAACGCTGCGTACTCGGCCAGTTGCTGTGACTCTCGGGCGAACTGCTGCGCCAGCGTTTGCAGCGGCGCATGCTGCAAACGAGACTCACCCGCTAGCGAGAGCGCCAACACCTGGGTTAACGCCATATCGACGCCCACCGCTGAAATAGCCTCACGCAAGGTGGCAATGGCACGTCCAGCACGCGTCATAAGGCTGCTATTGGCGAGACCTATAAGGCGCGCGGTAATGGCTGGGTCGCGCTGCCATTGTTGCGCAAGCTCTGATGCTGAGGGTTGATCTGCCTGGGTAATAGTGCAAAGTGCCGCCTCGGTGCCAGGCATGATGGTAAGGCGTTTAAGCACTTGTTCGACGTCGCCGACAAAAGCGTCAAGTGGAGGAACGTCTGGGGCATCGTCGATGTTTATGGGCGCGTTATGGCCCGCAAAGTAAGGTTTCAGCCGTTCCATGACAATGTCCGGCGCGAATGGTTTGACAATAAACTCGTTAACTTTATATCGGGCGCTGTCGGTAACGGTTGCCCGGTCGCCGCGGCCGGTAATCATAACAATGGGTAGGTCGGTGTCTTTGGCTCGAATCGCTTTGACGAGCGCTGAGCCCGTTTGTTGGTTGGGCAAATTCCAGTCGCACAGTAATAAATCGATAGGGTTTTTCTGCCAAAGGGATAGCCCTGCCTCGACTGTTTCGGCAATGTGGATATAGACACGACTATCGAGTCCACGCAGCAGCGTTGCTAGTAGCTCTTGCATGGCTAGATCGTCTTCAACAATTAAGACGTGCATAAACTAGTCTCGGGCTCGGTGAGTGTGCGTATTCGTCATTAGTGTTGCCGTAGCCCGTTGTGTTGCCCAGTCGGGCTTATTTATTGCCCCAAATCTTCGCCACCGCCCGGTCCTCGCCCAGTAACCCCACCAGCAGCCCATAGCTGCCCGCTAAGATAAAGACGACCACCGGGAAATAGTAGCCCGGGTCGGCATCGGCGGGAATTAGCCATGCGGCCAGTGCGCCTAACCCGACAAAGATTACGCCAAAAAACAGCAAAATTTTGCGGCTTAATGGTTTGTAGTGGTAGGGCTCGGTACCAGACTCGAGCCCATTTAACAGTGGTGCGAAGATTTTACGCAGGGCGTTTTTCACGGGGCGGCTCAATCTTCGGCTTCGATGGCATTTTGGTAGCCATCGGCGTCCAGCGCGTCATCCAACTCAGACAGGTCGGTTGGCTTTACTTTAAAAAACCAGCCGTCGTCGTAGGGCGATTCATTCACTTGTTCGGGCGAGTCTTCCAGCGCTTCGTTTACGGCGATGACTTCGCCGGTCACGGGCGAGTAGATGTCCGAGGCGGCTTTTACCGACTCGACGACGCCGGCTTCTTCGCCGGCGGCCACATTGCTGCCTACCTCTGGGGTTTCGACGTAGACGACGTCGCCCAGGCTGTCCTGGGCGTGATCGCTGATGCCGACGGTGACCGTGCCGTCTTCTTCAACACGAGCCCACTCGTGGCTGGGCAGGTACTTTAATTCTTTGCGAATATCGCTCATGGTTGTGTCCTTAAATAGAAAGTAGGCTCAAAAAGTGTAGACCTAAGTGATCGATTAAACGAGCGCCTCGCCGTGGCGCACAAAGCTGGGTTTAACCACCTCGACGTTAACGGTTTTGTTGCGCAGGTTGACCTCGGCGGTGTCGCCAATGGTGCCAGGCACGCGGGCCAGGGCAATGGAGAAACCAAGAGTGGGTGAGAAGCTGCCGCTGGTAATCATACCCGAGGCGTCGTTACCCACGACGCTGACCGCCTGGCCGGCACGCAGTACACCGCGTTCGCGCATGACCAGACCAACCAATTTGGTATCTGGCCCGCCGTTGGCCTTTATGTCTTCGAGAGGCGCGCGGCCAATAAAGTCGCGCTGGTCGTCCTCGAGGGCGATGGTCCAGCCCATGTTGGCCACCAGGGGTGAGGTGGTCTCGTCCATCTCGTGGCCGTAAAGATTCATGCCGGCCTCCAGGCGCAGGGTATCGCGCGCGCCCAAACCGCAAGGTGCTACGCCGGCCTTGACCAGAGTTTGCCACAGCTGGCAGGCGGCATCGCCGCTTAACATAATCTCCAGGCCATCTTCACCGGTGTAGCCGGTGCGGGCAATAAACCAGCCCTCGCACTCTACACCGCAAAATACCTTGAGGTTGCTGATCGCCTCAGCTTGCGCATTGCTCGCGGCAGCTTGTACTTTGTCGATGGCCTCGGGGCCCTGCACGGCGATCATCGCCAGTTCGGGGCGCTCGGTAACGCTGACGTCAAACTCGCTGGCATGCTCGTTCATCCATTTTAGGTCTTTGTCGCGCGTGGCGCAGTTGACCACCACGCGATACCAACCGTCGAGGTTGTAAACGATTAAATCGTCTATCACGCCACCGGATGTGTTGAGCATGCCGCTGTATAAGGCTTTGCCGGGCTTGTCATCGAGCCGCGCGACATCGTTGGCCAGCAGCTTGCGCAAGTAGGCGCGGGCATCGGCGCCCGTGACGTCGACAACGGTCATGTGAGATACGTCAAACAGGCCCGCAGCGCGGCGCACCTGATGGTGCTCTTCGATTTGCGAGCCATAGTTGATAGGCATATCCCAGCCGCCAAAATCCACCAGTTTGCCGCCGGCGGCTTTGTGCAGATCGTATAGTGCGGTTTTGTGTCCCATGGAGTCACCCTCAGCGCTGCGCAGGTGGCAGCCTTAAAGAGCGCTATTTTAGCGCGAGCGGGGCCGCTATAACCACCCGTAGAGCGTATTAGTGGATAGAATTCATGGCTTTTGTGCCTGTGGCGGCCCGGAAGTTCACTCGCGCAGGGCGCGAATTTATTGCTGAGTGCACTGGCGCGCAAAATAGCGTGTTTGTCACGCGGGCGCCCGCCACAAGTGCTATGCTCTGGCTTTACCCGATTACTCAAGGAGATGGTGGTGAAAACGCTATTAAAGGTTCTGGTCGTGTTGCTGTTGTTGGTCGTGCTGGCCGTTGCCGCATTGTTTTTTTGGCTGGACCCCAATATCTTTAAGCCGCGCATCAAAGCGCTGGCGGCCGATCAGGGTATCGCTCTGGAGATTGCCGGCGACATTGGTTGGCAGTTTTGGCCCAGCATCGGCATCGAGGTCGAAGACATTAGTGTTGCCGCCCTCAGTACGCCCGACGAGCAACTGGCGCAACTCGGCAGCGCCAGTTTACTGGTTGCTACCCGGCCGCTGTTTGATCGCGAGCTACAGGTCGAGCACCTTATTATCGATGGCGCGGAGCTAGCCTTTGAGGTAGATAGCTCGGGTGCCAGCAATTGGAACCGTCTGGCTGAAGAGGCTAAGCGCAAAGCGGAACAAGCCGGTAGCCGCGCTGATCAAATACCAGCAGATGCCGTAGCGGCGGTGGATAAAGGCGAGCGCCAAGCTGCCCCAGAGGTGACCCCCGAGGCCGATACTAGCGCCGCCAGTGGCGGCGAGCTAAATCTGGCGGTAGAGGCCATTAGTATTACCGATGCCGCGGTGCAATACCGCGATGCCACCACCAACCGCAGCGCGGACTTCACCATAGGGAGCCTTAAGCTCACCGACTTTAATGTCGATAACCGCCCCTTTGCGCTAAACGCTCAGTGGCAGGCCAATGTGAAAGATCCCGCTATGTTTGCCGAGCGCACGTTACAGCTAGGCGGCGAGCTTAGCGCCGAGGTGCAATTGGCCGCCGACTTGTCGCAAGTGTCGATTGCCGCCGGTGAGCTGGCACTGGATATCAGCGGCCTTGGTGAAAAGGCTTCGCTTAACGCCGGGTTTGATATGCAGTTAGAAAACCCCACGCAAGAGCTGGTGTATCGCGGCCAGTTAGCGCTATCGCCGGTTAATCTCAAAAAACTGCTGGCGAGTTTGGGGCAGAGCGTACCCATAACAGCAGAGGCCGACGCGCTGACGCACCTAAGTCTAAACACCAGTGTGTCGGGCAGCACCAGCTCGATCAGTCTTGCGCCGATTACTCTGGAGCTTGATGAGACGACCGTAAATGGCGAGCTGGCCGTGACGGACTTTAATCGTATGGCGGTTGAGGTCACCCTGACCGGGGATCGAATTAACGTCGACCATTACTTGCCGCCTAAATCCGAGCAGCCTGAGGTGGCAAAAGCAGATAAAGCACCGGCTAAACCCAAGGCGTCGGATAATGCTGGTACACAAGCGAAACCCGCCGGCGATGAGCCTTTAATTCAGCTCGATACGGTGAGGGCGCTTAACGCCCGGGTGCGTATCGATTTGGGTGAGGCGATTGTTAGCGGTTTAACCACGCAAAATTTGCGGTTGCGTTTAAACGCCGCCAACGGTTTGGTGCAATTATCGGAGGTGAGTCTTGACGCTTATCAAGGGCATTTGCAGGCATCGGGCAAGCTTGATGGCCGAGGCCCCACGGCACGTATCAGCAGTGTGGCAAAGATGAATGGCCTGAATGTGGCGCCACTGCTAAGCGACTTAGCGCTGGATGAAAAAATGCAATTAACGGGTTTGATGAATCTGGACGCTACGGCTAATACCAGTGGCCTGACCATGAACGAATTGATGCAAACGGCGGTGGCCGACGCCCAGTTTGATGGGGTGCAAGTGACGGTGGCCCCCATAAACGTCGAGCAGTATTTTTGTCAGGCGATTTCGTTTGCCAAAGATTTACGCGAAAAAGATGAGGCCGATACGGGCGCCAGCTCTGAGCCCTCTGCAGCGCAAAATGTAAGCGAGCAAGATTGGCCCGAGCTGACGCAGATGCACGATTTGCAAGGGCGGGTAAAACTGCGCGAGCAAGTCATCACCATCGAAAGTTTTACCGCCGGCGTCGAGCAATTATTGCTGGGGCTAAATGGTCAGGTTGATTTGGCCGGGCAAACGTTTGATTTACGTTTACCGCTAACCTTAGAGCAGCGCTCCACCAGTGAACAGGGCTGTACGGTGAATAGCAATTATTGGGTTAACCGCAGTTTGTCGCTGTTGCGCTGTCGCGGCTCAATCACCGAGCTTGCCCCGGCTAAAGATTGTCGGCTGGATTCAAAAGCGTTAGAGTCGCTGCTCGGTGACTACACCAAGTATCGCCTGCAAAAAGAGTTGACCCGCAAGCTCGGCGCCGATGAGGCCGACGGCGATGAAGAAACCGACCCGACCAAAGCGGCCGTTAAAGGTTTGCTTAACCAATTTTTAAATAAAGACAAAAGTCAGGACAAAAAACAAACAGAATGACCGATAATTTTTCGGCGGCCGTGCTCGATTGGTTTGATCGACATGGCCGCAAACATTTACCCTGGCAGCAAAACATCACTCCCTACCGTGTCTGGTTGTCTGAGATCATGCTGCAGCAGACCCAAGTTACCACGGTTATCCCTTACTTCGAGCGTTTTACCGAGCGCTTTCCGAGTGTTGCCGATTTAGCTGCGGCACCAGTGGATGACGTACTGCACCTATGGACCGGGCTTGGCTATTACGCCCGCGCGCGCAACTTGCATCGCTGTGCCCAGCAAGTGGTGAATGATTTTGCCGGAGAATTTCCCTCCACCGTAGACGAGCTAGCCTTGCTACCCGGTATTGGCGAGTCCACCGCCGGCGCCATAGTCAGTATCGCTTTTGGTAAAACCGCCACCATCTTAGATGGCAATGTGAAACGGGTGCTCGCCCGCTATCACGCTATTGAAGGCTGGCCGGGCCAAAGTGGGCCGTTAAAGGCCTTGTGGCAGGTTGCGCGGCAGCACACGCCAGCCGAACGCTGCAACCACTACACCCAGGCGATGATGGATTTAGGGGCTACTGTGTGTACCCGCACCAAACCTCAGTGCGAGCGTTGTCCATTGGGCGATGGTTGCGTGGCACGCGCCACTGGCACCCAGTTACAGTACCCGGGTAAAAAGCCGAAAAAAGACAAGCCGGTTAAAGCCACCTATTTGCTCATGTTGCGCGCCCCCAGTGGTGATCTCTTGTTGCAACAGCGACCGCCGCAGGGTATCTGGGGGGGGCTATGGAGTTTTCCGGAGTTGGCGTTAGAGCAGTCGGTTACGCAATACTGCGATCAGCATTACGGTGCGACGGGCGAGATCGAGTACTGGGATAGTTACCGCCACACGTTTAGCCACTATCATTTAGATATCACGCCGGTGCTAATACAATTACCCGAGCCGGCGACCGGCGTTATGGCGCCCGGTAAGGCGCTTTGGTATAACGTCAGTCAGCCGCCCAATGTGGGGCTCGCTGCGCCGGTAAAACGCCTGCTCGAGCAGCTACACCAATTGGCGCCACTGTCTGTTAACATGGCGCGGTAGATTTTTGCGTAGACATCAGGAGATTTTATGAGCCGAACGGTCATGTGCCGCAAGTACAAACAAGAGTTGCCGGGCCTTGCTCAGCCGCCGTTTCCTGGCCCCAAAGGCCAAGACGTTTACGATAACGTGAGCCAAAAAGCCTGGCAGGAGTGGATGAGCCACCAGACAATGCTCATCAACGAAAAACAATTAAACCTTATGGACACCGGCACCCGGGTCTATCTTGGTGAACAAATGACCAAGTTTTTGTCTGGGGAAGACTATGATGCCGCCGAAGGCTATGTTCCCCCCACAGAAGACAAATAATTTGCCTTTGACCCCTTGACTCAAAGCGACTCAAACGGTTTAATACGCGCCTCTTGTGACAGCGGCTGCACAGCTGCCAACGCAAAGCCCAGATAGCTCAGTCGGTAGAGCAGTGGATTGAAAATCCTCGTGTCGGTGGTTCGATTCCGCCTCTGGGCACCATACAAGTTAAAAGGCTCGGTCTTCGGATCGGGCCTTTTTTGTATCTGCGGGTTTGGTTCGGGCGTAATCGATTCAGCTTTTTAGGGGGGAGCGGTTGATCTGAGTCTCAGGCCAGGCTGCTCTACCTACGTTTTAGCGTTGGTGCTTCTCCTCCTTTTGTATTTCCCCGCCGCTATTCCATTCGTTTTTAATCCGCTCGTTGTTTTATTGGGTTAACCTGCCAGTTTAATGTCACGGGGTTTGTGTTTGGTGACTAAGGTGCCGAAGCAGGCTTTGGCCAGTTTACGGTTGTTGCGGCTTACGGGTACCCGCTGGCCGTTACTCATAATGCAGCAGGCGTCTTTGCCGGTTACGGCTAGGCGCTCGACGTGGGCTTTGGCCACCCAGTGAGAGCGGTGCACCTGTAGGCCGTCATCGTCAAAAGCCTCGGCGTAATATTTAAGGCTGCCGAGAATCATGGTTTTACCCAACGTTGTGTAGACATTGAGGTAGTGTAAATCTGATGAGATGAGAATAAGGTCCCGCCCCAAAATTTCGGGCAGGGCCGCAAAAAATTCATCGCGGCGAGCTTGCCGTTCATTGTTTAGCGTCTCATCGTTGGGGGGATCTTCCGGCGGTGTCGGTGGTGTGTTGAGTGTGGGCTTATTCAGCAATAGCGGTAAGTTGACTAAGCTCCAACCTGCCAGCACCAGCGGTAGCACCTGAAAAAACTCGCTAATCACGGCGTGCCAAGGGCCTTTCAAGGCGTATCGATCCCAGAAACTGTCGGGTGGGTCGGGCGGTATAAGTGAAGGTAATAACGCCTCAATGGCAAGATACGGCGCAGTGGCAATGGCGGCGCCTAATACACCGGTGGTTAGTAGTAACAACCACAGCGGCCAGCGCGCTGGGTGGGCGCGGCGTATGAGTAAGCTGACCAGTAGTATGGCGCACAGAGCGATACCAATATGCAGTATCCAAAAACACAACCGCGCAAGCAGCCCCAGGCCTTGAGAAGCCTCGGGCTCGACGATAGTAAACAGTAAACTCAGCAGCGCGCACACGCCTAACAAACTGGTGCGAATGGGGGCGACGCCTAATATAGTCCGGTCTATCACATGCATCGGCGGTTAAGTCCTTTTGCCTGATTTGTGCCTCTATTTTGGCAAATAACCCCGCAATTGTAAGGTTAATTTCATAAACGGTTGTTTTATTTCATCGGTGGTGGCGCGGTCAGCGGCTATCTCCTACTGTACTAATGGCCGTGTGTAAGCGGTTATTCGTCAGTGCTGCATAATTATCACCATTAATGCAGCGAGTAAGAACCGGGCGAGTCCCACTCCCGTATAGTCCGTCAGGTCATCCATTCTGGGTTTAAGGATAATACTCACTATGAACATTGGTACGTTTCGTCCCCTTTGGGTAGCAGGACTCTTTATGACCGCGGTAGTCCCCGCGGTGGCGGCCGACTTACTGGTCGAGGTTCAGAATCAAACCACGCTGCGCAGCTTAGCAAAAGCCCGGGTGGTGGTAACCGACCGGGCTGGACGCCAGCTTGAGGCTGAAAGTAGCCCTCAGGGCCGCGCTCGCTTTAGCGACTTGCCGCCGGGTTTATACGAGGTGCTGATTACCCAACCGAGTTACAACAGTGTGCGGCTGCCGAGTGTGCGTGTGGTGGAAGATAAAACCACACCGATTAATGTCGCGTTGTTGGCGGCCCCCAGTGGTGTGGAGGAGGTGCTGATTTTAGGTAGCAGTAGCCAGGGGCAATGGCTGAGTTCGGCCGGGGCGACAGAGCTCGATCGCGAGGCGCTGCGCAGCTCGGCCGGTAGTGGCGGGGATGTGCTGCGCGCGCTGGATGGTTTGCCTGGGTTGTTCTCCGATGGTGAATACTCCAGCTTTACCGTGCGAGGTAACGGCCCGCGTGATAACCAAATATTGGTGGATGGCGTACCCTTTGATAGCGTGGTGCACTTTAGCGACAATTTTGGCGAGCTAGAGGACGTAGAGGGCGGCGGGCGCTACAGCGTGTTTGCGCCTAATACCATTGGCAAAGCGGACTTTCAGCCCGGAGGCTGGTCGGCTGCTTACGGTGGGCGAGCCGGCTCTTTGTTGCAGCTAGAGGTGGCCGAGGGTAACCCCGAGACACCCTCGTACAGTGCCCGGATCGATATAGCCGGGCTCGAGGTGGGCTACGATGGGCCGACGGGGGTACTGGATAACACCAGCATGCTGTTTTCGGCGCGGCAACTTAATTTTGGCCGGCTGTTTGAAATGGTGGGGCTGGACGACGTGGGTGAGCCCGAGCTTACCGATATCATTTTAAAAACCACCACCGAGTTTGACAGCGGTGATACGTTTAATTTTCTGGCGATTTACGCCCCGGAAGAATACACCCGCGACATTAACCATGTGCTGGCCTCGGACGAAGACGAGCCGGGTAATTTTGAAGATGTTGGGCTGGTTTCTCAATCGGCGGACAACACTTTAGTGTCACTTAGCTGGACGCACTTATTGGGTGAGAGCGCCGACTTAACCAACCGTTTGTACTATCGCCATTACGGTGAAGACTCGCAAAGCGGTGAGGCCTATCCGGATTTAGTCTCACTGGATACGCCGGCGTCTGATGTGCCGCAGCGCTTTCCTATTATTACCTCAAAACGCGATGAATCTGAAATCGGATGGCGGCTGGACTTTGGCTATGACAATGTCCTGGGGCGCTTCAATGCCGGGCTGCGAGTATTGCAGCTGGACTTAGACCTTGGGTTGGCACTGGACGATGACTGGATTCGCTACGAGTACGATCAATCTGATTATCGCCCTTCGCCCGAGCAAAAGTATATTGTGTTAACGCCCGAGTCTCTCGATTCCAGCTATTCCGATAAATCCGTGCAGTACGCAGGCTACCTTGAGCAAAACATGGCGATGGGGCCGGTGGATATGCGTGCCGGGCTACGTTTTGATGCTGACGAGCTGACCGGCCACGATGCCGTTTCGCCGCGCTTAGGTGCATCCTGGCCCTTGGGCGAGTCTGTTACCTTAACGGCGACAGCTGGCCGTTACTTACAGGCCCCGCGCATCGATGAGCTGGCGATTGACTCGGCCAACACGGACCTCGATTTTGAAAAAATTGATCAGCTAACCGTGGGCATGAGCTACCGCTACAGCGATAACATCGAGATTTTTATTGAGCCTTACTATCAATCTATTAGTGATCGAATCGTTCAGCTCGATGGAGTCAATCAAACTTACGGCAATACTGGCGAGGGCACCTCGTTTGGGGTAGATACGGCGATAACCCGCTACTTTGCTAATGGCTGGTCGGCCAGTGCCACGTATTCGTACAACGACGCCGTTTATAAAGACTCGGCACAAGGCGAAGAATACGATGCCGATTACAATCGCCCTCACGCGTTTAGTTTGGGTGGCGTGTGGGAGATCAACCAACGCTGGAAAGTTTCCAGCCGGGTGAAATGGGCCTCGGGCCCGCCGTTTGGTGATTTTATTGTCAACGATAACGTATTGGGTGACGGTGAACCACTGCGCTACAGCAAAGAGACTATTAGCAATAATACCGAGCGCTACGGCAGCTACAGCTCGGTTAATGTTCGAATCGATTACCGCCGCGACTTAGGTCCGATGGATGTGATTGCTTTTGTCGACATCATCAATTTATTGGGGGCCGAAAACCCCAACAACAGCGAGTTTAACGAGCGCACCGGCGAAGATGCCCCCGAGGAGGGCTCGATGTTGCCACTGCTAGGGTTGCGGTTTGAGTGGTAAGGCGTGTTGCGCCCCCGAGATGACGGCGAGTAATCATGTGCCGTCACCTCGGGTTGCCAAGTGGTGTTAAGGTGCGGGGCTTATTCTGTTAACACCACTAATGTTTGCCCAGGTTTAACACCGCCACCGGGCTTTTTAAGCAACTGTTTGACTTGACCGGCGACAGGGGCGGTGATGTTGATCTCCATTTTCATGGATTCCAGTATCAGTAACGTTTGCCCCGCCTCTACAGTATCGCCTACCTCGACGTTTAATTGCCAAACGCTACCCGATACTGAGCTGTCGACTGGTGTGTCGCCCTCACCGAGGTCGAGTTCGTCTTCGCTATCGGTCTGCTCCATAGGGGTGAAGTTAAATTGCCCATCGCGGTGCCAGCGGGCCAATTCGTCATCAAACGCTTGTTGCCGTGTAGCGTTAAAGCGCTCGATCTCGACGCTGTCGGCGGCGATATTTGCCTCGTAATCGGCCAGGCTAAACTCGGTGTGTTCGATGGTCAGCGGGTATTGCCCACGGGGAAAATCTTGGCGAATTTGTTTTAGCTCATCACTGCTTACAGGGTAAAACTTGACCTGATCAAAAAAGCGCAGCAGCCAGGGCTGTTCAAACTCTTTGGTGGTTCGGTAGCGGTTCCACATTTGCAATGTGCGGCCCACAAACTGATAACCGCCGGGGCCTTCCATACCGTATACGCACATATAGGCGCCGCCGATACCCACAGAATTTTCGGCTGTCCAGGTGCGCGCCGGGTTGTATTTGGTGGTCACCAAACGGTGGCGTGGGTCCATGGGGGTGGCTACTGGTGCGCCAAGGTAAACATCGCCTAAGCCCATCACCAGATAGGATGCCTCAAAGACGATTTTTTTCACATCATCGATGCTATCCAGTCCATTAATACGACGGATAAATTCTAAATTCGAGGGGCACCAGGGCGCGCCGGGGCGTACGCTTTGTTGGTATTTTTCGATTGCCAGTTGGCAGGCTTCGTCATCCCACGATAACGGAATATGCACGATGCGCGAGGGAACACTTAGGTTGGCAATTTGCGTCGCCAAGTAGCGCTCGCCTTGTTGCAAATGCGCCAATAGAGATTCCAGCGATAAGGCTTGGCTGTCGTAATGAATTTGCAGCGAGCGAATACCCGGCGTGAGCTCACGCATGCCTTGCAAAGGATTTTCTTGCAGCCATTGCATTAAAGCGTGGGCACGAAAGCGCAGTTTAATGTCTAGCTGCAGCGGGCCGTACTCGACCAACAAGAAGTGATCACCGGCGGCGCGATAGCAAATGTCTTCGCCGACCTCGTCAGCGCTTAGCTCGCCAACAATGGGTGAGGGCAGGGCGTCGGTGCTCACCTTGTCCTCAAAGGCTAAAGGAAGAACCTCAAGCGAGTTAATGGTGTTTTGTTGCCAGCGCTCTATATCAACGGCCTGTGCCACGGTAACCGGTACAAATCGAATGGTGTCGCCGGCGCGTAATTGCCCCAGCTTCCAGTGGTCGGCGGTGATAACCGTGGCAGGGCAGACAAAGCCGCCGAGCGAGGGACCGTCGGGGCCTAGAATCACGGGCATGTCGCCGGTAAAGTCGACGGTACCAAAAGCGTAGGCGTTGTCGTGAATGTTGGACGGGTGCATGCCTGCCTCACCGCCGGTGGTGCGGGCCCATTCGGGTTTGGGGCCATTCAGGCGCACACCGGTACGGCTGGAGTTATAGTGCACTTCCCAATCGGTGGAAAAAAATGTTTCGATATCGCTGGGGGTAAAAAATTCAGGTGCGCCGTGGGGGCCGTAAATAACGCGCAACTCCCACTGGTTGCTAATGCTGGGTTTAAGGGCATCGGGCAAGCTATTGGCTGCGCTATTGTTTGTTGGGTTGGCGCTAGCGTGGCATTTTAAAACATCGCCGGCTAATAACGCGCGACCGTTGTGGCCGCCAAATTGGCCGAGTGTAAACGTGGATTTTGAACCTAGGTAATCTGGGCAATCGATACCACCTGCAACCGCCAGATAGGCGCGTGCACCTTGTTCGCTAACCCGGCCAAGGTGTAGCGTTTGTCCGGCCGATACCGTAAACGGCTGCCAGTTTGGTACGGCATTGCCATCGAGCTTGGCGTCGATCTCGGCACCGGTTAATACGCACCGGGTATCAAATCCGAATTGGAGTGTTGGCCCCTGTACGGTAATTTCAAGCGCGGCGGCATCGGCGGCATTATCGAGTAAGCGGTTGGCGATCCGGAAACTGTAGTTGTCGAACGGGCCCGAGGGCGGTACACCAATGTCCCAGTAGCCGCTGCGGCCGGGAAAGTCCTGGATTGTGGTTTGCGTGCCGCCACTTAAAATATCAATGCGTGCCTCAGAGAATGCACGTTCATTTAGGTAGCGTGTGGTAATTTCACCCTTAATAAAAATCGGTTCGCGCAACAGCTCCGTGACATAGTCTTTGTTAGTTTGAATACCGTACAGTGAGCTGCCTAACAGACTGGCTTCGAGCAAGTCTACGGCTTGATCCCGGTTGCTGGATTTAGCGATAACTTTGGCCAGCATTGGGTCAAAGTAGGGTGAAATCTCTAAACCGGATTCGATCCAGTGGTCGATACGCAGTACGTCGTCTGCTTTGCGAAAGGTCTCAGGCCATTTAACCTCACTTAATAACCCCGCACAGGGCTGAAAGTTTTTTACCGGATCTTCGGCATACAGCCGTACTTGGATGGCGTGCCCTTGGGGGATAAGGGTGCTGTGCTCTTGAGCAAGGTCCGCTAGCTGGCCGGCGGCCAGACGAATCATCCAGCTGACCAAGTCAGCACCCCATACCTCTTCGGTGACGCCGTGCTCTACTTGAAGGCGCGTGTTTACCTCTAGAAAGTAAAACTTTTCATCCTGCGCATCGTAAATATACTCAACGGTTCCGGCACCACGGTATTGTACGGCGGCTAATAGATGTGCGGCGGTTTGGTGCATTTGTTCACGCACAACTTGTGGCAGGTTGGGGGCGGGGCACTCTTCAATGACTTTTTGATTGCGTCGCTGGCTCGAGCAGTCGCGCTCACCCAGGGCTACGGCGTGGCCTTTACCGTCACCAAAAACCTGTACTTCAATATGACGTGCCTGACCGATAAATTTTTCTAGAAATACGCGGTCATCTGAGAAGTTATTAGCCCCGAGTTGGCGAACTGCGTCAAAGCTTTCGCGCAGCTCGGATTCACTGTTGCACAGCTTCATGCCAATGCCGCCGCCGCCAGCGCTGCTTTTAAGCATAACCGGGTAGCCGATCCCGTCGGCCTGTGCGCAGGCCTCGTCCAAACTTAGTAGCAAGTCGGTGCCTGGTACCAGCGGCACCTGATTTTGTTCGGCAATTTCGCGGGCGCTGTGCTTTAAGCCGAATACTTCCATCTGCTCAGGGGTAGGGCCGATAAAGGCAATCCCTGCCGCTTCGCACTTGGCGACAAAGCCTGGGTTCTCACTTAAAAAACCGTAGCCGGGGTGAATGGCTTGCGCCCCCGTTTTTACGGCGATGGCAATAATTTGCTCTTGATCGAGATAGGTTTGGCTCGCGCTACCTTCACCTAAACTGTAGGATTCGTCCGCGTGGCTAACATGCAAGCTGCCGGCATCGGCCTCAGAGTAAACCGCAACGGATTGGATGTTCATTTGTTTTAAGGTGCGGATAATACGTACGGCAATGGCACCGCGATTGGCAATCAGTACTTTGCTAAACATGAGCTTCTCCCGCGGGTCGTCCCGGGCTGTGCGGTTGGGTAGAGGTCGTCCTCTACGGCACGTCAAATTAAAAATGTGTGTGACTAAGGTGCGGCAATCACTAATCCCAGATAATCATTTCTACCGGTGTCGGGTTGTAGCCGTTACACGGGTTGTTAAGCTGCGGGCAGTTGGACATCAGTACCAATACATCCATTGTCGCTTGCATCTCGACGTACTTGCCGGCACCCGAGATGCCATCGGCAAAGGTTAAACCGCCGTCGGCGGTGACGGGCACATTCATAAAAAAGTTAATGTTATGGGTAATATCCCGTTTGCTTAAGCCGAATTCCGGGTGCTCGGCAATGGCCAACATCCAGCTATCGCGGCAAGCGTGCATGCAGCGCTTTTCTAAGTCGTAGCGTACGGTATTGCTCTCGGTGGCACAGGCTCCGCCCAGTGTGTCGTGTCGGCCACAGGTGTCGGCGGTAATTTCCAGCATCGGGTTGCCGAGGTTAGAGCGCAGTACGCTGCCGGCGCTTAGGTACACTTGAGCTTGCTCGCGAATGGTGTCCATGGCGCTGTAACGCTCCGATGGGTCGGCGGCGTTAAAAAACAATGTGTCGGCGGCTTGGTTGCCTTCGATGTCTAAGATGCGTAATGTTTGGCCGCGCTTTAGCGGGGCTAAGTAGTAATCACCGGCGCCAATTACGTGCCGAGCGCTGGCGTTACTGACGTCTAGTTTACTGGCTACAATAGTCATGGTCTCTCCTGTTAGACGCCGATGTGGTAGAGCGCGTTATTGGCAAATCCGCGCGTGTTTTCGGGGCGAGCGTTTAGGCATAAATCGTCATCGCTTATGGCCTCGGCCTCACCCAGTTCAATTTGGATGGGCGCTCGTGGGTATTCGTCTGAGCTGTCTAGTGGGTGAGGGCAGCTGTGCATCAATACCAGCGTGTCCATCTCAAAGCGCAGTGTGGTGCTAGCGTTTTCACTTTTAGCGCCCTGATCAAGAGCGAGTGCACCGTTATCGTCGGTGTAAGCCTTGCTAAAAAAGTTAATGTTAGCGGCCATGTCGGCGCGGCCCAGCCCGTATTTGGCAAGCTCCACTAAAAATGCGTCAAAGCCATTTTGCTTCCAGTCGTTGCGCTCGGCTTGATAGTCCCGTGCTCCCCAGCGCTGGGCAATATGTTGCGCATTACTATTGCCGCACACGGTGTCGTGCCAGCCAAAAGTGTCCTCGGTAATTGAGGCGAAAATACGCCCCATATCAGAGTACAAACAGTGGCCCGCCGTTAGCTTAAAGGTGTGCTGGCACTTTAGGGTGTCGGGTGCGTTGTAGCGCTCGAGTAAGTTGCGCGGGTTGTAAAATAGCATAGCTACATTGCCGTTTCCGGTGAGATCGGTTAAGCGCAGCGCACTGCCGCGGCGCACTTCGAGTGACCAGTGGCTGGCGCCCGGTAATGTGGTGGTGTAGTCAATAGTTTTTAAGGTCATGGTGTTTCTCCGCTTGCGCTGGCTACCTCGTTGGTGTCGGCCGGGTTAAGGGATTGTTGTATTTGGTTGAAGGTGTCGTGGGGCATATCGCCTACGGGTAAGTCGTAGGTTATCCGTGCGCCATAGGCGTTGGGCGCTTGCGGGTCGTGGCGTACTTTGTCGAATACCCACAGGCGCGTACCCAGATAAAAGCCTTCGGTTAAGTCGTGAGTGACCATAAAAATGGTGAGCTGATGCTCGCGCCACAAATCCAGAATAAGCGCGTGCATGTCGGCGCGAATGCCTGGGTCAAGGGCGCCAAACGGTTCATCCAGTAGCAGGATGCGCGGCTTACGAATTAATGCTTGAGCAATGGCCAGACGCTGACGCATACCGCCCGACAGCTCGTGTGGATATTTATTGGCGGCCGGGCTAAGGCCCACCCGCTCTAGCAGTTGACGGGCCTCTTCAAGCACGGCTTTTTTACGACCGCCAAATAGCTTGCCGAGCAATGGGGATTTTTCAAACTCCCTGGCGATAATAACGTTTTGCAGTACCGTTAGGTGCGGAAACACTGAGTATTGCTGAAACACAATGCCGCGAGCTTGATCCGGCTCGGTGGCGATGGGTTGGTCGTCCAGCAATAGGTCTCCCCGGGTTTGTGTCTCCATGCCCAACAACATTTTTAAGAAGGTACTTTTGCCGCAGCCAGAGGTGCCAACAAGCGTGACAAACTCTCCAGCCTCGACATTTTTGTTGAGGTTCTCGAGTACGATATTGTCGCCGTAACTCTTCCAGAGGTTTTTAATTTGCAACATGGGGGGCGTGGTGCTCATGTGTTGCCTCCTGCGTGATGCCAGCGAAACAGTAGTCGGCTGCTGTTGGCCAACAGCCAGTCCACCATAAACGCCAGGAAGGTTATCCAGGCTACGTAAGGCAGAATCACGTCCATCGATAAATAACGGCGCACTAAGAAGATGCGATAACCCAGGCCGTCGGTGGAGGCGATACCCTCAGCGGCAATTAAAAACAGCCAGCCGGCGCCCAACGATAAGCGGATGGCGTTAATAAGTCGGGGCAGTAATTGCGGTATTAAAACGCGCACAAGAATGTGCCAGGTGCTGGCGCCTAGCGTTTGCGCTTTAATCAACTGCTCTTTCGGAATCTCTTGGGTGCAACGCTGAATATCCCGTGCAATAAAGGGGGCAACACCAAAAATGATTAAGGCCACTTTAGACAGCTCACCCAACCCAAATACAATAAAGAGTATGGGGAGCAGCGCCATGGGCGGCACTAGGGAAATAACCGTTAGTAGCGGGGCAAATGGCGCGTTTAGGGTAGGAAGTGCGCCTGTAAGCAAGCCGACAACAAAGCCGATAACAGCCGCGATGCCCACGCCGAGTGCCAGGCGCTGCAAGCTAGAGGCGGTGTCTTGCCAAAACAGGTACTCGCCAGTACGTTTGCTGGGCTCGAAGGCCAACCGATGCATTGCATCCCCCATTTGCGCAAAACTGGGTAACAGCTTGTCATTGGGGTTGACCTCTAGGCGTGCGTCGGACGCAATCACATAGATCAATAAAATCAAGGCAAAAGGCGCAAGGCCGAGCAGCACTTTTAATGGCCGCGATGGTGTCAGATTTACCAGACGTTTCATAAAGGTGTCCCGCTCGGGGGCAGGCGCCCCCGTGGTGTCGGTGATTATTAAAGTTTGCCGTCGGCGGCCATTTGCATGTAGGTAGTATCAAACCGCAGCTGAATGTTGCCAGAGTTGCCGTACACATCATTGGGGCCGGCGATGCCGATAAAGCCTGCGTCGGGGGCGCCTTCACCCAGCAAACCGTGGTCGAACGAGAACTCAGCGACTTTGGCCATGGTGCTCAGGAGCTCGTCGCTGTTAACCAGTGCCAAGGCATCACTTGGTTGATAAAACATTTTGGTGCTGGCTAATTGTGATTCGTAACCGGCCAGATCGGTACCAGAGGCTTTGCCCATAGCGGTACGTGCAGCGACCCCTGTGGCGTTGTCGGCACTCATGGTTTGCATAATTTCATACCAGGCGCCTACCAGTGCTTTACCCAGCTTTGGGTTGGCGGCCAGTGTGTCGGTGTTGACGACTAACAGGTCCATGATTTCGCCCGGGATTTGCGATGAGTCAAACACCTTATTAGCGTTGGGTTGCTGCAAGATTTCGTTTAAGAGTGGGTTCCAGGTCGTAACCGCATCAATAGAGCCGGAACTGTACAGGGCGACTAAGTCGGCGTCGGAGGTGTTGACTACCTGTACGTCAGCCTCGGATAAGCCGACGGTATCCAGCGCCCGGGCCAGAAGATAGTGTGATACAGATAGCTCGACCAGGTTAACCCGCTGGCCTTTAATGTCGCTGAGTGAGTCTTTGCCTTTGAGTACGACACCGTCATTGCCGTTGGAGAAGTCCCCGACAATTAACGCCGTGCTATCGATGCCGCCGGCCGCGGGTATCGTCAAGGCGTCCATGTTGGTCATGGTGCAGGCGTCAAACTCGCCGGCGGTGTATTGATTAATCGACTCGATATAGTCGTTGATTTGCACAACCTCGATGTCGATGTCGTACTTGTCTGCCCACTTATCGACGATTTTTTGCTCGGCGCCGTAGCCCCAGGGCATCCAGCCAACGTAAATGGACCAGCATACTTTAAAGGAATCGGCGGCCTGAGCTTGTGCCGAGAGTAGTAATGCCAGGGCGGCAATAGAAAGGGACTTCATACAAACCTCCGGAGGTCGTTTTGGTTACACATAACTCGCTTGGCGATCAGGCCAATAAGTCTCCCGGGCTTTTGTCCCGCCGTGTAACCTCGACAGAGTCGGAGGTCGAAAGCTCTCGGACCAGTCGCTATGCCTTTATTAACACAGCCGGAACCCTAGCTTTCTATTTTCCTAATTGTCTATGTCCTGATCACCGTTGGTTGTGTGGACATGTCGTACGAGTGATAAAGAGCAATATGGGTACCAACTGTAAAAACATAGCGCTCAGCCCTTTTCTGGCGGGCCCGTGGGGGGGAAGTGTGGGAGTGAGGTGATTTCTAAAGAGGTGTATCATGGCGCATTTATGGTGCGGTTTTGGCTGGCGAGACCCATAATGGTGCAAGTTTCGCCTATTAAAAGACTTGCTGTGACGTGGCGCACAAATGTGCGATTATTGTACGGTTAGATTATAATGTTAAAAAATGTCAACTAGCGGTGATTGAGCTGTTCACCGGATCGCGGTTCAATACGGTCGGGCGTTTTTATCCGCCAGCAGGCTGTTAGATCGTTCAAGCGGGTGAGCTAATGGATACTATGTCTATGTCTAGGGATAAAAGTGGTGGCGGAATAAATATGAATAGCCCCGACACCTCCTACGAAGTACTCTCTGAAGCTCAAATCGAGCGATGCCTTAAACTCTGCACAAACGCAGCGCAGGATTATTTAACACAGACTTTTCCAGCTTTTTGGGGCGAGTGGGTCACGTCGGTCGAAAAGCGTGAAGAACATGCGCGCTCGAATAAAGAGCAGGTGGCCCTGGCCGAAATAGGCAAACAATTACAGGCATCGGGCAATGCTTGTCTCAATCAGTATCAGAAGTACCTGAAGCAGAGCTTTTCCGATTTTTCGGCGCAGCAGCTGCATGTTGCCAGTGGGCAGGAGCGTTTTAGCCAAAATATTGGCTTATCCCTGGTGGACAATGCTGAGCTCGAAGAAACCATAGCGATTACCTCTATATCTCACCGTGCTGACGCTCAGTTTGCCGAGTCGCTTTGGACATTACACCAGCGCTTAGCTTTACTTAATGGCGGGCGTAAAATCGATGAGCGCAGTAACCCGGTTAGCCCCATTCAATTTTGCGACAGCCTGCGCCGGGTGCTTGTCGAGCTAAACTTTGATGCCCGAACCAAAGTGCTTGGTTATAAGCAGTTTGAGCAGGCGGTTATCAAGCCGATTGGCGGGCTCTACCAATCGCTCAATGAGCTGTTGGTGGCCGAGGGTATATTGCCGAATATCCGCTACAGCGCCAGTGGCAATGAAAGCGAAACCGCCCCGGAACAGAGCGCGCCTGCGGCGCCAGACGCTGAAGAATCCGCGGCCGGTGAGCCGCAGCCTGAGCGGCGCGGTCGCCGGGCAACCGATCAACTGATGGCGCCGGGTGCCAGTGATGACCCTCAGCAGTACCAGCAAGGGTTAGTCAGTGCGATTCGTTTATTGCAAACTCACTTGGGCGGTGGGGTGTCTTCGCCTGGGGCGGCTGCATCGGCAGCGCCGCAGAGTGGCGCCGCAGGTGGTTTTGCGCCTTCACATGGTACACCGAGCATTGCTGGTGCGGCGCCAAACGCCGGAGTTGGAGGGGCTTCAGCGCCGGTCGTGGGAGCTATTCAGGTACTGCAAGCGCAAATGGCTCAGTCTACCCAGAGTTTGCAACAGGCCGAGGCGGGCGACATACAGCCATTGGCGGTTGCGGCCGTATCTGAGCAACTGACGGCGGAGCTTAAAAAGCAAGGCGCCGATAGTGTATTAAACGATGATATGAACACTATCGAGCTGGTGGGGTTGGTGTTTGCTTACATTCTGAATGATGAGCAGTTACCGGACTCTGTTAAAGCTTTACTGAGTTATTTACACACACCGGTGTTGAAATTAGCGTTTATCGATAAAGATTTTTTCGATAACGTTGATCATCCTGCGCGCCTGCTGTTAAACCAAATGGCCGAGGCGGGCAGTCGCTGGGTAAGTAATGACGGTACCAGTCAGTACAATATTTTTGAAAAAATAAAAACCACTGTATTTCATGTGCTGGAGTACTTTGTTAACGATGTAAAAGTTTTTGCTGAAGCGCGGTTGGAGTTTAGCTCCTACGCGCGCAATGTGTCGCGCCGCCAAGAGTTAATGGAGAAACGCGCACTAGAAAAAGCCCGCGGCGAAGAGAAACTGCGTGAGGCAAAAATTCGCGTCAATAGCGATATATCTGCTTGTATCGATGGCAAAGCTTTACCATCGCCCATACTGTTACTTTTGCTTTTGCCCTGGTCAGATTATTTGTCCTTTATTATTTTGCGCTATGGCGCCGACTCGGACAGTTATCAGCAAGCGTTAGGCGTTGCCGGTCAGTTGTTGTGGAGTATTGAGCCTAAATCTCTGGAGGCAGATCGTTTAAAACAGATCGAGGTGCAGGGTGATTTACTGCATACCTTGCAGTCTGGGTTTGAAACGATTGGTTACGAGCAAAATAAATCGCGTAAGCTCATTGATGCAGTCAGCTCTTTACAGCGTCTGGCGCTTAAAAGTCGGCAAGTGGAACCTGCGCCCGAGACGATGCGCAATAAACTTGAGAAAATGGCAGCCGAGAAGGCCGGGCAAGTAAAGCAAGACGATCGCCCTGTGACGCCAGAAGAGGCCCAGTTGATCGAGAAGTTAAAGCTGATCGAGTTTGGTACCTGGCTGGAAAACGACAAAGGGCAGCGTATTAAAGTGGCGTGGTACAACCACAAAACGATGCACTATATGTTGGTAGATCAGCAGGGACGCAAGGTCTCTATGACTTCGGCGAAGCACTTGGCGCGCGAGATGATCGCAGGTAAGCTGCGTGTGATTGCCGGTAGTGCCAAGCCGTTTTTCGAGCGCGCCCTGGAAAATATTTATCACAGCCTCAATGCCCGTGCGTCGGGTGAGCTGTTGCAAAGCGAGTAATTTATGGCAGACCCACTATCTCCCGATGCCGATGGCCGCACTACAGCGCGTAGCTCGGTCGCCCAAAGTATCGACGTGTATGATAATACTCGTGACGCCTACCTGGGGCGCATCGTTAACCTGCACAGTCAGGGGTTGATGGTGATTGGCGATCAGCCATTTGAAGAAGATTGCCTGTATCGGCTGGACTTGCACTTGTCGGAGCCTGTGAATGAGCGCAATAGCATCCAGCTAGGTGTGGATTGCCTATGGGCGAGAAACGCTGAAGATAACGGCAAGCACTGGGCCGGGTTTAGTATTATTGATGCCTCGCCCCAGGCGCTGGCCGATATTGAAGCTTTGACGGCCAGCGGGGGCGAGCAGTAGCGCTAACAGCGCGAGTTATTGTTTGTTTATTGCTGAGCTTATAACGTCGCGAACACGTCGGCGGCTTTACTGATGGTGGCGTCAATGTCGGCATCGGTGTGGGCCCCTGAGACAAAACCCGCTTCATAAGAGGCGGGAGCCAAATACACTCCACGTTCTAACATGCCATGAAAAAAGCGATTAAAACGCTCCGTGTCGCACGCCATTACTTGGCGATAATTCTCAACGGTTTCTTCTTCGGTAAAAAAGCAGCCAAACATACTGCCCGCGTGATTGGTGGTTAATGCGATGCCCGCCTCGCTTGCCGCTTGCTTTAAGCCTTTTACCAGTCGCTCTGTTTTGGCGAATAATTTGGGGTAGAAGTCGCTCTCACCCAGCTGCGTTAAGGTAGCAATGCCCGCCGCCATGGCCACCGGATTACCCGATAGTGTGCCGGCTTGATACACCGGGCCGCTTGGGGCGATGTGATCCATTATCTCGCGCTTACCGCCAAAGGCACCCACGGGCATACCGCCACCGATGACTTTGCCGAGCGTGGTTATGTCGGGGGTGATGTTGTAGCGCCCCTGTGCGCCACTGGGACTGACCCGGAACCCCGTCATAACTTCGTCGAAAATTAGCAGGCTTTGATGCTCATCGCACACATCGCGTAAACACTCCAGAAACCCCTCAACGGGGGGGATGCAGTTCATGTTGCCGGCCACCGGCTCGACGATCACGCACGCAATTTTGTCGCCTTGCTCGGCAAAAAACTCGCGTACCTGGGCGATGTCATTGTAGTTAAGCGTTACCGTATGGGCGGCCAATACTTTGGGTACGCCGGGTGAGCTGGGTACGCCCAGTGTGAGTGCGCCGGAGCCTGCTTTAATGAGGAGTGAGTCGCTGTGGCCGTGATAGCAGCCCTCAAATTTAACGATGGTGTCGCGCCCGGTGTAGGCACGCGCGAGGCGGATAGCGCTCATGGTGGCTTCGGTACCGGAGTTAACAAAGCGCACCTGATCCATGGTGGGTACTCGCTGGCACACTAACTCCGCCAGAGTGGTTTCGGCCTCGGTTGGTGCGCCGAAGGTAAGCCCGCTTTGGACGGCCGTCATAACGGCGTCGATAACCTTGGGGTGGTTGTGCCCCAGAATCATAGGGCCCCAGGATTGCACATAGTCAATGTAGCGTTTGTCATCGACATCGGTAATGTAGGCGCCGCTGGCGCTTTTAAAAAATATTGGCGTACCACCCACTGCTTTAAAAGCGCGCACCGGTGAATTAACGCCGCCGGGTATCCATTGGTTGGCTTGTTGGAAAAGGGTTTCTGAACGAGTCATGGCTCAGTGGCTCCTGATGGGGTGAAGGATACTGAAACCCGAGGGGGTACAGTGGCTACTATTGAGTGAAAGGTGTGGGCAAATTCCCGTGGGTTTGCACTGTGAAACGCATCGTGACAAATGGCCGTGTAATCAGCGCCAGCTTGCAGCACTTGCCCGGCATTGTGCAAACCAATACCGCCAATGGCTACCGTGGGTAATGTTGGCCACCGCTCGCGTGCGGCACTCAGAATATCAAGCGTGGCTGGTTTGGCGCCGGGTTTCGTATGCGAGTTAAAAAAGCGGCCAAAAGCCAAATAACTAGCGCCGTTATTAGCGGCAGTCTGGGCGAGGGTTAAACTCGCGTGACAGGTAATGCCGATAATGACGTCTTCACCTAATTTCTGCCGGGCATCAAGTAGCTGAGTATCCGATTGCCCCAGGTGAACACCCTGGGCGCCGCATTGCCGGGCCAGTTGCACGTCATCATTAATAATAAGGGCGGCGCCGTATTGTTGGCACAACTGCGCCAGTTGCCGGGCTTCGCGTTGGCGGCGTGCGTGGTCGGTGCTTTTGTCGCGGTACTGCAGTAGTTGGCAGCCACCGTCGAGCAGCGCATCGACGACCTGATAAAGCTTTTTCTCTCGAAACTGCGCGCTATCGGTAATGGCGTACAAAGGGTGAGTGATGTGGCTAGGGTTTGTCATGGGCGCAGTTTACTGGGGCGGTTAGCGCATCGCAAAATGTTTTTGATGGTTAGGGCGTCGTACTTAATGCAGGCGGCCCTGAATTTTCCCGTTGCGATCGGCCCAGTAAAGGCGATTGGGAATGCTGTGGCCCATGCCCAGCCGGCGGCTCGCTTTAAGGCATTGCCAGGTGTACTGCTGACCCTGCTCTAGCGCATCGCTTAGCAGTAAACCGTGAGCAAGATAGGTGCAAATACTGGCGGATAGCGTCGCACCACTGCCGTGACTGAATACGCTGAGTCGCGGCCAGCAAAATGAGCGCATCGGTTGCCGGGGCAGATACAGGCGGTTTTCATAATCGTTGGCTGTGCGTCGGGCACCGGTAATTAATACCGCGGAGCAGCCCAGGGTTAAAATCTCCTGGCCACAGGCATCGACTGTGTCTGCTTGGCGAGACAGTTGATGTGCCTCGACGATGTCGGGGGTGGCCACGTCAGCCAGTGGCAGCAGCAGAGACTTCATGGCGTCGACAAGGTGCTCGGCGTCGTCAAAGTGATCGGCCGAGGCGTTGGCGATCGAGAGCGAGGCAACCGGGTCGAGCACCACCGGTAAGTCGTGGTAGTCGCGTAAAATACTGTGCACGGCCTCAATTTGCTCCACCTGGCAAAAGTACCCAAGCTTTATCGCCGCGACGGGCATATCTTCTAAAATGGCGCGGGTTTGTTCGATTAACAAATTGGCGGGCGTTGGTTGTAAGTCTACCATCTGGCGGGTGTCGCGAGCGCAAAGGGCCGTCACCACGGCGCAGCAATGAGCGCCTAAGCTCACGGCCGTTTCTATATCGGCTTGGATGCCGGTACTGCCACTCGGGTCATGACTCGACAGCGAGAGCACAACCGGAGTGCGATCACTAAACTCTGACATGGTTGCCACCTTGCAAAGCGAAAACGTGTCATGAGTCTAGCACAAGCGTTTACGGGTAAAGGTGCGCAAGCGCAGACTAAAAAGGTTTTACCACGACCAAAATCACAATAGCGATCAATGCGAGCACTGGCAGCTCGTTAAACACCCGAAAATAGCGATCGCTGCGGGTGTTGGCGTCGCGGGCAAATCGCTTCACATGGGCGCCGCACATATGGTGGTAACCCACTAACACAATGACCAGAGCGAGCTTGCACCAAAACCAATAAGTGACCTTGATTAGCTCCCACTGATAATGCACCAGTGCGCCGCCCAACACGAGGGTGGCAAGCATCGCCGGAGTCGCGATGGCGCGGTACAGTTTGCGCTCCATGACCTTAAAGCGCTCGTTGCTGGTGTTGTCGTCACTCATGGCGTGATAGACAAACAGTCGCGGCAGATAAAAGAGGGCGGCAAACCAGCAGATAACCGCGATTATGTGAAACGCTTTGATCCAGAGCATCTGAGTTCCTGGGGCTGACGAAAGCCACCATTATGACAGCCTGTGTGCGTTTGCGCAGCGTCCACGCCTGCGGCTGGCAATTTAACCGGCGGCCTCTTATGATAGAGGCCTTTTGTACAGTGGCTTTGGGCGCAGTTACGCGCTGTGAGCGGAGTAAATAGAGGGGCTGAGTGTGATTAAAGTAGGAATTGTCGGCGGTACGGGTTATACCGGCGTTGAGCTGTTACGGATTTTGTCCAAGCATCCGGAGGCCGAGGTGGCCGTTATTACCTCGCGTGCCGAAGCGGGCATTCCGGTGGCGGATCTGTATGCCAACCTGCGTGGTCACGTCGACTTATGCTTTACTGAGCCCGATGTTGAGACACTGGGCGCTTGTGACGTGGTATTTTTTGCCACGCCTCACGGTGTGGCGCAAAACCTTATGCCTGCGCTGCTGGCCACGGGCACCCGGGTTATCGACTTGTCGGCCGACTTTCGTATTCGTGACCCAGAACTTTGGGCTCATTGGTACAACCAGGCCCACGGTTGCCCGGAGCTGATCGGCGAGGCCGTTTACGGCATGCCAGAGGTGCAGCGCGAGGCGATTAAACAGGCGCGTTTAGTGGCGTGCCCCGGCTGTTACCCAACGGCGGCGCAGCTTGGTTTACTGCCACTACTTGAGAATAATCTGGTCGACAGCGAGCAGCTGATCATTAACGCTGCCAGCGGTGCCACGGGCGCGGGGCGCCAGGCAAAAGTCGACTTTTTGCTTACTGAGGCCAGCGAAAGCTTTAAGGCCTACGGCGCATCAGGCCACCGGCACTTGCCCGAAATCGAGCAGGCGTTACGGGATATGCAGCCCGCCGGCAGTGTACCGGCCAAAGTGACGTTTGTGCCACACCTGCTGCCCATGATTCGCGGTATTCATGCGACCACCTACGCCCGTGCGCTGGACGCCGATAGCCTGCCAAATTTGCAGGCACTGTACGAAGAGCGCTTTGCTGACGAGCCTTTTGTCGATGTGATGCCCGCCGGCAGCCACCCTCAAACACGCTCGGTAAGAGGCTCGAATGTGTGCCGTATTTCCGTGTTCCAGCCCCAGCAGCGCGATACAATTGTGGTTTTGTCGGTTATTGATAACCTCACTCGTGGCGCCTCTGGGCAGGCGGTGCAAAATATGAACATTATGTTTGGTTTGGCAGAAGATGCCGGGCTGGATATCGTCGCGCTGTTGCCGTAAACCAGGTGTTGTTATGAACGGGTTGTTCTTTTGAGTGCGGTAAAAGGCAGCAAACAGTATTCGATGAAGGTCGTGCCCCGGCGCCCGGGGCGAACGCTACTGCTGATCTTATTGATTGTAGTGTTGCTGGCGGCGGGTGCCGTGGGTGGCTATCTATATGGCTACTGGGTTGGTATGGGCGGCAAGCCTTTTGCTTTGGGCCAACGCGATACACTCAAGGTGCAGCTGCAAGATAGCCGCGCTGAAGCCGAGCAGTTGCGTCAGCAAGTGGCAAACTTAACACTGTCGTCGGAAGTAGATCGGCAAGCCAATAATAGTGTTCGCAAAGAGGTTATTGAGCTGCGTGAAGAGATTGCCAGCCTTGAGGCCGATATATCATTTTATCGGGGTTTAATGGCTCCGGGAGATGACTCTAAAGGCCTTAAATTAGGCGAGGTGCAACTGGTCGCGCGGGCCGAGCCCGGCCATTACAACTACAAAATTGTGGTTCAGCAGTTGGCGACTCAGCACTCGGTGATATCCGGAGAGCTCAACATTACTTTGGTGGGGCGCCGCGATGGTGAGCTAGAGAGGCTTGGCCTTTATCAAGTGTCCGATGCTGTTGATGCGGAAGACATTAAGCTGCGCTTTAAATATTTTCAGAATGTCGAGGGCGAGCTGAGCTTACCTGAGGGGTTTACGCCCGAAAAAATAGAGTTGGTTGCCCGGTCTACGGGTAAAAACGCGGCTGAAGCGAGCAAAACGTTTAATTGGCCAGAGCCCAACGAATAACAATCAAATACCTATAACCTAGGTGGAATTAACATTATGGCATTTAACAGTAATCACACTCTCATCTCTAAAGGCACCCGTATCGTCGGAGATATTTATTTTGCCGGCGACCTACAAGTTGAGGGCACCATTCAGGGGAATGTGCTGGTGGATGGTGGCGGAGATGCCAAGTTGGTCGTGGCCGAAAAAGGTGTGGTAGAAGGCGAGATCCGCGTGCCTCGCGTGGTGATCAACGGCAAGGTAGTGGGTAATGTGTTTTCTGGCAAGCATGTAGAGCTGGCCTCTAAGGCGGTGGTGGAAGGTAATGTGCACTACCAGCTTATCGAAATGGTGAAAGGCGCGCAGGTTAACGGAGCGTTAGTTTACGGCGAGCAAAGCGGCGAGCAGGCCAAAACCGGTTCCACTGGCTCTATTGATCTGGACGGCGACGAAGTTCCCGCCAGCTAACACAGTAATAGTTGACTGTTTTACTCTGGTATTGGGATAATGCCGCTTAGTACACCCTTGCCCGAGTTATTGGAGTTTTACCATGTCGACCCCTGAAGTTTTCACCCCCGCTTTGCTCTATGTTAGCCCCGGCGCCGTGGCTAAGGTAAAAAGCTTGGTCGAGGAGGAGGGGAACGACGAGCTAAAACTGCGCGTTTATGTGACGGGCGGTGGCTGCTCGGGATTTCAGTATGGCTTTACATTTGATGATGTGACCGCTGAAGACGATACCGTGGTCGAAAAAGATGGCGTTAAAGTCGTCGTTGACGCCATGAGCTACCCCTACCTAGTGGGCGCAAACGTCGACTATACCGAAGGGCTGCAGGGCGCTAAGTTTGTCATCAGCAACCCTAACGCGGCAACTACCTGCGGTTGCGGCTCGTCCTTCTCGATTTAATTTACGTTTTTTACGCCGCCTTACGCTGGGTAAACCGCGCCGAGTGGTGCTGCCCGGCGAGCGCCTGTGGCGCTTGGCAGGTTACCGGGCAAGCCTTTTAGGCGCCGCTGCGCCAGCCAGGCAAAAGCCGCCGCCTCTACCCAATCTGGGTCTATCCCTAACTCTGCCGTGCTTTCTACGCTAAACCTTGGCAGGAGGCTGGCAATGTGCTGTTTTAATAACGCATTGTGCGCACCGCCCCCGCATAGGTACAGCTCACCTCCTGCGTCTGCCTTGGGGCACTGTGTTATATGGCGGGCAATAGTCTCGGCGGTAAACAGCGCGAGCGTCGCTTGCACTTGTGCCGGCTGTAGAGTTGTAAAATTTTCTAGTTGAACGTCTAGCCATCCCAAATGGAAGTCTTCCCGGCCGGTACTTTTGGGGATGGGTAGGCTGAGGTATGGGTGCTTAAGCAGCTGTGCGAGCAACTCTGGGTTGGCTTCGGCGCTGGCGCCCCATTCGCCATTTGCATCATAAGCCAGGCCTCGATGGCGTAATATCCAGCCGTCCATCAGGTTGTTGCCGGGGCCGGTATCAAACCCAAGAGTTTGCGCCCCGGCTGCCAGCCAGCTGATGTTGCCAATTCCGCCAAGATTAACGATCGCGCGATTGTGTTGCGGGTGGGCGAATACCGCGGCGTGAAAGGCCGGCACCAGCGGGGCCCCTTGCCCTCCCTCGGCGATATCGCGCCGGCGGAAATCGGCCACGGTGGTAATGCCTGTGCGCGCGGCGATAATATTTGGGTCGCCAATTTGCCAGCTGAAAGGCTGTGGATTACTGCCCGGTGGGCGATGACGAATGGTCTGCCCGTGGCTGCCAATGGCGCTAATGCGTTGTGGGGCTAGCTGGCACTGGCTGAGTAATGTGTTTGCTGCTTCGGCAAACAGCTCCCCAAGGTGCGAGTCCATGGCGCCAGCCGCTTCTATCTCATTTGTATTTGGCCCGCTGCATAGCGCGTGAATTTGGCTTCGCAGGTGGGCGTCGAACGCTACACTGTGGTGAGCCAGCAATTGGCACTGCGACTCGTCGATAGCAAGCAGCGCGGCATCTATCCCGTCGGCGCTGGTGCCGGACATGAGCCCGATATACAGCTCGGTTTCAGGGCTGATGTCACCAAGTGTGTTCATACGGGCGCCTGTTGCGTTATTAGTAGTGTTGTTCTTGGGGCGAGTCTAGCCGCCTGTGCGGCAAGAGGCGGGCGCGCGAGCGCGCCCGAGTGTGTTAGTTGATGGTGCTGTCGCTCTGGCCCAGCGCTAAACGATTGGAGTTGTAGTGCTGCTGCAGTTGGGCAACTTTAGGCTCTGTCTGGGCACGAAACTGCGCCATCTCGGCTTTGGGCACCGATGCCGCTTTAGGCAGCTTTTGCACAATGGTGCGAGGGTTGCGGTGCACACCATCGAGCAGGAATTCGTAATGCAGGTGTGGGCCGGTGGCATAACCGGTGGCTCCCACAGTACCAATAACCTGGCGCTGCTTAACGCGCTGTCCGGTTTTTACCAGCTTTTTATGCAGGTGTAGGTATTTGGTTTGTATGTTGTTGCCATGCTGGATAAACACATAGTTGCCGTTGGGCTTTGTGTAGCCAGCGGCGACTACGCGGCCATCCCCTGAGGCCCAAACCGGCGTGCCTGTGTCGGCTGCGTAATCGGTGCCGCGGTGGGGGCGTACAGTCTTAAAGATAGGGTGCAGACGCTTGGGATTAAAGTTGCCGCTGATACGGCGAAAATCCAGCGGTGCCAGTAAAAAAGCTTTGCGCATACTCTCGCCGTCGGGGGTAAAGTAATGACTGTCACCGGCGGCATTGGTGTAGCGCACCGCCTGAAACTTGTGGCCTTGATTGGTAAACTCGGCGGCTAAAATGGCGCCGGTGCCGATTTTTTCGCCCTCAAGGAATTTCTCCTCGTAAAGCACGCTGAAGTGGTCGCCTTTGCGAATATCCAGTGCAAAGTCTACATCCCAGCCAAAAATGTTGGCCAGTTCCATAATCAGGGCGTCGTGCATGTCCACCGCCTGGCCGGCTAAAAATAGCGAGCTATTGATCGTCGCTTCTTTATAAGCCGTGCGGATTTCAGGCTGTTTAATCTCTTCTACGCTGACAAAGCCTTCTTCATTGCGCTCAAAATGGGTGCTGCTCAGGCGGTTGGTAATATGGCTGAGCTTTTGCAATTGGCCGCTGTCATCGAGATAAAACACAATCTCGTGGCCCGGCATAATGCGGGTTAACCCTTTGGCTTCTTTGCAGGTGCTGGTGAGCTCGTAAACGTGGCCGTCGTTAAGGCCGGCGCGCTTAAATAGGGTGGATAAGCTGTCGCCCGAGCGCACGGTAAAGGATTTTTGCGCCAGTGTTGGGGCGCTTTTTTGGACTGGCGCCGGCGTCGCTACTGGGCCGGTGACTAGTGGAGCCGCATCGGCGGCAGGCTGGGCAACTTCTGGCGCCTTTGTCTGAGGCACGGGTTCGGCCGGGCTTTTAGTCTGCAGGGGCTCTTCGGGGACGCGATCTAAAGCTGGGTTTGGCAGCGTTAATTTGACTGACGCGTTGTCAGGCGCGGTTTTGTTGGCGTCGTCGATACCACTGCCAGCCCATACGCCCAAAGCAAAAATCAGTGCTCCAGCGGCGGCCATATGGCCTTTAGGGAACTGTGAAAATGCCCTAAAAGCGCGAGATAGTGTATGTTTTTCAGGGGGTTGCATGAATATTCTAAACCTAAATAAAGCATCAATTGCGCTTAGTTATATCAGAAATGGCCTTTAAGATCGATCTTTTGTGATCGTTTTTTGATCTTTTGGCGGCTGTTTTTATCGCTGGATGGTTAGTCTGTGACCGAGCTAAAAAGTTGCACGAATAGCGCTCGGGGTTTGTTTTTGTGACCGGTTCGGGTATCTTTGCCCGCCTATTGGCACGGCGTGGCGCCGTGTTCGTGTTTCTTCATACAGACTAATCGGGTGAATAGTTTCATGACGACGATCGATGCTTCGCTATTTGACGACCTGCAAAAACGCGGGTTGATTGCACAGACCACCGGTGGCGATGTGCTGGCGGATTATTTGGCATCCGGTAGTCGTACCCTTTATAGCGGCTTCGATCCTACCGCCGATAGTCTCCATATCGGTCATCTGGTGCCACTGTTGGCGCTAAAGCGCTTTCAGCAAGCCGGCCACAAACCCATTGCGTTGGTAGGCGGCGCTACTGGTTTGGTGGGTGACCCCAGCTTTAAGGCCGCCGAGCGCAAGCTCAACACCCCGGATATCGTCGCGGGCTGGACCGATAAGCTCAAGGCTCAGGTGAGTCGCTTTATCGACTTTGATAGCGGTGAAAACGCCGCCGAGGTAGTCAATAACCTCGACTGGGTCGGCGACATGAATGTGCTCGACTTTTTGCGCGATGTGGGCAAGCACTTCTCCGTCAATAATATGATTAACAAAGAGTCGGTAAAGCAGCGTATCGATCGTGAAGGGGCGGGTATCTCGTTTACCGAGTTTACCTATATGTTGCTGCAATCTTACGACTTTGCCGAACTCTATAAGCGCCATAACTGCACGCTGCAGATTGGTGGCTCGGATCAGTGGGGCAATATTACAGGCGGCATCGATTTGGCGCGCCGTATGTACAGCGGTGAAACCTACGGCATGACGCTGCCACTGGTGACTAAATCGGACGGTACCAAGTTTGGCAAAACCGAGAGCGGCACCGTGTGGCTCGACCCGGCCAAAACGTCACCTTACGCTTTTTACCAATTCTGGTTGGCGACTGCCGACGCCGATGTTTATAAGTTTTTGCGTTATTTCACCTTCCTGCCGCTGGCCGACATCGCCGCCATCGAGGAAGAGGATAAAGCGGCTCAGGGGCGGCCTCAAGCCCAGAGCGTATTGGCTCGGGAAATGACCGCGCTGATTCACGGCGAGCAAGGTTTGCAGGCGGCCGAGCGTATTACCGAGGCGCTGTTTTCCGGGAGTTTGGATCAGTTAGATGAGTCGGACCTGGAGCAGCTGAAGTTGGATGGCTTGCCTTCGTCTGAGCTCGCGCGTGATCAGTTGGGTGACAAAACACTGACCCAGTGGCTGGTGGATGCCGAGATGGCGGCCTCTGGTAAGCAGGTAAAAGATGCGTTGGGGCGCGGCGCTGTGACGATAAACGGTGCGGCGATCAGCTTTGAAGAAAACCTCGATGCGGCCGCGTGTTTTGCCGCCGAGCGCGCCAAGTTTGGCCGTTTTTATGTGGCCAAGCTGGGTAAGAAGAAGTATCACCTGTTTCAAGTAGGTTAAACCCTCTGCGCCAGCTCTGGCCGGAGCTGGCCGTTTTATCCCGTTGCGAAAGCTGTGTATGCTGAGTGCCTGAGTCGCAGTGCCTCTTGCTTGGTCGAGTGCGCTGTGCCGCATTGAAGCAGCAACTCTCTGGGGATATCAACCATGTTCATTCAGCGAGCGGTGCGTTGGCTCCGCGTTTTTAGTGTTTTGGCTGTGGTAACCTTCACTGCGGCTTTTGCCCGTGCACAGGTTACCGTCGAGGCCGTAATAGTGCAGCCTGAAGCCGTTGTCGAGCCGATACCCTTAACCGGATCTGTCAGCGCATTGCAGTTGTCGTCGCTGTCGGCCGAGGTTAGCGGGGTGGTAAAACGTGCGGATGTTTATGCCGGGGACCACGTGGCGGCGGGGGAGCCGCTGCTGCAGTTGGATTCGGAGCTTACGCGGCTGGCGCTGGATGGGGCCGAGGCTCATGTGGCCCGGGCTCAAGCTCAAGAGGCCGAGGCGCAACGGTTATTGGCTGAGGCTCAGGATTTGGTTCGCGAGCACAATATCGCCGCCACCGAAGTTGGTGCCCGCCAGGCGGCGCTCGCCAGTGCCCGAGCCGATCGGCAGGTGGCGGAGGCCGATCGCGCCCTAACTCAAGCACGCCTGAAAAAGCATAGCCTGACGGCGCCTTTCGCCGGCACTGTGAGTGTTAAGCATACCGATGTGGGCGAGTGGGTGGAGCCGGGCACAGCGTTACTTGAGTTGGTGTCTACCGAGCAATTGCGGGTAGATTTTCAGGTGCCTCAGCGATACTTTCACCGTATTAACGAGCAAACCCGGGTCGTAATGACACTAGACTCGGCGCCAAACGAAACCTTTACCGCTGTAAACCTTCGCAAGGTACCGCTCAGTCGCCCAGGGGCTCGCACCTTTTTGTTGCGAGCATCGCTGCCGGCTGATGTCCCGCAATCCATCCCTGGCATGGCGGTATCGGCCACCCTCAATCTCGACGCCGGGCGCCGCTCGGTTACGGTCCCCCGGGATGCATTGTTGCGTTACCCGGATGGTCGCACCGTGGTGTGGGTGGCGGAGTCGGATAGTTTTGGCGAGGAGGTGGCTGTCTCTGAGGTGCAGGTTACCCCGGGGGTGGCTTTTGCCGGACGGGTTGAGATAACTCAAGGGCTGAGTGGCGGGCAGGTGGTAGTGACCCGCGGCAACGAGGCGCTGCAACAGGGGCAACGCGTTCAGCTGCGCCACTCGAATCAATCCAACTGAGTGAGGCCAGACTATGTTTGAGGGCATTGTTCGCCACGGAATTCTGGTCACCGTTACGGTGTTAATCATCAGTGTGTTGGGGATACTGGCGGCGCTGCGCATACCGGTGCAAATGATCCCCGACTTAGAGGTGCGCACAATCAGTGTTCGCACCCAGTGGCCCGGTGCGACGCCGCAGGATGTGGAAAAAGAGATCCTGATCGAGCAGGAGGAATACCTGCGCAATATCCCTTACCTGGAGGAAATTACCTCGTCGGCCAGCTTGGGGCAGGCGAGCATTGAGCTGGAATTTCCTTTTGGGGTAGATATAACTGAAACTCTGATTCGGGTAAATAATGCTCTGACTCAGGTGCCTTCGTATCCGGTGAATGTGGATGAGCCTCAAGTATACGCAACCTCATTCTCCGCCAATTCGTTTATGTATTTTCGTATCTCGCCGCTGGATGGTAACCCCCGTGGGCTCGATATGGACATGATGCGTGATTATATCGAGGACAATGTGCGCCCGCGCATGTCTAGCGTGCCGGGGGTGTCCGAGATTAGTGTCGGTGGTGGTGCCAAACGACAGGTACAAATTCGGCTTAACCCAGATACTCTGGCTCAGCGCCAGTTGACGTTGGCAGATGTGCGCACGGCTATCTCTTTGCGCAACCGCGATATCTCTGGTGGCGAGGTGACCAGTGGCAAGCGCCGTTACCTTTTACGGACCTTGGGGCGGTTTGATTCGGTGCAAGAGCTGGAAGCGCTTATTGTTAAGCGTGACGGTGACAGCGTGACCCGCCTGGCGGATGTGGCCGAAGTACGTTTTGATCATTTTAAAATTCGCGACAAATCCTTTGTGAATACCAAGCCGGTTATTAGTTTGTCGGTGCGCCGTGAAAGTGGCTCGAATGTGTTGGCCATTAAAGAGGCGATGATGGCCGAGGTAGAGAGCATTAATCGCGAGCTGCTTGAGCCCGAAGGGATGATTCTTGAGCGCACCGCCGATGATGTGGTTTATGTGAATGACTCGATCATTAACGTGTGGAAGAACTTAGTGCTCGGGGCGCTGCTGGCCACCGTCATTATGTACGCTTTTTTACGCTCGTTTCGCGCCACGGCGTTGGGTGTTGTGGGTATTCCTATCTGTACCATTGCAGCGTTTATTGGCCTGTTGGCGGCGGGTCGAACGATTAATGTAATCTCTCTTGCCGGAGTGGCCTTTGCCATTGGCATGACGCTCGATAACTCCATTGTGGTGCTCGAGAGTATCGAGCTCGAACGCCAGCGGGGGTTAAAGCGTATGCAGGCGGCTGTCGAGGGCGTTAAAAAAGTTTGGCCGGCCGTGCTTGCTTCTACGTTGACCACGATTATGGTGTTTTTGCCCGTGGTGTTTATTGCCGAAGAGGCGGGTCAGCTTTATTCCGATATCGCTATTGCGATCTCTGCCTCTATTTTTGTTTCGATGCTGGTGGCGATTACGGTGATTCCTACCGCGAGCGCGCGGTTGTCATTGCACTCAAAAAATCACGATACCCGTTGGCGCCGTGTGCTGACCGATAAGTTGTCGTGGTTGTTTGCCACATCTGGCCGGCGTATCAGCTGTTTGTTGTTAACGGTGCTTGCCAGCGGCGCTATTGTGCTGTTCCTGACGCCTCCTGCTGAATACCTGCCAGAGGGGGAAGAGGCAAAAACCTTTGCCTCGATGAATGCTCCGCCGGGTTACAACCTTGAGACAATGGAACAGATTGCCTTAGAGGTGCAAGATTACTTTATGCCGTTTGTGGATGATGAGCCCGAAGCGTTTGCGCGCGGCGAGACTGAAGTCCCGGCGATGAAGTATGTAAACCTCGGGGTCTCGGCGAGCGGTATGCGCATTATCTCGGAGACAAAAGATCCCGGGCAGATCGAGCCGCTGATGGATGCCTTAGTGGAAAAGTATGAGAGTTACCCGGGCATGCGCGCCTTTGCCGCCCGCGGCTCCATTATTAGTAGTAACGATGGCGGTACCCGCAGTGTTAATTTAGAGATATCCAGTCCTAACCTGGCTGACGCCTATCAGGTTGCTCGTGATGCGCTTGCCCGGGCCGAAGAGATTTTTGACGGCCCCCGTATCCAAACACAGCCTTCTAGCCTGTCGCTATCACAGCCCATGTTGCAAATTAGGCCGCGCTGGGAGCGTGCTGCGGAGCTTGGTATGAGCGCCGAAGATATAGGCTTTGCGGTGGCAGCCTTAACCGACGGCGCCTTTGTCAGCGAGTACTTTCAGGGCGACGATAAAATTGATATGTATCTCTACAGCAACCGTGGTCCGGGAGTGGAACTGGAGACGCTGTCGCAGCTGTCGGTTTATACCCCCTCGGGCGGTACGCTACCTTTGACAGAGCTGGCCGAAATAGAAGAGACGGTTGATACCAATGTGCTGCGTAGGGTGGATGGCCGCCGAACCGTTACCTTGAATATTATCCCGCCTCGCTCGGTGGCATTGGAAACCGGTGTGGCCCGGGTACGTGAGGAGCTGGTCGGCTGGCTTAAAGAGACCGGTCGGGTGCCCGCGGGTGTGTCACTTAATATCGCCGGCGCGGCCGATCAGCTCGATGCGACCCGAGAGTCCCTTAGCTCCAACTACTTAGTGTCCCTCGTGGTCGTTTATCTGTTGATGGTCGCTATTTTCTCGCACTGGGGCTATCCGCTGCTTATTATGACGGTAATTCCACTTGGTATTGCCGGCGGCATTGCTGGCTTGGCAGTAATGAATGGGTTGGGGGCGTTGCTGCAGGCCCTTGGGCTTGGCGGCTTTCAGCAGTCGTTCGATATGATCTCCATGCTCGGCTTTTTGATTTTGATGGGCACTGTGGTCAATAACCCGATATTGATTGTGCACCGCGCCATCGAAAATGTAGAGCGTTCGGGTATGGAATGTGTCGATGCTGTGCGCGAAGCGGTGCAGTCGCGCCTGCGCCCCATTGCCATTTCATCCGTTACCACTATCTTTGGTCTGGCGCCGCTGGTGTTTTTGCCGGGCGCAGGCAGCGAGTTGTATCGGGGCGTGGGGGTGATTGTAATGGCAGGTATCGTTGGGGCTACGATGGTGACGCTTACGACCCTGCCGTCGGCAACGGTCATGGTGTTGCGCTGGACTAGGCGGGGCAAGGTGGCCAACCCCGGTGCTTAACGGGCGGTCTCAGTGGCAAGAAGAGGCGGCGCAAGCCGCCTTTTTTGTGCCTGTAGTTTGCGCATTTGYTTGGTCGGTTTTTACCCGATTTAGSCGGYGTTAAAGAAAGTGTAAAAATAATGTGATTTGGGGCTTGTGCGATTCGGATTGGTGCGTATAATGCGCCCCTCTTTCGCAGGAAAGGGCGGGTGCTGAGGCGATTAGTTAAGG
>NZ_JXCJ01000001.1:1135205-1236368 GCF_000832015.1 Gilvimarinus agarilyticus
AAATTGCTGATTAAAGGACGACTTGTGTATCTCTACACAAAAGTCCGGCGAATTTATCATGTCGTAACAAATCAGTCGCTTGTGTTATATGGTCAAGCGACTAAGCGCACACGGTGGATGCCTTGGCAGCTGGAGGCGATGAAGGACGTAGGAGCCTGCGAAAAGGTACGGGGAGCCGGCAAACATGCTTTGATCCGTACATGTCCGAATGGGGAAACCCACCTAGCATAAGTTAGGTATCGTGCACTGAATACATAGGTGTACGAGGCGAACGAGGGGAACTGAAACATCTAAGTACCCTTAGGAAAAGAAATCAACCGAGATTCCGTTAGTAGCGGCGAGCGAACGCGGATTAGCCCTTAAGCAACTTATGTCTTAGTGGAAGGCTCTGGAAAGTGCCGCGATACAGGGTGATAGCCCCGTACACGAAAAGTCATTTGTTGTGAAATCGAGTAGGTCGGGACACGTGTTATCTTGACTGAATATGGGGGGACCATCCTCCAAGGCTAAATACTCCCAGCTGACCGATAGTGAACCAGTACCGTGAGGGAAAGGCGAAAAGAACCCCTGTGAGGGGAGTGAAATAGAACCTGAAACCGTGTGCGTACAAGCAGTAGGAGCAGACTTGTTCTGTGACTGCGTACCTTTTGTATAATGGGTCAGCGACTTATTGTCAGTAGCAAGGTTAACCGTTTAGGGGAGCCGTAGGGAAACCGAGTCTTAATAGGGCGCTCAGTTGCTGGCAATAGACCCGAAACCCGGCGATCTATCCATGGGCAGGTTGAAGGTTAGGTAACACTGACTGGAGGACCGAACTCACTAACGTTGAAAAGTTAGGAGATGACCTGTGGATCGGAGTGAAAGGCTAATCAAGCCGGGAGATAGCTGGTTCTCCCCGAAAACTATTTAGGTAGTGCGTCATGTCTCACCCACGGGGGTAGAGCACTGTTTGGGCTAGGGGGTCATCCCGACTTACCAACCCCATGCAAACTCCGAATACCGTGGAGTGCAATCATGGCAGACAGACAGCGGGTGCTAACGTCCGTTGTCAAGAGGGCAACAACCCAGACCGCCAGCTAAGGTCCCAAATGTTAGTTAAGTGGGAAACGATGTGGGAAGGCTCAGACAGCTAGGAGGTTGGCTTAGAAGCAGCCACCCTTTAAAGAAAGCGTAATAGCTCACTAGTCGAGTCGGCCTGCGCGGAAGATGTAACGGGGCTAAAACTAGCAACCGAAGCTGCGGATGCTTTCGAGCATGGTAGGGGAGCGTTCTGTAAGCCGTTGAAGGTGTGTTGAGAAGCATGCTGGAGGTATCAGAAGTGCGAATGCTGACATGAGTAACGATAATGGGAGTGAAAAACTCCCACGCCGGAAGATCAAGGTTTCCTATTCAACGTTAATCGGAATAGGGTTAGTCGGCCCCTAAGGCGAGGCAGAAATGCGTAGTCGATGGGAAACAGGTTAACATTCCTGTACTTGTTATTACTGCGATGGAGGGACGGAGTAGGCTAGGCCAGCACGGCGTTGGTTGTCCGTGTTTAAGGTAGTAGGCTGAGAGTTTAGGTAAATCCGGACTCTTAAGGCTGAGAACTGATGACGAGTCTCATTATTGAGACGAAGTGGTTGATGCCATGCTTCCAGGAAAAGCTTCTAAGCTTCAGGTAGTAACGAACCGTACTGTAAACCGACACAGGTGATCAGGTAGAGAATACCAAGGCGCTTGAGAGAACTTGGGTGAAGGAACTAGGCAAAATGGTACCGTAACTTCGGGAGAAGGTACGCCGGCCTTGGTGATGGGACTTGCTCCCTAAGCTGAAGTCGGTCGAAGTGATCAGGTGGCTGCGACTGTTTATTAAAAACATAGTACTGTGCAAACACGTAAGTGGACGTATACGGTATGACGCCTGCCCGGTGCCGGAAGGTTAATTGATGGGGTTAGCTTCGGCGAAGCTCTTGATCGAAGCCCCGGTAAACGGCGGCCGTAACTATAACGGTCCTAAGGTAGCGAAATTCCTTGTCGGGTAAGTTCCGACCTGCACGAATGGCGTAACGATGGCCACGCTGTCTCCACCCAAGACTCAGTGAAATTGAAATCGCTGTTAAGATGCAGTGTTCCCGCGGCTAGACGGAAAGACCCCGTGAACCTTTACTATAGCTTTACACTGAACTCTGAACCTATTTGTGTAGGATAGGTGGGAGGCTTTGAAACCATGACGCTAGTTGTGGTGGAGCCAACCTTGAAATACCACCCTGGTATGTTTGGGGTTCTAACGCAGGTCCCTTATCGGGATCGCGGACAGTGTATGGTGGGTAGTTTGACTGGGGCGGTCTCCTCCCAAAGAGTAACGGAGGAGCACGAAGGTTGGCTAATCCTGGTCGGAAATCAGGAGGTTAGTGTAATGGCACAAGCCAGCTTAACTGCGAGACTGACACGTCGAGCAGGTACGAAAGTAGGTCATAGTGATCCGGCGATTCTGTATGGAAGGGTCGTCGCTCAACGGATAAAAGGTACTCCGGGGATAACAGGCTGATACCGCCCAAGAGTTCACATCGACGGCGGTGTTTGGCACCTCGATGTCGGCTCATCACATCCTGGGGCTGAAGCCGGTCCCAAGGGTATGGCTGTTCGCCATTTAAAGTGGTACGCGAGCTGGGTTTAGAACGTCGTGAGACAGTTCGGTCCCTATCTGCCGTGGGCGTTGGAAAGTTGAGAAGAGTTGCTCCTAGTACGAGAGGACCGGAGTGAACGAACCTCTGGTGTTCGGGTTGTCATGCCAATGGCATTGCCCGGTAGCTATGTTCGGACGGGATAACCGCTGAAAGCATCTAAGCGGGAAGCCTCCTTCAAGATAAGCTTTCCCTGGGATCTTGAATCCCCTAAAGGGCCGTGGAAGACTACCACGTTGATAGGCTGGGTGTGGAAGCGTTGTGAGGCGTTGAGCTAACCAGTACTAATTGCCCGTGAGGCTTGACCATATAACAGAAACGACTGATGGGTTACGAGAGAAAACGTAACATGATCAATCGACGGACTCGAGTGAGACATACACAGACTGTCCTCAGCAATTTATAGAGTAAGTAACAACTTAATTCATCACCCTATTTGGTTGCGTGAGTAGGCCCGGCAAACGCCGATAAGACCGAAAACACACCAAGCCTGTTTGCTTGACGACCATAGCGAATTGGAACCACCTGATCCCATTCCGAACTCAGTAGTGAAACGATTCAGCGCCGATGGTAGTGTGGGGTTTCCCCATGTGAGAGTAGGTCATCGTCAAGCTTCTAATCTAAACGCCCTGTAGGTTATCCTGCAGGGCGTTTTTCTTGTCTGGGTTTTATCCACGTTAGGTGRGGCTTGACGATGCACTACTCTCACACGGGGCCGGCGTTCCTGCGCATCCATGCGCCTGCGGCATTAGTGAATCCATTCACGTCAAGTAGGTCATCGTCAAGCTTCTAAATAAATAAGGCCCATCCTGAATAGGATGGGCCTTTTTTATTTTGAATACGCTGAATTACTTTCCCTACCTCGCACGAAGTGCCATGTGGACCCAAAGCACTCGCTGCGCTCATGGGGCCTACTAAAAGCCTGTGTTCCGTAGGAACGAGTGCTAGGGCGCCCTAGCGTCGCGAAGCGATTACGAGCACCGCTCGTAACCCACTGTAGGTCATCGTCAAGCTTCTAATCTAAACGCCCTGTAGGTTATCCTGCAGGGCGTTTTTCTTGTCTGGGTTTTATCCACGTTAGGTGGGGCTTGACGATGCACTACTCTCACACGGGGCCGGCGTTCCTGCGCATCCATGCGCCTGCGGCATTAGTGAATCCATTCACGTCAAGTAGGTCATCGTCAAGCTTCAAAATAAAAAAGGCCCATCCTGAATAGGATGGGCCTTTTTTATTTTGAATACGCTGAATTACTGCCCCTACCTCGCACGAAGTGCCATGTCACTCAGCACACCCTATGCTTCACCCTACGGGCGGCTGCGCGGTGTAAAATAACAGCTCCAGCCGCTTCAGGTCTTCGCGGCGCCTTCGACCCAGTTATTCTGTGACAACCTCTGTTCCGCACAGGTTTTGCTCCTGCAAAGCCCGGGTACATTACATCCCTGTAAATAAGGAGCGAGTGCTGTGGGTCTGACCTATGGTCATAAAGCAGTGTCTACTTTTAAGGGGCCACTCCACTGGTATCATTTTTGAGCTCCGACCTCCGACCTCCGCGGGAGCCGGGGCGTGAACAAGAAGGAGGAGTACCTTTCTTAATTATTCTTTATCCTCGGTTAAGGTTAAATGGACTTTATGTTGTTATAGTAGCTATCTATATTTCATTTGTGACATTTCTTTCCGTATGTGAAAATCACAGTGTCGCTACGTCACCGACTATATTTTTAGCTAAGCCCATATTGATACTAATAAGTGAGAGACCGATGAAGATAACTCAGTTAGTTGTCCTGGCTGTTTCAGCCGTAACCGCCGCTACCAGCCTGCCGCTGTATGCCGCAGAAAAAGAACCTTGGCAGCAAGCACAGGAAACCGAAGTTTGGGAGCCAGTACCCGCAAAAGTCTCCGTTAATGAGGCTGGGATTCCCTCTGATGCCACCGTTTTGTTTGATGGCTCTGATCTGTCTGCCTGGGAGTCGGCAAATGATAGCTCAGCCGCGCCCTGGAAAATTAACGGTGATGTGTTGGTGGCAGAACCAAAGTCTGGTGATATTCGCACTAAGCAAGAGTTTTGCGATGTCCAGCTACACATCGAGTGGCAACCACCCGCCGAAAAAGACATGGAGGGGCCAGAGGGGCAGGGGCGTGGCAACAGTGGCGTGTTTTTTCAGGAGCGTTACGAGGTGCAGGTACTCGACTCTTTTGGCGGTAAAACTTACTCCAATGGCCAGGCGGCTTCGGTTTATAAGCAGCATATCCCCCTTGTGAACGCGACCAAGCCTCTGGGTGAGTGGAATGTTTACGACATCATCTATAAGGCGCCGCGCTTTGCGAGTGATGGTGAGCTGGAAGCTCCGGCTTATATTACGGTATTGCACAATGGTGTACTGGTGCAAAACCATGTCGAGGTGCAGGGGCCTACCGGGTGGATCGGTCATCCGCCTTACGAGGCGCACGGCTGCGCCCCTTTGCGGCTGCAAGATCATGGCAACCCATCGGAGTTTCGCAATATCTGGGTGCGCGAGCTATGAGGCTGGCCAGTAGACATTATAATTAGAGAGCCCAATTCATGAAATTTAATAAGAAACTGCTCGGCGCTATGTTTGTGCTGAGTGTTAACCCTGCTTTTGCGGCTGATAGCGCTCCCGTAGATTTCTTTCCCTATTTGCAAGCTAGCGAGTCGCTGGAGCGATCAAGTGTTGAGTTTAGCGCTGGCAAATTGCGGCGGGCCGGTGACGGCGACCAATTATTACTGAGTGCCGGCGATAGGGTTGAGTCCAATGTTCACCTGGGCGACAGTGTATTAACCATTGAGTTTTTGGCCGCGTCGGGCACTAATGCCGGGATTTACTTGCAGGGGCGCTACGAAGTGGCGCTTGCGGCCCAAGGTGCCGGAGTGGGTATTGGAGGTGTGCGCGGTCGCGGCGATGAGGTGAGCGCGATTGCCCCCGCCGAAGACGCTGCAAAGCCTGTCGGCGACTGGCAGACGCTCGAGGTTAAGTTTCGCGCGCCGCGCTACGACGAGGCTTCAAATAAAGTGGCCAGCGCCATGATTCTTGAAGCGCGTCTGAACGGTACATTAGTGCAAAAAAATACGGTGTTACCGGGGTTTAGTGCCGAGCCAATTAATATGTGGGAAACCACTAGCGGGCCGACCATGCTGCGGGTGCGCGCCGGGCAACTGGCGGTGCGTTCGCTGAGTGTTCACCCCGCCGATTTTGCCAAAGTAGCTTTACCTGATGAAAGCGGCGGCCCCAGTAATGAGACCGAGCTGGTGGATTTTGTCGCGGTCGGAAAAAAAGCTTTTCATTCCCTGGGCTGCAAAGAGTGTCACGCAGTGGCGGCCGGTGACTCCAGCATGAAAACCGGCCCCAACCTTTTTGGTTTATTTAAAAAGACGCCCCGTGACCGGCAGATTATTGAGACGGCGGAAAACCACCACTTCACGGTAAAGGCCGACTTTAGCTACCTCGAGCGCAGTGTCAGAAGCCCGGCGGCCGAGCTGGCTATTCACGAAGGTGGTGACAAACAGGGCGAATCATATATGCCCATTATGCCTCCCTACATGAAGCAAACTCTGCCGGACAAACAACTGGATGCCATTGGCTATTATTTGCAAACGTTAAACACCCCGTGGGAGCAGGGCCCGGTGGTTAAGTTGGTAGAGTCCTCCGGCCCGGAAAAATACGATCCGCTGCAGGACGACCTACAATTTTTGGTAACCGATAGCGTGCGTTTACAGCGTGGCCCGATGGAGGGTTTGTCGGCGCGCAGTATTCACGTCGGGCAGCCCAACGCGGTTAACTACAGTTTTGACCCGCGTATTTTAGGTGTCGCCAAGGTTTGGCAGGGCGGCTTTTTGGATATGACTGGTGAGCTGACCAACCGCGGGGGCGATGGGCTGAAGACGGGTTTTGAAACCCGTGAGATTGATCTGGGGGATGCCGGGGTGTTGTTTGCACCGCTCAATACCCGCGGCGAGCCAATTGACTTCTCCTTTAAAGAATCTGTATTTCGCGATATGGCGGCGGTTAAAAAAGCCCTGTGGAGCGACAAAGATCAGGCTGAGCTGATAGCGCAACAAAACGCACAGTTTTTGGGGTACGAGCGCCCTTCAAAAGATAAGACCGCCGCCCCGGTTTTCCGCTATCGGGTGGGTAAGAATACGCTGGCGGTTACCACTGAAATTGCCGAATCGGGAGCTGTTACTGTCTCCGTGGCTGGCGAGCGCCCCGCCGAGCAGCGCTTTGTGGTGGGTGTTGATGCTTTAAGTGGTGTGCAGGTGTCGGCAGGGCAGTTGGTCGACGGGGTGTGGGTGTTGCCTAAAGGCGATGCCAGCGCGGAACTCTCGGCCACATTAGCGTTGGCGGGCAATGCCTGGAGCCCTAAGCCCAGCGCTTTTAATTATCGCCAACAACCTTTGACTCGGATCGAGGCTGTGGCGGATTTGCCGGCCGGTTACACCATTGAAAATTACCTGCCGCCGCAGGATAACTATGGTCGCGACCAGCTGTTTGAAGCTCTGGGCTTGGCTTTGGCCGATGACGGCACTATTGTCGTAGCTACGCGCACCGCGGGTATCTGGCGGATCAAAGATGGTCAGTGGCACCTCTTTGCCGAGGGTTTGTTCGATAGCCTGGGAGTCCAGGTTGAGGACGAGCACGGTTTACAGCTGGTGGTTGGGCAAAAGGCCGAGTTGACCCGTATTACCGATACCGACGGTGACGGAATGGGGGATAAGTTTGAAACACTGTTTGACGCCCACGGCTATCACGGTAATTACCACACCTATATGCATGGCCCCGAGCGCGCGGACGATGGTGCTTACCATGTCAGCCTAAACCTCGCCCATACCGATGAAGCCGTTTTTAAGGCCGACGGTTTGTATATGGGCTCTCAGGGTGGTTACAGTGGCTGGAATATCCGCGTAACGCCTGAGGGCGAATACAGTTTGTACGCCAGCGGTTTACGCAGTCCGGCCGGCCTGGCAACTGGGCCCGAGGGCCAGCTTTGGTATACAGAAAACCAAGGTGAGTTCGTCGGTACATCCAAGCTGTTTGTGCTCGAAAAAGGTAAATTCTATGGTCACCCCAGCGGCTTGGTTGACCTGCCAGGTAAGAAGCCCGATTCGCCGGATATTCAGTGGGATCAGGTGGCCGACTCGCGCGAGCGAGCCGCCGTGTTGTTCCCGCATAATATAGTGGCCAATGCGCCGGGCAACCCGGTGTGGGATACCACCCAGGGCAAGTTTGGTCCTTTTGCCGGGCAGATGTTGGTGGGCGATCAAACCCAGTCAAACCTGTTGCGGGTGGTGACCGAGGATGTCGATGGGCAGCGCCAAGGGGTGGTTATCCCCTTTATGTCCGGCCTGGAGTCGGGTGTTATGAGGGGGCTGTTTTTGCCCGACAGCAGCTTATTGGTGGGGCAAACCGGCCGCGGCTGGCAGGCTAAAGGTGGCCATGTGGCGGCGCTGCAACGGATACGTTGGGATGGCCAGACAACCCCTCTGGCTATTTACAATGTGAGTGCCAGTAGCGATGGTTTTGTTGTGCGTTTCACGCATGCATTGAGCACAGCTGATGCCGATGCGGTGTCGCGGGCGTTATCGGTTAATTCATGGTTGTATCGCGATGCGCCAGATTACGGCTCTGCGGAGCTGGACATGCGCGATGAGTCCTTTGCCGTGACACTGGCGGATGACGGGTTATCGATTAACGTAACGCTGGCCAACACCGAGCAGACTACTGTTCATCCGCAGCAGAGCGCTCGCGTTTACCACCTGGCGCTAAATCCGGCAGGGCTCTTTGCATCGCAAGCTTTTAGCCCACTACATGCCTACTACACGCTGTATCAGTTTGCTGACTGAGTATTAACGCTAGGGTGTGGCGGCTCTTTGGCTTTACCGCGAGCTGCCACGCTGGATTTTACCGGAGAGTTTTGTAACTATGCGCGTTTGCTCTTGTCGGCGTGCCTATGAACGAGAATACCGGAACACTTACCATTAATCTCGCCGCTATCGTCGCCAACTGGCGTACGGTAGCGGCGTATGCTGACTCTTCTGTTACCTCGGCCGTTGTTAAAGCGGATGCCTACGGCATGGGCGTTGAGCAAGTTGCACCTGCGCTGTATCGCGCCGGTTGCCGACACTTCTTTTTTGCCACTCTCAGCGAGGCCGTGGCAGGCCGCTCTCTGGTGGGGGCCGACGCGCAGTGTTACCTGTTGGGGTGTGTGCCCGGCGGCTCCGAGGCCGATGTTGTTCGGCATCGGTTGGTGCCTGTTTTATCGTCTTTGGTGGCTGTTAACCGCTGGCTCGCCTGGCGAGCTGGCGCCGGTTTTGATGCCAGCAGCGCGCCGGCAGCGGTTAAATTTGACACCGGGATGACCCGCTCGGGGTTGGCGGTCGCCGAGTTGCAGCACTTATTGGGCGACGCCGAGCGCTGGGCGGAGTTGTCTCCCGTTCTGCTGATGAGTCACTTAGCGGTGGCTGACGAAGCGAGCAATCCACAAAACCGTCGTCAGCGCGATGCATTTTTTGCGTTGGGGACACTGGCTAAACGTTTGCAGCCAGATCTTTTATTAAGCCTGGCCAACTCTTGCGGCACCTACCTAGGGCGGGACTATCACGCCGACCTGGTGCGACCGGGCGCTGCTCTGTATGGGTTTAATCCTGTTGTTGGCGGCGAGTCGCCCATGCTGCCGGTAGTCCGGCTGTCCCTTCCGGTCATGTCTTTACGAGCACTGACGCAGCCGTCGCAGGTTGGTTATGGTGCTGAGTATACAGCCCTGCCTGGGCAGGTGTTGGCTGTGGTGGCGGGAGGTTACGCCGATGGTTTACACCGCATTTTGGGGCGCGAGGGTTACGGTTATTGCCTGGGTGTCAAAGTGCCGGTAGTGGGGCGTATTTCTATGGACAGCACGGTTTTTGATGTAACTGCGGTGACCGATCTCCATGAGATTGATGGGCGACAAACACTGAATATTGATGTGTTGGGCGAGGGCGACTTGTCGGTCGATGCGCTCACCCGGCGTAATCAGGCGCTGGGGTACGAGGTGCTGACCTGCGTGCGCTCGGGCCGTTATCGCCGAATTTATCAGGGGGAGTAGGCTCGTGCAGCAAGATCAACTTCAAAGTTTACTGGCGGTATTGGCCGACGGCGAGTACCACTCCGGCAGTGAGCTGGGCGAGCTGCTTGGGGTTAGTCGGGCGGCGGTGTGGAAGCATCTGCAAAAATTATCCGAGCTCGGAATCGAGCTGGATTCTAGCCGGGGGCGGGGTTACTGCTTGCCAGGCGGCCTGGAGTTGCTGTCCGAGTCTAAAATTGCGGCGTGTATGAGCGCGAACGCGGCGCTCCTATCGTTGGAGGTGTTACCGTTGGTGGATTCCACCAATACGCGGCTGATGAGTCGTGCCGAGCAGCTACCATCGGGGGTTGTCTGCATTGCCGAACAGCAAAGTGCGGGGCGAGGCCGCCGGGGCCGGGCTTGGGTAAGCCCTTTTGCACGCAATCTGTACTTTTCGATGTTGTGGCGTTTTGATGGCGGTGCAGCAGAGTTGGAGGGGTTAAGCTTGGCGGTCGGTGTCTGCATCGCCGAGGCGTTGGAGTCGTTAGGTGTTGTCGGAGTGAGCCTTAAGTGGCCTAACGATGTGTTGGCCGACGGTAAAAAGCTTGCCGGCATTTTACTGGAAATGAGCGGTGATCCTGCCGGCGCCTGCCATCTGGTTATAGGGGTGGGAATTAATGTCGATATGGCCGCCGCGCAGGCGTTAGATATTGATCAGCCTTGGGTTGACGTTGCCTCGTTGGCGCGCGCGCAAGGGCTGGCTCCGATTTCCCGAAATGTATTGTGCGCGCGTGTGCTGAGCAATCTTTGTGATTTGCTCAGTGAATATCCGGAGTATGGTTTTGCTCGTTGGCGCGAACGCTGGATGGCACGGGCGGCCCACCTAAATAAACCCGTCCGTCTCACCACAGCAAGTCAGCAAATACAGGGTGTGCTTGTGGGTGTGGATGTCAGTGGGGCCTTGAAGCTCGCCACCGATGCTGGTGAGCAGCTGGTGTACGGGGGTGAAGTGTCTTTGAGGTCTGAGTCATGATTTTGCAGATTGACATCGGCAATACCCGGATTAAATGGCGCTTGCGTGATCAGTGCCGTACTCTTGACAGGGGTGTTAGCGCCCACGGTGATTATCCCTGGCTGGCAGAAAAAAATATCGTGCGAGTCTGGGTGAGTTCGGTGGTTGTTGCGGAGTCCGAACGCCTAATTGAGGCGCTTGGCGCGGCGGGGTTGCCGGCGCCGGAGTTTGCCTCAGCTCAGTTTTGCCTTGGAGATGTGGTTAGTGGTTATCAGGAGCCGCACACCTTGGGGGTTGATCGCTGGCTGGCGTTGTTGGGCGCGCGACAGCGTGTTGCTGAGGCGGTGTTAGTGGTGGACGCAGGTACGGCGCTCACGGTCGATCTGCTGGCGAGTGATGGGCGCCATCTGGGGGGCTATATTGCGCCGGGCCTCGCTCTTATGCGGCAGTCGTTGGCGCTCAAGTCTCATGCCTTAGCTGTCGACTCCGCTTCCTGTGATACGGCTTTGCCTGGCAGGAGTAGTGCGGAGGCAATCGAGGCGGGGCTGACGGCCATGGGGCGGGGTGTGATTGTCGCCGGTTGTGACTCGCTAAGAAAGGCGGGCTCAGAGCCGACGATACTCTTTACCGGTGGTGATGGCCCGCACTGGCAAAGGGTGTTGGGTGAGGGTGAGGTTGTGCCTGAGCTTTTGTTCGCGGGGTTGGAGCGTTATTTTCTGGCGCAATAATAATGTGCGGTGGCGACTGGGGAGAAAGTTGTGTTTAAGGATAGGGCTATGAGACGGCTATGAGGATACTTTTATTTGCACTGCTCGGCATCAATGTGGCGGTGTTTATTTTACAGGTGACGGTGTGGCGCCCAGGGGCGGCTGACGCTGCCCCTGGGCGCTACTCAGAGGTCGCGGGTGAGAGGCTGCAGTTGCTGTCTGAGGTGGAGCGGGCCGAGGCCCGCAAGCCGCTCGCGTCAGGCCGGCGCGAGGCGTCGTCAATGCCTGCTGGGGTGGCGGTAGATGGTCTGTGTGACATGGTGGGGCCATTTTCAGCGTTGCTGCAGGCTGAATACCTGCAGGAGAATCTGGCTGCGCTGGATGTAGGGGCTGAAGTGCGTGAGATCGAGGTGCCCGAGGGGGTAGGCTACTGGGTGCACCTGCCGCCGGAGCCCAGCCGAAAAGAGGCCCTAAGGCGTTTGCATGAGGTGCAGGCACAGCAGATCGATAGCTACCTGATTCCCCGTGGGGAGCTGGCCAACGGTATATCGTTTGGTATGTTTTCGCGCAAGGCTCTGGGTGAGGCGAAGCTGAGCGAGATGAAGGAGTTAGGCTACGCCGCCGAAATGCGGGAAGTGGCCCGCACTCATAAAGAAATATGGGTGGTGCTGGCGGCCGGGCAAGGTCAAAAAGTAAGCGAGAATGCGTGGTCTGAGTTGCTGGAGGCAGAAAATGGCATCGAGAAACAACAAAAATACTGTCAGGGTGTTGCACCTGAGTAAAAGTTTCTCTAGAATCCCGCCTCCACGTTGAGACGTGCTTAGAGAAAGTGCTGGCGTAGCTCAGTTGGTAGAGCAGCTGACTTGTAATCAGCCGGTCGGGGGTTCGACTCCTCTCGCCAGCTCCATTTTCTCTGATGTTGTTGCTGTAAGCAGGTGAATTTCTTAGGAAAACCGGTTGACAGTGATAGGCCAGAGCCGGACAATGCCGGCTTGTTTTTCGCAGGGGTTCCCGAGTGGCCAAAGGGATCAGACTGTAAATCTGACGCGCAAGCTTCGGTGGTTCGAATCCACCCCCCTGCACCATTTTATTACCGCTTAGCGGTAGCGGCTAAAATCCGCTGCGGCTGAAGGCTCTCCGGTTTGCTGGAGATGCTTTGCGGAGCAAGAACTCAGCGGGCATAGTTCAGTGGTAGAACGTCAGCCTTCCAAGCTGAATATGCGGGTTCGATTCCCGCTGCCCGCTCCAGTTGCTGTGGTTTTAAAGCTCTTGTAGCTCAGTTGGTAGAGCACACCCTTGGTAAGGGTGAGGTCGGCAGTTCAAATCTGCTCAAGAGCTCCATTTTCTGGCTGCGGAAGAAGTGCTTTCGCGGCTGTTTTTGTGTGTAAGTAAACGGCTTGTTTGATGGCTAGTTGAGGAGGCGCTCGCAATGGCGAAGGAAAAGTTCGAACGTAATAAACCCCACGTCAATGTGGGTACCATCGGTCACGTTGACCACGGCAAAACCACTCTGACAGCGGCTCTGACCCGCGTGTGTGCAGAAGTTTGGGGCGGCGCAGCCGTTGCCTTTGACGGTATTGATAACGCACCGGAAGAGCGTGAGCGCGGTATCACCATCGCCACCTCACACGTTGAGTACGATTCACCGAATCGCCACTACGCGCACGTGGATTGCCCCGGTCACGCCGACTACGTTAAAAACATGATTACCGGTGCGGCGCAGATGGACGGCGCTATCCTGGTGTGTGGCGCGACCGACGGTCCAATGCCACAAACCCGTGAGCACATTCTGCTGTCTCGTCAGGTTGGTGTACCTTTCATTGTGGTATTCCTGAACAAAGCAGACCTGCTGGCGGAAGATTGCGGCGGCGTTGGTACTGAAGAGTACGACGAAATGCTGGAGCTGGTAGAGATGGAGCTGCGTGAGCTGCTGTCTGACTACGACTTCCCAGGCGACGACACTCCGATCATCCCAGGTTCTGCCCTGATGGCTCTGAACGGTGAAGACGACAACGAGCTGGGTACTACCGCTGTTAAGAAACTGGTAGAAACTCTGGACGAATACATCCCAGAGCCAGAACGTGCTATCGATCAGCCGTTCCTGATGCCAGTAGAAGACGTATTCTCGATCTCAGGTCGTGGTACCGTTGTTACCGGTCGTGTTGAGCGCGGTATCGTAAACGTGGGCGACGAGCTGGAAATCGTGGGCATCAAAGACACCACCAAGACCACTTGTACCGGTGTTGAAATGTTCCGCAAAATGCTGGACGAAGGCCGTGCTGGTGAGAACGTTGGTGTTCTGCTGCGTGGTACCAAGCGTGACGAGATTGAGCGTGGTCAAGTGCTGGCCAAGCCTGGCTCAGTAAACCCACACGCCAAGTTCGAAGCCGAAGTGTACGTTTTGTCGAAAGACGAAGGTGGCCGTCACACGCCTTTCTTTAAAGGCTACCGTCCACAGTTCTACTTCCGTACTACCGACGTAACGGGCGCTTGTGAGCTGCCAGAAGGCGTTGAAATGGTAATGCCAGGCGATAACATTCAGATGAGTGTTACCCTGATTCACCCAGTAGCCATGGAAGACGGTCTGCGCTTTGCGATTCGCGAAGGTGGCCGTACCGTTGGTGCCGGCGTGGTTGCCAAAATCATCGAGTAATAACTCGGTGTTAAAGGCGGGCTTTGCCCGCCTTTAATTGTTTCTAGGCCAGTAGTTCAATTGGTAGAGCGTCGGTCTCCAAAACCGAAAGTTGGGGGTTCGAGTCCCTCCTGGCCTGCCATTTTTGTCGTTTGTTTGATTGGGTTGTGAGCAGAATGAGTACAAAAGCCGAGCCAAAAGAGTATCGCCTTGATGTCGTAAAGTGGCTGTTGGTGATTGCTGTCGTGGCGGTAGGTGTAGTGGGTAACTCCATGTACTCTGCGCAGCCGTTGTTGTATCGGGTTCTGGCGCTGTTGGTGCTTGGGGCCGTTGCATTGTTGGTTGCTTTGCAAACTGCCAAAGGCAGCGCGCTGTGGCGTCTACTTCAAGAGTCTGTGGTTGAGGTGCGCAAAGTTGTGTGGCCTACGCCGCAAGAGACAAACCAAACAACTCTATTGGTGGTTGTGGTGGTCGTTATAATGGCGTTGATTCTTTGGGGGCTGGACACTCTGTTCGGTTTCATTGCAGCCAAAATAATAGGGTAGGTGATTCATGGCGAAGCGTTGGTACGTAGTACACGCCTATTCTGGTTATGAAAAAAAGGTAGCTGCCTCTCTGCGTGAGCGGATTGAGCGCCACCAGATGGAAGAGTTGTTTGGCGATGTGTTGGTCCCCACTGAAGAAGTGGTGGAAATGCGCGGCGGACAAAAGCGCAAGAGTGAGCGCAAGTTTTTCCCAGGCTATGTGCTGGTGCAGATGGAGTTAAATGATGACTCTTGGCATTTGGTGAAAGATACGCCTCGGGTGATGGGTTTTATCGGTGGCAAGGCTGATCAGCCTGCCCCTATTACAGATAAAGAAGCTCAGGCTATTCTGCAGCGGGTCGACGACTCGATTGAGAAGCCTAAGCCTAAGACCATGTTTGAGCCAGGCGAGATGGTTCGTGTGACTGATGGTCCCTTCAATGACTTTAATGGTGTTGTTGAAGAAGTTAATTACGAGAAGAGTCGCCTGCGTGTGGCGGTGCTTATTTTCGGTCGTTCTACTCCTGTAGAGCTGGAGTTTGGTCAAGTCGAGAAGGCTTGATCTGCTCTGACAGTAAGATTTTTATTGCCCTTCCTTTGCTTATGGCAGAGGGGGGTTTTTGCGTCCTTGAGTAGTAAATCTGCTCGGGTAATCGGGGAGCCAGTGACGGGTGATGCAAATTGCCTTGAGGCGTTAACCACCCATTTTTGGAGAGTGATATGGCTAAGAAAGTAACAGCCTACATCAAATTACAAGTTGGTGCAGGTAAAGCAAATCCAAGTCCGCCAGTTGGTCCAGCGTTGGGTCAACACGGTGTGAACATCATGGAGTTCTGTAAAGCGTTTAACGCGCAGACTCAAGGTATGGAAGCTGGTGCACCAGTTCCTGTTGTGATCAGCGTGTACAGCGATCGCAGCTTTACCTTCAGCATGAAGACTCCGCCGGCTTCTTACCTATTGAAGAAAGCCGCTGGCATCAAATCTGGTTCTAGTAACCCTAACACCAAAAAGGTCGGCAAGGTAACCCGCGCTCAGTTAGAAGAGATCGCAACTACTAAAGAGCCTGACCTGACCGCGGCCGATATGGACGCCGCAGTGCGTATCATTGCCGGCTCTGCCCGTTCAATGGGTCTTGATGTGGAGGGTGTGTAACATGGCTAAATTATCTAAGCGCCAGCGCGCTATCGCTGAAAAAATTGACCGCAATAAGCTGTACAGCGTAGCGGATGCCGTGAGCCTGCTGAAAGAAATTTCTAGCGTTAAGTTCTCTGAAACTATCGACGTTGCGGTAAACCTGGGCATTGACCCACGTAAATCGGATCAGTCTGTACGTGGCGCCACTACTTTGCCTAACGGTACTGGTAAAGATGTACGCGTTGCTGTTTTTGCGCAGGGCGCAAACGCCGATGCGGCAAAAGAAGCCGGTGCTGATCTGGTAGGTATGGATGAGCTGGCGGCCGACGTTAAAGCGGGCAAGATGGATTTTGACGTGGTTATTGCGTCTCCGGATGCCATGCGTGTTGTTGGTCAGTTGGGTCAAATCTTAGGTCCACGTGGCCTGATGCCAAACCCTAAAACTGGCACCGTAACCCCAGATGTTGCTACCGCGGTTAAAAATGCTAAAGCCGGTCAGGTGCGTTACCGTGCCGATAAGGGCGGTATCATCCACGGCGGCATCGGCAAACTGACTTTTGAAGCCCAGGCGATTCAAGAAAACCTTGAAGCGCTGCTGAATGACCTGAAAAAGGCCAAGCCAGCAACGGCTAAAGGTGTTTATTTGAAGAAGATCGCTCTGAGCACGACCATGGGTCCAGGCTTGGCGATCGACGTTTCTTCACTGGCTGTATAAAGCCAGAACGAACTTTGGGGTCTGCGCTTGCGCAGGCCGTCAAAGACCGTAGGTGATAGCTCGCAGTTAGGGATGTCTTAATATTAGCCTACGCAGACGGTGGACCCTCTTCGGCTGAGCCGAATGAATTCACCGATTCATGGCTGCAAGATGATGTTTATCTTGCGGTAGTTAAGAAAACGACAGTTTATCACTGTCAAACCCAGGAGAAATCCCGTGGCATTAGGACTTGAAGGTAAGAAAGCGATTGTCGCTGAAGTCCAGGAAGCTGCGAAGGGCGCTCTGTCAGCGGTTGTTGCCGATTCACGCGGCGTAACTGTAGACAAAATGACTGCCCTGCGTAAAGAGGCTCGTGAGAACGGCGTTTGGTTGAAAGTCGTTCGTAACACATTGGCCCGTCGCGCTGTTGAAGGTACCGATTACGAGTGCTTAATTGAGAGCTTCGTTGGTCCTACCCTGATTGCGTTTTCTAGCGAGCACCCAGGTGCTGGCGCGCGTATTTTACGTGAGCACGCTAAAGGAGACGATAATCTTGAGCTTAAGTCTGCCGCCTTTGAAGGCGAGTTGGTTGACGTTGCAATGTTGGCATCACTGCCGACTTACGACGAAGCCTTGGCTAAGCTGATGAGCGTGATGAAAGAAGCTTCTGCTGGCAAGTTGGTTCGCACTTTGGCGGCCGTTGGCGACAGCAAAGAACAGGAAGCCGCTTAATTTAGCTGCTTTACTCAACGTTTAATTGAGCCGATGGCTCAACACAGATGGGAATTTGAACATGTCTGTTTCTAAAGAAGATATCATCGAAGCGATTGCTGAGATGTCAGTAAAAGATGTTGTAGAGCTGGTTTCTGCAATGGAAGAAAAGTTCGGCGTATCTGCAGCGGCTGCTGTTGCTGCTGGTCCTGCTGGCGACGCTGGCGGTTCTGCTGAAGAGCAAACCGAGTTTGACGTTATCATTACCGGTGCTGGCGAGAAGAAAGTTAACGCCATTAAAGCCGTTCGTGAAATCACCGGCCTTGGCTTGAAAGAAGCTAAAGCAATGGTTGAAGAAGCGCCTAAAGCTATTAAAGAAGGTGTTTCTAAAGAAGACGCTCAAGCTGCTCTGGCTAAGCTGGAAGAAGCCGGTGCAACTGGTGAGCTTAAGTAAGCTTACTTGCGTGCACTACGTCTGACACATGCGGTTAGACGTTAGGCTGGTGGGTTTTCCCGCCAGCCTTTTTCCGTTTTCGGCCATTAATTTGGTCAGGTAACAGCAAGGTTACCGTTGGCTGTTGAGCACCGAGTTTACCGGTCCGCTTGCAGCTAGGATAGTTTAGCGAAACGCTGCGGCGTTTCAGAGGCTTCACCGCCCGATCCGTGAACAAGCTGGGGAATACAGATGGCTTACTCATATACTGAGAAAAAACGTATCCGCAAGGACTTTGGCAAACTGCCACACGTCATGGATGTCCCTTATCTATTGGCGATTCAGCTGGATTCTTACAGAAAATTTACCCAGGCCGACGCGTCTGGTGAAGAGCGTTTTGATGTAGGGCTACACGCTGCCTTCCGCTCTGTATTCCCAATTGTCAGTTACTCTGGCAATGCCGCCCTAGAATACGTTAGCTACGTGTTGGGCAAGCCCGCATTTGACGTTAATGAATGTATTCTGCGTGGCGTTACCTACTCTGCGCCGCTGCGCGTAAAAGTTCGACTGATTATCTACGATAAAGATTCAGCGAACAAAGCGATCAAGGACATTAAAGAACAAGAAGTCTACATGGGCGAGATTCCGCTCATGACTGAGAATGGCACCTTTGTGATCAATGGTACCGAGCGTGTTATCGTGTCTCAGCTGCACCGTTCACCTGGTGTGTTCTTTGATCACGATAAAGGTAAGACACACTCATCTGGCAAGCTGCTGTATAGCGCCCGGATTATTCCTTACCGCGGTTCGTGGCTCGACTTTGAGTTCGATCCTAAAGACCTCGTGTTTGTACGTATCGACCGCCGTCGTAAATTGCCTGCGTCTATCTTGTTGCGCGCGCTGGGCTTTAGCACGCAAGAAATGCTCGATATGTTCTTTGAGACCAGCTCCTTCACCTTGGGTGCCGATGGTCAGTTTACCTTTAAAGTGGTTCCATCACGCCTGCGTGGTGACGTAGCGACTTTTGATATCAAAGACAACAAAGGCAAAGTGCTGGTTGAAGAGGGGCGCCGTATTACCGCGCGTCACATTCGCCAGTTGGAAAAAGCCGGTGTTGACGAGATGGCCGTTCCCGCCGACTACTTGTTGGGCCGTGCCTTAGCAAAAGACATTATCGATTCCGATACCGGCGAAGTGTTGCTTGAGTGTAACACTGAGATTACCGTCGATACTCTGGATGTATTGGGTAAAGCCGGTGTCGATACTATCGAGACTCTGTACACCAACGAGCTGGACTGTGGCCCATTTGTTTCTGAAACACTGCGCGCCGATCCAACCCGTACGCAGCTAGAAGCCCTGGTAGAAATCTACCGCATGATGCGTCCGGGCGAGCCGCCAACCAAAGAGTCGGCCGAAGCTCTGTTCAACAACTTGTTCTTTACCCAAGAGCGTTATGACTTGTCGGCTGTAGGCCGCATGAAGTTTAACCGTCGCCTTGGTCGCGAAGAAGAGTTTGGCGAAGGCGTATTGTCTAATGACGATATCGTCGACGTCATGAAGACTCTCATCAATATCCGTAACGGTGCCGGCGTGGTGGATGACATCGACCACTTGGGTAACCGTCGTATCCGATCTGTGGGCGAAATGGCCGAAAACCAATTCCGCGTTGGTTTGGTTCGTGTTGAGCGCGCGGTTAAAGAGCGCTTGTCTATGGCCGAAAGCGAAGGCTTGATGCCGCAAGACTTGATTAACGCTAAGCCGGTTGCCGCTGCTATTAAAGAGTTTTTCGGCTCTTCACAGCTGTCGCAGTTTATGGATCAGAACAACCCGCTGTCTGAGGTGACGCACAAACGTCGTGTCTCGGCGTTAGGGCCTGGTGGCCTGACCCGTGAGCGTGCCGGCTTTGAGGTACGTGACGTGCATCCGACTCACTACGGTCGGGTTTGCCCAATTGAGACGCCAGAGGGGCCGAACATTGGTCTGATTAACTCGCTGGCGACTTACTCGCGCACTAACAGCTACGGCTTTTTGGAAACCCCATATCGCCGTGTTAAAGATGGTCAGGTCACTGACGATATCGAGTTCTTGTCTGCGATCAACGAGGCCGAGTTTGTTATTGCCCAGGCATCGGCCAAGCTGGACGAAAACGGCAAGCTTATCGAAGACCTGGTTTCAGTGCGTCACCGCAGTGACTTTACTCTGAAAAGCCCAGCCGAAGTTGAGCTGATGGACGTTTCGCCACGTCAGGTAGTTTCGGTGGCCGCGTCTTTGATTCCGTTCCTCGAGCACGATGATGCCAACCGCGCCCTGATGGGGTCAAACATGCAGCGTCAGGCGGTGCCAACCCTGAAGGCTCAGAAGCCTCTTGTGGGTACTGGTATGGAGCGCAACGTTGCAGCCGACTCCGGTGTGTGTGTGGTGGCTAAGCACGGTGGCGTGATTGATCGTGTAGATGCTGGCCGTATCGTAGTTAAAGTGCACAGTGATGAAGTTGAGGCCGGTGACGCTGGCGTCGATATTTACAACTTGATCAAGTACACCCGTTCAAACCAGAACACCTGTATCAATCAGCGCTCTATCGTCAATGTTGGCGATATTGTACAGCGTGGCGACATCTTGGCCGATGGTCCATCGGTCGACATGGGTGAGCTGGCGCTGGGGCAGAACATGCGCATCGCGTTCATGCCCTGGAACGGTTATAACTTTGAGGACTCGATCCTGGTTTCTGAGCGCGTGGTTCAGGAAGATCGTTTCACCACCATTCACATTCAAGAGCTGACCTGTATCGCTCGTGATACCAAGCTTGGTAGTGAAGAGATTACCTCGGACATTCCAAACGTTGGTGAGAACGCTCTTAATAAGCTCGACGACTCTGGCATTGTTTACATTGGTGCCGAAGTCGGTGGCGGTGACATCCTGGTGGGTAAAGTTACCCCTAAAGGTGAAACCCAGCTGACGCCAGAAGAGAAACTACTGCGCGCGATCTTTGGCGAAAAGGCCTCGGACGTAAAAGATACCTCCCTGCGTGTGCCTTCCAGCACCAAGGGTACGGTTATCGATGTTCAGGTGTTTACCCGCGACGGTCTGGAAAAAGATCAGCGCTCGCAAGAAATTGAAAAAGCTCAGCTGGACGAAGTTCGCAAAGATCTGAACGAAGAGTACCGCATCATGGAAGCGGCAACTCTGGATCGCTTGCGCTCTGTTATTCGCGGCGAGAAAGTTGCCGCCGGTAAGGGCGTTAAGAAAGGCGACGTACTGACCGACGAAGTGCTTGAGGGTCTCGAAACTGAGCAGTGGTTTAAGCTGCGTGTTTCTGACGATGCACTTAACGAGCAAATTGATCTGGCGGAAGAGCGCCTGGCCGAATGTCGTAAAAACCTCGACGAGCGCTTTGAAGACAAGAAGCGTAAGCTTTCTACCGGCGATGATTTAGCGCCAGGCGTGTTGAAGATCGTTAAAGTGTACCTTGCGATCAAACGTCGCATTCAGCCGGGTGACAAAATGGCTGGTCGTCACGGTAACAAGGGTGTGATCTCGGTGATTATGCCGATCGAAGATATGCCATACGACGCCAACGGTGAGCCGGTAGATATCGTGCTAAACCCTCTGGGTGTGCCATCGCGGATGAACGTGGGTCAGATTCTTGAGACTCACTTGGGTATGGCGGCCAAAGGTCTCGGTGTGAAGATTGACGAGATGGTTCGTCAGCAAAAAGCGGTTAACGAAGTTCGCGGCTTTTTAGAAACGATCTACAACGAAACCGGTGATGTGTTTGCCAAAGAAGACTTGGCAAGCTTCAGTGATGATGAAGTAATGGATCTTGCCAATAACCTGCGCGGTGGTGTGCCAATGGCCACTCCGGTATTTGATGGTGCCAAAGAGCACGAAATCAAAGCGTTGCTACGTTTGGCTGATATCCCTGATTCGGGCCAAATGCAGTTGTACGATGGCCGTTCGGGGGATCCGTTCCAGCGTCCGGTAACCGTGGGTTACATGTACATGTTGAAGTTGAACCACTTGGTTGACGACAAGATGCACGCCCGTTCAACTGGCTCTTACAGCTTGGTTACTCAGCAGCCGCTGGGTGGTAAGGCGCAGTTCGGTGGCCAGCGCTTCGGTGAGATGGAGGTTTGGGCTCTGGAAGCATACGGCGCCGCCTACACCTTGCAGGAAATGTTGACCGTTAAATCGGATGACGTAGCGGGTCGTACCAAAATGTACAAAAACATTGTTGACGGTGACCACCGTATGGAGCCGGGTATGCCTGAGTCCTTTAACGTACTGGTTAAAGAGATTCGTGCCCTCGGCATCAATATGGAACTGGAACAAGACGATTAATCGTCCATCTGATACTTAATCGGTAAGCGCGGGGGTAAGGCCCCCGCCCATTGTGCAAATTGCACTTACTGGAGCCCACTGGAGGAAGTGCCTTGAAAGACTTACTTAATCTGCTCAAGTCCCAGGGACAAGTCGAAGAATTCGATGCGATCCGTATCGGTCTGGCATCACCAGAAATGATTCGCTCTTGGTCGTTTGGCGAAGTTAAGAAGCCTGAGACCATTAACTACCGTACCTTCAAGCCTGAGCGTGAAGGGTTGTTCTGTGCCAAAATTTTTGGCCCGGTAAAAGACTACGAATGTTTGTGCGGCAAGTACAAGCGCATGAAGCACCGCGGTATTATCTGTGAGAAGTGCGGTGTTGAAGTTACTTTGGCCAAAGTGCGTCGTGAACGCATGGGCCACATCGAGCTGGCAAGCCCGGTTGCACATATTTGGTTCCTGAAGTCTTTGCCAAGCCGTATCGGTTTGTTGCTGGATATGACCCTGCGCGACATCGAGCGCGTGCTGTACTTTGAGTCATATGTTGTGACCGATCCTGGTATGACCACGCTGGAGCGCGGTCAATTGCTGACGGACGAGCAGTACTTTGAGTCGATGGAAGAGTTTGGCGATGAATTCGAAGCTCTGATGGGCGCCGAAGCAATCAAAAACCTGATGTCGGCGATCAATCTCGAAGAAGAGATTCAGTATCTGCGGGAAGAGATTCCGAACACCAACTCTGAAACGAAAATCAAGAAGTTCTCTAAGCGCCTTAAGCTGCTTGAGGCTTTCCACTTCTCTGGCAACGATCCAGAGTGGATGGTGATGGAAGTTTTACCCGTGTTACCGCCGGATTTGCGTCCGTTGGTGCCGCTGGATGGTGGTCGTTTTGCGACCTCAGACCTGAACGATTTGTATCGCCGGGTGATTAACCGTAACAACCGTCTTAAGCGCCTGCTGGATTTGAATGCGCCAGACATCATCGTGCGCAACGAAAAGCGCATGTTGCAAGAGTCGGTTGATGCGCTGCTTGATAATGGTCGTCGCGGTCGTGCGATTACCGGTTCTAACAAGCGTCCGCTGAAATCTTTGGCCGACATGATCAAAGGTAAGCAGGGTCGTTTCCGTCAGAACCTGCTGGGTAAGCGCGTTGACTACTCGGGCCGTTCGGTGATCGTGGTAGGTCCAACTCTGCGTTTGCACCAGTGTGGCTTGCCTAAAAAGATGGCTCTTGAGCTATTTAAGCCGTTTATCTTTAGCAAGCTTGAGTTGCGTGGCCTGGCCACAACGATTAAAGCCGCCAAGAAAATGGTTGAGCGCGAAGAAGCTGTCGTTTGGGATATCCTGGACGAAGTTATTCGCGAGCACCCGGTACTGCTTAACCGTGCTCCGACCCTTCACCGTCTTGGTATTCAAGCGTTCGAGCCGGTACTGATTGAAGGTAAAGCGATTCAGTTGCACCCGCTGGTTTGTGCCGCGTATAACGCTGACTTTGATGGTGACCAAATGGCGGTGCACGTACCGCTGACATTGGAGGCGCAGCTAGAAGCTCGTGCTCTGATGATGTCAACCAACAACATTCTGTCGCCCGCCTCTGGTGAGCCAATTATCGTACCGTCGCAAGACGTGGTATTGGGCCTTTACTGGATGACCCGTGAGCGTATCAACGCTCAGGGTGAAGGCATGGTGTTTGCCGATATTGAAGAGGTTTCGCGCGCTTATTACGGTAAGCAGGTTGACCTTCAGGCGCGTATTAAAGTGCGTATCCACGAGACTATCATCGGCACTGAGGGTGAGAAGCAAGATGATGTTCGCATCGTCGACACCACCGTTGGTCGCATGTTGCTGTGGGATATCGTTCCAGAGGGTATTCCCTTTGAGATGGTAGATCGTCCGATGGTTAAAAAAGCCATCTCGGCCGTTATCAACCACTGTTACCGCGTGGTTGGTTTGAAATCGACCGTTATTTTTGCGGATCAATTGATGTACATGGGTTACGACTTCTCGACTAAGTCCGGCTCGTCGATCGGTGTGAATGACTTTGCCATTCCCGATGAAAAGTATGAAATTGTTGCGCGCGCTGAAGGCGAAGTAAAAGAAATTGAAAGCCAGTTTGCTTCTGGTCTGGTAACCGCCGGTGAGAAGTACAACAAGGTAATTGATATTTGGTCGCGTGCTAACGACTTGGTTGCTAAGTCGATGATGGACGGTATCAGCTTTGAAAGCGTTATCAATCGCGATGGCGAAGAGGAGCAGCAAACCTCGTTCAACTCGGTTTACATGTACGCCGACTCAGGTGCTCGTGGTAGCCCGGCGCAGATTCGTCAGTTGGCCGGTATGCGTGGTTTGATGGCTAAGCCAGATGGCTCGATCATTGAAGCGCCTATTACGGCTAACTTCCGTGAAGGTCTGAACGTTGGTCAGTACTTTATTTCGACGCACGGTGCGCGTAAAGGTCTGGCCGATACCGCATTGAAAACCGCTAACTCCGGTTATTTGACTCGTCGATTAGTAGATGTGGCGCAGGATTTGGTTGTTACTCATCAGGATTGTGGCACCGACGAAGGTCTTGAAATGGCGCCGGTCATTGAAGGTGGTGACGTTATCGAGTCGTTGGGTGATCGTATCCTCGGTCGTATTGTTGCCCGTGACGTTGTACGCCCGGGCAGCGACGAGATTTTGGTGTCAGCCGGCACCATGATTGATGAGGCCTGGGTGGAGCGCGTTGAAGGCATGGGTATCGATGAAGTGCTGGTGCGCTCGCCGATCACCTGTGAAGCGCGCACGGGTATTTGCTCTATGTGTTATGGCCGTGATCTGGCCCGTGGTCACCGCGCCAATATTGGTGAGTCGGTGGGTGTTATCGCGGCGCAGTCTATTGGTGAGCCGGGTACCCAGCTGACCATGCGTACCTTCCACATTGGTGGTGCGGCATCGCGAGCGTCTGCAGCTGATAACGTGCAGGTTAAACAAGAAGGTACTGTCCGTCTGATCAACATTAAAGTTGTGACGAATAAGGCCGGTAACCTGGTGGCGGTATCTCGCTCTGGTGAGTTGGCCGTAGCCGATGCATCGGGCAGTGAGCGTGAGCGTTATAAGATTCCTTACGGCGCGGTCATCTCTGTAAAAGATGGCGAGAAAGTCGATGGCGGTCAGGTTATTGCTAAATGGGATCCGCACACTCACCCGATTATTACTGAAGTGGCCGGTAAGGTTAACTTCTCGGGTATGGAAGATAACCTCTCTGTGCGTCGTCAAACTGACGAGCTGACAGGCCTTTCATCGATCGAGGTTATGGACCCGTCGGAGCGCCCGTCAGCGGGTAAAGACATGCGTCCTGCTATTACCCTGACTGATGGCAACGGTAACGACCTGTGCTTGCCGAACACCACGATGCCTGCGCATTACTTGCTGCCTGCTCACGCTATTTTGAGCATCAGCGATAATGACGACATCGAAGTGGGTGACGTACTGGCACGTATTCCGCAAGAAGGTTCTAAGACGCGTGATATTACCGGTGGTCTGCCACGTGTGGCCGACCTGTTTGAAGCGCGTAAGCCTAAAGAGCCGTCTATTTTGGCGGAGATCTCGGGCACAGTAACCTTCGGTAAAGAGACCAAAGGCAAGCGTCGTCTGGTGATTACCCCAAGCGATGGTCAGCCGCTGGAGGATGGCTCAACCCATTACGAAGTGCTGATTCCTAAACACCGTCAGTTGACTGTGTTTGAAGGTGAGCAAGTTGTGAAGGGTGAGGTTGTATCGGATGGCCCGAGTAACCCGCATGACATTCTGCGCTTAAAAGGTGTCGAGGCTCTGGCGAGCTACATCACCAATGAGATTCAGGACGTTTACCGCTTACAGGGTGTGAAGATTAACGATAAGCACATCGAAACCATCGTGCGTCAAATGCTGCGTAAGGTTGAGATCACTGGTATGGGGGACTCTAGCTTCGTAAAAGGTGAGCAGGTTGAGTTTACCAATGTGCTGATCGAGAACGAGCGTTTGCGCGCCGAAGATAAACAACCTGCGCGTTTCGAGCGTCAGCTGTTGGGTATCACCAAGGCATCGTTGGCGACCGAGTCATTTATCTCGGCGGCCTCGTTCCAGGAGACCACTCGGGTACTGACCGAAGCGGCTGTAACAGGCAAGAAAGATGGCCTGCGCGGTCTGAAAGAAAACGTTGTTGTTGGGCGCCTGATCCCAGCCGGTACTGGTCTTGCCTATCACGCCGAGCGTAAGCGTGTGCGTGATGAGCAGCTCGAATTGGCTGAAACAGGGGTAAGTGCGGAAGATGTCGAAGCGGCATTGACCGAAGCGCTTAAGTCTAGCAGCGAGTAAAATTGGCCCCGCGGGGCCAACGGGGCCGGGTTGCGTGGTCGCCCATAGGGTGATTTTTGCTCAATTCTGCCTTGACGAGAGTGGGTGGCGTCATTACAATGCGCCACCCACTTTCTTTGAAGTGGGGGGATGGCACGTTTGTCCTCTATTAACGAGCCTCATTTGAGGCGTTTATATATCTGTGGAGTTTATTTTCATGGCAACGATCAACCAGTTGGTTCGTAAGCCGAGAAAACGTAAGGTTCAAAAGAGCGACGTTCCTGCTCTACAAGCTAACCCGCAAAAGCGTGGCGTATGTACCCGCGTTTACACCACTACACCGAAGAAGCCGAACTCAGCACTGCGTAAAGTATGTCGTGTTCGTCTGACCAACGGTTTTGAGGTGACCTCCTACATTGGTGGTGAAGGGCACAACTTGCAAGAGCACAGTGTAGTACTTATCCGTGGCGGTCGTGTAAAAGACTTGCCTGGTGTGCGCTACCATACTGTTCGCGGTTCACTGGATACTGCCGGTGTTAACAACCGTAAACAGGGTCGTTCTAAGTACGGTACCAAACGTCCTAAGTAAGCCTCGCGCTGACTCAAGACATACGTTTTCGGTCTAGAACCGAGTAAGGCTAAGCGCAGACCACGTAAAGTGGAAGTCGTCTTAGACAAATCCTGAAGAGAGGCTATTAAAATGCCAAGAAGAAGAGTTGTCGCGAAACGCGAAATCTTGCCGGATCCCAAATACGGCAATGTTACTCTGGCAAAGTTCATGAACCACGTGATGATCAGTGGTAAAAAAGCCGTTGCAGAAAGCATCGTATACGGCGCTATGGACATTGTGAAAGAAAAGCTTAACCGCGATCCTATCGAAGTTTTCGATGAAGCGTTGGAAAACATTGCTCCACTGGTTGAGGTTAAATCTCGCCGTGTGGGTGGTGCTACCTACCAAGTGCCTGTTGAAGTGCGTCCAGCACGTCGCTCGGCGCTGGCAATGCGCTGGTTGGTGGATTACTCGCGTGGCCGGGGTGAAAAATCTATGCCCCAACGTCTGGCGGGTGAGCTGATTGACGCTTCGCAGAACAAAGGTTCTGCTGTTAAAAAGCGTGAAGATGTACACCGCATGGCCGAGGCCAACAAGGCGTTTTCTCACTTCCGCTTCTAAGTTTGTAAGCGATGAGAAACAAAAGGCAGCTATTATGGCTGCCTTTTACCATTTGAGAATCAGAATTCGGGGATTACAGCCGTGGCACGTAAAACTCCAATTGCACGCTACCGCAATATCGGTATTTGTGCCCATGTGGATGCTGGCAAAACAACGACCACCGAGCGCGTTCTCTTCTATACGGGGCTATCCCACAAAATTGGTGAAGTACACGATGGCGCCGCGACCACCGACTGGATGGCGCAGGAGCAAGAGCGTGGCATCACCATTACCTCCGCTGCGGTAACCACCTTCTGGAGTGGTATGCGCAAACAATACGATGAACATCGTATTAACATCATTGACACCCCCGGACACGTTGATTTCACTATTGAAGTAGAGCGCTCGTTGCGCGTGCTGGACGGAGCTATTGTGGTTCTGTGTGGTTCTTCTGGTGTGCAGCCGCAAACCGAGACTGTTTGGCGCCAAGCCAATAAGTACCACGTGCCGCGCATGGTGTTTGTCAATAAAATGGATCGTACCGGTGCTAATTTCATGCGCGTTGTCGAGCAGCTGCGCGAGCGCCTCGGTGCTAATGCCGTCCCCCTACAGATGACTATCGGCTCGGAAGACGAGTTTAAAGGGGTGGTTGATCTGGTTAAAATGCAGGCGATTCTCTGGAATGAAGACGATCAGGGCATGACCTTTGATTACGCGGAGATTCCAGCCGGTTTGCAAAGCACTTGCGACGAAATGCGCGAGTATTTGGTGGAGGCCGCGGCCGAAGCTGATGACGAATTAATGAATAAGTACCTGGAGGGTGAAGAGCTCTCTGAGGACGAAATTAAAGCCGCACTGCGTAAGCGCACGCTAGCAAATGAGATTGTCCCGGTACTGGGCGGCTCAGCCTTTAAAAATAAAGGTGTGCAGGCGGTGCTGGATGCGGTTGTTGAGTATTTGCCGGCACCCAATCAGGTTCATGCCATTGAGGGTGTGCTGGAAGACGGTGAGACTGTAGAAGCGCGAGAGGCTGATGACGACGCTCCCTTCGCGGCCTTAGCATTTAAAATTGCCACCGACCCATTTGTCGGTACCTTAACCTTCTTCCGGGTATATTCTGGTACCTTAAGTACCGGCGATACTGTGTTTAATCCGGTAAAAAGTAAAAAAGAGCGTGTCGGTCGAATGGTGCAAATGCACGCTAACGATCGCCAGGAAATCAAAGAAGTTCTCGCCGGCGACATCGCGGCCGGCATTGGCTTTAAAGATGTAACGACGGGCGATACTCTGTGCTCACCCAAAAGCATCATTACGCTTGAGCGTATGGAGTTTCCCGAGCCGGTCATTCATGTGGCGGTTGAGCCAAAAAGCCAGGCCGACCAAGAGAAAATGGGTGTGGCATTGGGTAAACTTGCCCAAGAGGACCCTTCGTTTAGCGTTAAAACCGACGAAGAAACAGGTCAAACCATTATTGGTGGCATGGGTGAGCTGCACTTAGATATTATTGTCGACCGTATGCGCCGCGAGTTTAATGTCGAGGCCAACATCGGTAAGCCGCAGGTGGCCTATCGAGAGCGCATAACCAACACCTGTGAAATCGAAGGTAAGTTTGTGCGCCAGTCAGGCGGTCGCGGTCAATACGGTCATGTATGGCTCAAGTTTGAGCCAGCTGACGATGACAACGCTGAAGGCCTGGAGTTTGTTAACGAGATCGTAGGTGGTACTGTACCTAAAGAGTACATTCCAGCCGTTAGCAAAGGCATCGAGGAGCAAATGCAAAATGGCGTGTTAGCTGGATACCCACTGTTGGGTTTAAAGGCGACGTTATACGATGGCTCGTTCCACGATGTAGACTCGAATGAAATGGCCTTTAAGATCGCGGCATCTATGGCCACAAAAAAATTGGCAGAAGACGGCGGTGCAGTTTTACTCGAGCCGATGATGAAGGTTGAAGTAGTAACGCCTGAGGCCAATATGGGTGACGTGGTGGGTGATTTAAATCGCCGCCGTGGTGTCATTCAAGGTATGGAAGAAAGCTCCATGGGCAAAGTTATTAATGCTGAAGTGCCGCTGGCAGAGATGTTCGGGTATGCTACCGATTTGCGCTCCGCAACGCAGGGTCGTGCGACTTACAGTATGGAGTTTTTGGGTTATGTTGAAGCGCCTAAGAACGTCACCGAAGCGGTAATGGCAAGTTAGCAACGTGTAAGTGAATAATTGATTCTGATTGATTCATTTTAGAGGAAAGTAAAGTGGCTAAAGAGAAGTTCGAACGTAATAAACCCCACGTCAATGTGGGTACCATCGGTCACGTTGACCACGGCAAAACCACTCTGACAGCGGCTCTGACCCGCGTGTGTGCAGAAGTTTGGGGCGGCGCAGCCGTTGCCTTTGACGGTATTGATAACGCACCGGAAGAGCGTGAGCGCGGTATCACCATCGCCACCTCACACGTTGAGTACGATTCACCGAATCGCCACTACGCGCACGTGGATTGCCCCGGTCACGCCGACTACGTTAAAAACATGATTACCGGTGCGGCGCAGATGGACGGCGCTATCCTGGTGTGTGGCGCGACCGACGGTCCAATGCCACAAACCCGTGAGCACATYCTGCTGTCTCGTCAGGTTGGTGTACCTTTCATTGTGGTATTCCTGAACAARGCAGACCTGCTGGCGGAAGATTGCGGCGGCGTTGGTACTGAAGAGTACGACGAAATGCTGGAGCTGGTAGAGATGGAGCTGCGTGAGCTGCTGTCTGACTACGACTTCCCAGGCGACGACACTCCGATCATCCCAGGTTCTGCCCTGATGGCTCTGAACGGTGAAGACGACAACGAGCTGGGTACTACCGCTGTTAAGAARCTGGTAGAAACTCTGGAYGAATACATCCCAGAGCCAGARCGTGCTATCGATCAGCCGTTCCTGATGCCAGTAGAAGACGTATTCTCGATCTCAGGTCGTGGTACCGTTGTTACCGGTCGTGTTGAGCGCGGTATCGTAAACGTGGGCGACGAGCTGGAAATCGTGGGCATCAAAGACACCACCAAGACCACTTGTACCGGTGTTGAAATGTTCCGCAAAATGCTGGACGAAGGCCGTGCTGGTGAGAACGTTGGTGTTCTGCTGCGTGGTACCAAGCGYGACGAGATTGAGCGTGGTCAAGTRCTGGCCAAGCCTGGCTCAGTAAACCCACACGCYAAGTTCGAAGCCGAAGTGTACGTTTTGTCGAAAGACGAAGGTGGCCGTCACACGCCTTTCTTTAAAGGCTACCGTCCACAGTTCTACTTCCGTACTACCGACGTAACGGGCGCTTGTGAGCTGCCAGAAGGCGTTGAAATGGTAATGCCAGGCGATAACATTCAGATGAGTGTTACCCTGATTCACCCAGTAGCCATGGAAGACGGTCTGCGCTTTGCGATTCGCGAAGGTGGCCGTACCGTTGGTGCCGGCGTGGTTGCAAAGATTATCGAGTAATTTTGACTCTTTGATCGCACAAAAAAAACGCCCTCGTGGCGTTTTTTTTGTTTTTGTGGTATCAAGAAGTTCTTCGCAAAATAGCGGAAGGCTCTGAGTACCTTCGTATAATAATAAACGCCTTCAGCGGTTTTGCTCTGAACCATCACCTACGAACGGAATAGTAGATTCATGAGTACCAGAGAGCGCACGGGTAAAGCTAAGAAAGTCACCATGAAAGATGTCGCCAGCCGCGCTGGGGTATCGATAATGACGGTGTCTAGAGTGCTCAATAACGACAAGGTGTCAGAGTCCACTCACGAGCGGGTAATGGAGGCGGTAAGCGCCCTTAATTATCGCCTTAACGTTTCGGCGCGCAGTTTGTCTGGTTCGCAATCCTATGTTCTTGGCTTTTTTTACGATAACTCCTTAGGTAGCTACATCAGTCAGTACTTGATTGGTGTTTTGCAGCGTTGCAATGAGCTGGGATACCACTTGGTACTGGAGTCTTGCTCATTTGGTGCCGACAATGTCGAAGAGACCGTGAGTGAACTGACCAGCCGATATATGTTGGATGGTGTCATACTGCCGCCGCCAATGTGTGAGTTTTTACCCCTGCTCGATGCACTGGATGAGGCCGGGGTTCGCTATGTAAGGGTGGGCCCGGGGCTGGATCTCGACCGCTCTGCTTTTGTCTCAATTGACGACTATCAAGCTACCTATGAGATGACCGAGTATTTGATTAATGCTGGCCATAGGGATATCGGTTTTATTAAAGGCGATTGCCACCAGGGCGTTTCTGCTACTCGTTATCGCGGCTTTTGTGATGCTATGGCCGCGCATGGTCTTGTTACTAACGAGGCGCTGGTAACGGAAGGTGACTTTAACTTTGCGGGCGGCATGACCGCCTGTGAACAAATTCTGGACTCGGGAGAGCCGGTAACGGCGATCTTTGCCAGTAATGATGATATGGCCAGTGCGGTGATTGCGACTGTGCACCGACGCGGTTTGCGCGTGCCTGAGGATATTGCGGTGGCAGGGTTTGATGATACCGCCATCGCTCGTTCTATATGGCCGGCGTTGACGACGGTGAAGCAGCCCATTGATCAAATGTCTACAGACTCGGTAGACCTATTAATTGAGGCTATCAGAGCCGACAGTTTACTGGGAATCAAGCTCAATAAGCGAGATATTTTACCGCACTCCATTGTCGTGCGCAGTTCAACAATGGGTGACAGATCTGATTGATCCCCCTCATGCCTCAGAGTGGCTTGATTGGCGTGTGCTGCTCCTGCGGCGCAGAACAACACTTGTGCACTGTCTATAGTGCGCATATACATTAACGGGCCACTTGTTGGCCCGTTTTTTATGCCAGCCTTTCCTTTCTTCATGTCGCCAGGTTATTGCCTGATTCTCTGGTGGCGAGCTTGTTTGTGTCTCCTTGCGGTCCTAATACTTAATAAAAGTGGTCAGCCACCTCTTGTTTTTGGTAGTCCAATATGCAACTATTGCCTTGATTGGTCAGGCAGGTTGTTTGGCGGCTTGTGGCCTAGGAGTTGATGGTCTAGTCACTCCAAGGCTTTAGCATAACACTCTCTGGTCTGGCCAATTAATGTGGCTCTCCTAAGTCTTTGCTTAGGTTGTGCGGGCGATTCAGGGCTAGTAAAAAACTCTTATTGTCCTTTTGACTCTAATTCTGATAGCCCGCTCTTTTTATACTCTGTATGATTTCGGAGCCTACTAAATAAATATAAAAACCTGTGAGATGTAAGAATGGGTAAGAGCTGGATTAACGTAATTATGTTTTTGGCAGTCTCTGTGCTGCTTTCGGCCTGTGCCAAAGAGGCCGATGTTAAAACCCTAAAAATGGCCCATAGCCTGGATCAAACCCACCCGGTACACCGGGCAATCGTGTTTATGTCCGACCGGTTAGATAGCATCTCGGGCGGTAAAATGAGCATCGATATTTACCCCGGGGGGCAACTTGGCGACGAGCGTGAGCTGATGGAGCTGCTGCAAATTGGCTCGCTTGCTATGACCAAAGTCTCATCGAGTCCGATGGAGGGTTTTGTGCCCGCCATGAAGGTTTTTAATATTCCTTACGTGTTTCGCGATAATGACCACTTTTGGCGGGTGCTGAACAGTGCCGAAGGCGAGCGGTTGCTGCTGGCGGGCGATTCAGTAAATCTTCGTGGTTTAGGTTATTTTGATGCAGGTAGCCGTAGTTTTTACACGACTGATACCCCTGTACATTCGCCCGAAGACTTAAAAGGCTTAAAGATTCGTGTGCAGCAAAGCCAAACCGCATTGCGCATGGTACAGGCGTTGGGCGGCTCGGGTACGCCGATTTCCTGGGGCGAACTTTACACGGCGCTGTCCCAGGGGGTGGTTGATGGTGCTGAGAATAATCCGCCAAGCTTTTACACCTCTAAGCACTATGAAGTCAGTAAGTACTACACCTTAAATGAGCACACGTACGTGCCCGACATCGTATTAATCTCAAGTTACATCTGGAACAACCTTAGCGGGCAGCAGCGGCAATGGTTACAGCAGGCAATGGATGAGGCGGTTGTATACGAGCGCAAGCTCTGGGCTGAGTCTACCGCTGAGGCGTTGGCTGCAGTAGAGGCGGCCGGTGTAACGGTTATACGGCCCGATAAAAAACCTTTTATGGAGCGAGTGGAGCCGATGCACGACTCCTACAAAGGAACCGAGTTGTACGATTTGATCCAAACCTTTAAAGCGATGTAAACAAAGAGTCGACCATGAAGCAGTTAACCGCAATGATTGAAAAGTTCCTGGGCGCCTTTTTAGGGCTGCTAATGGCCATTATGGTACTGGATGTAACCTGGCAGGTTGCCACTCGGTTTATCCTGCAGGAGCCAAGCTCATACACCGAAGAGCTTGCGCGTTTTTTATTGGTATGGATTGGGCTTTTAGGGGCCGCGTACGCCTATCGTAAAAAGGCGCACTTGGGGCTCGATATTCTCTCGCAAAAGTTAGAGGGCGAGGCCAAGCGCAAGTTGGATATTTTTATTAGCGTGGTCTGTGCGCTATTTGCCTGCGTGATCATGATTTATGGCGGTGCCAAGCTGATGTTTTTGACGCTCGATTTAGGGCAAATGTCAGCTGCACTGCAAATTAAAATTGGTTACCTCTACAGTGTCATCCCGCTTAGTGGTGTATTGATTGTGCTCTTTTCTTTTGATCGTATTGTTAACGGCGACCCTGAGCCAGATCACGTCGAGTTTTACGAGTAACGCCGGGTTCAATTAGCGTTAAGCCAGACAAAATAAACATAATTTGAGGTAGAAAGATGGATTGGTCCGTAATTGTCTTGCTAGTGACCTTTGTGGTCCTGCTGGTGTTGAATGTCCCGATCTCTATCGGTATCGGCATTGCGACCTTCGCGGCCATGCTGTTCACTATCGACTTTGGCCCGGCTGCGGTCACAGTCGCCCAGCGAATGGCGGGTGGTATTAATAGCTTCGCGCTCTTGGCGATTCCATTTTTTGTGCTATCCGGGCTGTTGATGGGGCGTGGTGGTATCGCCCATCGCTTAATTGAGTTCGCGAAAGTCTTAATTGGTATGCTCCCCGGCGGACTGGCTTTTGTGAATATTATTAGCTGCACATTGTTTGGTGCAATTTCAGGTTCTGCCGTAGCCGCTACTTCGGCTATCGGTGGCTTTATGATTCCGACGATGGAAAAAGAAGGCTACGATAAAGACTTTACGGCCGCCGTAACGGTTGCCTCGTCAACCACCGGCCTGCTTATTCCGCCCAGCAATATTTTAATTGTGTATTCGCTCGCCAGTGGCGGGGTGTCTATCGCGGCGCTATTTATTGCCGGTTACCTGCCTGGGATTTTAGTGGCCTTGAGCTTGATGGCTGTTTGTGCTGTTTATGCCAAAAAGCACGGCTACCCAGTGGGGCGTGTGCCGACGATAAAAGAGCTGGCTAAAAAATCATTTGATGCGGTGCCCAGCCTGTTCTTAATTGTGCTGGTGATTGGCGGTATTGTTGGTGGCTTTTTTACCGCGACCGAGGCGAGTGTGATTGCCGTTCTCTACTCGTTGCTGCTATCGGTATTTGTTTACAAAGAGGTTAAGCTGCCAGAGCTGCCCGAGATTTTTATTAAGGCGGTCGAGACAACGGCCATTGTTATGCTCTTAATTGCCACCTCTACTGCTATGAGCTGGATGCTGAGCTACGAAAATATTCCGCAAAATATTAGCGCCGCCCTGATGGGCTTGAGTGACAATCCGTTTATTATCCTGCTCACTATTAATATCATTTTACTGTTGGTGGGGATCTTTATGGATATGACCCCAGCAGTACTTATTTTTACCCCAATCTTCTTACCGGTGGCGATGGAGTTGGGTATGTCACCCCTGCACTTTGGCATCATGATGGTACTCAACCTGTGTATTGGCCTTTGTACACCGCCGGTAGGTGCGGTCTTATTTGTGGGCTGCGGTATTGCCAAAACCTCCATTGCCAGGCTGATTAAACCCTTAATGCCTATGTATGCCGCCATGGTAGTGGTTTTATTGTTGGTCGCCTATGTGCCAGCGATTAGTGAGTTCTTACCTACTTTCTTTGGCTTGTACGAAAAATAATATTGGGGCCTTGTGATGCGAATTGAACACTTTGCGTTTAATGTAAAAGATCCAATCGCGGTGGCCGAATGGTACTGCCAAAATTTAGGTTTTACGGTAAAACATAAATTTAATAAAGCGCCACATACTCACTTTTTGGCAGACAGCACCGATAACGTGATGATTGAAATTTATAACAATCCGCCCGGTGAGGTGCCTGATTACCCGTCGATGAATCCATTAACACTGCATTTGGCTTTTGTTTCGGCGGACCCCGAGGCTGATGCAGAGCGCCTGTGTGCGGCCGGTTGTAAAGTGGTAGATGATGTGCGCCTCAATGACGGCTCAGTGTTGTTAATGCTGAAAGACCCCTGGGGTTTTGCGATTCAGCTGTGTAAGCGCGGCAACCCTATGGTGTAGCGTTGGGGGTGCAATTCTAAATTCGGTGAGGCAGTGTTATGGCTCGGTCTGGATCTTGTTTTAAGCGAGCTCATTGCCTCGCGTTGTTGTTATTGTCGCTGTGTACGATGTCGGCGCATGGGATAGACCTCTCTGCCGTGGAAGGCTTTGGCGCTGATACGCCGGCAGGCCACGGGGGCGAGGTCGTTAAAGTGACTAGCTTGGCCGCCAGTGGGCCAGGCTCTCTACGAGCCGCGCTCGCTCAAACAGGCAAGCGAATTGTCGTCTTTGAGGTGGGCGGCGTTATCAATTTGGCTGGGCGTAGCCTCGAAGTCGCCGAGCCATTTGTTACGGTCGCCGGCGAAACCGCTCCAAGCCCCGGCATCATCATTATCCGCGGTGGTATTAGTATACGCACCCACGATGTACGCATTAGTCACATTGCTGTTCGCCCCGGCACCAACGATCAACCGGCGTTATCCGGCTGGGAGCCAGATGGGGTTGGCATCTCCCGGGCGAAAGCGCGGGACGTCCATATCGATCATGTCTCTACCAGCTGGGCGGTGGACGAAAACATGTCGGCCTCGGGCGAGCGCTACGAGGGGCCCGCGGCGACCTCGGGCAGGATAACCTTCAGTAACTCTATTATTGCTGAGGCGCTGGACTACGCTACCCATAAAAAAGGTAAGCACTCAAAAGGTATTCTGATTCACGATTATGTTCAGGACGTGGCGGTAGTGGGCAATTTGTTTGCTCACAACGATCGTCGCAACCCCTATTTTAAGGCGCATGCCACAGGGGTGGTGGTGAATAACCTCATGTACAACCCGGGCAATGCCGCCGTTCAGCTTGGCTATATCGACCATGAGTGGGAGGGACGCGAGCGGCAGCCCGGGAACCCTCAAGTGGCGGTAGTCGGCAATCAGCTTATTTACGGCAGAGATACCTATTCCGATTTAGCATTGGTGGCCTATCAGGGGGATGTTTATCTAAGCGATAACCAAGTCCTAAACCTTGATGGCGGCGATATGGCACAGGTTCAGGGGGATATTAAACTACTGAAGAACGCGCCGGTTTGGCCGCAAGGTTTGCAGCCACTTGCACTCACTAAGACGTATGAGCATGTGTTGACTCATGCCGGCTCGCGACCCTGGGAGCGCGACCAAGTCGACCAAAGAATTGTGGATTCAGTGCGGCGCAAAACCGGGCGAATTATCGACTCGCAAGATGAGGTTGGTGGCTACCCTGATTATCCCGCTGTACGCCGGCCGTTAGAGGTGCCCGCCAATTCAGATGAGGTGGCAGGTTGGTTGCTGAGCTTTGTTCCGAAGGCGTATCGCTAGCGTGGGCTTTAATGAATAAAAAAAACGGCGCCGATGGCGCCGTTTTTTTTACAGTGGCTTTATTACTGACTTGCCAGTTCGCTAAGGTAAAGCTCACGATCAATAACGCCGCCGCGGTGCTGAATAATAACTCGCGCACAGCGACAAGCTTGCTGAGCGGCGGCCTCGGCAGATTCGCCGGCACTGCGCGCTGCCAGATACCCGGCATTAAACGTGTCGCCTGCAGCCGTGGTATCGACGATGTTTTCTACCTTGGGTACCGCTACACGCGTTTGTTGTTCACCGTTTAAGATAATCACATCTTGGGCGCCGCGCTTGAGTACAATCTCTTCGATATTGTAAGCGGCGTAGCGCTCTTTTACCGCCTCGACCGAATCGGCCTCTTCATCGCCCCACAGCAGCTCTTCGTCATCGAGTGTTAACAGCGCCAGATCAGTGACAGAGAGTAACTCACTCATGGCGTCTTGCGCCTGCTCCGGGGTTTGCCAAAGTCGCGGGCGGTAGTTGCTGTCAAAGGCAACTTTCCCGCCTCGTTCTTTAAAGCGGCGTAAAAAAGCCAATAAATGCTGTCTGGCGTCCGCGCTGATTATGGCCAGGGTAATGCCCGAAAGGTAGATCATATCGTAGTCGCTGAGGGCGTCTTCGAGCATAACGATCTCTTGCTGCTGGCTAAATAAGGCTCGGGCCGGTGCCTGTGAGCGCCAGTAAAAAAATTCGCGTTCGCCATCGGGGCTGTTGTGAATCATGTAAAGGCCCGGCACGGTGCTCTCTTGATGGACAATGGCCTGGGTGTCGATTTGTTCGGCTTGCAGGCGCGCGACGATCGCGTCGCTGTAGTGGTCGTCACCCAGCCGGGTGATATAAGCGGTGCCGGTACCGAGGCGGGACAGTGTGACCGCTGTATTGTAGGTGTCACCCGCGTAGGACAGGGCTTTAAATTCGCGACCATCGCTGCTGGGCTCGCTAGCGGCAAGCTCGATCATAACCTCGCCGATACAGGCAATCTTTGCCATGGTGTCTACACTCTCTTATGTATTTTGGGCGCCAAAAAACAGGATGGGCGCTCTGGTTAAATGTATGCTTGCGTCGGATTTTACAATTGGTCAGGCCGGTGTGCAAGCGGAGGTTGGATTATGGGGCTAGTAGGCGTTGTTGGGTCTCCATATATGATATAGTCCTAAAAACTATAAGGTTGCTTATAGGCGTCGTATGATATTGCTTCAGTACGCGGCAGCCTTGCTCTGAATCCATTACGCCCGAGGGGTAATGAATGGCGCCATTGACATAGGCGCAGACATTTGTAACTATAAATTGGTCATACCTTAGTGCGTAAAAATCCTACAGCTGGTCAGGCTGATTTTTGCCCAACCTTTTAACAACGGTAATAATATCATCATGAGTGCACTGAATTTACACCCAGATCGTCTGTTTCCTGCCGATGAAACTACCCGCGCTATCGCGCGTCGACTCTATCAAGAAGTTAAGAGCCTGCCAATTGTTAGCCCGCATGGTCATACCGACCCGAGCTGGTTTGCTGAGAATCAGCCGTTTGGTAACCCGGCTGACTTATTAATCAAGCCTGACCACTACGTGTTTCGTATGCTCTACAGCTTGGGGGTATCGCTACCGTCACTGGGGGTGCCCAGTAAGTCCGGTATCGCGGTAGAGCAAGACCCACAAAAAATTTGGCGCTTGTTTGCCGACCACTACTGGGCATTTCGCGGCACGCCTTCACGTATGTGGCTCGATTATGTTTTTAAAGAAGTCTTCGAGCTGGATCAGGTGTTAAGTGCTGATACGGCCGACACTTACTATGAGCGCATTAACAGCTACTTGCAAAAGCCCGAGTTTTTGCCGCGCTCGCTGATGGAAAATTTCAATATCGAATATCTGGCCACCACCGAGTCGCCACTGGACGACTTGCGCCACCACAAAAAAATCCGCGAGAGTGGCTGGGGAGGTGGCGTCATCACCGCATATCGCCCCGACCCTTTGGTTGACCCCGACTTTGAAGGCTTTGCTGTAAACGTGGCCAAGCTGGGGGAAATTACCGGTGAAGATACCAATACCTGGTCTGGTTATTTAGCGGCCTTGATGAACCGACGTGAATATTTTAAATCGTTTGGTGCGACCTCCACCGATCACGGTCACCCGACGGCCACCACCTCAGATTTGTCGGTTGCCGAGTGTGAAGCGCTGTTTGCCAAAGCGTTGGCCGGTAAATGTACGGCGGCGGAGGCCGAGCAGTTCCGTGGGCAAATGCTGACAGAAATGGCCGGCATGAGCATCCAAGATGGCTTGGTGATGCAGATTCATCCAGGCTCGTTCCGCAACCACAATCCCAATGTGTTTCGCGATTTTGGCCGCGATAAAGGGGCTGACATTCCGTCGCAAACCGAGTACGTCAACGCGTTAAAGCCCTTGCTGGATAAGTACGGTAACGATACCCGTTTGTCGATTATTGTCTTTACGCTGGATGAGACCGTATACAGTCGCGAGTTAGCTCCGCTGGCGGGGCATTACCCCGTGCTTAAGTTGGGCCCCTCGTGGTGGTTCCACGATAGCCCGGAAGGGATGCGTCGTTTCCGCGAGCAAATTACCGAAACGGCCGGCTTTTATAACACCGTTGGCTTTAACGATGATACTCGCGCATTTCTGTCGATCCCGGCGCGTCACGATGTGGCTCGTCGTATGGACTGTAACTTTTTGGCGCGTCTGGTGGCCGAACATCGTTTACCAGAAGACGAAGCCCGTGAAGTGGCAATCGATCTAACGTACAAACTTGTTAAGCAAGCTTACAAGCTCGACTAAGGAATTTTCATGCAGCGCTTAAATAATCAAACGCTCGCGAATATCGCGGGCGTAGCTAGCACACCCAGTTACGATCGAGCGAACAGCAACGCCGGAATTGTTCACTTGGGTATAGGCGCGTTTCATCGCGCCCATCAGGCGTGGTACACCGAGGCTTTGCTGAATAGGGGAGCCGCGGGTTGGCAGATCATCGGGGCGAGTTTGCGCTCGCCCACCGTTAAAGATCAGCTGGCCACGCAGGATGGTTTGTATACCATTGTTGAACGCGGCCCGGAGGGTGAGAAGTTTCAGGTGGTCGGCGCGGTTAAAGATGTGCTGGTGGGGCCCGAGTCTCCGGCGAGCTTGTTGTCAGTTATGGCTGATGCTCAGATTAAAATCGTGTCCTTAACCGTGACCGAAAAAGGTTATTGCCACGATCCGGCCAGTGGCAATCTAAATCTTAGCAATGCCGATATCAAACACGATTTGGCGAACCCTAACGCACCTAAATCGGCCATAGGTTTTATTGTTGCAGCACTCGATGCCCGGCGCCAAGCGGGTGTCGATAGCTTTACGGTATTAAGCTGCGATAACTTACCCAACAACGGCGAAGTGTTAGAGAAAGTCACTTTGCAGTATGCCGAGCAGGTCAGCGCTGAGTTGGCGGCTTGGATTCGCGCCAACACGACATTTCCGTGCACCATGATTGATCGCATTGTGCCCGCTACCACCGACGCCGATCGGCAGGAGCTGGAGGGTAAGCTTGGGCTGCGCGATGAAGGTATGGTGTTGGCCGAGCCCTTTAGTCAGTGGGTGATTGAAGATAAGTTTTGCTCTGACCGGCCCGCCTGGGAGGATGTTGGCGCGTTACTGGTAGACGATGTCCACGTCTATGAAATCATGAAGCTTCGGCTGCTAAATGGCAGTCACTCTCTGCTGGCTTACTGTGGTTATCTGGCCGGTTTTGATTACGTCAGCGAGGTTATGCGCGAGCCGGTGCTGGCTCAGCTGTGTCAACGCTTTATGGATCGAGAAGTGAGCCAAACTCTGACAGTGCCCGCGGGATTTGATATGGAGCACTACAAGGTAGAGCTGCGCGAACGATTTGCCAACCCGGGTTTAAAACACCGCACCTGGCAAATTGCGATGGATGGCTCGCAGAAAATTCCCCAGCGCTGGCTGCAAACATTGCAGGCGCAGCTAGAGGGTGAAGGCAATATCGACCTTTTGTGTCTTGCGCTAGCGGCGTGGATTCGGTACGTATCTGGCGTTGATGAAAAAGGCGAAGCCATTGATGTGCAAGATCCACTCGCCTCTGAGTTAAAAGCGCTGTGCGACGCCAGTGATACACCGGAGGCAACCGTTCGCGCCGTCCTTAACGTCAAAGAGGTGTTTGGTGAGAGCTTGGCATGCAACGAGAAAGTACTGGCGGCTACCACCCAATGGCTGACGCGTATCAGCGAGCAGGGCGTTTTAGGTGCACTAAAAGCTGAGTTAGTCTAATGGTTTGGGGGCGTCGATCACTAGGACAAGTTAACGTCGGCTGGTCTAGAGTTGCTCAGTTTGTGTTGGTGATTGCGGTGATGTTAGTGGGGGTGGACTTGGCGCGAGCCGAGCCCGCCTACCATGCGCTGGTGTCGCCTGTGCCTGCCTCTGAGTTGACTGAAATTTCGGATCAGTACCGTAACGTACCTCGCTATGAGTCGGTAACAAAGGCGCTAGCCGCTGCGCCCAAAGCGGGGCGTTATCGTGTGGCTATTTGGCCCGGTGATTACTACGAGAAAATTACCATTCAGCGTGACAGTGTATCGCTGATTGGAATTCCCGCGAAAGATGCACTGCCCCGTATCCACTTTGACGCCTATGCCGGAATGGCATCACAGTATCACCGCGATGAATGGGGTACGCCCGGTTCGGCAACGGTAACCGTTAATGCGCGCGGTACGGTATTAAGCAACTTGCATATCGAAAATAGTTTTGACTTTCTGGCTAACGATGCACGGCCCAAAGATCATCCTAACCGGGTGCGCCACTCACAGGCCGTGGCCTTATTGCTCGATATTGATAGCGACTTGACCTACGTTGAGCACTCCAGGATCGATGGCTTTCAAGACACGGTATTTGCCGATGGGGGCCGGAGTTATTTTTATCAATCGCTAGTCAGCGGCAATGTTGATTTTATTTTTGGTGATGGCGTAGCCGTGTTTGAACAGTGCGAGATCGTATCGCGCGTGCGAGGCAAACACTTTGATGCCGGCGACATTCAAGGGCATGTGACGGCACCGTCTACCAATATTCAGCAACCATTTGGCTTGGTGTTTTTAGATTCTAAGCTAATTCGTGAGGCGGGCGTGCCGGACCAGAGCACCTCCCTGGGGCGGCCTTGGCACCCAACCACCACCTTTTCTGATGGTCGCTATGCCGACCCTGATGCAATAGGCTCCGCAATTTACGTTAATACCTGGATGGATGCACACATAACGCCCGACGGCTGGGCGAGTATGAGCGGCACTGCCCGTGATGGCACCAAGAGCCGGGTGTTTACGCCGGCCGAGTCGCGCTTTTACGAGAGCCATTCAGCAGGCCCCGGGGCTCTTCAAAGCTCAGGGCGGCGCACCTTGCCTGATGACAATGCACAAGAATTAGAAGCGTTTCTAGTGCGCTTTAAAAGCGAGTTTGACTTTTAATCTGGCGCATCGAGGCCCTCCGTTCACTTTTTCAATCCTTTTGCCTACGCCGCTGGTGTAACCTCGCCACTCGTCATCCTCGTATAATAGGTTTACAGTAAGGGTAGTTATACTTACCTCTCGAATCACCGTATAGGAGCCGTTTATGGAGTCGCCCGTCCACCCTTTGTCTGCATTGTTTGATCAGCTGGGGTTGCCCAGTAACCCTGAAGCGATTGAGCAATTTATCGCGAGCCACCGGCCAATGGCCGCGGACGTTAAACTGGCTGACGCCCCGTTTTGGAGTGACAGCCAGCAACGTTTTTTGCAGCAAGCGATAAGCGATGACGCCGACTGGGCCGAAGTTGTCGATGAGCTGGACGCCTTGCTGCGCCACGGATAACCCGATTTGCTTACTCTTGTGAAATAACATTCTCCCCGAATCTCATGGCTTATTATTGCTAAAGGAACTTTGCGCGCCACGCTTGCAGTAACTATGGTTAAAGCGTTGGTATCGATCATTCGCGTGAGGTACGGGTTATGACTACAGCAACAGTAATGCGTTTTACGGCAATTCCCATGGGCATGCTGGCTACGGCTGGTTTGCTTTTGGTGATGGCCACCCTGATTCAAACGGACTATGTCGCTATGGAGCCGCCTGAGTCGGTGACCATTGGCAAGATTGTTATGCCGGAGGCGGAGATTATCGTGGATTACGAGTCGCCCCTGGCCAGGCCTGAAGCGCCCCCGGCACCTCCCGAAATGCCCCTGATATCGACTGAGGTTCAAGTGGACCCAGCCGCGCCCACGGGCACCGGGGTACAGTTTACTGACCCGGTCGATAACACGCTTAGTGTTGGCCTGGTACAACCGGGCGATTACTTGCCCATTGTTAAAGTCGCGCCGCAGTACCCGCGCACGGCTATTCGCCGCGGTTTAGAAGGAGAGGTTGTGGTCTCCTTTACGGTAACCCGCACGGGTGCAACACGGGATATTGCGGTGATCAGTGCGCATACTCTCGATGGTAATCCAACCAGCGTATTTAACAGCGCGGCGATAAAAGCGGCCGAGCGATTTAAATACAAGCCCCGCATTGAAAATGGCGTACCACTGGAAGTGCACGGTGTGCAAAATCGCTTTATCTTTGAATTAGCCGAATAGACGGTATTAATACTCATACCCTCCTGCCGACCAATCGCTGGTCGGCTTTTTTGTTTTCCCGCTTGGTTGAAATACGACGCTCCATTTATTTCTCCGCTCTTATTGTGTTTGCCCCTCCGGCTATTACGCGTACCGCTTTTCGTTAGATTGGGCTGGCAGGGCGACAGTACGGACATCACAGCCCGTTAATACTCGTTCTATTTGGTTATAATTTGATCTCAGTAACGTCATGTAAAGCGTCGGGAATAAGGCTAATAAAACCGTCCGCGACTGAGCTTGTCTCTCGTTAATTGTTGTGTGAGCGGTTTCTCATTCTGGCCGATAAGCGGCCTTGGCTATTTTGTCAGGCGTAGGTGCTAAGTCTTTGAAACGGCCACGCTTTTAAGTGTCGTTTCAGTTCCGCTAGGGGTTGGTGCTGATATTTACCATGGCGGATATCGCAAAGCCGCTCGTCTTGAGTGTCAGGTCTATGCGCCCGGTTTTAGTGGGGCGCGACAAAAGCAATAACAACACTATTGCGCAACGAGTGAGAGCCACACAGGGAAGCGCGCAAAGCAATCGCACTGGAGAACACAATATGAAGAAGCCAGATAAATACTCTGACGCGACGGGGGCGCTGTCGCGTTGCAGTCGTATAGGATGGAAATCGTTGCTTGGCGCTTGTGCGCTTATGTCCCTAGGCGCCACTACTGCATTTGCTCAGTCGTCGCCCACCGAAGATGACTTTCAGCGCCAGGTGGTTGCGGAAAACCTCGACCTGCCGATGGAGTTTGAAATCTCTCAGGATGGGCGTGTGTTTATCGCCAGTAAATGTGGCGCTCTTTACGCGTGGAATATTGACAATGGCACGCCCACCCAAACCGATACAGTGCCCAATGTGCGCTGCGCGTTTGAAGATGGCTTGCTGAGTGTTGCGCTAGACCCTAACTTTACGCAAAACAATTACATTTACTTTCAGTACACCTCGCCCGGCAGTATCACACGGGTTTCACGCTTTACGGTTAACGCCGACAACTCGCTTGACCACAACTCCGAGTCGATTTTACTGCAGTGGATCACCGGCGATGAAGCGCACGGCCACATGGGTGGCTCCATGCAGTTTGATACAGCCGGAAATTTAATTATTACTACCGGCGACAATAAGGCCGCGGGTGGTTATTTTCAGCCCTCGGCACAGGGCACCTCGGGTAATACCAATGATTTACGCGGTAAAGTGCTGCGTATTACCCCCACTGCTAACGGGGGTTTTACCATCCCGGCGGGCAACTTATTTACAGGCGACGCGCTGCATCGGCCCGAAATTTACGCCATGGGTTTTCGCAACCCCTTTCGCTTGAATGTGGATCCGCAAACCGGTTGCTTGTACGTTGGCGACATTGGTCCAGATGCTTCGGCCGATAGTGCCGAGGGCCCGGGCGGCTTAGATGAACTGAACGAGATATGCAGCTCGGGTAACTACGGCTGGCCTTATATTATCGGCTACAACCAGCCGTACGCAGGGTTTGACCCCAATAATATTGTGAACAACGCCTCGGATAATACTGGCGCGACTAACTTGCCAAGCTCAACGGGTGCCATTTGGACTGTTCGCCACCAGGCCACTATGGCCGGCCCGGTATACCGCTACGATGAAAGCATCGAAAGCGAGTTTAAACTGCCTCCTTACTACAGCGGTAAATTGATTTTTTGGGACTTTAACAGCAGTCGCTTTTCGGTGCTCGACCCTGCATCTGGTAGCAATCCGCCGGTGGCCGAAGACTTCCCGTTGAATACCGCCGGGTTTCAGGGGGCGATCGATGTTGAGCTAGACCCGCGCACGCACCAGCTCTACGTGCTGCAGTGGGGCTCGGGCTGTTGTGATAAAGAGCCATATGGTGGCGGTGCGCTCTATCGCTTTGACTATGTGGGCGATCGTGATGACGGCCCTTTGCTGCCTGTGGTTAGCGCCTGGGCCAGCAGCGAAACCGGCGGCAACTTAGCGATGGACGCGTTTGATGGCGATCTCGATGCCACCCGTTGGGAAAGTGAAGCCTCTGACCCGCAGTGGCTAAAAGCCGAGCTCGATCAAAGCTCTGTCATCAGTACCATTAAAATTAAATGGGAAGGCGCTTACAGTGCGCGCTATGTGCTGGAGGGCTCAAACGATGACGTCAACTGGGATATGTTGGCGCAAGAGCTAAACGGTGTTGGCGGTACGGCATTGCATATTATTGAAAACACCAATGCCTATCGTTACGTACGTTTAACCAGCACCCAGCGTGGTACCGGCTATGGCCACTCGCTATTTGAAATGCAAATGTTCGGTGCCGAGGGCGATGAGCCCGAGCAATGCGAGCCGACAGGCTTTGCCTACCTGAATATGCCTTGCAAGTTGGACGCAAATTTTACCAATGTGCCAACGCTGTTGTCGCAAACCGGTGTCTTTAGCGATACCGCCAATATGGTGCCGACACAAAATTTGATTTCATTTAAACCCAACACCAAACTCTGGTCGGATCGAGCGCTTAAATCGCGCTGGATCTCACTGCCAACCGGCACACAAATTGGCTGGGATGAAAAAGAGTTTTGGGAGTTTCCGGCCGGTACCGTGGCGGTGAAACATTTTGAGTTGCCGTTGGTGGGCGATGATGGCGCGGTGACCAAGCGTCTGGAAACACGTCTGATCGTGATGCAGCAAAACGGTAAGGTCTATGGCCTGACCTATAAATGGCGTGCCGATAACAGCGATGCTGACTTGCTGACCACCGAGGTGTTGGAAGACATCGATGTGGTTGATACCAACGGTAATAGCTGGACGCAAACCTGGGCTTATCCAAGCCCGACTCAGTGTATTGATTGCCATAATGCCGGCTCTAGCCAAATCCTGGGTATGAGCACGCGTCAGTTAAACAGCGACTACGCTTACGCCGGCGGAAGTGAAAATCAGCTGGTTCACTTTAACAATATGAACCTCTTTAACCCGGGCTTTAATAATGCGCAGGTAGATACTTTTGATCGCATGGTGGCGATTGATGATACCAGTGCCAGCTTAGAGACGCGGGTCAAGTCGTACCTCGATGCTAACTGTGCCCATTGCCATGGTACCGGTAACGGTGGTTCGCAATGGGATGCACGCTTTAATACGCCGCTTGCCAATATGCAGGTTGTCAGCGAGTTAACCACCGGCATTCGCAACTACGAAAACTATTATGGAATAGCCGATGCCGAAGTGGTTACCCCCGGTGCACCCCATCAGTCGGTATTGTTTATTCGCGATAAGAGCGAAGACCCGGATGATCGTATGCCGCCTATCGGGCGGGCGCTGGAGCACACAGCGTACATCGATGTGTTAGAACAGTGGATTAACTCGCTCGAAGGCGGCCAAGACACAGGCGTACGTTTGTTGTCCGACGGTGCAACCGCGCAGGCATCATCGGTACAGGACGCATTCGTTGCTGACTTTGCAACCGATGGCGACCCGACAACGCGCTGGTCGAGCCTGGCCGAAGACCCGCAGTGGCTTCAAATTGATTTAGGTGGTGTGTATGCCATCGATTCGATAACGCTCAACTGGGAAACCGCGTACGGCAGTGCCTACACCATCGAAGGCTCCACCGACGGTGTCACCTGGACTGAGGTGCTGGTCAATAATAACGATCAGGGCGGCGTAGAAGAGCTGTCCAACTTATCCGGAAATTATCAGTACATTCGCCTGACGGGTACCGAACGCGGCACGCAGTGGGGCTACTCGTTGTTTGAAGTTGCAGTGTACGGCACAGACGCTGTGGCTACTGAGGCCGGCTTGCTGTCGCTTAATAAGCCCGCCAGCAGCTCTGATATTGAGGGCGACATGGTGGCGGCGAATGCCTTTGACGGCGACCCGGCAACGCGATGGGCCAGTGAGTTTGCCGACCCGCAGTGGTTGCAGGTGGATTTAGAGAAGGTGTCCACCTTAACCGCCGTTAACTTGAGCTGGGAGGCCGCGTACGGCAGCAGCTACACCATTGAAGGCTCGGTGGATGGCAGCAACTGGACCGTGCTCGCCAGCGTATCCGGCGGTAATGGGGGGAGCGAGTCGCTGAATGTCTCGGGTGATTACCGCTATGTGCGTATGGTTGGCACTGAGCGGGGCACCGAATGGGGCTACTCGCTGTTTGAAATGGAGGTGTGGGGCTACGGCGATGTTCAGGCGCCAACGGCCAGTGTCACCATTCAGTCCCCAAGCGCGGGTCAGGCTCTGCAGGCTGGCCAGGCTGTTAATCTGGCGTTGTCAGTCAGCGATGCTAACTGGTTTACGGCCGGTGGCAGCGTGCGTTACAGCGTCGATGGTGGCCTTGATACGACGACTACCAGCTCGACGGTAAACCTTGGGGTACTGCCCGCCGGGGCACATAGCGTCACGGTGGTGTTGCTGGACGGCGCCGGTGATACCGTGGGCGCAACGCGCCGTGTGAACTTTACGGTGCAGGCCGGTGAGACGAATGATGCTGAACTTTTGAGCTTAAACAAGTCGGCCACGTCGTCTGAGGTCGAAGGTCCGCACGTTGCCGGCAATGCGTTTGACGGCGATATGAATACCCGCTGGAGTAGCGAGCATACCGCGACTCACTTTTTACAAGTGGACTTGGGTGCAAGCTACGCTATTGGCAGTCTTCAAATTGATTGGGAGCCGGCCTACGCCACCGCTTATACCATAGAGGTGTCAGAAGATGGCAGTGCCTGGTCGCCGGTTTACAGCACGACTAGCGGCGCCGGTGGCAACGAAACGCTCGAAGTTTCCGGCGTTGGTCGTTACGTGCGTTTAAACGCAACGGAGCGTGCCACGGTTTACGGTTACTCCATTTGGGAGATGCGAATTTACAGCGAAGGCGATGTCGCCGTGGATGCTGGCATTGATATAACCGCCCCGTTTAACAATCAGGCCTTTATTGAGGGTGACGCTGTTAACTTATCGGTGGCTATCGATGACGCCGACTGGTTTAACAACGGTGGAAGCTATCGGTATTACCTGGACGGTAACGGCGCGGTTAGTGTGGCTCAAACCGGCAGCGTAAACCTTGGTGTGCTAAGTGTTGGCAGCCACTCGGTAAGTGTCGACTTGTTGGATGCCAATAACACGGTGGTGGGCGACGGAGACGCAGTTCAGTTTGTGGTAAACACCGATGGCGGTAATAACGGCGGCCCAACCGGTTCTCCCGAGCAGTTAACGCCCATTGATGTCACCGCCTCTAGCATTGTTGGCACGGGTGTCGCCGCGAATGCCATTGATGGCAACGAGGCTTCGCGCTGGGAGAGTGAGCAAAGCGATCCGCAGTACCTGCAACTGGATATGGGGGAGTTAACCTACTTTACCCGTATCTTGCTGGATTGGGAGGGCGCTTACGCCAACGTTTACACCATTGATGTTTCGGATGATGGCAACACTTGGACCACGGTTTACTCGACCGACAGCGGCGATGGCAATGTCGATGACATCACGCTCAATGGTGAGTCGGGGCGTTACATCCGTATGCACGGCACCGGTCGCGCTACCGGTTACGGCTACTCGCTATTTGAAGTGGCGGTATACGGTATGGCGGCCGACCCGGATCTGGCGCTGGTGAATATTCTCTCGCCCGCAGCGGGAGCCAGTATTGCCGAGACGGACCCGGTGAATCTGCAGGTAAACATTACCGATAGCGGTTGGTTGGCGAACGGTGGGAAATATCGTTACCGTCTTGATGGTGGCGCGCCGGTGGATGTCACTAACTTAAATACCGTTAATCTCGGTAATCTGGCCACCGGCCGGCATACTCTGCAGGTTACCTTGGTTGATGCCTCTGGTGCCGAAGTGAGTATTCCTCGCACGCGGGAGTTCTCGGTTAACTGCGGTAATGACTGCCCCAATGTGTTGGTGTTTTCAAAAACATCGGGCTTCCGTCATGGATCGATCCCCGCCGGTATCGCGATGGTTGAAGCGATCGCCGCCGACTATGGCTACGGTATTACCGCCAGCGAAGATGCGAGTCTGTTCAGTGCGGCTAACCTTGCGCAGTACAGCACCGTGGTGTTTATGAACACTACCGGTGATATTTTTACACCCGCGCAAAAAGCAGCCTTCCAAAGCTATATCGAAAATGGCGGCGGTTTTGTCGGGACACACTCGGCCGCCGATACCGAACACGGTTGGGACTGGTATACCGATACTCTGATGGCCGGTGCGGAGTTTATTCACCACGGTGACGGCATCCCTTACGCCCGTGTCGAGATCGAGACGGTCAATGATCCTTTGGTCGATCATATCGGTTCCGATTGGTACCTGGCCGATGAGTGGTACTTCTGGGAGGGAAACCCCCGTGGTGTGGGTAATGTTCAGGTATTAGCTAACCTCGATCGCGGTAGTTATAACTCAAACTACCCGGTAGAAGATCACCCTGTGGTGTTTAAAAACACTGTAGGTGCCGGTCGTGCGTTCTACACCGCCGTCGGCCATGTGGATGAGAATTTCTCTGACCCCAATATGGTTGAGATGATCCGCAAGGCTATTGAATGGACGTCTGAAGACTAGCCGTGCTCTGATGGCCGCAAGGCAACCGAAAGCCCGCCGCCAGGTTCTGGTCGCGGGCTTTCTTATAGGGATTAATGGCCTTCTCTGTACAAGGCTTGTTTGTTTCAGCGGTTACGATTTCCGAGAGAGGTGATTTGGCTGAGGCTCTGAATAAGCTCTTGGCTAAATGACTCTATTGTGTCAGGCGCAACCGCTGTAGCTATCAACCAATATTGGCGCTCCTTTACGTTGAGTAAGTGATACAGCGCCTGATGCTTTACGCCATCTTCCTGCCAGCTAATAAGCTGATAGCTGCCTTCGCTATCGGTCATGGTTTTAATCTGGTATCGCTTTGGGCGCTGCGGCCTAACGCTCACTCGCGAGTGTTGTTGTTTAATTCGCTGAACTAAATCCAACCACAGGCGCTGTTGATTAAGCGTTTCTTCTATTTGGATTACCTGCAGCAAATATTGGCTGTCTTTTTTCTCATCTTCTGTACCAGCGCTATTTTTACGGGCAAAAATTGTGACGTTAGCGGGTGTGTTGCTGGTGATAGGCCGTAACTGTATCGGCGCGGGAAAAGTGACACAGACCTCAGCTTGCACGCAATAAACGCCATCACTATTGCCACTTTGCGCAAAAGACAAACGTGGACTGATCAACGCCGAGATTATTGCTATACCGATGCACAAGGATATCGATGGCGAACGCGCCAGCGGTTTGGCCGCTTTATTGTTAAGCCGCTTGCGTGATTTAAGGTCGTGTTGCCAATGGCTGCTCACAGTGAGTCACTCAGGTATCCAAAATATCGTTGGTGGAAATTGCGCTCGAATTCGTCATGGTAATTAGGCCAGAAGAATATTGCCAGCGGTCTCAACCGAGCGGCCCTAATAATAAGTACAGCCAGGTATGAGCATGCACTATTCAAATGGTATGGAACGCATCTACTTTAAGGCCCTCGGATTAATGCGCCGCACTGTGGGCAGAGTGGTACCACCTGACGATGTGGAAGATATAGTGCAGGAAACTTATGTAAAAGCCTGTCAAATTCGGGATTTGGGGCACATACGCAACCCTCAGTCATTTTTACTCAAAATGGCGCGCAACCTTGCTTTAGATCACATAAAGCGAGCGGAATACCGTTTGGCTACATCAATCACTCAGCTATCCGGCGATAGTGACTTTGAACTTGGCTCTGAGCACGACAGTACCCTTGACTGTGTTACCGGTGATCAGGAGTTTTCGCTTTTTTGTGAGGCCGTGCGGCAGCTGCCGCAACAGTGCCGGCGCGCCTTTGTGTTAAAAAAGGTCTACGGCTACAGCCAAAAAGATATCGCTGAGCGCTTGGGGATTAGTGAGAGCACGGTAGAAAAGCACATAGCCACGGGGCTGCTTAAGTCACGTCGGTTTATGCGGAATAAAATGGGTGCATCGCTGGAGCCGGGTCGCTATGAGTAATGTATTGCGCTTTGAGAGCCGAGATGACATTGACCAGCGCGCGTGTCGCTGGGTGGCCGCCATGGATCGCGGCTTGAGTGCCGCTGAGCGCAGCCAATTAAGCCGCTGGTTAAAGCAACACCCAGCCCATGAGCGAGCGCTGTATGAATGTGCCCAGCTGTGGGACAACATGGATCAACTGAGTCGATTGGCCGGGCTGTTCCCGGAGATGAACCCATCCCCCTGGCGCCGCCCGCTAATGTTGAGTGCCGCGGCTTCGGTGCTGCTCGTGGTTTGCCTGAGCATCGCCTTAATGATGACCGGTGTGGCGCAGCCCGGTTGGTTTAACCAGGCGCTACTGTCCTCCGCTCCGTCCAAGGGCGTACTGACCACGGCAAAAGGTGAGCGTCGCAGCATCGCCTTGAGTGACGGCAGTCGTTTAACGTTAAACACCAACTCGCAACTTGAGTTGGATTTTAATGCCCGTTACCGCGATATTCTGCTGCGCCGTGGTGAGCTCAATGTCCAGGTGGCTCATGATAGCTCGCGCCCCTTGCGGGTTTTTGCCGGTGGTAAATTAGTCGAAGCGGTGGGTACAGCATTTAATGTGCAGCTTTTGGAAGGCAACCGTGTTGAGCTGATTGTTACTGAGGGTAAAGTGCTGGCGGCCCATGCACGTGCTGCGGATGCACCTCAAACCCGTGCGAATACAAATTACAGCCGTATCGACCCCGCGGTAAAGCCGGTTGGTGCGCGCGAGCGATTGGTGCTTGCCCAGGCGGATACTGACGTAGAGCGAATGAGTGACGCCGACGTTAATACCCTGCTGAGCTGGCAGCGCGGCGAATTAGTGTTTCGTGGCGAGACCCTGGCGCAGGCGATTGCCGAGGTAAGCCGCTATACCGATACCAGGATTACCTTTGCCGATCCGGAGCTAAAATCGATACGTATTGCCGGGCTGTATCGCGCCGGCGATGTCGACGGCTTGTTGGCTGGATTACAAAATAATTTTTCAATTGGTCATCGCTACCTGGATGACAACTCCATTGAGCTTAATGCCCTAACCGACTAGCACCTAAGTAACCATCTTGCCTTGATCGACAATAAAACTCAGGCCAAACCGATGAGAAAATAATAATGAAAGATTGGTTTTGGGGGAAATTAAAAGCAGGTTCGTCTTTGACCTTGGTGAGAGTAATACTCGCCGGGATTACAAAAAGTGTTGCGTTTTTTTTGTTGGCGGCAATGGTGTTTGCACGCGCTTATGCTGTGAACCTTGACGAAAAACATCACTTTGATATCCCCGCAAGCCGAGCTGACATCTCTCTGACTGAGTTTGCTTTGCAGGCCAATATAACTTTGGTTTTTCCGTTTGATCGAGTGAAGGGCGTCACTACCAACCCGCTAGTAGGGACTTACAGTCTCGCCCGGGCACTGGATCAGATTTTAGCCTATACGCCATTGACCTATAGCGTCAGCGAAGACGGTCAGCTCGCGATAATGAACGAGCCATCTACGCAAGAGAGCGATAATATGAATAAAAAGTATCTGTCTGTGGCGGTAGCTACCGCCCTTGGCACCTTAGCAAGCGCAGCCAGCGTTGCTCAGCAGGCCGCAGAGCCTGAAGCCCACGGCCTGGAGGTGGTTACTGTGACCGCCCGCCGTAAAGAAGAGAATTCACAGCAGGTTCCCGATACCGTTATTGCCTTTTCTGGTGATGCGGTAGAGCGTGCGAATATCCAGGCCGCACGGGATGTAACGGTTAGAATCCCCAATGTGGCTATCACCGAATCCTTAAGCCCGTCGTCAACGTTTTTAATTGTGCGCGGCATCTCGTCAGTACGTAACTCTGAGCCGGCGGTGGCCGTTGTTGTCGATGGTGTTCAGGTGGGTAGCGCGTCCGAAATTTCGCAGTCGTTTTTTGACGTAGAACAAATTGAATTGCTAAAAGGCCCTCAGGGCGCTCTGTATGGGCGCAATGCTTTAGGCGGCGCCTTGATTGTCACCTCAAAGAAACCCACTGAGGATTTCGAGGGCCGCTTTAGCGTGGGTGGTGGCAATGGCGATTTGTTTGAGGTGAACGGATCGCTCGCGGGCGCGATTACCGATGATTTAATGTTTCGCTTTGCCGGCAATCATCGCTCGTTTGGCGGGACCATCGAAAACCAGTACTTAAACGATGTCTACGAGCGAAATTCACGTGCGGTGACCGGAGATACCCCGAGCAGCAGCTACATGGATTTTGAAGAGAATCGCGATTTTCGTGCCCAGCTGCTCTGGGAGCCAACCGATCGCACCTCGGTGGATTTACGCTATTCGCAAAATGACCTCGAGTCGGGCGCCATGTGGTATCGCAATATCTACCGCTTAGAGACAGACCCAAACGAGGTTTACGAGTTTCCGATTAACTCCAACGGCAATCCAACCGCGAATCGCACCATCAATAGTGGCTCGTTAAAAATTGAGCATGGTTTTGATGATGTGACCTTAACCTCGATTACTGCTGCGACGGATACCAATGAGCGCTATGGCGTTGCCGGCGAAACCCGTGGTAATGATCGCACCGGTAACGTGTTGTTTTTTACCGAGCCCTACGTCAACGCGTTTATCGACAGCCTTGATAGCGACATCGATCGCGAATTTTTTAGCACCACACTGGCAGACTGGGCCGCGGGTAATTTTGTCGGCTCCGATCAGTACTATGATGTACAAACCGTATCGCAAGAGCTGCGTTTGTCTGGCAGCTTCTCGGACGAGCTTGAGTACGTGGTTGGCGCCTACGGTTTGTTAACCGATCGCGCCGATACGCTGCGTACCACCTGGGAGCGGCCAGAGGGGCAACCCTTTGACTGTCAGCCAGCTTACCCCGGCGGCCCGATAAAAACCGACTTTAGTACCTGTAACGGTTTAATTGATGCCACCCAAAACGAGCAGGACAATACCGCCTGGGCGGTGTTTTTTAGCACTGATTACCACATGACTGACACCTTAACCCTGACCCTGGCCGGCCGTTACGATGAAGATAAGCGCGAAGTCACCCGTATTGATGGGCCAACGGTGGACACCTTTGGTTTGGGAGTGGGCAGCTGTGATTCTGTCGCTGACCCAGAGAACTGTTCGCCCGCAGGCTCCACCATTAGCCGGACTTTCTCGGCGTTTCAGCCGAAAGTTTCGCTGGCTTATACACCAAGCGATGACTGGACCTTTTACGGCACGGCGGCGCGTGGTTTTAGAAGTGGTGGCTTTAATGCCTCGGGCGCGTTATTGACGGACAGTTATGATCAGGAGACGCTGGATAGCTTCGAGCTTGGTTTTAAGTCAACTTTGTTGGGAAATCGATTGCGCGCCAACGGTGCGATCTTTCACCAGCGTTACGAGAACGCCCAGCAATTTGAGTTTGATGGTGCAATTTTTGTGCAGAGCCTGTACAACATTCCCAAAAGCGAAATCAATGGCGTTGAGCTGAGCTTAGACTTTGCCGCCACGGATAATCTATTGTTGAGCGCCGGTGTCGGTATTATGGAATCCGAGATTACCGAGTTCGACTCGGGTATTCGCGATCGTATGCAATCGGAGTTGCTGGCTCGTACCGCTAACACCGTTAAATTGCCCGCCGGTACTCAGGCTTCATTTGACAATAATTTTCACGGCGAGAAAATGCCCAACTTTCCACATCAGTCCGCCAATGTGTCGGCGCGACACGACTTACCCATTGGCCGGGACGACAACCTGATCACGCAAATTGAGTACAGCTACACGGCTGACCGTTATTGGTGGATCGATGGTCAGGATGTGCAAGACGATGTGGGGTTAGTAAACGGCAGTATCGCCTACGTGTTTGACGATAACCTTGAGTTTCAGTTGTGGTGTAAAAACTGTACCGACGTCGATTACGACTCTGAGTATGCTCCCACCGAGAAAGAACTCTTTGGCGGCGCGGCAAAAGATGTGGCCTATCAGGCCCGCGGCCGTACTTTTGGCTTAAAGGCAAAGTATAAGTTTTAGTGCTTGGAGTCCTCTGGCATGGGGTTTCGATACCCTCACTTGGCGGGCCGTTATGGCCCGCCTTTTTTATGCCAGTAGTGACATTATTTATCCGACATAAAAAAGCCCGCGAGGCTATCGCGGGCTTTTGGGTACGGTGGCTGTTACTGATAAACCCGAACGTAATCGACGTACATGCGCTGAGTGCTAAAGTTGGCGTGATCCGGATCACCCGGCCAGTTGCCACCAACCGCGACGTTAAGCAAGAACCAGAAAGGTTGGTCGTACACCCACTGGCCGTATTGCTCGACTTGCGCACGAGTCACACTGTAAAAATTAATGTCGTCTACGTACCAGCGAATACCGTTTGCATCCCACTCGACCGCGTAGATTTTATAGGATTGCTCGATAGGTGTGGCATGATCGAGGTGTCCGGTGATAGGCGTGTTGCCTGAGTAACCCGGCCCGTGCAGCGCGCCCGAGGTGATGTTGTTGGTGCCAACATGTTCCATAATGTCCAGCTCACCACCCTGAGGCCAGCCCTGAGTATTAAAGTTGTCACCCAGCATCCAGAAGGCGGGCCAAATACCCTGTGCTTTAGGCAGCTTTAAACGAGCTTCCATCCGGCCGTATTTAAACGATTTTTTGTTGCGGGTGTTCATCCGGGTTGAGGTGTAGCCGCAGTTGCCACCAAACCAGCAGGCGCCGCCAGTCTCTTGTCGAGCTTCCAGCACCAGTACATTGCTGCCGGCCTGCGGATCGTACTGGATCGAGGCATTGTTGCCATTGGTGTAGTACTGCAGCTCATTGTTACCCCAGCCGTTGCCGCCGGTTTCAAAGTTCCAGGTGTTTAAGTCGATGCTATCGAACTCATCGCTCCAGGTAACCGTTGGGTTGGGATTTGGGTTGCCGCCGCCATCGGTGGGTGTGGCTTTAATCCAGTTGAGGTTCCAGCCGCCAGTGGTGGCATACACCCCAAGGCTGTGGTTACCGGCCGGTAGGTACGCATCAAGCGTCACCGTTTGCCAGGTTTGCCAGCCGCCGGTTACCGGAATGGCGACTTCGCCCAGTGACGTGCTGCCGCCGTTTACATCCAGCGACAGTACTCCGCCGCTGCCACTGGCGACTCGCACCTCAAATTGATAGTTGCCGGCGGTGGGGACATTGAAATCATTGTAGGCCAGCCACTCGCCGGATTCGGTCCAGCCAACATTGTAGCCGCCGCCCTGGTCACTGGTGGCTTCGATATCCACATCGCCGCTGCGATAAGTGCCCCCGGTGTTGCCTGGCGTGGTGTCGCTGGCGTTGTCGTAATCTTCGGCCTCAAAGGTTACGCTGCTGCCTCCGCCACCGGTGCTGCCCACGGGCTCGACTTCAATCCAGTTAAAGTTCCAGCTGCCAGTACTGGCGTAGACGCCCAGATTGTAGGTGCCGGCGCTCAAATCGACCTCTCGCTCTACGGTTTGCCAGCTTTGCCAACCACCCGTGGAGGGTATGGCGAGCTCGCCGAGCAGGATCGAGCCGGCATTGAGGTCGACTGACATGGCGCCGCCTGTGCTACTGGCGACGCGTGCCCGAACCACATAGCGGCCATTGGCGGGGATGTTAAGGCTGGCGTAGGTGAGCCACTCTCCGGCCTCTATCCAGCCCACATTATAGCCGCCGCCTTCGTCACTCGTGGCTTCAATATCGACGTCATCTGAGCGATAGGCGCCTCCGGTGTTGCCGGCGGAGGTGTCGGCAAAAGCGGTGTAATCTTCGGCCTGAAAACGCGCGGCCAGCGATGCATGGCTGCACAATATGGCGCTGGCACAGAGCGCGGCACTGAGCAAGCGTTTGGGATGTGAGTACTTTATTGTCATAGTGGTTTCTCTTGGTTTTAGTGCGATACCCCAGCGGGTGTAAGCGGGGCTGTGGCTTAGGCAGGCTAGTTGGCGCCAGTAGGGTGGGTCGCCACACTTTGCGACCGGGTGAAAGTGTGACGTCTGAAAATCGGTAAGCTTTTACGCGAGCCCAGAGCCGGCAAGGCCTGGACCGGGTAGATGGGTTTGGAATATCGAAAAGGTGTTTTAATTTCAACAACCAGTGAAGCCTACGACGGCTATGGTATGATGGCTGCCACCTGTGGCGACAATAATAGACGATTGCGGATAACGGTGGGCGACATGGTAATGATCAAAAAAGCGGTAATGCGTTGGATGGGCGTCGCCTGCCTGCTAGTGGGCAGTGCAGTGCCAGCGTATGCGGCCCAGCAGAATTCAGCGGCCGATACCGTTGCGAGCTCATCAAACCCCGCTATACCCGAATATGTGTTGTGGGTTGGGGGTAATGCGCCGGGGCGCGCCGAGCACGAAGTCGACGTGATTACTCGGGCACTGGAGCGTACTGAAGCAAAGTACGGACCCTATAAGTTAGTGGTGTCTCGCGAAAGCTCTCTCGGCGGCGATTGGCGCCACCTGCTCACCGCCGGGGATAAAATTCATATTGTCCCTACGTCGTACCTGAGCTTCCCGCCCGATGAAATAACACTGATTCCGGTGCCTATCGCAGGAGGCAAGTTGGGTTACCGCCATGTGGTGGTTAGACGCGATAGGCTAGCTGAGTTTGCCGGCGTGCAACACGCGCACGATTTGCGTGACAAGCTCGCCGGTCAAGGGCTGTATTGGCCAGACATGTGGGTCTACGAAGCCAATGAACTGCCGGTGGTGGGCAGTGAAGATTTACCCGCGTTACTAAAAGCGCTCGATAAAGGTGATATTGATTACTTACCTCTGGGGGTAAATGAAACCGAGTCTATCTTGCAAAAATACGCCCCAAACCCAGAGCGCTTTGCCGTCGTCCCCAACCTGCTTATTTACTATCCGTTATCCAGCACCCCCGTCGTGACGAGTAAGCGCCCAAAGCTTATTGCGCGTCTGAGTGAGGGGTTGGAGGCAATGCACGCCGACGGCAGTTTGCATGGCATGGCGGCTGACAAGTACGCGCCAACTCGCTGTCGTATTATAAAACTCGAAAACCCCACAAGTCTGTTCCCGGTAATTTACTAAACGGTGTTATACGCCTATATTTAGTTGCCTGGACTGAGCTTGGGCGTGTGCTTCGCAATCTACGTAGAGACGATAATATGGACTTTATCACAGCACCTGAAGCTGAGATCCTCGCTGTTGCAACCCCCATTATGGACAACCTGATGTCGGCCTCTGGTGACATCGATCACGCCCGCCACACGCGGGACTTTACTGATCGGCTTAAACAAATTGTAATGCCGGATTACTTGCGTAAAGTGTGCGAAAAATATCAGGCCGAAACAGGCTTTTTTGCCAAGCGCGAACTGGTTGCTGTGTTCCGCCGGCCAGACTCTGTCGCCATTGTGTGGCGGCAGTATTTTACCAAAGCCCCTGGCGAGTTTGTTGCCGAAATGGTTTTGGTGCAGCAGGACGGAAAATATTTATGTGATCATGCGGCGTTATTTTAGCGCGCGTTTAATCTGGAGAATCATATTATGTTGCAGATTGAGAAGATCGATAACCACTTAAACATTACCCTGTCAGGGCGCCTGAATAAAGAGCAAATGAGCCAGGCGCTTGACGACTTGATGGTTAAAGCGCGCGGTGTAGATCACGGCACCATGTTGTACGATGTGGTGGACTTTAAATTACCTGAGCCCCGTGCGGTATTGGCAGAGTTTATGCGAATGCCATCAATGCTGGGCTTGATTCGAAAGTTTGACCGAGTTGCGGTGTTAGCTGATCAGTCATGGTTGCAAAAAATCAGCGAATTAGAAGGGATGTTGATTCCGGGGCTGGAGTTAAAAGCTTTTTCACGGGCTGACCGTGCTGCCGCAGAAACCTGGTTAAAACGTTCGCCATAAGTCATTTAAAGTGGGCACAAGCCGAGCGGGCTTGTGCCGTGTTCCATTCTAGGTTTCGTTGGCAGGGCGGCCGATGGTGGCCAGGATGCCACCATCGACATAGACTATCTGCCCCGTGACAAAGTCCGATGCCCTGGACGCCAGAAAGACGGTGGCGCCTTGCAGGTCTTCCGGGTCGCCCCAGCGACCGGCCGGCGTGCGGCTGATAATAAACTCGTTCATAGGATTGCCATCTACCCGTATCGGTGCCGTTTGGCTGGTGGCAAAGTAGCCGGGGCCGATGCCGTTCACCTGTACATTGTGTTTGGCCCACTCGGTGGCCATATTTCGGGTTAACATTTTTAGGCCGCCTTTAGCGGCGGCATAGGCACCCACCGAGTTGCGCCCGAGCTCGCTCATCATCGAGCAAATGTTAATGACCTTACCGCCGCCGCGCTGTACCATTCGGGCTGCTACGGGCTTGGTCATGGTAAACACGCCGGTGAGGTCGGTTTTAATAACGTTTTCCCACTCGTCCAGTTCCATTTCCAGCAGTGGTGTACGGCGAATAATGCCAGCGTTGTTTACTAAGATATCAATGGGGCCCACGTCGCTTTCAATTTTTGCAACGGCGTCGTTTACCTGCGCTTCGTCGGTCACATTAAATAAATAGCCGTGGGCGGTGATGCCCGCGTCGCGGTATTCTTTTAAGGCTGTATCGACTTTCTCTTGCGATGAGTGGCCATTGATAACAACCGTGGCGCCCGCCTTGCCAAGACCCATGGCCATAGCCATGCCCAGGCCGTGAGTGGCGCCGGTAACCAGCGCCACTTTGCCTTGTAGAGAAAATAATTCGGTAGACATAATTGATCCTATAAAATTCGTATTACTTCAAGGTATGAGGCTTGTGGAAGTCCATGTCGGTGTAGTCGAGATTTTCACCGGCCATGCCCCATATAAAGGTGTAGTTGGCGGTGCCTACGCCGGAGTGCATTGACCAGGGCGGTGAGACGATGGCTTGTTCATTGCCAACCCAGATATGGCGGGTCTCATCGGCGGGGCCCATAAAGTGGCACACGGCTTGTTCTTCCGGAATATTGAAGTAAAAGTAGGCCTCCATGCGCCGACTGTGGGTATGCACTGGCATTGTGTTCCAGATGCTGCCTGGTTGCAGTTCAGTCATGCCCATTTGCAATTGGCACGTTTGCACGACACCGCTAATCAGTAGCTGATTGATTTTTCGCTCATTGCAGGTCTCTGATGAGCCCATCTCTAGTACCTTAGCGTCGCTCATGCCAACCTTTTTATGGGGGTAGGCATGATGTGCCGGCGCTGAGTTCATATAAAACTTGGCCGGGTTGGCCGGATCATCACTTTCAAAAATGACCTCTTGAGCGCCTTGACCTAGGTAAAGCGCCTCTTTGGTTGCGATTTCAAAGCGCTCGCCATCGACTGTAATCGCCCCTTTACCCCCGACGTTAATGGCGCCAAGTTCGCGTCGCTCGAGAAAAAAGTTGGCCTTTTGTTGGTACACCGGTTCCAGTGGAATCGGTTTGTTAACGGGCATCGCGCCGCCGACCATGATGCGCTCATAGTGCGTGTATACAAACAAGACTTCATCGGCCGCAAACACCTTTTCAATTAAAAAGTGTTTGCGGATTTTATCCGTGTCGTAATGTTTGTAGTCATCTAGGTGAACGGCAAAGCGTTCTTCAATAATGTTCATGATTCATCCCGTTGACTGTCGGTGGTTACTGGTAATTAACGGTTACTTTAAAAGCTTATAAGTTTCGATACCTGCCAGAATAAAAGGCCCGGTACCTTTTGGATCGTTTTTAAATACGGGTTCGCTCATATAATAGTCGTAACTCCCGTCGCGCCCGAAGCCGAGACCGGCGACATAGCATTGATTGGTCATGCTAATGCTGCCATCGGCACCCACGGTAACAAACTCTCGTATCAGGCCGTCGTAGGCTTTTTGCGCTGTTTCGGTAAAGTCGTCGCTTAGGTAACCTTTATTAATAGCTTTCGAGTAAAAGTAACTGAACATAGCGCTGGCGCTGGATTCGCGGTAGTTTCCGGGAGCTTCAGGCATATCCATGATTTGCCACCAAACGCCGGTTTGTGGGTCTTGATAGCGCTGTAGATCCTCGGCCATTTCTTTAACCATGGCCAGTAGTGGTGCCCGTTGTTCGGTGTTCTCCTCTGGAATGATTTCCAGTACGTCCACCAGTGCCATGGCCAGCCAGCCCATGCCCCGGCCCCAAAAGTGCGGTGACAAGCCGGTTTCCGGGTCGGCCCAGTCCTGCTGTTTCTTTTCATCCCAGGCGTGGTAATACAGGCCCGTTTCAGGGTCGCGTAGATATTTACGCGTTAATTCAAACTCTTTTACAACTTCGCCCAAGCTGGCGCCGTCTTCAAACATCACAGAATAGCCCGCCAGAAAGGGCATGCCCATGTACACGCCGTCCAGCCACAGTTGGCTGTCGTATTTTTTCTTGTGCCAGAAGGCGCCTTCGCTGGTTTTAGGATGATGCTCTAATTGCTCGCGGATGGTAGTGGCGGCAATCTTGTACTTTTCTTTGCCAGTTTCCTGGAACAGTGCGAGCAGGTTGCGCCCTGGTTTGACGCTGTCGATGTTGTAGTTGCTAACTTTATAACGGGCAATCTCACCTTTATCGTTGATAAAGCTACCTGTTACTTTGGGCATTACCTCGGCGTAGCGCGGGTCCGGGGCGATCTTGTTGAGCTCGTCATAGGCTAGCGGCAGCAAGCCGATAATATCGTATTCAAATTTAGGGTCGCGCTCGCGGTTCACATCCCAGCCATTTACATGATAGCCCAGGGCTTTGCGTTCAAGCTCGTCATCGGCCAGGCGCTTGCTCCAGTTAAGTGCTTGTTCTGCACTTACCGGAAAAGACTTTTCTGATTCGCCGAGACGCGTTTTAACTTGTTCGCGCGGTGGTACCGTGAGCTTTTGAGCCTCTGCGTTGAGGTATTCGATAAAAGCTTCTTTGGAGGTGATGCCATTAGCTTCGCCCTCCCACGCGGCCAGAAAATAGTAATCCAGATCTTCACCGGCGGCCTTCATTACAGATACATAGTTGTGCTCGTCTTCAGTTTGCTGCTCGCGATCGGATTTTCGAAACAATAACGCCATGCCTAATAGATCATTGTTGAGCGTTTGCTTCCCCCAGCTGGCGACATAGGTATAGGCTTTTCCGGTAATATCGATATCACCCTGAATGAACTCGGTGCCGGGATGCTTAACCAAGCCTATCGCAAAGTTGTCCAGTGATTTGTCGAGGCTCAGGCGTGTGTGGACCATCCTGCTGCCGCCATGCATGGAAAGTATGGCATTTAAGTTGACCGGCATGTCGTTAACCTGCCAGTTCTTATAATCGATACTGAGTGAGGAGTAGAGGTCGCCGTTGTCGAGGATTTTAGCGTCCCAGCCCTCAACGTCCTGTACCCGAACAACTTTTTCGCCGTCCCAAAATCCGTAGCCGCCGGCCCCAAGTGAGCTGCCAACCTTGAGTATATCCATGCCCCAGTCCGCCATATGGTGGTAGGAGTCATAGCCGTCTTGCCCTACGTTTTGCAGCGCCATCGCCGGTTGGGTTTTACCAAAAATATCAAAACCGTTACGGCGGTCGAGATAAATACGATAACCCACCTTATCGGACTCAATCCCCGGGCCCTCGTAACGAATATAGTAGGAGTGATCGTCATGCTGGGGCGGCGGTGTCAGCTGATCGACGTTCTCGAATGTTCCGCCAACGTAGATTTGTTTCCCTGGTTTTTCCGGGTCTTTTTGCCATTGCCCATCGACCTTGTGAGAAATTTCAGCCTGAGAGCGTTTGGCCGTGTCCACCGGCTCTAGCCCGCTTACCACGTTTAAAGACAGCGACTCCGCCGGCTTAAAGTCCAATAAGGTAAACAGGCTATCATTGTCACCGTCGCCATCACGATCAATGAGTTGGCTGGCGATGGCCTCGCCGTCAAGTGAGACACCGAGGTCATCGCCAGAGTTAACCCCAAGCTCGTTAAAATTAATAATATATGGCGTATCGGAGCGCTCTTGCTGGCTGGGGTTGCTCAAAGTGATGCTCGCCACAGCGGTTGGCTTGGGGGCGCTAGTCATCGACTTGGGAGAAGAGCTGGCCGAGCTGTTAGTTTGCGGCGTGCTGGATTCTTGGCAGCCGATAAGCGCCAGCGTGCTGGCAGCCAAGCCGATAACGAGAGCGTTCTTTCTATACATAGTGAATACCTGAGTCGTTATTGTTTGAGAGGCGGTGCTATTTAAGTAACGTTATAGCAATCCGAGCTACATTTTTATCCCACGATAAGGGTTGCAGTGTAAGTAATGGTAAAAAACTTTGGTTAGCAGCCGGAGGCCTCTAACCAAAGTTTTTTAGGCTATTAAAAGCAAGGGCTCTCAAAGAGAGCCCTGCAAATTTACCTAGGTTTTAGAACTTATACTGAGCGCCGACATAGAACTGACGGCCAGTAGAGTGGTAGTACGACAAGCGGTTACCGCTGGCGTCTACCCATTGATCTTCTACTTCGTCGGTCAGGTTCAGGCCTTCAAGACTTACAGAGAGGTGCTCGTTAAAGTCGTAAGAGATAGAGGCATCTATGTTGGTGGTGCCGTTGGTGCCTTCACGGTCATTGCCGTTACGCCCAGTCGCATTGGTTAAGTAGCCCGAGCGGTCGGTCATTGACACCCGTGCCTGGAATGAACCATCGTCGTAGTACAGTGTTGCACTCGAGGTGTCTTCCGACATGCCCAGCAAGTCCTGCGTAGCAACTACTTCACCGTCGGAGTTCAGATAGTCCAGCTGCGCTTTAACGTAGGTGAAGTTACCAATAAAACCTAAGTTACTAAACGGGCCAGGCAAAAAGGTAAACGGTTGTTGGTAGCTAACCTCAAAACCGTACAGTGGGCCGCCTGGTGCGTTGGTAGGAGAGGACACCTCCCAGTTAACATTTTCATCGCAACCTGAGGTGCCGCCGTAGCCTGGGCCGGCTTCACAGGCAGCAACAGCCAGGTCAATAGGCAGGCCGGTTTCGGTATATGGCTTAGTCTCACGAACGCTTTGCACCTGGCTCTCGATGTCTTTGTAGAACACCGCAAAGCTCATCATCGACTCGTTATCGAAGTAGAGTTCGGTAGACAAGTCGTAAGTTTTAGCTCGGGTTGGCTCCAGTGTCGGGTTACCACCGCTTACGCTACGTGAACCGCCTGATACAGAGACCGATACGTTTGGACGTAAGCTCGCAATGCCAGCACGTGCCATTACTTCGGCGTAACTGGCACGGATCAGCACGTCTTCGATGGGCTCGAATACGATGTTGGCCGACGGCAGGGTTTCGGTGTAGCTGTGCTCAGCGGTAATAAAGTCACCGGCCGAATTTGAGTAGGCGGTAGAGGATTGGTCGGTATCAACCCGGCGCACGCCGATGTCACCGCGTACCGGCGTATCACCGATTTGGGTGTTAAACACGAGCTGTGCGTAAACGCCCAGGCTCTCTTCCTCGGCCGAATAGTTGTCGACCAGACGGTTTTCTTCGCTGACTTCAAACTCACCGGTGTTGCTGTAAATATTATTGGCGGCGTTGATGGCGTCAATGTCTGGTACTGCCCAGATGTTGCTGCCAAGGCCAGAGTCAATAACCATCATGCTGTTGGCATCCAGCACGACGCCGGCGTCGTTTTCAGAGGCGCGTCGCGCTTGATTGGTGGCGAACTGGAAGTCTTTGTACAACACGCCACCTTTTAAGGTGATGCTGTTGTTTAGGTCAAACTCTAAATCAACCGAGGCGCTGTCGAAGGTGTTGTCCGTGGTGATTGGGCGTAAGCGAATGCCGCCGTTTTCCCAGCCATTTACATCGCCCACTTCATTGCCGTAGGTTAATACTGGGTCGGTGCGGTTGGCGCCGCTGTAGTCGTACGAGAAGTCGATACCCTGCTTGCGGGCGATAATAGTGGTTTGAATCGGATTTTCAAAATTGGACTCAGACCGGCCAACCATACCGCTTAGGCGAGTGCGATCGCCTAAGTCTTGGCTGAAGTTCAGGTTAACCTGAGTAAATTCAGTAGACAGTTCATCGTAGCGGTTTTCGGCCTGAATAGTGGCGTTCTCGAACGATGCGGCGGTCACGGTGTTGGTGTTGTCCAGCGTGTGACTTAACACGTTCATGGCGCCGGCGTAGGAGCTGTTATTTAGGGCCGCCAGCATAAAGGTTTCTTGGCGGCTTTGATCCAGCTTCGAGTAAAGCATGTCTAAGCTGATTTCGGTAGAGTCGGTGGGCAAGAACTCAATCGAGCCTGCCAGGCCGGTGCGCTCCATCTCGTGCTGATAAAAATCGTATCGTGGCAGACGAGGGCGGAAAGCGTCATTAACTTCCGTCAGGCGCGCGTCGTCGGCGCTGCCTTGGTAGGTACCAAAATCGTTGGAATTATCCCAGCGCACGGTACTGGCACCTTCATCTAACAAAGTGCGCTCCGAGTAGGAKCCGGCTAACAGCACGCCGACTTTGCCATCGGCAAACATATTGCTTACCAGGAAGTTAAGCCGTGGGTCAGTGTCTTCGGATAAATCATTGTAGCCAGCTTGTGCGGAGATAGAGGCGGTAAACTCGTCATAGTCAGAGGCGCGTACCGTGTTCATGTCTACGGTGGCACCTAGCGAGCCCTCTTCTACGTCTGCCGAGGCTGTCTTGCGTACGGCCAGGTTGCCAAACAGTTCAGACGGAAACACATTGAAGTCAAAACCGCGGCCGCGGTTGGCACCGCCAGCAGCATCAGTGCCGCCGCTAGAGGACATCGCCTCCATACCGTTAATGCGCACGCGAGTAAATTCGGGGCCGAGACCGCGAACCGAGATTTGACGCCCCTCACCGCCGACGCGGCTAATGGCCACACCGGGAATACGCTGTAGCGATTCGGCCAGGTTCATGTCGGGGAAGCTGGCGATGTCATCGGCAACAATAGCGTCCACAGAGCCGGTTGCCTCACGCTTTTGATCCAGCGCTGACTCGAGCGAAGCGCGAAAGCCAGTTACCACCACTTCTTCTAACATCTCGTTGTCGGAGCTTTGTTCTTGGGCATAAGTTGACGCTGCGCTCGCAAGAGCAACAGCAACAACCAAGGGTTTCAGTTTAGGATTATTCATTATTTTATCCCCATCTATTTCGGTTTTGTTGTTGAGCAAGTTGTATTGCATAGACCAATTATTCTGGTAGCCGAATGATAGTCGCATAGTTTGGCAGACCAATCAATAGTTTCTGCATTACCAATATTAGGTAAATTTTCGGTTATTGTATGATCTATTCACTAGTTTTTACGGATTTCGTCTGCATTTTTTTATTTGTAAAAATTGTTTATGGCTGTGGCTTTTGGGCGTGGTGGGTGTGGTTGTCGGGGCGGGTAAGGCGGGTGGCCCAAATTGGTCGGGCCACTCTTGGTCGTGGTGACTATCAGGCTCGGAATGGCTTGCCGTTGATAGAGACGTTGTCGATGGTCAGTTTATCCACGTTTTCGATAACGCCGGGGTTGTTGGCGTGCTTAAATTCGCAGTCGATAAAGCGCAGGTCGATAATCGGGGCCCGGTCAAACCCTCGTACCCGAAACACTTGGTTGGCGTCCTCACACACGAGGTTGTTTACTTCTACATGGCGTACGGTTGGGTCGAAGTTGCCGGCATCGCCTTCTTCGTAATAAAAATTGATGACGATAGCGTTTTGCACAGTGCCAATGGTGCAGTTACGCATATATAGGTGCTCTAGTACGCCGCCGCGTACTGAGTTGGTTTTTATGCGAAAGCCGCGCTCCAGATCGGGGCTGCTCATGGTGTTATTTTCGGCAAACACGTTGCGTACGCCGCCCGATATCTCACTGCCAATCACCACGCCGCCGTGCCCCGCCAGCATTTCGCAGTTGCGAATCACGATATTCTCGGTGGGAGTGTTGATGCGCCGCCCGTCGGCATTGCGCCCGGATTTGATGGCGATACAGTCATCGCCGGTATCGAAGTGGCAGTCTTCAATGAGTACGTTTTTACAGCTCTCGGGGTCACAGCCATCGGAGTTGGGGCCAAGGCTCTTCAGGGTTACTCCGCGCACGGTTACATTTTCACAAAGTACCGGGTTGAGCAGCCAGAAAGGGGCGGCGACGATGGTGATATCTTCAATAAGGATGTTTTGGCAATTGTAAGGCTGCACAAAAGGAGGGCGAAAGTAAAACCCGTCGCCATAGTGGCGCTCCTCGGGAGGGATACCGGCCTCGGCGTCGGCAAAAAGTTGATCGCGGCCTTCTTTTTGGCTACGAAAGCCGGGCTTGCCCCATTCTTCGTTGCCTTTCCAGGGCCACCAGGTGGTTTCATTGGCGCGCCCATCCAGTGTGCCCTTGCCGGTGATGGCAATGTTGTTTTGGCCGTAGGCGTATATAAGGGGGGAGTAACCCATGAACTCGACCCCTTCCCAGCGTGTGAAAACTTCTGGCAAGAAGCGTTTAGGGTCGGTGTAGAAGGCGAGGGTCGCGCCATCCTCCAGGTGTAAGTTGACGTTCGACTGTAGGTGGATCGGGCCTGTTAAGAAGGTTCCGGCGGGGATAACTACCCGGCCGCCTTCAGCTTTGTGGCAGGCGGCAATGGCGTTTTTAATGGCCTCGCTGCAATCGGTGCTGTCGTCACCCTTGGCGCCAAAGTCGGTGATGGTAAAGTCGCGCTTGGGAAACGTCGGCGGGTTAATTTGCGCCGCAATCTCGTCGGCCAGATGCCAGGGGGCGGCAGAGCTTCGGGTTGCGCTCTGGCTTGCTTGGTGGGCGGCGCAGCCGGCCAGTGGGAGTGCGGCCAAGCCTTTAAGGGTAGTGCGTCGAGTCAGCTTATTCATGGTTAACCCTGTGATAGCGTTTGTTATTGGTGCTGCAAGGTTAACGCAAAAAGCTGGTTTTGGTAATACCAAATTGGTTATTTTGTCAGGCAGGGTGCGGTGGCCTTGACAAGCTGGCCACCGTTGTCACACATTAATCGATCAGGTTAAAGCGCTCGCGGCTGTGCATAACCTTGCGGCGCGCCTCTTCTACGGCCTCGGCTTCGGTGGCGTCCAGTAGCTGCTGAATTACGCGGGTTAAGTGCTCGCGCATGGCGGCACGCGCTGCTGGGCCGTTGCGGGCTTCGAGTGCTTCGAGGATGGCGTTGTGCTCTTCAATGCGGGGCTTGGAGCCTGCCTGGCGTACTTTCTCTAGAATGCGCGCCGAGACGGGTGAGCTATTGCGCAGCCCCCACAAGTGGCTGCAAACCGAGATGATTGCGTCGTTTTTGGTGGCGCGCGCGATTAGCATGTGAAAGTTTTCATCGGCTTTTTCGCAGATGGGCTCACCTTCGTTTTCGGTCACCATATCGCTCAAGGCCTGGCGTACTTCGGCAAGCTCTTCGGCAGTGATCTTTTTGGCGGCCAGCTCGGCGGCTTCGCCCTCAAACAGGATACGCGCCTCAAGGATGTCAAAAGGGCCGACGTCTAGAGCGCTGCTGGCGAGCTTGTCGGCGTGGCCGTCACACACATACACACCGGAGCCGCCGCGCACCTCGACAAAGCCTGCCAGCTCGAGTGCAATAATGGCCTCGCGCACAGTGGGGCGGCTGACCTCAAAGCGCTCGGCGAGCTTGCGCTCGGCCGGTAGCCGTGAGCCGGGTGGGTATTCCCCGCCATTAATGACGGCTGCTAGCTGCTCTGCAACCCTCTGGTAGAGTCGTCCGCCACTGAGCCTGCCGGTGTCTATGGATACGTTCATGGATTCGCGCTTCATTATATGAAAGTTTGACTGACTGATTCTAGCAAGAATGGCTATGCCACTCAAGCAAAGAGGCTTGTTTTTTAGTCATACCAAAATAATATTGCGGTCTGACCAATTACCTGTTAACTTTGCCGTCATGCTGTTGTGGTGTGCTCCTGTGGCGCCGCAAAAGAAATTTGAATATATATCAGAAAGTAGGGGTGGTTGTGAGTAAGTTCATTCACTTGCATCAAAACGATAATGTTGCCATTGCGGTTTGTGAACTGGCTGCCGGAGATTGCCTGGATGTTGCGGGGCGTGCGGTACAGGTTACAGATCCGATCGCTGAAATGCACAAGTTTGCGGTAGAGCCTATTAAGCAGGGCGAGGCGATCATAAAGTATGGGCAGTTTATCGGCTATGCCGCCGCCGACGTTGCGGCGGGGCAGCATGTGCACACGCACAACTGTATCGTTGGCGACTTTGCCAAGGATTATGGCTTTTGTCGCCACGCCGAGCCCACGGCTTATGTGCCCGATGCGGAGCAGGCGAGCTTTCAGGGCTATCGCCGCGCCAGTGGCAAAGTGGGTACCCGCAACTACATCGGCATTCTCACAACCGTAAATTGTTCGGCTACGGTCGCCAAGCAAATTGCGGCCAGTTTTAGTTATCCCGGTGCATTGGCTGACTACCCCAATGTTGACGGTGTTGTCGCACTAACGCATGAGTCTGGCTGCGGCATGCGCGCTGAGGGTGAAGGTTACGAGATTTTGCAGCGAACCTTTGAAGGCTATGCCGCGCACGCCAACTTTGGCGGTGTGCTCCTGGTGGGGCTTGGCTGCGAAACCATGCAGGTCGACGGCGTTTTGGCTCAGGCCGGTCTGGCGCAGTCCGAGCTTTTTAAGGCTTACAATATTCAGGGTGTGGGCGGGACGCGTAACGCTGTTGAGCAGGGTGTCGAGTATGTTCGGGCGATGCTGCCTCGCGTTAACGAGGCCAGTCGCGAGCCTTGCCCTGCCTCTGAGTTGGTGCTGGCGGTGCAGTGCGGCGGTAGCGATGCCATGAGTGGTATTACGGCGAACCCGGCGCTGGGTGTGGCCGGTGATATCTTGATTCGCCATGGCGGCACAGTAATTTACTCTGAAACGCCAGAAATTTACGGCGCCGAGCACCTGTTGACCCAGCGATCTATTTCGCCGGAGGTGGCCGAACAGTTGTTGGAGCGCATCCGCTGGTGGGAAGAGTACACCAGTACCCACGGCTTTGAGCTGAACAATAACCCGTCACCGGGTAATAAGGCGGGTGGTTTAACCACTATTTTAGAGAAGTCGCTGGGCGCTCAGGCTAAAAGCGGCTCGACGACGATGACCGCGGTGTACCGCTATGCCGAGCCGGTTGTCAAAAAAGGCTTGGTGTTTATGGATAGCCCAGGCTTTGACCCCGTGTCGGTGACCGGGCAGGTGGCCTCTGGCGCGAATGTGGTGGCCTTTACTACGGGGCGCGGCTCAGCGTTTGGCTACAAGCCGGTGCCGAGCGTTAAGTTGTCGAGCAATACGGCCGTTTACCATCGCATGCAGGACGATATCGATATTAACTGTGGTGCGGTTACCGACGGTGACGAAACGCTCGAGACGCTCGGGCAAAAGATTTTTGACCGGCTGCTGGCCATCGCATCCGGTGAGCAGACCAAGAGCGAAGAGCTGGGCTATGGGGATGCCGAGTTTAACCCCTGGAAGATCGGCGCCGTTGTGTAGCCCTCTTCGTGTTGGGCGGGTGCTTGCGGTTTGCGGGTGCCGCGCCTACATTCAACAGAGGCCTGTTAATACTAATTGAATCCAACCTGAGAGGCTGGGGCCCTTTTTGCTCCCAGTGTTGTTGCCTCTCGTTCATTGGGGGCCGCCAGCTAGGCGGCTCAATTAGTGCTAGCAGGCTCTAGTACTTCCATCCTAATAAGAATAGAGGGTAAGTCTATGAAAATAGCCGTGCCAAGGGAGCGTCGTGCCCACGAAAGACGCGTGGCGGCCACCCCCGAGACCGTAAAAAAATTCATCGCGCTGGGTTTTGAGGTAGTGGTTGAGGCTGGCGCCGGCCTTGAGAGTCAGGTGCCCGATGATCTGTACCAAAACGCGGGTGCCGTGGTCGAGCCGGATCTTGCCCGGCTATATCAGGGGGCGAGCGTTGTACTTAAAGTGCAGCGTCCGCTGCTTGCCGGTGAGGCCGAGCTGGATGAATTGGCGCTGATCCCGCGGGGTGCGCTACTGCTTGCGGTGCTTTCACCTTTCAGCGACCCGGAGTCCGTGACGGCCTACGCGAAAGCGGGGGTTACGGCGATGGCGCTGGAGTTTGTGCCGCGCATTAGTCGTGCGCAAAGCATGGACGTGCTTAGCTCGCAAAGTAATTTGTCCGGCTATCGGGCTGTGCTTGATGCCGCTTACGAGTACGACCGCGCAATGCCGATGATGATGACCGCTGCCGGCACGGTGGCGCCCGCCAAGGTGATGGTGTTGGGGGCAGGGGTTGCCGGTCTGCAGGCAATTGCCACCGCCAAACGCTTAGGAGCGATTGTCTCGGCCACAGATGTTCGCCCGGCGGCTAAAGAGCAGGTTGAGAGTCTTGGCGGTCGCTTCGTTATGGTGGACTCTGAAGAGACTCGGGAGGCCGAAACCGCCGGCGGCTACGCTAAAGAAATGAGCGATGATTTTAAGCGTGCTCAGGCTGAGTTGGTGGCGGCCACGATTAAGACGCAAGACATTGTGATATGCACCGCGCTGATTCCCGGTCGCAAAGCCCCGATTCTGGTTAACGATGAGATGGTCGCGAGTATGCGTCCGGGCTCGATCATTGTTGATCTGGCGGTCGAGCAGGGCGGCAATTGCACAGCCTCCAGAGCGGGGGAGGTGGTTGACGCGGGTGGCGTTAGAGTGGTGGGACACTTCAATGTGCCAAGCCGCCTGGCTGCTGATGCCAGCGCACTCTACGCGAAAAACTTGTTGAATTACTTAACCCCGTTGGTGGCTAGTGCCGAGGGCGAGTCTGGTGCGAGCCTGGCGTTGGATTTTGACGATGAAATCCTGGCGGCCGCGACTCTGACTCGTGACGGTCAGGTGGTGCATGCGGCGTTCGCTGCGCAGCAGGCAGAGCAATAATAGGAGGCGGTTATGCACGGCGATTTTATATCTCAGTTATCCATTTTTGTGTTGGCGGTGTTTGTCGGTTACTACGTTGTCTGGAGTGTTACTCCGGCGCTGCACACACCGCTAATGGCGGTCACTAATGCGATATCCAGTGTGATTGTGGTGGGGGCGCTGATAGCGGCCGGCCCAGACGGGATGAGTTTGGCCAAGGTGTTGGGGTTTGTGGCGGTTATGTTGGCCTCTGTGAACATCTTTGGCGGCTTTGCCGTAACCCAGCGCATGCTGGCCATGTATAAAAAGAAGAAGTAAGGGGGAGGTATGGAACTACAAGCGAATGTGACGGCGCTCGCCTATCTGGTGGCGGCGGTATTGTTTATTCTCGCGCTGCGCGGGTTGTCTTCACCGGAGACCTCTCGCGCCGGCAATACCATGGGTATGGTCGGTATGGCCATCGCTGTGGCGACGACGATACTCAGCCCCGAGATTGAGTCTTACACCTGGATATTGGTGGCGGTGGTGATCGGTGGTGCGGTCGGGCTGCTGATTGCATCGCGCATCGCTATGACGGCGATGCCGCAGTTGGTGGCGGGGTTTCACTCGCTGGTTGGCTTGGCGGCGGTGTTGGTGGCGGGGGCGGCTTATTCACACCCGGCATCGTTTGGCTTGCTCGACAGCGCCGGAGAGATCTTTATTGCCAGTCGGGTCGAAATGGCCCTTGGTGCCATGATCGGGGCGATTACCTTTTCGGGTTCCATAATTGCCTTCACCAAGCTGCAGGGGCTGGTGTCCGGCCGGCCAGTGACGTTTGCGGGGCAGCACTGGCTTAATGCCTTGCTTGGCATCGCCGCGCTGGGGCTGGTGGGTTATTTTTGTGTCGATCAGTCGCCCTGGGTGTTCTGGTTGTTGGTGGCGCTGGCGTTTGTATTGGGCTTTTTGTTGATCATCCCTATTGGTGGCGCCGATATGCCGGTGGTGGTGAGTATGCTTAACTCGTACTCGGGTTGGGCGGCAGCCGGCATCGGCTTTACCTTGCACAACAACGCGCTGATCGTGACGGGGGCGTTGGTGGGCTCTTCCGGCGCTATTCTTTCTTATATTATGTGTAAGGCCATGAATCGCTCATTTTTTAGTGTCATTTTGGGTGGTTTTGGGGGGGATAGTACGGCGGCGGCCAGTGGTGGCGAGGTGGACGACCGGCCCGTAAAGCAGGGTAGTGCCGATGACGCTGCCTTTATAATGAAAAATGCCGGCTCGGTGATTATTGTGCCGGGCTATGGTATGGCCGTAGCTCAGGCGCAGCACGCGCTGCGCGAAATGGTCGACGAGCTTAAAAAAGCCGGCGTTAAAGTGAGTTACGCCATCCACCCTGTGGCTGGCCGTATGCCGGGGCACATGAATGTGCTGCTGGCTGAGGCTAATGTGTCGTACGATGAGGTCTTTGAGTTAGAGGATATTAACAGCGAGTTTTCGCAGGCCGATGTGGCCTTTGTGATTGGCGCCAATGATGTGACGAACCCGGCGGCAAAAACCGACCCCGCGAGCCCGATTTTTGGCATGCCAATTTTGGATGTCGAGCGGGCCAAGACGGTGCTGTTTGTTAAGCGCGGCATGTCGGCCGGTTATGCGGGCGTGCAAAACGAGCTGTTCTTTAATGACAATACGATGATGTTGTTTGGCGATGCCAAAAAAATGGTGGAGAGTATTCTGCGCGCCATCGATTAGTGTTGCGGGTGTGGGGGTTCAGTGGTTTTTGGGCCCCACCGCCTGTCTGACGCCCCTGCGTTAGCCTATCTTGCCGCTTCAGGTCTTGTGTCGGCCCCTTGCTGTTTGTCTGTGGTTAGCTCTTGCTTCATTTATATGGCAGGCGGGCGCCTTCGGGTGTCGCCGCCGCCCCGTTGGCGTTTTTAGTCAGGGTTGGCGGCGCGTCAGGCTTAAATATCTGGGGCTTGAGGTGGTTGATCAAAATATTATCAGTTTTTTGTGTTTTGTTGTTGACAGGGTGTGCCTCGATCATTAAGATTGCGCCTCCATTTTGCACGGACCCTGGTGGTCTTGCCGGGATGGTTTGTTCTTTAAAGTATATGACTGGAGTTTGGTTCACATGCAGAATCAACGCATTAGGATTCGCCTGAAGGCTTTCGATCACAAGCTTATCGATTCTTCGACTCAGGAAATCGTAGAGACCGCTAAGCGAACAGGTGCCCAAGTGCGTGGCCCTATTCCTTTGCCGACTCGCAAAGAGCGCTTCACTGTATTGATTTCTCCGCACGTTAACAAAGACGCGCGCGATCAATACGAGATTCGTACACATAAGCGTTTGCTCGATATTGTCGAGCCTACTGAAAAAACTGTAGATGCCCTGATGAAGCTAGATTTGGCTGCAGGCGTTGAGGTTCAGATTAGTCTCGGTTAAAAAGTAAATGTTGACCGGGCATTCCAGTCCGGTCGTGTGTAACGCTCTGAAATGGGCGGCCATAGCGGGTAACAGCCCCGTACACTATAGAGGTTAGTAAGATGACGATTGGTATTGTCGGCCGCAAGAGCGGTATGACTCGTGTATTTACCGATGATGGTGTTTCCATTCCCGTGTCTGTGATTGAGGTTTCTCCCAATCGCATCACTCAGGTTAAGAATGTAGAAACCGACGGCTACAGCTCTGTGCAAGTAACCGTAGGGTCTCGTCGTGCCTCCCGTGTTAGCAAATCTGCTGCAGGTCACTTCGCCAAGTCTAACAATGAGGCTGGTCGTGGTTTGTGGGAGTTGCGTAACAACTCAGAAGAAAGTTTTGAAGCCGGTGGTGAGTTGACTGTGGCTGCTTTTGAAGCGGGCCAGATTGTCGACGTTACCGGTACCTCCAAAGGTAAAGGTTTCCAAGGTGGTGTTAAGCGCTGGAATTTCAGCATGCAAGACGCTACTCACGGTAACTCTTTGTCTCACCGTGCTCCCGGTTCTATCGGACAATGTCAGACCCCGGGCCGCGTCTTCAAGGGCAAAAAAATGGCTGGCCAAATGGGCAATGAGCAGGTAACTGTTCAAAACCTAGAAGTGGTTAGAGTTGATGCCGAACGCAATCTGTTGTTGGTCAAAGGTGCCATCCCCGGAGCTCCGGGTGGTGACGTCATTGTGCGTCCAGCAGTTAAAGCGCGCACCAACGCATAGTTGTCCGAGGGGAAACGACCATGGAATTAAATATTGTAACTCCCGGCGGCTCCAACGGTACCTTGAAAGTATCTGAGGTGGCCTTCGGTAAAGAATTTAATCAGGACCTGGTTCACCAAGCGGTTGTTGCCTATATGGCAGGCGCCCGTCAGGGTACCAAGGCCCAGAAGACTCGCTCTGAAGTTGCTGGTGGCGGTAAAAAGCCCTGGCGTCAAAAAGGCACTGGCCGCGCCCGTGCCGGCACCATCCGCAGCCCAATTTGGCGCAGCGGCGGTGTAACCTTTGCCGCCAAGCCACGTAGCTTTGAGCAAAAGCTGAACAAGAAAATGTACCGCGCTGCACTGCGTTGCATTTTGTCTGAGCTGAACCGTCAGGATCGTCTGGTGGTGGTTGAGGATTTCGATCTGGAAACTCCTAAGACCAAAGCTCTGGTGCAAAAGTTAGGTCAATACGGCCTGTCTGAAGCGCTGGTAGTCACCGAGAATGTTAGTGAAGGCCTGTACCTGGCTTCACGCAACCTGCATAAGGTTGATGTTTGCGACGTTGCCGCCGTGAATCCGGTTAGCCTGATTCGCTTCGACAAAGTAGTTGTGACCGTGCCTGCGATGAAGAAATTCGAGGAGATCCTGGGATGAATCAAGAGCGCATTTATAAGGTCTTGTTAGGCCCTGTGGTTTCTGAGAAAGCTGCAGCTGCTGGCGAAACTGGCAATCAGGTGGTTTTTAAAGTCGCCTCGGATGCTACCAAGCTAGAAGTGAAGGCCGCTGTTCAAGCGCTGTTCGACACTAAAGTCGAGCAAGTTCGCATTTTGAACGTTAAGGGTAAAACCAAGCGTACACGCTACGGTCTCGGCAAGCGCAGTGACTGGAAAAAAGCATACGTACGCCTTGAGCAAGGTCAGGACATCGACTTTGCGGTAGCTGAGTAAGGGGACTGTTGCAATGGCTATTGTAAAACGTAAACCAACCTCGCCCGGTCGCCGCTTTGTAGTAAGCGTTGTCAGCCCGGACTTGCACAAAGGTGCGCCTTACGCGCCCCTGTTGGAAAAGAAATCCAAATCTGGTGGTCGTAACAACGCCGGTCGGATTACCAACCGCCACGTTGGTGGTGGTCACAAGCAACATTATCGCCTGGTTGATTTCCGTCGTAACAAAGACGGTGTTCCGGCGACTGTTGAGCGTATTGAATACGATCCGAACCGCACCGCACATATTGCGCTGGTTTGTTATGCCGATGGTGAGCGTCGCTATATTATCGCTCCTAAAGGTTTGACCGCTGGTGACAAAATTGAATCTGGTGACGCTGCGTCGATCAAAGTGGGTAACACTTTGCCGCTGCGTAACGTTCCAGTCGGTAGTGTGGTTCACTGTGTAGAGCTTAAGCCTGGTAAGGGCGCGCAAATTGCACGTTCTGCTGGTACCTCTGCCAACTTGGTTGCCCGTGATGGTGTTTACGCCACTTTGCGCTTGCGTAGCGGTGAAACCCGCCGCGTATTGAGCGAGTGTCGCGCCACTTTGGGTGAAGTATCAAACAGTGAGCACAGCTTGCGCTCACTGGGTAAGGCTGGCGCTACTCGCTGGCGCGGTGTTCGCCCGACCGTTCGTGGTGTTGCCATGAACCCGGTGGATCACCCGCACGGTGGTGGTGAAGGCCGTACTTCTGGTGGCCGTCATCCGGTTTCACCTTGGGGTACTCCGGCTAAGGGTTATAAAACGCGCAAGAACAAGCGTACCGACAAGATGATTGTGCGTCGTCGCGATAAGCGCTAATTGACGACCTAACAACCAAAAGAGGAAGCAACAGTGCCACGTTCACTGAAGAAAGGTCCTTTTATCGATCTTCACCTGATTAAGAAGATCGAAGCAGCGATCGAAAAAAATGATCGTCGCCCGATCAAAACCTGGTCTCGCCGCTCCATGATTCTTCCGGAGATGGTTGGCTTGACTCTGGCGGTACATAACGGGCGTCAACATGTGCCAGTCCTGATCAACGAAGAGATGGTTGGGCACAAACTGGGCGAGTTTGCCGCTAGCCGCACATATCGCGGTCACGTTGCAGACAAGAAAGCTAAAAAGCGCTAAGCGCTAAGTGCCTAACGAGGTAATACGATGGAAGTAGCAGCAAAGTTACGCGGTGCTCGTCTGTCGGCGCAGAAAGCGCGTTTGGTTGCAGATCAAATTCGTGGAAAAGGCGTTGAAGATGCTCTTGATATTCTGGGCTTTAGCCCGAAGAAGGGCGCTGCGATAGTTAAGAAAGTGCTTGAATCTGCTATTGCAAATGCAGAGCACAATGAAGGCGCTGATGTTGATGAGCTGAAAGTGTCTACTATTTTTGTAGACGAGGGTATGAGCATGAAACGCATCATGCCTCGCGCTAAGGGTCGTGCAGACCGCATTATCAAGCGCACTTGTCACATCACCGTAAAAGTAGCCGACCAGTAAGAGAGCAGGCGTTATGGGACAGAAAGTACATCCGACAGGTATTCGTCTGGGTATCGTCAAAAGCCATACCTCTACTTGGTATGCCGGCAGCGACGAGTACGCAGATAAACTCAACACCGACCTGAAAGTGCGCGAGTACATTCAGGATAAGCTGGCCAGTGCATCGGTTAGCCGCGTTGATATCGAGCGCCCAGCTAACACTGCGCGTATCACTATTCACACGGCTCGTCCGGGTATTGTGATCGGTAAGAAAGGTGAAGATGTTGATAAACTGCGTGCTGAAGTTAGCAAGCTAATGGGCGTGCCTGTCCATATCAATATTGAAGAGATTCGCAAGCCTGATCTGGATGCGGCTCTGGTAGCCCAGGGTGTTGCCTCTCAGCTTGAACGCCGCGTTATGTTCCGTCGCGCTATGAAGCGCGCTGTACAAAACGCCATGCGTCAAGGTGCCGAGGGTATCAAGATTCAGGTAGGTGGCCGTCTTGGAGGTGCTGAGATTGCACGCTCTGAATGGTACCGCGAAGGTCGAGTGCCGTTGCACACATTGCGTGCCGACATCGACTACAACACCGCAGAGGCGTCAACAACCTACGGGATTATTGGCGTTAAAGTTTGGATTTTCAAAGGCGAAGTTATCGGTGATGTTGAACCGGAAACGACACCTAAGAAAAAAGGCTCAAAGTCTAAGTAAGGGGTACGCAAGATGCTGCAACCGAAGCGTACGAAGTTTCGCAAGCAACAGAAAGGCCGCAACCGCGGTTTAGCCCATCGCGGCTCCAAGGTTAGCTTTGGCGACTTTGGATTAAAAGCCACGGGTCGCGGTCGCATTACTGCACGTCAAATTGAGGCGGCCCGTCGTGCAATGACCCGCCACATTAAGCGTGGTGGTAAAATTTGGATCCGAGTTTTCCCGGATAAGCCAATTACCGAAAAACCTCTGGAAGTTCGTCAGGGTAAAGGTAAGGGTAACGTGGAATACTGGGTGGCACAGATTTGCCCAGGCAAAGTCCTGTATGAAATGGACGGTGTTAGTGAGGAGTTGGCCCGTGAAGCCTTCGCCTTGGCCGCGGCAAAGTTGCCTATTAATACAACATTCGTTAAACGTTCGGTGATGTGATGAAAGCTTCAGAACTCCGGGAAAAGTCCGTTGAAGAGCTGAACAACGAGTTGCTTGCACAGCTGAAAGAGCAATTCAAGCTGCGTATGCAAGCATCGACTGGTCAGTTGAACCAGACGCACTTGTTGTCGCAGGCTCGTAAAGATATTGCTCGCATCAAGACGGCGCTTAGACAAAAGGCAGGTAACTAACGATGACTCAGGCAGAAAAACTGGCTCGTACGCTGACCGGCAAAGTAGTTAGCGACAAAATGGATAAAACCATTACTGTGCTGATCGAGCGCCGTGTAAAGCACGAGCTTTATGGCAAGTACGTGAGTAAGTCATCTAAGCTTAAAGCGCATGACGAAAACAATGAGTCCAAGATGGGCGACACTGTAACTATCGCAGAGTCACGCCCGCTGTCTAAAAGCAAGTCTTGGACTTTGGTAAAAATCGAAGAGCGCGCTACTGAAATCTAAGGATTTCTAGCGACCTAAATAGTTTCGGAGACGGACGATGATTCAAACAGAATCCTACTTAGATGTAGCTGACAATAGCGGCGCTCGCCGAGTCATGTGCATCAAGGTGCTTGGCGGCTCTCACCGTCGTTACGCAGCCGTGGGTGACATCATCAAAGTTACCGTTAAGGAAGCAATTCCTCGCGGTAAAGTGAAGAAAGGCCAGGTGATGAAGGCGGTAGTAGTACGCACCAAAAAAGGTGTGCGTCGTCAGGACGGTTCATTGATCAAGTTCGACGATAACGCTGCTGTGCTACTGAACGCCCAAGATGCTCCAGTTGGTACACGTATTTTCGGACCCGTGACTCGTGAGTTGCGTGGCGAGAAATTTATGAAAATCATTTCTCTGGCACCTGAAGTACTTTAAGTACTTTGGCAGAGTCGGAGAGTCGAGGGCAGACAAATGCGCAAGATAAAACGTGATGACGAAGTAATTGTTATCGCCGGTCGCGATAAAGGTAAGCGTGGCAAAGTTGTTCGCGTTATGCCGAACGATAAAGTGATCGTTGCTGGTATCAATATCGTCAAAAAACACCAGAAGCCTAACCCGCAAATGGGCGTTCCTGGTGGGATTGTAGAGAAAGAAGCCGCTATTGATGTTTCCAATGTTGCGATTTTTAACGCAGCAACCGGAAAAGCTGATCGCATTGGCTTCAAGGTTGAAGGCGACAAGAAAGTGCGCGTCTTCAAATCCACTGGCGAAGCCGTAGGGGCGTAAGTGACATGGCTAGGCTTAAAGAGATATACAGCAAAGAGCTCGCTCCCAAACTGAAAGAAGAGTTGGGGCTGGCAAACGTAATGGAAGTGCCACGCATTACCAAGATCACCATTAATATGGGTGTTGGTGAAGCTGTGGGCGATAAGAAAGTCCTTGAAAACGCCGTTGGTGATCTGGAAAAGATTGCCGGTCAAAAGGTTGTGGTAACTAAAGCGCGCAAGTCTATTGCTGGCTTTAAGATCCGTGACGGTTGGCCGATCGGTTGTAAAGTGACTTTGCGTCAAGATCGTATGTACGAGTTTTTGGATCGTCTGATTTCGATCTCGATTCCACGTATTCGCGACTTCCGCGGCATCAGCCCTAAGCAATTTGACGGTCGTGGCAACTTCTCTATGGGTGTGACTGAGCAAATTATCTTCCCGGAGATCGACTACGATAAGGTCGATAAGCTGCGCGGTTTGGATATTTGTATCACCACATCTGCACGCAACGACGAAGAAGGTCGCGCTTTGTTAAAAGCGTTTAACTTCCCGTTCAAAGGCTAAGGGTAGAGACATGGCTAAAAAATCAATGATTGCGCGCGAAGCAAAACGTGCTCGTCTGGTCGAAAAGTACAGCGCTCAACGTGCTGAGCTTAAGGCGATTGTTTCGAGCCCTGCTTCATCTGAAGAGCAAGTGTGGGAAGCGCAAGCTAAACTGCAAAAACTGCCACGTGATGCCAGTGCTTCACGTCAGCGTAACCGCTGTCGCGTAACTGGTCGCCCACACGGCGTTTATCGTAAGTTTGGTCTTTGCCGCCACAAGTTGCGCGAAGCAGCTATGCGCGGTGATGTCCCGGGTCTGGTTAAGTCGAGCTGGTAAGCTCAAGACCCATATATAGGAGCAGATTCAGATGAGTATGCAAGATCCGTTAGCAGATATGCTGACCCGCATTCGTAATGCGCTGCAAGTTGGTAAGACTGACGTCACCATGCCATCTTCAAAGCTGAAAGTAAGTGTTGCCAAAGTTTTGGAAGAAGAAGGTTACGTTACTGGTCACACCGTTAGCGAAGGCCCAAAAGCCGACCTGACGATTGACCTGAAGTATTTTGAAGGMAAGCCGGTTATCGCTGAACTCGTTCGCGTTAGTCGCCCCGGTTTGCGCAATTACGCTGGTAAAACCGAGCTGCCGAGTGTTCGCAACGGCCTGGGTGTTGCCATCGTTTCGACAAGTAAAGGTGTTATGACTGATCGTGCTGCCCGCGCCGCTGGCGTTGGTGGTGAAGTCCTCTGCACAGTATTCTAACGGGAAGAACCATGTCACGAGTTGCAAACAGTCCGGTTGAAGTGCCTGCTGCAGTTAATGTCACCCTGAATGGGCAAGACCTTAGCTTAAAAGGCAGCAAGGGCACGTTGGCGCTGACAATTCACGAGCAAGTTGAAGTAAAACAGGACGAAAATGTTCTGCGCTTCACCGCCCGTGACGGCGCCAAGCAGTCCATCGCGTTGGCAGGCACCATGCGTGCCCTGGTCGGTAACATGATGCACGGCGTAACTGAAGGTTTCGAGAAGAAGCTACAGTTAGTCGGTGTTGGTTATCGTGCCAAAGCTGAAGGAAAAACTGTAAACCTGTCTTTGGGTTTCTCTAACCCTGTTAACTATACCCTTCCTGAGGGTGTAACAGTGGAAACTCCAAGCCAGACCGATATCGTACTTAAGAGCGCTGATAAGCAGCTGCTCGGCCAGGTAGCTGCAGAAATTCGCAGCCTGCGTCCACCAGAGCCTTATAAAGGTAAAGGTGTGCGTTTTGCCGACGAGCAAGTACGTCGTAAAGAAGCTAAGAAGAAGTAAGGGCTAGGTTATGAGCGATAAGAAGCAATCTCGTCTTCGCCGTGCGCGCCGTGCCCGTGCCAAGATTCGTGAGTTGGGTGCTAACCGTTTAAGCGTTTACCGCACCCCACGTCACATATATGCGCAGATCATCGCGCAAGATGGCGCGAGTGTTCTGGCAAGTGCGTCTACACTGGACAAGTCACTGCGTAGCGGTAAAACCGGTAACGCAGAAGCCGCTAAAGCCGTTGGCGAGTTGATCGCCGAGCGTGCCAAGGCCGCCGGTATCACCCAGGTGGCCTTTGATCGTAGCGGTTTCAAATATCACGGTCGCGTAAAGGCATTAGCCGATGCCGCGCGTGAAGCTGGTTTGGAATTCTAAGGGTAAAGACATGGCTTTTACTAAGAAAGATGACAGCAACAACGAAGGCTTCCAGGAAAAACTGGTACAGGTCAATCGTGTTGCCAAAACTGTTAAAGGTGGCCGTATCTTTGCCTTCACCGCACTGACTGTAGTTGGTGACGGTAACGGTAAAGTCGGCTTTGGTCGCGGTAAAGCGCGCGAAGTGCCAGTAGCTATTCAAAAAGCTATGGAAGCAGCTCGCCGTAATATGATCTCTGTAGATCTAAACGGTGATACACTGCAGTACGCCACTAAAGGTCGCCACGGCGCCTCTAAGGTTTACATGCAGCCAGCTTCTCAAGGTACCGGTGTTATTGCCGGTGGTGCGATGCGTTCAGTACTTGAAATTGCCGGTGTACAGAACGTTCTGGCTAAGTGCTACGGTTCTACCAATCCTGTAAACGTAGTTCGCGCTACGTTCCAGGCGCTCAAGTCAATGGCCTCTCCGGAGTCTGTTGCAGCTAAGCGCGGTAAGAGCGTAGAAGATATTCTGAACTAATTGGCATTGTCCGATTACTAGACAGCGGTATACGAGCATGGCTAAGAAAATGATTAAAGTGACTCAGCTGAAGAGTACCGCAGGCCGACTGAAGAACCATAAGGCTTGTGTTACTGGTTTAGGGCTGCGTCGCATCGGTCACACTGTAGAGGTTGAAGATACTCCATCTACGCGTGGCATGATTAATACTGTGAACTATCTGATTAAGGTAGAGGGAGAATAACATGCGTCTTAATACGCTGAGTCCCGCTCCAGGTAGCACCCATAGCAAGAAGCGTGTTGGCCGTGGTATCGGTAGTGGTCTGGGTAAGACTGCTGGTCGAGGCCACAAAGGTCTTAAATCACGCTCTGGCGGCAGTGTTGCTCCGGGCTTTGAAGGCGGTCAGATGCCTTTGCAAAAACGCTTGCCTAAGTATGGCTTTAGCTCACGTATCGGCCGTGTTACTGCGGAAGTGCGTTTGAACGAGCTGAACCTTATCGAAGGCGAAGTAGTAGATCTGGAAACCTTGAAGCAAGCTGACGTGATCGGCTCGCAAATCAAGCGTGCTAAGATCTTTGCTTCAGGCGAAGTGAAAAAAGCCGTTACAGTGAAGGGTATTGCTGTAACAAAAGGCGCCAAAGCTGCCATTGAAGCGGCCGGCGGTAAAGTCGAAGAGTAAGAGGTGCCAATGGCAACTCCCGGTAATCTGCCGTTAGCAAATCAAAAAGGGTTGGGCGAGCTTTGGGCTCGCCTTCGTTTTCTGTTTTTGGCAATCGTGGTTTACCGTATCGGTACCCACATTCCAGTTCCGGGTCTCGACCCAGAGCGCATTGCCGATCTGTTTAATCAGAATCAGGGAACGGTGCTAGGCCTGTTTAATATGTTCTCGGGCGGTGCTCTTGAGCGTATGAGTATTCTTGCGCTGGGTATTTTCCCTTACATTTCAGCGTCGATTATCATGCAATTGATGACCGCCGTTACTCCGTCACTGGAGCAGCTGAAAAAAGAGGGTGATGCCGGTCGTCGCAAGATTAACCAGTACACTCGCTACGGTACTGTGATTCTCGCAACCGTTCAGGCGATGGCAATGGCGGTAAGCTTTTCCGGTTTCGCCTATGGTGGTGAGCCAGGATTCGCTTTTTACTTTATTGCAGTTACCTCACTGGTTACCGGCGCCGTCTTTATGATGTGGCTGGGTGAGCAGGTAACCGAGCGCGGTATTGGTAATGGTATATCCATGCTGATCTTCGCCGGTATCGTTGCGGGCTTCCCGACAGCGATTGGTGCAGCGTTTGAAAGCGCGCGCCAGGGTGACTTACACATTTTGATGTTGTTGGTTATTGCGGTTGTTGCTATGGCGGTAATCTGGGCGATTGTCCGGATCGAGCGTGGCCAGCGTCGCATTACAGTGAACTACGCTAAGCGTCAGCAGGGCCGTCAGGCCTACGCGGCTCAGACTAGCCACTTACCTCTCAAGATCAATATGGCGGGTGTTATTCCGGCGATCTTCGCCAGCTCGATATTGCTGTTCCCTGCGTCAATCGCGCAGTGGTTTGGTGAGGGCGGCGAAGGTGTTGTGAGTAACTTCTTGCAGGACTTTGCCTTGGCGATTGGCCCAGGCCAGCCTTTGAACATTATTTTGTTCACCGGTTTGATTGCGTTCTTCTGCTTCTTTTACACGGCGTTGATGTTTAACCCAAAAGAAGTGGCTGACAACCTGAAGAAATCAGGTGCTTATATTCCGGGGATTCGTCCCGGCGAGCAATCAGCCAAGTATATCGATAGTGTCCTTACTCGGTTGACAGTAGTAGGCGCCATCTATATGTCGGTAGTGTGTTTGATGCCCCAGTTCTTGGTGGTGGCCTTTAATGTGCCATTCTACCTAGGCGGCACTTCACTGCTCATTGTAGTGGTGGTAGTGATGGACTTTATGTCTCAGGTTCAATCTCACTTGATGTCCCATCAGTATGAATCACTGATGAAGAAATCAAACTTAAAGGGATACGGCAGCGGCAACGCTCGCTAATCCCGGTTTTAAGGGTAGGATCATGAAAGTTCGTGCTTCTGTTAAAAAGATTTGCCGCAACTGCAAAATGGTACGTCGTAACGGTGTTTTGCGAGTAATTTGCAACGCCGAGCCACGCCACAAGCAGCGTCAAGGCTAAGCAAGACAATCCGGCAGCCTCTGGTTGCCGATTGGCCAGAAAAGGTGGCATACTATGCCGCCTTTTCTGTCAGCTGAAACACTAAAGGTTTATCTCGGCTGGCTTGCACAATAGGGGGCGTTGACTGTCGTCTGGTGAGAAATCGCCAGGCTATTGCTTTTTTGTGTTTTTACCGCTATCCTTGCGCGCCTTTTTACCATGGTGCGTCGGGGTGGTGTAATTTCACGTCAACGCTGCAATTTTAGAGTTACTGGAGTAATTTGAATGGCCCGTATTGCTGGTGTAAACATACCAGACCATAAACACGCGGTTATATCCCTGACTTATATCTATGGGGTAGGCCGGACCACTGCCAAGCAGATTTGTGCTGCTACAGGCATTGCGGAAGATACCAAAATTGGCTCACTGAGCGAAGAACAGGTAGACCAAATCCGTAATGAGTTGGGCAAGTTCACCGTAGAAGGTGACCTGCGTCGTGTTGTGTCTATGAACATTAAACGTCTGATGGATTTGGGATGCTACCGTGGCTTGCGCCACCGTCGTAGTCTGCCGCTCCGTGGTCAGCGTACTAAGACTAACGCACGTACCCGCAAAGGTCCGCGTAAGCCAATTAAGCGTTAATTCGCTGGTTTTCGCTCACATTCAAGTACGGTAACAACAGTTAGGAAGAGAATTGCTATGGCCAAGCCAGGTAATAAAGCTACGACCAAAAAGAAGGTCAAAAAGCAGGTTGCGGATGGTGTTGCACACATCCATGCCTCTTTTAACAACACGATCGTTACGATCACCGACCGCCAGGGTAATACCCTGACTTGGGCAACTTCAGGTGGCTCAGGTTTCCGCGGTTCACGTAAAAGCACCCCGTTCGCCGCTCAGGTAGCAGCAGAGCGTGCTGGTGAAGCCGCTAAAGAGTACGGCTTGAAGAACCTTGACGTGGAAGTAAAAGGCCCAGGGCCCGGCCGCGAGTCTGCCGTGCGCGCCCTGAATAACGTTGGTTATAAAATTACCAACATCACAGACGTGACGCCGATACCACACAATGGCTGTCGTCCGCCGAAAAAACGTCGAGTGTAAGGGGGCAAACTAATGGCACGTTATATTGGACCAACTTGTAAACTGTCCCGTCGCGAAGGTACTGACCTCTTTCTGAAGAGTGGTGCACGCGCGCTGGATTCAAAGTGTAAACTGGAAACCGCTCCTGGCCAGCATGGTCAGCGTCGCGGACGCCTGTCTGATTACGGCATCCAGTTGCGCGAGAAACAAAAAGTACGTCGCACCTATGGCGTTCTGGAAAAGCAGTTCCGTGGCTACTACAAAGAAGCCGCTCGTCGCAAAGGCGCGACTGGTGAGAACCTGCTGAAATTGCTGGAATGTCGCTTGGATAACGTGGTTTACCGCATGGGCTTTGGCGCAACTCGCGCAGAAGCGCGTCAGCTGGTATCTCACAAAGGCATTACCGTTAACGGCCAAACCGTTAACATCGCTTCTTTTCAGGTAGCGGAAGGTGATGTCGTTGCGGTTCGCGAAAAGGCTAAAAACCAGCTGCGCATCCAGAACGCTTTGACCTTGTCGGGTCAGCGCGCTGATGTTGAGTGGGTTGAAGTTAACGCTGACAAGAAGGAAGGCACCTATAAGCGCGTTCCTGATCGCAGCGACTTGCCGGCTGAGATCAACGAAAACCTTATCGTAGAGCTTTACTCCAAGTAAGGGATTAACCGTTAACAGGTGTGGCTATGCAGACTGCAGTAAACGAATTTTTGACTCCGCGTCATATCGACGTTACCGAAAACAGCCCAACTCACGCTCGAGTTGTGCTGGAACCGCTGGAGCGTGGTTTTGGACATACTTTGGGCAATGCGTTGCGTCGTATTTTGCTTTCATCAATGGCCGGTTGTGCTGTTACTGAAGTAGAAATCGATGGTGTGTTGCACGAGTATAGTGATATCGAAGGGGTCCGTGAGGACGTCATCGAGATCCTGCTGAACCTCAAAGGCGTTGCCGTGGTAATGCACGGTAAAGATCAAGCCGTACTGACGCTGACCAAAAAAGGTCCGGGTGTTGTGACTGCGGGTGATATTCAGGTAGACCACGACATCGAGGTGAAAAACCCCGAGCACGTGATTGCCAATATCACTGGCGACACTACTTTGACCATGCGTTTGACGGTTGCCCGCGGCCGCGGTTATCAGCCTGCTGATGCTCGTCGCCAAGAAGAAGACGAAAGTCGTGCTATTGGCCGTCTCCAGTTGGATGCGTCTTATAGCCCCGTTCGTCGTGTTGCTTACAGCGTTGAAAGCGCTCGGGTTGAGCAGCGCACCGACCTGGATAAACTGATTTTGGATCTGGAAACCAACGGTACCATTGATCCTGAAGAAGCTATCCGTCGTGCCGCTACCATCCTGCAGCAGCAGTTGGCGGTGTTTGTTGATCTGGAAGGCGAAAAACTGTCACAACCGGAAGAAAAAGAAGAGGCGATTGACCCTGTTCTGTTGCGTCCGGTAGATGATTTAGAGCTGACCGTACGTTCGGCAAACTGCCTGAAAGCGGAAAATATCTACTACATCGGTGATCTGATTCAGCGCACAGAAGTTGAGCTGTTGAAGACCCCGAACCTGGGTAAAAAGTCTCTGACCGAGATTAAAGATGTATTGGCCTCTCGTGGCCTCTCGCTCGGTATGCGTTTAGAAAACTGGCCTCCGGCTAGCCTGCGCAACGAAGACTGATTAATAGACCGTCCCGCGTGTTGCGCGGGCTAACGCGATTGCTGTGAAGCAATCATAAGTGAAGGATTTAGCGTCATGCGTCATCGTCATAGTGGCCGTCAACTGAATCGTAACAGTTCACATCGCAAAGCCATGTTTCGCAATATGACCGCGTCACTGGTTGAGCACGAACTGATTAAGACTACCTTGCCTAAGGCCAAAGAGCTGCGTCGTTTTGCCGAGCCTTTGATTACCTTAGCTAAGACAGACAGCGTTGCAAATCGCCGTTTGGCATTTGCCCGTCTGCGCAACCCTAAAGCTGTTGGTAAGCTGTTCGCCGAGCTGGGTCCACGTTATGAGAGTCGTCCAGGTGGTTACCTGCGCATTCTTAAGTGTGGCCTGCGTACTGGTGACAAAGCAACCATGGCTTACGTTGAGCTGATGGATCGCCCTGTTACAGGTGCAGTTGAAGAAGCGGTCGAAGCCGAGTAAACACTGGCTTTATCGTTAAACGCAAAAAAGCCGGCTTGCCGGCTTTTTTGCGTTTTTGTGTCTGTAGGGTTGCCTCAATAGTCGGCGCAATAAATAGTGCCATGTTTTCCTGCTAGATCACTTATTGCGGCCATGGGGTTGGTTGAGGTCGAGCGCTGGCCCCTGCGGCACAATAGCCGTTGGGTTTATCATGGTGTGGCTGCGGTAATAGTGGCCCTTGATGTGCTCAAAATTTACCGTTTCGGCCACTCCCGGCCACTGGTAAAGCTCGCGGGTAAAGCCCCAAAGGTTGGGGTAGTCGACAATGCGTTTTAAGTTGCATTTAAAATGTCCGTGATACACGGCATCAAAGCGTATTAGCGTGGTAAACAGTCGCCAGTCGGCCTCGGTTATTTGATCTCCGGCTAAATAGCGCTCTTTACTTAAACGCTCCTCTAGCTCGTCCAGCGTGTCAAATAGCGTTGTTACCGCTTCATTGTAAGCCTCTTGCTCTGTCGCAAAACCGGCTTTGTACACACCGTTATTGACGTTGTGGTACACCGCATTATTGATGTCATCGATGCGGCTTTGTAGCGCTTGTGGGTAATAATCACCTTCGATTGCACCGAGCGGATCAAACGCCGAATTTAATATCCGAATGATGTCCGCTGACTCATTATTAACGATGCAATTGCGCTGTTTATCCCACAGTACCGGCACGGTAACCCGGCCGCTATAGGTAGGGTTGTCTCGCGTATATAGCTCGTGTAAAAAGCCCGAATTGTAAAGTCTGTCACCTGTCACGTCGCTGCCTGGAGCGAAGGTCCAGCCGTTTTCGCGCATCAGTGGGTTAACCACCGACACCTCAATCATATCCTCAAGGCCCTTGAGAGTCCGCATAATTAAACTGCGGTGAGCCCAGGGGCAGGCGAGCGACACATACAGATGATAGCGTCCGGCTTCGGCTTTAAACCCTGAGTCGCCAGTGGGGCCGGCGCTGCCGTCTGGTGTAATCCAGTGACGATACTGTGATTCGCTGCGGACAAACTTACCGCCTGACGCTTTTGTGTCGTACCACTGGTCGTGCCATTGTCCGTCGATCAGTAAGCCCATAAAACCTCCATTACCTCGCCACATGGGGCGCTTAATATGCTTTAAGTCGGTATAGGTTAGCGCGTGGTAGGTTTGAAAAACACCGGTCAAGTGCTCGGCTAATGATTGAATAAATCGATAGAAGTGCGCATACAAAAAAGGCGGCCCATGTGGGCCGCCTTTTTATACCAGATACGCTAGATTACAGGGCGTTGATAATCTGGTTGAGAGTGCCGCTGGCACGCATTGCGGCGGCGGTTTTAACGTCATCGGTCTGGTAGTAGCCACCGATGTCTACAGGCTTGCCCTGAGCGTCGTTTAGCTCACCGATAATAGCTTGCTCGTTGGCGGCCATCTCGTTGGCGACTTTGCTAAAACGTGCTTGCAGGTCGGCGTCGTCGGTTTGTGCAGCCAGAGCCTCGGCCCAGTAGAGCGCCAGATAAAAGTGACTGCCACGGTTGTCGATTTCGCCCACTTTGCGCGACGGAGACTTGTTGTTGTCGAGGAACTTGCCAGTGGCTTTATCCAGCGCATCCCCCAGGACTTTGGCTTTCGGGTTGTTATTAACCTGACCAAAGTGTTCCAGTGATGCAGCCAGAGCCAAAAACTCACCCAGTGAGTCCCAGCGTAGGTGACCTTCTTCGGTGAACTGGTCGACGTGCTTAGGAGCAGAGCCACCGGCGCCGGTTTCAAACAAGCCGCCGCCGTTCATCAGAGGCACAATAGACAGCATCTTGGCGCTGGTGCCCAGCTCCAGGATGGGGAACAAGTCGGTGAGGTAATCGCGCAATACATTGCCGGTGACCGAGATGGTGTCTTCACCGTCTTTGGCGCGTTGCAGCGTTACGCGAGTCGCCTCTACCGGTGCCAGGATACGGATGTCCAGACCTTCGGTGTCGTGCTCGGGCAGGTAAGCGTTAACCTTTTTAATCAGCTCGGCGTCGTGGGCGCGGTTTTCGTCCAGCCAGAAAATCGCAGGGCTGCCAGTTGCGCGGGCACGGTTCACGGCTAGCTTGACCCAGTCTTTGATCGGCGCGTCTTTTACCTGGCAAGCGCGGAACAGGTCGCCTTCTTCTACCGGTTGCTCGAGCAGTGTGTTGCCGTCCGCGTCGATAACGCGCACGGTGCCGCTGCCGGACATCTCAAAGGTTTTGTCGTGCGAGCCGTACTCTTCGGCTTTTTGCGCCATCAGGCCAACGTTGGGCACGCTGCCCATGGTGGTTGGGTCAAAGGCACCGTTCTCTTTGCAAAATTCGATGGTTTCGGCGTAAACACCCGCGTAACAGCGGTCTGGAATAGTGTACTTGGTATCCTGCAGGTTGCCCGCCGGTCCCCACATCTTGCCTGACGAGCGAATCGCCGCCGGCATAGAGGCGTCGATGATGACGTCGTTAGGTACGTGCAGGTTGGTGATACCCTTGTCTGAGTTCACCATGGCCATTTCCGGGCCTGCGGCGTAAGCGGCTTTGATGTCGGCCTCTATAGCTTCGCGTTTCTCGGCAGGCAGCTTTTGGATGTTTGCCAGCACGTCGGCGAAACCATAAGTGGGGTCTACCCCCAATTCTTTGAATTCGGCGCTGTATTTTTCGAATAAATCTTTAAAGAAAACGCTGACAGCGTGGCCAAAGATGATGGGGTCCGAGACCTTCATCATGGTGGCTTTCATGTGCAGTGAGAACAGCACGCCTTGCTCTTTGGCATCGGCTATGGCTTCTGCCAGGAACGAGCGCAGCGAGCTCGCGCTCATTACCGCAGCGTCGACAATCTCACCCGCTTGTAGGGCCAGGCCATCTTTTAATACTTGCTTGCTGCCATCGGCTTTTTCAAACTCGATTTTGGCTGTAGTGGCGGCGGGCAGGGTGACTGACTTTTCACTGCCAAAGAAATCGCCTTCGCTCATGTGCGATACATGAGACTTAGAATCTTTAGACCAGGCGCCCATAGAGTGCGGGTTTTTGCGCGCGTAGGCTTTTACAGACGGTGGTGCACGGCGGTCTGAGTTACCCTCACGCAGTACCGGGTTTACCGCGCTGCCTTTGATTTTGTCGTAGCGGCCGGCGATGTCTTTTTCTTCATCGGTGCTGGGCTCGGCGGGGTAGTTAGGTAGAGCATAGCCTTTATCTTGCAACTCTTTAATGGCTTCTTTTAGCTGCGGGATGGAGGCGCTGATATTGGGAAGCTTGATGATGTTGGCCTGTGGTGTTTTGGCCAACTCGCCCAGCTCGGCCAGTGCGTCGCCCTGGCGCTGATCTTCTGTTAGGTACTCGGGGAAGGCGGCGATAATACGGCCTGCCAAAGAGATGTCTTTTAACTCTACACCCACGCCAGAGACTTGGGTAAATGCCTCAATAATAGGCAGCAAAGACTGTGTAGCAAGCGCAGGGGCTTCGTCGGTCTTGGTGTAGATGATTTTGGAGTCTGATGTAGCCATTCTTTTACCTATGGTTTTAAGAGGGTATCTTCAGAGGCCGGGCGGGTACTGCTTGCAAACGGGGGCGGCTGAAAGGTCAGCCAGGTACGGATAAGTGCCTTCCCGTGCAAGTGCCACCAACCCTTTATCGGCAGCTTTTGGCCACCAATCAATTCGGCACACAAGCCTCTGCATTGGAGGAGGCGGCATTATACCAGCTCGAACCATTCTGGAGTAGAGTGCGCCGGCTTAAGTGCCAGCGCAGCGTTAGCGGCAGCGGTGGTCGCTGTTGCTGCCCTTGTTGGGTATTTACGTGTTGCGCGCTTCTGCCCGGTCGCGGGCGATTTGTAGCATGGGGGCCAAAAACTGACCGGTGTAAGATTTCTTAACCTTGGTAATATCTTCAGGCGTACCAGAGGCTATTATCTGGCCGCCACCGCTGCCGCCCTCGGGGCCCAGGTCGATAACCCAGTCGGCGGTTTTCACCACATCCAGGTTGTGCTCAATTACCACCACGGTATTGCCGTGGTCGCGCAGTCGCTGAAGTACCGTCAGTAGCAGCTGAATGTCGGCAAAGTGTAATCCCGTGGTAGGTTCGTCGAGGATATAAAGGGTTTTGCCGGTATCGCGCTTGGATAGCTCCTTGGCCAGTTTAACCCGCTGCGCCTCACCGCCTGAGAGGGTGGTGGCCGCCTGCCCTAAACGAATGTACGACAGCCCTACGTCCATAAGCGTTTGTAGCTTTTTGGCGATGGCCGGGATGGCGTCAAAGAACTCGCGGGCGTCCTCGACAGTTAGGTCGAGGACCTCGTGGATGTTTTTGCCTTTGTATTTCACCTCGAGGGTTTCGCGGTTATAGCGCTTACCTTTGCAAATATCGCAGGGCACAAACACATCGGGTAAAAAGTGCATTTCAACTTTGGTGACGCCATCGCCCTGGCAGGCTTCACAGCGACCGCCTTTGACGTTAAAGCTAAAACGCCCGGCTTTGTAGCCGCGTGAGCGGGCTTCGGGGGTGCCGGCAAACAGCTCGCGCGCGGGAGTAAAAATACCGGTGTAGGTGGCGGGGTTAGAGCGAGGCGTGCGGCCGATAGGGCTTTGATCGATATCGACGCATTTATCAAAAAGCGCCATACCCTCAATGCGGTCATACGGGGCTGGCTTTAGGGTAGTTGCGCCATTCAGCTCGGTGGCGGCTACCGGGTGCAGCGTGGCGTTAATCAACGTGGACTTGCCCGAACCGGACACCCCGGTAACGCAAGTCATCAGGCCAACGGGTAGCTCGAGGTTCACGTTTTTTAAGTTGTTGCCGCGTGCGCCAAACAGCTTGAGCATTTGTGTGGGGTCGACGGGGGTGCGCTTGGCCGGTATCGCGATTTCCTTCGCGCCGCTTAGGTATTGCCCGGTCAGAGATTTCTCGCTGGCCATAATGTCGTCGACCGTGCCCTCGGCGATCACTTCGCCACCGTGCACGCCGGCGCCGGGGCCAATATCAATGACATGGTCGGCCAGGCGAATGGCGTCTTCGTCGTGCTCGACCACAATGACGGTATTGCCCAGGTCCCGCAGATGGGTCAAGGTGGCTAGGAGGCGCTCGTTGTCGCGCTGGTGCAAACCAATCGAGGGCTCATCCAGAATATACATAACCCCTACCAGCCCGGCGCCAATCTGGCTGGCCAGCCGAATGCGCTGCGCCTCGCCGCCCGATAAGGTGTCGGCGCTGCGGTTAAGGGTGAGGTAGTTAAGGCCCACGTCCACCAAAAAGCTAAACCGCTCACGCAACTCTTTTAAGATTTTATCGGCAATGCCCGCGCGCGAGCCGGTAAACGCAAGGTTGCTAAAGTATTGGTGCGCTTCACCCACGGGCAGCTCGGTAATCTGCGGCAGGGTGCGTTCGTCGACAAATACATTGCGTGCCTCTAACCGCAAGCGTGCGCCTTTGCACGAGGGGCAGGGCTGGGTCGAGAGAAATTTGGCCAGCTCCTCGCGCACCGATGACGATTCGGTATCGCGGTAGCGCCGCTCCAGGTTTGGCACCACGCCTTCAAAGGTGTGGGTGCGCTGGATGACATCCCCGCGCTCGTTGACATAATTAAAGGCAATCACCTCGTCGCCCGAACCGTCAAGCACCGCGCGCTGGTGCTCCTTATCGAGGTCTTGCCAGGGGGTGTCCACTTCGAAGCCGTAGTGTTTGGCGATGGAGGTGAGCATGTGAAAATAGTAAATGTTGCGTTTGTCCCAACCGCGAATAGCACCCTGTGCCAGCGATGCCTCGGGAAACAGCACAACTTTGCTCTCGTCAAAAAACTGCTTAATGCCCAGGCCGTCACAGGTGGGGCAGGCGCCGGCGGGGTTATTAAACGAAAATAGCCGTGGCTCCAGCTCGCTCAAACTGTAGTCACACACCGGGCAGGCGTGTTTCGCCGAGAAAATTCGGTCGGGCTGTTCGCCGTCCATATCGCTGATGCCGGCCAGCCCCTCGGACAAATTAAGCGCCGTTTCAAACGATTCAGCGAGGCGTACTTGCAAATCCTCGCGCACTTTAAAGCGGTCTACCACTACGTCGATAGAGTGCTTCTTCTTTTTATCGAGTTTGGGCGCGTCGTCCAGGTCGACCAATAGGCCGTCGATACGGGCGCGGATAAACCCTTCTCGTTTTAGGTGCTCCAGCGTATGTAGGTGCTCACCTTTACGGTCGCGCACGATGGGCGCCAGCAACATCAGTTTGCTTCCTTCGGGCAGGGCCAGCACGGTATCGACCATCTCACTCACGGTTTGTGCTGCCAGTGGTTGCCCGTGCACCGGGCAGCGCGGCTCGCCCACCCGGGCAAACAACAGGCGCAAGTAATCGTAGATCTCGGTGATCGTCCCTACGGTGGAGCGCGGGTTATGGGAGGTAGATTTTTGCTCGATGGAGATCGCCGGGCTCAAACCCTCCACGTGATCCACATCGGGCTTTTCCATCATCGACAAAAACTGCCGGGCATAGGTAGACAGAGATTCGACGTAGCGCCGTTGGCCCTCGGCGTACAAGGTATCAAACGCCAGTGATGACTTGCCCGAGCCCGACAGGCCAGTAACCACTACCAGTTTATCGCGGGGTATATCCAGATCGATATTTTTAAGGTTGTGGGTGCGCGCGCCGCGAACGTAAATCGTATCCAATCTATATCACCTGTTGGGGCTCAAGTTGCCCCTTTGCCTAAAAACTCACCATTATACGTTATTTGGCACGGCTAATCGGCCCCGGCGGACGATAAAGCTCTGCGACGGATTGGCAAACGCGTTTTGCTTCGCGCTGTGGTAAAATTCGCCGCTTTTACCAAGCAGGATTTCTTGTGTCCGAGCCTACCGCCTCTTTTGAGCGCCGCGTTGTGATGGCGCTGTCTTCACTTTATGCATTCCGTATGCTCGGTTTGTTTATGGTGCTGCCGGTGCTCACCTTGTACGGCGACGCCTACAGTGGCGCGACGCCGGCATTGCTGGGGCTGGCGTTGGGTGCCTACGGTTTTAGTCAGGCGCTGCTGCAAATCCCCTTTGGCATGTTGTCTGACCGTATCGGCCGCAAGCCCGTTATTGTCGGTGGCCTGCTGATTTTTGTGCTGGGTAGCATCGTTGCCGCTCAGGCCGATACCGTGTACGAGTTGGTACTCGGGCGTATTTTGCAAGGTGGTGGCGCTATTGCCAGTGCGGTGATGGCCATGGTGACTGATTTAACCGCCGACGAAAACCGTACCAAAGCCATGGCCAGTATCGGTGCCTCGATTGGGGTGTCTTTTGCCTTGGCGTTAGTGATTGGCCCGGCGTTGGCGGGTATTGGCGGGTTAGGGCTTATTTTTTGGGTGACCGCCGCCCTCGGCTTGGTGGGTGTTTACATCATTATTTATCAGGTGCCGGCGGTTAGCCATGGGGCCAGCGCGGCGCGGCGGCGCGAGACTGGCGCGGTACCGGCACTGCTGGCTAAAACCCTGCGCAACCCCGAGCTGCTGCGCCTTGATATCGGCATTTTTGCCCTGCACTGCGTACTCACGGCAAGCTTTGTGGTGTTGCCCGGCGTATTGGCTGGTTCGTTGGGCGTAGCTCGCGCGCACCACTGGGTGATTTATTTACCGTTATTGGTGGGCTCGTTTATCGCCATGCTGCCCTTTATTATCATTGCCGAAAAACGCCGTAAAATGAAGCGTGTGTTTTTGGCGGCTATCGCGCTGTTGACGGGTGCTTTGCTGTGGCTGGTAGTCACGCCGCAAACACTGCTGTGGTGGCTGCCGGGGTTATTTGCCTTTTTTATGGCCTTTAATCTGCTAGAGGCAACGCTGCCGTCGCTGGTGAGCAAGCTGGCCCCGGCAGGTTCCAAAGGCACCGCCACGGGCATTTACTCCACTGCACAGTTTTTAGGTGCCTTTACCGGCGGGGTGGCCGGCGGGGCTCTACTGCAGTGGCAGAGTGCGCAGTTTGTGTTGGCGGCAGGCGCGGCGCTGGTCGCCCTGTGGTGGCTTATCGCTCGCCCAATGACGCCGCCGCGTTATTTGGCCAGCATGCTGCTGCCGCTTAACGGCTGCGACCCGGCCAAAGTTAGCGATACGCTCACGCAAATCGACGGTGTGGCTGAGGTTGTGGTCGTGCCCGACGAATCAATGGTTTATCTAAAAGTCGACGCTCAGAAAGTGGAGCGCGAACAAATACTGGCCGCTATGGCCAGCCAATAAGCTCGCTGGTGCTGATGCGCCAGACGTGACAAACTAGCGGATTACTGCGCCCGATGCGCGCAGACCGTAATAAGCAGAGATAAGTGCGAGGAGGCAACTATGGCATCGCGTGGCGTCAACAAAGTAATTCTGGTCGGTAACCTGGGGCAAGACCCAGAAACCAAATACATGCCATCGGGCGGGGCCGTGACCAACATCAGTGTGGCCACCTCCGAGCAGTGGAAAGACAAACAAACCGGTCAGCCGCAAGAGCGCACCGAGTGGCACCGCGTGGTATTTTTTAACCGCATCGCCGAAATCGCCGGTGAGTACCTGCGCAAGGGCTCAAAGGTTTACATCGAGGGCTCGCTGCGTACCCGCAAATGGCAGGGGCAAGACGGCCAGGATCGCTACACCACCGAAATCGTTGCCAATGAGATGCAAATGCTAGATAGCCGCGGTGGGGACGGTGGCAACAACTACGGCCAGGATAACTACAATCAAAACCAAAATTACGGTGGCGGGCAAAACTTTGGCGGCAACCAGCCGCAGGGGCAACCACAACCACAGGGGCAGCCGCAGCAAGCGCCGCGTCAGGCTCCGCCGCAACAACAACCCCAGCAGCCACAACAACCGGCCGGCGGGTTTGATAGTTTTGATGATGATATTCCGTTCTAGCGGGGAGTTAATGTAAAGTACCGAGAAAGGCTGCGCTTGGATGTGGCCTTTTTTTGTGGGGCTACAGTTCCCCTGTTGGGCATGCTTTGGGAGGGTATCTTGCGAGTGAACGAATATAAGCTTGTTGTTTGTGCTTTAATAAAAACGTAAGTAATATGCCGTACAGTTATGTATTTTGAGATAATACCAAGGATGGTTTTATGCCGCGCGAGCTCCCTGCCTCTTTACCCCTCCAAAAAACTTTGACTCTTGAGTGTAAAATGTTGTTATTTAGCATTTTACTTTGTATGCCGTTTGCTGATGCGAATGCACTAGGCCCATGTTTGGCGGCGAATGGGTGCTTGGAAAATATGACGGATTCTTGGTGGGCAGACGGTAATCATTACCCAGTAGAGAAGAGAAATAGAGTTGAATTTTTAAGTTTAGACGAAGCATTGAATGATTTATGTGTGGAGATAAAAGAGTGGGAAGCTTTAGCCAATGAAAGCGCCTGTGTTAATTATTCAGTGACATGTCCGAGTGACGGTATAGATATAACCGCAAGATCTAAAGGGTACGATTACCCTATAAACTCTGTTCAAACTTGCCGTAACCCTGAAGTTAAGGGGACTAGTTATGGTGTTGCAATGACGACAAAGCATAGCCGATGCAAAACGCCGCCTCATTTATATGGTGAGGAGGGTAATATACGTGATTCAGTTATGGAGCAATGCTGGGCGTGTAGCGCAAGTTTAAGGGGGCAGAAGAGGGCAAGTTTTGGCCGCTGGGCGCCGAGTGGAGAGAAAGTTGATTCTAGCTATTCCCACGTCACCATGTTTAGTCCGGATGCCTGCCCCACAGAAAGAGAGGCAACTGACTGTGAAAAAAGTAGTAAGGTTGTAGAAGGGAATCCTATCTCGTGTGACAGCGGTGCAAAAATAGAAGTTGATACTGACTATAGGGCGCAAGGTGGCGACAGTCTAAGTTTTTCCCGCAACTATACCTCTCAACCTGATATAAGCGAAGCAGGATTTGGCTGGAGTAGCAGTCATGATGTTACATTCAAACTAATCCAAGATGAAAGTTACAGTCGGGTTGCTGAAGTGGGGAATAGTAAGTTTCGCTATTTGTATGTTGGTGCTGGGGGTGCTACAAAATTAACCTCAAGCACCAATGCGCATGGTTTTATTAGCTTAGTCAATGGTGCTTGGACTTGGACTACGGCTGATGGCGGGAAGGTGGTGTTTGGTGCTGGCGGTAAAGCAGTGCAAAAGCAAAGCAAAGGCGGTGTTGTTAATCATTATGTGTGGCAGGAAATTGTCGGAGTAGGTTATGTTTTAGAGAGTATTACTAGTGAAACCGGTAGGCAGTTACATTTTACTCATAATGCATTGGGGCAAATGCAAACCCTGACTGACCCGGCAGGCAATGTGACGAGCTATGAATATGATGCGAATGGAAATTTAGTCAAGGTTGTTTACCCCGATGATACACCGGCTACATTGGCAGACAATCCGTTCAAAATTTATCACTATGAAGATCCACGTTTTATTCATGCCCTCACGGGTAAAACCGATGAAAATGGCGATCGTCACTCAACTTACGCTTACGATGAGCATGGTAAAGGCATACTAACCACGCTTGCAAATAATGCAAATAAAGTTACTTTGACTTATCCGGAGCATGGCGTCACTGAAGTAGAGCGTCACGTGAGTGAAACCGATTCGCATAAGCTCATTTATCATATCAGTAGGTTTCATGGTGCGAGTAAAGTTACGCAACTGGAGAGTCAGTCTTGTGCTGGTTGTGCCGTAACAGAAGAGTTTTATAAATACGACTTCTATGGCCGGCTACAAAAAATAATTCATAAAGATTCTACAGAAACAATTATTAAGCAAGACAATAATTTTCGTGAAACTCGCCGTACAGAAGCTGTGGGAACCACCGATGAGCGTGTAATTACGCGCGGTTGGAATACCACTTGGAATACGCCTTCTTTCATAAACAATAATGGTAAGAAAACCTCTTATGGTTATGATGCAGAGGGCCGGTTATCTGTTCGGGTGGATGCGGGAGCTTATACTCGCTACACGTATACTGCTGGTAATTTAACTCGTATAGATGGGCCGCTATCTAGCCCTGCCGACCATACCAATTTTACCTATGATGCACAGCGTAATATGGAAAGCCGCACCAACGCCTTGGGTCATTTCACGCTTTTCAGTAACTACGATGCCAATGGCCGTGTGGGAACAATTGTTGATTCAAATGGCTTGACCACCACCTACAGCTACACACCTAGAGGCTGGCTTGAGGCCATGAGTGTAAATGGTAGAGTAACTACCTTCACTTACGACAAAGTGGGTCAACTTAAGCTGGTACAATCACCTTCAGGCTCTGTTATGGGCTATGAATATGATGCTGCACATCGCTTAATCGCCATTACTGATGGCGAAGGTAATCGCTTGGAATACACGTTGGACTTTCGTGGTAATCGGAAACAAGAAGTTATTAAAAATGCTTCCGATACTGTTGTTAAGCAAAAAAAACAACGCTTTAATGCCTTGAGCCAGTTGGTCGAGGTGATTAATGGCTCCAATCAATCGGCCATTCATTATCAGTACGATATAGGGGGGCAAATCATTGAGGAAAGTTCAATCACTGGAGATGGCCCGCGCTCTACGCTGCAGCAGTACGATGCGCTGGGCCGTGTAAGTCAGACTGTGGACGCTCTAAATGGAGTAACCACCTTTGATTATAATGTTCATGACGCATTGGTCCGTGTAGAAGACACCCGAGGTATAGTCACTGATTACTCAGTCAATACCCGAGGCGAAGTAACCCAACTAACCAGCCCCGACACCGGCACCACCACCTACGAGTATGACGCGGCCGGTAACCGCACCGCTCAAGTGGACGCGCGCGGTGTGCGCACCGAGTACACCTACGATGCGCTTAATCGTTTAACTCAAGTGCATTACCCAAGTGACCCATCGTTAGACGTGATCTACACCTACGATCAGGGCACCAACGGTATTGGCCGCTTGACGCGACTTGACGACGCTACGGGTTACACCACGTACACCTACGATGCGTGGGGTAATGTCATTAGCCAAACCCAAGTGACCGATGGCAACACTTATACCGTGACGTACGGTTATAACCTTGATAACCAGCTTGAAAGCATTACCTACCCTTCCGGTCAGGTCGTGACCTACAGTTTTGATGACGTCGTTAACATCAGCGGTGTCAGCAGCACATCAGGCGGAGCGACGAGCAGTCTTGCCTCCGGCATTGGTTACTTGCCCTTTGGCCCCGCTGAGCAGTGGACGCTGGGTAATGGCTTAATCGTTAGCCGCGACTTTGACTTGGATTACCGCTTAACCGGTGTCACCACCACGCCAGTGATCGACTACAGTTACGCCTACGATCCGGTGGGCAATATCATCGCGTGGGATAACCTACTGGATGCCAGCCGCTCACAAACCTTCGACTATGACGTGCTCGATCGCTTAACCGATGCCACTGGTGTTTACGGCGACTTTGATTACAGCTACGACCCTGTCGGCAATCGCCTGAGTAAAACTAAAACCGCTGGCAGTGCCAACAGCACGGATACTTACTCCTACGACCCTACCAGCAATCGTTTAGCTGGCATTACCGGTGGCACGACAGAGTCTATCGGTTATGACGCGGTGGGTAATATTGTCAGCCGTGGCTCCGACACTTTTACCTACAATGTCCGCAACCGCATGGTGCAAGTCAATCGCAATGGCAGCGTGGTGGCCCAATACCAGCACAACGGCAAAGGCGAACGCGTTATCAAAACGGCCGGCGGTATTACCACCCACTTTGTTTATGACTTAATGGGTAATATCATCGTGGAGGCGAATGGTGCCGG
>NZ_JXCJ01000001.1:1236553-1239190 GCF_000832015.1 Gilvimarinus agarilyticus
CGGTGAGTATAGTTGAGCAGCCTTTCCGTTTCCCTGGACAGTATTTTGATGGGGAGACAGGGTTGTATTACAACTACTTTCGGGATTATGACCCGGGGTTGGGTAGGTATGTGCAGAGTGATCCGATTGGGTTGTCGGAGGACTTTTCAAACCCTATGATGCGGGTGATAGAAACACTAAACGCAAGAGAATACAGTAGAAATAATGATTCTGCCTTGGTGAGGATCAATCACGTATATGCTTATTCAAGACAGAATCCGTTGACATACGCAGATCCATTGGGGTTGCGTCCGGTTCCCGGAGAGGTTAAGCCGAAAACTAGGTGCCAACTGAGTTGTTGGGATGACTATATAATGGGGTATGCTGAAGGCTTGGCCGCCGGAGCAATTTATACGGCTTTAGGTGGGTCGGTGGGTATAGCCTACGCGGCAAGTATGTTGGGTAAAATGGGCTCGAGTGGTGTTCTAGCGGCTTGCTTACATGCGTGTAACGACGAGTATGAGTGTGATTGATGTGTATGTGGTGTAAAAAGAAATGAGGTCTCAGAATTTTTTTAAAAAAACCGGACTGTTTTTATTGCTTATTTTTTTTAGTACCAACTATTACGGTGGTAACTCTCTTGGTTTTTTGAATAGTGGTGGCCTGGCTTTCGTGAAAGCCTTTTGCTTGGTAACTGGGTTTCTTTCATTGTTAATATATTTGGCTATAAAAAAAGAAAGTGAGAGGAAGTTTGTTGACGTCGGTGGTACTTCTTTCTCCAAGGAGGCCGTCGAGTTTATGAGTGCGCATGATATATCGGATGTTATGGTTCGTAGGGCGGTGAAGGGTGGGGATGGAGAAGAGAGGGAGGGGGGTATTGTTTATGGGTTTTTAAAGGGCCCAGGAGAAGAGGTCGTAGTTGTAGTTGATGAGTGTGCTCGTGTAAAAAAAGTTTTTATAAAGGGTAAGTAAGGCGAATTGTAGTGGTCAAGTAAATCCGCTTTTTTATTTATCAGCAATAGCTAATAACAAGGAATGTCTCTGGGTCGCCTCTTTGATTTATGATTTTTCTCTGCCGCCTAGCAGGAATTACAGGTGGTACAGCAGAGTCTATAGGCTATGACGCGGTGGGCAATATCGTCCCCGTGGTGCCGACACCTTTACCTACAATGCCCGCAACCGCATGGTGCAAGTCAATCGCAATGGCAGCGTCATTGCAGCGTATTAGCACAATGGGAAAGGCGAACGTGTTATCAAAACGGCGGGTGGTAATACTACTCACTTTGTTTACGACTTAATGGGGAATATCATCACCGAGGCCGACGGTGCAGGGGCCATTCAGCGCGATTACGTCTACGTTAATGGCGAGTGCTTGGCTCTGTTACAGAAAAGCCCTACACAAGCGATGTATTGTTGTTACAACGATCACTTAGGTACGCCCAAAGCGTTAACCAGCACCACCGTGGTGCGGCAAGCCGACTACACACCCTTTGGTGAGCTGACTGAGACTGTGAGCATTGTAGAGCGGCCGTTCCGGTTTCCGGGACAGTATTTTGATGGTGAGACTGAGTTGTACTATAACTACTGTCGGGGTTACTACCCTGGGCTTGGCCGGTATGTGCAGAGTGATCCAATGGGATTATTTCAATATGAGAGTGACGGTGGGGCAATGTGGGGAGCTTGGTTTGAAAAGAATGTCCCTCAATCTCCAATTGGCCCTTTTGGAGGCGTTTGTGGACAGGCAGGAACGTACTTGGCAACCTGGATACCTGATCACGTCAAAAAAGGATGCGAAGAGCATGATCGTTGTTATGTGGGGTGTGCCAAAAGTTGCAAAGGTGAGTCGTGTCGTAAAAAATGCGATATCGCCCTGGCGGGCCATAGCCCGTTCTATGGTTATGCCTTATATGGAGGGTTAGGGAAAGCTGCATTTAATGCAGTAAAAGAAAAGTACAAAGAGCAGTGTGAAGGTTGTGAGCAGCCATGATTAGAATATTTATTATAATTATAATTATAATTATAATAGTCTTTCATATTTTATTGGAGTTTTTCGGCCTCCTATGGGTTTGGTCGTTCAATAGTTTTGGTGAGAATATGTCAATATTCTTTCATGCCTCGGCAGCATCGGTTTGCTTGATGTCATTATTCGATAACTCGAAGACGGCTCGAAATATTATGTTTTTTGTTGTATTTTTGACGGCTTTTTCTGGCTTTATTGCTACCGAAATAAAGCTATATTCGTTAGGGAAAGACCTTTTTTCCGAGTATAACTCGCAATTAAATTTTGTGATTATTACGACAGTATTCCTTTATATTCTGAAGATCTTGCGAGATCGAGAATGCAGAGGTAATCCCCCCGAGAAGTAACAGAGTATTATTGGGGTCGCCTCGTTGAGTTATGATCTTTCTCTGCTACCCTGCTAATATTGCCGGCAGGGTGGCAGAGTCTATGGGCTATGCGTGGTGGGCAATATCGTCACCCGTGGTGCCGACACCTGCCCGCAACCGCATGGCGAAGGTAAAGCGCGGCGGCAGCGTCATTGCCGCGTACCAGCACAATGGTAAAGGCGAGCGTGTAATCAAAACGGCCGGCGGTAATACCACCCACTTTGTTTATGACTTAATGGGTAATATCATCGTGGAGGCGAATGGTGCCGG
>NZ_JXCJ01000001.1:1239390-1276890 GCF_000832015.1 Gilvimarinus agarilyticus
CAGTATTTTGATGGGGAGACAGGGTTGTATTACAACTACTTTCGGAATTATGACCCGGGCTTGGGGAGGTATGTGCAGAGTGATCCGATTGGGCTTGAAGGCGGAATAAATACCTACGCCTATGTAGAAGGGAATCCGTTGACTTTTGTGGATCCACTTGGTTTGTTCACATATGGAAGTGGCGGGAGCCCTATAGGGCGATGGGGGAGGTTGTGGGGTGAAATTTTCAAGGATGAGAATAAGGTAATTCTGCAAGCTCAAGAAAACTTAGTTAAGTACAGTACCGCTTTTGCCGAAGAGTATGGTGAATGTATAGTGTGTGTTGCAGACTGCTTTATTGGAGCAAAAGTTTCTGATGTTGCATTGCGTTATACTGCGGATCGCCAGGCCGAAAGATTGGCTAAAGAAGCTGCTAGGGCTGCAGCAAGAGCAGCTGTAAAAGGCTTTTTTAAATGGGCTGTTGCTCCAGTTGGCGTTGTTACAACCGGGTACTGTTCAGTGCGCTGCTTTTAAGGTTTTATTGCATGAAGGTGAGTCGTAAAATTTTATATCGACTATATATTTCTATTTTTGTTGCCATTTCGGGATTTTTTGTTGCTAAACATTTAACAGGTAGAAATCTAGAAGGAATACATATTTTTATACTTTTCGTGTTTTTTTGCTTTCTATCTTGGATTTTAGTATTTCAAAGACACTCTAAAGGTGAAGTAACCGATAGTGATGAAAATAAATAATAGTTTTTTCTCAGGGCGCGGGAGGGTGGTCAAAACTCTGTGTCAGCCAACTAGCCTCACAGGCTAATGTGTTTTTCTAGGCGCTCCGGGAAGTGAATCGTCAGCTGTGACAGCGTCAGATTCCAGTTCTGAATCGGGTGCGTCCAGCGCTCAGGAGCTTTGAGTATACCGGCGTACAGAAGTTTGAGTAAACCGTTCTCGCTGGCGAAGCCACCCTTGGTTTTTGTCAGCTTGCGGAATTGGCGGTGAACAGCCTCAACCGCATTGGTGGTGTAAATCGCTGTGCGAACGTAATCCAGGTATTTGAAGTAGGCTGACAGTGTCTCCCACTGACTGCGCCAGGACTTGATCACCATTGGATACTTGTCGCCCCACTTGGCCTCCAGTTCGTCCAGGGCGCTCTCAGCGGCATTCAGGGTTGCCGCATTGTAAACGCACTTTAGATCAGCCATGAACGCTTTCTGGTTCTTGGAGGCAACGTACTTCAGCGAGTTGCGGATCTGATGAATGATACAGTGCTGGATCTCGGTGTTGGGGAAGATACTCTCGATGGCTTCGGGAAAGCCCTCCAGGCCGTCAACACAGGCGATCAGGATATCCTGAACCCCGCGGTTGTGAAGATCGGTGAGCACGCTCAGCCAGTGGTGAGCGCCTTCTTGATCCGATAGGTACAGCCCCTTGCGCTCCATTTCATCGGTGAGGTGCGTCTGGTGCTTCTTGACAATCTGAGGCTCGAAGGTACCAGCCCGATCGCGCGGTGTCTCCAGTTCGAAGTTACCCGCCGGGCTCTTCATGGTCTTGGAGGTGCGCCCACTCTTGCGGTTGGGCTTGTCCTCACTGGTAAGGTGCTCCTCTAACTCAGCCTGCATGGCGGCTTCTGTGAGCTGTTTGGTCAGGGGGGAGGATACCGTGTTTACCGCTGAGGTCTTTTCCCGTACGCAGTGCCTTGATGGCGGCGTCTATGTCGAAAGTAGGTTTGGTCATAGATCATCTCTTTTTTGCTAATGATAAAGAAATGACACAGAATTCTGAACACTGCCAGGCCTCCCGTGGTATAAGGTTTTGGTGCAAGTACCGAGTTGCTCCGTGACCTCGGCAACATAATAGCTCCGCTCGACTACCTGCTTAACAGCCTCTTCTTTAACGTTTTAACGGCATCACGCTAAGTGCGGCAATATAGTCCTCAATCGGCTCCATGGGAGCCTGCCCCACGGGAACGCCTTGCATGTCGGGTAAGTGATGAGCGATGCCTTTGTGGCAGTCGATGCAGGTTTTTTCACCCGAGGCGAGTAGCGTGGAATGCATGTTCCGTGCGCGGGGTGATTGCAGAGTAAAGTCCATGTACTCAAAGTTATGGCAGTTACGGCACTCGAGTGAGTCGTTGGCTTTTAGTCGGCGCCATTCACGCTCGGCTAGGTGACGTCGTTTAGCGAGAAATTTATCGCGGGTGTTGATACTGCCAAATATTTTCCCCCACACTTCTTTGGATGCCTCCATTTTTCGGGCGATCTTGTAGGTCCAGTCGTGCGGTACGTGACAGTCAGAGCATTTGGCACGCACGCCGGAGCGATTGGTGTAGTGAATGGTCGGCAATAGCTCTTGGTAGGGGTTGTCCTTCATCTCGTGGCAACTGATGCAAAACTCTTCGGTATTGGTGTATTCCAGCGCGGTGTTAAAGCCGCCCCAAAAAATAATACCGGCGATAAAGCCGCCCATGCTTAACGTGCCTAAACCGATGTACGCTGAGGGTCGGTTGAAAATGCGCCAATATCGCTTTAGAAAACTCAGCATGGGTTACTACTCCGACTCAGAGCCATGTTGACTGGCGGTGTTACTTAATACGGTTTCGATACCTTTAAAGTCGCTGCCGGTGGCGGGCTCGACATTGTGTTGTGGTACATGGCACTGCACACAAAAGTAGCGTCTCGGTGAAACGGCGGCTAAGGGCTGGTGCTCCCGGTTCCAGTAATGGGTAATGCTAACCATCGGGGCGCCGGTGTCAGGGCTGCGTTGGCGGCTGTGACAGGTAAGGCACTGGTTAAAGTTTTTAGTGATCTGATAATTGCGCACCGAGTGCGGAATAGTGGGCGGTTGCTCTGGATAGTTACGCATGGGCCGCTTGATAGGGGTGATAACATCGGGGGTCGCGGGCGGCGTTGTTTCATCCGCTAAGGTGCCGCCGGGACGAATGCCATCCGGCGCGGGGGCGTTTAGCGGTTCATCAGCGGCGGCGGATAAACACAGTAGTGCTAGCAGTAATACGCAGAATTTCATGGTGCCTCCTGTGCGCGCGTGGACGGCTACGCTAGCGAAATAAGCTCGAGCTTGACGGCGCATTTTTTAAAATCCGTTTGCAGAGAGATCGGGTCGGTCGCGTCTAAAGTCACCTTGTTGATGAGCCGGTTGGCGTCAAAAAAGGGCACAAAAATAAGCCCCTTGGGCGGCTTAACCCGGCCGCGCGTCTCTACCCTGGCACGAATCGATCCGCGACGACTGGTCACTCTTACGTCGCTGCCACGCCTAAAGCCTTGATCGCGCGCATCCTCGTAATTCATGTAAATAACGGCGTAAGGTACGGCGGCGTGCAACTCGGGTACCCGTTGGGTCATGCTGCCGGTGTGCCAGTGCTCAAGTACCCGCCCAGTGCTCAACCAGAAGGGGTATTCGTCATCCGGGGATTCGGCCGGTGGCTCGTAGGGCAGGGCAAAAATAATCGCGCGATTATCTTTATGGCCATAAAACTGTACGCCACTGCCTTTTTTAACGTAGGGGTCGTAGCCTTCGCGAAAGCGCCAGCGTGTTTCTTTTCCGTCCACGACGGGCCAGCGTAGGCCACGCTCTTGGTGATAGGTGTCAAAGGGGGCAAGGTCGTGCGCTTTGCCGCGGCCAAATTTTGCGTACTCTTCAAACAAGCCTTTTTGCAGATAAAAGCCAAAGGCGTCAGCCTCGTCGTTACGATACTCTTGGGCACGCTCCTCATTGCTAAATGCATCAACCTGTCCATTGGCAAATAACACGTCATAGAGTGTTTTATTTTTGTAGTCTGGTGCGCTATCCAGTAGCGCCTGAGGCCACACCTCGTTGGTGGTAAAGCGTTTGCTGAACTCGACCAGTTGCCATAAATCAGACTTTGCCTCGCCCGGTGGCGGTACGAGTTGGTGCCAAAATTGGGTGCGTCGCTCGGCGTTACCATAAGCGCCTTCTTTTTCTACCCACATGGCGCTGGGTAAAATGAGATCGGCTGCCTGCGCCGAGGCGGTGGGGTATACATCCGAGACAATGACAAACGCTTCGGGGTTGCGCCACCCAGGTAACGTCTCTTGCGACAAATTGGGGCCGGCTTGAATGTTGTTACATACTTGCGTCCAGTAGACTTTTACCTTGCCATCTTTAAGTGCCCGGCTTTGATGAACGGCAGATAGGCCTACTTTGTCTGGTATGGCGCCAGCCGGCAGCTTCCATATGTTTTCGGTTTTTTTGCGGTGCTCAGGGTTGCTGACCAACATGTCCGCCGGTAAACGGTGGGAAAATGTTCCCACCTCGCGCGCCGAGCCACAGGCCGAGGGTTGTCCCGTGAGAGAAAAGGGGCTGTTGCCCGGCTCCGATATTTTGCCTGTGAGTAAGTGGATGTTGTACACCAGGTTGTTGGCCCATACGCCTCGGGTGTGTTGGTTAAAGCCCATTGTCCAAAGAGACATCACCTTTTTGTTGGGGTCGGCGTAAATTTTTGCCAGGCGCTCAAGCCGCTCTTTGGCAACCCCGGTTTCTTTGGCTGTGTACTCGAGGGTGTAACGGCTAACAAATTTAGCAAACTCGTCAAAATCCGAATCGCTAAATGCCCCCACCTTATCGGCGCCGGTGGCCTTTTGTTGGCGAGGATCCTCTGGGCGCAAGCCGTAACCAATGTCGGGTTGCCCGACGGCAAAACGGGTGTGTTTATTCACAAACTCGTGATTAACTGCATCATTCTGGATAATGTAGTTGGCGATATAATTTAAAATAATTAAATCGGTTTGCGGTTTAAAAATTATCGGCAGATCGGCCAGCTCAAAGGTGCGGGTCTCGTAGGGAGACATGGCCACCACCTCGACATGATCGAACGATAGGCGCCGGTCGGTTACCCGGCTCCAGAGCATGGGATGCATCTCAGCCATATTTGAACCCCATAACACGAACGCATCGGCGTGTTCGATATCGTCGTAGCACCCCATGGGCTCATCGATACCAAATGTGCGCATAAACCCGCCCACGGCCGAGGCCATACAGTGGCGGGCATTGGGGTCGAGATTGTTACTGAGAAATCCGCCCTTAACCAGCTTGCTGGCGGCGTAGGCCTCCCACACCGTCCATTGGCCTGAGCCCATCATGGCGATACTCTCGGGCCCGTGATCGCGGATGGCGGCTTTAAATTGTTGCTCCATGATGTCAAACGCCTGCTTCCAGCTGATGGGCGCAAAGCTGCCGTTTTTATCGTACTGGCCGTTGCTCATACGCAGCATTGGCGTGTGCAGGCGATCGCTGCCGTACATAATCTTTGATAGAAAATAGCCTTTTACGCAGTTAAGGCCACGGTTAACTTCGGCCTTAACGTCACCGTGGGTGGCGACCACCTGATTATCTTTGGTGGCTACCATCACCCCGCAGCCAACGCCGCAAAAGCGGCAGGGGGCTTTGCTCCAGGTTAAGCTGGTAAGCTCGCGGTTGGTGATAAGGTTGGTGGCGCTGGCAGGAATCGGTAGTCCTAACGACAGCGCGGCTACGGCGGCGGCATTGGCTTTTGCGAATAGACGGCGGGTGATATTCATGGGGTCACATCCTCAGGGGCGAGAATTTCGTGATACACCAGAGCGGCGGTGATAATACTGGGGTGATCGGTGGCCTCGTCGATCAGCCGTAAAATGTTTTGTTCTCGTTCGGCCTCGATAACAACGACTAATTTTCCGGTGTGACTTTCGGCGTGAATTTCAGCGCCGGGGTAGTCATTAAGCCAAAGGCGAGCCTCACGGAACTGCTCGGGGCGAGTGTAAATAGCAATGCTGGCAACGTGCAGCGCTTCTTTGTGACGAGCTATTAATTCGGCTGGCATAGGGCTTCCGCTTTCTCTGCGAGTTTTATAAATTGGTTGTCAAATAACAGCGATCATCAGAGTTAAGTTATCCGGCCCCGGGAGGACCTGCCAATATTTGATACATCCAGATCGTAAACCCGTAGCCACCCACGATGGCGACACTGAGTAACGGAAAGAGAAAAACAATAATAAAAATAAACAGTCGCCACTCCCGGCGTTTCTGTTCATTTTCAGGCTGCAGCTTGAGCTCTTGAGTGGGCGTCACGGTTGCTCTCCTATTGAGACCTTTATCCTTCGAGGCAGGCAGACCTGTTGGGTCAAATAAGCCATGTAACAGACGTAACAACTGAAGTGTAGTCAAGATCGACGCAATAGAAAGTTTTGTTTTTAAGTGTTTTAAGTGATGTTGAGTAGCTCGAAGACAAACAAAAGGCAATAAGCGATTTGACCTTCTCTTGGTAATTCATGTACTTACAAAAAGCTCGTGTGTGAGTGCTTGAGTTTGGCGTCGCAATCCCTCTTGTTATTGTTTGAAGGGCTGACTATTTTTTAACTTCCGTTTATTAGCTGTGCCGTCGGGCTGGGTGGTGTCTCGCACTCGGCGCAGGTTACGCCTATTTGGGGTTAATGTTATGGAGCGACAAAGGTTTACAGGGTACGCGCTTGTGTGGGCTTTGGGGCTAGTGTTGGGGAGCTGGGTGCTAAGCGTTAGCGCTAGCGGCAATAAACACCGTGCCCCAGGTAATGCTCATAGTGGCGAGGTGCCGTTTGCGCACGCGTCAAAGTTGAAGCCACCAGAGTTTGGGCCGTCCGTGAGTTTGGGGGGCGGTAAGGTGCGCTCTTATATGGTGTTAAAAAAGAATCGCCGGCCGCAGGAAATTGGCATCTTGTTTACCGGCTCATCTCTAATGCAACTCCCCGGAGGCGATATGCCAATGAGCGATGGTCGCTGGGATGTGTTGGATGAATATGGCAGTGTGGTTTGGCCGTGTTGTGGTTACGAGCATGTATTGGAGTTGCCTGCTTCGGCTAAGCGCACCACTCATTTTAAACACTTAGTGGTGAACTGGAATAATCACGGACACCCACCGCCTGCGATTTACGATAAGCCCCACTTTGATTTTCATTTTTACACCATTAGCAATGCGGTGCGCACTTCGATAACGGCGCCTATGGCCGATGAGATGTGTGGGCCAACGTTGCCGCTCAGCTGCGACGACCTGGACACGGCGTTAAAGCCGCTGACCCCGGCACAAACCCCACCGGATTTCTTTTCGCTGGGGGCCGTTGAGCCGGGCATGGGGAATCATATGCTCGACGGTACTGCGCCGGAGTTGGCGGGCGAGCCTTTTACACAAACCTGGATCTTTGGTACCTGGGATGGGGCTATTTCATTTTTTGAGCCCATGATTACCATGGATTATTTACAGCAGTTGTCTGGTGAGCAGTGTTACGACATAAAAATGCCCATGTATTTTTCGGCCGCGGGTTTTTATCCTACGGGTTACTGTGTGCGTTATTTCGAGTTGTACGACACATACCAAGTGGCGCTTAATCGTTTTCAGTGGTTCCACCGAGAGTAACTCGGAAAGAGGGGCGGGCTGGGGGGGCGTACCCCTTGCCCTTCGATTAAGATATTTGCGGTTCGCTGTTTGTATTGCCGGAAAAACTGTTAGCTAATACTTTATCGAGAAAATCGCTAAAGCGTTTACCGTCGCGGTTGCCGGGTAGGTCGGCATCGGCGTAAAGGCCGTTAACAATGTCCAGCAATAACTGGTAGGGCTCGGCGAACTGATTGGCCTGGGCCACGGCATTTTGGGTGTCTTTAATAAACTGACCGACGGGCTGCAGGCGCTCCTGTAGTTGGCTGGACGCCGGTGCCTGACTGCCGTACGCGCTGTTCGCACGTTGAATGTCAACCCGCGTTAAGTTGAGCGCAAACCCTTCGATTTGCGCTTGGTCATAACCGAGTGCTAGAGCTGACTCAAACGCACCGGCAATATCCCCACTAAAAAACGATTCGGCCAGTGAGTTCACTTGTTGCACTAAGTTGTTGATGGCGGTTTGCTCGGCCTCGTTTAGCTCCCCCGTAATATTCAATTGGTAGTCAAGGCTTGAGCTTGAGGCGCGCGAGCCACTGCCGTCTGCGTCGCGCCAAAATTGTAAATCGCTGTGGCTGGCATTGGCCTGAATACTGACTTTGTCGCCCTCGGCTGTAAGTAGCTCAAAGCGAAAGCTTTGGGCCGAGGCGTATTGGTAACTTGCGTGATTTGGCGGAGTGACCGGGCGTGTCGGGGCTGTCACGGCCTCTGTCTCGGCGAGGGGGTAACCCAAAAACTCGTGTGCAAGTTCATCGATACCAGTGGTTACTAACTCATAGGTTTTATTGATGGCGCTGCTCACTTGTTTGTCGAGTAAGCTTAGCGCCTCTAACCGCTCGCGCGCCTCTTCAAAGCCTTTGTTAAACCCCGAAAGCCCTGCTTGCAGGCGTGCCTCTAGTGCTTCGCCGGTGGCGCCATTGGCGGCGTCTCGCTCCAGCTGGCGCTGAATAAACCCAAGAATATTGCCCGCCGCCTGTTCGGCGGTTAACGGTTTAAAGTGGCCGGTTTCCGCGGGCTGGATATGCTCGGCGGCCTTGTCGCCCAGTAGCGTTAGTGCCTGAGTGGTTTTGCTGTTAACCACACCATCGGGGGCGCTTAGCTGTGCCGCCTGGCGGGTGGCACTTAAGGTGCTGTGTAGGCCGGTTTGATGGGGCGTCATAGAAACCTCGGCTGAGAATGAAGTGGTATATGGTCTGTTATCGGCCAAAGAGGAGATCTTTTTAGGTGTTTTTTTAGTCAACTTGGGTCTTACGTCTTGCGTGTGTCCGGGCTCTGGCTTCTATGTGTGATATAAAGGCGGTAGTGTTGCAATGACCGACTGCGCGCGTAAGGCTTTGGGTGCAGGTTGCGGGGCTTTTGACCCTCGCTAGTGGTTTGCCGTTACTTCCAAAAAGTGAGATTAGATTTGAAGTTGTTATTAACCGATAGCGCGCACTCGCTGGGTGTGGCGCTTGAGCACGAGCTAGAGCGCGAGCCATTCGGCTTGCTGGCGCCAGCGGCTAAAGACGTCGATTGGTGCGATCGCGAGGCGGTTGACGCCTACATTGGTCAGGGTAAGCCCAACCTGGTCATTAACACCCTTGGGTGGTCGGATGCGCCGGGCGAACCCGGTTGCACATTATTGCCGTTGGCAGCCGAGGCATTAGCCGAAGTGTGCCGCGAGCGGGATATCCCGATGATACAGCTGTCGAGCTATCGGGTGTTTGGCGATGATAATAAAAGCAAGCACTCCGAGCGCGATGAGCCAGTGCCCAATAGTGTCGTAGGCCGGGCGTTTTACGCCGCCGAGCAAGCGGTAACCGAGCGCTTAGAGCGGGCTATTGTGTTGCGCACCAGCTGGGTGATTGGCAGTTTCGGCGATAACCATTTAACACGCCTTTTGCGAGCGTTGCAGGCCGGTGAAAGTTGGCAGGTCAACAGCCGTTTACGTGGCGCCCCGACCGCTCTATCGGATGTGGCGCGGGTGATTGTCGGTTTGATTAAACAGATTAGCTGTGGCGCCGAGTGCTGGGGCGTATATCACTATTGCAGTGGCGATGCCTGCACCGAGATGGAATTTGCCGAGCAACTACTGCAAGTGTTGCAGCAACAAGACTATCAGGGTCCAGAGCCGGTCTTTGAGGTCGTGGACGAGGCCCCCGAGGGTGAGCCGTTAAGTGCAGTTTTGAGTTCGCTGCGGGTTCGCAATGACTTTGGCGTACAAACGCGCACATGGCGCACCATGCTGGTGTCGATGGTTAAGCAGTGGTTACATACGAATCAGTAGCGGAAGCTAGCAGCGTGTTGATAACGAAGCTCTCAATGATCTGAGTTGTGCGTATGGCTAGGGGGGAGGGGGGCGAGAGCGTCGGTGCCCAATATGTGCACCGACGTCTCTTCGAGTGCAGGTTAATCTGTGTAGCGCTGAAATACCAATGACGCGTTAGTGCCGCCAAAGCCAAAGCTATTAGATAAAACGCGGTTAAGCGTGACGTTGTCCTGGCGCTCGCGCACGATAGGGACGCCGGCCGCCTCAGGGTCCAGCTCTTCGACGTTAGCCGAGGCACAGATGAAGTTGTTCTCCATCATCATCAGTGAGTAAATCGCCTCTTGTACGCCGGTTGCCCCTAACGAGTGACCGGTTAACGACTTGGTCGAGCTAATGGCGGGAATCTTCTCGCCAAAGGTATTGCGTACCGCTTTAAGCTCGGCCAGATCACCCACCGGTGTACTGGTGCCGTGAGAGTTGATGTAATCGATGTCGCCCTCGACGGTGGCCATGGCCTGGCGCATGCAGCGCTCGGCGCCTTCGCCAGAAGGTGCGACCATGTCGTAGCCATCGGAGGTGGCACCATAGCCCACCAGCTCGCCGTAGATCTTAGCGCCGCGTGCTTTGGCGTGCTCTAGTTCTTCGAGCACCAAGCAGCCGCCACCACCGGCGATCACAAACCCGTCGCGGGCGGCATCGTAAGCCCGCGAAGCTTTATCGGGGGTGTCGTTGTATTTGGTCGAGAGTGCGCCCATGGCGTCAAACAGGCAAGACAGCGACCAGTGCTCCTCTTCACCGCCACCGGCAAAGATCATATCTTGCTTGCCCAGCTGAATTTGCTCCATCGCGTTACCGATACAGTGTGCACTGGTGGCGCAGGCTGATGAAATGGAGTAATTCACCCCTTTAATCTTGAATGGAGTCGCCAGACAGGCCGAGGTGGTGCTGCCCATGGTTTGGGTCACGCGGTAGGGCCCAATACGCTTGAGGCCACGGTTGCGTAGAATATCGGCTGCCTCTACCAGGTTTTGTGAGCCGGCGCCGCCAGAGCCCATAATGATACCGGTGCGCTCGTTGGAGTACTCTGCTTCGGTTAGGCCAGCATCTTTAATGGCTTGATCCATAGAGACATAGGCAAACGCCGCGGCATCGCCCATAAAACGCAACACTTTGCGGTCGATCAGTTCTTTTAAGTCGAGATCGACGGAGCCGGCCACGCAGGAGCGAAAGCCCATCTCTTCATAGCTAGAGTTGTATGTAATACCAGAGCGACCGTGACGCAGAGCGTCCAGTACGGTGGATTTATCATTACCGATGCAGGAAACAATGCCCATACCAGTAACTACAACGCGTTTCATAGGCTACCTCTTAATAGTGCTCAGCTTTGATCAGCGAGAGCGGCTACATTTTTGTCTATTATGCCACAGCGCAATCAACTTCAACCGGTTTGACAGTAGGCGCTGAGCTTAGTGCCTTACTGTTAAAAGGAATCGGTGTTGGAAAACAGGCCGACCCGCAGGTCCTTGGCAAAATAAATATCTTTGCCGTCAACCGATACCCGGCCGTCGGCAATACCCATAATCAACTTGCGCTCGATAACGCGCTTTAGGTTGATGTGGTAGCTAATTTTTTTCGCGGTGGGCAGAATTTGCCCGGTAAACTTAACCTCGCCACAGCCCAGTGCGCGTCCGCGCCCGGGGTTGCCCTTCCAGGCCAAGAAGAATCCCACCAGCTGCCACATGGCGTCCAGTCCCAGGCAGCCAGGCATAACCGGGTCGCCCGGAAAGTGGCAATCAAAAAACCACAGGTCTGGGCTGATATCCAGCTCGGCGATAATCTCACCTTTGTTGTACTCACCACCGGTTTCGCTGATATGGGCAATACGGTTAAGCATAAGCATGTTAGGTACCGGCAGCTGTGCATTACCGGGCCCAAACAGACGACCGTGGCCGCATTCGAGCAGTTCTTCCAGGCTGTATGAGCTCTGCTGGACGTGTGAATTCATAGTGTTAACTCTGAGCAGTAAATCAAACGGGTGGGGCCATCCGGGCCGCAAAGGGGCACATTCTACCTTGTGCCACTGGCTTGTCTAGTGTTGTATCGGGTAATCCGTGTTTTCAGCGCTCGCCGCACCCGTCACAAAGTCTAGTACATAGCGCCGCGGTACAGGCTTTGCCGCTAGTGGTTGCGCCCGGTGGCAAACTCGGCAACATCCGCGAGTGCGCTGCGATAACGGCCCTTGGGGAGGGCCTCTAGCGCCGCCAGGGCCAGTGTTACGGCGTCGCGGGCGGCTGCCAGGGTGTACTCCATGGCGCCGGTCGCCTCGACAATGGCCACCACCTTGTCGAGCTGGCTGGCATCGCCGTTGCTGATGGCGTTGCGGATCAGCTCGCGGTCGGCGGCTGGCGCTTTCTCCATCGCCCGGATCAGCGGTAAGGTCGGTTTGCCTTCCGCCAGATCATCGCCCACATTTTTGCCTAGCGCCTCGGCGTCACCCTTGTAGTCGAGCGCGTCGTCCACCAGTTGAAAGGCGATGCCGACCTGCAGGCCGTATTGGCTGAGCGCCTGACGAGTCGTCGCGTCCGCGCCGGCAATTACCGCACCCACCTCGCAGGCCGCGGCAAACAGCACTGCGGTTTTCTTTTCGATAACTTGCCGGTATCCCGCCTCGGTAAGGTCCGGGTCTTTGGCGTTTACCAGCTGCTGGACTTCGCCCTCGGCAATAATATTAGTGGTTTTGGATAGAATGGTCATGATGTCCATGTTGCCAATGGCCACCATCATCTGAAACGCACGGGAGTAGAGAAAGTCACCTACCAGTACACTGGGGGCGTTGCCCCATTCGGCGTTGGCCGTAGGGCGGCCGCGACGCAGACTTGAAACGTCGACGACATCATCGTGCAGTAGCGTCGCCGAGTGAATAAACTCGATCACGGCGGCGAGGTCTAGGTGATGTTTACCGTTGTAATCTAAAGCGCGAGCACTCAGTAGTACCATGAGTGGGCGCAGGCGCTTGCCGCCGGCCTCAATAAGGTAGTGCCCGATGTTCTCGACCAGGCCGACATCAGAGTAAAGTTGACGAATGATTAAATCATTCACCTCGCTAAAATCGTCGGCGACGACATCGTGAAACGGCAGCATTTACAGATCCTTATTAACGCGAGAGCGCATCCTAGGCAGGGCCGCACGGGCTGTCAAGCCGCGGGCCCGCTAGCGGTGGTTAGTGCAGTTTGAGTTTTGGTTTGAGCCAGCGGTTAATGCTGCCCGATAACATCACCAGCACGGTTTTTAGGTAGCCGTGTACGGCCACCTGGTGCATGCGATAGAGCGAGACGTAGACCATCCGCGCCAGCCGACCCTCAATAAACAGCGAGCCGCCACTTAAGTTGCCCATCAGGCTGCCCACGGTTGAAAAATTAGACAGCGACACCAGCGAGCCGTGATCTTTGTAGCGATACACTTTCAGCGCTTTGCCATCCAGTTGCGCGCGGATGTTGTGATAACAAACGTCAGCCATTTGGTGAGCCGATTGTGCCCGAGGTGGCACGCGGCTTCCGTCGGTTTGAATAAACTCAGCGCAGTCCCCCAGCGCAAACAGGTTGGGCTCGTTTTTGATTTGCAGGTAGGCATTCACCGGCAGCTGGTTAATGCGGTTGGTGGGGATACCGCCCAGGTTTTTAAGCGCGTCGGGCACTTTTACGCCCGCGGCCCACACCATTAAATCTGACTCTATTTTTTCGCCATCGGCAGTTTCCAGCCCGTCAGTGACGGCAGCCGTAATGCGGGTGTTGAGCTTGATATTGACGCCTAGCTTGACCAGCTCGCGGCTGGCAGCGGCCGAGATGCGCTCGGGCAATGCAGGCAATATGCGGGGGCCGGCTTCTACCAGAGTAATGTTTAAATGCTCACTATCGATCGCGTCAAAGCCATACGTGTGAAACTTGGCCACCGCGTGGTGCAGCTCGGCGGACAGCTCAACGCCGGTGGCGCCGGCGCCGACAATGGCGATGTTAACGGTTTTACGGGTGTCGGGTACCCGCTGGATGCGCAAAAAGCGTCCCAGCAGTTTATTGCGAAACTTGTGCGCTTGCGTGGGGCTGTCGAGGAAGATGCAGTGATCTTTCACCCCGGGGGTATTAAAGTCATTTGAGGCCGACCCCATGGCGAGAACTAAGATGTCGTAATCCACCCGGGTCTCGGGCAGCATCTCTTGGCCGTCTTCATCAAAAATGGGGGCAATAATAACCTGTTGCGTCTCGCGGTCGATACCTGTCATGGAGCCGATACGAAACTGAAAGTGATGGGCAAACGCGTGGGCGCGATAGCTGACCGCGTCGACGCCTTCGTCCATGGTGCCCACCGCAATTTCGTGCAGCAGTGGTTTCCATACGTGGGTGGTGTTGCGGTCAATAAGGGTAATATGTGCTTTGCCTTTGCGCCCGAGCTTGCGCCCCAGCTTGGTGACTAGCTCTAACCCGCCGGCGCCGCCGCCGACTACGACAATCTTCTTCAAACCTGGCTCCTTTTAATAATGTTAACGAGGGTTTGCCTCGCGATTAATACGGGTGATGAACCCGGGCTTTTGGCCCTTTTTTTGTGCAGCCAGCGCTAAGCGGTACCCTTGGTGTGGGGGCTATAGGCTGACCCAGCTTTGTTGTTTGGCACTGCTAACAATGGCGTCGAGAACGCTCATGTTGTCGAGTGCGTCAGTCATGGGGGTTGGTACGGGCTTATTATGCAAGATTGCGGCGGCAAACGCATCGGTCATGTTGCGGTAATGGTTGGCCGGTTCAATGCTGAGTTGCTCAACCTTGCCGTTGCGCTGAAGCGTTAGCTCGGTGGCATTATCGGCGATCGGATTAAAAGGGATAGAAATACGCAGACTCCCCGCTTCGCCGGCAATCTCAACCCACTGTTCGGGCTCGGTCTTGGTCGAGCAGGTAAAGCTGGCGCTGGCACCCTCGAATACCATCAGTGCCGAGCTAATGCAGTCGACCTCGTACTCGCCCAGGTTGTCCATATGCCCCAGCACCCGCTGAGGCTCGGCATTCAGTAAAAAGCGCGCCAGCGATATGCCGTAGCAACCGATGTCCATCAAGGCGCCGCCGCCCATGGCGGCACTGTTGCGAATATTGTCTGTATCGCGGTTGTTGTAACTAAACGCGCATTGAATGGTGCGGACACGGCCAATAGCACCCGCATCGCACCGTTGTTTAACTTGCTGCCACTGGGGGTGAAAGCGGTACATAAACGCTTCCATCAGCTTCAGCTCGGGGTGGCGCGCCGCGCAGGCCAGTAAAGGCTCAAGGTCCGCAACATCTAGCCCGGCGGGCTTTTCTACCAGTACATGTTTACCGGCTTCCAGCGCTTTAATCGACCAGGGCACATGCATGTGATTGGGCATTGGGTTGTAGATGGCGTCAATATCGGGGTCGGCCAGCAGAGCGTCGTAGCTGCCGTAGGCGCGCTTAATACCAAGCAGGTCAGCTTGGGCGCGGGCGTTGTGCTCATCCCGCGAGGCAATGGCAACCACCTCGCCCAGCTCCGACGTTTGAATTGCAGGAATAGTGTGCAATCGGGCAATTTTGGCCGTGCTTAACACGCCCCAACGGATCTTGGTCATGACAGCTCTCTTCGCTCGGTAAGTGTGATAGGTCGGTGCCGCCTGATTATACGCGTTAATCAGAGCTTTCGCAGACACTCACAAGTCGGTAGGGCGGGTCTTTATCGGGCTGAGGTGATTGCGCTGGTGAGCTGGCTGGGGATGATTCCGGTCCAGCGCTTAAAGGCACGACGCAGGTTGCGCGCATCGTGAAAATGCAGCCGGGTTGCCACCTCGGCGAGCGGTAATTGCTCGCGGGTGAGCCAAAACAGCGCCTGCTCTTTGCGCACTAAATCAAAACGCTGCTGGAAACTGGTATGGTGTTTTTTAAGCTTGCGTTTGAGGGTGGCGGGGCTTATACCAAACTCGCTAGCGGCCGTTTCCAGCGATGGATTGTCAGCGAGCTGGTCACGCAAGTAACCGTCAAAAAGGGCGACAAACCCCACGTTAGGGAGCTCTTGCAAAAGACGGTCACATTGGCTTCTGGCAATCTGCGCCACACTGACGGCGGCGCCAGGCCAGGGGTGGGCCAGCTCGCTGCGGGAAATTTGCATGCCGTACTGATGGCTGTGGGTGTGAATACGCCGGCCCCAGTGCACCTCGTATTGTTCACGGTGTGCGGGTTCGCCCGGCAGATGAAACTGCCACGCCAGTGGGCGCCCAGCCAGAGTCTTACTGGTATTGACCAGTGCCGTGATCATCATGTCGGTTAAAAATGCTACATGCTCACCGGCGCCACAGGCATCGTGCCAATAAATGTACAAGTCGTCGCAGTGCCACTCCAGGCGTGGGCTTAGCAGCGGTGACAAAATAGCTTGATAGTGCACGAGTATGTTGAGCGCCTGCAGTAAGTTGCCCGAGCTTTGTAAGGCGCTAGAGGCGGGCCCAAAGTTGCCCGGGTAAAGCCGCGCACCGGCTAAAAAAGCAGTCTCGGCGGCGGGCAAAATCTTACGTATATTGCTCAGCAACGCAAAGCATTGCGCCGGTCGCAGTGTTAATTCACCTCGCAGAAAGTCGTCTAAAAAAATACCGGTACCACGCAGCAGTCGGTGGCTATCGACGCCGCGGCTGCAGGCTAAGTCGATTAATGCGGCCGGAAATTCATGGGCCTGAACACAGGCGCTATCGATCTCGTAGTGGGCTTTGCTGGTCATGCTACGCGGCCACGCTGTGTGCGTTTTTTTTGTCTTTGGCTTGCAGTAATCGTGTGGTGGCCCGTTCGATTAGGGCGTCGACCTTGTCGTCTTCTGCGATGCTGATGCCAGCACTAATACTTTGGTATACGGTTTCACCCTGCTGCGCCGTTTTGTAGGCAAAGTGCTCGATGGCCCGACTGAGCTGGGCGGTAATCTCTCGTGCCATTAGTTCGCCGGTGTTGGGTAGCACAACGGCAAAACGGTCACCGGCGTAGCGACACAGTAAATCGGTGCGGCGCAAGTTAAGTAGTATCAACTCGGCCAACTCTTGTAGCAAACGATCGCCTTCGGCGTGACCAAAACGTTGATTGGTTGCGGCAAAGTGATCGATGTCCAGCAAAACCAACGCCAGCGGCTGTTGTTGGTGGCGCGCGCGTTGCAATGCAGCGCTTAATTGACGGCGTAAAAATCGCGCGTCGCCAAGTCCGGTTAAACCATCCTGTAAGCGATACTCGCGAAACACTTGCTCGCGCTTGCGGCGTTGCTCGGAAAATACCAGCTGCTCTTTGTGCCAGTGGTATAAACCAAAAGTTAGTACGGTTAAGCCGGTGGGCATCAGGATCGACTCTAGCCCACTGTTTAAGAACAGGCCTTTATCGATGGCGATAATTTCGTCGAGTAAATCCTGAAAGGTTCCGACAAAAATTAATCCAAGCCCCAGGGCCAGTAGGTTGGTGACGGCGCCATTGGGGCGGCTGTTTAACGTAAACCCGAGCCACAGTGCTGCCAGTAAGCAAACACCACCTTCACCGACGATATCCAGCCAGTCAATGTCGCCCCAGTTTTTTACATCGCCTACGGCAAGGCTAATGACAATCGTAATGTTGGTGATGAAAGCTACTGTGAGCAGCTTCCATTTATGTAGTCGAATCATGTGAGCATCCCGCAATCGTTAGGGTGTCTATAGCAGCTCAATGTAACGGTTTTGTGACATGCAGCGTAACCAAGCGAAATTAAATTGCTGTGGCTAAAGGGGGCAAATCGGCTCAGGCAATCGCTCGCCTGCGGGTAAAAAAAGTTGGTTCGTACCGTGGCGGCGCGCAAAAAGGCTTTGTGTGGGGGGCCGCTTAGCTCAGCAGGAGCTTTTAAAACCTTCCGAGTGGCTGTTTCGCGGCCGACGGTTTGCTGCTGTCACAGTCTTGTCATTTTCACTTTCTATCGTCGGCGCACCAAACAACGAGGTGTGCGCTCTTGGCTTGTTCAAACAAAGCGCGCCAACTAACGATTATCATCACAGGAGAGGGTTGTGACTCAGATTTATAAAAACCGTCGGACATCCAGTATCACAAAACAGTGGTCACGCAATATCTTAGCTTGCGCGGTAGGCGCTTTAGCGGCAGGTAACGCTTTTGCCGATGGGCGCATCAGTGGGCAACTTACCGCCGAAATAAGCGGTATGCCTTTGCAGGGTAGCCGGGTGAAAATTGAAGAGCTCAACCAAACGGCTGTCACGGCCCGCGATGGTCGCTTTGTGATGTCTGGTGTTAAGCCTGGCTCATACACATTGAGCGTGAGCTACTTGGGCGTCGAAACCATGACCCGCGAGATTACGGTCACCGACAACCAAACGACGGTTGCCAATTTTAAAATATCGCCCGAGCGCCCAGAGCAGGAATATGTGATTGTGTTGGGGCAAGCGGGTAGTTTAAATAAGGCGCTGAACCGTCAGCGCTCGGCCGATAATGTGGTCAGTGCGGTGTCGGCCGATGCCATCGGCCAGCTGCCAGACACCAATGTGTCGGAAGCCTTACAGCGTTTGCCGGGTTTGTCGATCGAGCGCGATCAGGGCGAAGGCCGATATGTTCGGGTTCGCGGTTTAGGGCCCGACTACAATGCAGTGACCATTAATGGCGTAAGCTTGCCGTCGCCAGACAGCGGACGACGCGCCGTGGCGCTGGATGTGATTCCCTCGGACTTGCTTGAAGGTTTAGTGGTAACCAAAACCCTAACCCCGGATATGGATGCCAATGCTCTGGGTGGCAGTATTGACATTCAAAGTCTGTCGGCTTTTGATCGCGACGGAAATTTCTATTCATTTACGGCTGAGGGCAGCTACAACGAGCTGACCGATAACACCAGCCCCAAGCTGGCACTGACTGCCTCTGACCAGTTCAGCATTGGCAGCGGAACGGATAACTTAGGGATTGCCGCGGGCGTGAGTTGGTACGACCGCCAGTTTGGCTCAGACAACGTAGAGACCGGTGGCGCCTGGGATTTTGACGATGGCGCCGCTTTGCTGGAAGAAATCGAGCAGCGCGATTACACCATCGAGCGCGAGCGCTCGGGCATGACTTTTAACGTCGATTATAAGCTGTCGGAAAACACCGACCTCTACTGGCGTAATCTGTACAGTAAGTACACCGACTCCGAGCAGCGCTTGTCCAATATAGTCGAGTTTGAAGATGCTGTTGGTGCCGGTGATGTAACCAACGCCGAAGTGGCGCGCGAGCTAAAAGATCGCTCAGAGACGCAAGAGATACTCTCAAGCTCACTCGGCGGGAGTACCCGTGTTGACAGCTGGACCTTTGATTATCGCGTGGCACTGTCTGAATCCGGCGAAGACGAGCCGCAACATTTGGGCGGCGCGGCCTTTGCCAGCATCGATGATATTGAAGGCGTATCCTTCAGCGACACGACAGCTCCAAATTTGAACACGCCAGCGTCATTTTCGGATGCCAACAACTTTGAGCTAGATGAAGTCGAGTTGGCGCAGTCGAACACCAATGACACAGATACCAGCTGGCAGTTTGACGTCACTAAAGATTTCTTTATTGGCGCGAGCTCGGCGATGGTTAAGTTTGGCGGTAAGTACAGCGATCGCGATAAAGACAGCGATGTTGAGATCTGGGTGTACGAAGATTTAGATGAGTATGGCTTTAGCGATGAAGCGCTGTCCATGAACTCCTACGCCGCATCAAACCCGGATTACACTTTGGGTAATTTTGGGCCGGGGATTAACTCTGCCGCTGTTGCCGATGCGGTTTCGGGTCTGGATCAGGCAGAGTTTTACTCTGAAGAAGATTCCCGGATTGAAGACTTTGATGTGTCGGAGCAAGTCTCGGCCGCTTACCTGATGGGGCGTATCGACTTGGGCGACTTGCGCTTGTTGGCTGGTGTACGTTACGAGGATACCGACTTTAGTGCGCAGGGTACGCGCTACGACGGAGACAACTTCGAGGACAACAATGCCGACAATCAATATGACCACCTGCTGCCGTCGTTGCATGCGCGCTATGCATTAGGAGACAACACCCAGCTGCGGGCCTCCTGGACCAATACCCTGGTGCGCCCTACGTTTGATCAGCTGGCGCCGTTTTTTGTTATCGATGACGAAGAGGCCGAGTTTGGTAACCCAGAGCTTGAGCCACTGGAGTCGAGCAACATTGATGTAGGTATTGAGCATTACATGGGCTTGGCTGGCGTGGTTTCTGCGTTTGCGTATTACAAAGACATCGATAACTTTATTTATCAAACGGACTTGGCCGGCACGCCGATGTACGCCGATTATGACGAGGCCATTACCTACGCCAACGGCGATTCGGCCGAGATCTACGGTGTTGAACTGGCGTTCTCCAAGCAGTTTACTTCACTGCCTGCGCCTTTTAACGGTTTGCTGTTATCGGCCAATGCGACCTTTTCGGATTCGGATGCCACGCTGGCTTATTATGATGAAGACGCCGGCGGTGTTGTCTCGCGCGATAGTGCTATGCCCAGTCAATCTGACACTACCGGTAACCTTTCTATCGGGTACGATGCCAGCCGCTTTAGCATGCGCTTAGCGGCCAACTATAAATCTGAATATTTGTTAGAAGTTCAGGATGTGAGCGATGCGGTGCAAGACGTGTACGTCGATGAGCAAACGCAACTGGATTTCTCGGCGCGTTATTATTTAACCGAGGGTATGCAACTGTACTTCGAGGCGGCTAATTTAACCGATGAGCCTTACTACGCCTACGTCAATGAGGCGTCCTATAACGCCCAGTACGAAACCTACGGCTTGACCTATAAGTTGGGTTTGACCATTACCAACTTCTAATACGCGGTAAATAGCAACCGGGCGTCTAAAAAATCATGTAGGGCGGCCGGTGTCGCGAATAAAAACGACAGGACTTAACCATGAAACTAGTTCGAATTTTTTGCGTGTTACTGGCCTCGGCCAGTATCAACGCCTGTGCCACCACAGATCAGTTGCCGGGCAGTGTCTCGGCGGCGGCTTTAGCACCTTTAAGCAAAAATCAATACCTGTTGCTGGATAATGCCGGCACCCTAAACTGGTACGCCGCCGATGCCAGCCCTAAGCCTCTGGATGTTACCCAGGCTGAGTCGCTGGATGTAATGGCGACCGACAGTGCAGTGTACGCCGCCACGTTTGTAGGCGATGAGTATCGACCAACACTGCTGCGGGTGGAGTCCAAAACACAGTCAGTCGTCGTGGCCGCGCAAGCCGCCGCACCGGAATTTTTACCCGAAGCGCTGTGCCTTGACCAAAACAATGATGGTCATGTTTCGATATTTGTGGTGGACGAGCGCGGTGGTGCCGAGCAGTGGTTGATGGCTGATCGTAGCGGTCCGATTGATCCGGTTAAGGTGCGCACGTTGGCGATCGCTCCCAATGTAACCAGTTGTGCGAGCGATAATGCCGGTAGCGTGTACGCCACCGAAGAGGGGGTGGGTATTTGGCAATACCCGGCCGACCCGGAGTTGCCCGCCGGCCGCCGGGCGGTGGATATGGCAGTACCTTTTGGCGCATTGGCCGGCGCCAGTGAAACCATAGCCGTAGTGGGTCGCTCGGTGTTGGCCGTTAGTGTCGATAGCCAAGAGCTGATTATTTATACCAAGACAGACGATGGTTTTAAAGGGAAGGTGTTGGGTCAGTTTGAAAGCCTTGGTGAGTTAGAGGGGCTGCGCGCCTGGTACTCGAGCAGCGATAATAAATTGCACACGTTAGTGCGCGACGACGACAGTGGTTTAATTCACCGTAACCATTGGGCGTTACCGCAAGGCTTTGACAGCAAACAGTTGCAGGCCGTTGTGCCAACCAGCTTGCCGAGCGTTATGGCGACTTTGCAAACAGAGCCTGTGGCGCGCTTTGGTGATGCCGCTGATGACCCGGCCATTTGGGTAAACCCAAACGAGCCCGCCGCGAGCCGTATTATTGGTACCGATAAAAAGCACGGCCTACTGTCTTACGATATGAACGGCAAGCAAATGCAGCTGTTGCCGACGGGCCGGTTAAACAATGTCGATTTGCGTTACGGCTTTAACTGGGGCAGTAGCACCGGCGATATCGCTGTGGCCAGTCAGCGTGACCACAACTCGCTCTCGGTTTATCACATTGATGCCGCAACCGGTGAGCTCACTCATCGCGCCGAGGTTTCCACCGGTTTAGACGAAATCTATGGCTTGTGTATGTACCAAGACGCCGATGACTTCTACGCCATTGCCAACGGCAAAAGCGGGCGCTTTGAGCAGTTCCTGTTAGCGGTTAATGATGGCAAGGTAACTGGTAAAAAAGTGCGCGAGTTTAGCGTTGACACGCAACCAGAAGGTTGTGTGGCCGATGATGTCCGAGGCCAGTTGTTTGTCGGTGAAGAAGATGTCGGCATCTGGGCGTTATCGGCCAAAGCCGATGCCGCCGCAAACCTAGAGCCGGTAAAAATGATCGACGCCGAGTTGGCCGACGACGTTGAAGGTTTAGCGCTTTACCCTGCCAGCAACAGCCGCTATCTGATCGTCTCCAGTCAGGGGGACAATACCTATCTGGTGCTGGAAAGCCAGGCACCTTACCGCACGCTGGGTAAATTTCGCGTTGGCGCAAATACCGCTGCCGGTATCGATGGCGTATCCGAGACCGATGGTCTGGAAGTGACGCATCGCTCTCTCGGGCAGGGATTCGAGTCGGGCGCTTTTGTGGCGCAAGATGGTCACAATGTGATGCCCGAACAGCCGCAAAATTTTAAAGCGGTAAGTTGGCAGGCGATTGCCGAGGAGCTGGGCCTTGAGTAAACGGTTCTTCTTAAAAAATGGCAACAGCTTGCAGGCGGATTTGACCGCTCAAGGTGTTGCCGATATCGATGACATCGCGGTCAACCCCGCAGATAACGAGTCTCTTTGGGCGCTCACCTGCAGCCGGCGCAAGCTGGCTACAGGCTCAATGTCGCTTTGCCTGGCGAGTCTCGCCGGGCCTTTTTCGTTAAGTGGCTGCGCCAATACCAGCGGCCGTAACATCTTTAACGATACTCTGCGGCCGGATATTGGGTTTACTCCGGTGCCAGCCGCGATAGGCGCCAGTGTCGATACAGTGACGGTGCCACAGGGCTACACAGCGCGCGCGTTTTACAGCTGGGGGGACGCGGTTTTAGAGGGCTCGCCTGCTTGGCAGCAAGACGCCAGTAACAGTGCGGCCGATCAAATTCTGCAAGCTGGTCAAAACCACGATGGTATGCATTTTTTTCCTTTCTCGGATGCACCCAACGAGCACGGGCTGCTGGTCATTAACCACGAGTACAGTAACGATACTCTGCACCCGAGTGGCCCTACGGTTACTACCGCCGCCGACGGCAGCAAGCAACGCCCCGCGCAAGAAGTTGCTAAAGAGCAGGCCGCTCACGGCGTTAGTGTGATTGAGATAAAGCGCAGTGACGGACAGTGGCAACAGGTGTTGCCCTCTCGCTATAACCGCCGGTTGAGCGCGAATACGCCAATGGATATTAGTGGGCCAGCGGCGGCTACCGACGCGATGAAAACCGCGCAAGACCCTACCGGAACCCGGGTGCTGGGCACGTTAAACAATTGCTCTATGGGGGTGACTCCCTGGGGCACCTACTTAACCTGTGAAGAAAACTGGAAGAACTATTTTGTAAACGGCGACCAGGAGGATTGGAAGAAGCGCCCCAGTCATCAGCGTTATGGGATTGCCGCCGGCGCTCACAGCCACAAGTATTACTGGGAGTCGGTCGATGAGCGTTTTGATGCGACTTTTAAACCCGGCTTGCCTTACGGAGGTTTTGTTAACGAGCCCAACCGGTTTGGCTGGGTGGTCGAGTTTGACCCCTTCGACCCCAGTGCAACCCCCGTTAAGCGTACCGCGTTGGGCCGCTTGGTGCGCGAAGGTTGCACCTGTGTCCAGGCCACTGACGGCAGCTTAGCGTTTTATTCGGGTGACGATACCCGTGGCGAGTATGTTTATAAATTTGTTCCCGATGGTAAGTACGACCCGAGCAACCCCAGCGCTAACCGCCGCCTTTTAGATTCAGGCACCGTTTATTGCGCGGTTTATCACGCTGACGGTAGCGGCGAGTGGCGTGCACTCGTGCAGGGGCAAAACGGTTTAACGGCGCAGCGCGGTTTTCATACTCAGGCGGATGTGTTGATTAACCTGCGCGGCGCGGCGGATGTGGTGGGTGCGACCCCAATGGATAGGCCCGAGTGGGTCGCTGTGCACCCGCAATCGACTGACGGCTACGTTGCCCTTACCAACAACGACGAGCGCGGCAGTACAGAGCGCCAGGCGGTGGATGCTGCCAACCCCCGCGCCGATAATCACCACGGGCAAATTTTGCGCTGGCGCGAGCATGGTCAGCATCCAGCCTCGTTGACTTTCGAGTGGGAGTTGTTTTTGTTGGCCGGCCCAACCCTCAGTGCACCTGATGCTAAAAATCAGATAGTGCCGCTTGAGGGCGACCGCTTTTCATGCCCCGATGGTTTGTGGTTTGACCGTGATGGGCGCCTGTGGATTGGCACCGATTACGACGAGCTGGAGGAGCCCTATTTGGGGCAGGGCATGAATCAACTGCTATGTGCCGACCCGGTTACCCGGCAGGTGCGTCGCTTTATGACCGGCCCGGTGGGCAGTGAGATAACCGGGCTGACTGGCACACCTGATGGCACTACCTTGTGGTTTAACGTGCAGCATCCGGGGCTTAGTTATCCCGCATCAGACGGTAAAAGCCGGCCACGCTCGACCACTGTGGTCGTCACCAAAAACGATGGCGGCGTGATCGGTACGTGACCCGATGGGCCTGAGTTGCTTAAGCGCTTTTAATAAAGCGCTTAAGCAACACCGGTAATAGCGTTAAGTCTGTGAGTAATGCGATGACCATGGCCAGGCTGGTAAGCAAGCCAAACTGTACGCTGGGTACAAAGTCGGAAAACACCAATAATAAAAAACCTAAGGTGATAATGGTGGTGGTGTACAGCAGCGCGCAGCCCACGCTCAGGTGGCTGCGCTCCAGCGCGTGGGCGCCATCGCCCTCAGCCAGTTCTTCGCGGTAGCGGTGGATGTAATGTATCGTGTCATCTACCGCAATGCCCATGGCGATTGAGGCGATCGTGATCGTCATTAAATCCAACGGTATTGCCATCCAGCCCATAAAGCCCAACACCGCCACCGTGGTAAGTACGTTGGGTGTAATGCCAATTAAGGCAATTTTAAACGAGCGAAACAGCACCCAAAACGCCAACAGTAATAGTACATAGACAATGCCCAGCGCCAAGATCTGCGAGCGAAACAGCTTATCTAAAATATTTTGGTACAACACAAATAAGTCGGTCAGAAGGTATCGGTCTTCGGGGATTTCGAGTTTTTCCATGTCGGCACGAATGCCGGCGAGTAAATCGGCGCGGTTGAGCCCCTCGGTGGTGTCCTGAATGCGGGTGCTGATACGCACCTGTCGCTCATCGGCGTTAAAGTAAGAGCCCAGTAAGTCGTTTTTTAATCTCTCGTCCATGCTCCAGTAAACCGCGTTAAGTTCGTACTCGGTCAGTGGCTTGCCATCGTTAATTTGTTGCGCCAGCTCGGTAAAGTTAACCACCGAGAGTGTGTCACCTACGCCCTTGTGGTTTTCGAGGGCGGTTTGCATTAACTGCATGGTTTGAATGTCGCGGGCTGTGAACTCTAAATCGGTATCTCCGGATTGTTCAGGTAGCGTATAAATCAACTGCAGTGGGGTCGAGCCGCCAAACTCCTGGTCGATAAAGCTAAGCTCCTGGTGGACTTTGGTGGAGTCACGAAAATAATTGATGAAACTGTTTTCGACGCTTAGAAAAAACAAGCCGGACCCGCCAAACATTAACACGACTAAGCTTGCCACCACGGGCCAGCGAGGGTGTTTTTGAATCCAGTTGGCGTTGGCTGTTAGCAACTTGCTGGCCCAGCGTGATTTTTTGCCGGCCGTTTCGCGTTTTAGCAGCGCCAAAATCGAGGGGAACAGTAATAAGCTCACAGCAATAGATAGTGCCATGGCGATAATCATCATCCAGCCAAAGCTAATAACCGGCTGGATGTCGGTAAAAACCAATGAAGCAAAGCCAATAGAGGTGGTGATGCCGGCGTAAAAGCACGGCTGAACTTTACGGGCAAAGGTTTCAATGATGAGTTGTTTTTGCTCCCAGTCGGGGTTGGCGTTGCTGTATTCGCGGTATTGCACAATTAAATGCACCACAATCGCCAGGGTTAAAATTAGCTGCAAAGCAATAAAATTAGAGGAGATAACCGTCGCCTTAAGCCCCAGCAAGCCGAACAAACCCACGGTGCACACCACACTGCTGACACAGCACACTACCGGGATCGCCACCCAGCGGATTTTGCCAAACACAACAAAAAGCACCAGGCAAATCATTGCGGCAATGGCGCCGCCAAAAATGGTTAAGTCACTTTTGATGATGTTAATTAACTGATAACCCAGCACGTGTGCGCCACCCAGGTACAGCTCGGCGTCCGCTTCAAACGGCTTTATCAGTTCACGTATGTGCGCAATCTCACTGTTGCGCTGGCGGGTTAGCTCGCGCGCCAGAGGTTCTGCCTCGGCCTGTAGTTGCTCAAGTTGCCGTTGGTCTTGCTCGCTTAGCTCGCCATTTAGTGCCTGCTCCTGCAGGGCGGTAATCTCGCTGTCGATCTTTTTCAGCTTGGTGTTGGGCTTAAAGAGTACCTGCAGCGCGGTAGCGGTTTGCGGTTGGTTGATCACCAAATCTTCGTAGATGGGATGATCTTTAAAAAGCTGCTTTAGCTCATCGGCAGGAAAGTCGTTTTGTTCGATGGTCCATTTTTGCGTGGCGTTATCGGCGCTTAAACCGCCGTCGGCCAGGCTTAGCAGGGGGACGTTAAGTATCGAGCGCACCGAGTCTACCCGCTTTATTTGGCTCAATTGTTTGCTCAGCGAGCCAATGTCATCAAAGGTGCGTTCACTTATCACGTCGTGGTTTTTGGGCTTGTAGGCAATCAGCAAAAACTCTTGAGGTGAGAAGCGCTCGTTCATGACTTGCGTTTGCAAATAGAGCTTATTGCCCTTGGTTAGCAAGGTGTCGGCCGAGGCGTCTATTTTAAAATTGAGGGCCTGATAGCCAAGCACCGCCGTGATCATTACGAATACCAGCAGCACCAGCTTATGGCGCTCGACTAAAAACTGCGCGATGCGCTTATTCATAATCGGCGTCCCTCATAATGCTTTGCAAGTACAGGTTACGGAACAGAATGTAGGGATCATCGCTTTTGTCGTACAGCGCTTTGTAGCGCTCGGCATCGCTGGCGTAATCTTGTAAATAGTCGACGGAGCGCACCGCAAAACGCTCGGGCTCGTCCAGTAAATAGTTAATGGGGTTTAAAAAGTAATCGGTGATGGCCGAGGCACCGTCTCGTAAGTCGGAAGGGCCCAGAAGAGGTAGCACAATGTACATGCCGTAGTCGGCGCCCCAGGCGATCAGGGTGTCATCAAAGTGAGCCTCGGCGCGCTCCAGGCCAAACCAGGCTTCGGCCGGATCAAACAATCCGGCAATACCTAAGGTAGAGTTAATTAGAAAGCGCGCCAGATTGCGGCAGGCGAGCTTGCCCTCGAGTTGCAGAGCGTTGTTTACCAGATAAATGGGAGACTTTAAGTTGTAGAAAAAGTTGGTCACGCTGTTGCGTACGGGTAATGGCAATACTTTTACGTAGCCATTAGCAAGCGGGATAAGAACATAGCGATACGAGAAGTCGTTAAACGCGAATATAGCCCGGTTAACACTGATAAGAGGGTCGTTATAGTCCGTGTAAGACACCACAGTGGGCTTTACGTCGGGAATCCCCTCCGGCGCATCGATCACCTTGCCGCCGCCGGCCGCTTCGCGGGTCAAGCCAGAGCCGCCTTGCTCTGGGGCTTGTTCGCTGGTGGCGCTTTCATAAGGCACGTAAGTCCGGCCGATATCATTGGCTGGCTGCGGCTGGTTAGAGCAGCCGCTCACTAGCGCGAGTAAGATGCTGGTGCTTAGCCATAACGGCCAGCGAGTTAGGTGTCGGCGCAGGGCAGGCTGTCTTGAAGTGCTCATAGTGGTATCTCGCGCGGGTCAATCCGTATTTGGTTTTATCGTTGCGCCGGCTGTCAGCGAATTGATCAATGTCTTAGCCCGGCTCCCTTAGTCAAGAAGGTATAGCAAACCCTATGCCACGGCCAGCGTGACGTCACGGCGGGTTTTATAAGGCGATAGTGCGGCGCGGAGCTGCGAATGCTGGCGCTAAATACATTTATTTGTAAATTCTACGATGGCGGCGCGGTAGGACAGACGGGGGGATACAAAAAAAGGGCGGCGGGTACCGCCCAAGAGGGAGTCTAGAGCAAAGGATGCCCGAACGGCATCTAGTGCGCGAGTGCTAACGCTTTTTGCCCGGCGGGGTTGATGATCTGGATGTCCACCCGGCGCTCCAGAGCATAGGTTTCCGTGTCGCCGGGGGTTGCCTTAGTGGAGCTGGCGCCGTGCGCCATGATTTCTACCCGTTGCTCAGATACGCCGGCGGCAACCAGTGCCTCCAGCACGCTGCGCGCGCGATACTGCGACAGCACATTGTTGTACTCATCGGTGCCCCGCGGGTCGGCGTAGCCATCGAGTTGTATCGAGAGCTCGGGGTTTTCCACTAAAAATTTAGCCAAGGTATTTAACGCGCTGGTGTTTTGCGGGCTTAATTGATCTTCGCCGGTTTTAAACATCACTTGCAGCTCCAGCTGATCGAGCGTGATGGTTTCAAAATTGTCGATAGTGCTGTGTGCCGCCTGCAGCTGATGAGTCATATGCTTTAGCTCTTGCTGGGAGGCTAACCATTTTTGCTCCAGCGCGGCGGCCTCGGCGTTGTTTTCCATTTGTTCACTTACGTAAATGGTGCCGACAAAGGCGGCGAGTAATCCCGCTGGCCCGCCGATCAGTGCGCCGGCCAATAAGCCGCCGGTAGCGACGCCGGCTTGTTTGGTCTCAAGGCTAACGGCCTGGGTGTCGAGCGAGGTAACGGTGGTAGTGGCAACGATGGCGCTGGCGAGAAGTGCTTTTTTCATAGTGCTGCTCCTGATAGAGGTTGTGTGCTTGCTTCAGGCGTTATTACACAAAACAAACCGGGCAGAGCTGTGATGCAATTAAGGCAGCCTGGCGCTCAATTGTGATCAAATGTGGCAGCGCTACTGGCGATACGGCGAATCTTGATTAGGCTTAGCAGGGGGCTGGGTAAGGGGTTAAATTGCGTGAATTGGTTTGCCGCGTACCTTGATATAGCGCGCGGCGCCCTTATTAAATAACCACGAAGCTTTTGTGGGTTTTAGAGTTTGTTTGGCGCCGCKCCTGTGCTGGGCTCGGTATGGCAATGCGAGGAATGATCAATGCGAATAGATCGACTAACCAATCAATTGCAGCTGGCCCTGTCGGATGCGCAGTCGCTGGCCGTTGGCCGGGACCACAGCCAGCTGGAGCCGGTGCACTTGCTGTTGGCTTTGCTTGATCAGCAAGGCAGCACGGTGCAACCGTTATTAACCCAGGCGGGATTTGACGTAAAAGGCCTGCGCAACGAGTTAAACAAAACCCTCGATCGTCAGGCTCGGGTGCAAGACCCATCGGGTGACGTGCGTATGTCGCCCGAGCTTGGCCGGCTGTTAAATTTGGCCGATCGCTACGCGCAAAAAGCCGGCGATAAATTTGTCTCTAGCGAGTCGTTGCTGCTGGCAACCATGAAGGACAAAGACTCCGAGTTAGGTAAACAGCTGGCGCAGTTTGGTAACACCGAACGTCTGGCGCAAGCGGTAGAAGCGGTGCGTGGCGGCGAGACAGTGGACGACGCCGATGCCGAGGGCAACCGCCAGGCGCTGGATAAGTACACGTTGGATTTAACCGCGCGTGCCGAGGCGGGCAAACTCGACCCGGTGATTGGCCGGGACGATGAAATCCGCCGCACCATTCAGGTGTTGCAGCGGCGCACAAAAAACAACCCAGTACTCATTGGCGAACCGGGTGTAGGTAAAACGGCTATCGTCGAAGGGCTGGCTCAGCGCATTGTGAATGGCGAGGTACCCGAGGGGCTGAAAAACAAGCGTTTACTGTCACTCGACTTGGGCGCCCTGCTGGCCGGCGCTAAGTTTCGCGGCGACTTTGAAGAGCGGTTAAAAGCGGTAATGAACGAGCTGGGCAAGCAAGAAGGCCGGGTGATTCTGTTTATCGATGAGTTGCACACCATGGTGGGAGCCGGTAAATCCGAAGGTTCTATGGACGCGGGCAACATGCTCAAGCCTGCTCTTGCCCGAGGTGAGCTGCACTGCGTGGGCGCCACCACGCTGGATGAGTACCGAAAATTTATCGAGAAGGACGCCGCGCTTGAGCGCCGCTTTCAGAAGGTACTGGTGGATGAGCCCTCTGAGGCGGACACCATAGCGATACTGCGCGGTTTAAAAGAGCGCTACGAAGTGCACCACGGTGTCGACATTACCGACTCGGCGATTATTGCGGCGGCTAAGCTGTCCCAGCGCTATATTACCGACCGGCAGTTGCCCGATAAAGCCATCGATTTAATCGATGAGGCGGCCAGCCGCATTCGTATGGAGATTGACTCTAAGCCGGAAGAGATGGATCGCTTAGAGCGCCGTCTGATTCAGCTTAAAATCGAGCGCGAAGCGGTGAAAAAAGACGACGATGAAGCCAGTCGCAAGCGCCTGGCAAAAATTGAAGCCGACATCGACCAGCTGGAGCGTCATTACGCCGAGCTAGAAGAGATTTGGCGCAGCGAGAAAGCCGCCTTGCACGGCTCGCAAGAGATTAAAAGCAACCTCGAGCAGGCGCGTCTGGATTTAGAGGCCGCGCGCCGGGCCGGTGATTTAGGCCGCATGTCTGAGCTGCAATACGGCATTATCCCCGAGTTGGAAAAACAACTGGATATGGCCAGCCAGGTCGACATGATGGAGATGACCCTGCTGCGCAACCGCGTCGGGGATGAAGAGATTGCCGAGGTGGTCAGCAAGTGGACCGGTATCCCCGTGAGCAAAATGCTCGAGGGTGAGCGCGAAAAGCTGTTAAAAATGGAGCAGGCGCTGCACCAGCGGGTGATTGGTCAGGAGGAAGCCGTGGTGGCGGTATCTAATGCCGTGCGCCGCTCGCGGGCGGGGCTATCGGATGCCAACCGGCCCAACGGCTCGTTTTTGTTTTTGGGCCCTACCGGTGTGGGTAAAACCGAACTGTGTAAAGCGCTGGCGACGTTTTTGTTTGATACCGAAGACGCGTTAGTACGCATCGATATGTCGGAGTTTATGGAGAAACATTCGGTCGCCCGCTTAATTGGGGCGCCTCCAGGCTACGTGGGCTATGAAGAGGGTGGTTATCTTACCGAGGCGGTGCGACGTAAGCCCTATTCGGTATTGCTGCTGGATGAAATTGAAAAAGCGCACCCGGATGTCTTTAACATTTTGCTGCAGGTGTTGGACGATGGCCGCCTCACTGATGGGCAGGGGCGTACGGTAGATTTTCGCAATACCGTGGTGGTAATGACCTCCAACTTAGGCTCCGATCGCATTCAGGATCTGGCCGAAGATAAATCCTTCGATACCGTTTCGTTCGATGCGACCGGCCAGCTGGCCGACTCGGTGGACAACGAAAACCGTTACGCGGCCATGAAGGCGGCCGTTATGGAGGTGGTGGGGCAGCACTTTCGGCCCGAGTTTATTAACAGGGTGGATGAGGCGGTGGTGTTCCATCCGCTGGGGCAGGCCCAAATACGTGGCATTGCCGATATTCAGGTAGGGCTGCTCGCCAAGCGCTTGGCCGATAAAGACCTGTCACTGGATTTAAGCGATGCGGTTATGGATAAGCTAGCCGAGGCCGGGTTTGACCCTGTGTACGGAGCGCGCCCCCTCAAAAGAGCGATTCAGCAGTCGATCGAAAACCCCTTGGCGCAGGAGATTTTGGCCGGTAAGTTTGCTCCGGGGGATGTGATACAGGCGGAGTTGGCTGGCGGTAACATCGTTTTCTCGGCGGCTAAGCCTCACTAAGCGGCCTTGTGTGTAAAGGTTGGCTATAAAAAAGCCCCGGTGTTACCGGGGCTTTTTGTGTGTGACGTTTATCCATTAGCAGGATTCGTCTACTGCCTCTTGCGCTTGCTCGATGCGCTCGGCTTTTTGCTCTTCGCTTAAATAGATAAAGCTGCCGTCGTCGGTTGGCTCGCGCACCCGTCCTCCGCGATTTAAAATCTCCAGGTTGCTCTGGGCTACTTTACAGCGCTCCGGGTCTTTATTGGCCTTGTCTTGTGTGGCCGTTTGCTGCTGCCTGGCGGCGGCCTGCTCATCGTCGCTGGCAAAATGGTCGTAGTTTACCGGCTCGCTATGGCCCGTTTTGGGCTGAATGGCGGTGCTTTGTTTGCCGCTGGGCGGCCGGGTACCAAAATGTACAACGCCTTCCTCGTCCGTCCACTTGTAAAACGTATCGGCAAAAACCTGAGTGCTGCCAAATGCACCCACCAGTGCCAGCAAGCCCAGTGTGCGACCGAAAATTTTGTACATAATGCCACCTTAAAGTGCGTTGTTATCCCGTCCACTATACCGCTTATTGCCGGTTGGCGGAAAACTCCGTGTTGCAAAATGTGACTGAGTCGGTCGCCCGCGGGATTTTTTGCTCGCGAATCGTTTATAAGAGCCCCCTAAATACTTGACAAAAATGGTCAAGTTGGGAGAATAGCGAGTTCGCTAGATGGCCCGTAAGCTCTGCCGACAACCTCGGTGTTTCACGCTACGTCCAGCAGGTCACCCGCTTGTTGAACCATCCGCACCGCGTAGGCGCATCCACCGATGCCGCCTGCCCAAGAAACCGCCACCGCTACAAGCGCGTAACTTGGGGAATCTACTGAATTCTTTTATGGCTCCACTATCAGGCGCGGCCTTTCTGCCGTGGTCTTTGGTATAGTGGGCGCATTCTGTTGAGACCAGCTGTATTAAAAGGGGATACAACGTGGAAATGCTATCAGGCGGCGATATGCTCATTCGCTCGCTGCGGGACGAAGGGGTTAAATACCTGTTCGGCTACCCGGGCGGCGCAGCACTGCATATTTACGACGCCATTTTCCGGCAACAAGACGTTCAGCACATTTTAGTGCGCCACGAACAAGCCGCGACACACGCGGCCGACGCATACTCCCGCGCCACCGGCGAAGTGGGCACCGTACTGGTGACCTCGGGCCCGGGCGCGACCAACGCCATCACCGGTATTGCTACTGCCTATATGGATTCGATTCCGATGGTAGTGATCTCAGGCCAGGTCATGAGCCACCTGATTGGCGAAGATGCTTTCCAGGAAACCGACATGGTTGGGATATCGCGCCCGATCGTCAAGCACAGCTTTATGATTAAGCACCCGAGCGAAATTCCCGAGGTGGTTAAAAAAGCTTACTACATCGCCCGCTCTGGCCGCCCCGGTCCGGTGGTTATCGATGTGCCTAAAGACTTGACCAGCCCGTTTGAGACCTTCCCGTACGAGTATCCCGAGAAGGTTAAGATCCGCTCGTACACACCGGCCACGCGCGGCCATGCCGGGCAAATTAAAAAAGCCGCGCAATTGCTGCTTGAGGCCCGTCGCCCGGTGATTTATGCCGGCGGTGGGGTGGTGCAGGGCAATGGTTCAGAGTTATTAACCAACTTGGCTAAAAAGCTGAATTACCCGGTTACCAATACCCTGATGGGGCTTGGCGCCTATCCCGGCACCGACCCCCAGTTTTTGGGGATGCTGGGTATGCACGGCACCTACGAGGCCAATATGGCCATGCACCACGCCGACGTGATTTTTGCCGTGGGCGCGCGCTTTGACGACCGCGTGACCAACGCCGTTAAGCAGTTTTGCCCTAACGCTAAAATTATTCACGTGGATGTCGATCCGGCGTCTATCTCTAAAACGGTGACCGCCGATATCCCGATTGTGGGCTCGGTTGAGAGCGTGTTAAGTGAAATGCTGGCGCTGATCTTAGAGGGCGAAGAGAAGCCCGAGGAAGGCGCTATTGCCTCTTGGTGGACGCAGATCAACGAGTGGCGCGAGCGTCACGGTTTGTACACCGCCCCGCGTTACGACAACAGCGGCGAAAAAATCATGCCGCAAGACGTCATTAAAACCTTGCACGAAGTTACCGGCGGTGACGCTTACGTGACCTCGGACGTTGGTCAGCATCAGATGTTTACCGCGCAGTACTATCTGTTTGATAAGCCGCGCCGTTGGATTAACTCGGGTGGCCTGGGCACCATGGGTTTTGGTTTGCCAGCGGCTATGGGTGCACAAATGGCCGATCGCGACGCGGTGGTTGCCTGTGTGACCGGTGAAGGCAGTATCCAGATGTGTATTCAGGAGCTCTCTACCTGCACCCAGTACCACTTACCGATTAAGATTATTTGCCTAAATAACCAGGCGCTGGGCATGGTGCGTCAGTGGCAGGATATGCAGTACTCCAGCCGTTACTCGGAGAGTTTGTACGAGGACTCTTTGCCCGACTTTGTTAAGTTGGCTGAATCTTATGGTCACGTGGGCATTCGCGTGACCAAAAAAGAAGAGCTAAAGGCAAAAATGGAAGAGTGCTTTGCCATGAAGGACCGAGTGGTCTTTATGGATATCTCGGTAGACACCTCTGAGCATGTATACCCCATGCAGGTGGCCGGTGCGGCCATGCGCGACATGTGGTTAAGCAAGACGGAGCGCACATAACATGAGACGAATTATTTCTGTACTGATGGAAAACGCCCCCGGCTCGCTCTCTCGCGTGGTGGGTTTGTTTTCCCAGCGTGGTTACAACATCGAATCGCTCACGGTAGCACCAACCGAAGATGAAACCTTGTCTCGGTTGACACTTACCACCGTGGGTGACGACCATAAAATTGAGCAGATCACCAAGCACTTAAACAAGCTGATTGATGTGGTTAAGCTGGTAGATTTAACCGAGGGTGCTCATATTGAGCGCGAAGTGATGCTGATCAAGGTGAAGGCCGCCGGCGCCCAGCGCGCCGAGATCAAGCGCTGCGTCGATATCTTTCGGGGTCAAATCGTCGATGTAACCGCGAGCTTGTACATCATCCAAATCACCGGCACGAGCGATAAGCTCGACGCTTTCTTGCAGTCGGTGGGTGACGCCTCGATTCTCGAGGTGGTGCGCTCTGGCGTATCGGGCATCGCCCGTGGTGAAAAAGTTCTGAGCTTGTAACCTCCGCGCCGGCGAGCGGTAAGTTCGCCGGCGCGGCTCTCCTTTCTAGCTGTTTATTTGTGCCCACAGCGCCGCCACAATCGGGCTCTTTAAACGCTTTTCCAGCACGCAAATTCCTGTTTCAAAAGGCCCCATGTCCGGCTGATCGGGCAGTCGTTTTACCTGTTGTTGCAGTGGGCTATTGTCCAGCACAATCTGTGGCACCAAGCCTACCCCAAATCCTAAGCTCACCATACTCACAATCGCTTCGTTGCCCTTAACCTCTGCGTAAATATTGGGGGTGAGGTTTTCCTTTTGGCACCAGGCATTAAAGCGTTCCCGGGCCAGGCCGTCCTCCGAAATAATCATTGGCAAGTCGCGCCACTGGCTCGGTTTACCGCCAAGGTGTGTCTGATCGACCGGGCCGATAAACACCAGCGGCGAATGAGCGATGGGTTTAAAGTCGAGCCCGGCCGGCAAGCGCTCAGGGCGCGTGGCGATGGCAACATCTTCTAATCCGAGGGTAATGCGCTCGATCGCCTGAGCCGGGTCGCCGGTGTGCAATTTGATATTAATGCCGGGGTGGCGGGGGCGAAACTCGGTGAGAATATCGTACAAGAAGCTGTAGCTGGCGGTGACTGAGCAGTACAGACTCAGCTGGCCGCGCAGCTCATTGGCACCCGCCAATAATGACTCTTGAAAGGTTTCCCACTGCTGTAATGTTTCCCTGGCAAACTGCAAAAACTGCTGCCCTTGCTCGGTCAGAGCGACCGAGCGGTTATCGCGCAGCACCAGCTCGGTGCCCAGCTCCTCCTCCAGTTGCTTGAGATTGCGGCTAACGGTAGAGGGGCTGACATGGCAGGTGCTGGCAGCGCGCCCAAAGTGCCCGGCCGAGGCCAGGGCGGTAAATAGTTTCAGCTTGTGTATATCCATAGCAAAGTTCTGTTGCGTATTTTGCAATATAAAGTTGCGAATATATCATTTTACGTAACGCTGTGTATTGACTAAACTGCATGGGATTTTTCTACTCACCTATTTTCTACAGGAGTCTGCTATGCAGGTTTACTACGATAAAGACTGTGATCTGTCGATCATCCAGGGCAAAAAAGTTGCCATCATCGGTTACGGTTCACAGGGCCACGCCCACGCCTGTAACCTGAACGACTCTGGCGTTAACGTCACTGTTGGCTTGCGCAAAGGTTCTTCTTCGGTTGCTAAAGCTGAAGCTCACGGCTTAAAGGTAAGCGAAGTAGCCGAAGCCGTAGCTGGCGCTGAAGTGGTTATGCTGCTGACTCCTGACGAGTTTCAGGCGCAGCTGTATAAAGAAGAGATCGAGCCAAACCTAAAAGAGGGCGCTACTTTGGCCTTCGCCCACGGCTTTGCGATTCACTACAACCAAATCGTGCCACGCAAAGATCTGGATGTGATCATGGTTGCCCCTAAAGCACCTGGCCACACTGTACGTACCGAGTTCACCAAAGGTGGTGGTATCCCCGATCTAATCGCGATCTTCCAGGACGCCTCTGGCAAGGCCAAAGACGTTGCGTTGTCTTACGCTTCAGGCGTGGGCGGTGGCCGTACCGGTATCATCGAGACTACCTTTAAAGACGAAACCGAAACTGACCTGTTTGGTGAGCAAGCGGTTCTGTGTGGTGGCGCGGTAGAGCTGGTTAAAATGGGCTTTGAAACCCTGACCGAAGCGGGTTACGCGCCTGAGATGGCTTACTTCGAGTGTCTGCACGAGTTGAAGCTGATTGTTGACCTGATGTACGAAGGCGGCATCGCCAACATGAACTACTCCATCTCTAACAACGCTGAGTACGGCGAATACGTAACCGGCCCAGAGGTGATCAACGAAGAGTCTCGCGCGGCGATGCGTAATGCGCTTAAGCGTATCCAAAACGGCGAGTACGCCAAGATGTTTGTTGCTGAAGGTGCGCACAACTATCCGTCAATGACGGCCAATCGTCGCAACAACGCCGCTCACCCCATCGAGCAAGTGGGTGAAAAACTGCGTGCCATGATGCCTTGGATCCAAGCTAACAAGATCGTCGACAAGTCTAAAAACTAAGTCGCGCTCTGCTATGCCGGGAGCTATGCTCCTGACCGCAAACCCCTGCCTTGCGCAGGGGTTTGTCGTTTATGTGTTACGCTAATGTTTTCAGCCGGCGAGATGAGTTTGTATGAGTCAAGAATCGGAAAAGTCAGTTGACGAGCAAGAGGCCGATAGTCTGCTTCCGTTTGATGAGCATGTCGAGGAAGTTCAGGAGGGCGATAAGAAGGTGCGCCACCGCGGCGTATACTTGCTGCCCAACCTATTTACCACAGCGGCGCTATTTAGTGGCTTTTACGCCATTATCTCGGCCATGCACGGGCGATTTGAGGTGGCGGCTATCGCGATCTTTGTATCGATGGTGTTCGATGGCCTGGATGGGCGTGTTGCCCGAATGACCAATACCTCCAGCGCCTTTGGAGAGCAATACGACAGTCTGGCCGATATGGTGTCGTTTGGTGTGGCGCCAGCGCTTGTCATTTTTAACTGGGGGTTGGCTGACTTAGGTAAGGTTGGCTGGGCCGCCGCATTTGGTTTTACCGCTTGTGCGGCGCTGCGCTTGGCTCGATTTAATACC
>NZ_JXCJ01000001.1:1281890-1345377 GCF_000832015.1 Gilvimarinus agarilyticus
CAGGTGGCTGCGACTGTTTATTAAAAACATAGTACTGTGCAAACACGTAAGTGGACGTATACGGTATGACGCCTGCCCGGTGCCGGAAGGTTAATTGATGGGGTTAGCTTCGGCGAAGCTCTTGATCGAAGCCCCGGTAAACGGCGGCCGTAACTATAACGGTCCTAAGGTAGCGAAATTCCTTGTCGGGTAAGTTCCGACCTGCACGAATGGCGTAACGATGGCCACGCTGTCTCCACCCAAGACTCAGTGAAATTGAAATCGCTGTTAAGATGCAGTGTTCCCGCGGCTAGACGGAAAGACCCCGTGAACCTTTACTATAGCTTTACACTGAACTCTGAACCTATTTGTGTAGGATAGGTGGGAGGCTTTGAAACCATGACGCTAGTTGTGGTGGAGCCAACCTTGAAATACCACCCTGGTATGTTTGGGGTTCTAACGCAGGTCCCTTATCGGGATCGCGGACAGTGTATGGTGGGTAGTTTGACTGGGGCGGTCTCCTCCCAAAGAGTAACGGAGGAGCACGAAGGTTGGCTAATCCTGGTCGGAAATCAGGAGGTTAGTGTAATGGCACAAGCCAGCTTAACTGCGAGACTGACACGTCGAGCAGGTACGAAAGTAGGTCATAGTGATCCGGCGATTCTGTATGGAAGGGTCGTCGCTCAACGGATAAAAGGTACTCCGGGGATAACAGGCTGATACCGCCCAAGAGTTCACATCGACGGCGGTGTTTGGCACCTCGATGTCGGCTCATCACATCCTGGGGCTGAAGCCGGTCCCAAGGGTATGGCTGTTCGCCATTTAAAGTGGTACGCGAGCTGGGTTTAGAACGTCGTGAGACAGTTCGGTCCCTATCTGCCGTGGGCGTTGGAAAGTTGAGAAGAGTTGCTCCTAGTACGAGAGGACCGGAGTGAACGAACCTCTGGTGTTCGGGTTGTCATGCCAATGGCATTGCCCGGTAGCTATGTTCGGACGGGATAACCGCTGAAAGCATCTAAGCGGGAAGCCTCCTTCAAGATAAGCTTTCCCTGGGATCTTGAATCCCCTAAAGGGCCGTGGAAGACTACCACGTTGATAGGCTGGGTGTGGAAGCGTTGTGAGGCGTTGAGCTAACCAGTACTAATTGCCCGTGAGGCTTGACCATATAACAGAAACGACTGATGGGTTACGAGAGAAAACGTAACATGATCAATCGACGGACTCGAGTGAGACATACACAGACTGTCCTCAGCAATTTATAGAGTAAGTAACAACTTAATTCATCACCCTATTTGGTTGCGTGAGTAGGCCCGGCAAACGCCGATAAGACCGAAAACACACCAAGCCTGTTTGCTTGACGACCATAGCGAATTGGAACCACCTGATCCCATTCCGAACTCAGTAGTGAAACGATTCAGCGCCGATGGTAGTGTGGGGTTTCCCCATGTGAGAGTAGGTCATCGTCAAGCTTCTAAATAAATAAGGCCCATCCTGAATAGGATGGGCCTTTTTTATTTTGAATACGCTGAATTACTTTCCCTACCTCGCACGAAGTGCCATGTGGACCCAAAGCACTCGCTGCGCTCATGGGGCCTACTAAAAGCCTCTGTTCAGTAGGAACGAGTGCTAGGGCGCCCTAGCGTCGCGAAGCGATTACGAGCACCGCTCGTAACCCACTGTAGGTCATCGTCAAGCTTCTAATCTAAACGCCCTGTAGGTTATCCTGCAGGGCGTTTTTCTTGTCTGGGTTTTATCCACGTTAGGTGAGGCTTGACGATGCACTACTCTCACACGGGGCCGCCGTTCCTGCGCATCCCTGCGCCCACGGCATTAGTGAATCCTTTCACGTCAGCCCCGCTGTTTATGTGTGGGGTTTGACTCAGGCCATCCATGGCCTTCGCCCTTCGGGTAGCCTCCGGCTATCTGAAACGGCAATCCTGCCGTTTGATCCCCATGTGAGACCGCTCCTGCGCATCCATGCGCCTGCGGCATTAGTGAATCCATTCACGTCAAGTAGGTCATCGTCAAGCTTCTAATTTAAAATGCCCAATCGAGAAATCGGTTGGGCATTTTTTATTTACCGTCTGAAAATGCCTGACTGCCGATACATCTGTGAGACCGCTCCTGCGCATTCATACGCTCGCGGCATTAGTGCATTCTACACGTCAGTTGGGTGATGAACGGTGGCGAAGCCTGCAAAAGAGTGAGAGTCTTTTGCAGTGAAGAACGACCTGATCTGTGCTCAGGGCCGGGCCGGCTGTGCCGAGCTTCAAGCTTCTAATCCTAAATCCCCGATGGCGTATGCCGTCGGGGATTTTTTGTTGTAGAGAACTTGGGGATGGGTGAGTGACTCTCACTCGGGTCGCCGTTCCTGCGCATCTCGTCAACGGCTCCGGCTTTGTTCTACTTCCTCACATCCGTTTGGGTCACATGCGCCCACGGCATTATTGAGTTCATTCCTCTGTTTATGTCACCCGAATTATTTTTAATCCTTGTTCAGCTTGGTATAGTCAATGGAGTAATACATGTCACACACATTTATTCCGTAGAGGATCCATGGAAATTAAAGACGCAAGTAAACTCGCCCTATTTTTAGACTTCGACGGCACGCTAGTCGACTTTGCCTCAACCCCAGAGGGGGTGGTCGTACCTGCGGCGCTGCGCGAGGTCTTGGGGCAGCTGGCATTGCGTCTTAATGGTGCGTTAGCGCTGGTCTCGGGGCGTTCGATCGAATCGCTCAGTGGCTTAGTGGATTTACCCCTAACCATGGCCGGTAGTCATGGCGCCCAGTGGCGCTATGGTGACGGCCCCGTTAGTCATACCGAGCTCGCCAGTAAAGGCTTTGCCGAAATACGCTCGCTATTGCTGAGTTTTGCCGAGAAACACCACCTTATTGCAGAAGATAAAGGCCATGCTGTCGCGCTACATTATCGTAAAAATCCCGCCAAACAGCCGGAGATTGAGGCCTATATTGCAAAGGAGTTGGCATTGGATGATAGCGACCTGGTGCGCGTGATAAGAGGTAACTGCGTGTACGAAATTCAGCCGGTCGGGGTGGATAAAGGCGTTGCCATTGCACGATTTATGAGCACAACGCCTTTCAGCGGCCGCCAGCCCGTCTATATTGGTGATGACACAACCGATGAAGATGGGTTTGCTTGGGTGAACGCTCAGGGAGGGGTTTCCATCAAGGTGGGGGAAGGGCCAAGCTGTGCAAATGTTCGGCTTTCCGATACTGGCGAGGTTCTTGCATTTTTGCAGTTACAGCTGGATAAGTTGAGGCAACTAGATGACAGAACGAAACTTGGAACTGGCGCTAATCGGTAATTGCGTCATTGGGGCATTAGTCGATAAAAAAGCAGAGATTGTTTGGAATTGTTTACCTAGGTTTGACGGCGAGCCGGTATTTAGCTCCCTGTTAAAAACCGACGACCCAGAAACCATCATGGGTACCTACGCTATCGACTTAGAAAATTTTAGCCATAGCGAACAACATTACGAAAAAAACACCGCGATTTTGGTCACCACTCTGTACGACGCCAACGGCAATGGCGTGACGGTAACCGACTTCGTGCCGCGCTTTATGCAGTATGGGCGTATGTTTAGGCCCATGATGCTCTCGCGTAAACTCAAGCCAATAGGCTCTCCTAAAGTCCGCATTCGCCTGCGGCCCGCCTGTGACGATGGATCGCAAGGCTACCGCAAAATTCAGGGCAGCAACCATATCCGCTATTTAGGCTGCGATATGGCGTTGCGCCTAACCACGGGTATGTCCGTCACTGCCATTATGGACGAAACCTGGTTTATTCTAGATGGTGAGCACTACTTGGTGTTTGGCGATGATCAATCCATTAATGAGCCCATTAAGCAGTTAACCGAGCGCTTTTTGGTCGAGACTGAATCCTACTGGCTCGAGTGGTCGCGCTATTTGGCGATACCGTTTGAATGGCAAGATGCCGTTATCCGGGCGGCCATCACCCTTAAGCTTAGTGCCTACGAAGACACCGGCGCGATCATCGCGGCCATGACCACCTCGCTGCCCGAGGCGAGCCACTCTGAGCGCAATTGGGATTACCGCTTTTGCTGGTTGCGCGACAGCTACTTTACCGTACACGCGCTCAACCGCCTGGGCGCGACCCGTACCATGGAGCAGTATTTACAATATCTTGTAAATATAGTCGCCGGAATGAGTGAAGAGCACCTGCAACCTGTGTTCTGCATTAATGGTACCAAGCAGATGCCAGAGCGGATCGCTCACAGTTTACCTGGGTATCGCGGTATGGGCCCGGTGCGGGTGGGCAACCAAGCCGCCGAGCAAATTCAGCACGATGTGTACGGGGCGATTGTGCTCTCGGCCACGCAAATGTTTTTTGACGAACGCATTCGTCGCCCAGGTAGCAAAGAGCTGTTTGAGCTACTCGAAACCATGGGCGAAAAAGCCTACACCTATTACAACCAGCCCGATGCCGGTTTGTGGGAGTTACGCGGCAGCAAGCACGTGCACACTTTTTCCAGCATGATGTGCTGGGCCGCCACCGACCGGTTGGCCAAAATCGCGCGCAAACTCGAGTTGTCGGAGCGTTACGAATACTGGAAAAAAGCCTCTGCTACCATTCGCGATGCCATTGAAGAAAATGGTTTTAATAAAGAGCTTAACGCCTATACCGCCACCTGGGGCGGCGACACCATGGATGCCAGCCTGCTGTTGGCTTGTGAGTTGGGCTACATCGACGGACGCGACTCGCGCTTTACCGGTACCATCGCCGAGATCGAGAAAAAACTGATGCCCAGCGGCAGCCGGTATCTGTTCCGCTATGTCGTCGAAGACGACTTCGGCACCCCAGAAAACGCCTTTACCATTTGTTCATTTTGGTACATTGATGCGCTGGCGTCGGCCGGCCGCACAGAAGAGGCGCGTAATTTATTTGAAGACTTGCTTTCCAAGCGAAATCACCTGGGTTTGTTGTCAGAGGATTTGGACCCGGAAACCGGTGAGCTGTGGGGTAACTTCCCGCAAACCTATTCAATGGTGGGCATTATTAACAGCGCGCGCATCTTAAGTAAAAAATGGGAGACCGAATTATGAGTCGATTAATTGTGGTGTCGAATCGTGTTGCCAAAAGCGATGGCGCTAGCAAAGGCTCTGAAGGCGGGCTGGCCGTGGGTGTGATGGCTGCGATGGAAAAGGAGGGCGGTGTTTGGTTTGGTTGGAGCGGTAAAATAGAAAACCGCAACGATGCCCCCAAAACTGAAAAACGTGGCAACATCGAGTATGTAACGGTCAACCTGCGCCAATCGGAGTACAACCAATATTACAAAGGTTACGCCAACAGCGTGCTCTGGCCGCTGTTCCACCAGCGCCCCGAGCTAATGCGCTACAGCGATACGGACTTATCGGGTTACCTTCAAGCTAACCAAAAGTTTGCCGATGAGCTGCTAAAAATCATTCAGCCCGGCGACACCATATGGGTTCACGACTACCACCTGATTCCGCTGGGCAAAATGTTGCGCGATGCCGGTATTAAAAACCCGATCGGCTTCTTTTTGCATACGCCCTTTCCATCGCTAGATTTACTGCGCACTGTGCCGGGCTATGAGAAAATCTTAAAAGGCTTAATGCATTACGACTTGGTCGGCTTTCAAACCGAGGGCGACCATATGGGCTTTTGTATGGGCATCGCCCAGGGCCTTGGTGGTGAGATTCTTAAAAACGACAAGCTGCGACTGGGCAATTTACACTGTACCGCTCGTGTTTACCCGATTAGTGTCGAAACCTCGGCGCTCCATGGCGCAGCTCATGCCGGTATGCAAACCGACGAGTATCGACGCTTATACAGTAGTCTAGGCGATCGCAGCCTGGTCATTGGGGTGGATCGTTTGGATTACTCCAAGGGCTTAGTGCAGCGATTTCAGGCATACGACAAGCTGCTGGGGCACTATCAAGAGTTTCTGCGTCGGGTGGTGTACCTGCAAATATCGCCAACTTCGCGCGGCGATGTACAGGCCTACGGTGACCTTGCCAAACGTATCGATCGCGAAGCCGGACATATTATCGGCACCTACGCCGATTTTGACTGGATGCCCCTGCGCTACTTAAACCGAGGGTTTCGCCGTCGTACTATTCTGGCGATGTACAACTTAGCCCACGTAGGTTTGGTAACCCCGTTAAAAGACGGTATGAACCTGGTGGCAAAAGAGTATGTGGCGGCGCAAAACCCCGAAGATCCGGGCGTACTGGTGTTATCCGAGTTGGCCGGTGCCGCCGACGAGCTAGACGCCGCCGTCGTGGTTAATCCCTATGACGTCAGTGCCATCACAGGTGGTTTGGCCAAAGCCCTAAACATGCCGCTGGATGAGCGAATCGATCGTTGGCGCAAAATGATGGATGTACTCGAAGCGCACGACATCCACGCTTGGCAAGCACAGTTTTTAGGAGACCTAAAGCAGGTTACCGGCCCAAAGCTTATTAGCTCTAGCAGTGTTTCGTGATGGGGAGCGGGTGGCTCTGGAGATATAGACACTAGATTCCCGTTTTCACGGGAATGACGCCCCCTCTACGCCGTCGTCCAGGGCGTAGCGCAGCGAAGACCTTGGATGATGTGCAGGGACGCACAAGTGCCGGCGGTAGCAAGGAAAGCCAAAGCCGGCCCTAGTAGCTTTGCGATGGGGAACGGGTGATGGGGGACAGAGAACGAGGTGGTTCCAAAAAAGCAGACACTAGATTCCCGTTTTCACGGGAATGACGCCCCCTCTACGCCGTCGTACCCGACAGAGCGAAGCGGCGATCGGGGATCCAGTGACTTATGTGCAGGACACACAAATACCGACGGGTGCAGGGAGCACCGGCCCCAGCGGTTTTAACCACACAAGCCCACACCCAGCAATCCCCCGTTAACCGCTGCGGTAGGTTTCCGGCCGGCTAACCCTTATAATGCCAGTATGAAAAAGCACCCAGCGGGGTGCGCCACTGCATTATCGGGAACCACCATGGCCAGTAACGACAAACTTTATATTTTTGATACGACCTTGCGCGACGGCGAGCAGAGCCCGGGCGCCTCTATGACGCGGGATGAAAAAATCCGCATCGCCAAAATGCTTGAGAAAATGCGGGTCGACGTGATTGAGGCAGGCTTTGCTATCGCCAGTAAAGGTGATTTTGAGTCGATTCAGGCGATTGCCCGCGCGGTTAAAGACAGCACGATTTGCTCGTTGGCACGGGCGGTGCCGGGCGATATCGAGCGTGCGGCCGAGGCGATTAAGCCCGCGAACAGCGGCCGGATTCACACCTTTATCGCCACCTCCCCGATCCATATGCAGTACAAATTAAAGATGGATCCGCCCAAGGTGCTCGAGCAAGCCGTCGCCGCCGTTAAACTCGCGCGCAACCACACCGATAACGTCGAGTTCTCTTTGGAGGATGCCAGCCGCTCGGAGTTTGACTTTATGTGTCAAATTATCGAGGCCGTTATCGACGCCGGGGCGGGTACCATCAACTTGCCCGATACCGTTGGTTATGGCGAGCCAGGCGAGTACGGCCAAATGTTCGGACGCCTTATTGGCAATATCCCCAACGCCGATAAAGCCATCTTCTCGACGCACTGCCACAATGATTTAGGCCTGGCCGTGGCCAATAGTCTATCGGCCGTTATGCACGGCGCCCGTCAAGTTGAGTGCACCATTAACGGCCTGGGCGAGCGCGCTGGTAACGCCGCGCTGGAAGAAATCGTCATGGCGGTACGCACCCGCCAGGATATGATGCCGGTGGAAACCACAATCGACGCGCAACACATCGTCTCTACCTCGCGCTTGGTCAGCAGCATCACCGGCTTCCCCGTGCAGCCCAACAAAGCTATTGTTGGCGCCAACGCGTTTGCCCACGAGTCGGGCATTCATCAAGACGGGGTGCTCAAACACCGCGAAACCTACGAGATTATGCGCGCCGAAGATGTCGGCTGGAACACCAACAAACTGGTGTTGGGCAAGCACTCGGGCCGCGCCGCCGTAAAAGCTCGCTTTGAGGCGTTGGGCATTACCTTTGATAACCCCGAAGCACTGGGCGCGGCGTTTGCCCGCTTTAAAGACCTGGCCGATAAAAAGCACGAAATCTTTGACGAGGATCTACAGGCGCTGGTCAGTGATGTTCGCCCGCAAGAGGTGGTCGAGGTGTATCAGCTGGGTGAAATGGAGGTGCACTCCAAAAGTGGGCAGCAGCCAACCACCACCATTAATGTAAAAATCAATGGCGAGCCGCACACCTGCACCGCCACCGGAAGTGGCCCGGTCGACGCCACCTACAAGGCCATCGAGAGCGTGGTAAAAAGCGGCGCAACCCTTAAGCTTTATTCGGTTAATGCCATTACACAGGGCACAGACTCGCAAGGGGACGTGACGGTGCGGTTAGAAAAAGACGGCCACATTGTTAATGGCGTCGGCGCCGATACCGATATCGTTGTCGCATCGGCTAAAGCCTATTTACACGCGCTGAATTTATTGGTCGCGCCCGAGCGCTCGCATCCGCAGCGCGAAGGCATATAACCGGGCACCGTTATGGATGAACTGCAACGCCAACGCTATTTGTCGGCACTAGGCATCGAGACTTTTGTCCCTCGGTTGATCTTGCCCTGGGCGCAGCCCTCGGTACCTTGCCCGCTACCGCAGGCCACCGAGGCGCCGGCTCCGCAGCCGTTGGCGGGTGTTTCGGCGCAACCTTCCGCCGTGCAGGGCGCCGGACTTACGGAACAGCCGGTGGGCCGCGCGCCTACCGCCGCCGGCGCAGAAGCTGTCGGTCAGGTGCTGCGCGATATGGGCGTTAGCAAGTCGGCGCCGGTACGCAAAGAGCCGTTAAAAGCGGCCGTGCCTAAACGCCGTGAAGTATTAGAGACCATCCACCTGCACCTGTGGCGCCCAGCCGATGATTTAATCGTGTTAGATCATTACCAGCCCGGCACCGCCTTGCCGAGCGATAAACTGCTACACAACATCCTCAAGCTTTTGTGGCGGCCAGACGTGCAAGTTAATGCGGGTGAAGCGGTTCGCTGCCCCATAAGCGAAAAAGTGGCCAACCTTTATACCCGCGAGGACATGCAAGTGGAGCTACAGGCATGGTTCTCGGAAGAGCTGCAAAAAACACCCGATGCATCGGTCTGGTTGTTTGGAGCAGAAGCCGCTAAGTTTTTATTGCAGCCGGATGCGACCAAAGAAACACCCGAGTCGTACCATTTTAAACGCTTAGCGCTTGCCTCGGCCGATGGTGAATCTGAAGTGCGTAAGGCTCTGGTGCTACCCAGCCTAACCGAAATGCTCAATACCCCCGAGCTCAAAACAAAACTCTGGTCAACGGTACACAATAATGGCTGAGCCCAAGCTGCTGCCCGACAACCTTAAAGGCTCGGGCTTATCGAGCAGCGGCTCGACATTAGAGTTTCGGTTGCTAGACGAGAGCCTGCTCGACGCCATTTGCCAGCTAGAGTGCGAGGCCCACGCCTTTCCCTGGAGCCGAAAACTGTTTAGCGATTGCCTGGGTGTTCGTCAGCCTTGCGTCGTTGCCTTTAACAACGAGCATATTGTTGGCTTTGCCGTGGTAAATGCAGTTGCCGGTAACGCCGAGTTACTCAATTTGGCGGTCGCCAAAAAAAATAGGCGCCAGGGCATAGCGCGTGCACTGTTGCAGCATGTTATTAAAGCCGTCACTCCCTACGCCGACACCCTCTACCTCGAAGTTCGCGAGTCAAACCAATCAGCTATCGCCCTTTACGAAGCTACCGGCTTTGTCGAAGTCGGCACCCGCCCCAATTACTACCCCGCCGCCAAAGGGCGTGAAGACGCTATTATTTTGGCTTATACGCTTTAGGGGGGGGCGAGCTAAGGAGTACGGAGAACGGAGAACGGAGTGGCTTCAAATAACGCGGCCACTGGATTCCCGTTTTCACGGGAATGACGGATTGGAAGTGCCGTCGCACAGAATGCCGCGAAGCGAATGACGACACCAAACTACCTACAACGTCGCCCTGGGCGTAGTGGAGACCCGGGGCCCAGTGGCTTAGAGACCGGAAGCGGGCTAAGGGGTACGGAGCGCGGAGTGACTTCAAATAACGGGGCCACTAGACTCCCGTTCTCACGGGAGTGATGGGATAAAAGACGTTAGATTCCCGCCTTCGCAGAAATGGCACTACACCAACCAAACCCGTAAGGATTAAAAAATCGTCTAGATCATTGGTTATGGCAACTTTGGCAAGCTAACCTTACACAAACGTCGAAAAGGAGTTCGCGATGAAGCAGCCAGCGGTCTATATCCTATCCGTAAACGTAACGGCAGCCTATACGTTGGTGTAACCAGCCACTTGGTCCAACGGGTATGGCAACACAAGCAGCACCAGGTAGCGAGGTTTACACAAAAATATAAGGTTACCTATTTGGTGTATTTTGAAATGCACGACGATATGCTGGCGGCCATCGCGAGAGAAAAGCAAATAAAACACTGGCAGCGCCGCTGGAAGGTTGAGCTAATCGAAACTCATAATCCCTATTGGCGCGACCTTTATGGCGATATTTTATAGCTTGGCGGGTGGGGTGGCACCGAAAACGCAGACACTAGATTCCCGTTTTCACGGGAATGACGACACAAAGACCCAACCACACTACAACGTCGTCCCGGGCGTAGTGTAGCGGAGACCCGGGACCCAGTGGCCTAGGTGCAGGGCCGCACAAATGCCGACGGGAGCCAAGGATAGCCACAACCAGACCAACCCTTCAACTAATCCTTCACCGGCCTTTTAGTGAGTTTGCGCTGTAATGTGCGTCGGTGCATACCCAGCGAACGGGCGGTGGCGGAGATGTTACCGTCGTTTTCTTGCAGCACTTTTTGAATATGCTCCCAGGCAAGCCGGTCGACCGAGGGCGGGCGCTCGGGGATGCTCGGCTCGCAGGCTTTATTAATGCCTAGCGCGCCTAGAATTTCATCGGTGTCGGCGGGTTTGCATAAATAATTTTTGGCGCCAAGCTTTATGGCCTGCACGGCGGTGGCGATGCTGGAGTAGCCGGTGAGCACAATCATAACAATGTCAGGTTGATGCTTTATTAAAGCCTCAATAACATCAAGCCCCGAGTCGTTGGCAATTTTTAAATCGATAATGGCGTACTGATAATTTCGCTCTTGTGCGTATTGGCTCGCGCTCGCGGCGCTATTTGCGGTATCGGCAAGGTAGCTGCGTCGAGCTAGAGAGCGCTGCAGTGTAGAGGCGAATATGGTGTCGTCATCAACAATTAAAAAGTCGGCGCTGTTGCTCATGCTAAACGTCCAGCGGTAGTTTAATGGTGGTGGTGGTGCCGCCTTCGGGGCGCGGTGCCAAGGTTACGCTACCCCCAAAACGTTGAATGCTCGCATGGGTTAAAAACAGACCCAACCCCATACCGTCCGGCTTGCTAGAAAACAACGTTTTACCCATTGCCTGCAACGCCGCTTCAGGTAAACCCTCACCCCGGTCGTCAACTTGCCATATTAAGTGGTCTGTGTCGCTCGACACATGAATACTTAGATGGTTGGGACTGGCATCGGCGGCGTTGTTAAGCACATTGATAATCGCTTGTTCGATGGTGGCGTGAAACCGTACGTGCTTTTGGGTTAAGTGATCACTGATGTCAATTTCAGAGCGGGCCTCCGGGCGCAATAGCTGCCAGTGATCCAGCAAGGTACGGCAGTACTCGCGCGCTGGCAATGGCGTTGGCTCGTGCAGCCGGCTTAAATCCGAGCGCTCGCGCAAGCTCGTTAAAATATCGGCGCACTGGTTAACCTGCCGGTATAGCTCGTCTAAATCCTCCCCAAAGCTTTTTCTTGCCTGGGTGTCCTGGCGTAAGTCAGCCAGCAAAACCTTCATGGTGCTAAGCGGGGTGCCCAGTTCGTGCGCGGTGCCGGCAGCTTGGGTGGCTACGGCCAGTAATTGCTCGTCTCTTAAATCTTCTTCACGGCGGCGGTTAAGCTCATCTTGCTGCACCCGCACGGCACTGGCCATACGCACCACAAAAAAACTAATTAGGATGGCGCTTAAAGCAAAGTTAAGCCACATGCCCAGCACATGCCAGTTTGGGCCACTGGCGTGGTGCTGATGCCCGCCACCGGGCGGTGCCAGCCATTGCAGTGGCACATACCAGCGCAACAGCAAGCCGTACAAAATAATGCCTACCGCACTCACGGCCCATGCGTGTTTAGACGGTAGCGTCGCCGCAGCGATACAAACGGGTACCAGCAGGTAACTTAAAAATGGATTGGTAGCGCCGCCGGTAAAATAGGCGATGGCTGTCACCGCCAAAATATCAATTAACAATTGCGCCGTTAGCTCCGTAGCCGTGACGCTTTTGGGTTGGCGCAATCGCAATATCGATAAGCCGTTGGCGGCCGTTAATGCCAACAACACACCCAAAATGGGCATTAACGGCAAATGCGCCAGCCCCATCTTACTCGCCACCGAAGCCGTAACCGCCAACGTAAGAATCACCATCGAGCGCATGACAACAAGCTGCCGGCAGTGCTCGGACGGGGCTTTTAGTGTGAGGTAAGAGGTGGCCATAGCGGCATTATACGGTTTAGTCGGCCAGGTGGCAGCTGCGTCTTATTGTCGCAGGTATGGAGGGGAGCGGGTTAAGGGGAATGGCGAACGGATGGGTGTGGAGTGGGGCGGGATGAAAGGCACTAGATTCCCGCTTTCACGGGAATGACGAGATAGAAGACACTAGATTCCCGCCTTCGCGGGAATGACGAACCCTCTACAGCGTCATCCCGGGCGCAGCGTAGCAGAGACCCGGGACCCAGTGACTTAGAGGCAGGGGGCGGGTGAAGGGGGACGGAGAACGAGGTGGCTCCAAAAAAATTGCAGACTCTAGATTCCCGTTTTCACGGGAATGACGGACAGGGCGCCGCGAAGCGAATTACGATACCAAACTACCTACAACGTCATCCCGGGCGCAGCGTAGCGGAGACCTTGGGTGATGTGCAGGGACGCACAAATGCCGGCGGTAGCAAGGAAAGCCAAAGCCGGCCCCAGCGGCTTAAATGTACGAATGCCGGCGGGTGCAGGGAGAACCGACACCAGCCCCAGTGGCTTCGAGCAAACAGTACGACTGCAGCGGCAAAGTGCCACACCAAAAGACACTAGATTCCCGCCTTCGCTGGAATGACGAACCCTCTACAGCGTCATCCCGGGCGCAGCGTAGCGGAGACCTTGGGTGATGTGCAGGGACGCACAAATGCCGGCGGTAGCAAGGAAAGCCAAAGCCGGCCCCAGCGGCTTAAATGCAGAAATGCCCGCGCTAGCAAGAGGCCCGTTGGCCCGATGGTGTATACTGCCGCAGCTTTACATTCACCCCGTTACAGGCCTTTTTATGCCTCCCATGCCCGCGACTTTGACAGAAGGCTCCGTACCCCGGCAGCTTCGTTCGCTCGCGCTGCCTATGGTGTGGGGGCTGCTGGCGACTATGTCGTTTAACGTGGTGGATACCTTTTTTGTGGCGCAGTTGGGCAATGCGCCGTTGGCGGCCATGAGCTTTACCTTCCCGGTGGTTATGTTGCTTACCAGCATGGGCATTGGTTTGGGCGCCGGCACCTCGTCGGCCGTGGCGCGAGGGGTGGGCGCGGGCGATTCCTATCGAGCCCAGCGCTTAGCCACCGATGCGGTTACCTTAACCCTATTGTTATCGGTGACCGTGTGCCTTGTGGGCTGGTTAACCATTAACCCGCTGTTTACCTTGCTGGGCGCCTCGGCCGAGCTGCTGCCTTTAATTCATCAGTACATGAGTATTTGGTACATCAGTGCGCCGTGTTTACTGGTGCCGATGGTGGCGCTGGCTTCATTGAGGGCCATGGGGTTAAGCCAAATCCAGGGCACCCTAATGGGGGTGGCGGCGTTGTTTAATGCCGCTCTCGACCCGATCTTGATTTTTGGTTTACTGGGCGCGCCCGAGCTTGGTTTGGCCGGGGCGGCGTGGGCCACCTTAATTACCCGCAGCCTTACGCTGATAGTGGCGCTGTACATTTTGCGGGTGCGGGTAGAGCTATTGGTCAACCCACTAGCGCCTTGGGCGCGGCTGTTGGCCTCCTGGCGCTCGGTAGTACATGTTGGGCTGCCGGCCATGGCCGCCAATATGATTATCCCGCTGGCCAGCGCCATCGTGGTGATGATGGTGGCACGCTACGGTAACGACGCCGTAGCCGGGCTAGGCATTGCCGTGCGGGTCGAGCCGGTGGCGCTGATTGTGTTTTACGCGTTGTCGGGTGTTATCGGCCCATTTTTTGGCCAAAACCACGCCGCCGGTAAGCAAGCGCGGTTAGCCGAGGCCCAGCGTATCCTACTGGTATTTTGTGTGGGCTTTGGCCTGCTGCTGGCGGCCATCTTGTGGTTTTTAGGGCCTTTTATTGCCGGGCTGTTTACCGATCATGCCGAGGTGGCGGCCGTGGCCGTACGCTATCTGGCCATTGTGCCCATTAGCTACGGCGCCTACGGCTTGGTAATGTCTTGCAACGCGGCATTTAACGGTTTGGGCACGCCATGGCCGGCCATGCTTTTGTCTCTGTGCCGGGTGTTGGTGCTATTTTTACCACTGGCGGGGGTTTTGCAGTTTTTGTGGGGGCTAGACGGTTTGTTTGCCGCATCGGCCATCACCAATGTGTTGGTTGGCGCCTGGGCGTGGCGTTGGCTGAGGCGACATTTAGAGCAATAATGGGCCTAGGTACCAATTACTCAAATTGCGATCCAGTGCCCATGGCGCTCAACCCCACGCTTGGTGCAGGGCAACGCATGGGGTAGAATCCCACTATTAGCAGCAACAGGTGGCGCCAATGGCCCGCCCAGCGTTAGCCCTTAAAGGAGCTTGTAGGACGCCAAGGGATATAGGCCGCCGCGAGGGAATGAACAGCGCATCAATCGATKCCTTTAGTTTTTCTCTTTACGTCTTCATTAAGCTCCTGCTTATTTATTGTGCAGTAACGGGGTGACACCTTCGGCCTTGTAGTCGCTGAGTGCTTCAGTGTAAGTGACATTGAGATTCGATATATGGACAAATCAAAATCTAGCCACCCTTACGAGCTTAAAGACATTACGCTTCCCTCCAATGCCGTATGGCACAAAAGCACAGTGTGCCCCGCCGAGCGGGCCGCCTCTATGGGGCAAACGCCGCGCTGCATTTGGCTTACGGGGCTCTCGGGCTCGGGTAAGTCGACAGTGGCCAATGCGCTGGATGCCACCTTACACGCCAATGGCTTTAACTCTTTTTTGCTCGATGGCGATAACGTCCGCCACGGCTTAAACAAAGATTTAGGCATGACCGAGTCCGACCGGGCCGAAAACATTCGCCGCGTAGGCGAGGTAGCCAAGTTGATGGTGGAGTCGGGCTTGATTGTGATTTGTGCGTTTATCTCTCCCTACAAACGCGACCGTCAAATGGTCCGCTCGATGTTTAAACCCGGCGAGTTTGTCGAGGTGTTTTTAGACACGCCTTTAAGCGTGTGCGAGAAGCGCGACCCTAAAGGCTTGTACAAAAAAGCCCGCGCCGGTGTTATTAAGCAATTTACCGGTGTGAGCGACCCCTACGAGCAACCCGAAAGCGCCGAGCTAATATTAAACACCACCGATATTACGGTTACTCAGGGCGTTGAGTCGATTTTAAACGTTTTATAAATCTTATTTGGACTGTTTCATGTCAGCAACCAGCACTTTGTCGCCCGCCGCCTACCAGCAAGTGGTAAGCATCGCACAGCAAGCCGGCGATGCAATTTTAAGCATTTATCAGCGCGACTTTGAAGTACACAATAAATCTGACGATAGCCCCCTTACCGAGGCTGACCTAGCCGCCCACAGGCTGATCGTGGCCGAGCTTACTACATTAACACCCGATGTGCCGGTGTTGTCTGAGGAGAGCGCCACCACCGACTGGGCCGAGCGCCAAACTTGGGGCGAGTACTGGTTGGTCGACCCACTTGATGGCACCAAAGAGTTTATTAAAAAAAATGGCGAGTTCACGGTAAACATTGCGCACGTTGTTAACGGCGAGCCAGTGTGGGGCGTGGTCGTCGCGCCAGCACTTGGGGTGACCTACCAAGGCGGTGTGGCCAGTAACGGCAGCCAAAAAAACACGGCAGCGGGCAGTGGCAAAATACAGGTAGGGAGCCTGCCAAGCGGTAAAGACAACTGGTGCGTAGTGGGTAGCCGCTCGCACCAAAGCGACGAGTTTATTGAGTTTTTAACCGCCTTTAATAACCCCACCATCACCAGCATGGGTAGCTCGCTAAAAATTTGCCTGGTGGCAGAGGGGGCCGCGCATTTATACCCGCGCTTAGGTTTGACCAGCGAGTGGGATACCGCTGCTGCCCATGCGGTATTAGCCGGCGCCGGCGGTAAAATTGTACACGCCGACTCAGGCAAGCCGCTGGTGTACAACCAAAAGAGTAGCCTGCTTAACCCGTTTTTTATCGCCGCTCCGGCCAATTACCAAGGGGCTGTGTAAGTGCGCTTAAGGCAATTTTTTGAGCTGGTAGATGTACAGGCGCGCATGTCGCTGAAGGCCGAGGCCTCTAAACTGTACTTAAGTTATTTGTGGTGGGTGCTCGAGCCAGTACTCTACGTGTTGGTGTTTTACTTCGTATTTGATGTAGTGCTTGCTAGTGGGAAAGCAGATTTTCTGTTGTTTTTAATGTGCGGCAAAATCCCTTTTCTGTGGTTCTCTAAATCCGTTAATAGCGGCAGCAATAGCCTGGTGCAGAACAAAGGCCTAATGGGGCAGCTGGATGTACCCAAAACATTATTCCCCTACGTAACCTTGCAAGAGGTGCTGTACAAGCAATGGGCAGTGTTTTTGGTGTTGTTCGCCATGGTGATGTACTACGACAATATGCCAACGCTAAACTGGTTATGGCTGGTGCCGCTTATGGTTACCCAGTACGTGTTTATCGCATTTTGTACTCTACTTGGAGCGTGGTTAGTCAGCTACGTGCGTGATGTGCGCATGTTAATTCACATGGGTACCATGTTTATGTTGTTTACCTCGGGTATTTTTTGGGACATTAATCAAGTACAAAACGAGGCGCTAAAACAAGCCCTGCTAACCTGGAACCCGCTGGCTTTTATGATTGACGCCTACCGCAGTGTGCTGATGCAAAATCAAATGTACGACCTTCGCCATTTAGGTGTGTTGGCCGGTGTTATGGCAGCGGGCTTAGTGTTGGTGCACGGTTTATATCACGGCCAAAGTAAGCGCATTGCCGCGCGTATTGTGGCCAGTTAAGGCGCCATATATGAGTGAGATATTATTAAGCGCCGAGAATGTTAGCCTAACCTACAAAACCCGTGTGGGTGGCTTTAAGTGGTTTGAGCATAAAGCCTTAAACGATATAAGTTTTGCGCTAAAACGTGGCGATAAGCTTGGTATTTTGGGCCGCAACGGCAGCGGGAAAAGTACCTTGTTGCGCATTTTGGCGGGCATTGTACCGCCCACCAGCGGCAGCGTTATTTGCACTCCCGGCGTTAAGCGCAGCTTGTTAACTTTAGGGCTCGGTTTTAGGCAAGACCTGTCGGGGCGCGATAACGCCCTGCTCAGCGCCATGCTACAAGGTTATCGCCGGCGCGATGCCAAAGCGCGGCTAGAAGAGATCAAAGAGTTCTCCATGCTGGGCGACTTTTTTGAGCGGCCATTGTTTACCTACTCGTCGGGCATGCGCTCGCGCCTGGGGTTTTCCACCGCGCTCTACACCGGCATCGATATTCTACTGATCGACGAGGCCTTAAGCGTAGGCGACGCCACCTTCCGCGAGCGCGCACAAAATGCACTCGAGCAGAAGCTAGGCGGCGATCAAAGCTTGGTGTTTGTCAGCCATATGCCAGGGCAAATGGCCAAACTGTGTGATCGTGTAATTTGGCTGGAAGGTGGCGTGGTGCGGATGGCAGGTGATGTTGCAGAAGTTTCCGAGCAATACGAACTGCCGGCAGAGCCCATGAGAGAGTAGACACTAGATTCCCGTTCTCACGGGAATGACAAACTACCTACATCGTCATCCCGGGCGCAGCGTAGCGGAGACCTTGGGTGATGTGCAGGGATGCACGAATGCAGGCGTGAGCAGGGAAAGTCAGAGCCTGCCCCAGTGGCTTTACTTGTGAGAGATACGCCGATTCAGGGGGGGGCTAGAGCCGGCGCCGATGACTTTGAACAAGCGGACGTATCGAGACCGTGCCACATTCCCAGACGCTAGGTTCCCGGTCGTGGCCGGGAATGACAATAAAAGCACCCAACCACACTAAACCGTCACCCCCGCGAAGGCGGGGGTCCCGCGACTTTGCTTGTAGTCAACGCACGAATACCGGCAGGAGAAGGGAGTGCCAAAGCCAGCCCAGAAACTTAGGCCCGATTAACCCTTTAACGCCCGCCCTACAGAATAATAAACAAACCCTTTCTGCTTCATACGCACAGGCTCGTACAAATTCCGTCCATCGAAAATCACCGGGTCAGTAAGCTCAGTTTTGATTAAGTCAAAATCCGGCGCTCTAAATGGTTGCCACTCGGTTGCAATAATAAGTGCGTCGGCCTCCTGTAGCGCTGCCTCTTTTGTACCGCACAGCGATAAGTCGGATCGGTTACCGTAAACCCTTTGAATTTCTGCCATTGCCTCCGGGTCGTAAGCTTTTACTGTAGCGCCAGCCGCCCAAAGGGCCTCCATAATCACTCGGGCAGGGGCCTCTCTTACATCATCGGTATTGGGCTTAAAGGCCAGCCCCCACAGCGCAAAGGTTCTGCCCCGTAAGCGCCCGTTATAGTGTTCTTTAACTTTCTCATACAGGGTGGCTTTTTGTGCTGTATTCCGTGCTTCAACAGCTTTTAAAAGTTTGGCGTCAAAGCCGGTACTTTCCGCAGTATGAATGAGAGCTTTAATATCCTTAGGGAAGCAAGAGCCCCCGTAGCCTATACCCGGATAAATAAACTGGTAGCCAATGCGCGGGTCGCTGCCAATACCTTGGCGCACGGCCTCAATGTCGGCGCCAAATTGCTCGGCTAAGTTGGCTATCTCATTGATAAAACTGATTTTTGTCGCGAGCATGCAATTGGCAGCGTATTTGGTTAGCTCTGCGCTACGGGTATCCATGAGCATAACCTTGCTATGCTTTCTTTCAAACGGCGCGCATAGCTCACGCATGATATCTTCGGCGCGAAGGCTTTCCGTGCCTATAATTATGCGGTCTGGGCTCATGCAGTCTGCGACTGCCGAGCCCTCCTTTAGAAATTCGGGGTTTGACACCACATCAAATTCAGCGTGCTGTTTACGAGTCACCAGCACCTGAGAAATTTTAGCTCTAACTGTGTCGGCGGTGCCTACAGGTACGGTGGACTTGTTAACAATTACAGCATATGTCTCGATGAGGTTGCCGATCGTTTCTGCAGCCTCCAATACTTGACTTAAATCTGCCGCACCGCTTGTGCTTGTCGGAGTATCAACAGCGATGTAAAGCACTTGGCTTTGCGGGATGCACTCAGAGGGATTGGTAGTAAAGCTAAGCCGCCCCTGTGATGAGTTGCGCGTGAGAAGTGGCGCTAATCCCGGCTCGTAAATTGGCACTTGGTGATGCTTTAAACGCTCGATCTTTTCGGCATTGGTATCTATGCATACAACCTTGTGGCCCATTTCAGCTAAAACAGCAGCCTGTACTAAGCCTACATAACCGGCTCCAAAAATGGCAATTTTCATAACGGATTATACCGCAGTATTGGAACTGCTTATCTGCTGTAGGGAAAGTCAACGATTTTAACACGATTAGACTCCCTCGTTGAGGGGGCATTGTGCGCATTTTTGAGGTTTCAGGATAGAAGTATTAAGTACTAGTAAGGTACTATATGGCGCAGATTAAGTCGTTATCGCTGTATGAAAAGGCATTACTACTTATGGCAACCGTTGTTTATCTGCTTGGGTGCCATGGAATCGAACATCCGGAGAAAAGTATCTATATGTCTATAACGGTTGGCGCCACCCCATATAGCCCATGGAGCGACCTTCGTGATTTTTTAGAAATCGTGGGATGGTCAAATATTGATCATTTTTTGCCGTTGGAGGAGTCTCATTTTGTTCAGGAGATCCAGTGTCAGCCCTCCGAGGGTCAGTTCATATTTGTGGTGACACGCCCTGAATACGCAGTAGCAAAAGCCATATCTAAAGGTGTTGACGCGGTTGTGGCGTTTGAGCAGTGGCAACTTGCAGCCAGTAACCTGGTCAGTTTTTACAAAAAGCACTACAAGCAATGTGTAGTAATTGATGCCGCGAGTGCGATTCAGCAGCCGGTTGATGTTATTGAGTGGTTCTCGGAACATCGGCCTAACATAATTAATGCTGACTCTATGTCGTTGTCTGGGGGGGCTGCAAGTCAGACCTCCGGCCTATATGAACAATTGCCCCCTTTGTATTTAGCCGTGGCGTGCCAGTTTGTACGCCAACTCAAGCGTGCGGATGAGTTGCTTGACGAAATTGGAGCTTGCGTATTAGCGGTCGGAGAGCGTGGTTTTATGGCTCCAGATGTGAATATTTCTAATGCCTTAGATTGCTGTAGTGAGCTGGATCAAATTCAATCCTTACGGGACCAAGTCGCAGCCTATACCGAAGATAAAAGCGTCTCAAGTTCAAAACTTGAGACATTGAACATCGAGTTGCATAAGCTGAGGTCTGAGATAGAACATAACATTTGTTCCCATGAGAAAGAGAGTAGGGATCTACAAGAGCAACTTGTTAAAGCTCATGATCAGCTGCAAGAAAGAGAAAATATACTGAATGAGGAAATCCAAAATTTGGGAGCATCTAATGTAAATCTTAAGCAGCAAGTGGACTCACTAGAGGAAGAGAATAAGTTGATTTTGCAGCAGTTATTTATGCTGCAAGAGGAACTTGAGAGACGATTGATAAGTGAGCAGAAGGTGGGAGAGGAGCACGTCTCTACAATCATGGAGCTAGAGAGAAAACTTGTTGACACTGACGCTTCGCTGCAGGAAAAAGCAAAAGAACTTTCTCTTTTGGCCCGGTCAAGCAAATCTAGCGAGTTGAGCTTAACTGAGGCATCAAAAACAATTACTGCATACCAAGTCAAGCTAAACGAAACTGCAGCGCAAGCTAGTATATTTAAAGGGCAGCTAACAAGAATAAAGCGTACCACAACGTTTAGGTACAAAATGAAGGCTCCATTTAGATTTTCGGCTGGGCTTATAAAAAGTCTCGTGCCGCACCGCCGAGAGCTAAAGCGACAACTCGAGCTAATACACAACTCTGAGCTTTTCGATCACGATTGGTATTTAAAACAAAATCCAGATGTTGCAGAAAGTGGTGATGATCCTGCACTGCATTTTCTAGTGTATGGCGGACATGAGGGACGCTCTCCGAGTGAGTTATTTGATGTACGGTGGTATCTCGACCAGAACCCAGACGTTATGGAAGTAAGGGTTAATCCGCTAATTCACTACTTGGATGATGGCGAATCTGAGGGGCGGCTCATCCACCCATCACAGTTAACGCAAGGGGGGGGGAGTGTCGATTGATATCTCTAATGTCACCCCGTCCCAGAGGGTTGTATTGTGACTAAGGTGCGTAATGAATACTCTTTTGATACGCTCTGTATTGGTGCCCCTCTCTCGTTTATGCTGGATGAGAGTATTATTCCTAAGCGCAATTCTTGTGTGGCAATGGTGCCGGCACCCGATTATTCTGAAGCCCTGAAGGCATATGTAAATTCTAACGTGAAAGTTGTCGGTAGCTTAGTCTCGTGTTTAGGGCGAGATACTTATTACGAATTCAACGTGCCGGAATATAATGGAGTTTCCGAGCCTAGCGGAATCAAAGCCTTTTACCCCGGCTTCAGGTTGGTGCAGCAATACGAAATCGAGACGATGGAATTGGCTGAAGCTGTTGCTTTGGTGGACAATACAGCGGGTCGTCGACAGTTGTTGATTTGCATTCCTAATGTGGCGTATCAGATTATTAGTGACCTAGTATGCAATAAAAAAATGGAGCTCTTTTCTCGCGTCCAAGTGGTTGCCGCAGAGCATGGTATATATGGGGGTGCGTCGAGTGACTTTGATGCGCGTGATTTGTTGATTGAAAACGGCTATTCGGCTGTTGCCGTCCGGCAGGTCGAAGCCGGCCTAGTGTATTATGATTTTTGTTTGTCGCCATTAAAAGCATCTTTAGAAGAAGTCTGTCGAAAGTTAGAAGATGAAGTCGCAAGTAAGTGTGATCTGAATGATCAATTGAAAAGGCAATCTCAGCTTGTCGCTGATATAAAGTTAGAAAAAGCTGAAGCTCTAGAGGCGGGAGAATTGTATCAACATAAATGTTCAAGCCTAGAGCAAGACTTGGATCGAGTTAAATCGAAGCTGTTGGAGTCTCAATTTTTTCGGGAAGAGGTGGAAAAAAACTACAAAAAAGAAATCGGTCAATGTAAAAAAGAGTCCGAGCAGTTTCTCGCCTCTGCTCGTGAACTTCAAGCGCAATTAAAAAGTCGTGAAGCTGTTCGTATGGATGCCGAGCGCGAGGCCGGCGAGTTTCGGCGATTATTCGAAGAAATGGAGTTGGAGCGTGATTTTTTGCAGGAAGAAAATGCGAAGCTCGAATCTGATAGTGCATCTAAAGCATCAAAGATTGATCTGCTGCAGGCTGATGTGGATAAGTTTAAAAAGCAAGCTAGTAACCGAGCTAAACGCATTCAGGTGTTGGAAGATGCGCTAGCTAAGCTTGAAAAAGACCACTATGACGTTAACCACAAGAATGAGCTAATGCATCAAGAGCTGGTCAAGGCGGAGGCTCAGATTAGTATGATCAAAGACTTCGTTTTGCGAGACTAGCTGGGGCCGGCCGATGAAATCAGACAAAATAAAATCTGAGGCGAGTCCGAATCGTAATAACGATGACCCCGAAACAGTCGCCAGTTATGAGAGCTTGTCCGTTTTAGAAAAGCTACCTGCCGAGGCGGAATGGCTGCCTGCCGATTATGACCCGTATTTGCTGGAGCACGCGAAAACCTTGTGGCAATTTGGGGGGTGGGTAGAGCTTAGCGAAATAGACGTGCAAGAGTTGCAAGCTCATCCCGAAAGGGCAAGCATTGTGTTATTAATTGCATCAGCGCTCCAGCAGCTCGACGATTATGAGGGCTCTAGCGAGCTAGTGCGTCTTGCTGAAGAGTGGGGGGCAAGCAAAAAACATATTGTTAGGGTCTTGGTGGCCGGGGTCCACAACACACTTGGTAAGGCGAGTGCAGCGGCGGGAGACAAGGAACGAACGTTAATGCATTTTGAGGGGGCGGTAAGCCTGGCCCCTAAATCTTCTGCAACTTCTTATGTTACGCGTGCCCGGGCCGGGGCTCAGCTTAAGAGTATGTCTGGATTAACTCAGACTTTGCTCGCTGGCGTTGGAGTGCAGGCGGAGGTGAGTAGAGCAAATGAGGTTAAGGCTGAGTTCGGCGCTGTAGCGGAGCAACAACTAAACAATGCGCGAGTACATTGGTGTAAAGGCCAGTGGGAAATATTAATTAAGCTCGACAATGCCGCTTTGCCGGATACCCCTAACCGAGGCTTGTTGGCGTTACTTGCAGCGTGCGGTTATCAGCAATTAGCTGATGATGCCGGTGAATCGCGTTGTGTTGATTTGGCTGTTAAGTGGGGGGTTGCTAAAGGCGACGTTAAAAATGCCCTGCAAAAAGGCATTGTAAATCGAATGGCTCGAGCATCAGCGCTGGCTAGAAATTATTCAGACTCTGTTGAGTATTTTGTTCAGGCATTAGACGGATCGTCGTTTTTCAACATTAATGGGGCTGAATATCTAGAGGCCCGCATTAAGTCTCAATTGTCGGGTTTTGACGCAAAAGAAATTGCAAAAATAATCGAAGTTTCGCATCAGCGATAATAGCAACTAATTTAAGTAGGTTATAGGAGACGTTTAATGGACTATTTTAAAAACAAATCGGTGCTGGTGACAGGATGTTGCGGTACCGTTGGTAGCGAGCTTGTTAAGCAGTTGTTAGAAACCTTTGATGTTGGCCATTTAATTGGTATCGATAATAATGAGTCAGAGCTGTTTTTTATTCAACAAGAGTATCAAAAGTACGAGCAGGCTGGCTTTTTCTTGGCCGATATGCGCGACAGAGCAAAACTAACGCGCCTGTTTAAAGATGTTGATATTGTGTTTCACTCGGCTGCATTCAAGCATGTAGTGCTGTGTGAAAGGGCTCCTTTTGATGCGGTGCAAACTAATATTCACGGTGTGCAGAACGTTGTTGAGGCCGCATACGACGCCGGTGTAGAGCGGGTAATTTTTACCAGCTCTGATAAGGCCGTGAACCCAACCAATGTGATGGGCACTTCCAAATTGATGGGTGAGCGGTTAATTACGGCCGCTAATAACGCTCAGCGCGGTCACAAAACAATTTTTAGCTCTACTCGTTTTGGTAATGTGCTTGGGTCGCGTGGTTCGGTTATCCCTATTTTTAGAGATCAAATTAAAAAGGGTGGGCCTGTTACGTTAACTGACCCAGGCATGACTCGCTTTATTATGAGTATTCAAGATGCCACGCGTTTGGTAATTGACTCAAGCATGATCGCAAAAGGCGGTGAAGTGTTTGTAACCAAGATGCCTGTTATTAAGATCAAAGATTTAGCCGAATGCATGATCGAAAAGCTTGCCCCCATGTACGGGCATAAGCCCGAAGATATACATATAGTTACCATCGGTTCTAAGCCGGGCGAGAAGCTCTATGAAGAGTTGATGAGCAGTGAAGAAACCCGGCGTACTTGTGAACTCGAAAGGTACTTTTCTGTAATGCCTGCATTTGCCAATATGTACGAAAAAATTAGCTACGATTACGAAGGAAAAATCTCGGATACGATAACCAAGCCGTATAACTCAGAGCTAGAGCCGACACTCTCAAAAGATGAGTTGTGTGCATTCTTAACCGAGCACAAATTGCTGGAAGAAGACTAAAAAACAACCCCCGAAAAAGGAAAATATTATGTCGTCTCATGTGTTGATTTTGGGTGGTGATGGCTACCTAGGTTGGCCAACCGCTATGTACTTTTCAGAGCGAGGCTATCAAGTAACAGTCGTCGACAACTACTTTCGCCGCAACGCCTGCACTGAGTTGGACGTAGGCATGCTATACGCCGTTCCGACGCTGCAAGAGCGTGCAAAAATTTGGCACGAGCATACAGGTAAAGAGATCAAAGTCGTTATCGGCGATCTGGCTGATGCCGAGGTAATGCGTTCGTTGTTTGATGGCCGAGTTAAGTATCAGTGGGCGGTAAATAGTGCGTTTACTGGGATTCCAGAAACCATTATTCACTATGCCGAACAGCCATCCGCGCCTTATTCGGTAATGGACTACAAGCACGCCAATATTACATTGTCGAATAATCTAATGGTTACCAACAATCTAATGTTTGCTGTACGTGACTTTGCTCGCGACACCCATATTGTTAAATTGGGCACAATGGGGGAGTACGGTACGCCTAATATCGATATCGAAGAGGGCTGGCTTGATATCGAGCATAAAGGGCGTAAAGGAAAGTTCCTTTTCCCCCGACAGGCATCGTCGCTGTACCACACCACCAAAATTATGGATACCGATTTGCTGTGGTTTGGCGTGCGTATGTGGGATTTAAAAGTCACTGACCTAATGCAGGGGCCGGTTTATGGCACAGAAACGGATGAGTCTGCGATTGATGAGCGTTTAAAAACCATTTTTAATTACGATGAAATTTTTGGCACAGTCGTTAATCGCTTTGTTGTTCAGGCAATAGCCGGGTATCCACTCACCGTTTATGGTCAGGGTGGCCAAACCCGAGGCTACTTAAACATTAAGGATACTTTACAGTGCGTGGGCAAATCGGCCGAGACGCCTGCCGCCAAAGGTGAGCTTCGTATCTTTAATCAGATCATGGAAACCTTCAGTGTTAAAGAGCTTGCAGAGTTAACGCAGAAAGTAGGTAGCCGTTTAGGGTATAACGTCGAAATTAAAAGTATCGAAAACCCTCGCAAAGAGGCAGAAGAGCATTATTACAACCCGACTTATCAGGGGCTTATCGATATTGGTGTCAAACCCCATTATTTAACCGAAGAAGTCATGGAGCAAATGATGCGTATTGCGGATAGTCATAAAGCTAACATTCGCAATGATGTCATCTTTCGTGGTGTTCGCTGGTAACCGCTCAGGTTATGAGTAAGCAAGCGACAGCATTAGCCACGTTTCACGCGGCAAGGCGCTGCTATGAGCAGCGCCTGTTTAATCAGGCATGTGCCCTGATTAAGGAATATCATAGTTCGATCAACTATCTTCAGTTTCCGCGAGAAGATCGTCGTCCGCTCAGCGAGAGTGACGAGCCCGTAATGTGGTCGGCTATTGTTGTAACGCATAATCCAGGCCCGGATCTGTTTGCTTGCCTTGATGCGATATTTCGTACAGCCTATACAGACCTTGATGTAATTGTGGTTGATAATAGCGCCAGTATTAATCAAAAAGCGGAGTTGACGGCTTACCCGGTTTGCCACATTTGCCCTCCGGATAACCTTCTTCCTTCCGAGGCTCGCAATGTTGGCGCATTTTTTTCTTCTGCAAATAACCTCGCTTTTATTGATGACGACGGATTAGTTTGCAGAGCGTATTTTGACCAAGCCACCAGGCTTTTTTCTGATAATGCGATAGTGGGTGCCCGAGGGCGAATAATACCTAAAACCACCCGCGGGCCGGCCAGTCCACATTACGATATGGGCGATAAGGTCGTGTCAGCAAGGCTCAATTTAGAGGGCAACATGGTCATTCGCCGTCAGCTATTTGAGTCGCTCGGCGGGKTTGATTCACTCATGTTTGGGCACGAGGGGTTAGAGCTAACGGAGCGCTGCATAAATCGTTATGGGGCGGGCTCTATAGTCTATGACCCTGAGCTTGTGCTGCAGCACGACTTTGCGCATAGCTCTCGGTTGGAGGCTAAAAATAAACGTCAAGCGCTTGGAGTTGCGTATCGTGAACATCTTGAAAATCAAAAAAAAATAAAGGAGAGCCAGAAAGTGAGTGAAGAAGGCGTGTCCATCGTTTTAGTGGCGCATGATAATCTTGATGAAACCGTTCACTTTGTAGAGCATTTTGTTAAGGATAATACTCACTCCCCGGCTGAGGTGCTTATACTGGCCGGTGAGAGGGCCAGCGAGTTTGTAGCGCGAGTAAGTGCCTATGTGGGCAAAGCCAAAGTAACGGTTTTGCCTGTCGCGGCACAAATGTTTCCTCGGCTTGCGTCTAAGTTGCGCTTTCAGAATACGGTAATAGCAAAACCTCCATTTACTATTGCGGGCGATTTTTTACCTAAGCTAATAAAGTCAGGTAATCTCGCATCCAGTGCCTACGTTAACCTTGAGTCTTACGGTCTGCCTTCAGGTATTGCAACCAAGCGCAGTGCACTACAATCGCTCCCCGAAACCCCAATACATGAAGTCTTTGCCAGTCACACAATCTCGTCGCTTGCGGGTACTTCCGTACATGATGTAGAAGTTGGCGAAGCCACTCGAGCGGTTGACTTAGATTTGCAAATCTCGGAGCTGCAAGAAAAGCTTGAAGCCTTAGATAAATCCCTCGATGCAAAATATTCAGAGATTGAACGTCTCGATCAGTTATATGAACAGCTTGATGAAGACACTCAAGAGGCTATCGATCTGCGCGAGAAGCTAAAACCTCTTGTGGAGCAGTCAAATGATATGCTCATTCAATTAAAAGACGATTTTGACCGGCTAGAGCACTTACGTATTAAAAAGTACAGTGTAAAAGTCGCGAGCTAGCTGCCCTTAACCCTGAATTCAACATGCGAATAGGAATGTCACATGAGCAACAACAGAATACTAATTACCGGTGGCTGTGGCTTTATAGGTACGTCCTTAATCCAATCACTTCTCAAAAAAGACCCATCTCAAAAAATACGGGTATTGGATAGCTTAATAACCGGTAGCGAGGCCGATTTATCCGAGGTGACAAGCTTTAACTCTGTAACTCTTGACGCCCTTGGGGGTGATTCAAGCCAGGTGCAGCTGGTTGTTGCCGATATTCGCGATGAGAACGCTGTGAATATCGCTGCCAAGGGTGTAAGTGCGATCGTCCATTTGGCGGCCAATACTGGCGTTGGGCCGTCAGTCGAAAACCCGCGCCTGGATATGGAGTGTAATGTGATCGGTACTTTCAATGTACTGGAGGGCGCAAGGCTAAATGGAGTCGAGAAGTTTGTATTCGCCTCGTCTGGCGCGCCAGCAGGCGAAGTAGAACCACCCATACATGAAGAGCTTCCTCCGCACCCGGTATCACCTTATGGCTCTAGCAAACTCGCGGGTGAAGGTTACTGCTCGTCGTATTACCGTACCTTTGGTGTTAAAACCATTTGCCTGCGGTTTGGTAATGTTTACGGGCCGCGCTCTAAAAATAAAGCCAGTGTGGTGGCCAAGTTTATTAAGCAAGCCATTGCCGGTGAAACGTGCATGATTTACGGTGATGGTAATCAAACTCGGGATTTCATATACATTCAAGATCTTGTTAGAGCTGTAGAGTTGGCTCTTGAGTCTTCTTTCGGCGGAGAAACCTTTCAGGTCGCATCTGGCCGTGAACGTACGGTTGGGGAAGTTGCAGAGCTCATTGCATGTTCGCTCAAGAATAAAGGCATAAAAATGACGATTGAGCACGAATCCAAGCGATTGGGTGATGTTCTACGCAACTATTCAGATACGACTAAAGCTGAAAATCTATTAGGTTGGGTTGCAGATACGAACTTAGAAACAGGAATAGCTAGAACGATAGAATCATTCGCGTTTGAGGTTAGAGTTTAGATAATATGTCAAATAGTGCTCCCAGTCGTTTTGAAGGGTCGAAACAAGTCGTTGTAGTTCTCGGGCCTGGCAGGTCTGGCACCTCTTTGGCTATGCAGGCTTTGTGTGCCATGGGGATGAATGTTTCAGAGGATCTACTGCGAGCCAACGAGAGTAACCCCCGTGGATTTTATGAAGATGCCGCGATTGTTGAGTGCCATAAGAGGCTGATAAGTGAATTCTCTCCAAGCCCTTCTCTTCCGCTACCCGAAAGTTGGATATCGAGTAGAGCAGTGAGGGAAGTTGGCGAGGATCTCAAGCATATAGTTACAACTAATGTGGAGGCGACGGATCAATTTTGGGGTTTTAAAGATCCTCGGACGGCTCGCTTTCTTCCGCTGTGGACGTCTGTTTTTAATAGCCTTAAAGTGGTGCCTATATATGTTCTTGCTGTGAGGGATCCTCGCGCAATTGTCAGCTCTTTTCAAACTCAGTACGGAACAGGGCAAGCTCAAGCAGAACTAGTTTTGATGTTGAGAACGATAGAGGCGCTCAAATACACAGGCGGAAACTGTTTGCTAGTTAACTACGACGATTGGTTTCTTAGTGAGAGTAAAAATTGGTCAATTTTGAGATCTGTTTTTACGGACGCTGATTGTAAAGATGTCGCAGATAAGGATGTCGTTAGTGCTTCATTAAGAAGGTCATCGGGCTCATCATTGTCGATAAAGAACGAGGCCTTGGATGAGTTGTATTCGCACCTTCTGGCAAGTGAAGATGGGTCAGTTCCCCCCGCCGTGATGAATTTGATTCCTCGAATTATTGAGGGAATGAGTGACTATCTGCCTTGGTCCAATGAGGCTAACTCTCAGTATCTACGAAACAGGAAGTTAGCAGAGAAAATTCGGGATTTAGAAGACTCAATTTCCTCCCTAAATAGTATTTCTCAGGAATGCGATCGGCTGAAGGAACTCACTAAAGAATTGCAGGGGATTATCGATTCCTGTGGGCGAATCGAATCTGTTTAACAATTTTGGAAAAACAAGATGAAAAGTTTACGCGTGGAAAGTAGCGCTGCGGCGAATCTAGCTCAACAGATATCGTGGATTTCGCCAGACAAATCATTAGTTAATAAGAAGAAAAATTCTAGCTTGAATATTGGCCTTATATCAAGCGAGAGGTTGTATTTGGGTATGCGACTTGAGGGAAATGTTTATCCTTTAACTCATCGTAACTGGAAATTTTCCATAGCGTACTCAAATTTTGATTTTATTCTTGTGGAGTCTTGTTATCAATCGTGTTCCGGCGATTGGTTTATGGCGCAATCTGGGCATGGGGAGAGCTCAGAAGTACTTGAAGAGTTGGTGAGTTTCGCAAAAGAGCGGGCCATACCTGTAGTCTACTGGTTTACCCTAGATGTCCAGTATGTTGAAGAATTTAATTCTAGTTTAAGTTTATTTGATGTTGTCTTTTGTGCGGATGATCGTGCTGCCAACGCTTTAGAGGGGCGTGGAGTTAAGGCGAGTTACCTTCCTCCTGCTGTTCAGCCTGCTTTATTTTCACGCCTGAAAGAACACAACGATAGCGACATTGATAAGAAGTGTCAGCGTTATCCGTTAATTTTTGATGACGTGGTGGATATGGCGCAAAGATCAGAGGGCCGGATGAGCTTTTATTCTGAACTCGCCGACCGTGGCGCCTATTTTTTTGATTCTATGAATCAAATATGGGCTACTAAAGCAAAGCCGCTCGAAGCTCTTGGTTGTAATGTTTTGGGGACAGTTCCCTATCAGGAAAAAAGTTTTCTTTTTTCTAGATCTAACGTGTTGGGGATTTTTTCAAGTAATAGTAGGACGAGAACCGAGCAACAGTGGTCGATTGTTGAAGCGGCTGCCAGCCACGTGCCGGTTTTGCTCGAGCCAGATGTTGACGTTGGAATTTTTCAAGAGATCTGTATTAACTGTGCAAGCTACGACGAATTTAACTGTGAGATAGAATCGCTGCAAAGCGATGAGCTTTACCGAAAAAGGGTTGCTCAGATTGGATGGCGCGAGGCGGTAAAGAACAACAGCTTCTCAAATAGAGTATCTTCAATATGTAATGTGATCGGTGTGGCGCATGATTGGGAGGAGTATCCTACAGCCGCTTTAATTACACCATCTTATAGAAGTAAGTTTATACCCAGAGTTATTGATAGCTATTCTAATCAAACTTATATCAATAAAGAGATGGTTCTTGTTTTTAATGGCCCTATGGAAGAGTATGAAGACGTCAAAGCTAGCGTGTCTAATCTCGATATAGGTACTACATTTGTACCTCCAGAGCTCCATGCAGGGCCTTGTATGAATTCGGGGATTTCAAAAGCTAAGTCAGATTTTGTGTTTCGTATGGATGATGATGATTTTTATGGTCCGAATTATTTGCTGGATATGATGCTGTATACGCGTGTAGTAGATTTTGATGTCATAGGGAAAGTGTTTAGATACTTTGTTATGGACGGAGAGGCTCCAATCTATCAGAGAGAGTCCAAGAATATTGTCTTCGATCGGCCTGCATACTCCCTTTTTAATAAGTACCCTAAGCGGGTTAATTTTATTGCCGGTTGCTCCCATGGGGGTAATAAAGATTTCTTTGTAAATAATCCGTACCCGGCGAAGAACTTTGCAGCAGTAGATACTCAGTGGTTGTATTCTTTAGAGGACAAGGGGGAGGGGGTGGTTATAAGTGTCGATGAGTTTAACTTGTTGGTCGATAGACGATCTGGCAATGATCATACTTGGGTGGCAAATGTGGGAAAAATGCAGAAGGCTTCAAGAATATATGGCCTTGATCCGGAAAAGGTTTGTTTTGTATGAGTTCTCCTGATGGAAAAGCTTTCAGGCTGGTTGTGGTAAGTGATAACCCGTATGGGTTAATTGGAACGCCCGGCACCTATGAACTTGTCGACGAGCTGTGCAAGTACTTTGAAGTTAAGTTGTACTGCCCTTTGCCTAATCCTGCCAATTTTATAGTGGTTTCATCGGCAGAGTTTCAAGGGAAGTTGGTCGAACACGATCGATCTTTGAAAGGCTGGGTCCAGTCTCTTGTTAAAGATCTGGCTCAAGATGATGCGGAATGTGTTTATTTTGCATCAGGTCGATCGTGGATGCATGATGATGCATATATTCTTAGAGAGTTAAAGCGATTGAATCCAGAGCGAAAGATTATCGTGGACTTAAAGTCGCCCCCAACGATTTCAGACGTGGATGTGCTTCGCCGCTCGCAGAGACGCTCTGAATATGCACTTGATTGGATAGATTTGGTGTTGTCTAGGTGCGTGTCCGATATACGGGAAAGGTTTGGGCACGCTGAAATGAGATATGCCCTGTATCCTATCGGTCTTTCTAAGAGTTTGGTTGTCGAGGAGGTAGAGCGCCAGGATCGTATTTCGAAATTTGTCTTTATCGGTTCTTTGAGCGACAAAAGAAAATTAGATTGGATGCTGGACGAGTTTTCGCTTCTATGTAGTGAAGTGAAAAATCAGGTGACGCTAGATATATATGGCGATGGAGTCGATAAAGACCGTCTGGTTACTCATGCTAAGATGTTGGGAATTGATAATTTCGTGTCTTTTAGAGGCTTGCTTGGCCATCAAGAGTTGTTGCAGGAGCTGCCCAGTTATCATGTGGGGTTAGGGTGGGTGCCTTATGAGATGTATGACTCTGCGCCGTCATTAAAGTCGTACGAGTATTTGTCCGCGGGTTTGATTCCATTGTTGAGTGATACCAGGGCGCATCTTAAAATGGATCAGAGAAAATGCTCAGTCCACTTTTTTTCCAACCGAAAGAGTGGGCTTTCTCGAGTGATTGAGAGTTTAGTCGGCCAAAACCTTTCTTTTTATCGCGATCAGCTTCAAATGAATAAAGAGTCTGTTGATAATCAAACTTGGGCGAAGGTGGCATCTGATTACATTGCTCCATTTGTAAAAAATCTTGTGGCATCAGAGTATGATGACAAACCCTGTAATTTTTCTCCGAGCCCTAAGTGTGGGGTCAGTCTGGTTCACATAGTTTATTTTTCTGAACAAGATTTTGTCGATTGGAGTGAACCTCTTCTTGTTTGGCTTCGGACTCGAGTCCATACAGTTAAAGTGATAGTGCGACAGCGTGAAGCGTGGAGGCAAAGAGTTTTTAAGGGCGGGGTGTCGAATCCCCGCGAGATGATAGAACTTGGTGAGTCTGAAGTCTTTGATTTTATGTTGTCAGAAGATTTCTCGGCGTTAATTGGAGTGGTTTCTGACTATGATGATATGCATCCATATTTAGAACTTCTCGATTTAAGTAGGGTATGTATCTTCGAAACACTGTCACCAGAGCGACTTGTCGCTGACGCCATATCAGAAAGCCGATCTAACGCTTCAACAAGAAAGAAGAATGTTCGAGATTTTGCTTGGTGCCACTCTGGCGCGGTATTTAGTCCAGGGGGAAGTCCTGTCAGTAGTGTCGAGAAGAGAGTGCGGAGTTGGGGGTACGAGCTTTTCGATTCCGAAGTTGAAGAGGTTATTGGTGGACCTAATATCAAAGGATTTCAAGGTTCGGAAGTTGAGCGTGAACGATGTTTCAATGCGTGTAGGTTCGTGTGTAAAAGTCTGTGATATGCCCGGCAGTGTTTTCTTTGTTTGGTGGTTTTTAAATTTAAGGCTAGGTTTCTAATGAAAAGAGTCATTTTTGTTGGCGGGGCGAACCATTCCTCCTCTACAATGATTGGTGCCATTCTCGGTGCTAGTATGACACATCCCTTTGAGAGCTTTCATGTGGGAGAGATAAAGTCTTTTTTTGACCCTAGATCTCCAAAGTATGGTCAGCCTAAGGCTGTGCTCGAATCTGCATTCGGAGACTTTTGGTCTTCAGTGGACTATAAGGTTGGGTATGATAACGCATACGACGAACTGTTTAAAAAATCTGCTGAAACAGATGTTTTGGTCGACTCGTCGAAAACCTGGAGGTGTCTTCAGAGGCAGGTGACTAAAAGTGATTCCTCAGCGTGGCGATTGACTTGTTTGATTTCTTATAGGCGATTCGAAAAGATATGGAAAAGCGACGAAAGGAGAGGCGTGCCCCTTGATAAGCGCCTCAACAACTTAAAGCAATATGAGCGTCTATTATCCGTCATCGATGAGCATCACGTTAGCTATAAGGTTTTTGATTTAGGAGAGTTTTTGAAGTCCCCCAAGCTTTATGCAAAAAAAGTTTGTGAGGTGCTGGGGGTCTCCTATTTTGATGGTAAAGAAGAGTATTGGCGTTACCCCGATGCTCATTTGTATGGTGCGGCGACTCAGCGTAGGCATTTTCGAAACCCTAGTGAGGCTGGTTTTTTGGTTAATTCGAGGCCCGACCTGAGTGAGTCTCAAGGTTCCCAGTTGTGGCAAGAAGATGAAGGCTTGGTGGCGGTCGAAGCTCGCTTGATTAGCGAGTCAATATGACATAAGTTCTCGGGTTTTCGAGGCTCATCGTCGACTGTCTTTGTTTATAAGCTAATTGAAAGTTTAGGTTTGGGTAATCCATGAAAAATAGTATTGTATGGCTTTATTGGGAAAATGCGCTGGGTCAAGATATGCCCGCGCATATCGACCTTTGCCATAAAATATTGATGTCTCAGGATCATGGGTGCAACGTGATATTGGTTACCCCAGATAACGTGCATCAATACCTTCCAGATCTAGACCCTGCCGTTTGGGATATTACCCTTGAGAATATCAATCAGAACCCTATTGCGGTGCGCTGTGCGTTTATTCGGGCTTTTTTGTTAGAAAGGTATGGTGGTTTGTATGTCGACTCTGATTGCTTAGCATTGGTTGATTATAAAAGCGTCTTTGATGAAGTGGTGGGCTTCGATTTTTTTGCCATGCGGCGTACCTCGGCTAAGACTAACCATATCTCTATCGGATTTTATGGCAGTGTTAAGCAGGGGGTTGTAATTTCAAAATACTGTGAAGCCCTTAGAGCTGTGTTGAAGAAAAAGACACTGTTTAGATGGGCGGAAGTGGGGGCTCACCTAGTTACGCCTATTGTGAATGAGCATTTAGATCGGTGTTATCTTTTTCGCGAGGATCGAATTCATCCGGTGGTCGCTGAGAAGCAAGAGTTGTTGGCCGACGAAGTGGTTCCTGTTGGTGAGGTAGTGCCGAATGATGCCGTGACATTAATGTTATTTCATCGAATATTTGAACAAGAAGTTAAGGGTGTAACCTTAAAGGGCTTTTCCATGTCGGACTTGGCGAAAGGTAACTACTTACTGTCGCGTGTGATTAAGCATTATGGGTTGGTGTAACGCTTTTGCCTCGGATTTTGATATGCTTTTATTGATGATTGAGTGTTGCTCGGCCGGCTTATCGAGTAGGTCTCGGGGTTGACTTCTTCTTGTGATTCCGATGGCGCGGCAACCTTATTAGCTGAATCTAATAAGGCGGCTCACGATGGATACATTGTAAAAGCTCTGCGAGGATGGCTGAATATAGTGCAGGTGTCTGACGAATCACTTGGTGTATTGGCCAATATTGCCGCTTTTAGAGCTAAGCTTGGCCCAGAACTGGCAGAGCGCTCTATTGCCCTATTTGATGATGAAACCTTCTCCGGGCTTAGTGTACATAACGAGTGCGACGAACTATCCGCCGCTATTTATAGTGTTGTACTACGAAAACCCTGCCGGTTTATATGGCTTTCGAGTACTAACCCGTTTATTTGGTTTGCAGCCCTGTGCGCCTCGTTGCTGTGGGGTGCGCGTATTGCTTTACCTGTAGGCCTTCGATCATCGAATGAGCCGAATATGGCTTACACCGTACTATCGCGTTTTTTTAAGGCTGATTGGCCCGAGCTGCTGCATGAGCAGGTTGACGCACTCAGTTGCACTGAGCCTTCATCTTATGAAGACCTCTTGTTATACGTAGAGAGGTCGCGGGACGCTGATGCTATTGCGGGACAAGGTGCCGTTTGGTTGCTACCGCCATTAACGGAGCTTCAAAAGCATATTCTGCGTCAAGTCGCCATACTGGGAGGCCCGCCTGGTTATTCTAAAGCACCTGATGCTCGTGGCCTTAATCCTCTGACGATATTGTATGTTTGTGACTGTGATGCCGGTAACCAGGGCGTATCGACGCAAATACCAAAACAGTTAAGTCAAATGTTTTCTTGCGTGATCCTCCTTGGCATTACTGAATCAGCCAGTGCAACCCCTTTTCATCAGGTGCTCAGTTCACCGCTATCGTTGATTCCTATTGACCGGCTTAGCTTAGGTGATAATGTCGTATCTGCTAGCTTAAAACCCGATATTGTTATTGCTGACGGAGGTTCGGCTTCTGCTTTGGCTGCGGGTTTGGCTGTTAAAGTGGGTTGCGGTAGCCGTTTGGTAGTTGTGGCACGAGAAGAATCCAGTGCAATTACTGAGCCTATTGCCGGTGTAACCAATCTATTAAAGGCATTGTCATGTGGAGAATTTGGCGAGGCGGTTGATGTGACGCTGAGTCTAACCTCGTCGATAAACGATTCCGACAATGAGTCAGCCAATGATTATGCGTCGATGACTCAATACTTGTGGGTAAAGCTGTATGCCGCGATGGCTAAATTGACGCATTCAGTTGGTTCTACCTCTGCCTCGGTGAGTCGCTCGCCAAATAATACGGATCCTGGGACTCACACCGTCGTGTTGTTCTGGAAGCAAAACGATACTGGCTTATACGGGCGCCGCTCGGATATGGTGGCTAAAGCTCTAGCGCAACACCCTTCGGTTAAACAGGTGCTGATTGTTGATGCTCCGATTACCAAAAGCAGACTGCTTAATAAAGCTCAGGGCCATTCATTAACTCATGACCGGTTGGTGTACGCGGCGGCATACCAGAAGGCACTCGGCTTTAGCCGAACCGAAAAGCTGTTGACCGATGTCTTTATTTACGAAGCAGAGTCTGAGCATGATTTACCGCTTGAGAGCGAGTATTTGAGCTACTTGCGTGAGCTATTTGCGCGCGAAGGTGTAACGCCAGCTTCTAGCGTGTTTTGGTATTACCCCAAGGCGGTGCATGGTGCCGCTGTGGTTAGGGCCTTTGAGCCTGCCAAAGTGGTGGTGGATGTGGTGGACGATCATCGAGCTTGGCCGGGGGTTACCGAGGAGCAAAGCAATGAGTTTACTAGGCACTACCGTGAAATGCTTAGTTTGGCGGACGTTAGAATGGCAAATTGCCAATCTGTGCAAGAGTCAATGCAAGCATTGGGCTTTTCTGTTGATTTAGTGCCGAACGGTTGTGAAAGCTCCCCCGACGTTGTTGTCCCAGAGGGGAGTGAAGTTTACGATGAGCTGGCAAGTTTTCAAGGGCCAATTATTGGTTTTGTGGGTAACTTAGAAACTAAGATTGACATACCGCTACTGTACGAAATTGCTAAAACGTTTCCCGATAGTTTGATTGCGTTAGTTGGGTCCACCCATGCGAACCCAGCCGTTCGTGAGTTGCTGGCTCTGCCGAATGTGCGTTTAACGGGCGTGTTGGAGTATCGATTTACTCCCGCACTCGTACGTTTATTTAGCGTCGCTATTGTCCCGCATTTGAACACTCCGTTAACGAAGAGCATGAATCCACTGAAAGCGTATGTATACTTAGCCGGTAAAATACCTGTGGTGGCGACTAACGTGCCTAATTTGCCTCAAACCCCCTGGTTAAAAGTCGCTAACGATCATGTGGATTTTATTAACCATATCCATCACGTTTTGGCTGAGGGTACACGAGCCTTGAACGGTGAAGCTTTGGCGCAATTCATACATGACAACTCTTGGGAGCAGCGGCTCGCCCCGGTAATAAAAAAGCTTGGCATTTAGCTGCTTTTTGTTGTTAAGCGTTGCTCCGTCGCTAGATCTAAACTTTCAAATCTCTTTCAGGTAGTAGGTATGCCCAGCTTATGAATAGACAACTGACACCCGCCGGTAAGCCTACCTACGACTTATACATCGAGGCGCTTGGCGCCCAAGAGCTGAGCGGCTGGATTGTCGATAGCGCGGCCCCTGGCCGGGTGTTTGATTTTGCGGTGCAGATAAACGGTAAGCCTGTTGCTACCGTCCAAAACAACCTCGAACGTGCCGACTTAAAAGACATTGGTAAGTCTGAGGGACTGGGTGGTTTTAAGCTTATTTTAGTTAGCACTCTGTTGGCGGAGGGGACTAACGAGGTTGCTTTGGCGTTGCCCGAGGGGCAGCTGTTGCCGTTGGGGTACATTATCTCTAGCAGCTCGGGTGGCGGCGATGACGTGTTTGTGGGCTACGATCACCCCGTAACCGTAATTGTGCCTATTTATAACGCGTCAAAACATGTGTCGGTTTGTATTGAGCGGTTGCTGGCTTATACCGCGCCTGAAGTTCGCATACTGCTGATTGATGATGCCAGTACCGATAAGGCGATTGAGCCCCTATTGGCGCAGGCGGAGCGCTCTGAGCATATAGAGGTGTTGCGCAACGAGGTAAACATCGGTTTTACCAACACGGTAAACCGAGGTATTAAGCATGCTGGGAATGACGATGTTGTGTTGCTTAACTCTGACGCCCGCGTTACCCCCCGCTGGCTGCAGGGGCTACAACGCGCTTTGTACAATGACTCGCGTATAGCTACGGTTACACCGGTATCCAATAACGCGGGGGCGTTTTCGGCGCCCGAGCAAATGGATGCACGCTCCTTTCTCTCGGATATTCGTGAGTCAGACTATGCCCGCGCTTTTAGGCGCTATGGGGCGGGTTTGTATCCAAGCGTACCTACGGGTAATGGCTTTTGTATGTATATTCGGCGCGGCTGCTTGAATGAAGTGGGGTTACTAGACGAAGCGGCCTTCCCCCGAGGCTACGGCGAAGAAAACGACTTTTGCATGCGCGCACGCCGTAAGGGTTGGCGCCATGTCGTGGATGACCGCACCTATGTATTCCATGAGCGTAACCAAAGTTTTGGCGCTGAGCGCGACACGTTGATTAACGCCGGTGCCGGGGTAGTCGCGCAGCGTTTCCCGGAGTACGAGTTTGAGATTGGCGTTTTCTCGGCCAGTGATGCGTTTGCTACTATCCGCACACAAGCGTTAGACGCCTTGGCTCATGCCAAGCAGAGCCCTATTAAGCCAAGGGTGTTGTTTGTGGTGGCGACTCAAACCGGGGGGACCCCAAAAACCAACTTAGATCTAATGCGTACTGTGGCCCATGACTATGAGCCCTGGTTACTGCGCTGTGATTCGGCCCATATGTATTTGTCATCTCTGGACAGTAACGGAGAGCTACAAACTGTTAAAAACCACGACTTAACAGAGCCGGTCGAGCCGTTACAGCATGTGTCGTTTGAGTATGACCGGGTGATAAAGCAGTGGCTCGAGCGGTATGACTTTGATTTAGTGCATATTCGCCACCTTGCCTGGCACTCGGTTAATTTGCCTAAGCTTGCCAAGCAGGCGGGTGCTCGGGTGATTAAATCGGTACACGACTTTTATGATATTTGCCCCACGGTAAAACTGTTGGACGCCGACAATAAGTTTTGTGGTGGTAAGTGCGCTAACTCCCGGGCGGCTGCCGATTGCGCCAATAGTATGTGGGCGAAGCATCCTTTTCCGGCGTTAAAGTCCCTGTGGATTGGGCGCTGGCGAGAGATTTTTGCCAATGCACTCAGCCATAGCGACGCTTTGGTAACCACAAGCCACAGCGCCCGCGACACGGTTAAGGCGGCTTTGCCGGCTGTGGCCGACAAAGCCTTTCATGTTATTCCCCATGGCCGAGACTTTACCGAGTTTGTGCCGCCGGCGGTTACCTTAAGTACGGCAACTACGCTTAACGTATTAGTGCCCGGCACCATTGATGGCCCTAAGGGTGCCGATTATTTGCTTGCGTTGCTCGATTGCGACGCTGCCAAGCGGTTGCAAATACATGTGTTAGGCGAATGCGAATATCAGCCGCTGGCGCAACACCCGCAGGTTGTGATGCACGGCCCCTATGAGCGGGACGAGTTTGTCAGCTGCGCTCAGAGTGCCGGTGCTCAGGTGGGCGCTGTGCTTTCGGTATGGGATGAGACTTGGTGCCACACGTTAACCGAGTTGTGGGCTGCCGGCTTGCCGTGTTTTGTATTAGATTTACCTACGTTAAAGGCGCGGGTAGAGGCGTCGGGTGCAGGCTGGGTGCTGGATCCAGCCGACCCGCAAAGCAGTTATATGCAGATGGTGAATCTAAGCCCGGAAAATTACGAGCAAAAAGCGCTAGCGGTAAGGGCGTGGCAGCAGGGTGAGGGGCAAGCTCACAGCACGGCTTGGATGGCGCAACAGTATATCGAACTGTATCAAGCGCTATTGGCGCAACCTGGCCGAAAGCTGCGTTAATTTTAGGGTTGCGGCGGGTAAGGGGGGTTGCCTTGCTGTCATTCCCGGCTGCGACCGGGAATCTAGCGCCTTTTATTTCTTCATTCCTGCGTAGGCGGGAATTTAGTGTCTTTGGGTGTTGCACGTTGTCGGGGCAGGCGTATTGTTTGTTCGAAGCCACTGGGGCCGGCTCCGGCTTTCCTTGCTACCGCCGGCATTTGTGCGTCCCTGCACATCATCCAAGGTCTACGCTTCGCCCGGTTGTGGTGTGGTTGGGTGTTGTGTCGTCACTCCCGGCTATGATCGGGAATCTAGTGGCCTTGTTGTTTGAAGTCACTCCGTTCTCCGTACCCCTTCGCTCGTCCGCCGTCTTATAAGCCACTGGGTCCCGGGTCTACGCTTCGCTCCGCCCGGGACGACGTTGTAGTATGGTTGGGTGTTGTGTCGTCATTCTCGGCCATGATCGGGAATCTAGCGCCTTTAATCTCGTCATTCCCGCGCAGGCGGGAATCTAGTGTCTTTGTTGCTGGGCTAGGGTCACGGATAAGCTGGATCGGCTCTTGGTAACGCCTGTCGCAAACCGGTCCGATAAGTTGGCCTGATAAGGCGATATTGTGAGATCATACGCGCTACTTCAGCGCCTTAAGAGTTGGGTAGGTAAGGAATGAGTTAATGCTTAAGTGGCGAGCAATATTGGCGTGCTTGCAGCGGGTTTGGCTCAAACACAAGGGGTTTTAAGAGTACTGTGTATGCGTTTATTTCGGCCATTTTCTAGCGACAATCAACCAGAGCCCCCCCCAGAGGAAGAGCCGACACCCGTTGTTGAGCTGGCATCGCCTCATGTAGAGTCCTTTGCACCGTTTAATGCTCCTTTGCTACCTGCCGCTTGCGGTGTCGATTGTGCGTGTAATAGCGGGGCAGTATTGTGTAATACCGCCTATGTAAAGGCGAACCCCGGGGTTACCTCGGTGGCTCGGGCTGGTACTCACTTTGCCGAGGCGGGTGCCAAAGAGGGCCGTTATAAAGCCCTGGGGCGTATGGCGTTTAAATATCAAACCATTGGCTCGTGGCAGTACAAAGAGGCGCTGGCTAACAGCCACCGGTTGGGGCAATTTACCTCAGATTTTGTACAAGAGAAGGACGTGCCGGCGTTTATTTGGCGCGGCATTCAGCCGCACCAGCTACACGAGGCAACGCTGGTTGCGTTCGATTTGTTTGATACCTTGGTGTACCGCGCCACCACCGAGCCCCACGATATTTTTGATTTGGTCGCCTGGGATACCGGCATTGCAGATTTTGCCGAGCAGCGCATTGCGGCGGAAGAGCGCTGTAAAGAGGCGTTTGAGGTTAAACAGTACCTGCTCGCGGACATTTACCGCGAGCTGCCCTACACCGAGACCGACCGGCAGCGTGCTTACACCGCTGAGCTTGCGTACGAGCAAGCAAACCTGGCTGTGCGCCATAACCTATTTAATTTTGCTAAAACCCTACAGGCCAAGGGGTTACGGGTGATCGTCGTGAGTGACTTTTACCTTACCAAAGCCGACTTACTGAGTATTTTACCTGCCGATATTACCGAGGCGTTTGACGAGATTTATGTCTCCGCCGACTTTGGCGTGTGTAAGCACGATGGCCAGTTATTCGAGCAGTTATCGTTACAGGTACCAGAGCTGGCCAGCCAATGCGCGTTGTTTTTAGGCGATAACTGGCGCTCGGACTTTGGTATTCCACAGCAATACGGTTACAGCGCTTTTAGGACTCCAACGCTGTACGAAACCTCACGCCGCGAGCGTGGCTTTTTTGAGCTGCTTACGTACTGCCCACCCGAGCCTCGGCGCGAGAGCCTGGCGCGCTTTGCCCGCAACGAACAACGCTGGAGCCGTGATGTGCCCGCGTTATACGCGGCCTGCGCTATGGCCTTTGTGGCGCAACATTTAAAGGCGCTGTACGACAATGGCAACTACACAACCCCCGTGGTGTTTTTAGCGCGCGACGGGCACCTGGCCTGCCAAGTGTTTAAAGCGCTTTACCCGGATATTCCGGCTATAGAGGTGGCCAACTCGCGCTCATTAAATTTTCATGCCTTGGTAAATGAGGTAGAAGATTTAAAAGCCGTGTTTAAGCGCGACGGTAAACCCCAAACCCTGCAGCAAACGCTGTTTAACCGTTTGGGGTACACCGTGGACGATTTGCCTGAGGGGCAAATGGCCGATGCGTTATTGCACACACCAGAGCTTTTTAATGGCGGTTTGACTGAGCTGCTGGTTGAATTTTGCCGCGGGCAAGCCGGTAGCTACCGCCGTTACTTAAATGCGCAAGGCGTTGCGGATGGCAACGACTACTTAGTGTTTGATATTGGCTACCGTGGTACAGCCGCCAAAGCGTTTGAACAGCTGCTACCCCAAAGCCGCTGTAACTGGGTGTACCTCACTACCTTTAAAGAGATGCTGCATGCCAAACACCCGCATTTTGCCTTTATGCCAGAGTTTAATGCCGAGCGCTACGGCGATATATTGCCCGCGCTGGAGGCACTGCTAAGCGACAACGCCACCAGCAGTGCCCACTATTTTAACGAGGGTAAATTGGTGCGCCGCGAAGGTGACAGCCAGGCACTGAATACATTAATGGGAGAGTTACAAGGGCGTGCTGTTGCGTTGGTAAAGTCGCATCCACAAGCGTTTAAGCGCCCCTTCCCGCTTACCTCTAACCCGGTGATTACGCTAATGGATTACCTGACGCTGCCCAGTGCCGATTTTGCCCGGCACTTTGTGGGGGTGCCCAGTGAAGACAGCTTTGCCGGCGCTAGCTCGTATTATGTTTCACCCAAATTTTTAACCAGTGCCAGTGTGTGGCAAGGGGCATTAAACGCCCTGCTGCAGGAGCAACGCTAACCGTGCAAGCAACCAATAAACTGACGGTACAAGGTGTAACACTTACCCCGCACGACACCCCCGACGCACATTTTACTGTGCCGCAAGCGGTGCTAAATGACATCGTCGACTGGGAGCCGGGCGACTATATTGCGTTGGCAGCGGCTTTTGTGGAGCTTGCTTTGCCGCGAGTACATTTTGCCACTGTAGCCGAGCGCTTTAGCGCTTACTCCGGCAATACGCCGCTAGAGTACGTAAGCTATTTGGTGGCTGATACTCTGTTGAGTGCCGAGCAGGCCGTTACCATGGCAGTAACTCCGAGCCCGCGATTTGCCAAGTTACGTGAGAGCAGCACTTACCTTGCGCTTTTTTCGGCGCCGGTAAAAAGCCGTGTAAGTATTATTATCCCTAGCTGTAATCCCGATAACGTGGTTCATGCGCTACGTGCATTGCAGCCACCCGAGCATGTCGAGGTGTTGGTTGCCTTTAACAATGCCGACTTCTTACGCGCGGGCCAGTTATTTGTGCAGTACCTAAGCGAATTTAGCAACATCAGGCCCTTTAGTTACCAGTTTGCCGGTGGGGGCTTTTCCTTTGCCGAGGTCTGCAACTTTACGGCGGGTATAGCCACTGGCGATGCGCTGGTGTTTTTAAACGATGACTTACACATAAGCTGGGCCCAGCTCGAACCGATTGTCGCCTTGCAGCGCTACCGGCAATTAGGGGCGGCCGCGCCGCGTTTAGATTGGTACGGCGATGTGGTGCAAAACGCCGGTATTTTTGGCGGTGTGCAACGCAACAGCATGCCTGGCTTGCACGGCCGGGGTTTGCCATCAAACGCTATAAACCCTATGCCGATTAGCTGCGATGCCGTGTCTGGCGCTTGCTTAAGTATTCGTAAGACGTTGTTTGATGAGTTGGGTGGCTTTAACGAGCAAGATTTTGCGGTCGCTTACAATGATGTGGATTTAGGGTATCGGTTAATTGCCCGGGGCAAGGTGTGTTTGTCGGTCAACCACATTCGGGCTTTACACGTAGAGGGCGATTCTCGCGGTACGGGCCTGGGTAACGACAAGCCCAGCGAAGAGGTCGCCATCGCTCTGGCTTACCGGCAGCTTACGCAAGGCGTGCGCGCCGCGCGTTTTAACTTGCCTCTCGACCCGGAAACCGGAGCCCGCTTACCCTGTAATGAGCGCAAACAATTACCGCTGCCTAAGAAGGCCGTAGTGGTTACCCACAACATGAAACTTGAGGGGGCCTCGAAAGTGGCCTTGCGCGTGGCTAAGCAGCTCACTGAGGCGGGCGTTAAGGTGTATGTCGCCGCGCTGGAGGACGGCAAACTAAAGCATGAGTTTGCCGCCGTGGCCGAGCAAGTGTATATGGCCGATTGGGCGCTGCTCACCGATAAGCCCGTGTACGCCGCTTACGAGCATTGGCTGCACAGCATTGAGCCAGATTTTGTAATTGCCAACACCGTTATTTGTGCGGCTGCGGCGTACCCGGCCTCTGACCGGTTAGAGCTGCCGCAAATTAATTATATTCACGAGAGTGAGTCGATTAATGAGCATTTAGATCACTTTGGCGGCTACTGGGTAGATCGCGCTGCCCAATCGCTAGTGACAAGCTTTAATATTTTTGTCTCGCGCTACACGGTTAACGCCTACCGGCATTACTTAAAAAATAGCAACTGGGCTATTTTGTATAACCCCTTTGAGGCCGATGCCAGCGTGCCCGCTAAACATGAGCGAGCCGAGGTATTAGAGTTTGTGTCGGTTGGCAGTATCTGCGAGCGCAAAAACCAAATGATGGTGTTTGCGGCTATGGACCACCTGGAGAGCCGCGAAATTAAAGCGCGCTTTACCTTGGTGGGAGCCCGCGGTGGCGATTACTTAAGCGAGCTGAGGGATGTGGCTGGGCAACGGCGCGATGTTTATGTAAGCTTGGAAATTGTGCCCGAGACGAAAAACGTAGCGCCTTATTATGAGAGAGCCGATGTGTTTATCTCGTTCTCGAAAATGGAATCCTTCCCTATTACTTTACTTGAGGCCTCGTATTACGGGTTGCCGCTTATCTCCAGCGATGTGTTTGGCGCACGCGAGATGATTGTGCCCGGGCAAAACGGCTTTACCTTTGGTAGCCAGAATGAAGACAGCATGAATGGCGCTCTGGACATTATTGCCTCAGCGGATGTGGCCGGTATGGGCCGCAATGCCAAGCAGCTTTTAGCGCTGTGGCCCACCGAAGGTGAGTACAATCAGCGTCTTGCCGGGTTACTTAAAGCCGTGTTGCCACGGTTGAGCGTGTAATGATGATTAAGCACGGGCGCCGGTAATGCTGTTTAGTTCACTCGAGTTTATTTTTGCTTTTTTGCCGTTGGTGCTGTTGGGGTACTGGGCCTTAGGGGCGTGGGGTAGCCTGAACGCTCAAAAAGTGTGGCTGGTGGTGGCCTCGCTGTTTTTTTACGCCTGGTGGCGGCCCGAGTACCTTGGGGTGCTGGTAGGCTCGGTGCTGGTTAACTTTGCGGTGGGGTTTGCTATCGCCCGCCGTCAGTGGTTGCGGCCCAAACAGTGGCTGATACTGGGCATTGCGGCCAACCTGTTGTTACTGGGGTACTTTAAATACGCCGTATTTTTTAGTGGTAATATCAGCGCGCTTACAGGGGTAGGCTTTACGCTCGAGCAAGTCATACTGCCGCTGGCCATTAGCTTTTACACCTTTCAGCAAATTGCGTATCTGGTGGATGTTTATCGGGGTAAAGTAGGGCAGGTAAACTTTTTAGATTATTGCCTGTTTGTGACGTTTTTCCCACAGCTTATTGCCGGCCCCATTGTGCATCACAGCGAGATGATGCCGCAATTTAAGGCTCGCCCGACTCTTAACGAGCGCTACCAAAATGCCTGTAAGGGGCTGTTTATCTTCAGTATCGGCTTATTTAAAAAGCTTGCCATTGCCGATACCTTTGCCCAGTGGGCCAACGCCGGTTTTGCTAGCGGCGAGCCACTGAGTTTTGTCGATGCCTGGGGCACTAGCCTTAGCTATACCTTGCAGCTGTACTACGACTTTTCTGGCTATACCGATATGGCCATCGGTGCGGCACTGCTGTTTGGTATTAAGCTGCCGCTGAACTTTTTGTCGCCCTACAAAGCGCTTAGTATTCGGGATTTTTGGCGCCGCTGGCATATCACCTTATCGCGCTGGCTGAGAGACTATATTTATATCCCTTTAGGGGGCAACCGCGCACTCAGTGGCCGCGTATCGCTCAACTTAATGGTGACTTTTTTATTGGGCGGCCTGTGGCACGGCGCCGCCTGGGGGTTTGTATTGTGGGGCGCGCTGCACGGGTTGGCGCTGGTGGTGTGTCACCTTTGGCAGCGCCTTGGCGTTAACTTGTGGCGTTGGGCGGCTTGGCTGTTAACCTTTATGTTTGTCAACGCCACCTGGGTGTTGTTTCGGGCCGAGAGCCTGGCCGATGCCGTACGCGTTTACCGTGGCATGCTGGGGCTTAATGGCTTACCGCTGGGGCCGTGGTTGGGGCTGGATATGGCGGCCTCGGCCCCCGCGGCTACTACCAGCGTGATGAGCAGCGTGGCGATTATCAGTGTGGCGCTAGTGCTTGTGGCTACTTTACGGCTGCCTAATTCGGTAGAGCTTGCGGATTATAACGGGCCGCAATCTACCAAAGGGCGGTTTGCCCCAAGTGTAGGCAATGCGCTGTGGGCGGCGTTGGCCTTTTCGGTATCGGTGCTGTTATTAATGGCATCGGTCGGTAGCGACTTTTTGTATTTTAACTTTTGAGGCTAGCATGAGATACATAGCAACCTTTTTGCTCGCCAGCTTGCTGCTTGTATCGGCCGTGGCCATGGTATCGGTTGTGCCGGCACTAGACGGCGAGGTACAGGGCTTTGAGGTTAAGCGCCCTAGCTGGCCCGCGTCGTGGGCCGAGGTTAAAGCCAATTACTTTAATGCCGACCGGCTGCTGTTTACTTTAGGTATTATTCGCAAGCCCGAGTTTGTAAAGTTTGGCCAACCCGGCTGGTTGTTTACCGGCGACCAATACAGCTTAGTGTATACCGATGCGACCGGAGCGCTTAATTACCGGCTTGATGAGCTGCGCGAGATTCACCGCACTCGCCAGGCGTGGGGGCAGTATTTTGCCTCTCAAGGCATTGATTACCGTGTACAGGTGGCGGCTAATAAACACTCTATTTACTCTGAGCAGCTTGCCGATAAACCCAAAGGCGATACCCGGCTGGATGCGTTTGTGTCGCTGCAGGTGCCCCAGGATGAGTACTTGGTTAACAGCGTGCCCTACTTGCTAGCGCGTAAGGCACATGGCCCCGAGCTTTATTTACAAACCGACAGCCACTGGAATGCCATGGGCGCCTACTACGCTTATCAGCAGTTAATTGAGGGGTTACCTGGCGATATAACACTAACCCCCGCACCTGACATAAATAATTTTACGGTCACGCAGGGCGGTGACCTAGCCCGACTGCTAGGGGTTGAGCGGCTGTTGCGCGATTACAATATTCCCGCTCAACGTGTACCGGTAACCGGCCGTTACTTTGATACGGGTGAGCAGCATTACGTTGGCCCGTCATACCCGGTCGGTTCGCTCGAACGCGCCCAGGTATTTACCACCCCCGGTGCGCTTAACTCACAGCGGGTGTTGTGGCTGCACGATTCATTTGGCAGTGCGCTTAGCCCTTATATACACAAAACCTTTAAAGAGGTGTTGCATCAAAGCTATTTCGAGGTACTTGACGATAGCAAAAAGCTTATTGATATGGTGCGGCGTTTTAAGCCCAACATTGTGTTAGTGACCCATGCCGAACGCCACCTGGGGGAAGAGTTGTTTCGCAATGGCCCGCGGGCGATAGCCGAGCTAAGCGCGGCGGAGAATTACCCACACGTGCTGTGGCAGTTTACCCCCGAGAGCGCTGGCGCAAAGAATATGCAGCCTTTAGGTGATAGTGTGTATAGCGCGACAAATAATGACCCAATTATCGAGACGCCGGAGCTTGAGGCGTGTGAGGATTACTGCCTGTTACGGGTTGCAATAGACGTTGAACAGCGCACCCCAATGCAGCTGTTTTATCGTGAAAAGCGCGGTCAGGGGTTTTCCCCGCAGCGGGTGTATACCCGAATACTCTCGCCGGGCCCCAATAGCGTGTTACTGCGTATCCCCGCCGAGCATGTTGCGCTTGGTATGCGGTTAGACCCGGTGGCCTATCAGGGTGAGTTTTTATTGAACCAAGTAGAGCTGTTGTCAGACTAAAGCCTGCCAGTAGTTATTGTTGATGTTTAAGGGATTGCTGTAAATGAAGTCGATTAAAAGCCTGTTGCGAACCATGGCACAAAGCCTGCCGCCCTCGGTGCGCCAGCGGTTACGTAACTCGCATGCCTTGGCAAGCTGGTATCAAAACCGGGTACTTGCCTACCAACCGGCCAGCGCGCCCACCAATAGTGACGGTACGGTGGTGTATAGCGCCCATATCGCGACCAAAGTGCCAGAGTGGGCCGCCCGCGTCGAACAGTCGGGAGGCAATATTAAGCTCAGTATTATTTGCCCCGTTTATAACCCCGATGTTAGCTTGCTGGCCGAGGCTGTGGATTCTGTACTAGGCCAAAGCTACAAAAATTGGCAGCTTGTGCTGGTGGATGACGTCTCTACCGACCCGGCCGTAAAAGAGTATTTAGCCGCGCTGGACGACCCACGCATTGAGGTCGTGTATCGCCGCCTTAATGGGCATATCTCTAAGGCCAGCAATTCAGGGCTAGAGGTGGCCACGGGCGATTATATTGCACTGCTCGATCAAGATGATTTACTGCACGAGCACGCACTACTGGCGATGGTAGATGCCATTGTGCGCCATCCAACGGTGGCGGTGGTGTATTCCGATGAAGACAAGCTCAATGCCGATGGGGAGTTTTATCAGCCCCACTTTAAGCCCGATTGGAGCCCCGATTTATTTTACAGCAACAACTATATCTCGCACTTGGGCGTATACCGCACCGACTTGGTGAAGCAGGTGGGCGGTTTTAGTGTGGGGCTGGAGGGGAGCCAGGATTACGATTTAGCCTTAAAGGTAATCGCCCAATCCAATTGGCAAGATATTATCCATGTGCCTTATGTGTTGTATCACTGGCGCGCCTTGCCGGGCTCTACGGCCTACGCGGCGGATGAAAAATCCTACACGGTAGATGCCGGGCGCCGGGCATTAGAGGGGTATTTTGATCAGACGGGCGGTGCCGAGAGCGTCGGGTTAAGTCAGTTGCCCAATACGTACCGCGTAGCGTTTGCGATACCCGAGCGTAAGCCCTGGGTGGATATTATTATCCCCACCCGCAACCAGGGTGAGTTGCTGCGCAACTGTGTGCAATCGGTACTGCAAAACAGCGACTACCCCAATTACCGTATTACCCTGGTGGATAACCAGTCGGACGAAGCCGAGAGCCTGGGTATACTCAGCGAGCTGGCCAAGCACGATAAAGTGAATGTTATCGCCTATAACAAACCCTTTAATTACTCGGCCATTAACAATTTTGCCGTAGCGCAAACCAGTGGCGATATTGTGCTGCTGCTTAATAACGATACCGAGGTGATTACCCACGGCTGGCTAAGCGAGATGGTCAGCCTGGTATGCCGAGACTTTACCGGCTGCGTGGGGCCTAAGTTGTTGTACGACGATGACACCTTGCAACATGCCGGTGTTATTTTAGGCGTTGGCGGCGTGGCTAATCACTCGCACTTAGGGTTTCCCGATACTCACCCGGGCTACTTTGGCCGTATGACTATTCGCCAAAACGTCGCGGCGGTAACCGGTGCCTGCCTGATGGTGCGGCGCGAGGTGTGGGATCAGGTGGGCGGTTTAAACGATAAACACTTAACCATCGCCTTTAACGATGTCGACTTTTGCATCAAGGTCATGCAGGCGGGTTATTACAATGTGTTTACCCCTTATGCCAAGCTCTATCACTACGAGTCTAAATCGCGCGGGCAAGAAGACACCCCCGAAAAGTACCAGAGATTTGTGAGCGAAGTAGAGTATATGCAGGAAACCTGGCCCGAGCAGCTGGCCAACGACCCTTACTACTCCCCGTATTTTAGCCGTACGAAAACCGATTTTAGTTTAAGCGAGACCGCGAGCGTATGACGTTTAATTTTATTCATGTTCCCAAAACTGCCGGGACATCTTTTAGAAAGTCGCTGGAAAATAAACTGGGCCTCGAGGCGATTGCTTACGATTATGGCCGCTTTGTGGATGAGACTCACGACTTAATTCGCGAGGGCGTTTATAAAGGCTCGGTGTACGATATGCGTGAGCGCCTGCGGGAGTTTAGTCTGATTGCCGGCCACGTGCCGCTGACTAAATACGCTCCGGTAACGGGTGTGTCGCGCTGCATTGCGTTTGTGCGCGAGCCAGTGCAACGCACCTATTCTGATTATTTACACAACAAAAAGCATTTTGGCTATAAAGGCTCAATAGAAGAGTATTTAAAGCGTCCAGCCCATCGTAACCGACAGTCTACCCACTTGGGCGGCGTGCCTCTGGCGGCGATTGGTTTTATCGGTTTAACCGAGCGCTACACCGACTCGCTGGCGTTACTGGGGTATCAGTTCCCGTCTTTACAGGTTGAGGAGTTATCGCTTAATACCCATCGGCGCAATATTAAAGCCGAGCACAAAATCTCCGATGAAGATCGCGAGATTATTCTGGCCGCTAACGATAAAGACGTCGCGCTTTATGATCAGGCCAAACAGTTATTTGAGCAGCGTTTTGCGCTGTACCAGAATAAAAAAGCGGTACAACGCGGGGTGATTACGCGGGTTTTAAAGCACAAAATTGTCGGCTGGTTGGCCGGTGTCGAGCCGGGTGAGGTACAGGCTGTGCACGGCGAAGCCAATGAAGTGGCCGCGCGCGCGCGTGCAGTAGAGTATCGCCCATCACTGGCAGGCTGGGGTATTGAGCGCGATGGGTTTGTGGGTTTTACTCTGCACAATAACGAAGTGGATATGCACGACTGCCGCGTGCGCATTGCCAATACCGATGTGTTTTTGACGGGGCCTTAGGGGCAGCTTTTTCTTTTTTGTCATTCCCGGTTCTGATCGGGAGTCCAGTGTTTTTTGGTTCGTCATTCCCGCGCAGGCGGGAATCTAGTGGCTTTGTTATTTGAAGTCACTCCGCTCTCCATACCCCTTAACTCGTCCCTCGTCTTTAAGCCACTGGATCCTGGGTCTACGCTGCGCTCCGCCCGGGATGACGTTGTAGCGTAGTTGGGTGTTGTGTCGTCATTCCCGGCTGCGGTCGGGAATCTAGTAGCGCCCGTGATCTCGTCATTCCCGCGCAGGCGGGAATCTAATGTCTTTAGGTGTGGCACGATGTCGAGATGGGTGTATTGTTTGTTCGAGGTCACTGGATCCCGGATCTTCGTTTCACTACGTCCGGGATAACGTTGTAGTGTAGTTGGGTGCTTTGATGGTCGGTCAGGCATCTAGCGCCCTTAACTTCGTCATTCCCGCGTATGCGGGAATCTAGTGTCTTTGTTGTTTGAAGTTACTCCGTTCTCCGTACCCCTTCACCCGCCCTCCGCCTTTAAGTCACTGGGCCCCCGATCGCCGCTTCGCTCTGTAGGGAGTGACGTTGTAGTGTAGTTGGGTGTTGTGTCGTCATTCCCGCGAAGGCGGGAATCTAGTGTCCTGACTTGTAGGGCCGGTGCTTAGAATCGCGAGCCAGAGTGTGGCGCTGCGCAGAAGGCTTTTACGGTAGGGGCGCTGACTGGCTAAAAACTTTATTTTTTGCCAGTAGCTACCTTGTAGTGCAGCGGCTAAGCCGCAAAAAAATGCGTGGTCTTGTGGTGTGAGCTGGGCTTGGTAGACGTCGCCAAACGCGGCGGCTTGTTTAATGATCGCCTGGCTGGCCTGGATTTTACCCCAGCGGCTTTGCCAGTAACCTTGTTGGCTATGCCGTAAGGCCTGACTGCCCAGTTGGGCGGCGCGGTGTTGGCGGTAATAAAGAGTGGGGGTGCTAATTGCGCTAGCGCGGCCTTGAGTGGCAGCCAATAGGGCGATCCACCAGTCGTACATCACCATATCTGGGTGGTGACTTAACTTGTTAATTAAAGCTCTGTTGATCGCCGCAGAGGCGCCTTGTACGCAGTTATGAAAGGCAAGCCGCTGCGGCGCGTCAATGTTACCTGGATCGAGTTGGTCCATTTGCCACAAGGTTTGCTGGGGCGTGGCCGGGGGCTGCCAAACCCAGGCGTCAGAAAATATCAGGTGCGGAGTGGCCTCGTCAGTCATTTGCTGGCTGAACAAGGTTGATTTATTGTCGAGCCAGATATCGTCTTGATCAGCAATAAATACATAAGGTGATTGCGTGTGGCTTAAGGCAAACAGTAGGTTGCGGTTAACGCCTTGCCTGGGCCCCTGCAGTAAGCTTATGGGCGTGGCGCAGGTTTCGGCGCGCTGGGTAACAAGTGCGCAGGTGGCATCATCGGAGCCGTCATCACTGACGATGATGCGGGTAGGGGGAATGGCTTGGTTAAGGATACTGTCCAGCTGTTCGACGACATGATGCTCGCCATTAAAGGTGCAGATAACAACGTCGTAATTCACAGGCCTATTGGATACTCTGGTGACGATCTACATCAGCCGCATAGCGGCGGCGACGTACAGCGCGGTGCTGCTAATAGGGGTTTGGCGGTAGATGCCCGATTGGTGCAGGTGCCAGGGGGCGCGTAGCCAGTGGCGCCGGGCGTACTTAAACTGCTGCAAAATAGCGTGGCTTTCTTCGGTGAGTAAATGCTCGGCCTTAACCAATGCCGAGATGTTGCGGTCGTTCCAGTGTTTAAAACGCCCGCGCAAGAGCATGTGGACACGCCTGAAGCGCGCGGCTGCGCTCACACTGCCACCTACCAAGTTTTGCGAGTGCTGGCGGTAGCGCACACTGGTGTAGTCGTCGTAGATAATTTTGCCGCCGCTGCCGCTAACCATTAAGTAGGCCCACCAATCGTGGCTGACAATATCGACCATGCCTACCTGGCTTAACAGCTCGCGTGCGGCCTTGTTAATAACGATGGTGTTGCCACCGGCAATGCTTTGTACCAAGGCATTGGCAAAACAGGGCTCGCGCTGAAACAGCGGTGAGGTGCCTATCAGCGTGCCTTTTTCGCAGATGAGAGCGGTACGTGAGCAGTACAACGCCGGAATGCCGTCGGGTACATCGGCCAGCTTGGTAAGTGCTCGCTCAAGCTTTTGGGGCTCCCAAATGTCGTCTTGGTCGCAAAAGGCAAAGTAATCGGCTTGGATATTTTGGTTACAGACTAGCGATAAAAAGTTGCTGGCAAAGCCCTGTTGCGGCCCATGGGTGATGTTTAGCGGGGTTTTACTGTGCTCTGCCTGAAACTCTTTTAGGATGTTTAAGGTGTTGTCGCTCGAGCCATCATCGGATACCCACAGGCTCCAATGCTGGTGGGTCTGGCTTTGTAGCGAGCTGAGCTGTTCGGGTAAAAACTCCTGACCGTCGTAGGTGGCCATTAAAATGGCAACACTGGCCGGAGTGGTATCGTTAACAGGTTTGTGGTGCGACAATAGGCGAGCGGCACGGCCAAAGCCTTGCTCCGGCGCTAGCAGTGCGCTTACTTGATGGTTGGCGTCGTCCCGTACCACTTCCATGCTGTTGCTAATCCTCAAAAGTACATCTCTAGACTGGGTTTAAGTTAAGGTGGACTTAAACGAACTGTGCCTAAGTTGGAGCTGTTGGCCCCACCGGATGGCTCTGACACGAGTGAGTATTATAGCGGTGGGTGGCGCTAAATGCTAAGGACTGGCAACAAAGTCCCCGCTTTCTTATATCGTTTTGTGGCCGTATTCAAAACTCTTAGCACTATTGTGTGATGAACACCTAAATTACGCCATTTCATTGTAGCCCCTTTGGGTTGTCACACCCGTGGAAACAAGCCTCGCAGCCTGCCTGGCAATTGTGAAATGGTGCGATTTCAGGGAGAATGGCGCGCTTACGTTAATGGCCCCCTGGGCCTGTCCAAGTCCTAAGATCTGAAACTATGTCTCACGCTAACCTGCTTAAAAACATCCACAAGCGGCGCACCTTTGCGATTATTTCGCACCCGGACGCCGGTAAAACCACCATTACGGAAAAGCTCTTGCTATTTGGCAATGCTATTCAGGTGGGCGGCTCGGTAAAAGGTAAGCGGGGGCCTCATGCTAAATCGGACTGGATGACGATGGAGCAGGAGCGGGGGATCTCTGTGACCTCATCGGTGATGCAGTTTCCTTACAAAGAGCGCATCGTTAACCTGTTGGATACCCCGGGGCACGAAGACTTCTCGGAAGATACCTACCGCACCTTAACGGCCGTGGATTCGGTGTTGATGGTGATCGACGGGGCAAAAGGTGTGGAGGATCGCACGATTAAACTGATGGAAGTGTGTCGTTTGCGCGATACTCCCATTTTATCGTTTATCAACAAAATGGACCGTGATATTCGCGACCCGATCGAGGTGTTGGACGAGGTTGAAGAGGTGCTGAAGATCGCCGCTGCGCCTATTAACTGGCCGCTGGGCATGGGGCGTGAGTTTAAGGGCGTGTACAACCTTTATACCGACACCATCCACGTGTTTGCCTCGGGGCACGGGCATATGATTCCGCCGGATACCCAGATTAAAGGGCTCGATAGCGACGAGGCAACCGAGCTGCTGGGCAGTTACGCCGAGGATATCCGTGAAGAGATCGAGCTGGTACGCGGCGCGACTCATGAGTTTGATTTAGAGGAGTATTTGGCGGGCCGTATGACGCCGGTATTTTTTGGTACAGCATTGGCGAACTTTGGTGTGCGCGAGATGCTCGATGGTTTTGTCGAGTGGGCACCTAAGCCTATCGGTCGTGAAACCAAAAGCCATTTCGTTGAGGCCGAAAATGAGTCGTTTAGCGGCTTTGTATTTAAAATTCAGGCCAATATGGACCCGCGCCACCGCGATCGTATTGCGTTTATGCGGGTGTGCTCGGGGGTTTACCGTAAGGGCATGAAGATGCGTCATGTGCGCTTGGGTAAAGACGTTAAAATATCCGATGCGGTAACCTTTATGGCCGGCGACCGCGAGTCGGTAGAAGAGGCAGTGGCCGGGGATATTATCGGCCTGCACAATCACGGGACCATTCAAATCGGCGATACCTTCACCGAAGGTGAAGATCTAAAGTTTACCGGTATTCCACATTTTGCCCCCGAGCTGTTTCGCCGTATACGCTTAAAGGACCCGCTTAAAACCAAAGCGTTGCAAAAAGGCTTACAGCAGTTGTCCGAAGAGGGCTCGACCCAGGTGTTTTTCCCGCTTAACAATAACGATATTGTGGTGGGTGCGGTGGGTGTGCTGCAGTTTGAGGTAGTGGCGTACCGTTTAAAAGACGAGTACAAAGTCGAGGCGATTTACGAGCCTGTGAGTATCGCAACCGCCCGCTGGACGGACTGCGATGACCCTAAAAAGCTCGAAGAGTTTAAGCGTAAGTGCGCCGATAACCTGTGCATTGATGGCGGCGGGCATTTAACCTATTTAGCGCCTACCCGGGTTAATTTGTCTTTGGCGGAAGAGCGCTATCCCGACGTGCTGTTTAGGGCTACTCGCGAGCACTAAGCCACTGCGCCGGGTTGGTTTTGCCCTGCTCGTCACTCCCGACGGTGGTCGGGAGCTCCGCGCCTTTTAAAAACGTCATTCCCGCGTATGGGGGAATCTAGTGGCTTTGTTATTTGAAGTCACTCCGTTCTCCGTACCCCATCACTCGTTCCCCGTCTTTAAGTCACTTGGCCCCCGATCGCCGCTTCGCTCTGTCGGGGGCGACGGTGTAGTTGGGTGTTGCGTCGTCATTCCCGGTCATGATCGGAAATCTAGTGCCTTTATCTCGTCATTCCCGCGAAGGCGGGAATCTAGTGGCTTTGTTATTTGAAGTCATTCCGTCCTCCGTACCCCATCACTCGTCCCCCGTCTTAAAGCCACTGGATCCCGGGTCTACGCTGCGCTCCGCCCGGGACGACGTTGTAGTGTGGTTGCTTTGGTTGTCGGTCGGGCATTTAGCGCCCTTTCATTCGTCATTCCCGCGAAGGCGGGAATCTAGTGTCTAGAACCAAAAAGCGCGGCCTTGGCCGCGCTTTTGCTATTACTGCTGCTGGAGTTGAAACGTAATGGGGATGGTAAACTCGTGAACTTGCCCCGTGATGACCTCAGGCACCTCAGTAAAAGGCTCTGCCGATTCAACGGCGTCCATGGCTTCATCGTTTAATACGCTGTATTCGGTTTCTTCAATCAAGGCCGCACTTAGCAACTCGCCCTGACGGTCGATGCTAATCGCAATACGAATCGAGCCTTCATAACCGCGCTGCATGGCGCGGCGTGGGTAGCTGATCTCGCCCTGTACTTTGCGCACGAGGTTAGAGAAGTAGCGTTGGCTTGCGAGAATCGATTCGGCGGTAAAGGTGGGGACAAAGTCTTCGTCGGATTCATCCACAGACTCTTCTTTGGGAACCACAGGTGCGGCACTGCTGGCAACACTTGAGGAGCTGCTGGCCACCGCCGGAATAGAGCTCTCGACTCTTGCGGCCTGGCTGCTGGCCTCAGCCGTGTTATTGGCGATAGCCGAGGGTGTCGGCGGTATCTCGATTTTTGGTTTAGCAACCGTTGTCGCGGGTACCACGACCGGCGCTACGGCAACCTCTTGCTCGGGTTCGGGGGCAGGTTCTGGTTCTGGCTCAGGCTCTGGTGCGCCCCACAATGCGACTTGATCAATACGCTCGGCCGTTGGGCTAATGCTCGCGTAGCGGCTTGTTAGAGAGGCACTGACATCGCCGCTAACCAGCAGTTGCTCGCGATAGGTAGAAGATAATGGCACCCGGCCCAGCCAGGTGCTGAGTAATAGGCCAAAAAAGTTATCGTCGGGTATGGTGCCCAGGGTAATACTGTTAACGCTGAAGGCGACACCTTCGCCCGGATTTAACGCAAATACCACATGGTCATTTTCCAGCAGGCGCTCCTGAAACATCGTAGTAAAAGCGACCATGTTGTCCGCTTGCTCGGTAAGTGCGCTGCCGCGGATGTTGATGGCCATCCCTTCGATCCACATGCGGCTAAATTTACGCGCGGCAATGCCCCGCTCGGCGGTAATTTTTAGCTCCATGCGCATGGGTTGGTCGGCGGCCAACAGTTCGCTTGCATCGCTGCTTAGAGTCTCACTGTATAGCGCACCTATAAATTGATCGCGGCTGAGTTCTTGGTGTACGGCCATGCCATTTAGTAGGGGGGCGCCAACGGCTCCGTTAACGCTAAAAAATAACAGGGCTAGGATCCAATAAACAGGGATTCTGAGTGTACGCATAGGGCTCGCTTCGCTTTATTCTTGGGTTATCGGCAAGTACCTGAGACCAGGGCATTGATCGGCAGGCATGAGTGAGCCGTTTGCGAGGTGGGTGCAAAGACAGTGGTGTTCGACAAGGCTTACACGACTTCTATTGCAATTCAAACCAGCTCTGGCTCTTTTTTAAGCTATAGAGCGATACTCTACCTAAAAATAGGCGTATAGAAAAGTTTAATGCGTCAAATCGGCAATCAATATTTGCACTGGGCTATTATCACCGTTATAAAGTCTAAAGAGGAATTGTTAAGGGGTTTATCTGGTCATCCGGTTATAAAAGCCCTCAAAAATTGTTGCCGACAGCGGAGAAGATCAACCGGCGTATGGAGATAAAGCTAATTCAAAAGTTCCAGCGCGAGACAGTGGACCAGCTGCTCTCGGCGATCCCCTTTTTTAAAGCCGTTCGACAGCACGATTTAGGGCAGTTTGAGGTGCTGTTGGCTCACTCGCGAATTATTACCTTTCAACCTGGCGAAGTTGTTGTGCACCGTGGTGATGGCGATCAGAGTCTGTACTTTTTGCTAAAAGGTTGTCTTGCGGTTTACCCGAGTGAAGCCCTGCAAGGGGAGCCGGTAAACATGATTACCCCCGGTGAGGTGTTTGGGGACTTAGCTCGCCTTACCCATCAGCCGCGTTCAGCTACGATCGTGGCCGACCATAAAAGCCGCGAGGCTATGGTGTTTGCTGCCGACTTTAGTGTGTTTGGTGAACTTGACTCGATCTCTCCCATCAGCCTGCACACTAAGCTTTTGTATTATCGCAATACTGTCCACAACCTGCGCTGGAAGCTTGAGGTGTACCGCTCGATGCACCCGGATGCTCCGCTGGCGAACGAGCACAGGGCCATAAAATTGTACGTTGGGCCCAAAGGTTGTCTGCAAGAGTTGCAGTCGCTACACGAGCAAGCCTGCAAACTGGCTGCTTTGTTGGTTAGCTGGAACCACCGCTTTGGTGCGATTACCCACGATGAGCCGCCGGTTAGCGATCGGTTGGTAAAGGCCCTCGAGCGCTGATTTGCTCCGCAAGTGTTAATTGAGTGATACTTAGCGGCGTTAGCAATACAGAGCGGCGCTTTGTTTATTGGGCATGTATTGCCCATAGGCTTATCGGCCGCGCGCGGTTGTGGTTAAACGACACAGCGTTTGCTCACCCCTAACGCCCAACGACTGACCCGAAAGTACGCAATATCGATTATGGAATTTTCCGACCTGAAACTGCCTTACGGCACCACACTGCAACTACAGGTGACCAATAGTGCCGGCCAACCCGAGCGCTATACTTCGCGCTTGATTGGGGCAATACCGGGGCGCAGTTTGATTTTTAGCGTGCCCCGCACCGCGGGTAAAGCGGCGCGCTTTCGCGCCGGGCAAAAGTTGGCGGTACGGCTCATGGTGGCTAACGGTATCGGTCTGTTTGCTGCCGTGGTTGAGGCGCAAACGGCAGAGCCATACCCTTTGCTGCATGTTAGCTACCCAGAGGCGGTGACCTTTAAGGGGATTCGCGGCGCGACCCGGGTGGGAGTCGATTTGGCGGTGGAGGTTACCAATCAGGATGATGTGTCGGGCGTTAAAACGAATGGCAGTATTGCCGATATAAGTATATCCGGCGCACGGCTTGAGCTGCGTGAGGCGGTAGTAAGTGTTGGCGATACGCTGACACTGGCTGCAGATGTGACAATCGCGGGCCTCATGCGGCCGCTAACAGCCACCGCCGTGGTGCGCTCACGCATAGAGCGCAGTACTAAAGAGCACGCTCAGGGGATGCCTGCCGTGTATGGAGTTGAATTTACCGAGCGCGACCAAGACGCTCTGTTGGTGCTTTACGCTTATGTTTTTGCGCGAATTGTTGAAGAGCAAATGCCCCGGGAGTTGCCCTAAGCCACTTGCGATTAGTGTGGCCTTGGTATTTTGCGCCTGTGTTGCGCCGGCACTTATGACGCAAAACGTACTAGCGCAAAGTGCTAACGACGATGTCGACGTCCACCAGTTACATTTGCCGCGCACTTATTTGCGCTACCTTCCCGTTATGCTCGATGGTGCCCGGCTGATGGCGGCCGATGAGCACTGTGCTCAGTTTTTATCGGGCGATCTTAATATCGATAAAAGTACTCAGACTCACCCGGTATTTCGTTATCAGTGCCGCGATCCGGCGGGCCAAACCTATCGTTGGCATATTGATGGGCAAAGCTTAGAGGTGCTGGACGATACCCGAGCCGGCGGACGTATTAGTTTTGATGAGCTTGCCGCCGAGTACGAGAAAGCGCGGGAGCAGGCACGCCAGTTAGCCGCTGAACGTCAGGCACAAATTGACGCCCTACAGCTCGAGCGCCAGCAAGTGGCCGCCGAGCGCGAAGCCGAACGCCTGGCGCGCGAGCAACTAGCGGCCGAGCAACAAGAGCAGGCACGGCGGGCACGACTGTGGCAAAAGTGTCAGACGCTGTTGGCCGAGCAAACGGACGATATGATAGAGAGGGAGTGGTTAACTCTGATGCAGCCAGAGCCCGAGGTCAGTTCCGGGCGGGTGCGTTTTGCGCTCGATTTTAATGCGCGCAATCTGAATGGTCAGGCGCTTAAGTACCGGGCTTTTTGCGATGCGAAAATAGAAGGTGAGGCCTTGACTGTCGAGATTCACCCCCGCGCTTTAGCGCAGGCAGCTTCAGACTCGGGTACCGAGGTAGACTGATTTAGGTTGCCCCGTGATAGCTCGGCCAGCGCAAGGCTCTTGCTGCTGCTGGTGCCGCTTTTTTAACGTGGGTTAAGGTATAAAAAAAGCCCGTGACAAGCAGCTTGTCACGGGCTTTTTATTTGCCAGAACTTAGCTAAGAGTCTTACTTAGCCTTTGGCTTACGGCCACGCTTGGCGGGAGCTTTTTTGGCTGGTGCTTTAGCGGCGGCGCGCTTAGCGGGAGCCTTTTTAGCGGCTGGTTTTGCTTTGGTAGCTGCTTTTGCTTTGGCAGGAGCCTTTTTGGCTTTTGCTTTAGCGGCGGCGCGCTTGGCGGCCAGTTTGGCTTTTGCAGCAGCTTTACGCTCAGCGGCTTTTTGCTTAGCAGCGGCTTTCTTGGCAGCAGCTTTGGCTTTTGCAGCGGCTTTTTTAGCGGCTAGCTTAGCTTTAGCGGCGGCTTTCTTTTCAGCAGCTTTTTGGCGAATAGCAGCTTTTTTAGCAGCGGCTTTCGCTTTGGCGGCTTCTTTGCGGTCAGCGGCTTTCTGCTTTTTAGCTATTTCAGCTTTGGCTTTGGCGTCGGCCTTGGCAAATTGAGCGGCAACGCGGTTAGACGCCTTGATTGAGCTCAGTGCTTGCTTCAGCTCGGCCAGAGTAGCCTTGCTGCTGCTGGCTTCGGTTTGTGCTTTGCGTACGGCAGCGTTTGCTGCAGTAACTTGCTTAGCAGAAGCAGCCGTTGGCTTCTTCTTTTTAGCCGCGGCTAATTTGGTGCGGGCAGATTTGAGAGCGTTGTTTGCTTTCGTTACTGCTTTTTGTTGAGTTTGAACCGCCTTGGCCGCAGCTGTTTCTTCTGCGGTGCGGGCTTTGGTTAACTGGTTTTGCAATTGCGCCAGTTCTTTTTCCAATTGTGCAACTGTATCAACAGCTTTGGTTTTACGAGCAGCCATGGTGAGCTTCCTTTATTGTTGTGAACAAAAAAGTGAACGGACAAAATCCGAGTGAGTAGTACGTTAAAACTTTGTGTATGAATTTCAAGCATTTTACGACATTTTTAGTAAAAAAATTGGTTTTTTTAGAAAAATTAATCGCTTTATTGGATTTTTTTTGTGTTTAAGGCGTTTTTTTTTAGTTTTGCGGGTTTTTATTAACCATCGAGCGATCCAATTTTATATTCGGGTTTGCATGGCCGCTTAATTAATGGCTTACTTAATCCCTGTTTTTATATACAGTTTTGGGGGGGTGGCTGTGTCGCGCACTATTATCCATTGCGACGCCGATTGTTTTTTTGCGGCGATTGAAATGCGTGATAATCCGCAGTTGCATGGACGTCCAATAGCCGTCGGTGGTCGACCAGATAGACGTGGTGTTATTTCAACCTGTAATTATCCGGCAAGACAGTTTGGGGTTCGTTCGGCGATGGCTTCTGCTTACGCTTTGCGTTTGTGCCCCGGTCTGATTATCTTGCCCCACCGTATGACGCACTATCGTGATGCATCGCAAAAAATAATGGCCATCTTCCATCAATTTACTGATTTGGTTGAGCCCTTATCGTTAGACGAAGCGTTTTTGGATGTGACAGATGCCGTTAACGACAGCAACAGTGCCCGCGCTATTGCGGAGCAAATTCGTGAGCAAGTGGTAGCTCAGTTGGGGATTACGGTATCGGCGGGGATCGCCCCTAATAAATTCTTGGCAAAAGTGGCCAGTGATTGGCGTAAGCCGGATGGCTTGTTTGAAATTAAGCCCGAGCAAGTCGCGGAGTTTGTCGCCAGGCTACCCGTTAGCTGCATACCGGGGGTAGGCAAAGTAACCGGTGAGCGGTTGGCGCAGCTGCAGGTGAAAAACTGTGGCGACTTATTACGCTTTGACGAGCGGGAGTTGTGTGAGCGCTTTGGGCAGTTTGGCTCGCGTTTGTACCATTGCAGTCGCGGCATTGATTCGCGCCTGGTTCGCGTAGAGCGCCAGCGCAAATCCGTCAGTGTCGAGCAGACGTTTGCGCAGGATATGACAGTAGATGAGGCGTGCGAGACTTATTTAACTGAGCTGATTGCGCGGCTTCAGGTGCGGATTGATAAGCTGACGGATCAGTACGGTGTGGGCAAGGCGTTTGTAAAAGTGAAATTTGCGGATTTCTCGAGTACTACCCTGGAGCGCGCTAATGATGAGTTTAGTTACTGTAACTTTGCCGAGCTGATTCGCGAGGCTGCGAGCCGGCACGATAGCCGTGTTCGCTTACTGGGGGTTGGGGTCCGGCTTACGGAGCAGGCAGCCGCACCCGTTGCCGAGGTAGAGCAGTTGGGCCTGTTTGGCGGATAGCGCTTGCCGGGAGGCAATAACAGAGGTACGGGGCTATGCGCCCAAAAATGGTGCGCTTGGGGGGCTTCTTTTTGGTTGAAAACTGAACACATCGAGTGGTTTACGAATATTTGCGGACAAAATTGCGGTAAATGGTTAGTCAGGGTCAAAACAAGCTGGTAGTATTGTTCGCCTAAATATCTGCCATCCACTAGCATAATAACGGGAGTGTGTACGGTGAGTCGTAGAAAAAAGAGCCGTAACTCTGAAGAAAGTAACGATATTGACCTGACGCCGATGCTCGACGTTGTGTTTATCATGCTGATCTTCTTTATTGTGACCGCGTCCTTTGTAAAAGAGGTCGGTCTAGACGTGAATGTTCCTGAAGAGAACGATGAGCCACCACCGCCAAACGCTGACCCTAATATCCTGGTGCAGATTACTGCCGATAACCAGATTTGGGTGTTTGGAGAGAATGGTCGCCGTCGGATTGATGAGTCCTCGGTGCGCTCGAATATCACCCAGATGCGGGCCGAGCTGCCCAAGGCGTCAGTGATTATTCAGGCGAACCATAAAGCCGATGCTGGCGTTTATGTGGCTGTGGCTGATGCCGCGAAAGCTGCTAAAGCGCCCGCGGTTGTACTGGTGCCGGTTGAAGACAACTAAGCCTTCCGCCAGCCAGTACGTTTAAAAAACCACCTTCGGGTGGTTTTTTTATGTCTGGTGTTTGGCGGCTCGGTGTTTTCGTGTGGGTTCGCCGCATTTGGTTGCTCCACAAATAGGGGGTGTTTTCGGCTGGCGAGCCTAGAGCACTATTGTTTCTAAATTTGCACGATTGCCCCTAGGGCACGGGGCAAGCTCCAGCTATCCCTGCTTACGCCTGCATTTGTACATCCTGCACGTCATCCCGGATCTTCGTTTCACTACGTCCGGGATGACATTGTAGTGTGAGTGGAGCTTTGGATGTCACCCCCGGCCACGATCGGGAGTCTAGCGCCCTTTATCTCGTCATTCCCGCGGATGCGGGGATCTAGTGACTATGTTGGTTGAAGTCACTGCGTTCTCCGTATCCCTTCATTCGTCCCAAGTCACTGGATCCC
>NZ_JXCJ01000001.1:1345897-1771703 GCF_000832015.1 Gilvimarinus agarilyticus
CGGGAATCTAGTGACTATGTTATTTGCAGTCACTCCGTTCTCCGTACTCCTTTATCTGCTCCAAGTCACGCTCTGGCTTTCCCAGCTCACGTCTGCATTTATAGGGAGGGGGCACCGGCCTGCGCTGCAGGCCGGTGAAAGAGGCTTACTGTTGGCTGAGTGCCTGGCGTACCGAGGCTAACTTGACGCAGGTGACGAAGACTTCCATAGCGCCTACCACTTCCTCGACTGAGGGCACGGATGGGGCGATACGGATGTTGCAGTCGTTCGGGTCGTCGCCGTAGGGGAAGGTGGCGCCGGCCGGGGTAAGCTTAACGCCAGCTTCGGCGGCTAAGCGAACGGTTTCTTTGGCGCAGCCGGGGCGGGTGTCAAACGAGACAAAGTAGCCACCTTGCGGGGTTTCCCAGCTGCCTAAATCGGTACCGCTAAAGGCGCTGTCGAGAGCGGTCAGTACCGCATCAAAGCGCGGTTGTAGCAACTCGGCGTGTTTTTGCATGTGGGTCATCAGAGCGGCACGGTTGGGTAAAAACTGGGCGTGACGCAGTTGGTTGACTTTATCGGGGCCGATGGTCGAGGCACTAAGAAACTTCTTAATGCCCGCCAGGTTGGCGTCGCTAGCCGCCATAAAAGCTACACCGGCGCCGGCGTGTGTAATTTTTGAGGTCGAGGCAAACTGGATGACGGTGTTATCGGTGCCGTGCTTGGCACAGGCGTCAAATACCGAGGCCAGTTCAGGCCCATCGCTGTTTAAGTCGTGCACGGCGTAGGCGTTATCCCACAGTACGCGGAAGTCGGCGTGAGCGATTTTACCCAGTTGCGCGATGCGATCGACGGTTTCATCGGAGTAAACCACACCGGTTGGGTTGGAATACTTGGGCACACACCACATGCCGCGAATGCTGTTGTCGGCTTTAATCAGTGCTTCTACGGCATCCATGTCGGGGCCGGTTGCCGTCATAGGTACGGTGATCATCTCGATGCCGAGTTGCTCGCATACAGTAAAGTGGCGGTCGTAACCGGGCACCGGGCAGATCACTTTAGGGGCCGGGCCGTTTTTCCAGGCGCTATCGGGGCCAGTTAAACCAAAGTGGTGCGCGGTGAGTACGGTTTGGTACATCAGGGTCAGGCTGGCGTTGCCACCTACCAAAATGTTGCTGCTGGGTACGCCCATCAGGTCGGCGCCCAGTCGTTTGGCTTCCGTAATGCCATCGATGCCGCCGTAGTTGCGGGTGTCGGTGCCGTTGTCGGTGATGTATTGGCCTTCTAGTACGCCATCTAATGTGTCCGACAGAGACAATTGCTCGGCGGACGGTTTGCCGCGAGTGACATCAAGGTTGAGCTGTTTGGCGACAATGGCTTGGTATTGCCCGGCCAGTTCAGCTTCCCATTCACGCAGTTGTTCGACAGTGGCTTGATCCAGTTGCAAGGGGTCACCTCAATAGTTGGTTGCGGGGCGCGTCGAGCGCAAGGGGCATCATTATACAACACCGCTGCGCTCTGTTAAGTGTTGGGTACTACTTGAGAGGGTTATTGTCTTGCCAGTGGCGGCACCGGGCAGTTTAAGCTGTCGGCAATGGCGCGAAACAACTCGGCTTCGGTGGCGGTGATCTTGCCGTCGGATTCTATGGTGCGCATCATCGCTTTGAGCAGCTGCGGCTTTTGCAGCGGGCGGGTGCGGTTTAACTCGTTAAGGGCTTTATCCAGTGCCGCAATAGTCAGTTGTGACCGGTCGAGCAGTGGCAGCTCGTTCATGCGCAATAGCTCGAGCGCTTGATTAAAAGCTTGGGTGGCCTCTGCTGTGTTGTCATTGCCAGCATGGGCGAGATACGAGAGTACCAGTTGGCAGCTGTTGCGCATTTGGCGTAGTTGTTTGTGCTGGCTGTGAAAGTTGGGCTCGCCTAATTGGTGAGTAACAATGCGGCGCAAGCTCCACTCGTGCAGATCGGTTTTATTGTCGGCGCTGATGAGCATGTCCATGGCTTGTTGCAGTGTCTGTACTTGCGGCTCGCTCAATGATTTTAACGTGGGAAGGCATAGCTCCAGCAGCGCTAACCTGTCTAACTCATTGACAGTAGCAGCTTGTTTTACGGTGTCGCGCCACTCGTGGAGCAGCGCTTTGCTGTAATGATCGGCGAGTGATTGCCACTGACGTTTGCGTAAGTCACTGTTGACGGTATCGAGTAGCAGCCCAAACACAATGGCGCAGGCGCCTATGGGGGAGTGGGCAGCTTCGCGCAGGGGCTCGCCAATTTGTTGCAGTTGTTGTTGTGCCTGGGATAGGTTCTCGCTCGAGGCTTCGCCAATTTGTTCGACAGCCGCAGCGAGTACGCTAGCTTTAAAAAAACGCTCGCGATCGACGCTTGCGCTGTTTGTCTCGGCGCTGCTGTCGGGCTCGGGCGCCGCAGCGGCGACCGTGAACTCTCCATCCCAGCTGGGCTCGACGCGTTTAATGCGCTCGCTAAGGGGCGGGTGAGTGGCCATTAGGCTGTTAAAGGCTGTGCTGACGCCCTGACTAAAATACATGTGACTAAATTCAGCGCTGTGTGCGGCTTCGAGTTTGCTGCCGGCATTGGCTCCACCAATCTTTTTTAGCGCTCCGGCAATGCCGCTGTTATCGCGGGTAAATTGCACGGCCGAGGCGTCGGCCAGAAACTCTCGCTGGCGACTTACCGCCGCTTTAATGATGTTGCCGAAAAAAGTCCCGGCGTAACCAATAATAATTAAGCCGATGCCCGCAATGGCAATACCGCTGCCTTTGTTGTCGCGATTAGAGCGTCCGACGCTGCTGTACATGGCACCGCGAACCATAAAGTGGCCAATTAATCCGAGCAACAAAATACCGTTTAACAAAGCCACCAAGCGCATGTTTAAGCGCATGTCACCGTGAAAGATGTGGCTGAATTCGTGGGCAATCACACCTTGCAGCTCGTCGCGGTTTAGCTGCTCAATGCAGCCGCGGGTTATACCGATAACGGCATCTTGCGGTGTGTGGCCGGCGGCAAAGGCGTTTATTGCCGACTCCTCCATTAGGTACACTGGAGGTACCGGTGCGCCGGAAGCAATGGCCATTTCTTCGACAACGTTGAGGAGCTTGCGCTCGTTGGCGTCGCGGGTATCGGTGTTAATAAGGCGCCCGCCTAGGGATTCGGCTACCACCCGACCACCACGCCGCAACTGTTGATACTTAAAAAGCCCGCCGATCAGTACCACAGTAATAACAACCATGGAAATTCCGCTAACCGTTTGCCAATCTAGCAGCGTACCCAGGCTGGCCCAAAATCCCAGCCCGGCCGTCTCCATATGGTAGGCGCTGTTGCCGGTTTGCATGTACAGCATGATGCCGGCAAACATTGCGGTAGTGACCGCGATCAGGGATAAAACGGCAAGGATTAATAGCGCAACCAGACGCTTGGTGTTGCGCCTGGCAATGTCTTGTTGCTCAAAGAAGTTCATCGAAACTTAGTCGTCAAAGCGACTCGTTTAAAACGAGACTTTGGGTGCTTCGGCGATGGCTTCGCTGTCGTCAAACTCCAGTAAGCTGGCATCCTGCGCGTGACCAAACATGCCGGCCAGCACGACGGGTGGGAATCCCTGCTTGTAGGTGTTGTAGTTCATGACCGAGTCGTTAAAGGCCTGACGGGCAAAGGCTATACGATTTTCGGTGCTGGTTAGCTCTTCGGATACCTGCTGCATATTCGCGGAGGCTTTTAAGTCGGGGTAGGCTTCCATGACCACGTTTAGGCGGCCCAGTGCGCTGCTTAATGCGCCTTCGGCACCGGCCAGTTGGCCCATGGCGGCGGCGTCTCCGGGGGCGGCCGATGCGGCTTGCAGGCCTGACATGGCTTGGTTGCGCGCCTGAGTGACGGCCTCAAGGGTTTCGCGCTCGTGAGTAATATAGGCCTTGGCGGTCTCGACCAGGTTGGGGATTAGATCGTAGCGCCGCTTCAGTTGCACTTCGATCTGTGCAAAGGCGTTTTCAAAGCGGTTTTTGAGGGCCACCAATTGGTTGTAAACACTGATAACGTAAAGTACCAGGCCGGCGAGAATAACGAGTACAACAATTGTGCTTATATCCATGTGGCAATCCTTTATTAACAATTAGTCGATGTATTCAAATACTCGTACAACTTTTTGCACACCGCCGGTGTGACGGGCGATATCGGTAACCGTTTCGGCCTCGGCTCGTGTCACTAGCCCCATTAAAAAGACCGTGTTGTTCTCGGTAACGATTTGCACCCGGCCGCCTTCGATATCCCGGTTGGTCAATAGCTTAGAGCGAATCTTGGTGCTTAGCCAGCTATCGTTTGCGCCCGCGAGTAAAGAGATGGGCGCCTGAACCTGTAACTCATTATGTACCTGGCGCACATTGGGCATTTTACGCACGGTGTTACCGGCGAGCTCGCGGKCCTCATTGGTGGGCACTTGGCCTACCAGCAGTACCACAGCGTTGAAGCTGTGAACGCTAATAGGGGCGTTGTCCAACACGTTGCTGGCCTTATCGATGTTGACTGAGGCAATCGTTTCAATTTGGTTGTCATCGATTTTGACGCCTAAGGAGCGCTTGCCGGGGTCGATTTTAATTGGCTCGTCGGTGGTGGCGCTAATGATGCTGGTGCAGCCGCTGCCGAGCGCCAAAAAAGCACCAATCAGCAGCCAGCGAGTCAGTACGTGAGGCATTATTCGTGGCTCCCAAACAATTGTTCTTCGATTAAATCACACAGGCAAAATAGGGTGAGCAAGTGAACTTCGTGAATCCGGGCAAAGCTCGCATCGGGGGCCCGTAGCTCGACATCGCGGTTATCCAAGAGGGCAATAACGTCGTCACTGTCGCGTCCGGTTAGGGCGATAACGGTGATGTCACGATCGTGCGCGGCGCTAATCGCTTGTAGCAAATTGCTGGCGCTGCCGGAGGCACTTAATAGCACCAGTACGTCACCCGGTTGCCCCAGTGCGCGAATTTGCTTGGCGTAGATCTCGTTGTAGGTGTAATCGTGAGCAATGGCCGATTGGGTAATGACGTCGGCGCCGATGTTAATGGCCGGTAGGCTGGGGCGCTCGTGTTCAAAGCGGTTTAATAAGCTGGCGCTAAAGGTTTGTGCCAATGCCGCACTGGCGCCGTTGCCGACGGTAATAATTTTACCTTCATTTAGCAGGCTCTCTACGATCAGTTCGCTGCTGTGGGCAATCAGTGGGGCCAGTTGCTCGCCCGCCTGCATTTTGGCTTCGATACTTTCGTGAAAAAGGGTGATGACCCGCTGATCCATAATTGTCTCGTTATCGTTAGGCTTTAAACCGCGCCAAAGGCGTTTTTGATCCACTCGGGCTGTCGCTCCGAGTCCAGTGTTTGCAATGCTACCACATCAAATCGACAGGGGACTTTATCGGTGAGTTTTTCACGCTGAAGGTAGTATTGCGCAGCTTGCAGCAGTTTGCGTTGCTTGGCGGCGTTAACGCTTTCGCTCGCACTGGCAAAGCGCTGATTGCCACGCAGCCTCACTTCGACAAACACCAGCGTTGTTTGTTCGCGCATGATGAGGTCTATCTCGCCACCGCCACCACGGACGTTGGCAGCAACGAAGTTAAGCCCGGCACGCTCTAAAAATTGCCGCGCGCGCTGCTCGGCCTGTGCGCCGCGGCTGCGCTTTGATTGCAGTTTGTTTAGTGCCTGCTTAATCACTGGGTCGAACTGGCGCGTTCAATGGTGCTATTGGTGATAGGGGTGGCTACGCCGCCAATAAACTCTGCCCAAATCTGCTCCCGTACGATGCGGCCGTCTTGCTGCATGCTTAAGGTGCCGGTGGCGCCCAGTACCCGGGTTTGCGGCAGGTGTTTAAGTTGCGGCAGGCGTGGGTATAAATGATAAGCGTCGGCGCCCATGGCGTGCAGCCGCTCGTAGGCCGGTGGCGCATCGGTGTTGGCTTTAATCGATTGCGCCTCCGCCGACTCGGAAAATAACCAGGGCAAGGTGTTAAAGCGAATGCCATTTAGGTCGCGATCGGCCTTGGGGTTGTCGGTGCCGTTGTATATTTGGCTGGTGGCAAATACCGGAATGTCTCCGGCGTAATGAAACGCCAGGGTCGGTTTGATTTGCCGCGCCTGGGGCGGGTTGGCGATCAAGAAAATCATCTCCACATCTTTGCGGCGGCGCGGCTCAAAATGAGTGTTGGTGTAAATGATTTTGCGCAGCTCACTGTGGCGTCGCTCGCTATCGTCGACCAGCAGTGTACGTTTTAATACGTCCGAGTAATCGCCGGCGCCTACATAGCGGCTTAATGCCACCACTTCGCCATCGAGTTGCTGCCACTGGCCGATAAATGCATCGATGCTGCGCTCGGCCCAGTCGATATCGGGCGCTATGATCATGGCGCGGCGATGGCCCTGTAAGTGGGCGTGACGGGCAATTTGTCGCGCTTCATCTTCAGCTGCCAGGCCAAATTGGTACAGTTCCGGTGCGAAAAAGTTGTTGTCGGTGGCTGTTGCCTGAGCGGTATCGCCGTTGCCAAAAGTGGCAGAGCTGGGGCTGACGGGAATAACGCCGGGCAGTTTTGGCTGCATTTGCGGTATGGTTAATTCACCTAAATTAATGCTGGTGATGGGGGCGCTTTGTTCGCTCGATTGCTCGCGATAGTTTAGAGCCAAAACCGGCACCGTTAAGCTTGTCCGCTGTGCGAGGGCATCGACTTTTTCTTTGGCCAGCGGGCCGACAATAAGCTCTGCGCCGTCGCTGACAGCTTGATCGTAAAGCTGATTAATGTCGGCGGACTGGGTGTCGTACTGGCGAATAATCGGGTTTTGCTCGGCGCTGCGTTCGGCAAAGTAAGCCGCCAAAAAACCATCGCGCACGGCGCTTGCCGCACCGGCTAAGCGACCGCTTTGCGGTAGAAGCAAGGCGATAGAGTTGGGTTGCCGGGCAATTAACTGCCCTAGTAACTGCAGGTCACTAGGCAATTCAAGGTTGGCGGGGTGTGTGGGGTTTTGCATGCGCCATAAATCGACTCGCTCAAGTTGCCGATTAAGGTTGGCGGCGCTGTCGCGGGTGACTTGTGCAAGCTCGGCCCAGCGGCCCAGGGTGGGGCTGTTGGGGTTGCCTGCCAAATGGTTAAGCTCGCTCGCCGATAGGCTCATTAAATCCTGCCAAATTGCTTCGTTGTTTAGGTACAGCTCATCGCGCCCCAACAAATAGCCCAGCTCAACGCGAGCGGCCAAACTGGCTTGGTAGTCGCCCAGCACTGAGTTGGTTTGCGCCCTCAGCTCTAGCAGTTGACGCTGTTGGTTGGGGGTAAGGCTGCGCCACAGTTGCTCAAGCCGGTTGCTGCTTAACGCATCGCGCGCAGCAAAAAAATGATCGCTGGCGTAGGCAATGGCGCTGTAGCTTTGCAGGTACGTTAGGTACTGCGCATCACTCATCGCTTGCGGCGATAACGGTTGCAGCAACGAGAACGCCCACTCATCCTGCGCTTGCTCATGCAGCAGGTCGGCGGCTTGCAATAAGTAGGTGACGCGCTCATCGGCGCTGCCTTGCCGGGCTTTGTCTACTAACTGAGACACTTCGCGCTCGAGTTGTTGCGAGCTGTCTTCGCTGGTGGCGGGGGTGTCTGTGCGGGTGGTTTGTGGTGCGCAGGCGGTTAGGATTGCGCCCAGCGTTAAAACAGACAAAGCTCGTGCTAGGTTATTGCGCATGGTTAGACTCTTGTTGGGATGAGCAGCGGTGGCGTGCTCGCGGTGTTAAACTGCACTTTTTACATCAGGTGCAATCATGTCGCAGTCGCTCGGTACATTATATGTCGTCGCTACACCCATCGGAAACTTGGGGGATATGGTACCGCGTGCGGTGCAGGTGCTCCAGTCTGTTGCTTTGATTGCCTGTGAGGATACCCGTCACAGTGCGCGTTTGCTGGAGCATTTTGCCATAACCGGCCGCTGTGTTGCGTACCATGATCACAGTGATGATAAGCGCACGGAGCAAATTCTAGCGCAATTGCAGGCGGGCGAGGAGGTGGCGTTAATCAGTGATGCCGGTACTCCGCTGGTCTCGGACCCCGGGTACCGTTTGGTGCGTGCGGCGCGTCAGGTGGGTGTGCGAGTGGTGCCAATACCCGGGGCTTGCGCCTTTGTGGCCGCCTTGAGCGCGGCCGGGCTGCCGTCTAATCGTTTTACCTTTGAGGGTTTTTTGCCCGCCAAAGCCGGTGCCCGATTGGCCGCCCTGGAGGCACTGGCGGATGAACCGCGCACCTTGATTTTTTATGAGGCGCCCCACCGGGTGCTGGCGTGCGTACAGGATATGGCGCGCGCCTTCGGCCTTGAGCGCGAGTTGGTGATGGCTCGCGAGATCAGCAAGACCTTTGAGACTATTTACACTGCCTGCGCCGGCGATATGGCAGAGTGGATTGCGGCCGATAGCAATCAGCAGCGCGGCGAAATTGTACTGTTGGTGCATGGTGCGCCGGAGCGCAACGTTGGCATGAGTGCCGAGGCCGAGCGCGTGATGCGCATCTTGCTCGATGAGCTGCCGGTAAAGCAGGCGGCGGCGCTGGGCGCCAAGCTGACCGGCGCTAAGAAAAATGAGCTGTATCAATGGGCGCTGGCTAATCGGGCCGACTAAGGTCTGGCAACTTTGCTTGACTTTTTAGGGGGCTACGCTAAGGTGTTGGCTCGGAGTCGGCTCGGCAGTCGCTGCTCGCTTTTGCGGGTGGAGGAAAGTCCGGGCTCCATAGGGCAGAGCGCCAGGTAACGCCTGGGAAGTGCGAGCTTACGGAAAGTGCAGCAGAGAGTAGACCGCCTAAGCAGCTTCGGTTGCCGGTAAGGGTGAAAGGGTGCGGTAAGAGCGCACCGCGCGGCTGGTAACAGTCCGTGGCATGGTAAACCCCGCTCGGAGCAAGACCAAATAGGAATCCACTGGTGTGGCCCGCACTGGATTCGGGTAGGTTGCATGAGGTGTGTGGTGACACACATCCCAGATGAATGACTGTCCCAGACAGAACCCGGCTTACAGGCCGGCTCCGAACTATTCCAATCCGATTGCGCCTCTATATGCCGCGATCGCCTATATCAGATCTCCGCTTAATCCGAAATGATTCCACACTTAAAGTAACTTCTTAAGAGTTGCTTCCATCTGCTTGTTAACTAAAGAAAATCACCCTTATTGCGGCACCCCCTCCCTGCTAGATGTCGACCAGTTAACGAACTTTTCCCCTGCTTTTGTGAATTTTACCTGCATTTTCCTGTGTGCTTGCTTGACTTTGATCCCACCGGATTTATAGTGTGCAATGTGGAAAAAAGTGGGTAATAGTGGTTTTTTGTGGAAGCAGGCCCCAAATAAGTGGTGAAAAGTGTTTACAGGTAGTCATGCCATCAATATGGACGCCAAAGGGCGTATGGCGATACCGACCCGGGTACGTGAAGGGTTGGTGGAGTCGTGTGCCGGGCGTTTGGTGGTGACGGCCCACACCGAAGATCGCTGCTTATTGGTGTTTCCCGAGCCTAAATGGCAGGAGATTCTCCCCAAAATCCAAAGCTTGCCCACTATGAATAAGGCCTCGCGCCGGGTGCAGCGCTTGCTGATCGGCTACGCCTGTTCTCTTGAGATGGATGCGAATGGACGGATTCTTGTGCCGCCTACGCTGCGTTCTTACGCTGATCTGGATAAAAAACTGATGCTTGCAGGGCTTGGTGACAAGCTGGAGTTGTGGAGTGAAAGCAGCTGGTTTGCCCAGATGGAAGAGCCCGGCGACGACGACATGCCCGAAGAACTGCAGTCACTGGTGTTATAGGAGACAACATGGGTGAGCAGCCACATATTACCGTGCTTCTCGATGAGGCGGTTGACGCGTTGGTTGAGAACGCGTCGGGCTTTTATGTCGACGGTACTTTTGGGCGCGGCGGGCATAGTGATCGCATTCTGAGCCGTTTGGGTACCGATGGCCAGTTGTTGGCCATCGATAAAGATGCCAGTGCTATTGAGGTGGMGCATCAACGCTTTGGCGCGGATGCGCGCTTTGCTATTGAGCACACCAGTTTTGCCGAGCTCACCCGCCTGGTGGGCGAGCGCGACATGGCCGGCAAAGTGGACGGCATTTTGTTGGATCTGGGCGTATCTTCGCCTCAGCTGGATGAGCCCGAGCGCGGTTTCAGCTTTTTAAACGATGGCCCGCTCGATATGCGGATGGACCAAACCCGCGGCATAAGTGCGGCCGATTGGGTCAATACCGTTGCTGAAGGCGAGCTTGCCCGAGTGATGAAAGAGTACGGTGAAGAGCGCTTTGCCAAGCGCATGGCCAATGCTGTGGTGCGCGAGCGCGAGCAGTCGCCCATTACGCGTACCGGGCGTTTGGCGCATATTTTAAAAGAGGCCAACCCCGCGTGGGAGAAAGGTAAGCATCCGGCCACTCGCGCGTTTCAGGGTATCCGTATTCACATTAATAACGAGCTTGGTGATTTGGAGAGCGTGCTGGATCAGGCGCTCGAGATGTTGGCCGTTGGTGGGCGTTTGGTGGTGATTAGTTTTCACTCGCTGGAAGATCGTTTAGTGAAGCGATTTATTCGCCGCCATGAAAAGGGCGACCCAGTGCCGCGTGGCGTGCCCTTGATGGAGTCGCAATTAAACCGGCGTTTGCGCAGCCGCTCTAAAGCCGTTAAGGCGGGTGGCGATGAGTTGGGACGCAATGTGCGCGCTCGCAGCGCGGTCATGCGCGTTGCCGAAAAGCTTGCGTAATCACTGTGAGTTACGGGCGGTTAGGTGGCGTAAGTGCGGGGCGCTGGGCATTGGTGGTGGGCCTATGGCTTGTCAATATCGTCTCGGCGCTGGCGGTCGTCGCGGTCACTCAAGAGGTGCGGCGCGATACCAACGAGCTAGAAGCGTTGCGGCGCGAGTCGGCTGATCTGGAAGTTCAATGGGGTCAGTACTTATTAGAGCAAAGTACCTGGGCCTCTTATACCCGGGTGGAAAAACAAGCGAGCGAGCAGTTGGGTATGAAAGTCCCGGATGCGAGCCAAATAATTTTAATCGAGAAGGAGCACTAAGTGCGGCAACTCACGCTAAAGTCCTGGCGTTTTTACAGTGTGGTACTGGCTATGCTAGTGCTTGCTGTTGCGTTGCTTGGGCGAATTGCGTCTTTGCAAGTGTTGCCCGATGCCGACCGCGGCTTTGAGTTTTTGCAGGGGCAGGGCAATGCCCGCACTTTGCGCAGTGAGCCAATCAGCGCCTATCGCGGTGTTATCACCGACCGCAATGGTGAGCCGCTGGCGGTAAGTACCCCGGTTGAATCTATTTGGGCTAACCCGCAAGTGCTATTGCAAAAGCCACAACACTGGGCCGCGTTATCGCAAAAGCTGGGCTGGAGTCAGGCCGAGCTCGAGTCGCGCTTAGCGCGTTTTGCTAATAAAGAATTTATGTACCTGGAGCGCCACTTGCCGCCCCAAGAGGCCAATGCCATTTTAGCGTTGGGAGTGGATGGCGTTTACGCTCAGCGCGAATACCGCCGCTATTACCCCGCGGGCGAAGTGGCGGCACAGTTGGTGGGCATTACCGATGTGGATGATCGTGGTCAGGAGGGAATGGAGCTCGCCTACGATGCCTGGCTCACTGGCGAAAGCGGCGCCAAGCAGGTGATCAAAGATCTGCGCGGGCGTACCGTTAAAGATTTGGGCCTAACCAAGGCCGCCCGTAGTGGGCGGCCTTTGGCGTTAAGCATCGATTTGCGTTTGCAGCATCTTGCCCATCGCGAGCTGAAAAAAGCGGTGCAGGAGTTTGGTGCAAAAGCGGGCTCGGTGGTGGTGTTGGATGTGCACACCGGAGAGATTCTGGCGATGGTGAATCAGCCCTCTTACAACCCGAACGATCGCAACAGTATTAAAACCGCCAGTTTACGCAATCGCGCTTTGACTGATGTTTTTGAGCCGGGCTCGACCATGAAGCCGCTGGCCATGGTTGCTGCATTAGAAACCGGTAAATTTCAGCCCTACAACGTAATTGATACCACGCCCGGCTATGTGCAGGTGGGGCGCAAGGCGCTTTATGACCCAATCGATTACGGCAAATTGGACTTAAGCCGAATTATCGCTAAGTCGAGCCAAGTGGGCATGACCAAGTTGGCGTTAAAGATGGACCCTGACACTGTGCGCAATATGTATTACCGCCTAGGGCTGGGCCAGGGCACGGGTACAGGGTTTCCGGGCGAGGCCGTGGGCGTTTTGCCGTCCTATAGCAAATGGCGACCGATTCAGCAGGCAACCTACGCTTTTGGCTATGGCTTAAACCTTACCATGGTACAGCTTGCGCAGGCTTATGGCGTGCTCGCTAGCGGAGGTATAAAGCATCCCGTTTCGCTGCTGCGCAAAGAGGGGGAGGAGATTCCCGGTGAGCACGTCGTGGACGCGCAGTACACGCAGCAAGTGATGAAAATGCTACGCAAAGTGGTCGCCAAAGGTGGCACTGGCACGCTGGCTAATGTCGACTCTTACAGTGTGGCGGGTAAGACGGGTACAGCGCATAAAGCGGATGCTGGCGGTTACGCCGATAACCGTTATGTTGGGTCGTTTGTCGGGGTGGCGCCGGCGGAGGATCCGGCCATTGTGGTGGCGGTCATGATCGACGAGCCGCGTGATGATAAATACCACGGTGGCCAGGTGGCTGCCCCTCTGTTTTCCAGTATTACCGGCGGGGCGTTGCGATTACTACAGGAGCCACCTGAGAATAAAGGCGCCCGCGTGAGTGTCAGAAAACTAGAGCCAGCGCCGGCATTGGCCCAGCATGGAGGGACGTTGTTGTGATCACCGCCCGAGCCAATGAGCGCGCTATGACGCTGGCGCAGTTATTAGATGACGACTCTTTGCGTGAGCTGGACTCGGTGCGGTGGTCGGTGCTGCAATCCGATAGCCGCCGCATTATGCCTGGACATATCTTTGTGGCGCTGCAGGGCGCGACGGTGGATGGCCGTGATTATATTAATGACGCGATAAATCGCGGCGCTAGCGCGGTATTTATCGAGGCCGATGGCAAGAACAACACGTTGGAGTATCGCGGTGCGGTGCCGCTTATTGCGGTTGCTGGGTTGTCCGGTAAATTGAGCGAGATTGCCGGTCGCGCCTATGCTGACCCAAGCGCCGAGCTCAATATAATTGGCGTGACGGGCACCAACGGAAAAACGACCTGCAGCTTGCTTATTGCGCAATTGCTCGAGGCGCTCGGTGAGCGCTCGGCGGTGGTGGGCACTTTGGGTTATGGCCGGGTGGGTGAGCCGCTGCAGGGCACCGGTTTTACCACGCCCGACGCGATATCGAGCCAGGCGTTGTTACGTGATTTAGCCGAGCAGCGTATTAAAGCCGTGGCCATGGAGGTGTCATCTCACGCGCTGGCCCAGGGGCGAGTTAAAGCTGTGCGGATGTCAACGGCAGTATTTACCAATTTATCCCACGATCATTTGGATTTTCACGGCGACTTAAAAGCCTACGGTAAAGCCAAGGCGCGTTTGTTAAAAGCGCGTGATTTACAGTGCGCGGTGGTTAACCGCGATGACAGCTGGTGTAAATCACTATTGAAAAAAGCCGAGGCCTTGAGCCAAGTGTTGAGCTACTCACTGAGCTCAAAAAAGGCCGATCTCTATTTCGACGGGCTGGAGTACTCCGCCCAAGGTATCACCGGTACGATTCACACGCCTGTGGGTAGTGCGCCGCTAAGTGCATCGCTAATTGGTGATTTTAACGCGAGCAATATTTTAGCCGCTGTTGCCGTGGCGATAGCGCAAGGTTATCCGCTGGATAGCATTATGGCCGCTGTGCCGCAGTTGCAGTCGGCTCCGGGGCGGATGGAGCAGGTAACTGTGCGCGCCGATCAAGGCGTACAGGTGGTGGTTGATTATGCCCACACGCCTGATGCGTTGGAAAAAACTCTGCGTGCACTGCGCCGTCACACTGAGGGTAGCTTGTGGTGTGTGTTTGGTTGTGGTGGCGATCGTGATCGTGAAAAACGCCCGGCCATGGGGCGGGTGGCCGAGAAATCAGCCGATTACACCATAGTGACAAACGATAACCCTCGCGGTGAAGATCCAGCGAGTATCGCCAGTGAAATTGTTCGCGGCATGCACTACCCAGAGCGGTGCCTGGTGATTGCCGAACGCGATAAAGCCATCGACTTGGCCGTACAGCAAGCCCGTGCGGGCGATACCGTGCTATTGGCGGGTAAAGGGCATGAAGCCGTGCAAATATTCTCCCAGCGTCAGTTGCCCTTTAGTGATTTGCAGCAGGCGCGCACGGCCCTAGTGCGCCGGCTGGAGAAGATTGCAGCGGAGGGGCAAGCATGATTGGCACTATGTCGATTGCCCAGTTGCAGCGCGATTTTGCATCGCATTTGACCGCGGTGGCGACTGGCGCCTCGATGGAGTTTACTCGGGTGTGTACCGACTCGAGAGCGATTCAGGCGGGCGATTTATTTGTCGCTTTACGTGGTCCGCGTTTTGACGGGCACCAATATTTATCCGACGTTCAGGCTGGCGGCGCCGTGGCGGCCCTGGTTGATACGCTGGATCCAAGTTGTACGCTGCCACAGTTGCAGGTCGATGATACGGTTCTGGGGCTTGGTGAGATCGCCCGGTTAAACCGCGAGCGATTTGCGGGGCCGGTGGTTGCCATTACCGGTTCGAGCGGCAAAACCTCGGTACGCTCCATGGTTGACGGTATTTTGCGTTGCGAGGGGGATGTAATGTCCACCCAGGGCAACTTGAACAATCACATTGGTGTACCACTGACGCTGTTGCGCCTGGATGGTCATGAAAAACATGCCGTGATAGAGATGGGGGCCAGCGCCATTGGTGAAATCGCTTACCTGTGTGAGTTGGCTCGCCCGGACGTGGCATTGGTGAATAACGTCATGCCGGCGCACCTGGAAGGTTTTGGTTCAATTGAAGGTGTAGCCGACGCGAAGGGCGAAATTTATCAAGGGGTGGCCAACGACGGTACCTGTGTTATCAATATTGATGATCGGTTTGCGCCTCAGTGGCTGGCCCAGCTGCAGAACCGTTCACATCTTTGTTTTGCCCTGGATAACCCCGCCGCTGATTGTTACGCCAGTGATATTCAACAAGCCGGTTTGACGACCCAGTTCACGTTAAATCTATGTGGTGAAGCGTTATCGATTAGCTTGCCTGCCATAGGCTTGCACAGTGTGCGCAACGCGTTGGCGGCCGCCTGCTGTGCTAGGGCGGTAGGGGCGAGCAATACCTCAATCAGCACGGGGCTCAATAATTTCTCGCCAGTATCCGGACGCATGAATATCAGTGTCGGGCGCGGTGGAGTTCGTGTTATTGACGACAGCTACAACGCTAACCCAGGCTCGGTGCGAGCCGCTATTGATGTCCTGGCGCAAATGCCCGGCAACACTATTTTAGTGATTGGCGATATGGGCGAGTTGGGTGAGGAGGCTTATCTGATGCACGCCGAGATAGGCGATTATGCCTCGGAGAAAAAACTTCAGTCGGTATTTAGCTGCGGCACCTTAGCCCAGGCGGTAAGCGATAACTTTACTGGTACAGGTCGGCATTTTGATACGCACGATGAGTTGCTTGCGCACCTCAATCAAGTCGCCGTCGACAGAGATTGCACATTGTTAATTAAAGGCTCGCGTAGTGCCCGAATGGACGTCGTGGTTCGGGCTCTGACTGACGAGGAGAAACAATAAATGTTGTTATGGCTGGCCGAGCAATTACAAGAATATTTTCGCGGCTTTTTTGTCTTCCAGTACTTAACCCTGCGCGCGATATTGGGCGTGATGACAGCACTGGGTATTTCCTTGCTGTTGGGGCCATGGATGATTCGCAAACTGAATCAGTTGCAAATCGGCCAGTCGGTTCGCGATGACGGGCCTCAATCACATTTAAGTAAATCCGGAACGCCCACTATGGGCGGAACCTTAATTTTGGCGGCCATATTTATCAGCAGTTTGCTGTGGTCAGACTTAAGCAACCGTTATGTATGGGTTGTATTGGTGGTAACGGCAATTTTTGGTGCGGTGGGCTGGGTTGATGACTACCGCAAAGTGGTGCAGAAGAATTCGCGTGGCTTGCCTGCGCGCTGGAAGTATTTTTGGCAGTCGGTCGGTGGTTTGGGGGCAGCGATTTACCTATACGCCACCGCAACCTTGCCGGCAGAGACCCAACTGTTTTTACCGTTTTTAAAAAGTTTTGCTTTAGAGCTGGGTATTTTTTACGTGGTGCTTAGCTATTTTGTGGTGGTGGGGGCGAGCAACGCCGTCAACTTAACCGATGGTCTGGACGGCTTGGCAATTATGCCCTCGGTAATGGTGGCCGGTGCGCTAGGGGTTATCGCCTACGTGACCGGCCACTACGAGTTTGCCCAGTATTTGCACATTGCTCATGTTCCGGGCAGCGGCGAATTGGTGGTGTTTTGTGCGGCGTTGTGTGGGGCGGGGCTTGGCTTTTTATGGTTTAACACCTATCCCGCGCAAGTATTTATGGGCGATGTAGGTGCGCTTTCTCTGGGGGCGGCATTGGGGATTATCGCCGTTATTGTTCGCCATGAAGTGGTGTTCTTTATTATGGGCGGCGTCTTTGTAATGGAGACCGTCTCAGTGATTTTGCAGGTTGGCTCTTACAAGTTAACCGGTCGCCGTATTTTTAGGATGGCGCCATTGCATCACCATTTTGAATTAAAAGGTTGGCCAGAGCCGCGCGTTATTGTGCGTTTTTGGATTATTACCGTCATGCTCGTGCTGTTTGGGCTGGCGACACTGAAACTGCGCTAAGCGCATAGGGTATTAACAACGTGAGTAATTTGATCGCCTCAAGCAAAATGATCGCCGTAGTGGGCACCGGAGTATCCGGCTTGTCTGCGGCGCGTTTTTTGCGCGCGCAAAAATTGCCCTTTGTATTATTTGATACCCGTGAGGCGCCTCCGGCGCAGGACGTCATTGTCGCTGAGTTTCCCGACGTGCACTGCCAGTTTGGTGTGTGGGATGAGTCGCTGTTGCAAAGTGCCGACGAGATTGTACTCAGCCCCGGCCTGCCTTTAAGCATGAGTGCGATTGCCGCCGCCCGGGCAGCTGGGGTACCGGTGATTGGTGATGTGGAGTTGTTTGTACGCCATGCCAAGGCGCCGATTGTGGCTATTACCGGCTCTAACGGCAAAAGCACCGTGACCACTTTAGTGGGTGAAATGGCCACGGCAGCGGGCATTAAAGTGGCAGTGGGTGGCAACTTGGGTACGCCGGTGCTCGATCTGCTGAGCGATGATGTTGAGTTGTATGTACTCGAGCTTTCGAGTTTCCAGTTAGAAACCGTCACCAAGCTCGGTGCCACTGTCGCCTGTATTTTAAATATGAGTGCCGATCACCTCGATCGCTATAACGGTATGCCTGAATATCACCGGGCGAAGCAGCGTATCTATTTTGGCGCTCGTCATGTGGTAGTTAACCGCACCGACCCATTAACGCAGCCGCCGCTGGCGGACGATGTGACGCGCAGCTCGTTTGCCGGTAGTGCCGACTTTAAAAACATGGGCGTACGCGAGCAAGAGGGCGACACCTGGCTGTGCGATGACCTTACCCCGGTTATCAAAGCGTCTGAGTTAAAGCTGCCCGGCCGGCATAACATCGACAATGCCTTGGCTGCGATGGCTATTGGTAAAGCGGCCGGTTTGCCTATGGCTTCTATGCTGCAAACGCTGACGAGCTTTAAGGGCCTGGAGCACCGTTGCCAGTGGGTGGCGGAAGTGGCTGACGTGATTTACTACAACGACTCTAAGGGGACTAATGTCGGGGCCACGTTGGCGGCGATCAACGGCCTGGCCAATAGTCACGGTAAGTTGGTCGTTATTTTGGGCGGTGTCGCCAAAGAGCAAACCTTTACGTCACTCTTGCCAGCGTTAAAAGCCCATGCTCGCGGCTGTGTATTAATAGGTGAGGCGGCGGATGAGCTCGCCGCTATGCTGCAAGGCGAGGTCGACTTCGAGCGCGCCGGCTCAATGCCCGAGGCGGTAAGCAAAGCGCAAGCGCAAGCGCATAGTGGCGACCGTGTGTTGCTCAGCCCGGCTTGCGCGAGCTTTGATATGTTTGACAACTATCAAGCGCGCGGTGACGCCTTTTGCGCGGCGGTAGGAGGGTTGCAATGAAGCAGTCCCCGCTTGCTATTTACTCGCGCACATCGGTAGATGGCACCATGGTGTGTTTGTGGCTGGCGTTGTTGTCCATAGGTTTGATTATGGTGGCTTCGGCTTCGGTGGCATTTGCCAGCGCAACCTATGACGACAGTTGGTACTTCTTTAAACGTCATTTAATGTTTTTACTGATCAGTGCCGTGGGAGCCAGTGTAGTGTTACTGGTGCCAAGCGACACCTGGCGCCGTTTTAGTGTGCCGCTATTAATAATTGCCATTGTATTGTTGGTGGCGGTGCTGCTGCCAGGTGTTGGTAAACGGGTGAATGGTGCGCAGCGCTGGATTAATTTTGGGCTGTTTGCCGTACAAATATCCGAGATAGCAAAGTTTGCCGTACTTATGTTTTTCGCCAGCTATTTTGCTCAGCGTTACCCGCAGGGGCTAAGGGGCTGGCGAGAGTTTGGCAAGCTTATTTCGCTGCTGGCGCTGGTGTTGCTATTGCTGGTGTTAGAGCCGGACTTTGGCAGTACGGTGGTGATTGCGGCAACGGTTATCGCGGTGATGTTTATCGCTGGGCTTAAGTTGCGCTACTTTTTTCCGTTGGCAATTGGTGCGGCGGCGGTCATGGCGGCTATCGCGATTATGAGCCCCTACCGGCTCAAGCGGTTGGTGACTTTTATGGATCCCTGGGCCGATCAGTTTAACGCCGGTTATCAGCTGACCCAGTCTCTGATCGCGTTTGGCCGTGGCGAGTGGTTTGGTATGGGGCTTGGCAACAGTTTGCAAAAGTTGTTTTATCTGCCCGAAGCACATACGGATTTTATTTTTGCCATCTACGCCGAAGAGTTCGGCATGGTGGGTGGTGTGGTGCTGCTAGCATTATTTGCGGCGCTGATTCTGCGCATCTTAGCGGTGTTCCGCACGTGTATGAGCCGGGCTAATCACTTTTTAGCGTTTGCGGTATTCGGTGTGGCGGTGCTGTTTTCGCTGCAAGTGTTCATTAACGTTGGGGTGGCATCGGGGTTACTACCGACTAAAGGATTGACTTTGCCCTTTATCAGTTACGGCGGCAGCAGTTTAATTGTCAGCTGCGCGCTGATGGCATTTGTGGTGCGGGCTGATATCGAGATGCGGGCAATCCCGGAGAAAAAAATATCGGTGACTAACCCATCCCGTGTGCGCCATGCGGAGCAAAGCACAGCGGAGGTTAGCGCATGAGTCGGGTACTGATTATGGCAGGCGGTACGGGTGGACATGTATTTCCTGCACTGTCCGTAGCGCGACGCCTATCGGCCGATCAGGTATCGGTTAGTTGGCTCGGTACGCGCAAAGGCATTGAGGCGCGGGTCATCCCCGAGGCCGGCATTGATATTGATTATATTCGTATCGAAGGTGTGCGTGGCCGTGGTGCATTGGGATTGTTAAAAGCCCCATTTTTAATTTTGGCGGCGCTATTTCAGGCCATTGCCGTGTTGCGTCGACAAAAACCTGATGTGGTTGTGGGCTTTGGTGGCTTTGTGTCCGGCCCTGGCGGTTTGGCGGCTTGGCTGTTGCGTATTCCGCTGGTAATTCACGAGCAGAATGCCATTGCCGGTACCACCAATAAGATTTTAGCTCGCTTTGCGCGGGTGATTGCCTCGGGCTTTGCCGAGGTTTTGCCTAAAGCACGTTGGGTGGGTAACCCGGTGCGAGACGAAATTGTAAGCCTGCCGGTGCCCGCAGAGCGTTTTGCCGAGCGCGAGGCCGAGCCGTTACGGTTATTGGTGTTGGGCGGCAGTTTGGGAGCTCGGGCAATTAACGAGTTAATGCCAGCGGCATTGGCCGGTTGTGCTCCGGCGCTTACGTTTGATGTTTGGCATCAATGTGGTGCCCGTCATGAAGAAGCTACGGTGGCCGGTTATGTTGAGCATCAAATGAAGGCTCGGGTGGAGCCTTTTATTAAAGATATGGCTAGCGCCTATAGCTGGGCCGATGTGGTGGTGTGCCGCGCCGGCGCCCTGACTGTGGCCGAATTGGCAGCCGCCGGACTCGGCGCTTTGTACATTCCGCTGCCTAACGCCATTGATGATCACCAGACACATAACGCGGCGGTGATGGCGAGTGCCGGCGCGGGTATCAGCGTTCCTCAGGCGCAGCTAAACGCCGAGAGCTTGGCGCGGTTGCTGAGCGAGCAATTGTCCGATCGCCAAGCGCTAGAGCAAATGGCTAACGCTGCCAGAAGTTTGCATAAAGACGATGCTGCCGGTGCGGTCGCTAAGCTCACCGAGGAGCTTATCAATGGATAAAGTTATGAAGTACTACGAAGTGCCTGAAATGCGCCGCATTCGCCGCATTCATTTTATCGGCATTGGTGGCGCGGGTATGAGTGGCATCGCTGAGGTGCTCATCAACCAGGGTTACGAAATTTCTGGCTCGGATTTAAAAGAGTCCAGTGTGACTCAGCGCTTAGCGGGCTTAGGTGCAACTATCTATTTTGGCCACAGCGCCGGTAATGTTGTGGGCGCGGATGTGGTGGTTAACTCTAGCGCCGTGGATGAGGCTAACCCAGAGATGATCGCCGCGCGGGATAACCGCATACCGGTGGTTCGTCGAGCCGAAATGCTAGGCGAACTGATGCGGTACCGCCACGGTATTGCTGTGGCCGGCACCCACGGTAAAACCACAACTACGAGTTTATTGGCATCGGTGTTGGCGGCGGCCGACCGTCACCCCACGTTTATTATTGGCGGCTTGGTCAATAGTGCCGGCAGCAATGCGCAGCTGGGCGAAAGCCGGTATTTAGTGGCCGAGGCCGACGAAAGCGACGCGTCGTTTTTACACCTACAGCCGATGGTGGCGATTGTCACTAATATCGATGCCGACCATATGGACACCTACGACGGTGACTTTTCGAAGCTAAAGCAAACCTTTGTCGAGTTCCTTCACAACTTGCCCTTTTACGGGTTGGCGGTGCTGTGTGGCGATGACCCGATCGTGCAGGAAATTTTACCCGATGTGGCACGCCCGGTGACGACTTACGGCCTGGATGATGGCTGCGATTTACGTGCGGTAAACATCCGCCAAGACAAAATGTTTAGCGAGTTTGATGTGGTGAGTCGCTCGGACGAGTCGGTGTTGTCAGTGCGCTTAAATATCCCAGGCGTGCACAACATTTTAAACGCTCTAGCGGTTATTGCTGTCGCCCGGGACGAAGGGGTGAGCGACGAGGCGATAGTTGCCGGCCTTGGTAATTTTGCCGGTGTTGGGCGCCGGTTTCAGGTATACGGCGACTACCCGGTTGAAAATGGCAGCGCGATGTTGGTGGACGATTATGGGCATCACCCGCGTGAGGTGGGTGCAACGATTAAAGCAATTCGTGATGGTTGGCCCGAGCGACGCTTGGTGATGGTGTACCAGCCGCACCGCTATACGCGCACCCGCGATTTGTTTGAGGATTTTGTCGATGTTTTATCTGGCGTCGACGCTCTGGTGTTACTGGAGGTTTATAGCGCAGGTGAAGAGTCGATACCAGGCGCCGATGGCCGTCAGTTGTCGCGCAGTATCCGCAACCGTGGTCAGGTAGATCCCATTTTTGTTGAGGGTGTAGAGGGTGTGCCTGGGGTTATTAAAGATATAGCGCGCGCCGGAGATATTGTGATTACCCAGGGCGCGGGCAACGTGGGGGCACTAGCGGTAGAACTCGCTAAGCGTCAACTCATTCAGTAGTGGATGTATTAATGAAAGAACAAAACAGCCAGTTAATCAAGCAGCTTGGGCGCGTCGGCGTATTGTTTGGCGGTCGTTCGGCCGAGCGCGAGATATCGCTGCGCAGCGGTGCGGCGGTAGTTGCCGCGCTGGCTGAGCTGGGTGTCGAGCATGTGGCTATCGATATTGGCGAACACAGCATCGATCACTTGCAAAAAGCCGGTATTGATCGGGCGTTTATTGCGCTACATGGCCCCGGTGGCGAGGACGGCCGTATTCAGGCGGTGCTGGAGTATTTAGATATTCCCTACACCGGTAGCGATGTGCAGGCCTCGGCCATTGGCATGGATAAACTGCGCACCAAGCAGTTGTGGCGCGGTATAGGTGTTAATACTCCGGACTTTGCAGTGCTCAACGAGCAATCAGATTGGGCCGATGTGTTACATACGTTGGGCGGCGACGTGATGGTTAAGCCCGCTCACGAGGGGTCGAGCATCGGTATGGCTCGGGTGAGTAGTCCAGGCGCGCTAAAAAACGCTTACGTGGCAGCGGCTAAGTTTGATGCCGTGGTAATTGCCGAGCGATTGGTTACCGGCGCGGAATACACAGTGGCGATTTTGGGTGAGCGGGCATTGCCACCCATAAAGCTCGAAACAGACCATACCTTTTACGATTACGACGCTAAATATTTTGCCGACGATACCCGCTACTTGTGCCCTTGTGGCTTGGATGAGACGACCGAGCAGCAACTTCAGGCGCAAGCGTTACAAGCATTTCGCAGTATTGGTTGTCGTGGTTGGGGCCGGGTTGATGTGATGCGCGACAGTGCCGGGGTGTTTCAGATGCTTGAAGTGAATACCGTTCCCGGGATGACCGATCACTCATTGGTGCCCATGGCCGCTAAGGCGACGGGGCTGGATTTTAATGCTTTGATACTGGCGATTTTGTCGGAGAGTTTAAGCTGATGAGCAAACGAGCGGCGCGCGCCAAAGGCTACCGTCAGGCGACACCCAAAGGTGCCAGCCGCTCTTCCAGCTCGTCAGTGGTTGCTCGCCTGTTTGTGTTGGTGTCGCGGGTTTCGCTGGTGGTGTTTGTCGCTGGCATTGGCTTTGGTGTTTATCACTATGGTGGTGCCGCGGCCAAGCGGATTTTGCAGCACCCGGTCGACGAAGTGCGAGTCGAAGGCCCGTTTCACTTTGTCAGCCGTGAGGCCGCCACTGACTTAATTGGTGCGGCAATCGATAACGATTTTGTCGATTTGGATATTACTCAGCTAAAGCAAAAAATTGAGCGGCACAGTTGGATTGAACGCGCGGTGATTACCCGCAGCCTGCCCAGTGCATTGGTGGTAACACTAGTCGAGCAAGTGCCTATTGCACGTTGGGGTAACACAGGGTTTTTAAATCAGCGCGGTCAAGTTATTGCCACTCGCGAGACACAGCTGCTAAGCGATTTGCCCGAGCTGAGTGGCCGCGAAGAACAGTCAGCAAGGATTATGCAGCAGTATCAGGATTTGTCTGGTTTGCTGCGCTCACGCAATTTAACCATCGTGCGGCTATGGGTTGATGAGCTCAGCACCTGGCGCATCACCTTAAATGGCGGCGTCGAGCTGGTGTTAGGCAAAGATGATTTGGCGGAAAAAATACAGCGCTTTTTGCTGGTGTATGACGAGCATCTAGTGCCGCAGTTTGACGCCGTAGTGCGAGTTGATTTGCGCTATACCAACGGCCTTGCGGTAGCTTGGTCGGATGAATATGAAGTGCTGGTGGAAGAGGCCAGTTAACTCACACACTTTACGTATTGGGGAAAGAGGTCCATTTAAATGGCGGGCTCAAACGACAACAAAATGATAGTGGGCTTGGATATCGGCACATCCAAAGTGGTAGCCATCGTCGGCGCCATTACCCCGGACGGGGATTTGGAAATCGTCGGTATCGGCTCGTGTCGCTCTAACGGGCTGAAAAAGGGTGTGGTGGTGAATATCGAATCCACCGTCCACTCCATTCAGCGTGCGGTAGAGGAGGCTGAGTTAATGGCTGGCTGCCAAATACACTCGGTTTACGCCGGTATTGCCGGCAGTCACATCCGCAGTTTGAACTCCCATGGGATTGTCGCCATTAGGGATCGCGAGGTGTTCTCGCAGGATGTTGACCGTGTGATTGATGCCGCACAGGCGGTGGCGATTCCGGCCGATCAAAAAATTCTGCATATTTTGCCGCAAGAATTTTTAATCGACGACCAAGAGGGCGTAAAAGAGCCTTTGGGTATGTCGGGTGTGCGGCTTGAGGCAAAAGTGCACCTGGTGACCTGCGCGGTAAATGCCGCGCAAAATATTGAAAAGTGCATTAAGCGCTGCGGCTTAGAGGTTGAAGATGTCATTTTAGAGCAGCTCGCCTCGAGCTACTCGGTACTCACCGATGATGAACGCGATTTGGGTGTTTGTATTGTCGATATCGGTGGTGGTACCACAGATATCGCCATTTTTACCGATGGCGCGATCCGTCATACGGGCGTTATCCCCATCGCCGGCGATCAGGTAACCAACGATATTGCCATGGCCTTGCGCACCCCAACGCAAAATGCCGAAGAGATAAAAATTAAATACGCCTGCGCACTGGCAAAACTGACTGGCCCGGATGAAACCATCAAGGTACCAAGTGTTGGCGATCGCGCCGCCCGCAACTTATCTCGCCAGGCGTTGGCCGAGGTGGTCGAGCCGCGCTATGACGAACTGTTTACCTTGGTGCTGGCCGAGCTACGCCGCAGTGGTTTTGAAGACATGTTGCCCGGGGGCATTGTGTTAACCGGCGGCACCGCAAAAATGGAAGGCGTGGTCGAGTTGGCCGAGGAAATATTTCATATGCCGGTAAGGCTGGGTGCCCCGCAAAACATTACGGGGCTGTCCGATATTGTTAATAACCCGATTTACTCCACCGGTGTGGGGCTGTTGCAGTACGCCGTTAAGCAACATTTAGGTGAAAATCACACAACACCGGCAACGGATAGCGAACCTACTTTTTTTAGCAAACTGAAAAGAATGTTTCAGGGCGAATTTTAATTTTTTAATTTTATTTTTTAACTTTTAAATTTTACTTTACGGAAGAGAGGATAAAGCCATGTTCGAGCTCGTAGACAGCATGCCACAAAATGCAGTGATCAAAGTTATCGGTGTCGGCGGTGGTGGTGGCAACGCCGTAAAACACATGATTGAAAATAATGTCGAGGGTGTAGAGTTTATCTGTGCCAACACCGACGCTCAGGCACTTAAAGATGTCGATGCCCGCGTTGCTCTGCAGTTAGGCAACAGTATGACCAAGGGTCTGGGTGCGGGCGCTAACCCCGAGATCGGCCGCCACGCTGCGATGGAAGATCGCGAGCGTATCGCCGAGGTGCTTGAGGGCGCCGATATGGTCTTTATTGCCGCGGGTATGGGCGGTGGTACCGGTACCGGTGCGGCACCTATTGTGGCCGAAGTGGCTCGCGACATGGATATATTGACGGTTGCGGTGGTCACCAAGCCGTTCCCGTTTGAGGGCCGTAAGCGTATGCAGGTAGCGGAAGCCGGCATTAAAGAGCTGCAGGAGCGTGTTGACTCTTTGATTACCATTCCCAACGAAAAACTGCTGTCGGTGCTGGGTAAGGCCACCAGCTTGCTGGATGCCTTTAAAGCGGCCAACAGTGTGTTGCAGGGAGCTGTACAGGGCATTGCCGATCTGATCATCCGCCCCGGTATGATCAACGTCGACTTTGCCGATGTGAAAACGGTTATGTCTGAAATGGGTATGGCGATGATGGGTACCGCCCACGCCACCGGTGATAACCGTGCCCGTGAAGCGGCCGAAGCGGCTATCCGCAGCCCGCTGCTGGAAGACGTTAACCTGCAGGGTGCGCGCGGCATTTTGGTGAACATTACCGCCGGTATGGATTTGTCGTTGGGTGAGTATGGCGAAGTGGGCGAGACCATTGCCGAGTTCTCTTCCGATGATGCGACCATCGTTGTGGGTACCGTAATCGATCCAGAGCTGCAAGACGAGCTGCGCGTTACTGTGGTAGCTACTGGTCTGGGTATTGCCGAGCAAGCCGCCAAAGCGCCCACCAAAGTGGTGGTGGATAACACTCGTCGCGCCGATGGTCAGCTGGATTACTCCGCACTGGATCGCCCAACGGTTATGCGCAATGCCGGTGGCCAAGCCGCGGCCGCAGCGCCGGCGGTCGACAAGGATATGGAATATCTGGACATTCCAGCATTCTTGCGTCGCCAGGCCGATTAAACCATTAAACAGGTGTGCCCCGTACCGCGATAGTCGCGGTGTGCGGGGCGCTTAAGGCCGCACCAGCTTTGTGCGGCCACTTGTTAATGGCTGGTGAATCTGGGCATTTTTTGCTATAGTTCGCCGCTTTACGCAGCCATAAAAGATGGGCGATATCGCTGTGCGGTGGTTTTGTTGGGGCCTGACGTTTGTATTAGGGTCGAAACTGCTGTGAAAGTGACGGTTAATGTCGGAATCTTCGTCAATTAGTCGTGACTTTGCGCGATCGAGTATAACGCCTGCACGGGATGTTTGTTTACACCATCTATATAGAGCCAAACCCAACAATGATCAGACAGCGTACCCTCAAAAATGCCATTCGCGCCACAGGTGTGGGTCTTCACACCGGGCAAAAAGTTTATCTTACTCTGTTACCTGCCCCCATCGACAGCGGTATTGTGTTTCGTCGCGTCGACCTTGACCCGGTGATTGAGATTGAGGCCAAGGCCGAGAATGTGGGCGATACCACGCTGTCGACCAGCCTGATAAAGGGTGATGTAAAAGTATCCACGGTAGAGCATCTGCTATCGGCCATGGCCGGGCTTGGTATCGACAATGCGATTGTCGAAGTGAGCGCGCCAGAGGTGCCCATTATGGACGGCAGCGCTGGTCCGTTTGTGTTTTTGATTCAATCAGCGGGCATCCAGGAGCAGGCGGCGGCGAAGAAGTTTATTCGCATCAAGCGCCCGGTGACCGTACAAGACGGCGACAAAACCGCCAGCTTTATTCCGTTTGATGGCTTTAAAGTGTCTTTTTCGATCGAGTTTGATCACCCGGTGTTTCAGGGGCGGGCCCTCGAGACCTCCGTCGATTTCTCTAGTACCTCGTTTGTAAAAGAGGTTAGCCGTGCGCGCACCTTTGGTTTTATGCACGAGATTGAGTACTTGCGCTCAAAGGGTTTGGCCAAAGGCGGCAGCGTCGATAACGCCATCGTGGTCGATGAGTACCGTATCCTCAATGAGGATGGCCTGCGCTACGAAGACGAATTTGTTAAACACAAAGTGTTAGACGCCATTGGCGATTTGTACTTGCTGGGTAATAGCTTGATTGGTGAGTTTAAGGCTCATAAATCGGGCCATGCGCTTAACAATAAGTCGTTGCGTCAGCTAATTGCGCAAAAAGACGCTTGGGAAGTGGTCACCTTTGATGACGAAAATGCAGCGCCTATTTCATATATGAAACCGCTGCTCGCTGTATAGCTCTCGACTGGTTATCGTTGCGACGATAATTGGCCGTAAAATGAGGCTCGCAGATTGTACTCTGCGGGCCTTTTTTATATAGTTGGCAAAATTAATCGCGCAAATAATCAAATCGAAATAAAATCACGGCGCGATATAACCATGGTATGTACGTAAAATGGCGTAAAATGTAGCGATATGCTTAGGGTTCTGGGTGTGTCAGTACTTACTTTTTGCTAGCCGTTTAATAAAAGACAAACAAAAGGTTACCCCTAAGCAAACCGACATGAAGATTATTCTGGTCAGTAAACGCCACGGTCACGCGCGCAGCATTACGCTGGGCGGCTGGACGCGTGCGTTACTGTCGGTGTGCATTTTAGGATTGCCGGCGGTTGCAGGTGTTTTGGGTTACCACTTGCTGGTGGCGCAAAATAACAGCGACTTATTTACCGCTGAATCCCGTCGGGCCTGGGATACCGCGCTCGCCGAGCAGCAAAGTCAGGTTTTAGAGAGTCGCCAGCGGGCGCGCTCCGAAGTCGCTGCTCTGACCTTAAAAGTGGCCGAGCTGCAGGCGCGGCTGGTGCGGTTGGATGCTTTGGGCGAGCGTCTCACCAATATAGCCAAGTTAGACTCTGGTGAGTTTGATTTTAGCCAATTGCCCGCGTTAGGTGGCCCGGAGGAGGCCGAGTTAGGTGATGCCTATTCACCTCCTCGCTTTATTGATGCTATCGATGAGCTATCCCGGCAGATCGCCAATCGCGAGCAACAGCTAGAGACTCTGGATGCGCTACTGGTCAACCGGCGCCTTAAAGAAGATATTTTTGTGGCCGGCCGCCCGATCGAAAAAGGCTGGATGTCCTCGCGCTATGGGCGGCGTACTGATCCGTTTAGCGGTAAAGTGGCCTGGCATGGCGGAGTTGATTTTGCCGGCAAGGAAGGCGCCAATGTGATTGCGGTGGCCGCTGGTGTTGTTACCTGGTCGGCCGACCGGGACGGCTACGGGCATTTGGTTGAGGTTAATCACGGTGGTGGCTTCTCGACCCGATATGCCCATAACAAAGAAAACAAAGTAAAAGTTGGCGACGTTGTTAAAAAGGGCCAGGTCATTGCGTTGATGGGCTCGACGGGTCGCTCGACGGGGCCTCATGTGCACTTTGAAGTGTACAAAAATGGCCGCTCTGTCGACCCTGCCTCGTACATACATCGCACCTTGCGATAACCCTCTTTCGGTTTTCATCTCTCTCTCTATTGTGCCTGAGCTTCAGGCTGTAGCGCGGTTGTCTTAGGGCAGCGGCGCAGACGTTTATTGATTTTATGGATTTATTGCATGTTAGCTAAAGTGACTAAGTGGGTCTTGGGCTCCAAAAATGATCGCGTACTGAAACGTATGCGCAAAACCGTAGCGCGCATTAATGAGCTGGAAGAGCAAATGCAGGCCCTCTCCGACGCGGAGCTAAAAGCCAAAACTGCCGAGTTTCAGCAGCGTTTCGCCGACGGTGAAAAAATCGACGCGATTCTGCCGGAGGCTTTTGCCGCCGTGCGAGAGGCCAGCCATCGCGTTTTGGGTATGCGCCACTTTGATGTGCAGTTAATTGGTGGTATGACGCTGCACGAAGGTTGTATCGCTGAGATGCGCACCGGTGAAGGTAAAACCCTGATGGCCACTTTGCCAAGCTATCTGCGGGCGATTACCGGTAAAGGTGTGCATATTGTTACGGTCAACGATTATCTGGCGAGCCGCGATGCGGCCTGGATGCAGCCGCTGTATGAATTTATGGGGCTGAGCGTAGGTGTTATTCAGTCGGGCCAAATGACCGATGCCAAGCGCGAAGCCTACGGCGCCGACATTACCTACGGCACCAACAACGAGTTTGGCTTTGACTACCTGCGCGACAACATGGCCATGCGCAAAGAAGACAAAGTCCAACGCGAGCTGCACTTTGCTGTGGTGGATGAGGTGGATTCGATTCTGATCGATGAGTCGCGCACACCGCTGATCATCTCGGGCCCCACGCAAAACAGCGCCGAGCTGTACCAGCGCATGAATAAACTCATCGGCAGTCTGACTCGTCAGCAAGAAGACGAAGAAGAGGGCGATTACTATGTGGATGAGAAAAGCCGTCAGGTTGAGCTGACCGAGCAGGGTCATCAGCATGTCGAGCAGCTATTGATTGACGCCGAGCTACTGCCAGAAACAGACAGCTTATACTCGGCCGCTAACCTGAGCTTACTGCACCACGTAAACTCGGCACTGCGTGCTCACGCATTGTTTCATCGCGATGTCGAATACATTGTGCAAAATAACGAAGTCGTGCTGATTGACGAGCACACGGGCCGTACCATGGCGGGCCGGCGTTTGTCCGAGGGTTTGCACCAGGCGATTGAGGCAAAAGAGGGCGTGCGGATTCAAAGCGAGAGTCAAACGCTGGCCTCGACCACCTTTCAAAACTACTTTCGCCTGTACCCAACCCTGTCGGGCATGACAGGTACCGCTGATACCGAAGCGTTTGAGTTTCGCGATATTTACAGCTTGGATGTGGTGGTTATCCCCACCAACCGTCCCACCCAACGCATCGATAAAAACGATTTGGTGTACTTATCGATCCCGGAAAAATTTGATGCGATTGTGCACGATATTGAAGAGTATCGTAAAAACAACGCGCCCATTTTGGTGGGTACCGCCTCGATTGAAACCTCCGAGGAAATGTCTAAGCGCTTAAAGCAAGCCGGTATTCCGCACCAGGTGCTTAACGCTAAGTTCCACGAAAAAGAAGCCGAGATTATCGCTCAGGCCGGCCGCCCCGGTAACGTCACTATCGCCACCAACATGGCGGGTCGTGGTACCGATATTGTGTTGGGTGGCAGCTGGGAGGCCGAGGTGGCGGCGCTTGGCAACGCCTCTGAGGCACAAATAGAAAAAGCTAAAAACGAGTGGAAGGTGCGTCACCAGCAAGTCATTGAAGCCGGCGGCTTACACATTATCGGTACCGAGCGGCACGAGTCGCGTCGTATCGATAACCAGCTGCGTGGTCGTGCCGGTCGTCAGGGGGATCCGGGGGTTACCTGTTTTTACCTGTCGCTCGAAGACAACCTGATGCGTATTTTTGCCTCAGATCGCGTGCGTAATTTAATGCAAGCGCTGGGCATGGAAAAAGGCGAGGCGATTGAGCACCGCATGGTGAACAACGCCATCGAAAAAGCGCAGCGCAAAGTCGAAGGGCGCAACTTTGATATTCGTAAGCAACTGTTGGAATACGATGATGTGGCGAACGATCAGCGGCAAATTGTGTATCAGCAGCGCAACGAATTGTTAGAGGCACAAGACATTTCTGACACCGTTGCCAACGTGCGTGAAGATGTAGTGGGTGATTTGGTCAGTGCCCACGTACCGCCGCAATCCATTGAGGATCAGTGGGATATCCTAGGCTTAGAGAAACAATTAGAAGCGGACTTTGGTTTGCAGCTGCCGGTGCAGCAATGGCTGAACGAAGACGACAACCTGCACGAAGAAACCCTGCGCGAGCGTATTCAGCAAGCAGTACAGCAAGCGTATAGCGAGAAGTGTGAGCGCATTGGTGAGGTCATGCGCGAGATCGAGCGTCAGGTGATGCTGCAGGTGCTGGATAACTCGTGGAAAGAGCAGTTAGCCAGTATGGATCATTTGCGCCAGGGCATTAACCTGCGCTCTTACGCGCAGCGTAACCCTAAACAAGAGTACAAGCGCGAAGCCTTTTTCTTGTTCCAGGAAATGCTCGAGACCGTTAAGCGCGAGTCGATTAATATGCTCGCGCGGGTCGAGCCGGTTAGCCGCGAGCAAATGGAAGAAATGGAACGCCGCCGTATGGCGGAAGAGGCTCAGGCGCGTCAAAAAATGCAGCTCACTCACGATGAGGCCTCGGCCATGGGCACCGAGGGCGCTAAACGCCCCGAGGCCGGTCAGGCGGGCGCCGCACCCGTTACCCGCGAAGGCCGCAAAGTGGGCCGCAACGATCCGTGTCCCTGCGGCTCAGGGAAGAAATATAAACAGTGTCACGGTACGCTGACTTAAGAGAGTTCATAACATGGCTGTAGGTGAATATCTGTTTCCCTCTATGCCGCCGGTGGCGGGTGTTGCCATTGCCGCCGCGGGCGCCGGTATTAAAAAGCCTGGGCGCGACGATGTACTGCTGTTTGCGTTGGCGCCCGGCAGTTCTGTGGCCGGGGTTTTTACGCAAAATGCGTTCTGCGCGGCGCCGGTTAAGGTGTGCCGCGCGCATCTTGCCGAGGCCGAGGCGCGTTATTTAATTATTAACTCGGGTAACGCCAACGCCTGCACCGGCGATTCGGGTTACCAAAACGCGTTAACCGTGTGCGCCAGCGTTGCGGCGCAAATGGGTGTCGCTCAGGCACAGGTGTTGCCGTTTTCTACCGGGGTTATCGGCGAGCCACTACCCGTCGCTAAAATTACCTCAGTAATACCCACGCTGTGTCAAAGCACTTGTGAAGATGCGTGGGAGCGCGCAGCACGCGCCATTATGACCACCGATACTAGGCCGAAAGGGGCAACCCGACAGCTGGTGCTGGACGGTCAGACGGTGACCGTGAATGGCGTTGCCAAGGGCGCGGGCATGATCAACCCCAATATGGCGACCATGTTGGGGTACATTGCTACCGATGCCGCCGTGGCGGCCGATGTGTTGCAAAAGTTGGTGCGCGAGTCGGCCGGGTTGTCGTTTAACCGAATCACGATTGATGGCGATACTTCGACCAACGATGCTTGCATGCTTATGGCATCCGGCCAGGCGGGTAACGCGGTTATTAGTGATACCAGCTCAGGCGATTATGCGCTGTTGCGCGCGGCGGTGATCGATGTGGCCACCGAGCTGGCACAGGCCATTGTCGCCGACGGTGAAGGCGCCACTAAGTTCGTTACCATCGATGTGACTGGCGGCGCCAATCACGATGAGTGCTTAAAAGTGGCCTACGCCGTAGCGCACTCGCCACTCATTAAAACGGCGCTGTTTGCCAGTGACCCTAACTGGGGCCGTATCGTGGCTGCCATTGGCTATGCCGGCGTTACAGACCTGGACGACGAGGCCGTGACCGTGCATTTAAACGATGTGTTGATCGTCGAGCACGGCGGCCGCGCGGCCAGCTACACCGAAGAGCAGGGTCAGCAAGTGATGAATGGCGAGCGCATCACCATCGCTATTGATTTGGGCCGTGGTGCGGCACAGGAAACCCTGTGGACTACCGACTTATCCTACGAGTATGTGCGTATAAACGCCGACTACCGCACCTAATATGAAGCAAGTGCATGTGGCCGTTGGTGTACTGACGGATTCAGACGCAAACATCTTAATCGCCAAGCGCCCACAAACCGCTCACCAGGGTGGTTTGTGGGAGTTTCCCGGCGGTAAGGTCGAGCCGGGCGAAACCGTCCAGCAGGCGCTTTCCCGTGAGCTCTATGAAGAGCTAGACGTGCACTGCAATAAGTTTCAGCCGGTGATTCAAATTGCCCACGACTATGGCGATAAGCGCGTATTGCTCGATGTACACCGCGTACTAAACGTTAGCGGTACGCCCATTGGCAAAGAGGGGCAGCCAGTGCGCTGGGTAACGGCCGCCGAGCTTAATCAATACCCGTTCCCCGCTGCCAATTACCCTATCGTCAATGCCTTGCAGTTGCCTGAGCGAATGCTTATTACCGGGCCGTTTGACTCTGAGGCGGATTTTTTAGTGCGACTTGATAACGCGTTAACACAAGGGTTTCGCCTGATTCAGCTGCGCGCCCCACAGTTATCGCCAGACGGATTAAAGCCGTTGGCACAAAAGGTTAAGGCACGTTGCGCCGAGTATGGCGCTAAGCTTGTAATCAATACGGACATTGCGCTTGCAGCGGAATGTGAGTCAGACGGAGTACATTTAAACAGCGAGCGGTTGCACGAGTTGACGCAACGGCCCGCGAGTTTCTCGGGTTGTTTGGTGGGTGGCTCTTGTCATAATGCGCACGATATCGCCCAGGCGAATCATTTAGGGCTCGACTATCTGGTGCTGTCGCCGGTGCAGGCGACCTCCTCACACCCCAATGTCAGTCCTATGGGATGGGATACATTTGCCGAGCTTACCGCTCAGGCAAAGATGCCCGTATACGCATTGGGGGGTATGACCGAATGCGATATTAATAAGGCGCAGCTCGCCGGCGGGCAGGGCGTTGCCGCTATATCGGCGTGGTGGGGCGGTGAAAGTCTGACGTCGGACGGCTGATGTTGGAGCCAAGTTTATGGCTAGGCTCTTGTTAAATTGCTAAGGGAGTCGTCACTCTCTCGCCCTCATTGCCTGCCGAGATTCGCAATTCATCTGCAAAGCGCGCAAGCACCATTTATCTTCAGGCCTGCCGTTCGGCGTCAATCATCCGATCTTCTTTTATTCAAACTCGTCATTCTTAGCCTGGGCATCCTCGCCCGGTATACGGTGACCCTCGCTCGCCCACTCCCCCAAGTCGATTAACTTGCAGCGCTCGGAGCAAAATGGGCGGTGCGGGTACTTGTCATTCCAGTACACAGTGGCTTGGCAGGTGGGGCAGTTGAGTTTAATCACATCATCATTCATGGCCGCGATTATCCCTTGAGTTGAGCGGTGCCGCAAGTTGGCAAAGTACGGCGCGCGGTAAATCAAAGCCACTGGGCTCCCATTTTCATGGGAACGACGGTGAGATGCCGAGCCCAGCACACACTCTACTACACCGTCATCCTGGGCGTAGCGAAGCGGGGACCCGGGATCCAGGGTCTGAGAGCTTGAAATACCACGCGACAACCTAATCGAGCCTACTGCTCAAAGCCAAATAACGTTGATGCAACTTACCAACCTGCACCTCAAGGTCATCCAGGCTGCCATGATTGTGCAGTACATCCTGCGCGCGGGCCAATCGCTCGGTGCGGCTTAACTGGGTCGCCATAATCGCCTCGATTTGCGCCGGTGCAATATTGTCCCGCAGTGCGGCGCGGGCTACTTGTGACTCTGGCGGGCAGTCGATAACCAATATACGATCGGTGAGCTGGTGCTGGGTAGTCTCTAGCAGCAATGGCGATACAAACACCACATACGCCGACTGGGCATTAGTGAGTTGCTCTTTTAAGCGCTGATTGATAATGGGGTGCAGCAGCGCCTCCAGCCAGGCTTTTTGGCTGGGGTCGGCAAAAATAAGTTGCCGCAGTTGCGCTCGGTCAAGTGTGCCATCAGGCTGTATAATTGCGGGGCCAAAGTGTTGGGCGATATCGGCTAGGGCTTGGGTGTTAGGTTCGACGACTTCGCGGGCGACGACGTCGGCATCCACCACGCAAATCCCTAACCGCTCAAAGCAAGCCGACGCGGCACTTTTACCGCTTCCGATACCGCCGGTAAGGCCGATGGTTAAGCGGTGGGCCATGTGAACTCCAGCGAACGCGTTATCTTAGTTGGTGGACGGTGGACGGTGGACGGTGGACGGTGGACGGTGGACGGTGGACGGTGGACGGTGGACGGTACTGCATTAGTTCGTCACGATCCGTTCCCCGTTCCTTCACCCCACCATCGCCACTTGCAAATACTGCGCGACAATTTCATCGCCCCACAGCAGCGCAATCCAGCCGGCAATAGCTAAGTAGGGACCAAACGGAATGGGTATGTTTTTATCGCGGCCCATTATTAAAATCATGCCGATGCCAATAACCGCACCCACCAGCGACGATAAAATAATAATCAGTGGCAGCATCTGCCAGCCCATCCAGGCGCCCAAGGCCGCGAGTAATTTAAAATCGCCGTAGCCCATTCCCTCTTTGCCGGTCAGCAGCTTAAACAGCCAAAATACCGACCAGAGTGATAAATAACCAAATACAGCGCCCCATAAAGCGCTGGGTAAATCGGTGACTAAGCCAAAGTAATTAACAATCAACCCCAGCCACACCAAGGGAAGGGTAATGTCATCGGGCAGTAACTGGGTGTCGATATCAATAACCGTTAATACCAGCAGCGCCCAAGTCAAAAACAGCAGCGCACCAGAGGTGGCGGTTACCCCAAACTTAATCACAATAGCCAGTGACAAAAGCGCTGTTATAGTTTCAATAATTGGGTAGCGGGGGGATATACGTACTTTGCAGTTCGCGCATTTACCCTTAAGCAGTAAATAGCTAATAACCGGTATATTCTGCCAGGGCTTAATAGCGGCTTTGCACTTGGGGCAGTGAGAGGCCGGAAAGGCCAAGCCGAGCTTTTCTGCTGGTGTGTCGTTTGGTTGCTCTAACAGCTCGCAGCACTGCTCACGCCAAGACGCCTCCATAATTTGGGGGAGGCGCAGGATGACTACGTTGAAGAAACTGCCGAGAGTTAAACCAAATAAAACGGCAACAATATACACAAACCAGCTGTACTCGCTGGCTATAAAAGAGGCTGTCGACATCTAGCTAAATAACCTGACCGATTTGGAAAATAGGCAAGTACATGGCGATCATCAAGCCACCCACTAAAACGCCCAGTACTGACATAATCATGGGTTCTAGCAACGACGATAAGCTGTCGACTTTGTTATCCACGGCCTCTTCATAATAAGCTGCTACTTTATCCAGCATCTCGTCCAACGCACCCGACTCTTCACCAATGGCGGCCATCTGGATCAAAAGTGACGGGAATATCCCTTGGTTACGGATGGCGGTATTTAACTGGATACCGGTCGATACGTCTTCTCTTACCCTAACAATGGCGTCGGCGTAAATACGGTTGCCTGCCGCACCGGCAACGGATGTTAGTGCATCGATAAGAGGAACACCTGCTGCGAAGGTGGTTGACAGTGTTCGGGCGAATCGGGCCATTACTGATAAATATAATATATCCCCAATAATAGGGAGTTTAAGCATGTATTTATCGACTGCATAAGCCACTTTAGGGCTGCGTAGTTTAATCTCCTTGAAGACAAAAAATAGCACAATGGCGCCAAACAAAAATTGTATCCAATATGCCCTGGCAAGATCCGAGAGGTGTAATACAAATAGAGTGAAGGCGGGTAACTCAGCACCAAAGTTGCCAAAGGTTTCGGCAAACTGAGGTACTACCTTAATAAGCAAAATAGCGGTAACTACTACAGCCACCAAAATTACGGCAATCGGGTAGGTTAAAGCCTTTTTAATTTTGGCCTTTAGCGCTTCGGTTTTTTCTTTATAGGTGGCAATCCGGTCAAGCATGGTCTCAAGTGCACCGGCCTGTTCACCGGCATCGACTAAGTTACAAAACAAATCGTCAAAGTATCGAGGGTGTTTGCGCAGCGCTGGAGCAAAGCCAGTGCCGGAAGCGACCTCGTCGCGAATTTCATGCACCAGCTCTTTAACCGATGGGTTGTCCAAGCCGTCGGCAACAATATCAAATGCCTGAACCAGTGGTACACCCGCTTTCATCATAGTGGCCATTTGCCGAGAGAATACCGCGATATCGCTAGGTTTAATTTTCTTCTTACTGCCGCCAAATAAGGGTTTCGGTTTTTTCTTAACCGATTTAACAAGTAGGCCTTGCTTTTGTAAGTGAGCACGAATTAATGCCGGGCTGGTACCGCTGGTCTCCCCCTGTACCGCCTTGCCTTTTTTGTCGGTAGCTTTATACACAAAGGTCGAAGAGGTGACGGCTTTGGTTGGCCTGCGTGTTTTTGCTTTTTGTTGCGCGGTTGCGGTCGCCATGGTTAATCCTTGGTCACTCGATTGGCTTCTTCCAAGCTGGTTAGGCCTTGAGCTGCTTTGCGCAGCGCAGAAACTCTTAAGTTATTAAAACCCGCCTCGTTAGCTGCTTTGGCTATTTGAAGTGAGTTTCCCCCCTCCATTATAAGGCTAGATATCGCTGATGTGATGCGAACTACTTCATAGACGCCCACACGGCCTTTATACCCTTTTAAGCAAGAGTCACACCCAACCGGGTGGAACAGCTCAAACTCCTCCCGTGGGATGCCGATATCGTCGAACCCCTCTTCGGTCAAAATCTCCGGTGGTATATCGGTTGCCGGTTTTTTGCACTTGGGGCACAGGCGGCGAGCCAAGCGCTGGGCAATAATTAAGCTAACGCTGGTGGCCACGTTAAACGCTGGCACCCCCATATTAAGCAAGCGGGTTAAGGTCTCGGGGGCGCTGTTGGTGTGCAGGGTAGAGAGTACCAAGTGGCCGGTTTGTGCCGCTTTAATGGCAATCTCGGCTGTTTCCAGGTCGCGAATCTCACCCACCATTACAATATCGGGGTCTTGGCGCAAAAATGAGCGCAACGCCTCGGCAAAGGTTAGGCCTACCTTGGTGTTCATTTGTACCTGATTAATGCCTTCAAGGTTAATTTCCACCGGGTCTTCGGCGGTGGAGATATTGCGCTCCTCGGTATTAAGAATGTTTAAGCCTGTATACAGCGATACGGTTTTACCGCTACCGGTGGGGCCCGTGACCAGAATCATTCCCTGTGGCTGCTCCAGTGCGTCCAGGTACATCTTCTTTTGGGCGTCTTCGTAGCCCAGCGCATCAATGCCCAATTTGGCGGAGCTTGGATCCAGAATCCGCAGTACGATCTTCTCGCCAAACAGCGTTGGTAGCGTGTTCACCCGAAAATCAATGGCCCGGGTTTTGGATATTTTCATTTTAATCCGGCCGTCCTGAGGTACCCGGCGCTCGGAAATGTCCATTTGCGACATCACTTTTAAGCGTGCAGCCAGTCGGGTGGCCAAGTTAATGGGCGGGCGCGACACCTCTTGCAATATGCCGTCGGTGCGCAGCCTAACCCTGTAGGCCTTCTCGTAGGGCTCGAAGTGAATATCAGAAGCGCCAATTTTAATCGCGTCCAGCAGTACTTTATTAATAAAGCGCACAATGGGCGCCTCGTCGGCTTCGCTGGTTTCGTCATCCTCTTTTACTGCGGCCCCTTCGGTGCTTAGCCCGTCTAAGTCTTCATCGTCCAGCCCACCCAAGGCATCGCCAATGCTCTCTTCATTGGCGTTGATGTAGGCCTCGATGGCAACGGTGAGTTTATCTGCCTCGACTAACACGGCCTCGGTGTTAATGCCGGTATTAAATTTAATCTCGTCTAGCGCGTGCAGGTTGGTGGGGTCGACCACGCCGACAAACAAACGGTTGCCACGACGCATTAAGGGCAGAGCGCGGTGCTTTTCAATCAGCTTGGCATCCACCAGTTTGCTGGGCATCGATTGCGGGTTAAGGGCCTTAAGGTCAAATACCGGGGTGCCAAACTCGTCGGCGGCGACCTGAGCCAGGGTTTTGGCATCTAGCACACCGCTCTGCACCAAATAGATAACAAACGGCAATTTTTGTTTGTTTGCTTCGGCCAGCCCGCTCGCGGCTAGAGTTTCATCCAGCAAGCCATCGCTAACCAGTCGCTTTGCCAATCCGTTAAGTGCTGCCATAGGCTTAAATGCTTTTGTTCGTGTAGTAGTTTAGGTTGCAAGCTTAATGCCTTATGTATAAAGGCTCTTATCAGCGTTTACTTTACGAACTGTTGGCCTTGTTGGCAATGTTTGTGTGGTGCGACTCATTTTTACGGCCCCAATGTGACGTTTTTGGTCAATGTTGGTCGTGGGGGGGCAGCGCTTAAGGTTTTTTTAAGCTCGGCGTGCGGTTGTTGAGGCGGCATGTCGCGATCATGATTGTTGGCCCACACTTTGCTCAGGGTAGTTTAGGCTCGTAAGGGCCCGGATAGATATCTAACGATTATACTTTGAGCATTCTTGGAGGCTCTAATGAAAAAAGTACAACAAGGTTTTACTCTGATCGAATTGATGATCGTGGTTGCGATTATCGGTATTCTGGCGGCGGTTGCACTGCCAGCTTACCAAGATTACACCATCCGCTCTCAGGTTACTGAAGGTATGAGCTTGGCATCTGCGGCTAAAACTGCTGTAGCCGAAACTTATATCAACCGTGGTGTAGCGCCGGCAGATCGTACCGGGGCTGGCATGTCCGCAACCCCTACTGACACCAATGGCCAGTATGTTTCTCAGGTTGCGGTGGCAAATGGCGAAATTACTGTGACCTTTGGTGTTAATGTGAACGCCAATATCAATGGTAACACTTTGGTCCTGACTCCTTACGAGTCTGCTGACGGCTCTATCGCGTGGCAGTGTAATAGTGCCACCGCGGGCCCTGTTCCTGGTGGTGCAGCACTTTCTGGTCCTACTCTTGGCACGTTGCCAGCCCAGTACGCTCCTTCACAGTGCCGCACTTAAGATGCATTAAGTTCGGTTAGCTGAGGCTACTGACTAAAAGCCGCCTCTTGGGTAACCAGAGGCGGCTTTTTTTACGCTCGGGCTAGTTTCGTATTCGTTTGGGTTGTTGTGTCGATGAACGCTTTAGAAAATATTTGAGGCTACTATGAAAAACAATGAAGGCTTCACTCTAATAGAGCTAATGATTGTGGTGGCAATTATTGGCATTTTGGCATCGGTAGCGTTGCCAGCTTATAAAGATTACACCATTCGCTCTCAGGTTACGGAGGGGATGAGTTTGGCGTCGGCCGCTAAGTCGGCTATCGCCGAAACCTATATAAATCGTGCCGTGGTTCCGCTTGATAGGGCTGGGGCGGGCATGAGTGCGGCTGCCACCGATACCAGTGGCCAGTATGTGTTGTCCGTAGATGTGGTGGCTGGGGAAATTGTGGTGACCTTTGGTGTTAACGCAAACCCTGAGATCGTGAATAATACTTTGGTGTTAACGGCCTATGAGTCCGCCGACGGCTCACTTGCCTGGCAGTGTAGCAGCGCGTCCAGTGGGCCGCTGCCTAATGGAGTGGCGCTTGGCGGCCCAACCCAGGGAACATTGCCTTCACGCTACGCTCCGACGGAGTGTCGGGCCTAATTACAATAGTTGGCGGCTGGGGCAGGCGGGAGCTCGAGCTGGGCGCGTGCCTTTTATGAGGTTCGAATGCGGAGGAGCCGGGGCTAGGTGCTCAGCCTTGAGGTCCCGGCCCCGTGATTTCTTATGTGAAGAAGTTCCAGTGCTTCAGTTAAGTTCCTTCATCACGGCAGGCGTCCGAAGTCAGCCTTATCCGACCCGCATCGACAAATCCACCGCCCGGCAATGCTTGGTTAGTGCTCCCACAGATATCCGGCTGATATTTTTAAATAAGCTTTTCTGGGCGTTGATTTGCGCAATGTCTACCCCGCCCGATAGCTCTAGCTGTGCCGTAAAGGCTTTGCCTTCTAGGTGACGGTTTACATCTTCTAAACTCATCTCGTCTAGCATCACAATATCCGCGCCGCTGGCCAGGGCTTCATCTAGCTCGGCAAGGGTTTCTACTTCTACCTCTAGCGGTTTCTCGGCGGCGATCTCGCGGGCTTTGGTTACGGCGGCCTTGATGCTGCCGGCGGCGGCTATGTGATTTTCTTTTATCAAGAATGCGTCGTATAGGCCGATACGGTGGTTATGGCAGCCGCCACAAGCGACGGCGTATTTTTGTGCGCTGCGCAGGCCGGGTAGGGTTTTGCGGGTGTCGAGGATTTTTATGGGCAGACCCGCTACCAGCTGGGCGTATTGTTGAGCGGTGGTGGCTACCCCCGAAAGCAGCTGCACAAAGTTAAGGGCGGTGCGCTCGCCGGTAAGCAGGCTGCGGGCTGGGCCGTCTAACTCAAATAGGGTGCTATTGGCGGTGGCGCGCTGACCGTCGGCAAAGTGCCAAGTGATGGTAACGTCTGGGTCTAGTTGACGAAACGTCTCTTCAACCCAGTCTTTACCACAAAAAGTGCAGTCCTCGCGGGTAATAATGCGGGCTTTGGCGTGTTGCTTTGCGGGAATTAATAGGGCGGTAATATCGCCACTGCCGATGTCTTCGTCCAGGGCGGCGGTTACATTTTTAATAAGGTCGCGGTGCAGGCCGGGGATTTGGTCGGCGTATTCGCTAAGCATAGTAAAGCCCTGAGTGGTAAAGGGGCCTATTGTATGAGATTTGCGGCCGGTTGTTGAGTGGCTTGGTTGGCTGATGGCGGACCCGGATAGTGGCGCGATTTAGGCTTATGTTGTAATGCGTGACACCACTTATAACCAAAAATACAGTTATTTTATGGTGGCGCAAGAAAAGTTATAGTTGGAGGCTGTTTTTAGCCTTAAATGTGATAGATGCCGCAATACCGGCTTTTGTTATTGGGAGTTTGTGTTGTGCAGCATATACTTATAGATGTGAACAAGTCCTTATTTTGAGTTTCCCTTACCGGGTTATCACCATGTCCGAATCGTCTAACCACGAAAATGTTGTGTCGCTCAGGGCCGAGCGTGAGGTAAAAGCAACCCAGGGACGAGAACCCCAGGCTGTGCTGGCACGTATGCCGGCGGCTATGCACGCGCTGCGCGAAAAAGCGCGTCAGAGCCTGCAGGGCTTGTTGCGCAATTTATTTGATAAGGCCGACGATGCCTTATTTGAGCTGGCGGACCAAGCCACCAATAATCACGAACAAAACCTCTACTTTGACTCGATGCGTCAGGTGCGTCTGCACCGCAAAGACACCGAGGCGGACTTCTTTTACCAGATTGATGTGGGCTTTGCCCGCATTATGGACGCGCAAGCGTTTCCTGAGCCGAATAGTGACGACGAGTCGACCAACCTCGATAACCTTGCCTTGGTGGCCAACGACGAGCTGGAAGAGATGGTTGCCAGCGAGACCATGGTTAACCGAGCCAACGAGCAATACTCTGAGCGTGTGCAGCACTTAACTCTGCGTATGGATCAGCTGGTACCGGTTAAGGTGTATCAAAAGAACAACCCTGTGGGTTGCGATGCAGTATGTACTGCCTTTGTGACTGCCTCTAGCGGTATCGATATTGATGTAAAGGCGCGCCTGGTGTTGCTCAAACTGTTTGATCGCTTGGTGATGTGCCAGCTGGGCACATTATACGACGAGCTAAACCAGCATTTAATTGAGGCAAACATTTTACCCTCGCTGCGCGGTGGCGCGGTGGCGCGTAAGACCAAGTCCAGTGCCTCAAAATCGGCCGAGAGGCCGCAGCAGTCTAATACCCACGAGGGCGATCAAGGGCAGGACGAAAACGCCGAAGAGCTTTTGGGTACTTTGCGCGAGCTGCTAAAGGCGCAAGGCGGATCGGCGGCCCAGTCACAGGCGGCGCCTGCCGGGCCAAGCCTGTCCTCGCAAGATTTACTGAGTATTTTAACCCTGGCGCAGCAGCGCTCGGCGCCTCAGGCGAGTGCTTCGCACACTCTAAGTGCGGACGACATTAAAACCCAAGTGGGCCACCTGCTGGCGCGCGGGGGCGCCGGTGAGCGGCAGATTAACGATATTGACGAGGACGTTATTAACCTCGTGAGTATGATGTTTGAGTTTATTTTGGAAGATCGCAGCCTGGCAGCCCCCATGAAGGCGCAATTGGCACGCTTGCAGATCCCTATGATTAAAGTGGCCGTGGCTGATAAATCGTTTTTTGGCAAAGGCGGCCACCCCGCGCGGCGCCTGCTGAACGAGATGGCAACGGCGGCTTTAGGTTGGCAAGATACCGGCGAAGAAAATCGCGGTAAAGATATGCTGTACCGCCAGATCGACCAAACCGTGGCGAAGGTACTAAGCGACTTCAGCAAAGATGTGGGCATCTTTGATAGCTTATTGCTGGAGTTTCGCGCCTTTCAGGAGAAAGAAAAGCGCCGCTCAAAGATTTTGGAGCAGCGTACCATTGATGCCGAAGACGGCAAGGCGAAGTCTCAGCGCGCCCGTGCCGACGTCGATGCCGCCCTGGAAGAGGTCACCGCGGGTGTTGCGTTGCCAACAGCTGCTGCCGAGTTACTGGCCAGTGCTTGGTCGAATGTACTGTTTATTACCTGTTTAAAGCAGGGGCCCGAGAGCGAGACGTTTGCTAAGCAATTGCAAACCGCGCGCGAGCTGGTGTGGAGCACCACGGCAGTGATGACCGGTGATAACCGCCAGCGGTTGCTTAAGTTGGTGCCGCGCCTGCTGGCTGAATTACGCAACGGCTTAGAGGATATTGCCTTTAACCCCTACCAAATGGGACAGCTGTTTAAGTCACTTGAAAAGCTGCATTTAGAGATCTTGCGTAGCAAGCCTAAAGCAGCCGCGCCAGAGGCCGCAGCACCGCCCGATAAGCCGGAATCAACGCCGCCGCTTAGCCAGGAGCCTGAAGCGGTTACTCGAGCGAAACAGCCTGAGGTGCCGGCAGCTCCGGTAGTGGCCGAGCCGTCAGTACCCGATACGGTGGCCGTGGTTGAGACTTTAGAGCCCGATTACGGCAAAACGGCCGAAGAAAAACCTGAACCTGTCAGCCCGGCCGTGGCCAGTGCAGAGGTGGTTGAGCCTACAGTCGCCGACACAGCCAGCACGGATGATATTGATACCCAGCATCTCGCGCTGGTGTCTAACCTGACTCAGGGCAGCTGGTTTGAGATGGTCTCGGCCTCTGGTGAGGCATACCGTTGCCGCTTAGCGGCGATTATCAAGCCCACGGGCAAATACATTTTTGTCAATCGCACCGGTATGAAGGTCGCCGAGGAAGACCGTCCAAGCTTAGCCAAAGCCTTAAAAGAAGGGCGCATCCGGGTGCTGGATGACGGCATGCTGTTTGATCGCGCACTGGAATCGGTGATTGGCAGCCTGCGCCAGCCGCGAGGCAATAGCGGCCGCTAATGTAAGTATTTGCGGTTAACGATACAAGCGACAACGGCAGGCTTAGCTCTGCCGTTGTCGTATCTGTCTGGCGCATTGATTATACTGGGGCAACTTAAGGGCCATCAGAGTTGTACCGTTGTTAAACACTCCACAGCACATTCATATTGATGATTCCGGCTGGATTAACCCGGCGCGGCACATTTGCTCACCCAATTTTGGGGCCCGGCCCGCGGGCGCTGAAGTCAGCCTGCTTGTGGTTCATAATATCAGCCTCCCTCCCGGTGAGTTTGGCAACGGCTATATTGAGCAGTTTTTTACCAACCAGCTCGACTTTGATGCCCACCCCTATTTTGCCTCTATTGCCCATTTGCAGGTGTCATCCCACGTGCTTATAAACCGTAGCGGCGAGCTGGTGCAGTTTGTCTCGCTGCTCGATCGTGCCTGGCACGCGGGCCGCTCGTGTTTTGCCGGCGTTACTGAGTGCAACGACTACAGTATAGGGGTGGAGCTAGAGGGTACAGACACTGAGCCCTACACCGATGCACAGTATGGGGCGTTAGGGTGTTTAACGGATGCTTTGTTGGCGTATTTTCCAGCGATAACACCAGAGCGAATTACCGGTCATTGTGATATTGCGCCCGGGCGTAAAACAGACCCGGGCGAGGCGTTTGATTGGGATAAATACTATTCACACATAACAGTGCGTTAAGGCGGAGCGGCCGTGACTTTTATAAGTTTAGTGATTGTGTTGTTACTGGTGCAGTGGTGGGGCTCGGGTAAACCCCTGCATCGCGATCAATGGTTTTTTAATGGCTGGCAGAGGTTGCCGCACGCTAACGCGCGATTGGGGCGCGGCCCATGGTTGTGTGTGCTCGCGGTAGCGGTGCCGGTCGTGCTGCTGGCGGCGCTGGTTGTTTATATTGCGCTGTGCACCTCCGAGTTTTGGCTGCTGTTAATCAATATACCGGTGCTGCTGTATAGCTTGGGGCGCGGGGATTATGCCGGCGCGCTGCACACCTACACTGAGTCGGCCCACGCGGGTGACTCGGTTAAAGCGGCGAGTGTGCTCGACACGATGAACCTGGACCCGGATTTGCGCGGCAGCCGCAATAGCGATGACTGGACCGCGCTCAATCGTGAGGCGCTGCGGGTATTTACCTATCGCGGCTTCGAGCGAATGTTTGCGGTTATTTTTTGGTTTATGGTGGCCGGTGCCCCCGGGGCTTTGGCGTACCGTTTAGCGGTGTTGCTGTGGGGGCATTTGCTGGACGTCAACGACTCCCGCGCTGGCCAGGTGGGGCGTGTTTTGATGATTATCGAGTGGCCTGCGGCGCGCTTACTGGGGCTAAGCTGGGCGCTGGTGGGGCACTTTGAGTGCTGCATGGTGCGCTGGCGCCATTTGTGGTTGTCGTCGCGGACACTAACGCCGGTGTTTTTGGTGTCGGTGTTAGTGGGCGCAATGGGTGAGGAGAGCGACTGGTCTAAAAGTGGCGATGCGCGGCGTTTTCAGCCGGCGGCGCGAATCGAGCCTAGCTATTCATTACATTTGGTTGAGTCGGCGGCAAGTATGTTTTCGCGTGCGCTTTTGCTGTGGGTGTTTGCCGTAGCGGTCGTCACTTTAATGCTTTAACAGGAGATAGTATGCCTTCGTTTGATGTGGTTTCTGAGGTAGAAAAACACGATTTAACCAATGCGGTTGATCAGGTAAGGCGGGTTATTGTAACGCGCTATGATTTTAAAGGCGTTGAGGCTGATTTTGAGCTAAAAGACTACGTGGTTACCATGAAGGCGGAAGCCGAGTTTCAGCTGCAGCAGATGCTCGATATGTTACAAAGTGCACTGCTTAAAAATAAAATCGATATCGCCTGTTTGGAGGTAAAGCCTGCACGGGCTAGCGGTAAAACAACGATACAAGATGTGGTGGTGCGCACCGGTGTCGAGACTGAGCTGGCGAAGAAAATCGTTAAAATGATTAAAGAACAAAAGCTAAAAGTACAGGCGCAAATCCAGGGCGATCAACTGCGGGTGACCGGTAAAAAGCGTGACGATTTGCAGGGTGTAATCGCGTTTTTAAAAAGCTCGGATATTGAGTTGCCGCTGCAGTTTACTAACTTTCGCGATTGATGTTGGTGGGGGTGAGTGATGTGCAGCTCCTTCACTCCATCGCCGTCGTCGTTCCCATGAAAATGGGAGCCCAGTGTCTTTGGTTTATCTTACGCCGTAGCCCCCCGGGACGCTGGATCCCGGGTCTCCGCTTCGCCCGGGATGACGTTGTGGCGGATATGGTGTTGGGCTTCACGCCGCCCCCTCTCCTCGATCGTCGTTCCCATGAAAATGGGAACCCAGTGTCTTTGGTTTGTCTCACTCGGTAGCCCCCCCCCCGGGGACACTGGATCCCGGGTCTCCGCTTCGCTGCGCCCGGGATGACGTTGTGGCGGATATGGTGTTGGGCTTCACGCTGCCCCCACTCCTCGACCGTCGTTCCCATGAAAATGGGAACCCAGTGTCTTTGGGGTTAGTTGATCACCTATAGGTAAGCAACTTACTCATTATCACGTAGAAATATTCTATTAGTTCAGAGCGGTGTTATTGAGCGAGGTTTTGGTGCCGGAGTGATTCGACCCAGTACACGGTGGCTCCGGCAACGGCGATGGGCATGGCGAATATGTTAACAATGGGTATCATGCTGGCGAGCATTACCATACCGCCAAATGGGTAGCTGGTGAGTGGCGCTTGGCCTAACAGGTAGCGCATGCGGTCGAAGGGAGTTTGGTGATTGTCGGCGGGGTAGTCGATATATTGCACGGCCATACACCAAGCTGACCAGAGCGCCCCCACCACGAGAACCACAAGATTTAATCCAGGTATAAACCAACTGACTAACACGAGTAATAAGACCAATAACCCGCGTGTAATAAAATACCAAAGCTTAACCAGCTCGCGACCAAGGGTGCGGGGGATTAGTTGCGCCCAGGTTTCTTCGGGCGGTGTTACGCCGGTGAGTTTTTGCTCGATTTTTTCGGCCAGAATGCCGTAAAAGGGGGCGGCAATTAAGTTGGTGATGACGTTAAAGCTGTAGCCGTACACAAATAAAATGACACAGGCGAAAATAGCCCACAGTAGCCACGCCAGAAACTCTAGCCAGCCGGGTAGCCAACCCATTAAAAACGTTAAAAAATCGCTAAATAGGTGGATGAGTGCGACGGTGGCTAGTGTAAATACCACGATGTTAGCCAGCAGGGGCACGATGATAAATCGTTTTAACCCGGGGGAGACGAGAAGCCCCGCTCCTCGGGTTAAATAATCAACAGCATGGGCTGGGTTGCCTTTCATGCGATGGCGTACCGTTATTTGGCTCCGGCCTGCTCTAGAGCAACAATGTAATCATCGGCAATGCGATGGGTTTTGATAGTCTGTAAAAAGGTTTTTCCGTCAGTGCCTGTGGCATTAAGGTCGTAACCGGCCTCTTGAAAAAACGTTAAAAAGGTGGCGAAGTTTTCTTCGCGCATGCCTCGGTAGGCTTTCTCCAGTAAGTGGAAGTCGCGACTGACGCCTTCGGGTGCAGGGTATTGTAAAAAGCTTTTGATGCGTTCGTTGTCAAAAACTTCGCCCAGTACTTTTTGTTTGTCTTTTTTCAGTGTCATTGCTCGTTCAACTTTTTCAGTAAGATTTCATTAACCGCTTGCGGGTTGGCCTGGCCTTTACTGGCTTTCATGATCTGGCCGACAAAAAAGCCGAGCATTTTGGGGCGCTTGGCTTCGTCGGCATTCACGTAGTTTTGCACTTGCGCCTGATTGTTGGCGATCACCTCATCCACCATTTTCTCGAGTGCACCGGTGTCGCTAACCTGTTTCAGGCCGCGAGCTTCGATAATGGTATCGGCATTGCCCTCGGCGTTGCACATACCCTCAAACACTTGTTTGGCAATTTTACCCGAGATAGTGCCGTCCTTAATGCGACGGATGAGCCCGGCCAGTTGCTCGGCATTAAAGGGGCAATCTTTTAGGGCGGTATCGGTTTTGTTTAAGTAGCCTGCCAAATCGACCATTACCCAGTTGGCTGCCAGTTTAGGCTCGCCGGATTCGCGTGCCGTGGTTTCAAAAAAGTCGGCGGTGGCGCGATCGGTGGTTAATACACCGGCGTCGTAAGCCGATAGCTCGTACTCGCTGACAAACCGGTCGCGCTTGGCGTCGGGCAGCTCGGGTAGGGTGCTTTTGATGGCGGCGATGTAATCGTCGTCTAGCATCACTGGCAGTAAGTCGGGGCAGGGGAAGTAACGGTAGTCGTTGGCCACTTCTTTACTGCGCATCGAGCGGGTTTCGTTTTTGTCGGCGTCGTACAGGCGGGTTTCCTGAGCAATGCTGCCGCCATCTTCGATGATTTCGATTTGCCGTTCGGCCTCGACATTAATGGCTTTTTCGACGAACTTAAACGAGTTGATGTTTTTAATTTCGCAGCGGTTGCCGAGTTTTTCTTCACCTTTTAAGCGCACGGAAACGTTGGCGTCGCAGCGCATTGAGCCCTGGGACATCTCGCCATCGGATATGCCGAGGTAGGTAATGATCGAGTGAATTTTTTTCAGGTAGGCCACGGCCTCTTCGGCCGAGCGCATGTCGGGCTCTGAGACGATCTCAATCAGCGGTGTGCCGGCACGGTTGAGGTCGATACCGCTCATGCCTTGGTAGTCTTCGTGCAGAGATTTACCCGCATCTTCTTCGAGGTGGGCGTGGTGCAACCGTACCGAGCGGGTCTCGCCGTTGGCCAGTTCGATGTCGATGACCCCGGGGCCGACGATGGGCTCTTCTAGCTGTGTGGTTTGGTAGCCTTTGGGTAAGTCGGGGTAAAAGTAGTTTTTGCGCTCAAAGACCGAGCGCTGGCCGATTTCGGAGTTCATCGCCAGGCCAAACATAACCGCGTAACGGAAGGCCTCTTCGTTGGCTACCGGCAAGGTGCCGGGCATGGCCAGATCGATCGCGCAGGCCTGGGTGTTGGCGTCGGCACCAAAAGCGGTACTGGCGCCGGAGAATATTTTTGACTGAGTGGCGAGCTGGACGTGAATCTCAAGCCCGATAACAATTTCCCATTCCATCGTGTCGTCCTCTTAGGCGGTTGCCGGTGCCAGCTGCTGGTGAAAATCGGTCGCGAGCTGAAATTGGTGCGCGACATTCAGGAGTTTGCCCTCGGCAAAATAATTGCCGATTAGCTGTAGGCCAACGGGTTTGTCATCGACCATTCCGCAGGGGATTGATAGCCCGGGCAGACCGGCCAGGTTGGTGGCGATGGTGTAGATGTCTTCGAGGTACATTGCAACCGGATCCTGGGTTTTAGCGCCAAACTCAAACGCCGGGGAGGGCGAGGTGGGCCCCAGGATGACGTCGACGTCTTTAAAGGCGTCGACAAAGTCTTGTTTGATCAAGCGGCGCACTTGCTGCGCTTTGTTGTAGTAAGCGTCGTAGTAGCCGGCCGACAGGGCGTAGGTGCCCACCAGAATACGGCGTTTAACTTCGTCACCAAAGCCTTCGCTGCGCGAGCGTTTGTATAAATCAGCCAGGTCTTTTGGCTCGTCACAGCGGTGGCCGTAACGCACGCCGTCAAAGCGCGACAGGTTGGCCGAGCATTCGGCCGGCGCGATCACGTAGTAAGCCGGTACCGCGAGGTCGGTGTGCGGCAGACTGATTGAGCGCGTTTTAGCGCCCAGTGATTCGTAGGTTTTAATGGCGGCTTGCACGGCTTTGGCGGTGTCCGGGTGCAGGCCCTCGCCAAAGTACTCCTCGGGGATGCCGATGGTTAGCCCGGCCAGGGAATCGCCGAGGGTGGTTGTGTAGTCTTCCAGCGGCTGGTCGACACAAGTTGAATCTTTGGCGTCGAAGCTGGCCATGGTGTTTAGCATTAAGGCTGCGTCTTCGGCGGTGCGGGTGAGGGTGCCGGCCTGATCGAGGCTTGAGGCAAAGGCAATCATGCCCCAGCGCGATACGCGACCGTAGGTGGGTTTTATACCAGTAAGGCCGCACAGCGCAGCGGGCTGGCGAATCGAGCCCCCGGTGTCGCTCGCGGTGGCGGCAGGCGCCAGTAGCGCGGCAACGGCCGCCGCAGAGCCACCTGAAGAGCCACCTGGTACGCAGTTGGTGTTCCAGGGGTTTTTAACTGGGCCATAGTAGCTGGTTTCGTTAGAGGAGCCCATGGCGAATTCGTCCATGTTGGTTTTGCCCAGCATCACCGCGCCGGCGCGCTGATAGTTTTCGACGATGGTGGCATCGTACGGGGCAATAAAGTTGTCCAGCATTTTAGAGGCGCAGCTGGTGCGTACGCCCTGAGTGCAAAAAATGTCTTTGTGGGCGATGGGGATGCCGCACAGTGGCGATGTGTCGCCGTTGGCTAAGCGCTCGTCGGCCGCTTTAGCTTGCGCCAGAGCAATCTCTGGAGTCACGGTAATGAAGCTGTTGTAGCGCGAATCGAGCTCGGCAATCCGATCCAGGTAGTGCTGGGTGAGCTCGACACTGGTTATCTCTTTACTGCGCAGCGCTTTGCCGAGCTGGGCAATGGTTTTGGTGTGCATGGATTTAGTATCCTTTGGAATAACTTACCGGTGGCGCGAGCAGGCTCGCACATGGGTTAGGGCGGTGTCACAAAGGTGCGGTTATTCTATGACCCGTGGTACCAAATAAAGGCCATCTTCGGTAGCCGGCGCCATGGCCTGTAGGGTTTCGCGTTGGTTGGGCTCGGTCACTTCATCGCGGCGCAGGCGCTGCACGGCGTCCAGTGGGTGAGCCATAGGGCTAACGCCGCTGGTATCAACCGCTTGCAGTTGATCGACCAGTGCGAGTACCTCAGAGATGCTTTGCGCCACGTTGGCGGCGGCTTCATCCGAGATATCGATGCGCGACAATTCGGCCAGCTTTTCGATGTCGCTTTTGTTTACTGCCATGGGCGTGCTCCGTCTAGGGCGCCAACGCATTAAAAGCTGTCGGCGCAGGCGTACTCATCGTTAATAAGGCTAATTTTACGGGTAAATGGCCCATTGCGGCCATCATTCGCTAAAAAATAGCGAGATTACCTCAAAAGGCGGTAAAGTTATCACATTTGTGCCTTGCCCTAAATCCCCGCCGTTGATAGAGTGCCAGCATCCCCAAGGGGTCTGTGGTTAGTGGCTCTTACCCTAGTGGCCGGCGCTATGGTCAAAAGGTTACGTTAATACGCCGATAGGGCTATTAAGCACAGCATTTTTGGGACTCGTTAACTGTTTTCGGCGGGCGCTTGGGCGTTTACGCCGCCGTTTGCGTTAGTCCGTAACAACAAATAGAGCCCGGCTCGCCTGCGTTGGGGCGAGTTGAGCAAGACCAGTATCTTAAGGCCATCAACACTCATGTTTAAATATCTTCGCGGCGCGTTCTCCAATGACCTCTCTATCGATCTAGGCACAGCTAACACGCTGATTTACGTGCGCGGACGCGGCATAGTACTCGACGAACCCTCGGTTGTGGCGATTCGTCATCACAACGGGCAAAAAATTGTCGAAGCAGTAGGCATGGAGGCCAAGCGTATGTTGGGTCGTACGCCCGGCAATATCACGGCCATTCGCCCCCTAAAAGACGGTGTGATTGCCGACTTTCAGGTAACCGAGAAAATGCTGCAGCATTTTATTCGCAAAGTTCATGAGAATAGCTGGTTTGCCCCAAGCCCCCGGGTATTGATTAGCGTGCCTTGTTTGTCGACTGAAGTTGAGAAGCGGGCCATTCGCGAGTCGGCCTTAGGCGCCGGCGCGCTGGAAGTTCGCCTGATCGAAGAGCCCATGGCGGCCGCTATTGGTGCCGGTTTAAAAGTGTCTGAGGCCAACGGCTCGATGGTGGTAGACATCGGTGGGGGTACGACCGAGATTGCCGTGATCTCACTTAACGGCGTGGTGTACTCCGACTCAGTACGTATTGGTGGCGATCGCTTTGATGAGGCCATTGTGAACTACGTGCGCCGTCACTACGGCAGCATTATTGGCGATGCTACCGCCGAGCGTATTAAGCAGGAAATTGGCTGTGCGTACGCCAGCAGTGAAGTGCGCGAGATTGATGTACGCGGTCGCAATCTGGCCGAAGGGGTGCCCCGCAGCTTTACCCTTAATAGCGATGAGATTTTAGAGGCGCTGCAAGAGCCGCTGGCGGGTATCGTGCAATCGGTTAAAAGTGCTTTGGAGCAGTCGCCCCCGGAGCTCGCTTCGGATATTGCCGAGAGCGGTGTGGTGTTAACCGGTGGCGGCGCTTTGCTGCGTGATATTGATCGTTTACTGGCCAATGAAACTGGCCTGCCTTTTGTGGTCGCCGAAGACCCTTTGACTTGTGTCGCCCGGGGTGGCGGTATGGCCATGGAGATGAACGACAAACGCAATATCGATCTATTGTCTTCGTAGTTCCGCCCGGATATTGCTCGCGCGGCATTTAGGGGCCACCCTTTGAGCCGCGCCTATCGACGAGTGCGTTGCGCCAGGAGATGCCACCATTAAAACTTTGTTCACTAAAGGCCCTGCTGTCAGCTTTCGCTTTGCCTTTTTTGGCCTGATTGCTCTGGCGTTGGTGTTGATTAGCCTCTACACCGACTGGCTCGACCCGGTGCGACGTGAGCTCAGCACGTTGGCCAAGCCGTTTTATCAAATTACCGATGTACCCCGCCGTATCAGTGACTGGAGCGATGAAACCTTCGTCTCGCGCGGCGAGTTGGTGCAAGAGAAAGAGCGGCTTGCCTCCGAGCTGTTAATTCATCAGCGCAAACTACAGCAAATGGCCGCCCTGGCCGCCGAAAATGTCCGCCTGCGACAGTTGCTTAATGCCACCGAAATCCTCGAAGACGATGTTTTAGTGGCCGAGTTAATCGGTGTATCCCCTAACCCGCTCAGTCATACTCTGGTGCTTAACCGCGGTAGCGACGATGGCGTTTCGGTGGGGCAGCCGGTGCTGGACGCAAAAGGTCTGATGGGGCAAGTCATTGAGGTGGGGCCCGACAGTGCGCGGGTGTTGTTGCTTACTGACCCCTCCCACGCCCTGCCGGTGCAGGTTAATCGCAACGGTATACGTACCATTGCTGAAGGCACCGGCTCCCTGGATAGCCTGACGCTGCGCCATGTGTCGAACACCACGGATATTCGGGTAGGAGACTTGTTGGTCAGTTCGGGCTTGGGCCAACGTTTTCCGGCGGGCTATCCGGTTGCCGTGGTAGAGCACATTGAGCGAGACCCCGGCCAGCCTTTTGCGCAAATCACCGCACGGCCTATGGCTCAAATGGACCGCACACGCAACGTGTTGCTGGTGTTTGAAGCTCCTCAGGTTGATTAGCGCACTATGCTGCCCGATCGCGCATCCGTTTATATTTTAGTCGTGCTAACTGTGTTTGTGGCGATGCTGCTGGATGTTTATCCGCTGGCACTGGAGTATCGGATTTTTCGGCCGCAATTTACGCTGCTGGTGGTGATTTACTGGGTTTATATTCTACCCCAAAGCAGCAGTATGGCGCTGTTGCTGCTACTGGGCTTATTGCAGGATGTGACGGTGGGCGCCCCGCTGGGGCAGCATCCGCTGATGCTAATAATGGTGGGGTATTTGTGCCTGCGCAGTTATCGCCGCGTGCGTCACTTTGCTCGCTGGCAGGAGTCGCTCTGGGTGCTGCTGCTAGTGGCAAGTGCTCAACTGTTAGCCTATTGGGTACAGGCGCTTCACGGGCGGCAAATGGACGGCTTTGAGTTTTTGCTGCCGGCGGTTGCCAGCGCCTGCTGCTGGCCACTGCTGGCGATGGTGTTTGACCGGCTGCGGCGTCATTACCGCATCGCCCGCCAGGTGTAGCTGAGCGAATATCACTATGAGCCTTGCCTCCCCTCAATTGTTTCTCGCGTCCGGCTCGCCAAGGCGCGCCGAGCTGTTGCGTCAAATTGGCGTAGATTTTACCCGGGTGGTCATCGATGTGCCCGAGGTGCCCGCGCCTCAGGAGTCCCCTGAGGATTACGTTACTCGCCTGGCCGGCAGCAAAGCCGAGGCGGGCTGGCGTGCCCTGGAGTCAGCTAGTGGTAATCACGTGGTGCTCGGGGCCGATACTCTCGGCGTGCTCGATGGCCAGTTACTGGAGAAACCTAAGAGCCAGGTACACGCCGCCCAATTGTTGCGGGCGATGTCCGGTCGCAGTCACACGGTGATGACGGCCGTTGCTTTAACCAACGGCACAGATACAGATGTCTCATTGGTACGCACCGAGGTGTGGTTTCGCGAGCTGAGCGACACAGAAATCGCCCAATACTGGCATACCGGCGAGCCCGCCGATAAAGCCGGCGGTTATGGCATTCAGGGGTTGGGGGCGGTGTTTGTGCGCGAAATTCGCGGTAGCTACTCTAATGTGGTGGGTTTGCCGCTAGAGACGACAGCACCCCTGTTGACCAAGTACAATGTACCCTTTTGGCTTGTCCGGGAGTGAGTGCACCGCGCTTTTTGCGAGTGAGTACTGGCGGATGACACGGGTGGGATGCGCACAGTGAGTGAAGAAATTCTGATCAATGTATCTCCGGTGGAGACTCGGGTGGCGCTGGTCGATAACGGCGTACTGCAAGAGTTACACGTCGAGCGCAGTCACGGTCGCGGCTTTGTCGGAAATATCTACAAGGGCAAAGTGGTTAGAGTCTTACCGGGCATGCAGGCCGCGTTCGTCGACATTGGCCTGGAGCGTACCGGTTTTATCCACGCCCAAGAGCTGGTGCCCGAGCACGCCGAAGGTGAGCCGCGCCCATCAGAGCTGCCCGACATCCGCACTCTGGTGCGCGAGGGGCAGACGCTTCTGGTGCAAGTCAGTAAAGATCCTATCAGTACTAAAGGCGCCCGCCTTACCACGCACATCACACTGTCTTCACGTTATCTTGTTTATATGCCCAATAGTCCGCACATTGGAGTGTCGATACGCATTGACGACGACGCCGAGCGCAAGCGCTTGCGCGACGCGGTTGAGGCCAGTGTGCGCGAACAAAATATCAGTGGCGGGTTTATTGTGCGCACTGTGGCTGAGGGCATCGCCGCCGACTCGGTGGTCGGGGATATCCCCTTTCTGCAAAAGCTCTGGCAAGATTTAACTGACCGCCTGGGGGCCATCAAGGCGCCGGCGGTGATTTATGAAGATATGCCGTTGACCTTGCGTTCGCTGCGGGATTTAGCGCGCTTGCCCATCGAGAAAATTCGCGTTGACTCTCGCCAAAGCTGGTCACAAATGCGTGAGTTTGCCAATGAGTATTGCCCGCAATTGATTAACATCATTGAGTGTTATCAAGGCGAGCGACCATTGCTCGATTTATACGGCGTTGAGGATGAAATTGCCCGGGCACTGGACCCGCGGGTGCCGCTTAAGTCAAACGGATACTTGATTGTTGAGCAAACCGAGGCGATGACCACGGTGGACGTCAATACCGGCGCTTTTGTTGGGCGGCGCAACCTGGAAGAGACGATTTTTAAAACCAATATGGAGGCGGCCGGTGCGATTGCCCGCCAGCTTCGGGTGCGCAACATTGGTGGCATTATCGTATTGGATTTTATCGATATGCAAGACCCCGAGCACCAGCGGCAAGTGCTGCGTACCTTAGAAAAAGCACTCGATCGCGATCACGCCAAAACGAATATTACCGGTGTGTCGGAGCTCGGTTTAGTCGAGATGACCCGCAAACGCACCCGCGAGTCTCTGGGGCAGTTACTATGTGAGAGCTGTCCGGTGTGCCAGGGGCGCGGTAAGGTAAAGTCAGCCGAGACCGTGTGCTACGAGGTGTTTCGTGAGATTTTGCGCGAGGCGCGTGCCTACGATAACGAGAAGTTTTTGGTGTTGGCCGCCTCGGTTGTGGTCGACCGTCTGCTCGACGAAGATGCCGCCTATGTGGCCGACCTCGAAGCGTTTATTGGCCGCACCATTGAGTTTCAGGTTGAGCCTTTGTTTACACAGGAGCAGTACGACATTGTCTTGGTGTGAGCGCGCTGTAGGCAACGGATTGCGATTTTTGGTGTGGGGCGAGGTTTAACGGATGCTTCGGGCGCTGGGTTACCTGCTGCGTAAACTTTGCCTGATTTTGGCGGTGCTGGTGATTGCCTTGGCTGTTTTGATTCAGGCCGGCCGCAGCTTTTCTTACTTGGTGGCCGATTACCGACAAGAGCTGGAAGCACTGCTGTCTGAGCAAACCCAGGGGCAGGTAAAACTGGCGCAGGTAAGCGCTGACTGGAGTGGCTTGCAGCCAGTGTTGGAGGTTACCGGCCTCGAGGTAGATACCGCGACCGGTGAGCGTTTACTGGCAATGGATCGGGCGCGTTTACGCCTGGATATTATTGGCTCGGTACTCGCCTGGCGCCCGGTGTGGGGAAACGTCGAGTTAGCCGGTGGGGCGATGGCGCTGCGCCAAGACGACCAAGGCCACTGGCGCCTGCAAGGGGTTAGCAATGACGGTGTGCGCCCAAGCGGTAATCTGCACGACAAAATACTCGATATTTTATTGGCCTCCCGACGTATCGCCTTTAAAGAAACCCACCTCGATTTTTATTTTACCAGCGGCGAGCAAGTTCGCCTCGAGTCGCCCTCACTACTGCTAGAAAACAGTGGCGACTTTCACCGCCTGTTGTTGCAGCTGGATGTTGCCGAACAAGCCGGTGCTTTGTTCTTTTTAATGGAGGGGCGCGGCGACCCGAGAGACAAGCGCTTTAGCGCTGATGCTTACCTGCAGCTACGAAACTTTCCCGCTAATAACGTTATTGCCGCTGCACTCAAAAAAGCGGGGCTGGCACCCGAACAACTGTCGCCCGCTGGCAGTATTAGTGCGAGCTTATGGTTTGGTCGCAAAGCGGCCAATGCCAGTGTCAGCGTAGTGGGGGATGTTGAGCTGGCCGATGTGACGGCTGGGCTGCCCGACACGCCTACCTCGCTAACCCGTGTGCGGGCCGACGTTAGCGGGCAGTTTGCCAGCCTGGATCGCTGGCATGTGGCGCTACAGCAATCGCTTTGGGTGCTCGATGACGATACCCACCTGGAATTTGATTTTGTCGCCGGCAGGGCAGGGCCAGCAGAGCCCGTGAGCGCCCGGGCCTCTCGGTTAGATTTGGCAAAAGTAACGCGAGTATTGCAGCGCGGGCAACTGTTAACACCGTATCCGGCTCTGACCAAGTTGGTCGATAGTTTAGACGCCCGAGGTAAGCTGGAGGCTTTAGAGTTAACGGCTGTTCCCGGCTCATGGGCCGACTGGACGCTCTCGGCAGCGCTCGATACGGTAAGCGTTGGTAGCTGGAATCAGGTGCCCGCCTTTGAACGTGTCTCCGGCTTTGTAACGGCCGGCGTTAAGGGTGGCTACGTACAGCTCGATTCGCGCGATGGTTTTAGTATGGCGTTTCCGGGGGTGTATGAGCGAGCGTTAATGTTTGATTCGGCTCGCGGCCGGGTAGCGTGGCACTTAAGGCCGGAGGATAACCGCATTTTTGTCAATAGCGGCCCGCTCGATGTCACTGACGGCGCCGAGCAAGCACAGGGATATTTTCATTTGGAGATACCCTGGCAGCGCAATAGCGGGCCAATTGATTTAACGGTATATGTTGCCGCGCAGCAGATGGCTGCGGGGCAGTATAAAAAATATTTACCGGCGGTGGTGCCCGAGGATGTAACCGAGTACCTAACTCGCGGTATCGGTGATAGCAACCCGGGCGTCGCCGAGCAGGCCGCTTTTATTTATCGCGGTGCTATCAATAGTCGCGCCCCCGCCGATCACAGTGTTTCGCTCAAGCTTGATATCGATAAGGGCTATTTTAATTACCACCCGGATTGGCCGGCTGCGCGCAATTTACAGGGACGGCTGCTGCTGGATAACGCCGACCTTTACACTTCGCTTAAGCGCGGCCAGATATACAACAGCGATGTGCAAAACGCGACTATTACACTGCGCGATAATCCGGTTGATGATGGCAAAGTCTTGGGTGTCAATGGTCGGTTAGATGGCATTGCCAGCGACGGTTTACGTATTTTACGCCAGAGCGTGTTGCGCGATTACGTCGGCGACAATATGGATACTTGGTATCTGCACGGCGATTTAATCGCGGCGGTTGACTTGGCGATTCCGTTAAGCGCTGGCGCCGCCGGTAGTTATCACGATGTACAAATCGACATCGATGCCTCAAGTTTTGCACTGGATAACTACGACCTGGAGCTGGCTGATTTTAGCGGGCGAATTTTTTATAACAGCGACGACGGGCTTAGCTCCGAGAACCTGCAGGGCCAGCTGTTTGGTCGTGATGCTACGATTACGCTTGACACTGAGTATGAGGGGCCGCAAACGCGTACCGTGATTGATGTGGCCGCGGAGGCAAGTGTGAAACAGCTGGCCGAGTGGCGCTCGCAGCCGGCACTGTTGTTTGCCGAGGGGCAGGTGCCTTTTGATGTGCACGTTGCGTTGGATCATCGTTCGCGAGCCGGTGCGGACGCCGCTGAGCCGAATGAGTTTTTAGCCGATGGCGCAGCAGCGGAAGATGAACTGATTGCCGCTGTGGGGGTGACCGCCGACTTGACCCACACTAGCGTCAGCCTACCTCGGCCACTGAATAAGGCGACAGGTGTAGCCGGCGAATTAGTGGTGAATTATATTTTAGGTAAGCAGACGGCGCTGGCCGATGTGCATTATCTGGACGAGCTGCGGGCGACCTTACACATCGACCCCGAGGCGCAAAGCCTGCTTGGTGGCGCCATTGCTTTAGGTGGCGAGCCAGAATTGTTGCCGCAGCCGGCACTACATGTGAGCGGGCAAATCGATACGATTGATGTGAGCGCCTGGCAGGAGGTGTTAGCGCGACTGGAGACGTATCAGCGTGAGATGCCGGGAGCCTCCGGGGCGGTTACTGCGAACCTCGCCGATGAGCGAACACCGCTGTCTTCCCTGAATGTGCCGCTGGCGGCTGACCTGCGTATCGCCGAGCAGTCACTTGGCGCTCTTGACCTAAAAGCGTTGCGCTTGCAGCTGCGTCAGCTACCGGATGCCTGGGACTTTGTCGTTACCAGCGATCGCTTAACGGGTGAATTAAACTGGCCACTGGATTCGCAGGCCCCGGCGGTACTGGCAATCACACAGCTGCAGTTGCCCCCGGTGGCAAAAAGTGAGCCTGAGGCAAGTGCTGCGGAGCTAAGCCCGGACTCCGCTGTAACCCTGACCCCTGAAACGTTGCAGCGGTTGCGCCGGGCAGAGGTGACGATAGAGCAATTGCAGTTGGGCGAGGCGCATTATGGCCGCTGGCAATTTAACCTGGAGCCGTTTAGCAATACCTTGGTGCTTACGGACCTTGAGGGCGAGGTGCGTGGTTTATCGGTTAAGGGCCGCGAAGGCGGTGGCGGGACGTTGCGCTGGCAACTTGCCCCAGAGGTAACCGAGTTGGAGGTTGCGGTATCGGCCCACGATATGGCCGATGTTATGGATCAATGGCAAGCCCCGCAAAGCATAGAAAGCGAGTCGGCTGAATATCAATTGGCGCTGAGCTGGCCCGGTGGCCCGGCAGCGTTCGAGTTGGCTAAGCTTGAAGGCGATGTGGCGGTAGATATTGGTTCCGGGCGCTTTGTTCGCGACTCGGCGATCGCGGGCGAGGGGTTGCTGCGTTTGATGGGGTTATTTAACTTCGATTCGCTGGCACGTCGCCTGCGGTTAGACTTCTCGGATTTATACAAAAGCGGTTTAACCTTTGATGCCATTACCGGGTCGGTGCGTTTTGAGTCGGGGCAGATGGCGGTCGTCGAGCCGGTACTATTGCGCTCGCCCTCGAGCCGAATGCAGCTTACCGGCACTGTTAACCTGTTGGATCAGACGCTTGATACGCGTTTGGTGGCCACCTTGCCCATGGGGGGTAATTTGACCGTGATTGCCGCGCTTGCCGCCGGTTTGCCCGCAGCTGCGGGGGTGTTTGTCATCAGTAAGTTATTTGAAGAGCAGATGAACAAAGTGACCAGTTTGACCTATCGTATTAGCGGAGGCTGGGACAACCCGGTGACGGCGTTCGACCGGGCGTCGGAGGTGGAGTAACAATATAAGTTTTAATTGGCTGTGGTTGCGGCTCGGGGATTATTCGTGTTGCGCGAGCGTGTCGCGGATACAGCGAAACAGTTTGCGCGATTGCCCGGAGGCCTTTTCTTGTGGTTGCGATTTGCTCGCCTGACGAATGAGCTGACGCAAGTGTTGGATGTCCACCTCGGGGTACTCGCTAATAAAACGATTGAGCGCGTCGTTACCGCCGGTTAAAAGTTCATCGCGCCAACGCTCGATCAGGTGTTGCCGCTGTACGCTTAAGGCCCCCTGAGATTTTATGGCGCTCAATTGCGTCGTAAGCTGCTCGCTGTCGACTAACTGCATGAGCCGACCAATCCGCTGTAACTGACGGCGTCTCGCCTCGCGTTGGCGGATGCGCCCCATCTCGATTACCGCTTCACGCAATTCATCCGGTAGTTCCAGCGCGGCCAAGTGCGCTGCGCTTAATTCTGTGAGTTCTTGCCCGAGTGCCTGCAGCGCATGCATATCTCGCTTGCGCTGAGATTTGCTGGGGCCGTCGTAAAACTCTTCGGTGTCAGATTCAAAATCGGTTGTCATGGTGTTACGGCTGGCTCGTATTGGGTGGGCGCGGGATTATAACAGCTTGTCGGACGAGGCGCAGTGCACAGGATTATTCTTCCTGCTCGTCAAAGCCCGCCTCTATAAGTGTGCAGATGGCCTCGAGCGCCTCGTCCTCGCGAGGGCCATTGGCGCGAACACAAACCTCAGTGTCAATACCGGCGGCCAGCATCATCAGAGCCATCATACTGGCTCCGTCGGCAGATTTATCGGCCACGATCAGCTCGACCTGACAGGGGTACTCTTTGGCCAGTGCTACCAGCTTTGCGGCGGAGCGGGCGTGTAGCCCTTTGCGATTGACGATCGTCACAAATTTCTCAGGCATTTAATGGCTCTCTTTTGTTGCGTGGCCAAGCTCGCGGTGCCTGACCTGAACATTGTCCAGCTCCTGGGCAAAGTGAGCCTGCAACTTTTGGCACAGGTAAACCGAGCGGTGTTGGCCGCCGGTACAGCCTATGGCAATGGTGATATAGCTGCGGTTATTGGCTTGGTAGTGGGGCCACCAGCGCGTTAAATAATTTTTAATATCCTCCAGCATATCCTGCACCAAAGGCTGCTCATCCAAAAACGTCATCACATCCTGTTCGAGCCCGGTTTGTGCTCGCAAGTTAGGGTCCCAGTGGGGGTTGGGTAAGCAGCGGGCATCAAACACCAGGTCGGCATTGTTTGGGGGGCCGTGTTTAAAGCCAAACGATTCAAACAGTACGGCCATACCGACGGCGTTGGGCTCGGCGACGCGCTCTTTAACCAGGTCGCGCAATTGGTGCACGTTAAGTGCGCTGGTGTCGACGACTAAGTCTGCGCTATCGCGCATAGGCAGCAGTAGTTGGTGTTCGGTTTGAATGGCTTCTGTGAGGTTGGTGTGCTTATCACTGAGCGGGTGCTTACGGCGCGTTTCACTAAAGCGCTGAATAATTTTTTCGGCCCCTGCGTCGAGAAAGATTACCGTAAACGGCAGGCGCGCTGCACGTAAAGGCTCGATGGCGCTGGGGAACATGGCGAGATCCTGCCAGGCATCGCGAATATCGATGCCGATGGCAAAGCTCTGGTTGGCCGCGTCTTTGTGCAGCTGGATCTGATCGATCAACGTGGGTAATAAGCTTACCGGCAGGTTGTCGATGCAGTTATAGCCCGAGTCTTCCAGCGCGTTAAGCGCCGTACTTTTGCCCGAGCCGGATAATCCACTGACGATGACTAAGTGCATACGGCTTACCGATTAGTTGTCGTGAGCAATGGCAGCGGCGTACAGCGCCGCTGCTGAGTCTGCATCGCGCAGCGACTGGCGGTAGTCGCTCTCGTTAAGCGCGCCGGCGAGGGCTGCCAGTGTGTGTAAATGCTCGTCATTGGCTTGATCCGGGACGAGCATGGCAAACAGTACGTCTACCGGGTCGCCGTCAATCGCATCAAAGTCGATAGGGTCTTTTAGGGTGATAAGCGCCGCGATGGTGGCATCGCAGCCTGGCAACCGGCTGTGGGGAATGGCTATGCCGTGGCCGATCCCGGTGGAACCGAGTTTTTCCCGGGCAATTAAGCGGCGGAAGATGTCGTCCGCGTCCATGCCGGGGATGCTCTCGGCGATGGTGTTGGCGAGTATCTCCAGGGCGCGCTTTTTGCTGACGCCCTCGATGCGGCTTAATGTGCGTTCCGGCGATAAGATCTGTGCAATTTGCATAGTTATTGAGTCACTAACGGTGGCTGCGAAGTTTTTCTTTGTGTTTTATAAGTTGTCGGTCGAGCTTGTCGGTCATGGCATCGATCGCGGCGTAGAGGTCTTCGGATTCGGCGTCGGCAAATAAATCTTTGCCGTTTACATGTATCTTAGCTTCGGCTTTTTGCGTCAGCTTTTCTACGGATACCGTCACGTTGATGCTGGTAATTAGGTCGCTGTGATGGGTGAGCCGTTCCAGTTTAGATTCGATGTAATTATGAATCGCTTCAGTTACATCTACATGATGGCCGCTGATCGTTACTTGCATACACTACTCCTCGTCTGGCTTACCTAAATAGGCGGCCCCCGCGCCTGTGACGGGCGCGAAGGTCTAGCTTGTGGCAGAACTTCAACATAGCAAGGATTGCCAGTTCTGTCACATGGGCCTCGCCTTAACCGAGCCCTTTGCGCTCGTTGGAAGGCGGAATATTGAGAGACTCGCGATACTTGGCAATGGTGCGGCGCGCAACCCGAATCCCTTGCTCCGATAGCATTTCGGTAATTTTACTATCACTTAAGGGTTTTTTGGGGTTCTCGGCCGCCACTAGCTTTTTAATAATAGCCCGAATTGCGGTGGATGAGCACTCGCCGCCGGAGTCGGTACTAACGTGGCTGGAGAAAAAGTACTTGAGCTCGAATATGCCTTGCGGGGTGTGCATATACTTTTGGGTTGTCACCCGGGAGATGGTCGACTCGTGCATCTCGACCAGCTCGGCAATATCGTGCAGTACCAGAGGCTTCATGGCCTCGGCGCCATACTCCAGAAAGCCGCGTTGTTTTTCAACGATGCAGGTGGCGACTTTTAGCAGCGTCTCATTGCGGCTTTGCAGGCTCTTTAAAAACCAGCGGGCTTCCTGCAGGTTGTCTTTTAAAAAGGTGTTGTCGCGGCTTGAATCGGCGCGCTTAACCATGGAAGCGTAGCCCGAGTTAATGCGCAGCTTAGGCGCAATATCCGGGTTTAGCTCGACCGTCCAGCGGCCCTCTTTTTTATCGACAAAGACATCGGGAACCACATATTCGGTTTCGCTGGTGCTGATGCTGTCGCCAGGATGCGGGTTTAGGGTTTTAATTAGTGCGACGGCCTGGGCCAGCTCGGGCTCTTTAAGCCGGGTTTTGCGCATGAGTTGGCGATAATCACGGCTGCCAAGCAGGGGCAGATACTGGCGCACGATAAGCTGCGCGGCCTCGAGATACGGTGTGTTTTTGTCAAACTGTGCCAGCTGTACCAGTAGGCAGTCGACTAAGTCGATGCTGCAGGTGCCGCACGGGTCAAACTGCTGTAAGCGGTGCTGAACCGCCTGCACTTCGTCGAGCTCCAGGTCATCCCAGTTGGCGGTTAAGCCCTCGTAGATGTCCTCTATGGTACTGCTGAGCAGGCCGGAGGGTTCTACCGAGTCTATGATGGCAAGGGCGATGATCTCGTCCCGCTCGGACATTGGCGTTAGGTTGAGCTGCCACATCAGATGGTCGTACAGCGACTCCGTATTGCCGCGGCGGCTTTCAAAGTCGTTGTCATCGCCTTCATAGTTGCTGGAGGGCAGGGTGGAGGCAGAGCTCTCGTAAACGTCATCCCAGCTGGTATCAACCGGTAAGTCCTGTGGGATGGATTCGTTCCACTCGCCATCGGCCGTGGATTCGTCTGCCTCGGAAGCGGCATTGTTGCTCGGTGCATCGGCGTTGCTCAGCTCGTCCTGGCTGTTGTCGCGGCGTTCTTCTTTGCCGTCGGTGTCACTTTCCTTTTGGTCGCTACCGTTGGTGTCATCGAGGTTCTCCTCGACTTCGAGCATGGGGTTGGAGTCCAGCGCCTCTTGAATCTCTTGTTGCAGATCCAGCGTCGAAAGTTGTAGTAGGCGGATGGCCTGCTGCAACTGCGGCGTCATGGTGAGCTGTTGACCCAACTTTAGCTGTAGGGACTGCTTCATAGTATTAGCAATGGCACTCAGATTATGTGTGGTAACCGTGGAGTTTAGTCATCAACACTGACCCAAGCAAGGGTGTTAAGCAATCTTTGTGCCTGATGGGCAAAAAATAAAAAATGTCAAGGGCGACGGCGCCAGGGCGTCGTTACAGCATGAAGTTGTCGCCAAGATAGACTTTACGCACTTTTTGGTTGGCCAGAATCTGCTCGGAGCTGCCTTCGGCGATGATGCTGCCCTCGCTGACGATGTAGGCTTTTTCGCAGATGCCCAGGGTTTCCCGGACGTTGTGGTCGGTAATAAGGATGCCGATACCGCGATCTTTAAGGTGGCGCACGATGTGCTGGATATCGCTTACCGAGATAGGGTCGACCCCGGCAAAAGGCTCATCCAGCAAAATAAAGGCGGGATTAGTGGCCAGGGCCCGGGCGATCTCGACCCGGCGGCGTTCGCCACCAGACAGCGACATGCCCAGGTTGTCGCGAATGTGGGTAATGTGAAATTCGTGCAGTAGTTGCTCTAGTTGTTCGTTACGCTGCTTTTTGTTGAGGTCGCTGCGGGTTTCTAAGATGGCAAGAATGTTGTTTGCCACGGACAGTTTGCGAAACACCGACGCCTCTTGCGGTAGGTAGCCTATACCCGCCCGTGCCCGGCCGTGAATCGGCAAATGCGTAAGGTCGAGCCCGTCGAGCGTTACCCGGCCGTTGTCGGCTTTGACGAGCCCGGCAATCATGTAAAAGCAGGTGGTTTTACCGGCGCCATTAGGGCCGAGCAAGCCAACGATTTCACCGCTGCTGACCGACATAGAGACATCGGCGACAACCTGACGGCGTTTATAACTTTTGGCGAGGTTTTGTGCAGTAAGAGTTGCCATAATTATTGCGTACCAGCCCCTGCAGGAATCACCATTTTAATGCGCTCGCTAGAGGATTCGTCGCTCTGGGCGTTAATCAGCTCCCGGGTTAAGTCGTAATGGATGCTGTGGCCCTGCATGATGGCGCCGTCTTGTTCAAGTTTGGCGCTGCTGTTAAGTGTCACGGTGCGCTCGTCGTGGTTGTAGCTGATCTCCCGGGCCTCGGCAAACACCTTGCCCTTGTTGGCTTGCGGCTGTTGCTGAAAGTGCGCCGGCGAGCCAGTAGCCTCGATTTTGGCTACCGAGTTGTCGCTTTTAAAGTGGATAACAATACGGTCCGCATCGATAATCAGCGAGCCCTGCTGCAAGCGCGCTGAACCCGTGTAAGTCACCAGGCCGTTTTTTTGGTCAAACAATTGTTTGTCGGCCTGCAGCTGAAAGTCCTGCTCGCGGTCGTCCGGTAGCGCCTGTGCGGAGGTGGCAATAGTCGCCGTCGCTATGAGCGCGGCGACGTATTTAAGCAGCTCGCGCTTATTGAAGTGGCGCAAAAAGTAATTAGGGAGCATAGGTGGCTTTTACCTCGGATAACAATTCAATACGTCCGTTGTTGAGCTCGGCATTGAGGCCTATTGCACGGGTGGTACCGCGCTCGCTACGCATGGTAACAGGTTTGTCGGTATGCGCGTATTGCTGGTCAGTGTCGATAGTGAGCTCATCGGTGGTCAGGGTGACCCAGCCGTATCTACCTTTTTCGTTCCAAACCTGAACATTATTTTGCAAGGTGATGGTGTTGTTTTGGCTGCGCCCTTCTTTGGCGGAGAGCTGCCACGGGGCGGTGTCGGGCGCGCCATAAATGGTGACGTGAGGGTGGTCTACTTCACTGTTGGCGATGGCGCCATCACTGTACGAAACCGCCGAGCGGGCGACCATTTTATGCTCTAGGATGCCGGCGTTGCTGTAAGTGCGATCAACGACGCCCACCATGTACGATTGCGGGTAGCGCTTCTCGTTTGACTTGTCTGCTTCCGGTGCGAGCATCTCATGGGGTGAGTATTGCAACGCGCCATAAATCAAGGCGCAACACAGAGACATGAGCAGGATCCAGGATTTTGGTTGGCGGCGCCGCACGGCACTAGCCCTCTGTTGTGATAAATGAAGCAAGCATATCAGCGTAGGTGCCTTGGGCTTGCATGATTAGGTCACAAGCGTCGCGTACCGCGCCTTCGCCGCCACGGTTGTGGCTGATCCAGTGGGCGCGCTCGGTAACCGCGCTGTGGCCATTGGGTACCGATAGCGCCAGGCCTACCCGGGTCATAATTGTCAGGTCGGGCCAGTCATCGCCCATGTGGGCGATTTCATCGGGGGCGATATTCATGCCTTCGATCATCTCGCCCAGTGCTTGCCATTTGTCTTCGCGGCCTTGGATGAGTAATTCAATACCTAGCTCTCGAGCGCGTCTGGCAACCAGGGCGCTGGTACGGCCGGTAATGATGCCTACCTTAACGCCAGATTTTTGCAGCAACTTAAGCCCTTGTCCATCGAGTGTATTAAAGGCTTTTAGTTCATTGCCGGCGTTATCGAAGTACAGTTTGCAATCGGAAAGTACGCCGTCTACATCCAATAATAAGAGTTTGATGCGGCGTGCTCGTGCGAGAGTGTCTTCAGTCATAAGTCTACAGCTGTATTGGGGTTAGCAAAGCGGCGCGATTAAATCACACCGGCGCGTAATAAGTCATGCATATGCACAACACCGGTGGCAACGCCTTGTTCATCGGTTATCACCAGCGCGGTAATCTTGCGCGTCTCCATTAAATTAAGTGCCTCGGCCGCGAGCGTATCCGGGCCTATGGTGGTGGGCGTGGGGTGCATGATTTCGTGCATTTCGGCGGAGTGAATGTCCACGCCGCGATCGATGCTGCGGCGCAAGTCGCCGTCGGTAAAAATGCCGGCCAGGGTGCCGTCGTCATTGACGATGGTGGTCATGCCGAACCCTTTGGAGGTCATTTCAAGCAGCGCCCGCGCCAGGGTGTCTTTGGGTTTTACGGCGGGCAGGGCGTCGTCATCGTGCATGACGTCGCTAACCCGTAATAACAGCTTGCGTCCCAGTGAGCCGCCCGGGTGCGAAAACGCGAAATCCTCGGCGGTAAAGCCTCGGGCCTCAAGCAGCGCAATGGCAAGTGCATCACCCAATACCGTGGTAACGGTGGCGCTGGAGGTAGGGGCGAGCGCCAGCGGGCAGGCTTCGCGCTCCACCGCGATGCTTAAATGGACCTCGGCGGTTTGCGCTAGCACCGAGTTGGGCGCGCCGGTCATGCTGATCATCGGGACGCCCAGGCGCTTGATCAGTGGCAGTAATGCCAGCAGTTCGGGAGAGTTGCCCGAGTAAGAGATGGCAATGAGTAAGTCGTCTCGGGTCAGCATGCCTAAATCGCCATGGCTGGCTTCACCCGGATGCATAAAAAACGCTGGGGTACCGGTGCTGACGAGGGTGGCCGCTATTTTTTTGCCCATATGGCCGGATTTGCCCATACCTGAAACGATCACGCGGCCGCTGCACTGTAAAATTTGCCGGCAGGCGAGCTCAAACTGCTCGTCGATATGATCGCGCAGTTCTGTTACCGCCTGCGCTTCTAATTCAATGGTGCGCAGCGCTGACTGAGTAAAGTCGAAGTCGGTCATGATCCCTTAGGCGTCTCAAAGCATTTTTTGAATGGGCGCTAGTATAGTGGATTAACCCAGCAGTAGGGCGTAATAGCCCACATACAGCACAAGCAACAATACGCCCAGCGGTTTGCCCAGGGCCGCACCACCGCTATTGCGGCGCATGAGGTAACTTATGTAGAGGGCGAGAGCCAGCACCAACGTTAGGCCGCCCATGGCCATAAAATCGCGGTTAAAGACGGCCGGCTCCATATCGAGCGGTGCGACGATGCCGGGTATTGCCATCACGGCTAATAGGTTAAACAGGTTGGAGCCAATCACGTTGCCAATGGCGATGTCATAGTGGCCTTTTAAAGCGCTGACTACCGAGGCCGCCAGCTCTGGTAGGCTGGTGCCTACCGCCACTACCGTCAGGCCGATCACTAGTGGGCTGACGCCAAACGCCAGGGCTAATTCGCTGGCGCCTCGAACCAGCAAGTCGGAGCTGATGATAAGAATCACCAGGCCGATAACGAACCACGCAATCGAGGCAATCCGGCTCATGACTGGGATATCATCTTCTACCTCTTCGGGGTGATGGCGCTTACTCCAGATGATCAATCCCATGACGCAGGGTAGCAGGGCCAGCAGGATCCAGCCTTCGGCACTGGAGAGAGTGGCGTCACTCAGAAACCACCCGGCGAGGGCGGTGACCAGTAATAATATTGGCAGCTCGATTTTTAGCAGGTGGTTTTGCACGGGCAGAGCGGCAATTAGCGCCGTGGCGCCCAGTACCAGCCCGATATTGGCCAGGTTGGAGCCTAGGGCGTTGCCGATAGCAAGGTCGCCGGCGCCTTTGAGTGCGGCATTTAGCGACACGACGACTTCCGGCGCCGAGGTACCGAAGGCGACGATGGTGAGACCAATGATCAGTTTTGATATGCCAAAGGTGCGCGCCATGGCCGCGCTGCCGGCCACAAATTTATCGGCGCTCCAGATTAAGCCGACAAAGCCGACCAAAACTAATAGGGCGGGGATCCAAAGCTGGGTCATAAAGTGGTCTCGGTAGAATGCTGACTGATTTTTTTACTAAGGGTTGGCACCATTTTACTGAGCGGTTGTCAGTAGGTGGGCGCGGGGCTAAATGGTATAGTGTTCCGCATCGCACAGCAATTAGATGCGGCCAGCTTATGGTTTGTTTAATGTGAATCCTAACGCTGGGTAATCCGGCGAGCTCTGTAGGACGTATCTTTGTTATTAGTCAGGCTCGTACATGGCGTCGGCTAGGGAAGAGTTTGTGGTAATTTACTCGTTAAGGAATGGAAAGATGACTCGATTTTCGTTACAAAAGCCGCTGCAGGTTGCTGTGGTGTTTTTTATGTTTATGTCACTGCTGGCTCGCGCCGAAAGCGCCGACCCTTACCAGGTAGTAGATGACGTAACCAATAAATTGATTAGTGCGGCGCAGGAGCATAATAAAGGCGGTGATAAGGCCACTTTTGATGCTCAGGTCATGGCGGCGCTGGAGCCTGTGGTGGCGTTTGATTACATCGCCCGTGTGGTGATGGGTAACTACTACGGTAAAGCGACCGACGAGCAAAAGCGTGCATTTGCCGATAAATTTCAGTCTGACCTGGTGAACACCTACGCCAAAGGTATCGCGACCTACGCTGACAGTAATATTCAACTAACCCCCGCGTCTGAGCCGGCGGGCGATGCGCGTCGTGTCACCGTCGAGCAGCAAGTAAGCCACGAAGGCTCTACTCACAAGCTGTCCTATACCATGGGTAAAAACCGTGAGGATCAGTGGAAGCTGATCAACGTAGTTCTCAACGGTGTGAATCTCGGCCGCTCGTTCAGCAGTCAGTTTGAGCAGCTGGCCAACAAGTACAATGGCGATATCGATCGGGTTATCAGCCATTGGGACTCGTCAGAAGGCTAAAGATCCCCTGTCAGTAGCGCTCGTGCGCCTTGGAGGTGCGCGGGGCGCTACAATCCGGTAATATTCCCGCCTTGAGATTCCAATTTGTTGGCCCGCTTTGCGCGACGGCCAACCCAGCCCTATGGGAGAGCTATGCAAGCCCACGAGATTCAAGCACTTATAGAAAGCCACATCGCCGATAGTCAGGCACAGGTCACTATTGAAGGTAGTCATGTGCACCTGGTGGTCGTGAGCCCAGCTTTTGCCGGTGTTAGTCCTGTTAAAAAGCAGCAGATGGTGTATGCCGTGCTGACGGATCAAATCGCCAGCGGCGTGATTCACGCCGTACATATGAAAACGCTAACTCCCGAAGAGTTTGCCCGCCAGTCCAGCTAACAGGTAGCCCGCATGGATAAATTGATGATTCAGAGCGCTGGCCCGTTGGCCGGCGAGATTCGTATTTCCGGATCAAAGAACTCGGCGCTGCCTATTCTTGCCGCCACGTTATTGGCCGACACACCGATCAACATCTCGAACTTGCCGCATCTGAATGACATTACCACGATGTTGGCGCTGCTGCGTTGCATGGGGGTGGGTGTGACGGTGGATGAGCGTATGTCGGTTGAGATCGACGCCAATGCCATTAACGATTTTACCGCTCCCTATGAGCTGGTAAAAACCATGCGCGCCTCTATATTGGTGTTGGGCCCGATGCTGGCGCGCCACGGGGTGGCCAACGTGTCCTTCCCGGGTGGTTGTGCCATTGGCTCGCGCCCGGTTGATATCCATTTGCGCGGGCTTGAAGCCATGGGCGCTAATATCGAAGTCGACGAAGGTTATATTCGCGCCACGATGGATGGTCGTTTAAAAGGTGCCCATATCTTTATGGATACCGTAACCGTAGGTGGCACCGAGAACTTACTGATGGCGGCGGTACTCGCCGAGGGCCGCACAGTGCTGGAAAACGCTGCGCGCGAGCCCGAGGTGGTGGATTTGGCGAACTGCCTGGTGGCCATGGGTGCCCAGATCGAAGGCATCGGCACCGCGACCTTGGTGATTAACGGGGTTGAGCGCCTAAGCGGTTGCCATTACAACGTTATGCCCGACCGTATCGAGACCGGCACCTACTTAGTGGCTGCCGCCGCTACCCGTGGCAGCATTCGCGTTAAGGACACCCGCGAGGATATTCTTGAAGGTGTGCTGCTAAAACTGGAAGAGGCCGGTGCCCACATTCGCACGGGCAGCGACTGGATTGAGTTGGACATGAAGGGCAATCGCCCCCGTGCGGTGAGCTTAAAAACCGCGCCTTATCCGGCGTTTCCTACGGATATGCAGGCGCAGTTTACCGCCATGAACGCGATTGCTGAGGGTTCAAGTTCGGTTACCGAAACGATCTTTGAGAACCGTCTGATTCAGGTGCACGAACTCAACCGCATGGGCGCGGATATTACCCTGCAGGGCAATACCGCCATGATCCGCGGGGTGGAGCGGCTTAAAGGCGCGCCGGTGATGGCGACCGACTTGCGGGCATCGGCAAGCTTAGTGATCGCCGGCCTTGTGGCCGAGGGTGCGACGTTGGTGGATCGTATTTACCACATCGATCGCGGTTACGAATGTATTGAAGAAAAGTTGCAAATGCTGGGCGCAAATATTCGCCGGGTTCCCAACTAGGTTAAATTATGAGTGACATGATTACCATTGCCCTAACCAAGGGGCGGATTTTGGAGGAGACGTTGCCACTGTTGGCGGCGGCGGAGATTCTCCCGGAAGAAGATATCAATAAAAGCCGCAAGCTGGTATTTGCCACCAATCAGGCTGACGTTCAGTTACTGGTGTTGCGCGGCGCTGATGTGCCTACCTATGTGCAATTTGGCGCAGCCGATATGGGCATATCCGGTAAAGACACGCTGATGGAGAACGGCGCTGAAGGCTTGTACGAGCCTTTGGATTTGCGTATTGCCCGCTGCCAGTTAATGACGGCGGCCATTAAAGGCGCTGCGACCAAGCCTGGCCGAATCCGCGTGGCAACCAAGTACGTAAATATCGCCAAGCAATACTATGCCGCGCAAGGACGTCAGAGCGATATTATTAAGTTGTATGGTGGCATGGAGCTCGCGCCGATAATGGGGCTGGCTGACGAGATTGTGGATATCGTCGATACCGGTAATACCCTTAAGGCAAATGGGCTTGAGGCCCGTGAGTTTATTGCCGACATCAGCTCGAGGCTGATTGTGAACAAGGCCTCCATGAAGATGAAGCACGTGCGTATTCAGGCCATTATCGACGGTATTGCCCAGGCGGTAAACGCTGGCAACGACTAAGCAGAGAGTACTATGACTGACAACTCCATGATCGCTCGTCTCGATGCGTCCGAGGCTGACTTCTCCGCCCAGCTCGATGAGTTGCTGGCCTGGGACTCGGTGTCTGACACTAAGGTGGCCGATATTGTGGCCGAGATTATCGCGGCGGTAAAACAGCGCGGTGACGCGGCTGTTATAGAGTACACCAATCGCTTTGACCGGCGCAGCGTCGCCGCGATGGATGAGCTGGTGGTACCGGCCGAGCGCATCGCCACGGCGCTCGAGAGTATCTCACGAGCCCAGCGCGAGGCTCTGGAAACCGCAGCCCAGCGCGTGCGCAGCTATCACGAACATCAAAAGCAGGCCTCTTGGCGCTATACCGAGGCCGACGGCACGGTATTGGGGCAGCAGATTACCGCCATGCAGCGAGTAGGGCTGTACGTGCCGGGTGGCAAGGCGTCTTATCCTTCATCGGTGCTGATGAACGCTATCCCCGCTAAGGTGGCCGGCGTTGATGAGTTAACGATGGTCGTGCCCGCTCCCGACGGCGAGCTTAACGATATGGTGTTGGCGGCGGCGGCAATTGCCGGCGTCGATCGCGTTATTACCGTGGGTGGAGCGCAGGCGGTGGCGGCACTTGCCTACGGCACTGAGACGATTGCCCGGGTGGATAAAATTGTCGGGCCGGGCAATATCTTTGTCGCGACCGCTAAGCGAGCGGTATTTGGTCAAGTGGCGATCGATATGATTGCCGGGCCCTCCGAAATTTTAGTGCTGTGCGATGGCGAAACCGATCCTGACTGGATTGCGATGGACCTGTTTAGTCAGGCTGAGCACGACGAGCAGGCGCAATCGATCTTAATCTGCCCTGATCAGCAGTACCTCGATAAAGTGGCAGAGTCGATGTCGCGGCTGCTGCCAACGATGAGCCGAGAGGCTATTATTCGGCCGTCTCTGGCCAACCGTGGTGCGCTTATCAAAGTGGCCGATATGGACGAGGCGGTTGAGCTGTCGAACCGAATCGCTCCGGAGCATTTGGAGCTGTCGGTAGCTGATCCGGAGGCTTTGCTGCCCAGTATTCGCCATGCGGGTGCTATTTTTATGGGCCGTCATACCCCTGAGGCGCTGGGGGATTACTGCGCTGGGCCCAATCACGTGTTACCCACGTCGGGCACCGCACGGTTTTCGTCGCCGCTTGGGGTGTACGACTTTCAAAAGCGCAGCTCGATTATTTTTTGCTCACCCGAAGGGGCGTCGGTGTTGGCCGAGACGGCCTCTGTCTTGGCGCGCAGCGAAGATTTAGAGGCGCACGCTATTTCTGCAGAATACCGCAAACGTTAAGTTTGCCACCGCTGGGGTTGCCCGGCGGTGGTGAGCTATTAAGTGCGGTTAACTTCCAGATTGTCGGGGCGCTCGCCCACAGTAACTTCTATTTCCAGTTCTTCGGGAAGCGAGCCGTTGGTGTGCGGGCGCAGTATTCGCACAGTGACTTTTGTGCCGGGAGATAAGTCGGCCACTTCTCGGAGCCCCTGTCGTTCGTTGCCGATGGGTTGGTCATTAATGTGGGTGATGACGTCGTTGGGGCGAATGCCGGCAATGTGAGCCGGGTTGTTGAGAAACACGTTGGTCACTCGCAGCCCGCTCACGTTTCTCAACCCTAATGCCGCAATGGCGGCCGGTGTTAAGCGTTCGGCGTCCAGCCCCAGCCAGCCGCGGACTACGCGCCCATACTTTATTATGTCTTTGAGCGACTTCATCGCATCGTCGGCCGGTACGGCAAAGCCGATACCAACCGTGTCAAAAATAATCGCGGCGTTAATGCCCAGCAAGTTGCCGTGGTTATCGATCAGCGCGCCGCCCGAGTTACCTGGGTTGATCGCGGCGTCGGTTTGGATGTAATTCTCATAGCTACTGATGCCTAAGCCATAGCGGCTAAGTGCGCTGATGATCCCTTGAGTAACGGTTTGTCCCACACCAAAAGGGTTGCCGATGGCCAGCACCACATCGCCTACGCGCGCTTTGTTGGGATTGCCGATAGTAATGGGGGTCAGGTTATCCAGCTCAATTTTCAGTACGGCCAGGTCGCTGCCGGGGTCGTTGCCAATAATGGTGGCGCCGGCCCGGCGCCCGTCGTGCAGCAGCACTAATATTTCATCGGCGCCCTCAATTACATGGTTGTTGGTCAGCAGGTAGCCCTCGGTGCTGACAATCACCCCCGAGCCCAAGGCGGACTTAACGCGCTCTTGCTGTCCCGAGTTACGAAACATTTTTTCGTACAGGGGGTGGTCGGCCAGTGGGTGGCGACGGGTCTCGATGACCTTGCGCGAATAAATGTTAACCACCGAGGCGGCCGCCCGGTCGACGGCGTGAGCGTAGGATAGGTTGGCAAACGAGTCTTCTTTGGCGTTACTTGCCAGTGTACTTGAAGGCCAGCCTGCCGGGCGCAGCTCAGGGATGGTTATTAGTAGCAATAGTGCGGCCACTAAACCGACCGCAACGGGCCAGGCAAAAAAACTCAGCAGGCGGCTGGGGCGCATGGGGGCTCCTCTTTGGACGCTCTTGTTGTTGCTCGGTGAGTCGTCTTATTTATGTTCAGAGGCAGAGTGCGGCTCGGGCGCAACTGTGTCCGATGCGTCTGAGCTTTGCTCATCCAGGCCGTACTCTTCGCTCAGGGTGGGCTTGTGTCCCTGGCGTTTGGGGGCCCAGTCGCGTGGCGCCTGTATTTGTTGCTCTTGCAGCTCGTGGTGTTTGCCACCGGGCAACTGATGCTCAGCATCGGCCAACAGCTGGCGGCTGATTTCTGGGGTGCTGAGCTTTAACGCGCTGCTGGCTAAGTGCTCGTGCATATCGCGGTAGCTCTCGTTCAAGCTGTTGACCAGTTCGGTGGTGCGGGCAAAGTGGTCGGTAACATCGCGCTGATAATTGTTAAGGGCTTCTTCTGCGTCTATCAGGCGTTTCTCTATATCGGCATTGCGAGCGTTGCCTGGGCGGCCGCGGGAAAACACGTAGCCAGCTATACAGCCTGCAAGCAGGGCGATAAGGGCGCTTATAATGACGGTAGCGAGTGAATACACAACAGCTCTCCTGAAGTAGCCGGATAAAAGAGTCGCAGGTCTTGGCGTGCAAAACCTACCTTGCAGTCGGTATTATACGGTCTTTTAGCTGTCAACGTGAGGTGTCCGGTCATGCTGTCACGAAAAAGTTGTCAGCGTCATCCTAATTTGGTGAATTGAGTTTATGGTAAACGATGTGTTTGACCGCGATCAGCTGCAAGCGCTGGCCGGTCCCGCTGGTTCGCTTGAGGTTTCCGTTAGCGCCGCTGCAGAAGCAGGCACTCTGAAGAGCGCAGCAGGGATCGCTATTGTGTGTCACCCGCATCCGCTGCATGGCGGCACGATGGACAACAAGGTGGTGACCACCTTGATGCGTACTTACCGGGATTTGGGGGTTGCTGTGGTGCGCTTTAATTTTCGCGGTGTGGGTGCCAGTGAAGGGGACTACGCCGAGGGCGTTGGCGAGCGAGATGACTTGCGCGCGGTGGCGGATTCTGTGCGCCGCGAACGTCCGCAGGCGCCGTTGTATATAGCGGGCTTTTCATTTGGTGCTGCCGTGGTGGCAAACACCTGCGGTCAGCTTGGGCCTTTACAGCATATTGCTTTGGTGGCGCCGCCGGTGCCGCGCTATGAACTGTCGCAATTAACAGAGCTGGGTGCCCCTGCCAGTGTGTTTCAAGGGGGGCAGGATGAGCGAGTGGTGGCCCGTGACGTCGCCGACTGGAGTGCGTCACTTGCGGGAGAGGTTAGTTATCACGAGTTTGCCGATGCCGGGCACTTTTTCCATGGCAAACTGAGCCAGCTAAAAGCGGCACTTACTCAGGCGGTACTGGAGGTGGCCGATGAATGACCGGGCTGAAAGTAAGCCTCTGAGTCCGCAGGCGCGTTATCAAGAGGACTTAAAACGGCCGGGCTTTGTCGCCGATGCGACTCAGGCCGATGCTGTGGCCCGGTTGCAGCGCTTGTATGAGCGGCTGCAAGAGCCGGAAACAAAGCCCGGTCTGTGGCAGCGCCTGATGGGACGCGAGCAGAAAGAGCCGGTCGTCGGGTTGTATTTTTGGGGCGGGGTTGGTCGCGGCAAAACTTACTTAATGGACAACTTTTACGAGAGTTTGCCCTTTGAGCGAAAAATGCGGGTGCACTTTCATCGCTTTATGCGCCGTGTGCACGGTGATTTAAAGCAGCTTGCCGGGCGTAAAAACCCGCTGGAGCAGGTGGCGGCAGGGATCGCCGCCGAAGCCCGGGTTATATGTTTTGACGAGTTTTTTGTCAGCGATATTACTGATGCCATGATCTTGGCCGGGCTGCTGCGCGAGTTGTTTGCGCGGGGCGTGACTTTGGTGACCACCTCCAACATCGAGCCTGCGGGGTTGTATCGCGATGGCTTACAGCGCGAGCGCTTTTTGCCGGCAATCGGTTTGCTGCAAAAATACACTGAGGTCGTGAATGTAGATGGTGGTGTTGATTACCGGCTGCGGGCGCTAAGTCAGGCCGAGTTGTATTACTCGCCGTTGGGGGCGGATGCCGAAGCGGCGCTTAGAGCAGCCTTTGAGCGCTTGTTGCCGCCGGGGGCACAGGTGCGCGAGAGCACGACCATCGAGGTCGAGCAGCGCCGCATTAGCGTGCGCAAACAGGCTGATGATGTTGTCTGGTTTGATTTTGCGGCGCTGTGTGACGGGCCGCGCTCGCAAAACGACTACATTGAGTTGGCGCGTGAGTTTCACGCGGTATTGGTGAGCGATATACCGGTGCTCGGTGGCGATAAAGACGATCAGGCGCGACGCTTTATTAACCTGGTAGATGAATTCTACGATCGGGGGGTGAAGTTGATAGTGTCGGCGGCGGCACCACTGACCGATTTGTACGCTGGTGGGCGGTTGGGGTTTGAGTTTGGTCGCACCGAGAGCCGGTTGCTGGAGATGCAGAGTCACGAGTATCTGGCGCGGGAGCATCAGCCCTAATGAATGTTGCGCTGGCGCGAGTTTCGTTGCGGGTTTGAGTGGTCTGCGAAAGCCTGCAAAAAACTTCAAAAAAGGCTTGAATTGGTGCGGCGCGTTATGTAGTATTCGCGCTCTTTTTGTGGGAAGCACCACCTAGTAGGCAGGTATAACATGAAGACATATAGTGCTAAAGCAGAATCAGTCGTTCGCGATTGGTTCGTGATTGATGCAGAAGGTAAGACTCTGGGCCGCATGGCTGCGGAGATCGCTACTCGTCTGCGCGGTAAGCACAAACCTGAGTACACTCCCCATGTTGACACCGGCGACTACATCGTAGTCATCAACGCGGAGAAAGTTCGCGTTACCGGCAAAAAAGCGACTGATAAGATGTATTACCATCACACCGGCTTTGTCGGTGGCATCAAGTCAATCAGCTTTGAGAAGTTGATCGATAAAGCTCCGGAGCGCGTGATTCAGCGTGCTGTTAAAGGCATGTTGCCCCGTGGCCCACTCGGTCGGACTATGTTCAACAAGTTGAAAGTGTACGCAGGTAGTGAGCATCCGCACACTGCTCAGCAGCCGCAAGAACTTAACCTCTAAACGGAAAGCTGATTATGGCAGTTACTCAATATTACGGTACCGGCCGTCGTAAGACCTCGACCGCTCGAGTGTTCATTACTCCCGGCACCGGTAAAGTTACGATTAATGATCGTTCGCTAGACGAGTATTTCGGTCGCGAAGTGGCACGCATGGTCGTGCGCCAGCCTCTGGAGCGCGTCGAGCTGACGGAAAAATTTGATGTTAAGGCCACCGTTGCTGGTGGTGGTAGTTTCGGCCAAGCCGGTGCTATCCGCCACGGTCTTACTCGTGCCCTGATGGAGTACGACGAGACCTTGCGTCAATCGCTGCGTGGAGCAGGTTACGTTACCCGTGACTCGCGTGCGGTTGAGCGTAAGAAAGTTGGTCTGCGTAAAGCACGTAAGAAGCCGCAATTTTCCAAGCGTTAATTCGGCTGTGCCTGGCCTGTCGGTTTACCGGCGGCAGCTGGCTTTTAAAAGCGCTCAGGGTTACCCCTGGGCGCTTTTTCGTTTGTGGGGTGTTGTTTTGCTACCCGCTCGCCGCCTCGGCCAGTGGTTTTCCGGCTTAGCCGGTGCCGCTGCAGCCCTTACGCCACGTGGCCTCGCGTGGTTATTCTTGTAACAGGCGCACAATTTCTTTAAGATTGGCCAATTTTTACAAGACAATAACACGATTCTAAATCGTTGAAATTCAGTGATTTACTGGCCGTTGATGCTGTTAGGGGAGAAGTCGTCATGACCAATGACGTTGTCAATAAAACGCGCCGTCGCGTACTCACCGCCGCTACCACAGTGGTGGGAGCGGTAGGTGCGGTAGGTGCTGCGGTGCCATTTGTGGGTTCCTGGAACCCAAGTGCCAAAGCCAAAGCGGCTGGTGCACCGGTAAAAGTAAATGTCAGTAAGATTGAGCCGGGCGCGATGATTACTGCCGAGTGGCGTGGTCAGCCGGTTTATATCGTGCGTCGTACCGAGCAAGCCTTGAGTACTCTGGAGGGTAACGACGAATTCCTACGTGACCCAGCCTCTGAGAACCCGCAACAACCTACCTACGCGCAGAACCCTACCCGATCTATTAAGCCTGATTACCTGATTTTGGTCGGCCTGTGTACGCATTTGGGGTGCGCGCCCTTGTTTCGCCCCGAGGTAAACTCGGTAGATCTCGATGGCGGCACTTGGCAGGGCGGGTTCTTTTGTCCCTGTCACGGTTCTAAATTCGATCTCGCTGGGCGTGTTTTTAAAGGTGTTCCAGCACCAATTAACCTTCTGGTGCCACCGCATAAGTACGATAGCGATGCTGTGGTGACCATCGGTGTGGATCAGGAGGCATAACATGAATTGGATGAAAGGTTTGTGGAACTGGGTCGATGCGCGTTTGCCGGTACAGCGCGCCTGGGATACCCACATGGGCAAGTACTACGCGCCCAAGAACTTTAATTTTTGGTATTTCTTTGGTGTTTTGTCGCTGCTGGTGCTGGTTAATCAGCTATTAACCGGTATTTGGCTGACCATGAATTACAGCCCCACTCCAGACGGTGCGTTTGCCTCCGTGGAGTACATTATGCGCGATGTCGACTATGGTTGGCTGCTGCGCTATATGCACTCGACCGGCGCCTCGGCGTTTTTTGTGGTGGTGTATCTGCACATGTTCCGCGGTTTGATGTACGGCTCGTATAAGGCCCCGCGTGAGTTGGTGTGGATCTTTGGTATGACGATCTACCTGGCTTTGATGGCGGAAGCCTTTATGGGTTACGTACTGCCTTGGGGGCAGATGTCTTACTGGGGCGCGCAGGTAATTGTGTCCTTGTTTGGCGCGATCCCTGTGGTGGGCGATGGCCTGGTTGAGTGGATCCGCGGTGACTACCTGATCTCGGGTATTACACTGAACCGCTTCTTTGCGTTACACGTGGTTGCCTTGCCCATTGTGTTGCTCGCCCTGGTGGTGCTGCATTTGTTGGCACTGCACGAAGTGGGCTCTAACAACCCTGACGGCATTGAGATTAAAAAGAATAAAGATGAGAACGGAGTGCCTAAAGATGGCGTGCCTTTCCATCCGTTTTACACCGTGCACGACTTGGTGGGCATTGCGGTCTTCTTGTTTGTGTTTTGTTTTGTGTTGTTCTTTATGCCAGAAATGGGCGGCTTCTTTTTGGAGTACGCCAACTTCGAAGAGGCGAATAACCTCAAAACGCCAGAGCATATTGCGCCTGTCTGGTACTTCACGCCGTTTTACGCCATTTTGCGAGCGGTACCCGATAAGTTCTTAGGTTTGGTAGCCATGGGCGCGGCGATTGCGGTGCTGTTTGTGCTGCCTTGGCTGGATCGCAGCCCGGTTAAATCCATGCGTTACAAAGGCCACATTAGCCGTATTGCGTTAATTGTGTTCGCCGCCGCGTTTGTGATTTTGGGCTACTTAGGGGTTAAGGCTCCTACCCCAGGGCGTACAATTCTGGCGCAGATTTGTACTGTGTTGTACTTCCTGTACTTCTTTGCCATGCCGTTTTGGACGAGTCGGGAAAAAACCTTCCCTGTGCCTGAGCGTGTTACCAGCAAAGGTTTGCCAGCTTACTTGGTCATATCAGGATTTATCCTGTTTGCCATCCTGGTGGTGTTGCCCATTAAGGCCGTGGGTGCCGAGAGCCACTTTGCCTGTGGCTCTATTCCCTGTGACGAGATCGAAACTGACCTGTCAGATAAAGCCTCGTTGCAAAGCGGTGCTAAATACTTTGTAAACTACTGCATGGGTTGTCACTCGGCTAAATTCTCACGCTTTGAGCGCGTTGCTGATGACCTGGATATTCCCCACGATTTAATGCTGGAGAATATGATTTTTGCCGATAAGCGGATCGGTGAGCTGATGGAAATCAGCATGAAGCCCGATTTAGCAAAAAAGTGGTTTGGCGCTTCGCCTCCGGATTTAACACTGGTGGCTCGCTCGCGTTCACCCGAGTGGTTGTACACGTACCTGCGTAACTTCTATAAAGACGATGCCCGCCCACTGGGCGTGAACAATCGGGTATTCGCCAACGTGGGTATGCCCCACGTGATGCTGGAGCTGCAAGGCCTGCATGAGTGTGGCGCGGGTCCTAAGCTTGATCACCACGGGCACGCCGAGCGCGATAATCTGGGCAACCCGGTAATGAACGAGCACTGTGGCGCACTGGTTGAAGGCGACATTAAGGGCAGCATGACGGACGAAGAGTTTGATAAGGCGATTTACGACTTAGTTAACTTTTTAGAGTATGTTGCCGAGCCCTCTCGCATGGATAGTGAGCGCATTGGTATTTATGTGCTGCTGTTCTTGTGTGTATTCTTTATCTTTGCCTACCTGTTAAACCGTGAGTACTGGAAAGGTATTCACTAAGTTTTTTTAAAGCGGGCGATATTGTGTCGCCCGCGTCCTATGTTTATAACTATTGAGGTGCCCTAATGGGTGTTGTGACCAAGCGCTCATCCATGACTTTTTTCTCTGACGCCAGTGACCACTATAGTCACCGGGTGCGTATTGTGTTGGCTGAAAAAGGTGTTTCTGTTGACTTAGTGGATGTCGATGTCGATAACAAACCGCAGGAATTGGCGGACTTAAACCCCTACAACTCACTGCCTACGCTAGTGGATCGCGACTTGTCGTTGTATGAGTCGAAAGTAATGATGGAGTATCTGGATGAGCGATTTCCGCATCCACCGTTATTACCGGTCTATCCCGTCGCGCGTGCTCAAAGCCGTCTATGGATGTACCGCCTGGAGCGCGATTGGGCGCCGCTGGTAGATTTGATTCGCAGTAGCGATGACAAAACCATCATCGAAAACGCCCGCAAAGAGTTAAAAGATAGTTTGCTGACTATCGCGCCGATATTTGCTGAAATGCCGTTCTTTATGAGCGAAGAGTTCACTATTGTCGATTGCTGCTTAGGCCCCATTTTGTGGCGCCTCAAGTCTTTGGGTATCGAGTTTCCTAACACCCGTCAAAGTCAGCCGCTGAAGCAGTATATGGAGCGGTTGTTTTCCCGCGAGTCATTCCAGGAAAGCCTGACCGAGTCTGAGCGGGAAATGAACCCCGCTTAATTCGCAGCGGATACGGCTAGCCGGCCGTATCTGCTCGCCCTGGCTACATCAGCAGCTAGGGCGCTCATGCTTTGCGCCGAGGAGAGAAGCCATGACAATGACCTCTAGTCGACCTTATATGATTCGCGCTCTGTACGAGTGGATCGTGGATAACAACTGCACGCCCTATTTGTTGGTTAACGCCCACGCCACTGGCGTTGAAGTGCCGCAAGAGCACATTAACAAAGACGGACAAATTATACTGAATATTGCTCCTGCTTCGGTGGCCGAGCTTAATATGTTGGATGACAGCGTATCCTTTAGCGCCCGGTTTGGCGGTGTGCCACGGGATTTATTCATCCCTTGTTACGCCGTGCTGGGTATTTACGCTCGCGAGAACGGTCAGGGCATGGTGTTTGAAGCCGAGGCCGAGCCCCCAGAGCCGCCCAAGCCGCCAGCGCCTTCTGGCAGCGATGATAGTGATGCCAAACGACCCAGCCTGCGAGTGGTGAAATAAACCACTCGTTCGCTATATTCGGTTGCGCATTTAGTAACCGGATGTATATAGCTAATACTTCTTTGCGGCATTTGCCAGCGCCTTGTTATCTTTGACCTACAGATCCACTGAATAATAAAAACTCAGACGTAGGAGAAGTATATGGCGATGTTGCAACACACCTTAGGCATCTTCACCAACCCCGACCGCGAATGGCAACGCATCCGCAACGAAGAGCACAGCTTTTTTAAGGTCTACTGGACCCATGTGCCGCTATTAGCACTTATCCCCGTTGTATGCGCCTACTTTGGTGTTACTTACCAAGGCTGGAGCATAGGCAGCGGCGGGATGGTTAAACTGACCTCCGAGAGCGCCCTTATCCTCTGCGCTTTTGCCTATCTGGCTGAACTTGCGGCGGTTTACGTGCTGGGCGAATACATTAATTGGATGAGCCAGAGTTTTGGTGTTGATGACGAAGCCAGTAAACGCCATTACGAGGGAACGGCACTGGCAGTCTATTCGGCGACCCCCATGATGCTTGCCGGTATTGTACTTTTGTACCCTGAGTTATGGTTGGTGGCTGGGGTGTTTATCGCTGCGGCTTGCTATTCAACCTACCTTATTTACGAAGGGATACCGATTTTGATGAACATTCCCAAAGAGCGCGGCTTTATTTATGCCAGCTCGGTGATAACCGTAGGGCTCGTGCTGGCGGTGGTGGTGATGGTGGCTACGGTCATCGTCTGGAGCTCTGGTATGGGGCCAATTTACGTAAGCTAAACACTCAATTTGAGCAAAAAAGCGGCTACGGCCGCTTTTTTTGTGCCCGTCAGCTCGTCGATAAGTAAGCCACGCTTAAATATTTCTATTTGGTGACAGTTTTCTTACAGTCTGTCACATAACTGTCATACAGCCTCGATAGAGTGCGCCCCATATCAACATTTTCATGAATGTCATCAATCGAGGAGCGCTCCATGAAAGCCAACACTCTATTTCGCGGTTTAGCCTTGGCCGGGGCACTGTTTAGTGCCGCAACGCAGGCCGACGTCGACCCCAAGCTGCCTAACTATGAAGCTGCCTCCGGCGTTTCAGGCAATGTGAATAGCATTGGTTCTGACACCCTGAACAATCTAATGACCTTATGGGCGGAAGAGTACGCCAAATACTACCCGAACGTGAATATTCAGATTCAGGGGGCGGGCTCGTCCACCGCGCCGCCAGCGCTTACCGAAGGCACAGCCAACTTTGGTCCTATGAGCCGCGAAATGAAAGCCTCCGAGATTCAGTCTTTTGAGGCTCACTTTGGTTACAAGCCCACGGCTGTGCCCGTCGCCATTGATGTGGTTGCGGTGTACGTCAACAAAGATAACCCGATTGAAGGGCTGACCATGGCGCAGGTGGATGCTATTTTCTCGGCCACCCGCAGCTGTGGCTACGGCAAAGACATTACCCGCTGGGGTGACGTAGGCCTTGAGGGTGCGTGGGCGAACCGTGACTTCACGATGTACAGCCGTAACGCTGTATCCGGTACTTATGGTTACTTTAAAGACGTAGGTCTCTGTGGTGGTGATTTTAAAGCCAGCATCAATGAGCAACCGGGTTCGGCATCGGTCGTGCAAGGCGTTAGTGAGTCTATTAACGGCATTGGCTACTCCGGTATCGGCTATGTCACCTCAAGCGTACGGGCATTACCCCTGGCTCCTGAAGAAGGTCAGCCCTTTGCTCCGGCCGATGCCGAGCACGCGGCGGATGGCACCTACCCGATGGCGCGCTTTCTTTACGTTTACATCAACAAGCACCCCAATCGTCCGTTGAATCCACTGCAAGCCGAGTTCTTAAAAATGGTGTTGTCCAAGCAGGGCCAGGAAGTGGTTGTACGCGATGGCTACATCCCACTACCTGCAACGGTTTCCGAGCGTGTTAGCGCTGAGTTAGGGTTGTAATAGCGGCTCAATTCAGACCCGCCGTGGAGTGTTGCGAGCAGCGGGTCAATCTTCGTAAATAGTCTTTAAAATGTGTGGGCTCCGATTGCTTTTAAGTGCGCTTGTTAGCACCGGCCTGCCCGCACATAACACCATCAGGATTACGCATTATGAGTGAGACAACTCCAGCCGTGGCGGGAGGGGAGAGTCTAATGCCCAATGCCCAGCAGCGAGCCAAACTGCGCAACACTCGCCGGTTGAAAGATAAATTTTCACGTTGGGGAGTAGCGAGTGCAGGTCTCGCCGTGGTGGGCGCGCTGGGGCTGATCTTCTTCTACCTTTTCTCTGAGGTGGCGCCTTTGCTAAAAGGGGCCGATGTTGAGGTGTTGGAAACCTATCCGCATACGCAAACTTCACAATCTGAGCGCTCAGAGCACTTGGTTTTAGAGCGTTATGAGCAAATTGGCGCGACCTATACGGCCTCGGGTCAGGTTCAGTTTTTTGTCGCCGATAATGGCAAGCCGATCAGCGTGTTTGATGTCCCTAAAAGTGACGGCGCGAGCTTTAGCAGTATCGGTTACGGCACGCCGGTAGATGGCTTGGTTGCCTACGGTTACAGCAACGGTGAGCTGATGCTGACCCAGCTTAATTACCGGTTAAGCTACCCCAATGACACTCGTAAAATTACCCCCGAGATTCTCTACCCATTAGGCGACGAGCCTGTGGTACTGGATGACCAAGGACATTCACTCGCCCATGTGGCGGTGCAAAAAACCGCACGCGGTTACGCTGTGGTTGGTGTCACCGACGACGGACGCCTGCGTTTTGGGCGCTATAGCACACGTGAAAATATGATGACCGGTAAGGTGACCACTAGCGGCCGTGTGGATGCGTTGCCGGCATTGCCAAACGGCGCCAAAGTTCGTTTTGTCCAGGTTGATAAAACGGCCAGGCACCTGGTAGTGGCCGATGATCAGGCCCGATTGCATATTTATGATGTCTCCGATGCGGCTAACCTAACACTGACTGAATCGGTGCCCACCGGTCGGGGGCAGGTAACGGCGATGCAGTATTTAGTGGGTACCGGCTCGCTGGCGGTAGGCACTGATACCGGCGCGGTCAGTCAATGGTTGTTGGTGCGAGACCCGGACAATGTCTTTCGTTTGCAGCTAGTGCGTGATTTTGAATCACTGCCGGGAGCGATTACCACTATTAGCCCAGAGTATGCTCGCCGCGGCTTCTTGGTGGGAGATGAGCAGGGTTCTTTGGGTATTTATTACGGCACCTCGTCGCGCACACTGTTGGTCGCGAAGGTGGCCGATAATCCCATCGAAAATTTGGCCATATCGCCCATCAACGGCAAGTTACTTATTTACGACACGTCAGGCCAGATTGGTGTGGCCAGCGTCTGGAACGAGCACCCGGAAGTCTCGTTTAGCTCGCTGTGGCAAAAGGTGTGGTACGAGGGGCGCTCTGAACCTGAATACGTTTGGCAGGCCTCTTCTGGTGGCGATGGATTCGAATCAAAGATGAGCCTGGTGCCGCTATCGCTGGGTACCCTTAAAGCGGCGTTCTTCGCCATGCTATTTGCGATTCCTCTGGGCATCGCCGGTGCACTTTATACCGCTTACTTTATGACCCCTAAAATGCGCGGTTTGGTGAAGCCCTCCATTGAAATTATGGAGGCTTTGCCAACGGTGATTCTGGGCTTTTTGGCGGGCCTATGGCTGGCGCCGTTTTTAGAAAATCACTTGCCGGCGGTATTTAGTATTTTAATCTTTATGCCGTTGATGATGGTGATGGTGGGCTTTGGCTGGAGCCGGCTGCCCCAGGCAATTCGCACTCGCGCGCCTGAAGGTTGGGAGGCGGCCATTTTGATTGTGCCGATACTCTTGACGGGTTGGTTGTGCATCGAGCTGAGCCCTCATATGGAGGTATGGTTCTTTGGCGGCAGCATGCGCCAGTGGTTTACCGATTACGGCATTAGCTACGACCAGCGCAATGCGTTAGTGGTGGGCATCGCAATGGGGTTTGCGGTTATTCCGACTATTTTCTCGATTGCGGAAGATGCGGTATTTAACGTGCCGCGTCATCTTACTCAAGGCTCCCTGGCGCTCGGGGCGACTCGTTGGCAAACGGTGGTTGGCGTGGTGCTGCCTACCGCTAGCCCCGGTATTTTCTCGGCTGTAATGATGGGTTTTGGCCGCGCCGTGGGTGAGACCATGATTGTGCTGATGGCTACCGGTAACAGCCCGGTGGTGAACTTCAATATCTTTGAAGGCATGCGCACGCTATCGGCTAACATCGCCGTCGAGCTGCCGGAAACTGCCGTGGCAAGTACACACTTTAGGGTATTGTTTTTGGCGGCTTTGGTGCTGCTGGCATTGACCTTTATCGTCAATACCTGCGCTGAAATTATTCGTCAGCGCCTGCGCAAACGCTACAGCAATTTGTAATTGGGAGTCGAGACAATGAAAAACTGGTTTAAAAGTGGCGCTCCCTGGGTTTGGTTAAACGGCGGTGCAGTGGCGCTTTGTATGGTGATGGTGGTGGGCTTGATAGGTCTGATTGCCATCCGTGGCTTTGGCCACTTTTGGCCTGCAGACGTGGTGCAGCTGACGGCCGTAGAGCGCGATGGTACAGAGCAGCAAGTGTTAGGCGAGATCGTCCGCTCTGAAGTCGTCCCGGCGGCCGTGGTGCGCGATAGCGGCTATGAAATCGCTCCTGAGCAAGAGTTGGTTACTCGCTATTTAATAAAACGAGGCAACCGCGACATAAGCGCGCGGGACTTTAACTGGTACCTCGAAGTCGGCATGAGCGAGTGGCAAAATCCGATCGATGCCATGGTGATTGAGCGCCGCGAGTGGGGTAATTTTTACGGCTACCCGGTATCGCTAAAAGAAAACGGCGACGTTATCGCGCGAGTACAAGACGCCGACTTTTGGCCTCAGGTGCAAGAGCGTATCGAACGCAGCCTGGATTTACACGATGAAATTAATCACCTCGAAAAAGTCGAGATCGGGCGAATCAACCACAAGTTAGAGCGTCTGCGGTTAGAGCGCCGCGGACTTGAGCTTGACGGCGTCGATGCTGCAACACTTGCTGCAGCCGATGCTGAGTTTGCCGCTGAGCGCGCTGAGTTAGACGAGCAATACCGCGTAGTAAAAGCCGAGCGCGATGAGTTGTATCGCCAGTTAAAGCGCGACACCTTAACGGCCGAAGTTATCGACGGCAGTGAGGTTACCATTACTCTGCAGAATATCGTGCGTTTAACACGCCCCAATGCCATGGGGGTATTTGCCAAAATGGGGCAATACCTTGAGCGTTTCTGGGAGTTTTTATCGGACGAGCCCCGCGAAGCGAACACTGAGGGCGGTATTTTTCCGGCGATTTTTGGCACGGTCACCATGGTGATTGTCATGTCCATTATTGTGACGCCGTTTGGTGTGTTGGCAGCCATTTATTTGCGGGAATACGCAAAGCAGGGGCCGGTACTGCGGATTATTCGTATCTCTGTCTATAACTTGGCGGGTGTTCCCTCCATCGTCTACGGTGTGTTCGGCTTGGGCTTTTTTGTCTACTTTTTAGGGGGGAGCCTCGACGAGTTATTTTATCGCGAGTCGCTCCCGGCGCCGACGTTTGGTACTCCAGGTTTGTTCTGGGCATCTTTGACCTTGGCGCTTTTGACCTTGCCGGTGGTGATTGTTTCTACCGAGGAGGGCTTATCGCGTATTCCCAGCACTATCCGGCAGGGCTCGTTGGCACTTGGCGCCACCAAGGCAGAAACCTTGTGGAAGGTCGTTGTGCCTCTGGCGACGCCGGCGATGATGACCGGTTTAATCCTGGCTATCGCCCGTGCTGCCGGTGAAGTGGCGCCACTGATGTTGGTTGGGGTGGTGAAGCTAGCGCCATCGTTGCCCATTGATGGCAATTACCCCTATGTGCATTTAGATCAAAAGATTATGCATCTGGGCTTTCATATTTACGATGTGGGTTTTCAAAGCCCTAACGTTGAGGCCGCCCGCCCGCTGGTATATGCCACTGCACTTACTCTGGTGCTGCTGATTATTGTCTTAAACCTGGCGGCCATCCGAATCCGTAACAGTCTGCGTGAAAAGTACCGCAGCGCATCCGATTGATAACGGGAGTGATATCATGTTAGAACAAACCGATGTTGTCGAGCACCGCGACGCGCCCGCGCCCAGCGCCGCTACAGCGAGCACGGATAGTCTATCCGGTGAGACCGGCGCACAGGCGCCAAACCATAAGCAGACCTTTGATCAGGCAGAACCATTAGCTATGGAAAACGAGAAAATCAAACTTGAAGTGGAAGGCCTAAAACTTTACTACGGTAATGATCAGGCGTTAAAAAATATTAGCCTGCAAATACCCGAAAAGAAGGTGACGGCGTTTATTGGCCCTTCAGGTTGTGGTAAGTCGACCTTGTTACGGTGCTTTAACCGTATGAATGATTTGGTGGATAGCTGCCGCATCGAAGGTAAAATTTTGCTCGATGGCGATAATATTTACGATCCGTCGGTCGATGTGGCCGAGCTGCGTCGTCAGGTGGGGATGGTGTTCCAAAAACCTAACCCATTTCCTAAGTCGATTTATGAAAACGTTGCTTATGGTCTGCGATTGCAGGGCGTTAAGTCTAAGCGCATACTCGACACCGTGGTTGAAAACTCTCTGCGCGGCGCAGCCCTGTGGGATGAAGTGAAAGATCGCTTGCACGACAACGCCTTTGGTTTGTCAGGGGGGCAGCAGCAACGTTTGGTGATTGCCCGGGCCATTGCCATTGAGCCAGAGGTTATCTTGTTGGATGAGCCTGCTTCGGCGCTCGACCCTATCTCGACACTCAAAATTGAAGAGCTAATCTACGAGTTGAAAGACAAATACACCATCGTTATTGTGACCCATAATATGCAACAGGCGGCGCGGGTATCCGATTACACAGCCTTCATGTATATGGGTGATCTGGTGGAAGTGGGCGATACTGACCGCCTCTTTACCAACCCGATTGAAAAACAGACAGAAGATTATATTACTGGCCGCTACGGCTAGTGTGAACGCAGAATTTGCTGCGTGTTAGCGGCGTTATTACGGAGAGACGGTTATGGCTATGGATATTACCAGTCATACACACCATATTTCCCAGCAATTTAACATTGAGCTGGACGATATCAAAACCCACCTGTCAGAGATGGGTGGCATGGCCGAGCGCCAGGTTAACGATGCCATTATGGCGATGATTGAGGTTGACCTGGATAAGGCCGAACAAGTGGTTCGCGGAGATCACAAAGTAAATTCAATGGAGGTCTCCATTGACGAAGAGTGCGTGCGCATTTTGGCTAAGCGTCAGCCAGCGGCCGGCGATTTGCGCCTGGTGATTGCTGTCACCAAGGCCATTACTGATCTTGAGCGCATTGGCGACGAGGCGGCGAAAATCGCCCGTCAGGCGATGGCGCTTGGGCGCGATGGTGCGGCACCTCGCGGCTATGTGGAGGTGCGCCATATTGGTGAGCATGTCTCGCGTATGCTACACGATGCACTGGACTCGTTTGCACGGCTGGATCTCGATGTTGCCTTGAAGGTTGTACAAACCGATCGCACCGTCGATATGGAATACAGCACAGCCATGCGAGAAATGATCACCTATATGATCGAAGACCCGCGTAGCATTACCCGGGTGCTCAACGTCATGTGGTCTCTGCGGGCGCTAGAGCGCATTGGCGACCATGCCCGCAATATTGCTCAGTACGTTGTGTACCTGGTGATGGGGGCCGATGTGCGTCACGGTAGTATTGAAGAGATTGAAGAGCAGATACTGCAGGAGCAAGACGACACCGGGGAATAAGGGCCGTTTTTGCGCGGGTTTTACATTGGGCGCCTCACGCGCTTTAATGACACTGTGCAAATAACAGAAGGAAGCATTTATGGCTCGTACCCCCTCCAATATGTTGCCACTGGGGACCACTCTGCCACAGGTAGAGCTCCCCGATGGGGCCGGTGATCTCTATAATATCAGCGCTAATCTCGGCACTAACGGCCTGGCCGTTATGTTTATCTGCAATCACTGCCCGTTTGTGCTGCATATTGCCGATTTTTTGGCGCCTCTGTCGCGTCAACTCTCCCAGCTGGGAATCGGCTGTGTCGCCATCAGCTCCAATGATGTCGTTAACCACCCGGAAGACTCTCCAGAATATATGGTAGCTTTTGCCGCCAAACACGACTTCCCTTTCCCTTACCTTTACGATGAGACACAAGCGGTGGCCAAGGCGTTTGAAGCGGCTTGTACTCCGGATTTTTATTTATTTGATGGCGATAAAAAACTCGTCTATCGCGGTCAGTTGGATAATTCCCGGCCCGGTAACGATGCGCCTGTTGATGGTCACGATTTACTGACTGCCGCCCATGCTCTGGCTCAGAAAGAGCCAATATCAACCGAGCAAAAGCCAAGTTTGGGTTGCAACATTAAATGGAAGGAATAGCGCTTGAAGGGAATCATAGCTCGCCTACTACTGTGTATAGTCGCGTTACTGGCGGTTAATAGTTTCGCACAGGATCCTGATGTCACCTTAAAAGATATCGTTGAGTCAAATGTACAGGCCGCGGAAGAAGCCGCGCAAATCCAACGCGAGCAGCCCATGTCAACGCCTTTGGGCGCGGTGCTTTTGATTCGTGATGCCGGGCTTCGCCAGCAGTGGGAGCGCATGGCCGAGTACGCTGACTTTCGCTACGTCGAGCCCGATGTTTTGGAGCAGGGACCCGGTAACCTGATGCGCAAGCTGGCCCTGATGTGGGAGCAGTACCAAATTTTTGAGCTGACTGCCATCAACGATACCGAAGAGGGTAACCTTAAAGATGGCCTGCCGCCGTACCGGGAGCTATTGGGTAGCCTCAACCAGGGCTCCGAGCAGTTTGACATTTTGTTGCAGCGCGTCCCCGACGCTAACGGCAATAAAGTCTGGAAAATATCCAACGCCACCGTGGCGCAAATCCCACAGATGTGGGACAACTTTGGCTACCCGCCTCAGCTAGAGCAACTGGAGCAGTGGCTGCCTGAGTTTCGTTTGTTTCATATGCGCAATTGGCAGGTGTTAATGCTGGTTGTGATTGTGGTAGCGGGTTGGTTGATAACGGCGCTTATCCGCTGGATCTTGCTAAAAATTGTCACTCATATCTCTATTTATGGCGACACCATGCAGCGGCTTATTCGGCAGCCGCTGCGACGTTTTTTGTTTTTTTGTTTCGTGAATTGGGCTGTATACCAGTTGGGCTTGCCGTTAAAAGTGCGAGTTATTTTTGATTCGGGATTTTTAGCGTACTTGGCCGGTATGTTTTTAGTGCTGGGTATTGTTGAGTTCTGGCATGCTGTATATATCGCCCGAGCGATGGCTAAAGATGAAAACTTCAGCCCCGGTTTTATTCGTCCATTAGTCACTATTGTAAAAATCCTTGTCATTATTTTTGCTGTACTGCTTTGGCTGCAAAACGCCGGCTACAATATGGCCACTATTTTGACGGGTTTGGGGATTGGTTCGTTGGCGGTGGCGTTGGCGGCGCAAAAAACTTTAGAGAATGTGTTTGGTGCGTTTACGCTGTTTATTGCCCGGCCCATCAAGCCGGGCGACTTCTGCCGTTTTGGCCCCATTTTGGGGACAGTGGAAGAGATTGGTTTGCGCTCTACGATGTTGCGTAAGCTGGACCGCACTTTGGTCAGTGTGCCCAACTCGATCTTTTCGGTAGAGGTGTTGGAGAATTTATCGAAAATCGATCAGAGGTTGTATCGCCAGAGTTTTTATTTGGCGACGGATGTAGAGGCCGGTAAGCTCGAGTCTTTATTGGCTGACATGAACTCGGTGCTCGAGCAGCACGAAAGGGTGTTGTTTGACGCCCGGCGGGTGCGTTTTGAACGTGTCGAGCGCGAAGGGTTTGTTGTACAGGCTAACGCCTACATCAATACCGATGACTACTCTGTGTTTTTGCAGGTGGCCGAGCAGCTGAATCTACAACTGCTGGCGGTGATCGAGCAGCACGACATTACCCTGGCGCGCTGGTTACCAGAGGTGGACGGCGCACGAGCTTAACAATCAGCCACGGCGCAATTCCCTCGCGACAGAACGCAAAAAGCCCCGACTCCTCGGGGCTTTTTGCGTTTACGCCTATAAGGTTAACCGGGCAGGTTAACTTTGTTGCTCGCGGGCGATGGCGCGGTAGGCGATATCGGTACGATAGTTCACCCCATTCCACTTAATACCGCTGGCAAGCTTGTAGGCGCGCTCTTGTGCCTCTTGCACGTTATTGCCCAGTGCGGTGGCGCACAGTACACGACCGCCGTTGGTGACAATGTCATCACCCTGACGGCTGGTGCCAGCGTGGAATACTTTCTCGCCAGCAGTTTCGGTGGTGGGCAGGCCGGAAATCGCATCGCCTTTATTGTAGCTGGCGGGATAGCCGCCGGCGGCTAGTACTACACCTACCGAGGCGCGCGGGTCCCACTCGACGCTGGCGCTGTTTAGCTCGCCTTTGAGGGCCGCGAGGCACAGCGCGACTAAATCAGATTTAAGACGCAGCATAATCGGCTGGGTTTCCGGGTCGCCAAAGCGGCAGTTGTATTCAATCACCTTGGGCGTACCAGATTCGTCAATCATTAAGCCCGCGTATAGAAAGCCGGTGTAGCGATTGCCTTCAGCGGCCATGCCTTTTACCGTTGGATAAATCACTTCATCCATAATACGTTGGTGTACTGCATCCGTGACAACCGGTGCGGGAGAGTAAGCGCCCATGCCGCCGGTATTGGGGCCGGTGTCGCCGTTGCCGGCGCGTTTGTGATCCTGGCTGGTGGCCATGGGCAATACGTTCTCGCCGTCGACCATCACGATAAAGCTCGCCTCTTCACCGCTGAGAAACTCTTCAATAACGACGCGACAACCGGCGTCACCAAAGGCGTTGCCCGATAGCATATCGCGTACGGCGTCTTCGGCTTGCTCAAGAGTCTCTGCCACAATAACGCCTTTACCGGCGGCCAAGCCGTCGGCTTTAACCACGATAGGAGCGCCTTTTTCACGTAAGTAGGCCAGTGCCGGCTCTACTTCGGTGAAGTTTTGATAGTCGGCGGTGGGAATTTGATGACGCTCTAAAAAGTCTTTGGTAAACGCTTTTGAGCCTTCCAGTTGTGCGGCACCTTTGCTGGGGCCAAAGCAGGCGAGATCGCGCTCGGTAAAATAATCGACCACGCCTTCAACCAAGGGCACTTCGGGGCCGACGATGGTCAGTGCGACTTCTTCGGCTTTAGCGAAGTCCGCCAGTGCGGCAAAGTCCAGTACATCAATATCGACATTTTTAAGTTTGTCGTCTAGCGCGGTACCGGCGTTACCGGGTGCGAGATAAACGGTTTCGACTTGCTGGCTTTGCGCCGCTTTCCAGGCCAGTGCATGCTCGCGGCCACCGCCGCCAATGATGAGAATATTCATTTTTTGGTACACGGTGAACGGGGAACGGAGTACGTTCCGGCGTTCTGCCGATCCTCCAGAATTTTGGTTGTCGTTAGTCGGGAGTCGGCTCCGTGAACCGTCTCCCGTTACCCGTCTTAGTGCCTAAAGTGTCGCATGCCGGTAAACACCATGGCGATGCCAGCTTCGTCGGCGGCGGCGATGACTTCCTCATCGCGCATGGAGCCACCTGGCTGGATTACCGCGGCGATACCTGCCGCCGCAGCGTTGTCGATACCGTCGCGAAACGGAAAGAACGCATCCGATGCCATCACCGAGCCGGGTACGGTAAGGCCGGCGTGCTCGGCTTTAATGCCGGCGATGCGCGCCGAGTTGACGCGGCTCATCTGGCCGGCACCAACGCCCACGGTTGCGCCGTCTTTGCCGTAGACAATGGCGTTAGACTTAACCATCTTTGCCACCTTCCAGGTGAACAACAGGTCACGCATTTGCGCTTCGGTGGGCACCTGTTTGGTCACCACTTTTAAGTCTGACTCGCTCACAGTGCCATTGTCTCGATCTTGCACTAACAGGCCACCGGCAACGCGTTTGTAATCGTAATCGGCGGGGCTGGTGCCCCATTCGCCACACTCTAACAAACGGACATTCTTTTTCGCGCTCACCGCCTCAATAGCAGCCGGCTCAATGCTTGGGGCGATAATCACCTCGACAAACTGCTTGTCCACAATGGCTTTGGCGGTAGCGGCGTCGAGCGGGCGGTTAAAAGCGATGATGCCGCCAAAGGATGACTCGGGGTCGGTAGCAAAAGCGCGTTCGTACGCCACTTGTAAAGAGTCGGCACTGGCTACGCCGCAGGGGTTGGCGTGCTTGACGATCACACAGGTCGGGGCGTCGAACAGTTTAACGGTTTCGAGCGCCGCGTCGGTGTCGGCAATATTGTTGTACGAGAGCTCTTTACCCTGCAGTTGTTTGCTGGTGGCAATGGTGCCGGGGGCCGGGTTTTTCTCGATAAAAAAGGCGCTTTTTTGGTGAGAGTTTTCACCGTAACGCAGAGTTTGGACCTGCTGAAACTGACTGTTAAAGGTGCGCGGGAAATCTTCGTTACCACCTTCGACCATGCGACCAAAATAATTGGCAATCGCGCCGTCATAGGCGGCGGTGTGCTCGTAAGCTTTAATCGCTAAATCAAAGCGGGTCTTGTGCGTGGTAGAGCCACCGTTGGCTGACATTTCGGCCAAAACTTTCTCGTAATCAGAGGCGTTAACCACGATGTTAACCCACGCGTGGTTTTTAGCCGCCGCGCGCACCATAGTCGGGCCGCCGATATCGATATTCTCGATGGCGTCTTCCAGGCTGCAGCCTTCTTTAGCTACGGTGTTTTCGAACGGGTAAAGGTTAACCACAACCATGTCGATGGTGCCAATACCGTGTTCACTCATAACGCTATCGTCTTGTCCGCGACGCGCCAGAATGCCACCGTGCACTTTGGGGTGCAGCGTTTTAACCCGGCCGTCCATCATCTCGGGGAAGCCGGTGTAATCGGACACTTCGACCGCGGGAATATCGCTGTCTTTAAGTAAGCGGTAAGTGCCGCCGGTAGAGAGAATTTCAACACCTTGCTGGTGCAGGGCGCGGGCAAAATCTACGATGCCTGTTTTGTCGGAGACGCTGATCAGGGCGCGTTTTACGGGCGCGAGGTCGGTAGTCATGGGGACGCTTCCAGTTGTGGTTAAGCTGAGGTCAAGATTAAAATCTTACAAATAAAAAAGGTGGCCCTGAGCCACCCTTGGGTGCCATGGGCACCAGCGCTTAGCGTTTACAGTAAACCGTATTGCTTAAGCTTTTTGCGCAAGGTGCCACGGTTTAAGCCCAGCGCTTGTGCGGCGCGAGTTTGGTTGTGACGGGTGTATTTTAATACCACCTCAAGCAAAGGTGCTTCGACCTCGGCCATCACCATGTCGTAGACATTGCTCACAGGCTGTCCGTCTAAGTGCTGGAAGTAATTTTCCATAGCCTGCTCGACACTGCCGCGCAGCGATTGTGCCTGCGTAGCGGGTGCCTGTGGTGCTTGCGTGCTCAGTGACTCTTTGGGAGTAATGGACGCTTCGGTGATAAAAGTTTCTACTGAATTCATGCCGCTTTTTCCTCTCTTTCTAACAGTTGTTCGAAGTAGTCCCGAACACTGGCATATTGATCTTGGGCGTTTTCTAACTGGTTGAACGTGGCGCGAAACGGCCCGCTATCGGGCAGAGTTTGCAGGTACCAGCCGAGGTGCTTACGCGAAATGCGCGGCCCCATGACCGGCCCGTAAAATTCGGCCAGTTCTCCCAAATGGGTACAAAGAATATCCCTGATGTCAGTCAGGGGTGGTTCAGCTAACAGTTCACCAGTACGTAGGTAGTGGTCAATCTGTCGAAAAATCCAAGGGCGCCCTTGAGCGGCGCGTCCTATCATGACGGCTTGCGCACCAGTGTGTTGCAGCACTTGTTGTGCTTTGGGCGCACTGTCGATATCGCCATTGCACAGCACCGGAATCGATACGTTTTGCACAACTTGTGCAATGGTGTCGTACTCGGCCTGGCCACCAAAGCGGCAGGCTCGGGTGCGGCCGTGAACGGCCAGCGCTTGTATGCCGCTGTCTTCGGCGAGCCGGGCGATGGTCACGGCGTTGCGTTGCTCGGGGCTCCATCCGGTACGTATCTTTAGAGTCACCGGCACATCGACAGCGCTGACCACGGCATGCAGTATGTCGGCGACTAATGCTTCGTCGCGCAACAGGGCAGAGCCGGCGGCTTTTTTGCAGACTTTTTTGGCCGGGCACCCCATATTGATATCAATGATCTGGGCGCCGTTATCTACATTAAGGCGGGCGGCATCGGCCATCATGGCCGGATCGGCGCCGGCTATTTGCACGGCTATTGGCCCGGTTTCACCCCGGTGATCTAAGCGCTGTCGGCTCTTGCGGCTATGCCAGAGCGACGCGTCAGAGGTGACCATTTCTGAGATCGCAAGCCCCGCTCCCTGTTGCCGGCAAAGCTGGCGAAAGGGGCGATCGGTTACGCCTGCCATAGGCGCCAGAATCACTGGTGCATCGATGTGATAGGGGCCAATCTGGAGCATTGTCAACTACCTTACCGACAGTTCTGCGTATAGCGATTCATTAAATTTCTAGCGGCAGGGCCGGTCGAAAAAGGCTGGCTATGATACCTTTTTGCAACCGGATTGGGAACGCAGATTTCGCACAGATTGGCTTTTTTTTAAGCGAACTTTGGACTTTAATCCCGGTGCCTGAATCCTCTAAGGAATAACCAAGCTGTAATTGATAGCGTTTGCGCCTGGATCGGCCAGCTCAAGGCTTAGGTGTACGGGTTGGTTGGGGGGCATAATCGAGCGTCCACTAAGCTCACCTCGCAGGTATTCCTTTGGGGTAAAGCGGCGCGAGGCCACGGGCTTGTCGTTAATGTCACTAAAAGAAAGCTGTAGTGCGGGGTAGGGCTGCTCGAACTCGGCGTCGTTGAGAATAATGGCGTCGACCATTAAGGCGTCGCTGCGCTCTGGGTGCTGGCGTACTACCAGGTTATAAGCGCGGACCTTAGATGTGTCACGCAGGATGGGCAATTGGCAGCCAAGCACTTGGCAGGCGCTTTGGTAATAACTGCGGTAGGGCTCAATGCGGCTAAAGCGATCCACTTGTAACCAAGCCACTTGCGCCGCCAGAGCAAGAGTCGCCAGGACACACAAACTGCCCCACAGCACGCGCTTGCGCCAGGGGCGATGATGGGCGCTGGCCATTTCGACTGGTTCTGGATCGATACCCATTAACAGCGCGCTGCGCTCGCTGTCGTAGGCACGTAAGTGTCCGGCAAATGCGTTGTGTTCCGGGTCGCTGTCGTCTGGCGCGTCTGAGCGGTCGGCCTTAATGGCGCCCTCGTCTGCGGGGTCGTCCAGCAGGGCAGTGTCCAGCTCGTAACTTTCTGTTGCAAAATTATCTGGCTCATAGTCGTCTGCTTTGCTGCCGCCGTATTCGTCGTACGTCTGCGGGAGCTCATCGTAATCGTTGTCTTCGGGCTGTGACTCGTCATTGTGCTCCGGGTCGCCTGGTTCAAAGCTTACCGACGGCGTTTCACGGGTGATGCTGAGTGGGTTGTCGAATGTGTTGATGTTTTCGCGGCGGCGGGTATCCTCCGGCGAGTCTTCTTCCAGCAGGCTTTCGGCCCAGGATTCGTCGCTGTCATCGACAAATTCGTCCTGCTGTTGTGGTTTTTGGCGCTCAAACAGCGAGTGATCGTTAGTGCTTGGGGCGACGTATAGGTGCGCATCGCCTGAGGAGGGAGGCGCGCCCATGTCGTCGCTGATTAAGATATCGTCATCGAGCTCGCTTTCGAGGTCGATTTGCGCTTGATCAAAACGCAGTAGGCCGCCTGATTCGTTTTTGCTGTCGGCCTCTGAGGTTTCTGGCGCGGGTGCCTCCGAAAGCTCGCTTGCGGCGTCGGGCTCGCTGGGCGGGGCGGCGCCCTGGCTCTGAGTTTCATCGGCCGTTGGGAGTGTTGCCGCCGGTGTGATATCGGGTTCCACCGGGTGCTCGGGCTCTGTCGCCGTACTGGTGAGATTTTCTTGAGGGGCGGCGGGTTGGCTAATCGCCGGTTCAGGGTTTGGCACCGGCTCATCGCTAATGGGTAGTTGCGCCTGGGTCGGGCCGGGCGCCTGCGGGGTGCGCTTGGCAGGTTTACTACGGCTTTCAATTGGCTTGGGGGTGCCGCCGTCGATAAGGTTGTGCTCGGCGTTAAAGATATGCAGGCACGAGCCGCAGCGCACAGCGCCGCGGGCTTTTTGAATTTGCGCAGGCGTAATCCGGAATGACGTACTGCATTGCGGGCAGCGAGTAACCAATTGGGTCATAGCAAACGCGTTTTCCTTGCTGTCACGGGAGAGCTTTCCCGAGCACACTCTAGGGGCAGTTTAGTCGCAAAGCCTGCACGGGTAAATGCGCCACAGTTTAGCGGCTTTTGGTGCCGGTAATACGGACCCATTCGTCTTTTTGTGCGATCGGATCAAACTCAAAATCGTCGCTGTAGGCGGCCATTACGGCTTCGGCTTGTGTCGCCAAAATGCCTGATAAGCATATTTTTCCGCCAGGGCGGGTGAGTCCCGACAGTTGCGGCGCAAGCTCGGCGAGAGGCCCGGCCAGAATGTTGGCGAGCACAATATCCACCTGATCGGACGGGGCTTTGGGGGGCAAGTACACGGGCATGGCGTTCTCGGCCAAATGGTTACGCTGTGCGTTATCACTGGTGGCGATCAATGCTTGTGGGTCGATGTCGACACCCACTACGTGGCGCGCGCCCAATTTTAACGCGGCGATGCCCAAGATACCTGAGCCGCAGCCGTAGTCCACGAGGGTTAAGTCTTCCAGTGGTTGCTGGTCCAGCCACTGCATGCATAAAAAAGTCGTGGGGTGGGTACCGGTGCCAAACGCTAAGCCCGGATCCAGCAGGATGTTGACCTTGTTGGGTTCAGGGGGCGCAATCCAGCTGGGGCAAATCCACAGGCGCTCGCCGCAGCAGATAGGATGATAGTTGCTCATCCATTCCCGTTCCCAGTCTTTATCCTCCAGTTGTTCCCACTGGTACGCGGGCAACTCAGAGTTTAAAGCGTTATGGATTTCGTTGGTGGTGGTGCGGGTATCGATACTGGCGTCAAACAGTCCGGTTATGCGTACTTGATCCCACAGCGGGGTCTCGCCAAGTCCGGGCTCTAAAATTGGCTGGTCGGCATTGTCCTGCAGCGTGACCGAAACAGCGCCGGCGTCCAGTAGGGCATCTTCGAGCTTTGGAGCCTGCTCGCGCACCGTATTAACTTTGATTTGTAACCAGGGCATGGGAATCCGAAAACGTAGGGCCCGACGGGTGCCGGGCCCCGCAGAGTTAACCTTCGAGTTTTTTCTCGAGGTAGTGAATATTAACACCGCCTTCACGGAAGGCTGGGTCGCGTACTAAACGCTGCTGCAGCGGAATGTTGGTGCGAATACCGTCGATAACGGTTTCTTCCAACGCGTTGCGCATACGGTTGAGGGCGATGGTGCGATCTTCACCGTGGGTAATGATCTTGGCGATCATCGAATCGTAGTTAGGCGGTACGGTGTAGCCGCTGTACAGGTGGGAGTCTACCCGTACGCCAAAGCCGCCCGGGGCGTGAAAATTGTTGATGGTGCCAGGGCAGGGCATAAAGGTTTTGGGGTCTTCGGCGTTGATACGACACTCAAACGCGTGCCCGCGAATCACCACATCTTCTTGCTTGATCGAGAGTTTCTCGCCGGCGCAAACGCGAATTTGCTCGCGAATAATGTCGACGCCAGTAACCATCTCGGTAACCGGGTGCTCCACCTGAACACGAGTGTTCATCTCGATAAAGTAAAAGCGGCCGTCTTCGTACAAAAACTCAAAGGTGCCCGCGCCTTTATAGCCGATATCGATACAGGCCTTGACGCAGGCGGCAGCGGTGGATTCGCGAATGTCGTCGGGAATGCCCGGAGCCGGCGCTTCTTCCAGTACTTTTTGGTGGCGACGCTGCAGCGAACAGTCGCGATCACCCAGGTGGATGGCGCTGCCCTGGCCGTCGGACAGAACCTGAATCTCGACGTGACGAGGGTTCTGCAGGAATTTCTCCATGTAGACGGTGTCATCACCAAACGCGCTTTTCGCTTCATTTTGGGTGATTTGGATCGAGCTCATCAGCGACGCTTCTGAGTGGACGACGCGCATGCCACGGCCACCGCCACCAGCGGCTGCCTTAATAATAATGGGGTAGCCAATGCGCTTGGCGGTAGCTTGGCAAGCGGCACTATCTTTAGAGTCCAGCGGGCCATCAGAGCCAGGTACAGTAGGTACGCCGGCCTCTTTCATGGCGACAATGGCCGCGACTTTATCGCCCATGGTGCGGATAACGTCCGGGTCTGGGCCAATAAAAACGAAGCCGCTCTTTTGCACTTGCTCGGCAAAGTCGGCATTTTCGGCCAAAAAGCCGTAGCCTGGGTGAACCGCAATTGACTCGGTCACTTCCATAGCGCTGATAATCGCCGGGATGTTCAGGTAGCTTTGGGGTGATGGGTTCGGCCCGATGCAGACCGACTCGTCGGCCAGTCGCACGTGCTTTAAGTCACGGTCAACCTGCGAGTGCACGGCAACGGTTTTAATGCCCATTTCTTTACAGGCGCGCAAGATCCGCAGGGCAATCTCGCCGCGGTTTGCAATTAGTATTTTCTCAAACATGACACCAACTCCTCGTGTTTAACGGCGCAATGCGCCTAACAGCTGTGCTTAACGATCGTGGTTAAACGATGGTTACCAAGGGTTGGTCAAACTCTACGGGCTCGCCGTCTTCTACCAAAATGGCTTCGATAATGCCTGATTTGTCGGCTTCAATTTGATTCATCATCTTCATCGCTTCAATGATGCAGACAACATCGCCGGCTTTAACCTGTTTGCCTACTTCCACAAACGATGGCGAGCCTGGGCTGGGTGAGCGATAGAAAGTACCGACCATGGGGGATTTGAGCGCGTGACCGGCAGGGCCTTCGGCCTCAGCTGCCACAGGCGCCGGGGCTGGAGCGGCTGCAGGAGCGGGCGCGGGCGCCGCTGCGGGGGCGTAGACCTGTTGTGGTTGCGCGGCAGCGGCGTGGGTAGAGTTACGGCTGATGCGTACTGACTCTTCGCCTTCTTTAATTTCCAGCTCACCGATGTCAGACTCTTCGAGTAGCTCAATCAGTTTTTTAATTTTACGAATGTCCATGTGATCCTCTCTTATGTACCGGATTCAATTTAAACAAATAGGTTTACGACGAGCTGCGAGACAGTGCTGCCGTTAGCGCCAGCTCGTAGCCCTGAGCGCCAAGGCCGCAAATCACGCCCTCGGCAATATCAGAAAAATAAGATGTGTGACGAAACTCTTCGCGTTTATAAACGTTGGAGATGTGTACCTCGATAAACGGAATCCCCACGGCCAACAGCGCATCGCGCAGGGCGACGCTGGTGTGCGTAAACGCGGCGGGGTTGATAATAATAAAGTCCACGCCCTCGTTGCGCGCTTCGTGTACGCGGTCTATAAGTTCGTACTCGGCGTTGCTTTGCAGGCTTAGCAAATGGTGGCCTTGCTCAAGGCAAATATCACTGAGGCGGTTATTGATGTCGGAGAGTGTGGTGGCTCCGTAGACGCCCGGCTCACGAGTACCCAGTAAATTAAGATTGGGGCCGTGTAACACCAGTATGCTCGCCATGAGGAATCCTATGCTGCCTGTGCCAATGATAGGCGGGAGCTGTTCTCCCAGCCGAGTATAAGGCGCGAGTTTGCCGCAAAAAAGCTGATGTGTCCATGATGTGCCGGTATTTTTCTCGAAATCCCGAAAAATGTCGACACGTTTGCGGCCGTTAGTAGGTATTTGTCGGAAGCTGACTGTTTGTTGTCCGGCTTAAGGGCTAAGTTTTGACACGATAGGGGCAGTAACCCTCGGAATGGCGTCCACTTGGTGCAAAGTTGAACATCTTCGTCTAATTTGCAGCTAACGTCGCCCAATGGGCGGTTTAATTGCTATAGGCAGCCGAAAACTCATCCAGCAAGTGCTTTTTACGGAGCAACTGCGGCAAAATGACGGCTTTGCCCGGTGTATCGGGTGCAAACCATAAATAAAGAGGTACGCCGCTGCGGTCGTACTCTTGCAGTAGCGCCGTGATTGCTGGGTCGCCATTGGTCCAATCACCTTTTAAGGTGGCGATGTTATGGGTTTTAAACGCCCCGGTTATCTCGGCGGTACTCAGTACCACCGCCTCGTTGGTTAAACAGGTGACGCACCAATCGGCGGTTAGGTTGACGAAAACCCCACGGCCCTCGCGGCGCAATTTCGTCAGTGCGTCGGCGCTGTAGGGCTGCCAGTGGCTGGTGCTATCCGTTGTTGCGGGCTGAGTTTTGAGGCTGGCCACGGGCAATATCAGCGCGAATGCTACCACAGCGATGGCAAGCAGGTTGATGGCTATTTTTGCTGTGCAGCGCGCTGGCCGGTGTTGGCGCAACCAAAGAGCAAAGCTAAACAGTAGGGCACCCAGCAGAATGATGATAATGCCGTCGCTGCCAGTCTGATGTCCGAGCACCCAAAGTAGCCATAGCGCCGTGAGGTAAATCGGAAACGCGAGCAATTGCTTCAGGGTGTCCATCCAGGGGCCTGGAGCTGGCAAGTGCCGAATCAGGCGCGGGGCATAGCACAGCAATAGCAGCGGTAGTGCCATGCCAAAGCCCAGCGCGATAAACACCAATAATGCGATAGGGGCGGGCTGGGTCAGGGCATAGCCCAGGGCTACTCCCATAAAAGGCGCGGTGCAAGGGCTGGCAACGACGGCGGCCAGAACGCCGGTAAAAAACGAGCCAGATAAGCCCTGGCTCTGGGTTAGCCGCTGGCCGACCCCCATTAGGCTGCTGCCCATGTCTATTAGCCCGGATAACACCAACCCCATTAAGACAAATAGGTAAACCAGTGCGGCGATGACCAGAGGGGACTGTAGCTGAAACCCCCAGCCGGCTGCTTCGCCACTGGCACGGGCCACGAGCAGCAAACAGGCAAAAGCGGCGAAGCTCACTAAGATGCCGGCGGTGTAGGCCCAGCCGTGATGGTGGGCGCTCTGGCGATTGGCCCCGGTAAGGCTTAACACCTTAATAGAAAGCACGGGAAACACGCAGGGCATTAAATTAAGAATCACCCCGCCGGCCAGTGCCAGCGCTAATATGGCCCACAATCCGCGGTTGTTGGCAGCTGTCGTGGGGGGCGTGGTGCCCCCGTCGCTTGCGCCAAGGTTAAAAGTGTCGGCCGTAATTGCGTCGGCGGACTCTTCGGCCGGGTCGATACGCAAATAATCGTCATAGGGGGGGTAACACAGGCCGGCTTCGGCGCAGCCCTGCGACTGAACCTTAAGGTTAAATGGCCTGGTGTCGGCCGGTAGGGGCAAGGTTAACGTGGCTGAGCCAAAGTGCAGCGCCATATTTTTTTCAAAGTACTCGTCGTACTTCTCGACGCTTTCGGAAAATCTTGGTGCCAGCTCGCGGCCCGCGTCAGTCGTAAGCTTAAAGCTTTGCTGATAAAGGTAGTAGCCCGGCTCGATATCCCAGTGCAGGATAAGCGAGCCATCTCTCACCCAGCTGCTTAGCATGTAGGCTTCGGTAACCGGTAAAAACTCGGGTTCGGCCTCTTGTTTAGAGCTGCCTAGAGAGAGGCCATTAGCGGGGCTGGCCGATTTTGGCGGGACCAATTCGAGGCTGTCGGCGCTATAGGCTAGCGCCGACATGCACAGAGCGAGTAACAATAACAACTGGCGGGCGGTGGCCAAGGTGAAGCAGCGGGTTAAGGTGTCAGTCATTACGTGGTGTCAGCTCGCAAACAGAGAATCGAATGAATTTGGTCGCCTATTCTCGCGCCGGTCGCGATCTTTTACAAATATCTCGACCCGGATGCTGGCAACAGGCGTCAGACCGCTCGGCTGGGGCGTGGTTCCACTGCGTTGCCGCCGGGCAAGTGACCGGCTACACTGGCCCACAGAAACCTTGGCTGGTAATTTTAATGGTTTAAAGCGCTTGTGGAGATTTGGTGGTAATGAAGTGTTCAAACGGCTTGGCAGTTTTGGGTATTCTTGTGGCGCTGGCCGGTTGCTCGAGCACGGGCAGTAAACCGCCGTCCCCAGCCCCGGAGCCAGCGGCAGCCAAGCCCACCGTAAGCCCCGAGCAACAGCGAGCCCGAACCATAGCTCGGCTATTGTCGCAGGCAGAGCGCGCACTCGCCCAGGATCGGTTGTTAATGCCCGCTTACGATAACGCTTACGATCGCTATGCCAGCGTGCTACAGCTGGATAACAACAACGAGGCCGCCGAGCTGGGGATGCAGGCTATCGTCTTGCGCTATTTGGATATGGCCCGGGATGCGGCGCAGCGCAGCCGCTATGAGGATGCGCACTCCTACCTCGATCGGGCGGCGAGCATTCTGCCCGATAACGCCGCGGTGAACGCGATGATCAGTGAGCAGCGCAACCAAACCTTACAACCGCAAGCCCCCGTGGTTGCGGATAACGCCGTGATGCTTAATGTGGGCGAGCTGCAAGCGCGCAGCGATACGTTAAAAGTCCAATTAAAAGACCTGGCGCTGCGGGCGCGACGGGACGATCAAATGGTGTTGATCGTTACCGGCAGTGATGCTGAGGGGCGCTGGGTATATCAAACCATGCGCGAAGCGGTAAAAGGCTACTTGTTGCGCGGTGATATAAAAGTCGGCTCGCCCGTTCGCGTAGAGTTTTTGTCGCCGCCCTAGCGAGTGGTTGCGGCCGCTTCAGTCTGCCTAAAAACCAAAGCTGATAAATCTGTTCATCTACTTAAGGAGTCCGTCGTGTCGCTTTTTATAGCTCCGCGTTTAACACGTCTAGTGCGGTCATTATTTGCCTCGTGTTTATTGTTGGCCGTTGCGGCTCAAACTTCAGCGGCGCCCGCTCTTAAGGTGAGTGACGCTACCCTGCAGCTACCGATACCGGGTACGCATAACAGCGCCGTGTATTTGCGCTTGGTCAATACCGGTTCTGAACCGGCCACTTTGGTGGGGGTGACGACCACCATTGCCGAAAAGGCCCAATTGCATTCGCACACTAATATTGACGGCATGATGCGTATGCGGCCAGTGGACTCGCTGACTATCGCACCGGGCGAAACAGTGGTGTTTGAATCGGGCGGTTACCACATTATGTTGTTGGGTGTGCAGCCATCGCTTGCCTCTGGCGATACCGTAGAATTAACCCTTAAATTTGACGACGGCAGCACGACCTCGGCTATGGCGCGTGCCGTAAGCCGGTACGATCGTGCTGACCACTCTCACCATCACTGACGCGTTTTTTCAGGAGTATGACGATAATGGAAAGTCTAGGACGAAGCTGGCGCAAGTTAACTCGCCGCACGAGCGCCGAGGGTGAATCGGCGTCCTTTGGTACGGCTGAAGCCCGCGATGATGAGCCGAGCGCTGCTTCGCCCGAGTCCGAAAGGGGCCCCTGGAAGATATTGCTGACGGTGCTTGTGCTGATATTTCTCGCGTTACTGGCGCTTGGTTGGTACTGGAGCCTGATGCCGTCCACCTTTAATGTTAATGCCCGTACCGAGGCCAAGCTGCACGAGATGGATACCCCGCCGGTGGTGGGCGCCACCACCACTATCACCTTAATGAGTGTTGCCGAGACACTACTGGAAAAGCCGGGTGGTTACCTGAGTAATGATGTGACGCCGCCCAGCTGGTGGCTCGACAATATGCCCAACTGGGAGTACGGCGTACTGATTCAGGTGCGTGACATGAACAAAGCCATGCGCGAGGCGTTTAGTCGCTCACAGTCGCAATCGCTAGAAGATAAAGACCTGGCGCTGGCTGAATCGCGTTTTAATTTTAATAACGATAGCTGGCTGTTTCCTCCATCGGAGAAACAATACCGGCAGGGTATTGGGCACTTGCAGGGTTACCTTGACCGCTTGGTCGACCCGGCCCACAAAGATGCGCAGTTTTTTGCCCGTGCCGATAACCTACGTTACTGGTTAAAAACCGTTGAAACCCGCTTGGGTAATTTATCACAGCGTTTAAGTGCCAGTGTTGGGCAGCAGCGGTTGAACACCGATTTGGCGGGAGATGCGGCGGCGACTGCCTCGACCCCTAAACCGGGTGATGAGTATGTTAAAACCCCTTGGTTGGAAATCGATGATGTTTACTACGAGGCGCGCGGCGCCGCGTGGGCGTTGCTGCACCTGTTGCGCGCGGTGGAGCGGGACTTTGCCGATATTTTAATTAAGAAAAATGCGCTGGTTAGTGTGCGACAAATTATTCGCGAGCTTGAGGCGACGCAAAGCACGGTGTATAGCCCGATGATTTTAAACGGCAGCGGGTTTGGCGTGCTGGCCAACCACTCGTTGGTTATGGCCTCGTACATCTCCCGCGCCAACGCCGCGATTATTGATTTGCGGGAGTTACTCGAGCAGGGCTAACCTGCACCGACGCGCCATGTTGAATGCTTTTTTATTGACGCGCGGCTGGCGCGATACCTCTCGGGGGCTCGAGTTAGAGTTTCACTGGGCAACCGAGGCGGGTGCGGTGTGTACTCGTTTTAGCGGGCAGGAAGCGGTTTTTTTTATCGCCACCCGTAAATGCTCACAAGCCGTTGAGATTTTAAAATCGCTACCCGGATGGCGGCACCGCGATTTATCCTTAAAAACCCGAGACGGCAAAGCCGTTAGCGCTTTTTATTTTCGTACGATGGCCGCCGCCCGCGAGGCCGAAAAACGCCTAACGTCACACACCATTCCCTGCTGGGAGGCGGATATTCGCCCGCCAGAGCGCTTTTTAATGGAGCGCTTTATTACCGCGGGTGCCTGTATCGAGGGCGGCGGCAATAGATCCGGCGCGCTCTACAACCCCAAGCTTTCCCCCGCCGAGTATCGCCCCAATTTGCGCCTGGCCTCGATCGACATCGAGACCACCATGGACGCGCAAACGCTTTACTCTATTGGTGTCTATTCCGCGCAAACACGCTGTGTTTTTATGGTGGCCGGGCAGACCCGAACCCAGCCGCTGGAGGACGGCACAGAGCTTATTGAGTGCGTCGATGAAAAAGCGTGCTTGCAGGCTTTTTTAGATTGGTTAAAACGTGAAGACCCGGACGCCCTGATCGGCTGGAACTTAGTGCAGTTTGATTTGTGGGTGCTGTGCGATATTGCCGCCCGGCTAAAAATGGTGTTGGATTTAGGGCGTGGCGGCGCGCGCGCTTTTTGGCGCGAAGAAAAAGGCGAGGGCGGTCGCCGATTTGTATCTATTCCGGGGCGCGTTGCACTGGACGGTATCGAGCTGCTTAAGCAAGCCAATTATCAGTTCGATAGTTTTGCGCTGGACAATGTGGCCGCTGAGTTACTGGGTGAGGGAAAGTTGCTGCACGGCGCCGGCCGCGGTGAAGATATCTCTCGATTGTTTGAAACAGATAAACCCGCCCTCGCGCGTTACAACATCAAAGATTGTCAGTTGGTGTGGGATATTTTTGTTCGCCAACAACTATTGGAGTTTGCCATCGAACGCAGCCAGTTAACGGGCTTGTTGCTCGATCGTATTGGCGGCTCCGTCGCGGCGTTTGAATACAGCTACTTACCGCGTTTGCATCGCCGTGGTTTTATCGCGCCCAATCTCGGGGAGCTGCGTACCGATATCGTAAGCCCCGGCGGGTTTGTTATGGACTCCGACCCAGGCATTTACCATCACGTACTGGTGCTGGATTTTAAAAGCCTGTACCCCAGTATTATCCGCACTTTTTATATCGATCCCTGTGCCTTTTGGTGTGCCGAGCTATCCAGCAGCAAGCGGCATTTGGTAGAGGGGTTTAATGGTGCCTCGTTTGATCGCGATAACGCTATTTTGCCCGACATGATTGAATCTTTGTGGCAGGCGCGCGACCGAGCTAAGGCGGTTGACAATAAGCCGCTGTCTTACGCCATTAAAATTATTATGAATTCGTTTTACGGTGTGTTGGGGTCTACCGGTTGCCGCTTTTTTGACCCCCGTGTGGCCAGCTCTATTACGTTGCGTGGACACGATATTATTCAATCGAGCAAACGATGGATTGAGCAGCAGGGTTACCGGGTGATTTATGGCGATACCGACTCGGTGTTTGTCTGGCTTTGCAGCGATGAGCCAATGGCGGACGCCAGCGCCACCGCCGTGGGTAAAACATTGGCCGAGGGGTTAAATCGCTGGTGGCACGAAAAGCTCGAGCGCGAGTTTGCCATTGAGTGCGCGCTAGAAATTGAGTTTGAAGCGCACTATAAAAAGTTTTTAATGCCCACGGTGCGCGGCTCTGACGAGGGCAGTAAAAAGCGTTACGCCGGTTTGGTGGGGGAGGTCGGATCCGAAACATTGGTGTTTAAAGGGCTGGAGTCCGCCCGCAGTGACTGGACATTATTGGCCCGAGAGTTTCAGCACGAGCTGTACCGCCGGGTATTTGCCGATGAGCCTTATCAGGCGTATGTGCAATCGTGTGTGCGCGCGCTAATGCGCGGTGAGAGCGACGCCAAGTTAGTGTATAAAAAACGGCTGCGGCGGCGCTTAAGTGAGTACCAAAAAAATGTGCCGCCCCATGTGCAGGCCGCGCGCAAACAAAAGGAGTGGGGGCTGGGCGAGCTAAAGCGAGGCGACTGGGTAAGTTACGTGATTACTTTGCAGGGGCCGGAACCGGTCGCGGGGCGGCGCAGTGAACTTGATTACGAACACTACCGAACCCGACAACTAGCCCCGGTGGCTGATTCTATTTTGTACTTTTTAGATGACTCGCTGGCGGCGATAACCGACCAGCAAATGTCACTGTTTGGTTAAGCGAGGTGGCTACCATTGCTGCAGTTGGCTGCTACTGCCACTGACAATAACATCCACCTTTTTATTGGCGTTGCTAAGGGTTACCACGTCACTTACCAAATCGACGCCCGGGCCAAACGCCGCGACGGTATAGCCACCGCTGGACCGGGCAATGGTGTAGGCGCCCGCGCCATTTGTCATCGTACTGGCGTCGCCCACACTGACGGTGACATTGCCAATCCCCTCTCCCGCACTGTAGCGGCCATTGTTGTCGTCATCGCGGTACACCACCCCTGAGACAAAGTAGTCGCTGCCGTGGCGGGCAAATTTTTGTGTAATCATCGAACTTGGTAGAGCGCCATAGCCCTCAAACTCAAATTCGCCGACACGCTGGCCAACGCCCAACTCGCGGTAGCCACTATTAAGAATATTCTGTCGGTGCCCCGGCGACTCAAATAACCCCTGGTGCTGGCTTATGGCAGCGGCGGTTACGTCGGGTGTGCTGCTGGCGCCCGAGACGGAGATGTTTTCGCCCGCCGCCCAGCTACCGCTTAAGCTGTAACCTTCGGCCGCGATTCGCTCAGCGGCACTGCTATCGGCGACGCCTGTGTGCGAGAACGTATCTGTGTCTAACATCCACTGGCTGTGGCCACGCGCGGCCCGTATTAACAGCTCGTTATAGGCCAGCGGGGGGCGCTGTTCAGCGCTGAGGGTTCCGGGGGCGAGCCCTTCATTTAAATCGATACCAAAGCGCGACGCCTCGGCCGCGGGTGCAAACCGCGCACGATTGACCAGCTCTAGCATCATAGCTTCGCCGGCGCTGACACTAAGCGCTGCGCTCGGTTGTGAAGGCGTGGCGCTGAGCTCGGAGCTGACATCGCCCGCGTTATCGCCAAGCGTGGCGGCTACCACAAAGTAATAGGTTTTTTGATTGCTCAGGCCGCTGATGGTGAGCGGTGGTTGTGCCACGCTTTGCCAGTCGCCATCTCGGTATGCGCCGATATTCTCGGGGGCAATGCCGGCTTCGGACGCATAAAAGACTTCATAGGCTTCTGCCCCCGAAACTGGCAGCCAGTCGAGTACCACTTGATTATTTCCGGCGCCTACCTTGAACGCACCTGGAGCTGGCATCACACTGCTAGAACTAGAACTAGAACTAGAACTAGAACTAGAACTAGAACTAGAACTAGAACTAGAACTAGAACTAGAACTAGAACTAGAACTAGAACTAGAACTAGCGCTGGGTTCGCTGCTACTGGAGGATTGCGAAGAGCTGCTGATCACGCCCGAACTGCTCGATGAGCTGTTGGCGGGCGAGCTGGAGCCCTCAGAGCTCGCGGTACTTGAGCTGGACACTGAACTCGCGCTGCTGCTAGGTGACGATTCCGCGCTGCTGGAAGAGCTGTCGGGTGTCGAGCTGCTGGCTATTGAACTGCTCGATACAGAACTGCTGGTTTCGGCGCTGCTGCTCGAAGCGCTAGACGCGAAGCTGCTTTGTGGCTCGCTGGCGCCAGTGTCGGAGCTGCCCGAGCCGCCGCAGGCGCTGAGCAGGGTGATGAGTAAAAGGGGAAGGAGCGGTTTCACAAGGTACTCTCGGGTTGGGTTGGTACGGTTATAACTGAACATTGGTTATATTCTAACCGGTTGTTACGTAAAATAACTGTAACTGGCACGCAAAAATCACCGGTACGAGCGTGCTTGTACCATGCTCTGGGTGGCGGTAGCATTGCTACCCGATATTAGGTCATGCAACGAGAGAAACATGGAAGACGTACTGGATGAATTACGCGAGCACAATGTCAATGTTCCGGTACCGCTGGAGCTGCCCGATGACGATGCTCTGGTGGTGGTTGAGGAGGAGTTGCTGCTGCCTTTACCACGGGACTTGCGCGATTATTTACTGCAGGCGAGCGATGTGATTTATGGCTCGTTAGAGCCGGTTACCGCCGCCGACCCCTACTCACATACCTATTTGCCCGAAGTGGCGGCCGTGGCCTGGGCTCAGGGTATGCCACGACACCTGGTACCACTGTGTGAAACTCACGGTCACTACTATTGTGTCGACCCAGATGGGGAGGTGCAGTTTTGGCGTGATGGCGAGCTTAGTGACGAAACCTGGGCCTCGGTGTGGCACTGGGTACGCGACGTTTGGCTTGAAAGTTAAGCGGTAGCGCTTATCGCACCGCTGACAAGCGGCGGGTACAAAAAAACCGAGCCTGAGCTCGGTTTTTTTATGGGCTGATGGTGTAGGCCTTTATCAGTAAATGCTTACCGCGCCTGTGGCGTCAGCGCTATTATCCGTTGGCTCCGCATCCGGGCCTTGGCCCGCTTCGCGGTAGGCACTGGTGGCGAGACGGGCACCGTCGCTGGACAACGCAAAGGCACGGCCCAAGCGATCTTGTGAATCGCTAACCGCGGCTTTGACGTAGCTTAGCTGTGACCATACGCCGCCGGCGCCCCGGCCAAGCATATAAAGGGCGCCACTGTTTTCGGCGCTGTTGTCGGTTTCATCGCCATTGATACCTACGGCGGCGCTGTCTTCAAAGTAGGCGCCTACCACAAGATAGGAACCATCCCCCGATAATCGTACCGTGGTGCCAAATGTGTCGCCGGGGCCGGTATTCGAGGCTTTGATGTAGGAGGTTTGCTCCCAGCCGTCCGTTAAATCTTCAAAAATATAAGCCGCGCCGGAGCTAAAAAAGGACTCCATATCACTGCTGTAATCCGGGTCGAGCTCGGTGTAATCTGACGGGTCACCATTGACGCCGGTGGCACGGCTACCCTCACCGGGCGCACCTACCGCCAAGCGCTTGCCATCACTGGATAGATCCACACTGGCGCCAAAACGTAAGCCACTTATGTACGAAAGATAGCCACTGCTGTTGTAGTAGGATAGGCGTATTGAATAACCGGGTTTGATGTAGGCGGTCTGAGCCCACTCACCGGCGCTGCGGTTAAACACAAATACCGCACCGGAGTCTGGTTTTGCCGCCGCATCGGTAGGAATCTCCTGGTTAACGCCGTTGCCGGGCACGTCTTCTCCGTTGGCGCCGACGGCCAGGGTATCGCCGGAGTAGTCGAGTGCCACCGAGAATCCGAATTGATCATCGGCGCGGGGCGTTTCTGCTTTAACGTAGGCTTGCTGCGCCCAATTAGTGCCGTCGTTGGCAAAGACATACACAGCACCGGGGGCGCTAATATCGTTAAGGCTTTCGTCGCCATTAATGCCACCCGAGCTGCTGTCTTCGCCGATGGCGCCGACCGCCAGGGTTTTGCCATCACCCGAGAGTGCGACACTGTGACCAAAGCGGTCACCGGCGGTGGTGGAGCCCACGGATGAGACACTTGAAGACGAGCTGGTGTCTTCACTGGATGAGCTGGAAGAAGAGCTGCTGGAGGAGTCCTCTTCTTCTGGCGTGTTAGAGGCCTTGACGTAAGCGGTTTGTGACCAGCTGCCGTCGCTGCGTTCAAATAAGTAAACGGCGCCAGCGTTTGCCGCGGAATTATCGGTTTCATCACCATTGATACCGGTGGCGTTGCTGTCCTCCAGCAGGGCACCTACCGCGAGTGTGTTGCCGTTATCTGACAAAGAGACTGAATAACCAAAGCGGTCGTTAGAGCGGACTAATTCGTTGCCGTCATCATCCTCAAAGGGTGCTTCGGTGTTCGAGGCTTTCAGGTAAGCTTGTTGTTGCCACTCACCATTGTTGTGGATAAAGACATACACGGCGCCGGCGGCCAGTGTGCTGTTATCGCTTTGGTCGCCATCAACGCCTTGAGCCATAGAGTCTTCTTGCAGGCCCCCGACGGCGAGTGTGGTACCGTCGGCGGATAGATCTAAGCTCCAGCCGAACCAATCATTGGCTTCGGCGTTAGACGCTTTTAAGTAGCCGATGGTGTCGAGCATCGCGTTTATCGCGGTGGCCTCGTTAGAGTTGCTGCAATCGTTGGCGCTGGCGCATGCCTCCACCATGTAGCGAGCTTCGGGCCAGTTGGTCAGGTGCGTGCTGATTTGGTCGTAGGCCTCCGGGGCTGTTAAGTCGTCCCCCACCTGGCTAAAACCGCTGGTGCCATCCGGGTCTTTATACAGGCGGTAAAAACTGGTGCCCTCTACCGCGTCCCAGCTGATGTGCAGGGTGCCGGCACCGGCGCCTTCGATATTCAGGTCGGGCCACTCGCCGTTTCCGGCTGGGGTGGACGAGCTACTGGAGCTACTTGAGGCACTGCTTGCTACGCTGCTGGAGCTGGTTGTGTCATTATCGTCGTCATCGCTGCCACAGCCAACGAGTACCAGTGACGCCACAAGGCAGGGTAATAGGCTACATTTTTTAACCGCGTGCAGAAGCTCGTAACTCATTCAATCGATCCTGAAGTTTATCGTGTGCGGGGGATTCTGTCCGGCCCTGACAGGTGTGTCAATGCAAAGGCGGAAATTAGGCGATAAGCCGCTGTTATTAGTATCCCATAAATAAGCGGGGTTTTGACCTTTAGGGAGGCTGAGGGTTCCTTCAGTTGTACCTAGTGCGGAGCGTACATCAGAGCCCTGATAGAGCTCTGATGTTTAGCGGTGTTGCCGGTTTTTAGTACAGAAAGACTGCGCCACTGTCGATGGTACTGTTATCGCTGCTGTCGCCCGTAACACCCGTGCCGCTGCCGTCTTCGCCGGAGGCCGTGATGGCCAGCGTTTGGCCGTCGCGGCTAAGGGCAAGCGTACGACCAAAGGTGTCGTTGGCATCGGTGTTACTGGCTTTAAGGTAGTTGCCCAAAGCCCAGTGGTCGCCGGTCAGCTGATACACGTATGCGGCCCCGGCGCTGGGCGCCCGATTGTTGTCCCAGTCGCTACCGATGGCCAGAGCGTCCGAGTCGTCGCGCGGGGTGCCGGCTACTAAGGTATTGCCGTCGCCCGATAGCATCACTTGCCAGCTAAACAAATTATCTTCGTCATTCTCTTCGGCTTTTAAATATTGCTGTTGCTGCCAGCTGCCGTCGTACGTAAAGACGTAGGCGGCGCCGGAGTCGGCTTCACCAATAACCTCTGCGTCTGCTTCAGGGCCTGCTTCCGAGCCGTCTTCGTAGGGGGCGCCTACTGCCAATCGGGTGCCGTCGCTTGAGAGCGACAGGCTCAAACCAAACTCGTCGTTGATGCCGGGAACCGCCGCTTTAATATAGTCGCTATGGGCCCAGCCGGCGTCTGTGTAACGCAGGATGTGCACTGCGCCCGAACTGCGGGCTTTAAAGTCTTCGGCATCGCCATTGATGCCGCCGCTGCTGGAGTTATCGCCGGGCGAGCCAACCGCGAGCATGTTGCCGTCATCGGCAAAAGCGAGAGAGTAGCCAAAGCGCGAGGGGGTGGTCGAGTAGCACTCGATACCCGGTGGACGCGGGTCAAAGCACGGGGAGTCGTGCCAGGAGGGAACGCTGGGTTTGATATAAGCTTGTTGGCTCCAGCTGCTGTCGGCCTGCTCGAACAAGTACACGGCGCCAGCTAATTCGACGCTGTTGTCGTCCTGATCGCCATCGATACCTGATGCCTCACTGTCTTCATAGGGGGCACTGGCGGCGAGCCTTGAGCCGTCGGCCGAGAGCGCTACGCGCACACCAAAAAAGTCCTGTTCTTCGGCATTGGAGGCTTTTAAACGTGCCTGTTGTTGCCAGCCGCTATCTCCGGCTTGGTAGACGTACACGGCACCGGAGTCGGCGGTAGAGTTATCGCCGGCTTCGCTGTTTTTTGCACTGTCCTCGTAGGGGGCGCCGATGGCCAGAGTGGTGCCATCCTCAGACAGAGCTAGTGAGTAGCCAAACAGGTCGTCAGAGCCCATGTCGGGCGCGGGGTTTTGCAGCGTGTGGCTGAGTTCCCAGTCGGCGTCACTGGCGGTAAAAATAAAGACGGCGCCACTGTTGGTGCCGGCGTCTTCTGCAATATCAAAGCGAGGTGCACCGACCGCGAGTGTTGCGCCGTCGGCCGAGATGGCCATGGCGAAACCAAATGTTGCTTTTTGTTGCGCTGAGCCGGCCTTTAGGTAACCGATGGCGTCGCTGACCTGATCGTCCAGGTAAATGTCTGAGCCGGCGCTACAGCCGTGGCTGTTACAAGCTTCAACCAAATAGCGGGCGTCGCTCCAGTTGTTCAGGTGAGCGGCCAGCGGGGCCTGAAACTCAGTCGCTTGCAGTTCGCCGCTGATGTCGCTAAAGCCGCTGTTGCCGTCCGGGTCGTGCGAGACACGATAGTACTCGGCGCCACTGACACTGCTCCAGCTGAAGGTTAATGCTTTGGGGGCGACCGCGGCGCTGGCATTGGGTGCGCCGGGAGCTTGGCCGCCGTTATCGTTGTCGTCATCACTGCTGCCGCAGCCGCTCGCGGCCAGTGCGCCAGCGATGCTTAGGCACAGGGCTGTGCGGGGAAAAAATGGCTTAGGCATAGGGTGCTCCGGTCTCTACGGTGTTTGTTCTGTGGTTTTAAGGTAACCAGAGCGCAGACTCTATGCCAGTGGTAAATTGTTAAAAATATTTACCTTTTTGTGCATTAAGGGGTTTGGTATTCGATGCCTTTGATCTTCTCACCCCAAAACTTCAACTTATTGACGCCAGTGGGGGCGGCCTTAAAGGTCAGCCCCGCGTTGCCATAGCCCTGAAAGTAGCGCAGCGTAAGCTGGTGTGGGCCTGCGTTCAGCTGGTGCATACAGGTGTTGCGCCGAAAGGGGCGGTCGCGTTTGTACTGGCAAATAACTTCGCCGTCAATCTCGAGCTGATAGCCGTCGTCGCTGCCCACCTCAAAACGATAGCGCGATGGCTCGGTCACGGTGAACGAGGTCGTGATATCCGCGTAAAAATATTCGCTCCAGCCTAACACGCCGAGTTCTGGGTGCTTAAAGTTGTTGTTTGCGTTTAGCTCCACGCGGTCGATCATTAGGGTGCGGCTGTCGGATATTTGCCGCGGCTGATCGATCTGGTTAATTTGGCCTCTGCTTTTACTCAGTACCATTTTTAACACCGGATCTACCGATGGCGGTATAAGCTTATTAATGGTCAGGGCAATAAAAGCCAACAGCAGTGCCGAAAATATTGTGTTTTTAAGCATTAGCGCACCACCTCTAACTTCCAGTAGTCAAACCAGTCCCTTACTTCAAACTGCGCTTCGGTCAGCTCCCAGCTGTAGGTGAAAGGCGCAAAGATAAAAAACACGCCCACCGTAAAAGCGATAAACACGGCTAAGTTTATATAGGTGTGTCGGCTGGCGGCGAGTAATTGCTCGCGGAAGATATAGCTAAAAACCAGCGCGAGATTAATAATGCCAAACACGAGTGGCACTAAGTAGTGATACATATACATCACGCGCTCGATTTGTAAAATCGCGATCATGTAACTGACGTACAACCCCGTGAAGGCGCAAATCCAGTAGAACAGGGCTGTGTCTTTGACTGGGTTGTTGTACACAAAGCGGCCGATGATGAGCCCGGCGGAAAGAATGATACCTGCCGCTACGCTAAACCACACCACGGGGTTGGCCACCAGATTGTGGTAGCGCACATGGGTGGTGCCATCGATGGTGCGCTTAGACCAGCGATAATTGATGGTTTTGGTGCCCAGCGGCCAGCCGATGGCGGCGCTGCCGTTTTCGCCCTCTTTACAGACATCCAGGCGAGGCACGCCGTCGGCGTAGTTGGACATATACTTGAGGTTATCTTGCATGGCGATAACAAAGGTGCCGGGCGCCCAGCTGTCGCCGGCTTTGATTTTTTGTTGGTACTCGGCGCTCGCGCTGTAATCTTTGTGGGGTGAAATTTGTTGCCCCAGCCCTATGTGGATATAAAACACCGCCAAAAATGTCAGTGCCAGCGGAATCACGCCGGCCGGTACTGTGGTGCATAATCGTTTTAATAGGTCGAGCAAGTTAAACGATTTAATGGCCTGCCATTGATCGACGCCGTATACCATGACAAATAGCAGCAGTAGTACTAACGCATTTACTTTTACTGCCACCGCCAGACCTATGATGACCCCCAGTAATGCGTACTGAGTGAGTGTCGGGCCCCTACTTGATGTGACGATACGTACCGCGTAGTAAATGGCGGCGAGGATAAAAAATAACTGGATGCCCTCGAGCATGGCCGAGCGCGCGTGAATAACCAGCGCATTGTCAAAAATTAAAAAGCAGCAAAAGGCCAGAGCGATATGCGGGTTGCCGGTAGTGCGCCGGATAATGCCAAATAAAAACAGTACCGACAGTGCCATTAGTACGGTGGACGGCAGGCGGTAGCCGTAAAAGCTGATGCCGCCTTGTGGCATATCCGAGTCACGCACATAGTCGGTATTGGTAAAATTTGATTTGTCTTTGTCAGCATTAACCCCAAGCAAGGCCTCGCTGCCGGCCATGAGCAATTTGCCCAATGGCGGGTGAGGCTCCATGTACATCACCCCGTCGATGTATTTTTCGGCGGATGAGATGTGATAATTCTCATCCCAAAACAGCGCGTTTGGCTGGCCGTAGCCGATGATGTATACCGCGGCCGATACCACAAGCAGTAGTAATACATAAATCTTTAGCAGGTGATGTTTTACAAATGAGCGCATAACAGAAATTTAAACCGTTGTTGATATTCTGCGTTATTAAACGTTTATTGTTTTACGATGCTAGCGCCGCTGTGGTTACCAGCCTACGCCTTTTTTTGCGAGCGCCGATCCGCGCGCGATCGCATTGCCGGGCCAATCATACCCCAACAATTTGTAGCTGTCTGGCTCTTGGCGGCATTTTGCGTGTCGCGACACGGTCGTCACTGCGACCTTGAGCTAAAGCGTTTTTAAATACTCCACTAAAGCCAGCCGTTGGCTGTGGTCCAGTGGCGACAGGCGCTTTTCGATCAAATGGCCCTGGCCGTCGCGCAGTGGTTTACCCGCCGGGTCAAACTGCGGTACCGGCGTTACTCCGGCGGCATACTCGTGACCTTGGTTACTGTTGCCCGGCAGAGAGGCATCAAAGATAAACAGCTCGCTATCGGCTGGCGCAGCGGGTTGGCTAAAACCGACCTCGATTGGGTCAAACGCCAACTGCCCGACACTAAAGCGCGGGTGGCGGCAAAGTTGCGCATCGCCTGACTGTTGGCAGCTGGGTAAAAATAACTGGTACAGGCTGCTTACCGAGCCATTGTGCATAAAGGGGGCGGTGGCCCAAATGCCGTTCAGTGGTCGGCCCTTGTACGCCATTAGCGCAGCGGGGCTCAATTCATCAACCTGGTCAAAATCGAGATGTTTACGTGTGGCGGCGGCCGCCTCACTTGAGGCGCCGGCCGGTTTTGCAGCATTGCTCTGCGCTAACGCGCGCTGAATAACGCCAGCGCTGGCGGCACTTAGGGCCGGTAGTGCGGCCGTGGTATCACCAAAGCGAGGCCCGTTGGGCTGCGTAACGCTTTGCGGCAAACCTTTAAAGTAACCCGATTGCCCACCATAAATTAACGCGTTGCGCGCAGCGGCCGGGTCGGTGCCGAGCCGTTCGACCGACGCCATTTGCGCGATGACGCGGCGGTTGGGGTCGGTTCGATCAATGGCTTCATGGCAACGGTGGCACTGGTATTGGAAGTAAAGCGAGCGGCCCTGCTCGGCAAGCTCTAGGTCGATTGGTGGCAGTACTCCGCGCTCGGCCAGTTCGCTCCACTGAGGCGACCATAATTTACTAAGGCGCGCCTCCAGTGCTTCAAGCTCGGGGATTTTTGCCGATGAGGCGAAGCCCGGTTGCGAGGGGTCCGGCTGCAAACTAAAGCTGGCAAACACGCCCAGCACCTCACCGGTGTTACGCGCTAAAGGCCCGAGCCCGGCATTGTTGCCCACGCCATTCCACTGCACAAAATCGTGTTGCGGGGTATCCCATAAAAAAGGGTAGCTGACCGGTGCATTGGGCGGGTTGTGATTGTCCTGGCCGGGGGTTAAGTGACCAAGAATCCGGTTGTAGATGCGTCCAAATGCATCGAGCCGGGCGAAGCCGTAAGGGATACTGGTGGCGCCGTTTAACGAGCGATTGCTTCGGTTGTACTGCGCTATTTCTAGCTGCAGCTCACGCACTTGTTGGCGTAATTGCGCCCGCGCTTGCGGGCCACCGCCGGTGTTAAGCGCGGTGGCCAGGCGGGTTAGTTTGTCGGGCTGTTGCCAGGTGGCGCCAAGCGCTTGCTCTAGCTCTTGCAGCATGGTGTCCATGTCGGCCATCGCGGCGCCGCCGTCGATGCGAATACCAACACCTTTATAATTAAGCTGTGAGGTGTGGCAAGCCGCGCACGTCAGGCCAATATAGTCTTTACCTTGATGATGCTCTTTAACCCAGCCAACCGGCAGGCCTTGCGGGTTGGTGGCGCTGGGATGCTGGGGCAAGTAGCGGTAGCGCCGCATATTAGCCTCGGCGCGAAACAGCTGTTGGCTGTCGGCTTGCTCTAATTGAATAAAGATATCGTAGGGGATTAGATTGGAGCCTTGTGGCGCTGTGTAAAACCACTCGCTGTCTGCCGCGCTCCAGTTTTGCTCGGGGTAAATAATGCGGCTGGCGCTATCGCCAAAGTAATCCTGCTCTGTCGCCATGGCCGCGCGCGTGGGCTCAGGTTCTTGTTTGATGTCGCTGCAGGCACTGGCAATAACGACCAGGGCTGTGAGTAAATAAAAAGGCTTCATGGTTCGATCCCTGAGGCGACGGCTCGCCGGGTCGCGCAATCTTTATGGCGCTATTGTTAAAGCAACGGCCCGCTTTGGCAAGGCTAGCTAACCGGTGTTAGCGCCAGGGTTCGGGTATCGGCACGTCGCGTGCGCTGGGGGAGCTGTGGCGCGAGTTGTTCTAGGGTTTGCTCGGCGGTGGCGCGGTACGTGGTCAGCTTGCCGCCCATTAATGTAAAAACCCGGTTGTGGGAGCCGAGCTCCATAATGGACTCCCGACTGCGCCCAAACGCCTGCTCCGAGCTGCGCGGTAGCACCCGTAAGCCGGCAAAACTCTCGGCGCTGCTGGGTAAAATGTGTAAGTCGGGGAAGTAGTGTTTCAGCACATTTAATAGGTAGTGCATCTCATGGGGGTGGCAGTGGGCGTTTGCCGGCTCCCCGGTGTGGGGTGTTTCGGTGGTGCCTAATAACAGCTTACCTTGCCAAGGTAGGGCAAACACCGCCCGGCCATCACTGGGAGACTCCAGGTAGTAGTGGTGCTTTAGCTGCGGCGGTAGCAGTAAATGCGCGCCCTGAATCAGCTCGATCTCGGGGAGTGCGGGGGTGGGCGATATCAGCTGGTTTACCTGCGGCGCCCAGGGCCCCGCGCAATTGACTAACATAGCCGCCCGGGCTTGTTGTTCACGGCCGTTGTGCCGGTAGCGCAAATCGCAAAACTCCGGTGTGGTTTCGGCGCCGCAAAAGGTGGCCGGCAGCGCCAGCTCGGCTCCCAGCTGTTGCGCCGATTGGACGACAGCGGCTGTTAATGCCCGATCGTCGGTTTGTGCTTCTTGGTAGCGAAATACCGCTTTCAGGTGCTCAGTATTGATGCTATCGAGTTCTGGCCACTGGTCGGGCTTAAGCCGTGAGAATCGGGTGGAGCTGTCAAACCCACTGAGTAGCCGGTAAAGGCTGAGCCCCGCGGCAATGGTCAGCGGAGCCCGCTGTGAGTTGCGATACACCGGGATATGCAAGTTCGCGAGTTTGACCAGCTCGGGGGCGAGCTTAAGCAGCAGGGCGCGCTCGGTCAGGGATTCGCGAACCAACGAAAACTGCGCGCTCTCGAGGTACCTGAGACCGCCGTGGATTAATTTACTGGAGCTGCGCGATGTGGCGCAGGCAATAGCCGTTTGCTCCAGCAGCAATACCTTGTAGCCGGCGGCCGCGGCTGCCTGAGCGACGCCGGCACCGCTAATGCCGGCGCCGATAATGGCGATGTCGTAATCCATGACAATTCTCGTTTGCGAGCGTTTGCGGGCTAATGCCCGGTTCGGGGTTGTGCAATGCTAAGGTAAAGCTAATCGGGTTCAGCTAAAGCCTGCCATTGCAATGAGGCGGCCACCGCCAGATTTATGTAAGGGATAGGCGACGTCGCAGGCTTCTGCAATAGTGGTTAGCAGAAGCCTAAGCTAAAGCGGCTGGCGAGTAAATCGCCAGTGCGGTGCGCGGGGGGGAAAATCGAGTGGTTAGTCGCCGCTGGGGGCCATGCCGCCATAGGGAAAGGGGGTAACTTTATCGCCTTTGGATTCGCGTACTTTGGCCGCGCCCTCTTTTTCTACCTCATCGATGCGGATAATCGAGTGCATAGGGATGTAGGAGCGCTTTACGCCCGAGAACTCACCCTTGAGCTTTTCTTCACCCGGGTCCACCAGCAATTGGCTGCGCTCACCAAAAACAAACTCCTCTACTTCAATAAAGCCGTACATTTCGCTCTGGTATATGGCCCGGGCGAAGACCTCGTACACTTGATCTTGATTGTGAAAGATAACCTTATAGATGGGTTTGCCGATCATAATGCCTCGATGGAATGATGTAACGTCGCTACCGATGGCGCCTGCCGGCCATCAGGGGCGCGAAGAATAGCATATTCTGGATAAATGCCAACAAATTTGCACAAAAAGTAGCCGCTTTTGGGCCGGTGGCCCTGTGATTTGGCTATTGAGATGGCTATAATGCGCAGCCAATTTTATCGTCCCGCAAAGGTTTTCAGCGAATGTCAGCAACCGAAACACCGGTTAAAAAGCTTTATATCAAAACCCACGGCTGCCAGATGAATGAGTACGACTCATCTCGCATGCGCGATTTGCTGGGGGAGTCGCACCAAATGGTGGCGACCGAGAACCCGGAAGAGGCCGATGTACTGCTGATTAACACCTGCTCGATTCGTGAAAAGGCGGCCGATAAGCTGTTTCACCAGCTGGGCCGCTGGAAGCAGCTTAAAGAGAAGAACCCCAACATGATTATTGGCGTGGGCGGCTGTGTGGCCAGCCAAGAGGGCGAGGCCATTGCCGAGCGCGCGCCTTTTGTCGATTTGATTTTTGGCCCCCAAACCTTGCACCGGCTGCCCGAGATGATGGAACAACCGCGCGACAACGGCGCCGTGGTAGTGGATATCAGCTTTCCCGAGATCGAAAAGTTCGACAAGCTGCCCCAGCCCGATGCCGATGGCGTGAGCGCTTTCGTCTCGATTATGGAGGGCTGCTCTAAGTACTGCACGTTTTGTGTGGTGCCTTATACCCGTGGCGAAGAGGTTAGCCGGCCCATGGCCGATGTCATGGCCGAGGTTGTCCATTTGGCCGGCCAGGGGGTACGGGAAATTAACCTCTTAGGGCAAAACGTCAACGCTTATCGCGGCGAATCTGACGATGGCATCGTCGATTTGGCCGAGCTGATTACCTACGTTGCGGCCGTGGATGGCATCGACCGTATCCGTTTTACCACTTCGCACCCAGTGGAGTTCTCCGACTCGCTGATTGACGTTTACGCGGAGGTGCCCGAGCTGGTTAGTCACCTACACCTGCCGGTGCAAAGTGGTTCGGATCGTATTTTGATGGCCATGAAGCGCGGCCATACCGCGCTCGAGTACAAATCTAAAATGCGTCGTATTCGTGCCCATCGGCCTAACATCAGCTTTTCGTCTGACTTTATTATCGGCTTTCCCGGTGAGACTGAAGACGACTTTGCCAAAACCATGAAGCTGATCGCCGACATTGGCTTTGATATGTCGTTTAGCTTTATTTACAGTGCGCGCCCAGGTACGCCGGCAGCGGATTTGGCCGATGACACCCCAATGGAGGTGAAAAAGCAGCGCCTGAAGATCTTGCAAGATCGCATCACCCAGCAATCCCAGCAGATTAGCCGCCAGATGGTAGGCAATATCGAGCGGGTATTGGTGAGCGGTTACAGTAAGAAAGACCCGGGCCAGCTGTCGGGCCGTACCGAAAACAACCGGGTGGTTAACTTCCGTGCCGACGATCCGGCCTTGATTGGCAAGTTCGCCGATATTCGCATTGATGTGGCTTTGCCCAACTCTTTGCTGGGTACGTTAATTAGCTCAGAGTTAGACGATTAAGCGGAGCCCTGTTAGCCGCACAGGGGCAGGTATAACTGGTGGTTTTTTAGCTGAGTGTATTAATAAGCAAATGACCGGTTACTTGCCTTCCCCCAGCGGCGCTAATGGTTTACGCTTTGTTTAATGAACGCGAAAAGAGTGCTTACACATCCTTGAATAAACACGTCACCCCCGAAACCTCACAGGTTACCTGCGAGGTCACTCTGGAGCCCAATGATAACCGTCGCCTCGCCAGTCTGTGTGGTCAGTTTGACCAACACCTGCGTCAGATCGAAAATCGCCTCGATATCGAAATTAGCAACCGCGGCAACCAGTTTGCGTTAGTCGGCGAGCGCGCTGTGACTGCGGCGGCGGCCGCTGTATTGCGCCAACTGTACCGCGAAACCGGCAGCGGCGAGTTAACCCCTGATGAAATCCACCTCGCCTTGCAAAGCGCAGGCATAGAGGAGCTTATGCAGCAACAGAGTGTGTCCGATACGTTAGTCACCGAGGCGGATGACGATCAGCCGATGCCCGCGGGCACGGTACTGATTCGTACCAAAAAAGCCACCATCAAGCCCCGTGGTGCCAATCAGCAGCGTTACGTGCGGGCGGTGCAAACCCACGACATTAATTTTGGCGTGGGCCCGGCCGGTACGGGTAAAACCTACCTGGCGGTGGCCTGTGCGGTCGAGTCGCTGTTGCGTGACGACGTCGAGCGTATTTTGCTAGTGCGCCCCGCGGTCGAGGCTGGTGAAAAGCTTGGCTTTTTGCCGGGCGATTTGGCGCAAAAAGTGGACCCTTATTTACGGCCGCTGTACGACGCGCTGTTTGAGATGCTAGGTTTTGAAACCGTCGGTAAGCTGCTCGAGCGCAATGTCATTGAAGTGGCGCCTTTGGCTTACATGCGCGGTCGCACCTTAAACAACTCGTTTGTGATTCTGGACGAGAGCCAAAACACCACCTGCGAGCAGATGAAGATGTTCCTCACTCGTCTCGGGTTTGGCTCAACCGCCGTGATCACCGGTGATCCGTCTCAGATCGATTTGCCTCGTGGGCAAAAGTCGGGGCTGAAGCATGTGATTGAGGTGCTCGACGGTGTAGAGGGCATCAGCTTTACCCACTTTGGCGCTAAAGATGTGGTGCGCCATCCCCTGGTACAGCGTATCGTGCAAGCCTACGATGCCTTTGAGCAAGCCAACCCCACGGGTGACGAGCGCTAGCGTATGACTCAGGTTCACGTCGATATCGACAGGCAAGTTGACTCCGAGGCAGTGCCCGGTGACGACGAGGTACACCGATGGGTAACGGCTGCTTTGCGCAACGAGCGCGAGGTAGCCGAAGTCAGTGTCTGTATCGTCGATCCGGCCACCAGCGCCGATCTCAATCACCGCTACCGCGGTAAAAATTACCCCACCAATGTGTTGTCTTTTCCGGCCGATCTACCCGCCGAACTCGGCTTGCCTTTACTGGGCGATCTTGTTGTGTGTGCCGATGTGGTTGCGCGCGAGGCGCGTGAGCAAGGCAAAACGGCCGATGCACACTGGGCCCATATGCTTGTGCACGGCACCTTGCATTTGCTAGGTTACGACCACATTGAGGAGCACGAGGCCGAAGCCATGGAGGCGCTCGAGACAGACATAGTTACCGCGCTGGGTTTTGCCCCGCCTTACACCGAAATCACTCAGGGCCAGGCGACATCGCCCGCCCCACAAGCGACCTTGTCCACACAGGAATCAACATCGCCCACACAGGAATCCACAGTGCCATGACGGACGACCCATCGAGTAGCAGCTCAACACGCACTCAAGAGCGCTCTTGGTTAGAGCGATTGCTACATACGTTTTCCACCGAGCCAAAATCACGTGACGATTTGCTCGAGATTATTAAAGACGCCGCCGAGAATAAACTACTCGATCAAGAGGCGCTTAATATTATTGAGGGGGCGCTGGACGTCTCCAGCTTGCAGGCGCGGGAGATTATGATTCCTCGCACGCAAATTGTAGCGGTTAAACTGGACGATAAGCCGCAGGATTTTTTGCCTAAAATCATCGAGTCCGGGCACTCGCGCTTTCCGGTGATTGGCGATTCGATCGATGACATTAAAGGTATTTTGCTGGCTAAAGATTTGCTGCGCATGATGCTGGAAGGTACCACTGATTTTAGCCTCGACAGTATTATTCGCACTGCCAATATCGTGCCCGAGAGCAAGCGGGTTAACGTACTGCTGCGTGAGTTTCGCGAGCAGCGCTATCACATGGCGCTAGTTATTGACGAGTATGGTGGCATCTCCGGCCTGATTACAATTGAAGATATCCTGGAAGAAATCGTCGGTAATATTGAAGATGAAACCGACGAAGAAGTCAGCGATGAACTGATTAAACGGGTCAGCGATACTGATTATGTGATTAAAGCGCTAACCCCGATCGATGATTTTAACGATTACTTCAATGCCGGCTTAAGTGACGAAGATTTCGACACCATGGGCGGGATTTTAATGCAGTCGTTTGGTCACCTGCCTAAGCGTAACGAGGTGACTGAAGTGGGCGGTTTTACCTTTCGGGTGCTTTACGCCGATAACCGACAAATTCACTTGGTAAGACTCACACTTGATCAGCAGTGAAACCATCATTACCGGCCAGGTAAGGCGCGGACTCAACCGCTTGCGTAGTTATAACGCCGCAGCGGCCGCATTGCTGGCTGGGGCGCTGCAGCCGCTGGCGCTGGCGCCTTTTAATCTCTGGCCGCTGGCGTTGATCGGTCTCGGCGTCTTTGCCCTGTTGCTATTTAAAGTTTCTCGTCGCCGCGCGGCATTGGTGGCGGGTTGTTTTGGTGTCGGCTTATACGGGGTAGGCGTTTCCTGGATTTATGTTGCTATTCATCAGTTTGGCGGCGCCTCTATGTTGTTGGCGGGGTTGCTGACGCTGGTGTTTGTGCTGGCAATGGCCGCCATCTACGCACTGCCTTTTATTCTCAGCAGTAAACTGCTTGGTTATGGGCGGCTCGGCATCTTAATGGTGTTTCCGGCCTGTTGTCTGTTGGGTGAATGGCTGCGCTCCTGGCTGCTAACCGGCTTCCCCTGGCTCTATACCGGATATGGTCACATCGATACGCCGCTGGCCGGCTGGGCGCCGCTGCTGGGGGTGATGGGTGTGGGTTACCTGGCCGCGTTTAGTGCCGCTACCGTAGCCGGCTGGTGCTTTTTTGTGCGCCCCTCGGGGAACTTGATTGTTGCCAGTGTCATGGTACTCGGTATTTGGTTACTGGGTTGGCAGCTGCAGGGGGTGCAATGGACACGAATGAACCACGATACCCCTATCGCGGTAGCTATGGTGCAACCCAATATCGCCCAAGAGGTTAAGTGGGATCCAGCACAGGCGCAGCCAACATTAGAGCGCCTGCAGCATTTAAGTGAGCCTCACTGGGGCGCGGACTGGCTAATTTGGCCCGAAGCTGCGGTGCCGCTTACCTACCACCGGGCGCTGGACTTTTTAAACACGGTCAGCCGCCGTGCGAGCGAAACCAACACGGGCTTAATTACCGGCATTATTTACGATGAACAGCAACAGCGGCGCTATTACAACTCGCTGGTGGGGTTGGGCGATGCGCTGGGCATTTACCACAAACGCCGCTTAGTGCCCTTTGGCGAGTACGTGCCTTTGGAGCAGTGGTTGCGCGGCTCGATTGAGTTTTTTGACTTGCCCACCTCGTACATCAATATAGGTCCAGAGCAGCAAAGTGGATTGGTGGTGGACGGTATCGCCATCGCCCCGACCATTTGTTACGAGGTGGTGTATCCGTCGCTGGTGGCCAGCAGCGCTCACAATAGCAATGTGTTGATGACGGTCAGTAACGATGCCTGGTTTGCCGACTCGATTGGCCCCTTGCAGCATTTGCAAATGGCGCAAATGCGCGCGCTGGAGACGGGCCGCTATATGATCCGCAGTACTAACAATGGTGTTAGTGCGATTGTCGACCCGCAGGGGCAAGTGGTGGCTAAAACGCCGCAGTTTGTCGCAACCACATTAACCGGAACGGTGTATCCGGCCTATGGCCAAACGCCGTTTATGCGCTGGGGCAGCGCTCCCTCGGTAATGCTCGCACTGTTGTTGCTGGTGGGGGTTTATACCGCCCGGCGACGTTTTTAAACGTGCGTATTACAGCCGGGTAAATTCGACCTCGTACTTGCCCGCTACCGGCTGGGCCTGAAAAACCTTTGTGTCCGGGTAAGCTTTGTGTAGGGCACTGAGTAGTGCTTTTTTATCGGTTACCGGCATAAAAGCGCCCAGGTAGACGGCTTTTAGTTCGTCTTTTGCGAAGGGGCGATCGACATACCAGTGTTGTTCGTCGTTGTCCCGCACACCGCCTTCGTCTTGCGCCAGGGTAAAGCAGCGCCACTCCTTCTCGCCTTTGGCGCTTGGCGGTTTATTTAAAAACTTTTCTTCAAACGACTCCTGCGGGCGCAGCGGCTGATTGTGCAAAACGGCGTTGAGCTGATCTTTAAGGCTCGAAATCTCGGGGCGAAAGGGGTTGTAGTTAACCGGTTTTGGTTGGGGCAACGAGGTGTGCTCACCACAGGCAAACTTAAGCACCGCCCCGCGATGGCAGTCGGCGTAATATTGCCAGGCGGCCAGATTGTCGGCCTTGGTGCTAAACGAGCAAATACGCAGGGCGCGGGTGTACTGGCGCCAGTCGCTGAGCATTTCATCTATATCACTTTGGCGCTGATCTACCATACGCGCCATCAGTTCGTGCAATGCCTCTTCGGCCTCTTCGGGCGAGGCAAAGCGCTCCTCGTCGCGCCAGCGGCGAATAACCGTGGACAGGGGGGAGTTACCGCGGGGCTCGTCGCGCGCGAAAATCATCCCGCAGGCGGCGCGAATTACGCTGTCGAGTAACGAGTGTGGGTCAAACGCCAGTGTGGTGCGATGGTTTAACTCAAACGGGTCGGCAAATAGCGCGGGCGCGCTCCAACGCATTGTCTGGGTGTCGACAATACTAAGGGCGGTGTGGGCCGGGCAGTATTTTGCCAGTGTGTCTGGGTGTTCGGGCACGGTTTGTCCTTATTATCGTTGCAGGCTGAGGCAATCATGCCTGCCGAATCCTGTTGTCTGAGTGGGTTATAGAATCATTATCGGCCGAGGGCCAGATTTATAAAGGCTTTTTCACTTCCCGGCAAGGCGCATTTTTCATTTTTTGTGGAAACTCTTTGTTTTGCCGTTTGCCATCGCGCTCTTGAGCGTTAAAATAGCCGCGGCAATCTTCTACCACCCACCTGCGGCCCCGCCCTGAGGATTCATCGTGATATTTACCGGCTCTCATATTCTTTCTATTGCACAATTTGACCGCGCGGACATACAGCGTATTTTTGAGGTGGCCGACGCGATGGCCCCTTATGCCCTGCGCCGCCGTGTCACGCGGGTATTAGAAGGTGCCATTTTAGGCAATATGTTCTTTGAGCCAAGCACCCGGACCCGCATCAGCTTTGGCTGCGCATTTAACCTATTGGGCGGTGAAGTTCGTGAGACGACCGGGTTTGAAAGTTCGGCGATTACTAAGGGCGAATCGCTGTACGACACCGCGCGGGTGCTCTCGGGGTTCTCGGATGTGATTTGTATGCGCCACCCGCAAGAGGGATCGGTGGCCGAGTTTGCGGATGCCAGCCGCGTACCTGTGTTAAACGGCGGTGACGGGGCCAACGAGCACCCGAGCCAGGCGCTGCTGGATTTGTACACCATTCGCAAAGAGCTGGCCTCTAAGGGGCGCGAGATCGACGGGTTGAGAATCGCGCTTATTGGCGATTTAAAGTACGGCCGTACTGTGCACTCGCTGTGTAAGCTGCTGTGCCTGTTTAACAATATTCATATTACCTTGGTGTCGCCGGTAGAGCTGGCTATGCCTGGGTCGATCATCGAGCAGATGCGTGAAGCTGGCCACACCGTGGTTGTTACGGACGATTTAGCCCAGAGTATCTCTAGTGTGGATATTGCGTACTCCACCCGTATTCAGGAAGAGCGCTTTGCTACTAAAGAGGAAGCTGACTTGTACCGTGGGCGGTTTCGTTTGAATCAGGCAATCTACACCGAGTACTGCGAGCCCAATACGGTGATTATGCACCCGCTACCGCGCGACTCGCGCGCCGGGGCCAACGAGCTGGATAACGATTTAAACCAAAACCCCAACCTCGCTATTTTCCGCCAGGCCGATAACGGCGTGCTGGTGCGCATGGCGTTGTTTGCGTTGGTGCTGGATGTTGTGGATCAGGTGGATCAGTGCTCGCGCGAGGTTAATTGGTACAACTCATTGCGTACCCTGTAACCGGCGCTAATTCTCAACGATTAGCCGCCGTCGATGAGGCGGCTGGCCATTACCGGTAAGCGTGACAGCTCGCTGGGCAGCGATAAGGATGCGGTGCCGGGCGGGGTATCAAAGATACTGTCGTCACTGAGTATAAACAGCAGCGGTGTGCCCTGAGTGCGCGGTGTCTCGGCTAAACGCTGGGTTAGGGTACGACCCGACTGGTCGGTCATCGCCGGGCTGCACACGATCAGGTCGGGGCGAATGTTAAGGGATAACTCCAGCGCCTCGTCGGTGCTGTCGGCGGTAATCAGGTTGTAGTGAGGCTGCAGCGCCTCGCAGGCTTGCATTTGTATTTCGGTGTCGGGATAGGCCACCACCACAGTGCGGTGGGCGGTCATTTCATCTAGCTCAAAGCAATCGCGGCCCGAGTGCTTTGCCCGGTACAGTGCCCGGTCGGCGGCTTTAATGACCTCCTCCAGGTTGTAACCGCTGGTTTGCGAGCAGCTTGCACCGCCAATTGATACGGTTACGTGGGCGCTGGTGGGGGAAACCTCGTGGGGCACCGCCAATTTGGCCACGGCGCGGCGGATCGACTCACCCACCCGGGTAGCGCCGTTGCCGTCGGTGTCGGGCAGTAGCACAATAAACTCTTCGCCACCGTAGCGCCCCAGTAAATCGAAGGGGCGTTTTAAGCAGCTTTTAATGGCCTCGCCCACGCTCACTAAACAGCGGTCACCGGCGGGATGGCCGTAGTGATCGTTGTACAGCTTAAAGTGGTCCACATCCAGCATTAGCACACAGGTGTGGGTGAGCTGGCGCCCGGCCAGTTGCCACTGCTTTTGCGCGTATTCGTTAAACGTACGGCGGTTGAGTAGCTGGGTTAGGCTGTCGAGCTGGCTTAGCGCTTCTAACTCACTGTTGAGTTTATTGAGTTGGTCGCGCATGTCGGCGATGCGCTCCATCGCCCGGATCTTGGCGTGGATGATCATCTTACTGACGGGCTTGATCAGGTAGTCGTCACCGCCGGCCTCGATTCCCTTACGGTAATCTTCATCGTCGCTCATGCCGGTAACAAAAATGATGGGTATCCAGTGACTMCCCAGCCACTCGCGAATCAGAACCGTAGTTTCAAATCCGTTAAGGCCAGGCATCTCGACGTCCATGATAATCATGTCCACCGGTGTGTCTTCTAACAGTTGTAGCGCCGCCTCACCGCTCTCGGCCACCAGTGGAGTGTGGCCGGAGTCGGTGATGTACTGGCTCATTGCGTGGCGCAATGTCGCGCTGTCCTCAACCAACAGAATTTTCATTCAATAACCCAGAGTGCCCGTGTGCCGATAGCGGCACCCAAAGTAATAGTGTAACGATTGTTGGCGCCAAAAACATCATTCTGTGTCACAGAAATAGGTTGATTTATCAGCCATCGATATCCGGCTTGCCCCTGTAACCGGCGCGCAAAGCTTTAATCGGCGTGGCGAAGGTAGCGCCAAACCCCCGCTTCTCGGCGAAACAGGGATTTCTCGAGGTGATGCTGCTCACGGCCTCCCAGGCGATAGCGGGCGCAAAAGGTCACGCTGCCCTCGTTATCATGTGCCAAGCCGGCCTCGCAGGCGAGTATCTCCAGCCCTAGCCACTGGCAACTACTGGCCCATTCGCGAATGGCCTCGGGCGAGCTGGCGCCGCGCTCCTCTGGGCTCCAGGTCTGCCATAGGTAATCGATGGCCAGCATCGTGTGCGCGGTGTAGCGCGAGCGCATTAACTGCTCGGCGGTTTGCGCCTCACCGCCGTGTAGTATTAACCCGGTACAACAATCCAACGGGCGGTTGCCCGAGCCACAGGGGCAGGATTTAGTCGCTGTGAGTGGCATTTTGCACCTCTTTTGGGTATGTTGTGCGGCTTATTCTACACGCTGGCTTTGGCTTGTTGGCAGCGCTTGGCGCAATTGCCCGGCTTTTTGATCATAACCGGTTAGGTTACCCTGTTCGATGAGCTTTGCAAACGATCGCTGCGCGTGCTTCCTAGTAACCTTGACTGACCACCCGATAATTGCCCATGACTGATTTTGACGATATTCGCCCCTACAACGACGCCGAAGTGCGCCCTGTGCTCGATCGTATTTTGGCTGATCCGGAGCTGGCCGAGGCGGTCACTCGTTTAAAGTTTCCGCGCTTAGCGGGGCCCTTGGGTTTTGTGTTGCGCCCACTGGTGGCCCGGGTGATGCGCCGCCAACTGGCGGGTGTCAATAGCGTCGACGAGTTTCAGTTGGTGGTCGAGAAGTACATGCGTCATATGATCGAAGAGACCACCACTAAAATTACTCACTCGGGGTTGGATAAGCTCGATCCGAGCCGCGCCTACTTATTTATCAGCAACCATCGCGATATTGCGATGGATCCAGCGTTTGTGAACTGGAGCCTGTATCACTCGGGCTTTAAAACACTGCGTATAGCCATTGGTGACAACCTACTGACCAAAGAGTATGTGTCCGATCTAATGCGATTAAACAAAAGTTTTATCGTAAAGCGTGGGGTTAAAGCGCCGCGAGAAAAGCTCAAGGCGGCAAAAAAGCTATCGGCTTATATTCACCACTCGCTCACTGAAGACAAAGCCAATATTTGGATTGCCCAGCGTGAAGGTCGCGCCAAAGATGGCAATGATTTAACCAACTCGGCAGTGGTGGGAATGCTGACGCTTAATCGCCCCAAGACGCAGGATTATGCTGATTACGTGCGCGAGCTTGCCATTGTGCCTGTGTCTATCTCCTACGAGTTGGACCCGTGTGATGAAGCCAAAGCCCACGAGCTGCATCAGCAGCGCACGTCGGGCCGCTATGAAAAAGGTGACCAGGAGGATGTGCAGAGCATCGCCCGTGGCATTGCCGGGCAAAAAGGGCATGTCCATGTGGCCTTTGGTGATGTGTTGAGTGGCGATTTTGCCGATGCAGATGCGGTTACCGCTGAGATCGATCGGCAAATATGGAGCAACTATGTGTTGCATCCCAGCAACTGCATCGCTTTTGATCAAGACGGCGAAGAGGCGCGCTCACTGCCGTACTCTGACAAAGCCTTGCCGTTTGAGCCGAGCAGCGTCAGTGAAGAAAGAGCCAGCTTTGATTTGCGTCTGCAGGCTATTCCGTCGGATTACCGGGACATAGTGAAGGCCATGTACGCCAACCCGGTGCGGCACAAACTAGCGGCAACGGGCGGTCAAAAGCGCGAATGCTAACCGACGATTTAAAGCAAAAAATACAGCAAACCTACTCGGCGTTTTTACAAAGTCGCGAGTTGGGCCCGCGCCATGGGCAAAAGCTTATGATTGCCGAGATTGCCCGTACCCTTGGCGGTATTGGCAGCGATGCCGAGGGGGTGCGTAATACCGGCGCGCATGTGTGTGTGGTAGAGGCGGGCACGGGTACCGGTAAGACCATCGCTTACTTATTACCGGCCATTATTATCGCCAAAGCGTTGGGTAAAAAGCTGGTGGTGTCGACGGCGACCGTTGCCCTGCAAGAGCAAATCGTGCACAAAGATTTGCCCGAGTTGCGCAACCACACAGATTTATCGTTTAGCTTTGCCCTGGCCAAAGGCCGGGGGCGCTATTTGTGTTTGTCTAAGCTCGATAACTTAATGAGTGAGTTTTCGACCGCGGTAGATCCGGCTCGCGCGCTTTACGAAGACGAGCTGCCCAGCGTCGATGCCGAAGGCGTAAAGTTGTACGAGTCGATGATGGATGCGCTGGCCGCCAACAAGTGGGACGGCGAGCGCGACTCCTGGCCCACGCGGCTGGAGCCGAACGACTGGGCGCGGGTGACCACCGATCACCGCCAGTGCACGGGCCGGCGCTGCTCCAATGTGTCGGCCTGCAGCTTTTTTAAAGCGCGCGATGCGCTGCACACGGCTGACTGTATTGTTACTAATCACGATATGGTACTGGCCGATTTAGCTCTGGGCGGCGGCGCTATTTTGCCCGACCCGGAAGACACCATTTACGTGTTTGACGAAGGTCATCATCTACCTGACAAGGCGCTTAACCACTTTGCTCACCACAGTCGCATGCTCTCGACCAGTCGTTGGCTGGAACAGTGCAATAAAGGCTTAGGGGCGGTGCTGGGGCAAATAAGCGGTGCCGGTCGGGTCGATGATTACGCCGAGCAACTGCCCGGTCAGTTGATAGAGTGTAAGCGCGAGCTGGATATGTTGTATCCCTTGCTCGATGAAAAAATTCAATCGTTGCAAGATAACGCTCGCGACTGGAAAAACAATCACTACCGGTTTGTCGGCGGAGTGGTACCGGACAATATTGTCAGTCAGGCCGAGCAGCTGCACTCGAGCTTTGACCGGTTGACGGATTTGCTCACAAAAATTGCCAGCGAGCTGAACGAAGCGATGGAAGACGCCCATTGCCGGGTGCCTAAGGTGGACCTTGAGGCGAATTACCCGCTTATTGGTGCCTGGCAGGCGCGGGCCGAAGCCAATGCAGGCCTATGGCTAAGTTATGCCCGTAGCGACGGCGATAAAAGTGTGCCTAAAGCGCGTTGGTTAACCCTGATCGATTTTAACGGCAACTACGATATCGAAGTTTGCTCCAGCCCTATCTTGGCGGCGCGTACGCTGGAGTTTAGTTTGTGGAATCGCGCCTACGGCGCCGTGCTTACATCGGCGACCTTGACGGCACTGGGAAAGTTTGACCGGTTACAGATGCGTACCGGCACGCCCGATGACAGCCGCTATGCGGTTGTGCCGAGCCCCTTTGACTTTTCGAAAGGCATTTTGCATGTACCTAAAGACGCCGTCGATGCCGGGGACAGCCGCGCTCACACGGCGGCGCTGGTAGAGCAACTGCCCGAACTCTTGCAGCCGGATGAAGGTTCTTTAGTGTTGTTCTCCTCGCGCCGGCAAATGCTGGATGTGTACGATGAATTACCAGCGTTTTGGCAGAGTAAAATTTTGCTGCAGGGCGAGAGCTCTAAGCAAGAAATGCTGGTGGCGCACCGCAAAAAAATTGACAAAGGCGAGGGCAGTGTACTGTTCGGTTTGGCAAGTTTTGCCGAGGGTGTCGACTTGCCGGGCGATTACTGCGCGCACGTGATTATTGCTAAGCTTCCCTTCGCTGTGCCCGACGACCCGATCGAGGCCTCGGTAGCCGAATGGATTGAAGAGCGCGGCGGAAATGCCTTTATGCAAATCACCATCCCCGACGCCTCGTTAAAATTGATTCAGGCCTGTGGTCGGCTGTTGCGCACCGAGGGTGATACGGGACGCATTACGTTGCTCGATCGCCGCGTCGTCACCAAGCGCTACGGTAAGGCGATACTCGACTCTCTGCCGCCATTTAACCGCAAAGTCGAGGCGTAAGTACTTATTGCGAGTATGCTGAGAAAGGGGAACGTATGACTGACAAGCACATTGCGGTTGCCGATATTCTGCTCGATCTTGAGGCGGCGCTGCGTGAGTTACACCTATGGCACAGTGAATCACCAACGCCCGAAGCACTGGCCAGTGTCGCGCCGTTTGCGGTTGACACACTCACCTTTACCCAGTGGTTGCAGTTTATGTTTTTACCTCGGATGCACACGCTGGTTGTCGAGCGCGGCACGCTGCCTGCTAATAGTGCCATCGCCCCCATGGCTGAAGAGTATTTTCGCCCCCAGAGTATCGATGCTACAGCGGTCATCGTACAGCTACAACGAATTGACACATTGCTCCGTTAATCTCGGTGAGCAACGCTTGTGGTCGTTTGGCCCCTGAGCTACATTTAACCTGTTACCTTATTGAAACAGGGCGGGTGCATTTAACCCCGCGTACTTTTTGCCGTTGTGATGGTTGCGTAATGGAGGCTCTATGAGTGCTTTTAAAGTTAAAGCAATGTTAGTTGCAGGTGCGGTTAGCGCACTATTGTTGGCTGGTTGTGCCACGCCACCACCGGCGGTTTCTCACGACGGGCTACACCTGGTGCCGCAAAAGTCCCTGGATGAGGTCTATCTGAAGCCCGGTGTGTCGCTCTCGCAGTTTACGGCTATTCGCCTTGCGCCGTGTACAGTGGCGTTTCGCGCCGACTGGATGCGCAACCAAAACTTTAATCGCTCGGCTGGTACCTCGCGGGTAACAGAAGAGGACATGCAAGTGATCACGGATCGGTTGGCGCGCTCATGCGATGAGCACTTTCTCGAGGCGCTGGAGCGTGAACCTGCCTATCACATTGTGGGCGACGAGGTTACCGATGAGGTCGTGCTTGAAGTACGACCCAGCATCATCGATTTAGATGTCACGGCACCGGATATTAACGAAGTGGGAATCTCTCGAACTTACACGACGTCATCGGGTGAGATGACTCTGTTTTTGGAGGCATTTGACGCAGCCAGCGGCGAGATTATCGCCCGAGTCGTCGATGAGAAAGAGGACTACGATGATATGCGCCTTGAGTGGACCAATCGCGCCACCAACATGGCCGATGCCAACCGCTATCTGCGCAGTTGGACGAAATCATTGCGTGAGAGTTTAGACGTGGCTCGAGCGCAGCAGTAATGCATACAGCCGCGGCGCAACGTTTGATTGCGCCGCATTGCGGATAGAGTTCATGCAAGATCCCCGGGTATTGTTAGCCGCTGAGCGAACCTTGTTGGCCTGGAGCCGCACGGCACTGGGTTTGATTGGTTTTGGTTTTGTGCTGGAGCGCGCGGGGCTGTTAATGAGCGCGTTTGGCCTGGCGTCAACGGCCGACCAATCTTTGACGGCAGCACTTGGACTCGCGTTTATTTTTTTAGGCGTTGTGGCAGCCGTTGGCGCGGCGATTAGACACGCCCGTTACGTGCGTTACCTGTTGGCGCGCGATGGCCCGGCGGATTACCGCTCGCTTTACAGTGTGGCTTTGACTATGGCGCTGGGGTTACTTGGGCTGTTATTGCTGGGGGTGCTTATTTTTATCGGGCATTAACAGGGTTACTAACAGAGTTACGCCGCATTGTTATCCGCTCCGTCGTTTCCCTGATGCAGTGGCCGTAGAGTCAGCAACAGCGCGACGCTAAAGACGACCGAAATTAGCATTACCACCATCACAGGCTTTAAAGTCCCGTCGTAAAAAACACTGCCCAACGCACCCATCCCAGAGCCCAACACAAACATGGACACGGTTTGAATAGCCGCCGCGCTGCCGCCACGGTGGGGCGGGAACATCGCCATAAATCGTGTCATGCCAGCGGGGTTGCTCACCCCAACGCAGCTGACACTGAGAATAATCAGCGGCACCGCTAAGGCTAACGAAAGGGTCTCGAGCCACGCTAAGATCGTTAGCAGCACGACCACCACCGCTTGTACCAGTACACTAATCGCGAACAGTTTCATGGCGGGCATAACGCTTAATAAGCGCGCACTTAACGAGTTGGCGGCAATCAAGCCGATGGCGTTTAAACCAAACAGCAACGAAAACGCGGTCTCGCTAACACCAAAATAACTCATGTACATAAACGATGAGTGGGTAACAAAAATAAGCAGCACACCGGCGGCCGAGCCAATACACAGGGCAAAGCGCAAGGCCAGTAACTGGCCTTGGTAGCGGTGCAGCAAAATGGCGCGATACTGAGAGACGACCCGACCGAGGGAAAGCTTTTGCCGAGGCTCGGTTAAGGTCTCTGGGATCATGCTCAACATAATTACCAGCATTGCTAGAGCATATAGCACCTGAAAAATAAAAATGCTGCGCCAGCCAAAGTGCAGTAGCCCGGTGCCAATCAGCGGTGCTATGACCGGCGCGATCATCATCACCATCATCACGGTGGCAAAACGTCTGCCGATTTCTTCGGCGGGGTAGCTGTCGCGCACTTGTGCCATGGCGGTAATGGTGGCAAAGCCACCACCGAACGCTTGCAACAAGCGCCACAGGTTGATGACTTTGGCTGAGTCGGACAGGGCAATGGCGCCGCTCGCGATAATAAATAAACCCGTGCCCACCACACACACGGTTTTACGCCCTACCTGATCGGAAATAGGGCCCCCCATGAGCTGGCCCAACGCAAAGCCTACTAAAAATGTACTGATTGACGCGTTAAGTACGGCGATGGGCACCCCGAGGGCGTCTGCCATGGAGGGCAGCGCCGGTAGGTAAGCGTCCATCGCCACCGGGCCCAACGCGACCAGGGCGCCCAGATAAAGTAAAAAAAAGCGCGGTAGAGCGCTGGACGGGGTGGAGTTTTGGGTTTTCATACAGCGCGAGCGGATTAGTTGCGGGATTTATTAAAGTGTAACGCACAAGTGCCGCCCGAGGGTGAACAAAAGTGTACCGAAAGGTAAGCATAAACCGTTGTCCAGCAGGCTGTTGTAAAACCCCTTGCATGCTCAGCGTGGCCTGAAGCGTGCAGCTGCTGTGCATTGTCTCGACGGACAGGGTGGCTCCCTTTGCTAGAGACAAGGTGCGGAAGAGGTGCGCTTCAGACCTCGCACTACGGGGCTTCCAGGCTGGTCCGTACTCGTCGTTGCCACTTTTCGATGGGTGGACACACATCTTCAAAATGGCGCCTAGATTACGAGCCAGCCTGAAAGCCTGAGTACGTAAGGGGTTTTTCAACAGCCTGCTAATGGCGTTTTTGAGTAAAGCCGTTAAGCTTAGGGAATAGCTAATGGATTCGGATGAAACTTATGCCGCTAACCGACTGGTTGTCCGGCGTCAACCGCACCACAGCCTTTGCCATTATGAACCCGCAAGGACGTAAGCACGCGGTATTACAAGTTGCCGCGCTGGTGGGGTTGGTGTTGCATATCGCCCTGGCCGGGCTGTTTTCACTACTACAGACTAAGACGCTGATGTGGGTCAATATCGGTAGCATTTGTCTGTGGTTGCTGGCCTGGTTTTGGTTGCGTCATCATCGCGACTCCCGGGCCGCCTATTTGATGTTTGCAGAGCTGGTGGGCCACAGCATAGTGGTTACTGTATTACTTGGGCCCAGTGCTGGGTTTCAGTTTTACCTTTGGCCCGCCGCTTGTCTGGTGGTGGCAAATCCCGGGGTCAGCGTGCGTTATGCCGGTTTCGCCGGCGTATTGTGCATTGTGCTGTTTGCGACACTAGAGCTGTGGGGCGGTGCCGTGCCTTTTACCCGAGCCTTTGGCGAATATCAGCACTGGGTTTACGTGGCCAATGTATTGTTTGGCGGCATTGCCATGATGCTGGGAATAATGAGCGTGCGAGTGGTCAACGAACACCAACAGCGGCAACTTATCGCACTGGCGACCCACGACCCGCTAACCGGTTTGTTAAACCGGCGTTACATGACTGAGCACATGGCGCAGTTAAAAGCGCACGCCGATCGCGAACAGGGCGGCTTTTGTGTGGCTCTGGCCGACGTCGATTATTTTAAGCGTGTTAATGATACCTATGGCCATGATGTTGGCGATCAGGTGCTGCAATGTATTGCGCTGGTATTAAAGGCGCGGCTGCGCAGTATCGATTTATTGGCCCGCTGGGGTGGCGAAGAGTTGTTGTTGGCCCTGAGCAATACCGATGCACAGCGAGCGCTGATGTTAATGGACACTTTGCGCCAGCGAGTGGCCGATTCCAGTGCGATTAAACCCTTGTGTGGCGGTGTTACCTTGAGTTTTGGTGTTGCCGAGTATCAGCCCGGTGAGTCTATTCACGATTTAATCCGACGGGCCGATGTAGGCTTGTATCGGGCCAAGGCTCAGGGGCGCAACCAAGTGGTGCTTGAAGCGATCCAAAAGCCTGCCACCGGGTAGCACTTATCACGTTTAGTTTTTCTCTTCTGTTTTTATATTTCTATTTGAAATCAAAACCGGTACTGCTTCACACCTTGTGACAGCTGGTTTGTTTTAGCGCGTGTCGCGTGGTACTTCTTACGCTGACAACGTTGTCCGAAAGATCTTGACTGTTTTGGTTATGACGACGTAAGTCGATATCAACATTGCGCATGACGCGCTCTTGTCGGGCAGGACTCCCACGCTAGCTTATCGCTACATTGACTCACCGGTTCGCTAATACAGCTTGCGGTGTTGTTAACACAATAAAAGAGGGATACCTATGTACCATAAAAAGTTACTGTCGCTGGCGGTTGTTTGTGCCGCGAGTGCCGTTCTTAATGCGCAAGCGCAAACGCTAAGCTGTGCCGGGCTAAACGACTGGAGTGCGAGTACGGCCTATACCGGAGGCATGCAAGTAAAAGATGCCGGCAGCGCCTACGAGGCTAATTGGTGGACGCGCGGTGATATACCGGCCCAGCACTCGGGGCAGTATCAGCAGTGGACGTCTTTAGGTGTCTGTGGCGATAGCTCCAGCTCATCGAGTAGTTCTAACACGTCCAGCTCATCGTCCAGTAGCTCGTCATCGATCTCTTCCAGCTCGTCGTCGGTGCCCACGGGTAGCTGCGGGTCGCCGGGTTACTTAGCTGGCACCAGCTACAGCGTCGGCGACTTGGTTGATAACCTGGGTAATGAGTACCGCTGTGATATTGCCGGCTGGTGTTCGTCCAATGCGGCCTGGGCCTATGAGCCTGGTGCGGGCGCCCACTGGCAGGATGCCTGGTCGCTGGTGCAAAGCTGTGATGGTGGCTCATCGAGTAGCTCGTCCAGCAGTAGCAGTTCAAGCTCTACTAGCTCGTCCGTCAGCTCGGTTCCCGGCGGTGGTTACACCGGTAACTTCCCCCGTCATGCGTTGGTGGGTTACTGGCATAACTTTCAAAACCCGGCAGGGTGCCCCATTCCGCTATCGCAAATTTCCGATGCCTGGGATGTGATTGACATCGCCTTTGCTGACAATGACCCGGCCAGTAACGGAACGGTACATTTCAACCTGTTTGACGGTTCAGGCTCTAGCTGCGCCGGCTTAGACCCCGCGCAATTTAAGCAAGATATGGCGGCCATGCAGGCGGAGGGKAAGATCTTTGTGTTGTCCCTTGGTGGCGCCGAAGGAACCATTACCCTGAACACAGACGCCGATGAGGCTAACTTTGTTAGCAGCTTAACCGACCTGATTAACGAATGGGGTTTTGACGGTATTGATATCGACCTCGAGAGCGGCTCGCAGCTGTTGCACGGCACGCAAATTCAGGCGCGCCTGCCAGGTGCCATTCGCGCCATCGATACCAACGTTGGCGGCATGGCCTTAACCATGGCGCCGGAGCATCCTTATGTGCAAGGTGGCCACACCGCCTATGGCGGTATTTGGGGCGCTTACCTGCCGATTATCGATCAAACCCGCGACCTGCTCGATCTGTTGCATGTGCAGCTGTACAACAACGGTGGGCTGCAAACGCCCTATGCGCCGCAGTCTTACCCGGCAGGCTCGGTGGATATGATGGTGGCCTCGGCGCGTATGCTGATTGAGGGCTTCCAAACCGCAGGCAATGTTTATTTTGAAGGGCTTGACCCGCAGCAAGTATCCCTGGGGTTACCGTCTGGTCCCGCCTCGGCAGGTTCTGGTCAGGCGACCAATCAGGCCATTATGGATGCGCTTGATTGTATTACCCGGGGCACCCAGTGCGGCTCTATCGATGCCGGTGGTGTCTACCCAGATTTTAGCGGGGTAATGACGTGGTCGATTAACTGGGATATTTACGACGGCTACATTTTTTCGGGGCCTATTGGCGATAAAGTCGACAACCTTCCTTAATACTTTGGTTTACTTTCCTCTCTTTAGGCGGCTGTTAATCAGCCGCCTTTTTTGTGCTTGCCGTCGAGGCTAAAAAGGCTGTAGCCATAGACAGGGCGCCGGAGCTGGGCGACAATCTCTCAATAACATAATTGTCTAAATGACTATAAAGCGAGGTCCCATGCTGCCACTATCCGCCCACCGTATATTTTGCTGTATTCTTTTAACACTCTTAACAGCGCCTGCCCTATCGGCGGTTGTGGTCAGTGAGTTTGGTGAGCTCGGGGACGGCCGTACCGCTCAGTTATACAGCCTAACCAATGCTAGCGGCAGCCGGGCCGATTTAAGCGATTTAGGTGCTCTGTTGGTTAGCCTGACTGTGCCCGATCGCCAAGGAAACTACGCTGATGTCGTGTTGGGCTTTGATAACCCCAAACAGTACTTAACCGATAGCCCATTCTTTGGCGCGACGATTGGCCGTTTTGCCAACCGTATCGCCCGTGGCCGCTTTAGCCTACACGGTGAAGACTATCAGTTGGCCAATAATAACCCGCCCAATCAATTGCACGGCGGCGCCGTGGGTTTTGATAAACGCCTCTGGCAGGGCGAGGTGGTGGATGACTCGGCGGAGCCTGCAGTACGCTTTAATTTGTTAAGCAAAGACGGCGACGAGGGCTACCCCGGTAATTTACGTGTGTCCGTAACCTATCGGTTAACCGCCGACAACGCCTTGCAAATTGATTATCACGCAACATCCGATGCGGATACGGTGGTTAATTTAACCCATCACAGCTACTTTAATTTGTCTGGGCACACCTCGGGCGATATTCTCAATCACCAGCTACAGATTAACGCTGATTTTTATACTCCGGTTGATGAGACTGCCATCCCCACCGGTGAACTCTTATCGGTGCGCGATACCGTGTTTGATTTTACCCAGGCCAAAGCCATAGGGCGGGATATCAACGCCGACAATGCTATGCTCAAAGCAGCGCTTGGCTATGATCATAACTGGGTGTTGCGCCGAGGGGCGTTTGCCGGTGACATGACGCTGGCAGCGACGTTAGCCGACCCTGCCAGTGGGCGTGTGATGCAAGTGCTGACCAGTGAGCCGGGCCTGCAAGTGTATACGGGTAATCATCTAAACGGTAAGACCGCAGCTAAAGGTGGCGCGGCCTATGACAAGCACGCCGGAGTCGCGCTGGAGCCACAGCATTTTGCGGACTCCCCTAATCAACCGCACTTTCCGCGTACTACCCTAAAAGCGGGTGATCGTTATTCCTCGCGTACGGAGTACCGGTTTTCGACCCTGTAGCGAGCGCTCGTGGTTGTAGTCAGAGCCACAAGTAGCGGGCAATCAGGGTATGGCTTGTTGGCAAAATAATAGTAAAGGTTTGAAAGGTTGAGTCCATGGCTATAAATAGTATCGATGTCGGTGTGTTCGTCATCTATTGTGTATTTCTTTTAGTGCTGGCTTGGTGGGTATCACGGGAGAAGTCCGGCCACACCAAAAACAGCTCGGATTATTTTTTAGCGGGTAACGCTTTGCCCTGGTGGGCCATTGGCTCGTCGTTAGTGGCGGCTAATATATCGGCGGAGCAAATCATTGGTATGTCGGGCTCCGGTTATGCCATCGGCCTGGCGATTGCGTCTTACGAGTGGATGGCGGCAATCACGCTGATGGTTATCGGTAAATGGTTTTTACCGATACTGTTAGAGAAAAAAATCTACACCATGCCGCAGTTTTTAGAGCAGCGCTTTGACAAGCGCGTTCAGCTGGTAATGGCGTTCTTTTGGTTGGCGGTTTACACCTTTGTGAATTTAACGGCGGTGCTTTATTTGGGCGCACTGGCCATTAAAACCATCGTCGGTGTCGATATGCTGTATGGGATGTTGTTTTTGGCCGTGTTCTCCATGGCTTACTCACTCTACGGCGGATTAAAAGCGGTAGCACTTACCGATATTGTGCAGGTGACACTGCTGGTGTTAGGTGGTTTATTGGTGAGCTATCTAGCGCTGGTAGAGGTTTCTGGTGGTGCAGGTTTTATTGCCGGGTTCCAGGTGTTGCTGGATAAAACGCCAGAGAGCTTTGATTTAATTTTGTCGCCCGATCACGAGGACTACATTAGCTTGCCGGGTATTTCGGTGCTCATCGGTGGCATGTGGATTATGAACCTTTCCTACTGGGGGTTTAATCAGTACATAACCCAGCGTACTTTGGCCGCTAAAAGCTTACGCGAAGCGCAAAAAGGGGTAGCTTTCGCCGCGTTTTTAAAGCTGTTGATGCCTGTGTTAGTGGTCTTGCCCGGTATTGCCGCCTTGGTGCTGGCGCCGGATTTAGAACGCCCCGATATGGCCTACCCAGAGATGATGAAGCTGGTGCCCACCGGGCTTATGGGCCTGGCTTTTGCCGCGCTGGTTGCGGCTATTGCCTCGTCGCTTAGCTCCATGGCCAACAGTGTTTCCACGATTTTTACTATGGATATTTACCGCCAGTTGCACGGCGGGGTTAACTCTGAGAAAAAACTGGTGATGATCGGCCGGGTAGCGGCTGTGACCGCCATGTTGGTCGCCATGATCATCGCCGAGCCTTTATTGGGGAAAATGGATCAGGCCTTCCAGTATATTCAAGAATTTACCGGCTTCTTTACTCCCGGTGTCGTGGCGATTTTTATTTTGGGCTTTTTTGTTAAACGGGCCAATGCTAACTCGGCACTGTTGGCTGCGGTTTCTTCTGTTGTGTTGTCGATCCTCGCGCGGTGGCTGTGGCCCGAGTTGCCGTTTATGGATCGTGTGGGTTTGATTTTTATTGTTTGTATGGCGCTAGGGCTAGCGGCTTGCTCTAAGAAAAACAGTGATAAAGCCATTGACTTGCAGCAAGTGGACTTTTCTACCAGCGGTGGGTTTAAAATTGCCGCCGCTTGTATTGTGTTGATTTTAATCGCGCTGTACGCCACCTGGTGGTAAGCGTTATTAATGAGTGAAAAAAAGCCCGGCTGCGCGAATGGCAGCCGGGCTTTTTAATGGTGCTAGAGCGCGAGTTTACATGCGCTCGCTGACCTCAATGCCCAGCATGTCCAAACCGGTTGCCAGGGTACGCGATACCGCGTGGCACAAACGCAGGCGGCTGGCGCGCAGCTCGGCAGGCACATCCGATTTTAAAATCGGGCAGGCCTCGTAAAAACGCATATAGAGGCTGGCCAGGTCGTACAAATAGGTGCATAACAAATGCGGCATGGCATCGTGCGCGACTTGCTCTAATACTTCGCCCAATTGCAGTAACTTGATGGCCAGCGCTTTTTCCTGCTCGCTGCCCAACACGATGTCGCCCGTTAAATTGTCTGGGTCAATCTCGGCTTTGCGAAAAATACTTTGAATACGCGTGTAAGCGTACTGCAAATAGGGCGCCGTATTGCCCTCAAAACTGAGCATGGTGTCCCAGTTAAACACGTAATCGTTGGTTCGCGTTTTGGATAAATCCGCGTATTTAACGGCGCCGATACCCACTTTACGGGCGATGTCATTGGCGCCTTCCAGTTCGGGGTTTTTCTCGGTTATAACAGCTGCCGCGCGCTCGACGGCTTCGTCGAGTAGCGCCGATAATTTTACCGTGCCGCCCGAGCGAGTTTTAAACGGCTTACCGTCGGCGCCCATCATAGTGCCAAAAGCGTGGTGCTCTAAGCTCACGTCGCTGTCGACAAAGCCGGCTTTGCGGGCGAGGGTAAACACCTGTTGCATATGCAGGGACTGACGCGCATCGATAAAGTACAAAATGCGGTCGGCACCCAGCTGGCCAGCGCGGTAGCGAATGGCCGCCAAATCAGTGGTAGCGTATAAAAAGCCACCGCCTTGCTTTTGAATAATAACCGGCGAAGGGTTGCCTTCTTTATCGGCCAGTTCTTGAAGAAACACCACTTGGGCGCCCTGATCTTCAACGGCCAGCCCTTGCGCTTGGAGCTCGTGCAGTAGCGGTGCTAAGTCTTCGTTGTAAAAGCTCTCACCGCAGACGTCAGCATCGGTTAGGGTGACGTTGAGCTTGCGGTAAATATCGGCGCTGTGCTCCAGCGAGACCTGCTTAAACTGTTCCCACAACTTCAATACTTCAGCGTCGCCAGATTGCAGCTTAACCACATAGTTACGGGCTTTATCGGCAAAGGCCTCGTCGGCATCAAAGTGTGCTTTTGCCTGCTGGTAAAACACCTCTAAATCCTTTAGAGCCATGGCGGCACTGGCGTCCGTTTGCAGGGTTTCTTCCAGCTCTGCGATCAGCATGCCAAACTGCGTGCCCCAGTCGCCCACGTGATTTTGCCGAATCACCTTGTGGCCCAAACGGGCAAGAATACGCACCAGGGCATCGCCAATAATACTTGAGCGCAAATGGCCTACATGCATCTCTTTGGCAAGGTTGGGGGATGAGTAATCCACCACAATGGTCTGCGGCTGAGGGGCGGGCTTGATGGCCAGTGCCGGATCTTGCTCGGCCTCGCCGACACAGCAGGCCAGCCACTCGGGCTTTAAGTGAATGTTGATAAAGCCTGGGCCGGCGATCTCTAGCTTCTCGGCGATATCGTCCAGCTCAACCAGCTCGACGATTTTGGCCGCTAACTCCCGCGGGTTGGTACCCATCTTTTTGGCGGCGCCCATGGCACCGTTGGCCTGGTAGTCACCAAAACCTGCTTTTTTGGCCGCGGCCACCATGGGGCGACACTCGATAGGGATGCCGGCCAGCGTCATGGCGGTTTGAATTCGGGAGGTTAGCTTTTCGCGGATGTTCATAGTGCCTAAGTCTGTCATTGGGTGAGGCGCAATTGTACCGGTCAGGCGCGAGGGTGTCATCTGTACAAGCCCGATCTGCGGGCCCCAAAGTGTGACAGCCACAGGTTTCGGCCGGGCGATGGAAGGTCTACACTCAAGGGGTATCGTATGAGGAACCAAAACTTTGGAGGTGAGAGTGAATCTGCCGTTGCAGCTGTGTCAGGAAGTACACGCCGAATGTACTCGTTCGGTGCTTAAAATCCAAATCAATCGTCCCGCCCAGAAAAACGCCCTGTCGCTGGCGATGTATCAATCCCTCGCGGACGTTTTAGTGTGGGCTGAGACTGCCGACGAGGTTCGGGTGGTGCGCATTACCGGGAGTGGCGACAGCTTTACCGCAGGGAATGATTTGGCTGATTTCATGTCGGCGCCGGAGTTAACCCCGGAGCATCCGGCGCGCCAGTTTATGCATGCGGTTATGGGGCTGCAAAAACCGCTGGTGGCCGAGGTGAATGGTGCTGCGGTCGGCATTGGTACCACGCTGTTGCTGCATTGCGATTTGGTCTACGCCTGTGAAGATGCGTTCTTTCAGTTGCCGTTCGTCAAGTTGGGTCTGTGCCCCGAGTTTGGCGCGAGTGCGTTATTGGCTGAGCGGGTGGGTGTGGCACGCGCGCGTGAAATGCTCATGTTGGGTGAGCCGATACCTGCGCCGGAAGCTCACCGGTTTGGTTTGATCAATGAGGTATATAGCGATGAGCGCCTCGAAGGCGAAGTCGATTGGGTCTGTCGCGAGCTGGCTAACAGGCCGCCTCAGGCGTTGGCGGTGACTAAGAATTTGCTGCGCGCTGGCGATCAAATCGACCTTGAGGCGATTATAGAGGCCGAGTTGGTCGAGTTTGCCAAGTGCTTGAGCGGCGACGAGTGCCGCGCAGCGGTACAAAAATTAATGTCCGGAAATAAGGGGTAACACGTGTCTGTAACCATTGATTGTGCAGGAAAAACCGTATTAGTGGTGGGCGGCACCAGCGGTATTTGCCGTGGTATTGCCGAGCGCTACGCTAGCTGCGGTGCCAGCGTGTGCGTAATTAGCCGCTCACAGGACAAAATCGACGAGACCGTCAAAGCGCTGAAAGAGCAGGGGGCGCAAGACGCCTGCGGCTACAGCGCCGATGTGCGCGATGGCGAGGCCGTGCGGGAGGCCGTAAGCCAGCTCAATGCGCGTTGGGGCGCGCTCGATGTGGTGATTTCGGGCGCCGCCGGTAATTTTCCGGCCCTTGCGCGGCAATTATCGGACAACGGTTTTGGCGCGGTGGTGGATATCGACCTAAAAGGCACCTGGCATGTAATGAGCGCGGTGTATCCGTATTTGCGCAAACCGGGTGCTTCCATTGTGAATATCTCGGCGCCGCAAGCGCAGCTGGCCATGGCTGGCCAAATTCACGTCTGTGCGGCCAAGGCCGGTGTCGATATGATCACCCGTACGTTAAGCATTGAATGGGGCGCCGAAGGCGTGCGGGTGAACTCCATCATTCCCGGACCCATCGAGGGCACCGAGGGTATGGACCGCTTGGCCCCGGGCGAGCAAATGCGCGATAAAATCCTGCAAACCGTACCGCTTAAACGCATGGGCCGGCCGCGAGATATCGCCGATGCCTGCTTGTTTTTAAGCTCCGATTTGGCCGGCTTTATTACCGGCGCGGTGATTCCGGTGGATGGTGGTTGGCAGTTGGGTGGGGCGGCGTCTATTGGAACCGCATTGGGGAAAATGCTAGAAGATAAATAATACGAGGGGTACAGCACAAAGCCTATACCAGTGGGCTTTGTGTTACTTTCCGCTGGTGGTAAAGACGAATAATGACAATTAATTGGTTTTATACTGTATATCCCCGTGTTGTTGATGGGCTGCTTATCTTTGTTGCTTTGATCGCGATATTTTTTCTAGCTGTGCTAGTGAGTTTTTTTGTAGAGCGTGACTCACAAAAAATGACCAGGCTTACAGTGGTTACGATGTTTGCATTTCTTTCTTCTACGTTGTTTTGGTCAGTTTTAGATCATTTTAAAAAGAAGACTATTGCTGAAGAAGTGTTTGAGCTCGTGAACTCGTCATCGACAAAAGTTTTTATCAACGGGTGCGTGGCTGACAAAGAATGGCTGGTAATGGCGCTGGAGAATATTTTTTTTATTAAGCTACATAGTGGTTCTAGCCCAGCCGAAAGCTACAGAGTAGTTCTGAAAGACGATAGGACAGAATTGGAGTTGAAGCTTGCCCGCGACTCGAGGCAGAAAGACATGTTTTGGGTTAGCCTTCCTAGAATTGAAGGAGGGTCACCTGGTGAGTTTTACTTGATCACAGAATTAGGTGGTTGGACAAGTGTATCGTGTAAGGAGAAAATGATACAAATTGAGGTTGAGCGTGCGCGGGACTTGCTAGGCGCCAGCGATGGGGGCAAAACTTTAAGTATGAGCGGCACTAATACGCATTAACGTTAATTCGCCCGATGTTATTTATTTTAGCGCTCGCCTAACAATCAAAGATACTAGCCACCAAAGCAACAATCCCAACACTATCCCAACGGTATTAGCCGCAATATCGCGCACATCAAAGCTGCGCCAGGGCAGGGTGTATTGAAAACACTCGATACCGGTGGAGAATAAAAACAGCACTAAAAAGCGCCATGCCGCCGAGCGTTTACCAAAGGCAAAACCAATGGATATGCCGGCTACCACGTAACCGCTAAAGTGCATCAGTAAATCGTTAAAATCGCCCATCACGGCGCCCGGATTTTTTGCCACACCAAAGCCAATGTAAATGGCCAGCATGACAAAAAATTGCGCAACACAGAGTGTGCGCCACGCGCGGTAAAACGATGGCATTAGCGCAACACCAGTAATGAGATACGCGTGCGGCAAATCATCGCGGTGGTGGTGGAGCCGACAATAAAGTGACGAATACGCGAGTGGCCGTAGGCGCCCATAATCAATAGGTCGATACCTTGTTGCTCTTGGTAATCGGCCAGAGCTTTTTCCGGGTCGCCGGTGATGAGTGCTGTGGTGGTGTCGAAGCCCGCGGCCTGCAGGGTGGCTTGCGCCCGCTCGAGCGGCTTGCGGTTTTCGGCGGTATCGGTTGCCGCCATCACCAGGTGGCAGGGAATGCCTTTAAACAGAGGGCTGGCGGCTACCATATCGACGCCTTTAAAGGCTGTCTCGCTACCGTCAAAGGCAATCATAAACCGCGTCGGCGCACTAAAGCTTTGTTGTGCGATCAGCACCGGGCACTGCATAGCGCGGATGATGCCCTCCAGGTGGCTGCCAATGTGGCCGTGGGCGCTAGCGGTATCGGCGCCGCGCTTGCCCACTACCAGCATGCGGGTTTCTTGCTCCAGATCTTTTAACGCGTCCAGCAGCTCGCCGTGGCGCTGACGTGACTCGGGCTCACTAATGCCGTTGCTGATGACCCGCTCCCGGGCGGCCTGCAGCATCACTTTACCTTGCTCCAGAGCAATTTTACTGCGGCGTTCATCCAGGCTGGCCAGCTCTTCGAGCAGCGCCTCTTGCGAGCCGAGGCCAATGGTGCCGCTCAAGTTGCTGCTTGCTTTGGTGGGTAACTCATCCAGCACGTGCAGTAAGCTTAACGGGGCATCCATTTGTTTGGCCGACCAGGCGGCGTAATCACACACCGCCTGAGCGTATTGCGAGTCGTCGATACAGGCGATTACTTTATTGCGCATGCGGATCATCCTTTTTATCGTTAGTGGCCCATTAACTGATCGATGGCTTCGGGCTTGTCGTGTACCGCGAAGCGATCAACCAAGGTCGCGCTGGCTTCATTCAGGCCAATCAGCTCCACCTGAGTTCCCTCGCGACGAAATTTGAGTACCACTTTGTCCAGCGAGCTGATGGCGGTAATGTCCCAAAAGTGAGCGCGGTGTAAATCGATGGTAACTTTATCGACGGCTTCTTTGAAGTCGAAGCCGGCGATAAACTGCTCGGCGGAGGTAAAAAATACCTGACCAATGACCTGATAGCTTCGATGCTCGCCGGCATCATCCATGGTGCTGCCAATGTACAAAATATCCCCCACTTTGCGCGCAAAAAAGAGCGCGCTGAGTAACACGCCCAGTAGTACACCCAGTGCCAGGTTGTGGGTGGCTACCACCACAGCAACGGTGCTGACCATTACAATAGACGAGCTTTTGGGGTTGGTGCGTAGCGCGGCTACCGACGACCAGCTAAAGGTACCAATGGATACCATAATCATCACCGCAACCAGCGCAGCCATAGGGATACGGGCGACCCAGTCACCTAAAAACACCACCAAAATAAGCAAAAATACACCGGCCACTAAAGTGGATAAGCGGGTACGACCGCCGGATTTAACGTTGATGACCGACTGGCCGATCATGGCGCAACCGGCCATGCCACCTAAAAAGCCCGAGGCGATGTTGGCGGTGCCCTGACCGACACACTCGCGGTTTTTATTGCTTTCGGTATCGGTTAAATCATCGACGATGGTAGCGGTCATCATAGACTCAAGTAAGCCGACCACCGCCATAGTGATGGCGTAGGGGAAGATGATTTGCAGGGTTTCAAAGTTCAGTGGAATATCCGGCAACAAAAACACCGGCAAGCTATCGGGCAGCTCGCCCATATCGCCTACCGTGCGCACATCGATACCAAAGTAAATGGCCACGATGGTTAGGCTGACAATACACACCAGCGGTGAGGGAATGGCTCGGGTTAGATAGGGGAACAAGTAAATGATACCGAGGCCAGCGGCCAACAATGCGAACACCGGTAGGGTGGCGTTGCTGCCGGTAATCTCAGGCAGTTGGGCTAAAAAGATCAGTATGGCCAGAGCGTTAACAAACCCTGTGACCACCGAGCGGGAAACAAAGCGCATTAAGCCGCCAAGCTTAAACACGCCGGCAATGATCTGAAACACCCCGCACAATACCGAGGCGGCCAATAGGTATTGCAGGCCGTGCTCTTTTACCAAGGTGACCATCAGCAAGGCCATGGCGCCGGTGGCGGCGCTGATCATGGCGGGCCGGCCACCGGTAAAGGCGGTGACAAAGGCAATACAGAATGACGCGTACAAACCGACTTTGGGGTCGACCCCGGCGATAATTGAAAATGCGATGGCTTCGGGGATAAGGGCGAGGGCGACGACGGTGCCCGAGAGCACATCACCGCGAATATTGCCAAGCCAGTGTTGGCGCAAATGGTTCATCATGTTTCTGGTATCCGTGTAGTCAATACTGGCGTGCGTTGAAGTGCGTCGCCGTACTGCATTGTTTTAAACATTAGGATGGCTATCTAGCCTAAGCATTAGCTCGGGAGCTGCCAGATCTAAATCAGGCAGGAGCTTTTGGGGTGCCTCTTTTAGCAGAGGTCTATGGTGGAGTGATCATCGGGTACATAGCAACCGCAGGTTAATCGCTTGGGGTCAATTAATAAGCGCCGCAGTGTAGCAAAACCGGCGGGCTTTGTCCCTTAACGGGCGAGGGTGGCTGCGTTTGCTTTACGTAAAGGCGGCTTCGCTACATGGAATTGCCACGACAGAGCTAGCCTATTTGGCTGAGCAAGTCTTGTGCGTGATACAAATCGGCCGGCGCATTGATATTGATAAATGGGTCGCATGGCTCGCTGGCAAACTCCACTACTGCGTGAGGGCGCTCAGCAATCCAGTGTTGTAGCCAGGGAATGTCGCCACCGGCCGTTAGGGTTGCCGCCAGCTCTGGTAGCAAGCTGCGGTGCCAAAGAGCAAATACCGGTTGCATGTGTCCGCCGGAGCTTGCCACAACAATGGTGGTGGCGCCGGTGCGGGCGGCTTCGAGCTGGGTAACCATATCGGTGGGGAAAAAAGGAGTGTCGCAGGCAAAGCTGGCCAGCCATTCGTTGTCGCCGTCGTGCTCTTGCATCCAGCTCATAGCCGCGTGTATGCCGGCCATAGGGCCAGGGTTGTCGGCGAACACGTCGGGTATAACGGGTAATTTGGTGCGGGCAAAGCGCAAAGCATTGCCATTGGCGCTCAGCAACAGGTGTTTTACCTGATGTTTAGAGCGCTCGACACTGCGAGCCAGTAGCGTTTTGTCTCCTAGCGGTAGAAGGCACTTGTCGCCGCCACCCATGCGGCGGGCAAGGCCTCCGGCCAAAAGGACACCAACGGGTTTGGGATGTTGGCTCATGTCACCTCTGTATTGTAGAAATAAGCGCCAATTATACGGGCGCTAAACGCTGCGCGATAGCCATTTGTACCTGCGAATTCGCACTTCGTCCAATCCTGTTCATTATAGAGCGGTAACCGGGTGTTTGGTTCCGGCAGGCGATAACTTAATACTATCTAATCTATTCAGACAATTAATTTATATTACTGTTGGTGGTTTTCTAGAATGGACACATGCAGCTTGTGATCAAGCTTCTATACTAATGTTCGAGTCTAAAACTCTCGTGTTACAGGCCTAGTTATAAGGAATAGCAACCATGAGCAAAACCACTTTAACCACGTCCGCAGGGGCTCCCGTTACGGATGACAATAACAGTATCAGCGCTGGTGAACGCGGGCCGCTGACTTTTGATAACCATTACCTGTTTGAAAAGCTTGCGCATTTTAATCGCGAGCGAATTCCGGAGCGTGTGGTTCACGCCCGTGGCACAGGTGCCTATGGAACCTTTACGCTGAGTAAGAGCTTAAAAGATCATACCATTGCCGATTTTTTACAGTCTGAGGGCGAGCAAACCGAGGTGTTTTTGCGTTTCTCGACCGTGGGCGGTGGGCAGGATTCGAGCGATTATGCCCGAGACCCACGTGGTTTTGCCGTTAAGTTTTACACCAAACAGGGCAATCTTGATGTGGTGGGAAACAATACCCCGGTGTTCTTTTTGCGCGACCCGATTAAGTTTCCCGACTTTATCCACTCGCAAAAGAAAAACCCGCGTACTAATCTGCCCGACCCACAGGCCGTATACGAGTTTTGGGCCAATCACCCGCAGTCTCTGCATCAAATGACTATTTTGATGAGCGATCGGGGGATTCCTGCCAGTTATCGCCATATGCATGGCTTTAGTTCACACACTTTGAGCTTTTGGAATGCGCAGGGCGAGCGTGTGTGGGTGAAGTGGCACTTTAAATCGAATCAAGGTATTAAAACCCTAACCGACGACGAGGCGATGACACGTCCGGCGTTTGGCGCGCAGCAGGATTTGGTTGAGGCCATTGACCGGGGCGACTACCCAAGCTGGGCGGTTAAGCTGCAAATTATGACCGAGGAGCAGGCGGCGAGTTACCACATTAACCCGTTTGATTTGACTAAGATCTGGCCGCACAAAGATTTTCCACTGCAGGAGGTGGGCACCTTAGAGCTTAACCGCAACGTCGAAAACTACTTTGCCGAGACGGAGCAGGCCGCTTTTGCCCCCAGCAACTTAGTGCCCGGCGTGGGCGCCTCGCCTGATAAAATGTTGCAGGCGCGGTTACTGGCCTATCAGGATGCGCATCGCTACCGGGTTGGGGTAAACCACAATCAGTTGCCGGTAAACAGCCCGCGTTGCCCGGTAAACAACTACCAGCGCGACGGCCAAATGGCGGGCTGCCCTTATCACAGCGGCAGTGTGCAAGGCTCCGGGGCCAACTTTTACCCTAACGACCGCGCCGCCGACGGTGCCCCCGATGTGAGTGATCACGTACCCGAGCCGCCACTGGCGTTGTCGGGTGCGGCAGCTACTCGCTACGATACCTCGGACGATGACCACTTCACGCAGGCGGGCGATCTGTACCGTTTGATGAACGACGATCAAAAACGTCAATTGGTGGGCAACATCGCCGGTGGCTTAAGCCAGGCGGACGCCTCAGTACAAGAGCGCATGGTGGCCTTGATAAGCCGTTGCGACGCCGACTATGGTGCTCAGGTTAAAGCGGCTATCAACGCCTAAGCCGTACCGTTTTAGCGGCTACCTAAAATACCCGCCTCTGTGAGGCGGGTATTTTTTTGTCTGGCAGGTTGCCGCTAAACTTTGGGCCGGCTCAGCGCGTATAATAGCGCTGTGTCCACGCCTGATAATTCGAGATAAGTAACTAATGAATCAAGACCCAAAGCAGCAGCAAAAACTTGAGCAAATGCGTCGCGAATATACCCGTGGCGGTTTGCGCCGACCTGACTTGGCAGCCGACCCACTGGAGCAGTTTCAGCGCTGGTTTGATGAGGCGGTGGTCGCTGGGCTTGGCGATCCTACGGCGATGGTGCTGGCAAGCGTTGCCCCAAGTGGTCAGCCATCGCAGCGCATAGTACTGCTTAAGCGCCTTGATGGTCAGGGTTTTGTGTTTTACACCAATCGCGCCAGCCGCAAGGGGGGTGAGCTTGCCGGCAACCCGCTGGCCAGCGTGTTGTTCCCCTGGCACCCGCTGGATCGCCAGGTAAAAGTAGCGGGCCGGGTTGAGGTACTGGGGCAGGACGATGCCGAGGCTTATTTTACGTCTCGCCCCCGTGACAGTCAGTTGGCGGCCTTGGCGTCAGCGCAGAGCCAGGTAATTGAATCGCGCGACGCGCTAATGGCCGGGTTTGAGTCACTCAAGCAGCGCTACGCCGAACAGCCAATCCCGTTGCCCGAGCACTGGGGGGGGTATCGGCTGGTGCCTATCGAGGTTGAGTTTTGGCAGGGTGGTGCCCATCGCTTGCACGATAACTTTCGCTACCAGCGGCGTGATTCTGGTGAGTGGCATATTGATCGTCTGGCGCCCTAAAGCGAACTACTAGAGGTTTTATGAGTTTACCCACGCGCATCAACGCCCAAGCGATTGTCGATCAGCAATTACAGCGGCAAATCATTGACTGCCCTCGTGCAGGGGCTGAAGAGGTGCTGGTCAAAGTAGAGGCGGCGGGAGTCAATCGGCCCGATGTGATGCAGCGCCAGGGGCTGTACCCGGCGCCGCAAGGGGCGTCGCTTCTGCCAGGGTTGGAAGTGGCCGGCACTGTGGTTGAGTGCGGTGCACACGTTAGTCGCTGGAAAAAGGGTGATCGCGTATGTGCGCTGGTCAATGGCGGTGGTTACGCCGAGTACTGTGTCGCCCCTGCCGGCCAGGTGCTGCCCATACCTACCGGGTTTAGTGCGGTACAGGCGGCCGCCTTGCCCGAAACGTTTTTTACCGTTTGGCACAATGTGTTTCAACGCGGCGCACTGCAGGCGGGCGAAACACTGTTGGTGCACGGTGGCACCAGTGGCATTGGTACTACCGCTATCATGCTCGCTAAAGCCTTTGGCGCCCGGGTGCTGTGTACCGCCGGCAGCGATGAAAAGTGCCATGCCGCGCTGCAGTTGGGGGCCGATGTCGCGATTAATTATCGCACCGACGATTTTGTTGCCCGGGTAAAGGCACAGGGCGGCGCCAATGTGATACTCGATATGGTGGGTGGCGATTATATCCCCCGCAATATTAAAGCGGCGGCACGCGATGGGCGCATTGTTAATATTGCGTTTTTATCGGGCAGTAAGGTCGAGCTGGACTTTACTCCGGTGATGCTCAAGCGTTTAACGCTAACCGGCTCAACCTTGCGGGCGCGTTCAGACGAAACCAAAGCGGCGTTAGCGCAGGCACTAGAGAATCAGGTTTGGCCACTGTTGAACCGTGGCCAAATAACGCCCTTAATTGCCGCCGAGTGGCCGCTGGCCGAGGCGTCCGCCGCTCATGAGTTAATGGAGTCAAGCCGGCATATTGGTAAGATCGTGCTAACCGTATAGAAGCGGCGCTTACAAAAATAAGGAAGGTCCATGAGTCAGTCTGACTCCCGTCCTCTGACGGGTATTCGCATTATCGAGTTTGGCCAGTTAATCGCCGGGCCTTTCGCCGGCTGCCTGTTGGCTTACTTTGGCGCCGAGGTGATTAAAGTCGAGCCGCCCGGTAAAGGCGACCCGATTCGCGGTTGGCGAGCGGTGGAAGAGGGTACCTCGTTTTGGTGGCGCAGTATTGGCCGCAACAAAAAAAGCATCACACTCGATTTAAAAACCGAGCGAGGCCGCGAGTTGGCCCTGCAACTTATGGCGGGCGCCGATGTGGTGATTGAAAACTTTCGCCCAGGAGTGATGGAGGCCTGGGGGCTCGGGCCGGACGAGGCCAAAGCCGAAAACCCAGCGCTGGTGTACGCGCGTATTTCTGGCTACGGCCAGACCGGCCCGTACGCGAGTAAGCCCGGCTTTGCCTCTGTATGCGAAGGCTTTAGCGGTTTTCGCTACGTTAATGGCCATCCGGGCGAGGCGCCCGTTCGGCCCAATCTAAGCATTGGCGACTCGATTGCCGGGTTGCACGCCGCTTTTGGTATTGCGCTGGCACTGCTTGGGCGCCAGCGTGATTCTGAGTCCGCCGGTCAGGTGGTAGACGTGGCCCTGTATGAATCCATGTTTAACTTGATGGAAGCGGTGGTACCAGAATATTCCGGTGCCGGGATCGTGCGCGAGCCATCCGGCAGCACGGTGACGGGCATTGTGCCCACCAACACTTATCGCTGTTTTGATGGTAAATATGTTGTGATCGGCGGCAATGGCGACTCAATATTTCAGCGGTTGATGACAGCGGCGGGACACCCGGAAATGGCCGCCGACCCACGTATGGCCAGCAATACCGGGCGTGTAGCCTGTGAAGAAGAAATTGACCGCGCGCTGGCGAGTTGGTGCGCCGGCCAGGATAGTGCCGACGTGCTAACAACCCTAGAGGCGGCACGTGTTCCCGCCGGCCCCATCTACAATGTTGTCGATATGTTTAACGATGAGCACTTTAATGCCCGGGGCCTGTTTGAACGGGTGGATATTAACGGCCGGCCACTGGATATTCCGGCTATGGTGCCAAAGCTTGCGGAGACACCTGGCCGTACTGAGTGGCCCGGTGGTGAGGTCGGCAGCCATACCCATCAAGTACTGCAACAAGTGTTGGGCTTATCGCCCGAGGAGCTTACGCAACTGCAGCAGCAAGGCGTTATCTAGCGTAAATTACCCTCGCCCCGAGGTGGCTATTCACTCGGGGCGGCATTTTATTGATTATTTGACCTGCTCCATTTTCCTGCCTTTTATTTCCTTAAGTAATTGAAATTAACGCATTTAGCTGGGCTTGTAAGTCCTCGGGTAAATTGCGCTTGTGAGACTTTCGTCGCAAACTCTTGACAACGTTGTCCCTGTCGAGGTAAAACAAATATCTGAGTTTTCCTGAATTTGTGATAGTTAATAACATTTCAGGTGTGCTTTAAAGATAGCGCGCAACTTGGGTCACCTCATTTGGGTAAGTAGTGGAGCGATGGAGTGACGCGGAAACGACAGGGCTTGGGCGCTGAGAAATCTCGTTTCTATAACAAACAATTCAATAGGGGATTAGCTGGCTATGCAATTTCATAAAAAATTACTAAGCATCGCAGTCTGTGCCGCAGCAACCGGGGTAACATTACCCGCGGCCGCTCAGGAACAAGATGTGGACTCACCAGAGCTGGTTGAGGAGGTCGTTGTTCGCGGTATGCGCGTGAGTATCGAAAACGCACAAGACATGAAGCGTTACGCCGATACCGTTAAAGACGTTATTACCGCTTCTGATATTGGCGCTTTGCCAGATAAAAGTGTGACCGAAGCGCTACAGCGTGTTCCGGGCGTCACTATCGAGCGCTTTGCCTCTTCGAGCGATCCAAAGCATTATGCTGATGAAGGTACCGGTGTACTGGTACGTGGCCTGGATCGCGTGCGCTCAGAAATTAACGGCCGCGACGCCTTCAGTGCTAACCCCTATGGTGGCCTAAGCTATGAAGATTTTCCGGCTGAGCTGTTGGGTGCTGTTGAGGTTGTTAAAAACCAAACGGCCGATTTGATCTCCGGCGGTATTGCCGGCACAGTTAATCTAATTACCCGTAAGCCCTTTGACTCTGATGAGCAGCTGATCTCGTTTACCGCTAAGGCAAACTACGGCGATTATCGTGAAGAGGTTACGCCGTCTTTCTCCGCCCTTTTCTCTGATAGCTGGGAAACCGATATTGGTAAATTTGGTTTCTTAATTTCGGGTGCTTACTCAGAATACAAAACCCGTGGTGATGGCGTTGGTATGGGTAATTTCCACAGCCGTGGTTTAGATGAAACACCGGCGGCGAGCTGGGATCTGTGGGGTACTCCGGTAGGCCCGGGCGCTGTAGAGGGTAATTACGATAGTCCTTGTGTGCCTAACGCGCTTGCCGGTGGCTGGGCGCCAGCAGACTGCGAGGGCCCGGCTAATATTATTACTGCGGAAGACGCTTATCAGTCGCCGTACGAAGGTTCGGCGCTCACCGGCCAACCGGCCGACACGACTTGGCACACCCCCGCTAGTTTTCATATGAGCACGGCCGATAATGACCGTGAGCGGACAGGTTTTACTACCTCGCTACAGTGGGCGAACAATGATGAAACCATTGTTGCCACCCTAGAGCACATCAATTCAGAAGCTTCACTGGAATACATCGAGCGTCAAATTGGTCAGGCTGCGCAAGGCTTTAAAAGCTTTATGGCCAGCTCACATGACTGGGTGGGTGACGAAGAAAATGGTTACCCGCGCACAATTGATGAAAATGGCTTTTTGACCTCAGGTATTGCACTGGGAAACAATATCGAAGTGCCTTTAAATTACCGTACCCGCTGGAATTACAACGAAAATACGGTTGAAGATACCTCGTTTAATGTGACACTGACCCCAACAGATCGTTTAACGGTCGAGCTGGATTATCAGCACATCGATTCAGAGCAGATCGTGCACAACTATGGTATGTCTGCCCAAACCCGTGGCGGCCCTGTTGCTGATGTGTCGCCTTATTTTGTCGATTTGCGTGGTGAGCGCCCCACTATCGAGTATCTGAGTGATGCCATTCAGAATCCGGGCTGGGCTCGGGATGCCGATGGCAACCCTCTTGTGAATGTTGAGCCAAACCTGTTTCTGGGTTCCGGTATGGAACAAGAAGAGCACAATACGGCTAAGGCCGATAGTTTTCAGTTAGATGTTGGCTATGCGTTTGACGGTGTGATTACAGGTATTAAAGCCGGCGCTTACTACTCGGATAAAGACTTAACGGTTCGCAACACAAACTACGAAGGTTGGTCTGCCATCGGTACTCCTTGGATTGAGGCCGATCGTGTCGCTGCGGCCTCAATCAATAGCCCTGAGCTATTTGAAGCTGTAGATTTTTCAGATTTTTATGATGGTGAAGTTCTGCAGGGTAGCGTTAATAGCTTCTTGTTCCCAGAGCAAGAGCTTGTTAAAAACTACGCTGAATCCCTGCGCCAAGGTTGTGCAGAAGGCTGGCATAATGCCACTAGCAGTGCTGCTAACGGCGGCGTTTGTGATGGTGTTTATGTGCCTTACACCGATAAGCCTGATCGAGTAGAGGGGCCCTATGCCGCTCATAATATTAGCTCGTCCAACGAAAAGCGCACTGAGTTTTATGTTCGTGGTGACTTTGATTTTGACGATCTGGCTGTACCTATCAAAGGTAATGTTGGTTTACGTTACGTTGGCTACAAGTTGGAGTCTACCGGTGCCTTTGTAAAACCGCCCGCGTCAACTCGTGGTGAACCGGGTACCTCATTGAACGAGGTGATGCAGAACGACTACCCGGATCTGTACAACCTTGCCTCGGGAGAGTCGGTGCTGAGCACTGTTGATGGCACCGATTACGACACGGTGTTGCCAAGCTTAAACTTGAGTTTTGGCGTTGCAGAAGATGTCGTGGTGCGTTTTGCAGCGTCTAAAGGGCTGTATTACCCAAGCTTGGTTGACACGCGAAACATCACTGTGATGAGTATGGATTTTAACCGTGTATTAGAAGATCCAGATTCACCTCAAGACGACGTTACCAACCCGATCGTTGCACTTGAGGATATAAACCTCACAGCATTGGCCAGCAATCCCTATTTGGAGCCGGAAGAGTCAGTTAACCTGGACTTGACTACTGAATGGTACTTTGCTCCAGCGGGCTCTGTGACAGTGGGCCTGTTCCATAAAAAGCTGGATAATATTATCCGCAGTAAGCAGTTCGATCTGGAAGTGGAAGATGGCGGGGCAAGCCATTACGTCTCTGCGTACGGCCCGGATAACACCGGCTCGGGAACTATTCGTGGTGTGGAGTTCTCGTACTCGCAGTTTTACGACTTCTTGCCCGGAGCCTGGAGCGGTCTAGGCTTGCAGTTTAACTTCACTTATATTGATCAAGATGACCTGGAAGATCCAAATGAAATTGCTGCCGGAACTTTGGGTTTTACTGAAGACGGTAGCCGAATTGAGGATAGTCGTAACACCTTCCGCGTATTCACGGATTTGCCATTGCAAGGCTACTCCGACGAAAACCTGAATATCGTGGGTATGTATGAATACGACGCTTACTCGGTTCGTTTGGCATACACATGGCGCTCTGAATACTTATTGACATTGCGCGAGTCTGAGGAATATGTCCCTGCGTATGCTAAAGCTCAAGGTATGATGGACGCTAGCTTCTACTACACGATCAACGACAACTGGAAGGTTGGGCTGGAGGCCAGCAACTTGTTAGGCGCAGATACTGAGACTATGTATCAAATGAACCAAGAAGGTGTTAAAACCGATGCGCTTAACTTTACAACTGACCGCCGTTATGCGTTGGCAGTTCGCGCTACTTTCTAATAGAGGCTTTTTAATAGAAGCTATTTAGTAGAAGGTTTTCAGGAAGGCGCGCAGCAGAAATGCTGCGCGCTTTTTTTGTTATGTTAACGTGTTTATAATCTAAATTGTGGTGTTGCTAGCTGGGATTCTTATGCGGTGGTACGTAATGTCGTTAGTGGGGGTGATATGACAGATTATAAAAACATTCCGGAATACAGCGATCTATCGCCGAGTCAGTTTTTTGAAGATATAGTTCCGCAGCAGAAGCCTATTGTTATTCGTCGGTTTGCGAGTCATTGGCCGCTAGTGAGTGCGGCAAAAAAATCTCCTCAGGATTTTGTGTCATATCTCGTAAGTTTTTATTCTGGGAAAAAGGCTAGAGTTTTACTGGGTCACCCGGATATAAAAGGCTATTTTTTTTACAATGAAGATATGACTGGCTTGAATTACATCGCGGGTGAAGAGCGTTTGGATTTGTATTTGGGGCGACTATTAGAGTTAAGTGCTAAAGACGTTTATCCCTCTGTGTCGGTTCAGAGTGTATCACCAGACGAGTTTTTCCCGGGGCTAATTGAAGAGAATAAAGTCGATTTTTTTCCGGATGTAGAACCTCGCATGTGGATTGGGAATCAAGTAACGGTTGGTGCGCACTTTGATGGTTCCGACAATATTGCTTGTGTAGTTTCCGGTCGTAGAAGATTCACTCTTTTTTCGCCCGAGCAAGTCGCTAATTTGTATCCAGGCTCGATTAACTTTAACCCTGCGGGTGTTCCGGTAAGTTTAGTGAACTTGCATGATCCGGATTTTGAGCGTTACCCACGGTTTAAAACAGCCCTTGAAAATGCTTACTCGGCAGAGCTTGGACCCGGGGATGCCATATACATCCCTATGCTGTGGTGGCACCATGTGGATTCATTAGGAAAGGTTAATGGATTAATGAATTATTGGTGGAGTGGTACGCTGGCCAAGGGCGCGGTTCAACCTAAGCCGTTGGATTGTTTGAATATGGCGATGCTGGCAATGCGTAATCTTACGCCTCGTCAGCGTGATGCTTGGCGAGCCATGTTTGATCATTACCTTTTTAAAAAAAATGTCGATCCGGCCTCTTACATTCCAGAGCAGTGCCAGTATGCGATTGGAAAAATAACTCCGAAAGCCGAAAGAAAGCTCAAAGATGATTTTATAGAAAGATTAAAACAGTAGTTTCTCGTTTTGGACGATGATATGAAAATAAAACGCATAGCGATTGTGGGAGGAGGTAGTGCTGGCTGGCTTAGTGCCAATCACCTTGGGTTAGAGTTGTTGCGTGATTCGGAAGTTGAAATAACTCTGATAGAGTCGGTCGATATTCCAGTGATTGGGGTTGGCGAAGGAACTGTTCCGGCTTTGCGTGCAAGTCTACAGAGCTTTGGTATCCGTGAAGCCGATATTATTTTACAGTGTGATGCCACCTTTAAAACAGGTGTTAAATTTGTTGATTGGATGACGGTTGATAAGCGGGAAAAAGACAACTTTTATTATCACTCCTTTGATTTGACTTACCCTGGTGGCTACGATGTTACGCCGTATTGGTTGGGCAGTAAGAACGTCGAATATTCTAAGCTGTCTTCAGCGTATTGTTTGTCTGAAGAGAATCGTTGCCCTAAAAGAAAAAGCTCCCCATCATATCAAGGCGTTATTAATTATGCCTATCACTTTGATGCCGCTAAGTTTACGACGCTTTTATCTGATAACGCGAAAAAAAGGTTTGGTATAAGGCACATATTTGAAACCATCAAACAGGTTGCTTTGCATGAAGACGGCAGCATACAAGGGTTTTATTATGAGTCAGGTGAATATGAGGAGTTTGATTTTTATATTGATTGTAGCGGCTTTTCGTCTGTGTTGTTTGATAAGGCCCTGGCTGTTCCTTTTGTTGATAGGTCGGATCAAATATTGACCGATTGTGCACTGGCGTTGCAGGTGGCAACTGACCCCCGAGAGGAGATCTTTCCTTATACTAAGGCGACGGCACATGGCTCGGGGTGGGTGTGGGATATTCCACTCACTACGAGGCGTGGTACTGGGTTTGTTTACTCATCACAGCACATGAGCGATGCCGAGGCTATAAGTGAGTTTTCAAAGTATCACGGTAAAGATCTTGAGGACACGGACGTTAGAAAAATACCGATGAAAGCGGGGTTTCGGGAAAAGCTCTGGGAAAAGAACTGCGTCGCCCTTGGCTTGGCTGGCGGTTTTGTTGAGCCGCTCGAGGCAACTTCTCTTTATGTTACGGATTTCTGTGCAAGTATGGTTGCCAAGAGGATCCCGGTAACCCGAGAGGAAATTCCCTTATACGCTAAATCATGTAATGCGATTGCACGTTTGATTTGGGACCGGGTGATTGACTTTATTCGGGTTCATTACGCCGTATCAAATAGACGAGATACATCGTTTTGGCGTGATGTTACTGAGGGGGTTGGTTTATCTGATGTTTTGGCTGAGCGTCTCGAGCTATGGCGGTACTCTATACCTCAGCGTACAGACTTTCCTAGTACGTACGACTTTTTTCTTGTTGAGAGCTACTTAATGGTTCTCTATGGTATGGATTATCCCACCAGAGTTCCGGCGATGACTGAGCGAATAGGGAATTTGTCAAAAAATGCTATTGTTGAGCACCTGAGTCGCTCTTCTGAGTTAGCCGATTCACTGTTGTCACAGAGGCAATGGTTGACAGAATTTAAAGAGTATTCGGCTACCCATAAGTCATGATGACTAATTACAAATGACCTTTCTGTGAGACTGTAAGATGAGCTTTGATGCAAAGAAGCCCAAAAAAATCCTCATTGTGGGTGGTGGCACGGCCGGGTGGATGGCTGCAAACTTAATCATGGCTCATTGGGGCGATGTAGAGGTTTGTCTGTTAGAGTCCAGCGATATTGGCGCTGTTGGTGTGGGTGAGGGGTCAACACCGCATTTGAAGTTATTTTTTGATGCTATGGGCGTTTCTGAGTCGGAGTGGATGCCTCGCTGTAATGCAACCTACAAAAATGGTATTTATTTTTCTGATTGGTCTTTTGTACCTGGCCATAAAGAGTACTTCCACCCCTTTCCCGCGCAGGTTGACGACCTGACCGTGCCGATGTTTTTTCACAATGTTAAAGCACGCATGCAAGGAGAAGAGGCGCAAGCCCACCCGGATCACTACTTTCTTGAATCTTATCTGACCCATAACAATCTTGGACCATTGGCCGCAGAGTGCTTTCCGTTTTCTGTGGGGTATGGGTACCACTTTGATTCAGGCCTTTTAGGCCAATTTCTTGCTGAAAAAGCAATTGAGAAAGGGCTAACTCGAATCGATGGTACCGTGACGGAGGTGGTGCTAGATTCAGAGGGACACATAACATCGGTTAGGCTGGGCGACGATAGCTTACTGGATGCCGATTTTTTTATCGATTGCTCGGGGTTTCGATCGTTACTTTTGCAGGGAGCATTGAAGGTTTCCTTTAAAAGTTACAAAGAGAACTTATTTAATGATGCTGCAGTCGTCCTTCCTACCGAAATATCGGAGGTTATTACGCCGGCGACAAGATCCACGGCACTATCAAATGGTTGGGCCTGGAAGATTCCTCTGGTTAACCGTTATGGTAATGGTTATGTTTATAGCAGTAATTATATCAATGCAGACCAGGCAGAAACGCAGTTGAGGCAACATTTAAATCTAATGGAGGTCGATGTCGACGCTCGACACTTAACCATGAAAGTTGGCCGGGCAGAAAAGCATTGGGAAAAAAACTGCTTGGCGGTTGGTTTGTCTCAAGGCTTTATAGAACCGTTGGAGGCAACGGCTCTTGCGCTTACGTTTGACACAGTCATGTTGTTTATGCGGCATTATGAGGACGGGCATTTTACAAACAAATTTGAGCGTGAATTTAATGATGCTATAAACGTAAAGTTCGAGGCGGTGCGAGATTATATTGTGTGTCACTATAAGGCCAATCAAAGAGTTGATACCGAGTACTGGCGTGATAATGCCGCCAATACGAACTTGTCGGAGCGGCTGCGTGCAATTTTAAACTTGTGGGCCAGCAGTGAAACGTTTGCTAAAGACATGCGCGCGCAGAATCTGGACGTGGGTTATCAGGCCAAATCATGGGCCTGCTTATTGGCTGGGTATGGCGCCTTCCCCCGACAGCGACCTAATAAATCACAAGCCCGCGCCAGCTCCCACGCTGATATGGAGCAATTGGCGGACTTTATCCGTCGGTGTGGCTTAAACTTTAGGGATCACAATGAGTTACTAGCTCACATGTTACCTGAGTGAGTGGGTTTAGCCGTACAGGTCAGTTTTCTTGGGAGCGGTGGTCGTTAGCGGTAGGAGTTGCCAGTGTAATTCGGTCGCAATCCCATTAAAATGGCTGTTTTGACCACAGAGCATTGCTATGCAAATCAGCCCCGGCCTTTACCGCCACTACAAAGGTGGCGAGTATTTTGTTTACCGTATCGCCACTCACAGCGAAACCCGCGAGCCTTTAGTGGTGTATCGCTGCCTGTATGGCGATTTCTCGTGGTGGGTACGGCCCCTCGCTATGTTTACCGAGACGGTTGAGCGAGACGGGCAGACACTGTTGCGCTTTGCTTTTGTCGCGCCTATGAGCCTGGTCGAGGCTGAACGGCTCGCTCACGCTACCGACAGCTGTATTGCACACCGCCCAGAAGATCTGCGTTGGATGCAGGAGGCTCAGGCGCTGGCAGAGCAAGCGGCTGATAACGATGAAGTGCCGGTGGGGGCCGTGGTTGTGCGTGACGGTTTAATTGTCGGGCGCGGCTACAACCGCCCCATTGGCGGTTGTGACCCCACGGCCCATGCCGAGATGATGGCACTGCGCGAGGCGGCTCGTCAGCTGGGCAATTACCGTCTGAACGACTGCACGCTCTATGTGACCCTAGAGCCCTGTACTATGTGTGTGGGTGCCATGGTGCACGCGCGAGTTGGGCGGTTGGTGTATGGCACCACCGAGCCTAAAGCGGGTGTGGTCGAGAGTCAGGCGCAGCTGCTGGATGCGCCTTATTTTAATCACTCAGTGCAGGTGACGGGCGGAGTGGCACGCGAGGCGTGCCAGCAACAGTTAAGTGCATTCTTTAAGCGCCGCCGACACGAGCAAAAACAGCAGCGGCAGTTGCGCGGCGACGCCGACGTTTAACCGCTTAATCGCTGCCTTGGCGCTGCGCCACTGGGGCAATCGCGCGCGTGGCGTCATTGCCGCGTATCGGGTTGCAGTTTTTGATACTGACTTTGCCCTGCAACACGTTGCCTTTTGAGTATTCATTAAAGTGGCACGTGTTGGTCTTGGGGTCGTAGTTCTCAATCCAGAGGTTTTCGTCCTTCCAGGTGGCGGCGATATGCTGCTGGCCATCGGGTACACTGACACTCATTACGCCGCCGTATTTTTTGACAAACACTTGTTCAAAGTGAAAGTAATAAGCGCCCCAGCCCACTAAAAATACCACCACAGAGCTAATCAGTGCGGCTTTCCAGTAGTTGTATTTGCCAAGGCCAATCAGCAGTGCCATGGCTATTGCGATGACGGCGGCCCAATAAAGGTAAGTAATCATGGGTGTTGCTCCGTTGCGAGAAGGTAATGGCTAAAGTGTCTCGCTGCGGCGGGAGTGCTGTCAATAACGTTCTACTCGATCGGTGCCGGGCAGCACAGGCCGCAGCTTGAGTAGTCGGGCTAGGCTACAGCACTGAGGTGGGCATGCTACCGTTGTCGTTGCGCTCGGTTTTGGCCTCGCTTGACTCGTCGGGGGTGCTGTCGGCATTGGTGGCCATGGCTAAACGGCGCTGCTCTTGTTGGTCGTGCCAGGCAATAATGTCGCGAAACCGCAAAATATTATTGACGTACTGAACGGGCTCCCAACCCCGGGCGTAACCGTGTTTTAACGTGCGGTAGTATTTGCGCTTGGCCAGTAGTGGTAGGTATTTTTCCACGTCTTGCCATTTATCCGGGTTGCCGCCGTGGCGCTGGGTTAAGACCCTGGCGTCCTCTAAGTGGCCCATGCCGGTGTTGTAGGCCGCCAGGGCGAGTAAGGTGCGATCCGGATCTTCAATGCGCTCGGGCAGCCGGGAGTACAAATCTTTTAGGTAGGTGGCGCCGCCGCGCATGCTCTGCTCCGGGTCTAGCCGGTTTGTCACGCCCAGCTCTTTGGCGGTGGTGCGCGTTAGCATCATTAGGCCACGTACGCCTGTGTGGGAGCGTGCCTCTGGGTTCCAGTGCGATTCCTGATAGCTGATCGCGGCTAATAACTGCCAGTTGAGGCCCACTTCGTCGGCTACTTGTTGCATCAGTGGTTGCCACTGAGGCAGGCGTTTTTCTAAGCGGTGTGTAAACAGCAGGGCTCCGCCGGTACTCACCGGGTCATCATTGCTAAAAAACTCTGTGACCAGCGAGTCCAGCACGCCATTGTCCTCAATGTGCGCTAAATAAGCCTGTGCCCGCTGGTACAGGCTGCGATCGGCCCTGCGCGGAAACGCCCAGCCCAGCGTCTCGGGCTCGCCTACATCAAACGCCAGTCGTGCCCGGGGAAAGGTCTGGGCGTTGATGTGATAGGCGTTGGAGTCGACGATGGCGTAATCCACCTCACCGCGGTGCACCATCTCCAGCAGGTCGATCATCTCTAGGTTGGGCTCTTCACGCCAGCTGAGCTCGGGGTAGTCGGCTTTTAGCTGCTCCAGGCGCTCCACATGAGATGAGCCGGCAATCACCAGTAAGTCGCCCCCGATGACGTCCTCGATGGATTGTGGCTTGTTGCCACCGCGGTGGTAGACAAGCTGTTGGGTAACCTCTAGGTAGGGCGAGGTGAACTGAACCTGCCGTTGCCTTTGTGGGGTAATCGTGAGCCCGGCGGCGGCGAGCTGGCCGTCGCCATCGGCAATCATATCGAGCATGGTGCCCAGATGTTCTTGCTCGCGAATTTCGAGCGTAACGCCCAGAGAATCGGCAAAACCCTGTAACAGGGCGTATTCAAATCCAGTAGTGCCGTTGGGGCCTTCGTAATAGGTGGTGGGGCCGTTGCGTGAGATGGCTACCAAGGTGCCGCTGGCCAGCACTTGCTCCAGGGCGGTGGGTGGGCGGCTGGCGACCAGGGCGCCACAGAGCATAATCAAGAGTACGCCAAACAGCGTGCGCTTAGATGAAAAGCGCTGCGGCAGCTGCCGTGCGTATTGCCCGAGTTTGCTCATCACCATCAATACCTAACCTTGCCGTTGCCGGCTTTTGGTCGGTGCTGCCACGAGGGGATTACCCCCTGAAGGCAGGTCAGCCGCACAAATTTCGCGCGATTTTAACCATTCTAACCGTGATGTACCACCGAAAACTTGTCAATAAACGTTCACGGGGTTGATTGAATAGTAACCGATGCTCCGGTCGGCGTCCATTTGACGAGCCGCTGCCGTCAGGCATGGCGGTGCTCTCATTGCTCAAATTTTGCCTCTCTAGTGCTGCCAAGGCTGATCAATTGCAGTACAATACCGGCCCTCTCAGTATCGCCTAAAGTCGGCGTCTTCGGTGGTATCGGTAAGCCCGAGTCGAAGTGTCAGGCGGTAAGACGCTCAATCCATCCAACCCCGCAAGCTTGAGGTTGCAGCCTACTATGCTCATATTGCCCGGTGCCCCGGCACTTTCACCGTTTCGCTCACAAAAATTGCTCGCCAATTTGCAGGCCGTTGCGCCCGGTATTACCTCGGTTGCCGCCGAGTTTACCCATTTTGCCGACCTCTCGGCGCCCCTGAGTGAACAGGACCAGCAGGTGCTGGCCCAGCTGTTAACCTATGGCCCGCGTATGGATGAGGTCTCTCACGAGGGTGAGCTGTTTTTGGTATTGCCGCGGTTGGGGACGATTTCGCCCTGGTCCTCTAAGGCCACCGACATCGCCCACAACAGTGGCCTGTTTGAGGTAAACCGCTTAGAGCGGGGCGTAAGCTACCACGTGCAGGGTGATTTTGATGCCAGCGCGCGCGAGGCGATTGCGGCCTTGCTGCACGATCGAATGGTTGAGGTGGTCTTCTCCAGCCTTGAGGCCGCCGGTGGCTTGTTTGATCACGCCGAGCCTGCGCCACAAACCAGTGTTGATGTGATTGGCGGAGGCCGCGAAGCGCTGGTCGCTGCTAACAGTGAGCTGGGGCTGGCTCTGGCCGACGACGAAATCGACTATCTGGTGGAGAATTTTCAGGCGCTGGGGCGCAACCCGGTCGATGTTGAGTTGATGATGTTTGCCCAAGCCAACTCTGAGCACTGCCGCCATAAAATCTTTAACGCATCCTGGACGCTAGACGGTGAAGAGCAGCCGCTAAGTCTGTTTAAGATGATTAAAAACACCAACGAGCTCGGTGGCGAGAATGTGTTATCGGCCTACTCCGATAACGCCGCCGTTGTGGCAGGCCCCGAGGCCGGGCGCTTCTACCCCGACCCGGAAACCGGTGAGTACCGTTATTCGTCCGAGGCGATCAACCTGTTAATGAAGGTTGAAACTCATAACCACCCTACGGCTATCTCCCCGTTTTCTGGTGCCGGCACCGGTGCCGGTGGTGAGATTCGTGACGAGGGGGCGGTGGGGCGCGGCTCGAAGCCTAAAGTCGGGCTGACCGGCTTTGCCGTGTCCAACCTTAATATACCGTCTTACATCCAACCGTGGGAGCAGGACTACGGCAAGCCCGAGCGCATCTGTAGCGCGCTGGATATTATGCTCGACGGCCCCATTGGCGGCGCGGCGTTTAATAACGAGTTTGGTCGGCCCAATATTTGTGGCTACTTTCGTACCTTTGAAGAAAACCACGACGGTGAGCGTCGCGGCTACCACAAGCCCATTATGCTGGCCGGTGGCTACGGCAACATCCGCACCGAGCACGTCGACAAGCCGCCGTTTCAGCCCGGCTGCAAATTAGTAGTGCTGGGTGGGCCGGCGATGTTGATCGGCCTGGGCGGCGGAGCCGCCTCCTCGATGGATTCGGGCAGTTCATCCGCCGATTTAGACTTTGCCTCAGTACAGCGGCAAAACCCCGAGATTGAGCGCCGCTGCCAAGAGGTCATCGACCGCTGCTGGCAGCAAGGGGCACAAAACCCCATTGCGTTTATTCACGATGTGGGCGCGGGTGGCTTGTCTAACGCCTTCCCCGAGCTGGTAAAAGATGGCGGTTGCGGCGGTAAGTTTGAGCTGCGCGACGTGCCCAACGACGAGCCCAGTATGAGCCCGCTGGCCATTTGGTGTAACGAGTCGCAAGAACGCTACGTACTGGCCATCGCCCCGCAAGATCTGGCCCGTTTTGAAGCCTTGTGCGAGCGTGAGCGCTGCCCCTACGCGGTAGTGGGTGAAGCCACCAGCGAGCAGCACCTGTTGGTAAACGATACCCACTTTGATGCCAAGCCGGTCGACTTGCCTATGTCGCTGCTGTTTGGCAAGGCGCCTAAAATGCACCGCGAGGCGAGCCGTTACACGCCCACGACCGATTCATTTGCCACCGCCGACATCCACATCAATGAAGCCGCCGAGCGAGTGCTTACTCACCCGAGCGTGGCCAGCAAGAGCTTTTTGATTACCATTGGCGATCGCTCGGTAACCGGCCAGGTCGCACGCGATCAGATGGTCGGGCCCTGGCAGGTGCCGGTGGCCGATTGCGCGATCACCACCGTAAGCTACGACTCCACCAAAGGTGAAGCCATGAGCATCGGTGAGCGCACGCCGGTTGCGTTGCTGGATGCCCCGGCCTCGGGTCGGATGGCCATTGGTGAAGCCTTAACCAACATCGCCTGCGCGCCTGTTGCCGATATTAAAGACATCAAACTGTCGGCCAACTGGATGTGCGCCGCCGGCCACAAGGGTGAAGACGAAAAGCTCTATCGCACCGTCGAGGCGGTGGGTATGGAGCTTTGCCCAGCCCTTGGCTTGACCATACCAGTGGGCAAAGACTCTATGTCGATGCGCACCGCCTGGCAAGACAACGGCAAAGACAAAGCCGTAACGGCGCCCCTGTCACTGGTTATCTCGGCTTTTACCCCAGTTACAGACGTGCGTTTGGCGGTAACTCCGCAGCTGCGCACGGATAAAGGCGCTAGCGATTTACTGCTGATCGATTTGGGCGCCGGCAACAATAGATTGGGCGGTTCAATTTTGGCGCAAACCTACAACAGCCTGGGCGATACCCCGGCGGATGTTAACGATGCGGCGCAACTAAAAGGCTTTTTTGAGGCCACGCAAAAAGCACTGGCCGAAGGCTGGTTACTGGCGTATCACGATCGCTCCGACGGTGGTTTATTTGCCACCTTGGCTGAAATGGCGTTTKCTGGCCATTGCGGTATCGATGTCGACATCGACGGTTTAGGCGAGTGCCCGTTAACGGCTCTGTTTAATGAAGAGTTGGGCGCGGTAATACAAGTGAAACGCGAGCACGCCGAGCAAGTTAAAGCGCTGTACGCGGCGGCAGGCCTTGCTGAGTGTACTCATAAAATCGGTACGCTTAACGATGACGATTGGCTGCGCATCTCTCAGGCCGGCGAGCTGGTGTTTGATCAATCGCGTGTTATTTTGCATAGCTTGTGGAGTGAAACCAGCTATCAAATGCAGTCACTGCGCGACAACCCAGAGTGCGCCCAGCAGGAATTTGACGCCTTGATGGCGAGCGACCCAGGCCTGTCGGTTGAGCTTAGCTTTGACCCCAGCGACGATGTTGCCGCGCCCTATATTAACAGCGGCAACAAACCGCGTATGGCGATACTGCGTGAGCAGGGCGTTAACGGCCACGTAGAGATGGCGGCGGCATTTGATCGCGCCGGTTTTAGCGCCGTAGATGTACACATGAGCGATTTGTTGGCTGGCCGGGTAAGCCTGGAAAACTTTAAAGGCTTGGTTAGCTGTGGTGGTTTCTCCTACGGTGACGTTCTGGGGGCTGGCGAAGGCTGGGCTAAAACCGTATTGTTTAATTCGCAAGTACGCGATCAGTTTGAGCAGTTCTTTCACCGCGACGATACCTTTAGCTTAGGCGTATGTAACGGCTGTCAGATGATGTCCAACTTAAAAGATCTGATTCCCGGTGCGGATCACTGGCCGCGTTTTGTGCGTAATTTGTCCGAGCAATTTGAAGCGCGCTTCTCGCTGGTTAAGGTTCAAGAGTCGCCCTCGGTGTTGTTTAAAGGTATGGCCGGCTCACACTTACCGGTGGCAGTTGCCCACGGTGAAGGTCGCGCCGAGTTTGCCGATGGTTCGGCATTAAGTAGCTGTGATACCAGTGGCTTGGTGTCCATGCGTTACCTGGATAACAATTTAAACGTTACCGAGACGTACCCGGCTAACCCTAACGGCTCGCCTAACGGTATTACCAGTGTCACCAGCCAAGACGGGCGCGCCACCATCATGATGCCGCACCCGGAGCGGGTGTTCCGCACCGTGAGCAACTCCTGGCACCCAGATGACTGGCAAGAAGACGGCGCCTGGTTACGCTTGTTTAGAAACGCACGGGTGTTTGTCGAGTAATAGGACGCTGTTGTGTGTTGCATAAAAAAGGCGAGCCAATGTGCTCGCCTTTTTAATGGCTATTGCAAAACCTATAAACAGGGTAACGTTAAGTGTCGTAACGTTTGGGCCGATTTATTGAATGAGGGCGGTTAAGATGTCTGTGCACAATACACCAAAGGCAGAAGCCTCAAACCTTACTCCTTTTTTATCCGATGAGGTTGAGGACAGGTTTTCCAGCTACCCCGTCAAGGTGTTACCCGTTATGCTCGCTTTGCGAGAGTTGCTATTCTCAACTGCAAAGAGGCTTAACCTTACGCCGGTGGAGGAAACGTTAAAATGGGGCGAGCCTAGCTACTTAGTAAATGGCGGTAGTGCAGTACGAATGGACTGGAAGGCAAAAACACCTGACGAGTACTTTTTGTTTTTCCATTGCCAAACCAAACTTGTGGATACTTTTCGTGAGTTGTACGCAGGCGAATTGGTGTTTCAGGGCAATAGGGCAATTGTATTGCCCCTTGATAAACCCTTGCCAGAACAAAAGATTGCACATTGTGTGGAGCTGGCACTGCGCTACCAAAGCCTTAAGAGCTTGCCTTTAATGGGGGCATGAGCTTTAACGTGAGACGTTGTTAATAAGCACGATAACCTAAATCTTAATATGACATATTCGTTTTCTGCGATTGGTATGTCAGAACGGAAATTTATAAAGAAGGATTCTAGACCATGGAGATTCAAGATTGCTGCTTAGAGTGTGGCTCCGAAGCCTTTTCTAAGGTTAATAACTCCGGTTTTGGTGAAACTGTTTTGTGTGAGAGCTGTAAGACGATGTTTAAGGTGAAAAAAGCCGTGCCAAAAATGGCTGTTTATTGCTATTTAATGGTCGTCATCGTCGTGGTGGCAATTATAGTGAGTAATACGTTCGGTGTTTTTATTCAGGATTTAACGGTTATTGTGGCTGTGGTCTTTTGGGTATTTTCTAGCGTGTTCTTTCTTCTGTTTGTTTATAAAGAAAAACGCAGGTTAGTGCGTTTGGTTAACGTTTAGTCGTCTTCTATAAGGTTTCTTCGGCGTGAAAAATTCTGCTCGCTCGGGCAAAGGAGGCATAATGCAAGTCAGTGATGTTAGAGTGTTTATACCGAGCAAAGATTACCAAGCGTCGCAGTCATTTTATCAGGCGCTTGGTTTTAAAATGTCAAAGGCGTCGGATGATCTTTCGATCTTCGAGTGCGGTGATAGTACCTTTTTTCTGCAGCGATACTATAACAAAGAGTTCGCGGATAATTTGATGTTGCAACTGATCGTGCCGAATATAGAAGAGGCTTACGCCACGATATCGGGTATCAAAAATCACGATTTCAGGTTTGAACCGATAAAAACAGAGGGCTGGGGCAAGGTTATTTACCTTTGGGGGCCGTCGGGTGAGCTTTGGCATATTACTGAACTGCTCGGCTAAGGCTCAATTAGATCTGACGGCAATGCGGAATACAGTGGACGTGAGCGAGCTTTAAGTGATGTAGTGCGCGCCGGGAACTGCGTATGTTAGCCGGTTATGTCTTAGCGCGAAGGCTGTCGGAGGAAAATACGTAAACCTCCGTAAATAATGCTGTCTGGCATCTAGTGTGTCGTAAGAATCTTCTATACTACTGCTATAACATTGGCGTTAGCCGAAATCTTGCAGGAGAGTACTTGATGCCAATTCGCGATAATCAAATGCGCTACGGTAGCGTAAGCCGCTTTTTTCATTGGTCGATGGTCGCTGCTATCTTGTGGCAGTTTACCAGTGTGTTTGCGCATATTTTTCTGGAAGATACGGGGTTTGACGAGTTTATGTGGGGCACTCACAAAGCGGTGGGCTTTTTAATTTTTGTGCTGGCACTGCTGCGGTTGTTGTGGGCTTTAAGCAGCCTGGGCTCTCGGCCGCCTGAGCTGAGCCTTGCCTCGCGCTTGGGGCATATAGGTTTGTACGCTTTGTTTCTTGGCGTGCCGGCGGTGGCGCTAATGCGGCAATATGGCTCTGGGCGGGCTTTTGAACCGTTTGGACTTGTGGTGTTTACCGGTTTTGACTCTGGCAAAATCAGTTGGATGACGGATCTCGGCAGTTTGTTACACAGTAATCTTGGCTGGGTGTTGCTGGCGGCCGTTGTCGGCCACGTGAGCATGGTGATTTGGCACCGCCGAAAAAATACAAAACAAGACGTACTGCCAAGAATGTTGGGCTAGCAGGCTGTTGAAAAACCCCTTACGTACTCAGGCTTTCAGGCTGGTTCGTAATCTAGGCGCCATTTTGAAAATGTGTGTCCACCCATCGAAAAGTGGCAACGACGAGTACGGGCCAGCCTGGAAGCCCCGTAGGGCGAGGTCTGAAGCGCACATCTGCCGCGCCTTGTCTCTAGCAAAGGGAGCCACCCTGTCCGTCGAGACAATGCACAGCAGTTGCACGCTTCAGGCCACGCTGAGCATGCAAGGGGTTTTACAACAGCCTGCTAAGCACACTCGTTACCGCAGGCTACCCGCCGGGTAAATCCCGCGACGTTAATGGTAGGGCGCTTATTAACGTCGCGGGGCTCCTCCATTAAGAGCCGGTTTGGCTCATCAATGTGTGTCGGGGTGGGGCGAGGTAAAATTCCAGGCGCTCATTGATCGCGCTTTCGCTGTACATCTTCTCAACGGTTTCGCGCGCCGCTAAACCCAGTCGTAGCCGTTCGTTGCTGTCATTGGCTAAACGTTTTAGCAGCGCCTTGGCCTCGTCGTTATTATCAAACAGCAAGCCGTTGTGGCCGTGTTTGATCCAATCTGAATAGCCACCGTGGCGGTGGCACACCACCGGCAGGCCACAGGCCATCGCTTCAAATACGACCCGGCCGAAGGTTTCTACGGCGGTATCCGTTTGATAGTAAAAAATATCTAAGCTGCGTAAAAATTCGGCGGCACCAAGGGTGCCGGCTGCGGTTAGGTGTACCGACGGGTGGCTGATGTTTGATGCAATGCACTCGGCTCCTTGCAGGTGCCACTCTACCCCCTCGTCGGCTAGATCGCGGTAAAGCGCTATGTCGAGTGGATTGTGTTTGTCGCTGGTATCACGGCTCATGCGACCCATACGCAGCGGCCCCGCCGCGCGAGTTTGTGCAGGTGTGAAACGCAGCAAGTTAATAGGCGAGGGATGTATGGCGGCGGGCACACCGAGCAAGCGACGCTGAAAGTCTGAGATCATTACATATTCGGGTTTGGGCCAGCCCGGCGGAACCTTCGCTGTGTTCTCCAGCACGTTGGGGAGCATTGTGTTGTACACATAAATAAGGCGCTCGGGAGGCGCGGCCAAGCGCGGCCATAATTTACCGCGCCAGTGGGTGCCCACAAATATATAAGTGCCGCCGCGGGGTAGGTAGCCAGGTATAGGTCGAGTACGCCGGGCGTTATTTTCACCTATGAGTGTCGGGCAGCCCCTGGATGATGCGGCCCATAACCGGGTAGTTGTCTGTTGCGAGAGTAGCCGGTACAGCTGTAGGGTTTCTTGTTCGCTGCCGCCATGGGCTGAGTGAAAAGCGTTAAACAGGTGAATCATGGCGCACAGTGTCCTTGTGGTGAATCTTGTTTCTCGTTCGAAGGCCACTGCCGCAAGCCGAAAAATAAGGCCAATATTCACGTCACTACATTAACCATCGCTCTGGGCGAGCGGGGCTTAATGCCAGCATTAACGTGTATAGTGGACGAGTTGCGGTGGCCTTATTTTAAGTTTCGGGATGATACCTAGCTGAATATGGCGGGTCAACGGTGTAACGCGCCAAAAAATTGCGCGTAAAGACTAAATACGCGCTTTAACGCGTAGATATTGATTGAAGGTTAGTCGTGCTCGGTGACAATTTAATGTAGGGTTCTTAAGCATTTAAAAAAGGCCGATCAGTATTGCTGATCGGCCCTTTTTTTATTTGTTGTGACTGTGCGGTACCACTTAGGTTGCGCTAGCAAGTTTTTGTTGACGCGCCTCGGCGATGCGGCGCTCTTTGGCTTTATGTTTGCGATACCAAATGATCACTCCCGTGATACTAAGCGCGGCTACAACAACACCCATAATCGAGATTAAGATGCGACCGGGTAAGCCGAGAATGCGCCCGGAATGTACCGGAAACTGCGCCTGGACAAAGATGTCGGCGGCGGTGCCTTCCCAGGGGACAAAGTCGCCCAGTACCTCACCGGTATGGCCGTCAAAAAATATGGCTTCGTGACCCACGCCGCCGGTACCGTGGCTATCGCCGCCGGCAAAGTATTCAACCCGGTATATTCCCCAATCGCGGGCATACCAAATAGAACCGACCGGCTGATCCCAGCCAATGGCATCGGCCTCTTGGCGGGCGATCTGTGACACATCGGCAAAGCTCAATGTCGGGGTGATCGGGTTGTCGTGATCGTTAGGGGCGCGCTCTTCCAGCGGCGACGGCGTTACATCTGAGATCGTCGACATAATCGGGAAGAATACTTCGCGATAGAGGTTGAGCGAGAATGCGGTAAAGGCGATAACAAACAGCAGGCCCCAGGTCCAAAGCCCAAGAGCGCGATGTAAATCAAAATTAAACCGAATCGGCCCGGCGCTGCGTCGCACCTTCCAGGAGGGTGACCAGCGCTTCAGGTAACTGCGGCCATTTTCACGCTTTTTACGGCTGCCACCTTTGGGTAGGGTAAGGTAAGCGCCGATAAAGCAGTCGAACGTCCAGATCAGTGCGATAACCCCCAACAGCCAGATGCCCCAGTGGTCGATACCCCAAAACTCGGGAATGTGCAGGCTAAAGTGCAGCTTGTACAAAAACGACATAAAGGTTTCGCGGGTAATGGGCCAGACGGCGCCCCATTCACGCTTGCCGATGATGTCGCCGCTGACGGGATCAACGTACACCTGATTAAACTCGGATTTGTACAGGTGGCCCGTCTCGGGGTTGACGCGTGGTTGCACCCAAAAATACTGCGAGTGACCGGGTTCCGGGGCCAGCTCAAAGTAAGTAACTTCAACCTTGGGGAATTCGGTCTCTACTTTTTCGGCCAGGGTAAAGACGGAGAGCGGTTCACCGGTGGTGTCAATCTCATTGAGGTGAGGGTTTAACCACTCATCCAACTCGTGATCCCAGGAGATGATGGCGCCGGTCAGCCCCGTCACCACAAGAAAAGCGGCAATGGTTAGCCCCATATAACGGTGCAGGTGAAGCATTAAAGAGCGCATAGTACTAATCCCGGTAAAAAAAGGCGCAATATGATAGCGCCGTATTATAAAACAAAACCCCCGCTCTTAATGGCGGGGGTGTACTGTTGGCTGGCTTTAAAAGCTCCAGGTTACCGAGGCAGATGCCTGCAGCGGAGCGCCATAGTAAGCTTGCGTCCAATATAAGCTGTTCCAGTATTTCTCGTCGGTGAGGTTGCTGACGTTAAGTGCCAGAGCTACATCGTCGGTGAGTTTGTAGCGGGCAAATACATCCAGCAATGCGTAACTGCTTTGGCTAACCGGCACGCCGGCATCCGAGGTCGTTGAGACCGTATCTTGCCAGTTTACGCTGGCGCCAACGACCAGTTTGGGCAGCATAGGTACATTGTACGCCGCCGCCAACTTTACTAAGTTGCGTGGTACGTAAGTGCGTACTTCGGCGCCGGTTGTGTCGGTGATGTCTACCCAGGTGTAGCCAAAGCTCATATTAAGGTTGTCGGTTACCGCACCGCTTAGCTCCAGCTCGGCGCCTTCGCTGTCGTAGGTTTTGCCCAGATAAGTATTGACGCCATCCACGCGGCCTACGTATTCACCAAGGTTGCTTTGCTCCGACTGAAAAAAAGCCAGTGTACCGGTGGCCTGGCCGTCGTTAAGTTGTACCTTAAGCCCGACCTCTGAGTTGTCGCCCTGGGCCACTCCCAATGGCTGAAATTCCGGCGTAACGAATGACTGCGGAGTAAACACTTCACTGTAGCTGGCATAAAGCGAAACGTTATCCAAAAATGCCCAGGTAAAGCCGTAGTAGGGCACGGTCTCATCGGCGTACGTATCGGCGTTCACACCGTAACTGTAACCGCCTTGGGTGACTTCCATTTGCCGCGCGCCCAACAGCACAGAAAGCGAATCGAGCAGGTTGAGGCGTGTGGCAAAGTACAGTGACTCATGCTCTTGGTTGTCCTGACTGCCGTCGGTAAAGGTGTCGTACACCTGCAAATCGGGGCGCGGAGTATTGCCCTCGGCCCAATCACTGCCGAGTACCGGGTAGCCGTTTACATGATCGTAGAGTGACTGCCCCACCAAATCGATATCGGCTTTGTTGTAACCAAACACCAGGTCATGCTCTTGTCCAAGCAGGGGGAAGGTGCCGTTGATAAACACATCCAACACTTTTTGTTTTTCATCCGCCCGGTAACCGCTGGCGAAACCCAATAAACCGATCTCGGTTTCGCGCTCGGGGGTTCCGTAGACGTAAAATAACTCTGAATCTTGCTCGATGTCGTTTTGTGTGTAGTGCGCGTTAAAGCTCCAATTAGTGCCCAGTTGCTGGCGTAACTCGACAAATGTTTGGCGGCGCTCAATATCGCGAAATGCCCAGTCCGGCGCTGTGCTGGTATCCACGTCGTAATCGGTGGCGCTGCCGTCGGTGTAGTGCATAGGTAAAGCACCCGATAAACTGCCGCGAATATCGTTTTGGTTTTGGCTGTAACCCAGAGTGAGCAAAGTGGTGTCGGTAATATCCCCTTCGATGACACCGTAAAATACGCTGTTGTCATTTTCATTCCGGTCAAGGTAAGACTCGCTATCGTCTTTGGCCATCACCACTCGTGCCCGAACCCGATCGGTAATCGACCCGGAAACATCTGCCTCCAGGCGGTAACTGCTTTCGGGGCCGGCCTGCAGAGAAACGTAGCCACTTAGCTCGGCGGTGGGCCGTTTGCGAATGTAGTTAATAGTGGCCGATGGGTTGGCAAGGCCGGTAATTAAACCAGCGGCGCCTTTAACCACCTCGACTTGCTCAAACACGGCGGTATCCTGATGCCCCTGAGAAAGGCCCGCCGAAAAAGGCACGCCTACACCATCGTACTGAAAGTTGACGATATCAAAGCCGCGCGCGGTGAAGTACGTGCGATCTGTCTCCACGCTTTCGACGGTTACCCCGGGCGTGTAGCGCAGCAGGTCGTTGATATTATCGAGGGCAAAGTCGTCGATTTGCGTGCGCGATATCACCGTAACGGTTTGCGGTGTCTCGTAGACTGAGAGATCCAGCTTAGTGGCGGTGGACGATTTTTCTGGCTCGCCGTAAACGTTAACAACTTCGATCGGTACAGGCTCGTCATTGGTTTGGGCAAAAACGGGTTGGGCGGCGCTGGCGGCCAATAAGGCGGCCAGTGACAATCGCTGAAGCTGCATTGAAACCTCTTTGGAGGGATAGGGTTGTAGGGTGGGTCTGAGACCGGTTTCATGCGGGCGATAATATCAATAAAAAAACTAAACATCAATCGTTCTCATTCGTGTTTTGGTGTCAGTAGGTTCTGGTCTCAATGCGCAGTGCTTGTCCGGGCTGCGGTGTTACCCAGTAATCGCCTGTAATCGACAGCCGTTGGGCTACCGGCTAATGTCTGGGTTTTGGCCAGTGCAAGCGTTTGTAAATAACGTGATTTGGCAGCCCCACAACGGGGTGTCTGATCTTACTCAGCTTAAGCGCACTGTATTATTGGTATGAGCTGTACGGGGTAGTCTTTTAAGCACCTACGGCAAGAACTGGAGAGCAGCACAATAACAAGTTCCGGATTAACCCAAGCCATCCCTCGGTTTGACTTTAAAGCCCGTTACCTTGTGGCAGCGTGGTTGTTGTCGTTTGTGTTTGTGCCTGGTTATAACCTGCTCGCCGGCTGGCTTCACGTTTACGACGTGCCTTGGTATTGGTACGACCTAAGCTATTACGCCTGTTTTTACGGCCTGCTTTGTCTGGTTATCGTTATTCAGTGGTTGCGCGGTCAGACACAATGCAAAACGATGTTTGCCCGCCCGACCAAGCGCAGTTGGCGCCCTTCGTTGCTGCTAACGGCGCTGAGCTTTATCTTTTCTACCGCAGCGTTTTATGGTGTTTTTATTCCGTTGTCGTACCTGTTGCCCGAGTTTGTGCAGTACTGGGTGATCGAGCTGCCCTGGCTTATCTACTTCACCCCAGAGGGCGACTTCCCGCTTGTGCCCAACGTGCTTAATGTATTGTTTTTGGTTGTGATTCCGCCATTGGTGGAAGAGTTTATATTCCGCGGGGTTTTGCTGCACCGCTGGGCCTATAAGTACGGCGTTCTTTGGGCTGTATTTTGGTCGTCAATTATTTTTGGCGCGCTGCATACCGATCCGCTTGGTGCGGCTGTGTTTGGCGCGATCATGTGCTTTATTTACCTAAAGTCTGGCAGTTTATGGGTGCCGATTGTTTGTCATGCGGCTAATAATCTTGTTTGTTGGTTGTGGGATACCGCCGATTTGGCACGCCTGGGGCTTGATTATGTATACACGCTTAACGCGTTTCGCGATGAATGGAGTTGGGGGCTTATAGCTGCCGTTATGACGTGGGTGTTGTGGGCCTTGTACCGCAAATACGGCTTTGCCAAAGGCATCCCAAAGCTGCCAGCGGGTGGTTGAATCGCGTTGTTTGACTCTTAAGGCCGCCGCGGCTGGCTTTTGCGTTTATGCTGGTAAGTCGCCGCCGTTATCAGGCGCAAAAAGCTTGGGCATTCCAGATGGCTGGGGGCCTCGCAGCGAGCGACGCTGCGCAAGCCATCGCGCACTGCGCTTAACCGGAGGATGGTTTCGTCCAGCTCATCGGCTTTGTGGTTTAGCCGTTCACGATCAATTTGCGGTTGGCCGTCGGCGGCAAACATCAATTTTATCTCTGCCAGGTTAAGTCCCGCCGCGCGCCCCAGGGTAATAAGCCCGAGAGTTTGCAGCACGCTCGGGTGATACTGGCGGCGCAAGCCATGGCGCCCCACCGGGTGAATCAACCCCAGGCTTTCATAGTAGCGCAAAGTCGATGCGGGCAAGCCCGATTGCGATGCTACCCTTGCAATGTCCAAATCGCTCATGGGTCTTGACCTCAAGTGAACTTCAAGTCGTATTCTAACCAAAACGACGAGCTGGAGGTGATTATGAATCAAGAGATGTTTACTGTGGGGTTTACTTGGGCTGCGCTATGTATAGGAGTTGGGGCCACCGCTCTTATTGATGTATGGGCTTTATTGTTACGCCGCTGTTGGGGCGTGGCCTCATTGGATTTTCGTTACCTCGGGCGCTGGCTTGGCCATTTGCGCACTGGCGTACTTGTCCATAACAATATTAAGCAGAGCGCGCCGGTCAAGGGCGAGTTGTTGACCGGGTGGGGGCTACATTACGCAATAGGCGTTGTTTTTGCGGCAGTGCTGCTACTGGTAGCCGGCCCCGTGTGGTTAGCTCGTCCCACGCTGGTGCCCGCGTTATTTTTTGGCGCAGTAACGGTCGTATTTCCCTATTTTATTTTGCAACCCTGCTTGGGGGCGGGGGTCGCTTCGCGGCTTACGCCACACCCGCTTCGCGCCGGCTTAAAAAGCTTGCTTACTCATGTTTTATTTGGCGTGGGGCTATATATTACCGCGTTGCTGTACTCTGTGGCCGGTTAAAAACCTTAAAAGATTCATTTGGATGGCGGCGCGCTCGCGGGTAGTTGTTCGCCGCAGTGTTTACAGTGTATCGCGTCAGCCTCGTGCCCGGCGCGGGTGCATTTGGGGCAGTTGCGGGAGACGCGCTCGCGCTGCATCTCCTGGGCGAGCTCGGCGGTAAGAATACCGGTGGGTACGGCGATTATTGAGTAGCCCGTTAACATGGCCAGCGCCGAGATGATTTGCCCCAATACTGTGTGCGGTACGATGTCGCCGTAGCCGACCGTGGTGATGGTCACAATGGTCCAGTAAATACTTTTAGGAATGCTGGTAAAACCATTCTCGGCCCCCTCGACCATATACATTAACGAGCCAAATACGGTAGATAGAATTAGCACCGAGCCAAAAAATACTAAGATTTTTCGCCTTGCTAACATCATGGTACGCGCCAGTAAGTTGGCTTCGCCGAGGTAGCGCACCAGTTTGAGTATCCGAAATATCCGCAGTACCCGCAGCATACGGATGATAAGCAAATTGTTGGCGCCAGGAATAAAAAACGCAAGGTAAGAGGGTAAGATTGATAGCAAATCGACAATGCCGTAAAAGCTTTTCACGTACCGCCAGCGGTTTTCGCTGCAGTACAGGCGCACTAAGTACTCGGCGGTAAACAGTAAGGTAAACGTCCACTCGGTCGCCCTTAGCAGAGGGCGATAATTAATGGCAATCCAGTCGACCGACTCGAGCATTAGCACTAAAACACTGATGCAAATTGCCCAGATAAGTAAAATATCAAAGCGCTGCCCAGCCGGCGTATCCCAGCCAAAAATAATGCGGTTGAGTTTTTGGCGCAGAGTTTCGTCCTGCGTAGGCTTGGTGCTGGCTTCTGGCGATGACATGCGCGCTTCCTTTTGCCGTCGGGCTTTACTATGTGTGCCTGTGCAGATTAAACCGAATTATGGCCCGATTGCCAATCGATTGAAATACAAATCCCCTCTGTCTTTAAGTGCTTAAAATAACACTCGTTAGCTGAATGAACATTCTGGCTGCGTTTTACGCTATAAGTCACATTATGGCGCTCGACTAAAGCTAACCCTAAAGTTAACGCGAAAGTAGCGTTACTACTTGGCTATCGGCTCCGTATACGATAAGGCGGCGGTGATAATTCTCGTAAATGGCACCTAATCAGAGTTTATGCCGCTCAGAGTTTGTTGATACTGCTTGCCCCAGAGGTGTTCACCTGAAGTTTCGGGTCACCGTTATACGCAAGCGACGAGGCGCCACTGACGTTGGCCGACAGCTCTTGGCTGGCTGTCACTTTACTATGTGATGCGCCCGATACATCAGCTTTAACGATTTTGGCCATAACCGCCGCGCTGTTAAAGTGGCTTGCGCCCGAAACGTCCAGTGTTTGAGTGGCGAGGTTACCGCCATCGGTAATGTGTACCCTTGAGGCGCCAGAAACATCGGCAGATAACGCATGAGATTTTATCTCGGCCAGGGTAAGCGTCGAGGCGCCGGATAAATCCAGGCTGACGTGCTGTGCTTCTACGACATGTGCCGTAAGCTGGCTGGCGCCACTTAAATCGATGGTTAATTGGTCGGTACTCATGTTGTGTGCGGTAATGTCAACGCTGCCGCTGGCGTCGATACCCTTAAGGCTTGAGATTTTTATATTGATGCGAACTTCGCTGCTCTTATCGGCTTTAAACCATGACCAAAACCCCCGGCCACTATTACCAATCCATAAACTATCCCCCTCTTGCTCTATATCAACATTCTCTAACTTACCCTTGTCGATAAAAACGTGAGCGCTGTTTTCATCGGATTGCGTTAGGGTGACCTTCACATCGCCACTAAAATTTAAATGGTTGATGCCAGCCAGCGATAGTCGGGTGTTCGGTGCCTCTGACGCGCTAGTGTGTAATGTGCAAACTAACAAAAGTGCTGCGACGGCCAATTGAGAAGGGTAAGTAAAGAAGCGGCTCATAGTGTAATCCTTGTGTGTTGGGCTCGAGCTGAGATTTATGAAGCACTGAGGATAAGACGCCGCTAGGGTAAAAATAGATGCAGCGGCGTGACAATTTACAAATGAGGTGCCGGGTTGTAGCGTAGCGGGTACTACTCGCTTCTATTTAGGTTTAACGATGCACCCAGACCACCTGCAACAATTGACGCAAGCCAAACGCTTGCTTGAAAGCCCCGGTATCGCTGCGCGACTTTCCAATGCCTTGGGCACGCCCATCGAAAAGGCCATTGATTTGCTCCCCAAGGGCGCGAGTGAACTGGTAACAACGGCCACCCGTAAGGCCCTAGAGGCTGCTATGAGAGCCGCCCTTACAGGGATGAGTGATGAGTTAAAGCCACCGTCTAAGCGTTGGCACAAGTTCACGGTGGCCGCCAGCGGCGGTTTAGGTGGCGCCTTTGGTTTGCCCGCACTGGTGCTCGAGTTGCCGGTGTCTACCACAGTAATGCTGCGCGCCATTGCCGATATTGCCCGCAGCGAGGGAGAGGTGCTAACCGAGCGCGAGGCGCAACTCGCCTGTTTAGCTGTATTTGCCCTGGGTGGGCCCAGCGCTTCGGACGATGGCGCTGAAACCGGGTATCTTGGTGTGCGTGCCGCTATGGCTAAAGCGATGTCCGATGCGCTAGCTCATGTATCGCGCCATGGCATGGCGCAACAGGGTGCGCCGTCGATGGTGCGCTTTATTGCGCAAGTAGCCGCACGTTTTAGTATTCCGGTATCCGAGAAAGTGGCCGCCCAATCGGTGCCTGTGATTGGCGCGGTAGGCGGCGCGACCGTTAATACCTTGTTTATGGACCACTTTCAAAAAATGGCCAGCGGTCATTTTGTCGTCCGCCGGTTAGAACGCCTTTATGGCGCAACCGAGGTGCAGCGCCGCTACGCGCTTATTGCGTTGCAATAGCGTTTTACACACTGGCAAGCTCTGTGCTTCGTACCAAGTAGTGATATTCACTCAATCGGTTTAACGCAGTAAGGAGTAACTTATGCAAAAGTATGCAACAGCACATTGGCAGGGCGGCTTAAAAGACGGTAATGGACACATCTCTACCGAAAGCGGCGCCCTTAAGGATCAACCCTACGGCTTTAACACACGCTTTGAAGATAAGCCCGGCTCTAATCCAGAGGAGCTCCTGGGTGCCGCTCACGCCGGATGTTTCTCAATGGCGCTGTCCGGGCAGCTCGCTGAAGCGGGCCTTGTCGCCAAGAGTATCGACACGAAAGCAACCGTCCTGTTGGAGAAAGACGGCGAGGGGTTTGCCATTCCAGAAATCCAACTTGAGGTTAAAGCTAATATCCCGGATGCGGATAAAGCGGCTTTTGAAAAAGCCGCCAATGCAGCCAAAGAAGGTTGCCCCTTATCGAAAGTGATCAACGCTAAAATCGTGATGACGACAGAGTTAGTGTCTTAGTTGTTTCGTTTTTAGTCCAACAAAAACCGCCATTCTGGCGGTTTTTTTATGTGTAAAGATCACGCAATCTTTGTAATTTTTACCGGTTCAATTCGCTGCTTTATCACACTCAGAAAAACTCTGTGATCTGGTTAAAATAATTGCTCGGAGTTGCCGCAAGAATTGTGACCCAGTTGCTTATTTTAGCTGATGCCAAATTTTGGCACGGCCGTTGCGATAGCCCTTGTACCATTGATTATGGCAACGTTATTAATTGGAGAAACATCATGGTTAAAAGTATTTCATCAGCAGTTCTGTTTTGTGTTTGTTCTACCGCGGCGGTCGGCTCGCTGGCGCAATCGGATGGTGAAAATGGCTGGCGTTTACAGCCTGAGTTTTCAATTGGGGGTGGTTACGGTGTAACGGCCCTTAAAGACGAAGATTTTGATGAGGATGAGGCCGCCAAAAAAGCGTTTGCCTTGGTTAAGCTCAACGAGTATATCGGTCTGGAAACGGCCTATATCGATTTTGATGAGGCGCGCAACGGTCAGGCTGAGTTTGATGCAGAGGGGGTTACTCTCGGTCTTATTCTTGAGGCGCCTATCACTCAGATGTTTTCTGTGTACGCCAAAGGTGGCCAAATGTGGTGGGATGCCGACGCCACTCTGGATCTTGAAGTAACTGAAGCAAGCAATAGCTTTGACGGTGATGAAACCTTTTGGGGCGTGGGCACCAAGTTTCAATTAACAGAGCATTTAGATTTAAAGCTTGAGTACGAGCGCTTTAACTTTGAAGTGTCACGCGATGAAATTGACGTGTTGCAAAGCCGTGATGTGAATATGGATGTCGATTACGCCAGTGCCAACTTACAGTTTACGTTCTAACAGCGCCGGACAAGGCGACCATATTAAGGTGCGGGCAACCGCACCTAGTAAGCGTTAGGGGGATACCAGCTCGTTGTACAGAGCTTAGTTAAATACTATGAGGACAAGACAATGAGTATCCAAATGAAGTTTAGTGATAAACACGCCTTTCAGGGTATGACGCATACGCCGCTCGCGGTAGTGTTGTCATGTTTACTGGCTACCGCACCTCAGGTGTTGGCCGATGACGGGCCCACAGTGGTGGATGAAGAGGTACGTACCAGTCAAGTGTTGCGCGCCCCCACCTTTGATCAAGTCGATGCCGACGGCAGTGGTGAGTTGAGTGCCGAAGAGCTGGCCAGCTACTATCAGCAACAGCTGGATAAAAATGGCTGGACTGACGAGCAGGTGGTCAGTCGCTATGACGCCAATGCCAGTGGTGGGCTAAACCCGCCAGAGTATGAACAGTTGTTAAGCACAATGCTTGATCAGCACATTGCGGACATGAAAAACAGTGCGCAACAACGACAAATGAAAACCGAAACCGAGATGCAGGCATCCGCCGGTGAGATGCGCACCACCAACGATAACTCGATGCAGGGCAGTGATGACGCCCCACGAGGGTTTCAGGCCGGTGAGAGTGTCACCATAAGCGAAGCAAAGCAACTTCAGCCTGACCAGTTAGACGGCTTAGATGTGGTGAACCGTAACGGGGATGATATTGGTGAGGTTGAAAAAGTCATTACCGAGAACGGCCGGGTGACCGAGGTTGTTGTCAGCGTCGGCGGGCTACTGGGTATTGGTGATAAAGAGGTATTGGTTGATGCCGACAATCTGCAGGTGACGGGTAACAAAGTAGTTTGGAATACGCCCATGGATAAAGACGCAATTGATAACCTTCCCGAATATAAGGAAGGCGATAAGTTGAGCTCCAGCGGTCACTAGTCACTTACGACACCCGTTAACAATAGGTTGGATGTGTCTTAGGCTGTATCCACGCACTGTGCTAAAGCGGTCTCTAATCGACCGCTTTTTTGTGGCAACCTCATGACTAAGGCAGTGCCTTACGCTACTATTGAGTCATGAGTCAAAACCATATTCAGCAGTTGCTGTGCCCCAAATCTGTTGCCGTTATCGGCGCCTCTAACCGGCCCAATCGACCGGGAAATGCGGTAATGCGTAATTTGTTACGCGCCGAGTTTGCTGGTCCTATTATGCCGGTCAACCCCAAATACCAGTCGGTTAGTGGCGTATTGGCCTATTCCTCGGTTGCGCAGTTACCCGCCGTTCCCGATTTGGCCATTATTTGTACCCGGGCCGATCGCGTGCCGGCGGTTATTAACGAGCTGGGCGAAAAAGGCTGCCGCAATGCCATTGTGATTGCGGCCGGGTTGCATGTGTCACAGGCGGACGGAGTTAGCTTGCAGCAACACATGCTCGATAACGCGCGTCACTGGCAGATGCGCATTTTAGGCCCCAATAGCCTGGGGTTGATTGTGCCCGCGATCGGCCTTAATGCCAGTTACGCTCATATAGGTGCATTGCCCGGTAAAATCGCCTTTGTTTCGCAGTCGTCATCGGTGTGTACCACCATTCTCGATTGGGCCGAGCGGCGCCAGATTGGTTTCTCGCATTTTATTGCTCTGGGTGATGCGGCCGATATCAATTACGCCGAGCTGCTGGATTTTTTGGGGCAAGATGGCAAAACCTCGGCCATCTTAATGTACGTCGAGTCGATCCGGCAGGGGCGGCTGTTTATGTCGGCCGCCCGCGCCGCCTCAAAAAATAAGCCTATTTTGGTCATTAAAACCGGCCACGCTCTGGAGAGTATTGAAACCGCCACCGACGCCCGCCGCGCCGATATTGGCGCCGATGGCGTTTACGATGCCGCGTTTCGCCGCGCCGGGATGTTGCGCGTAGGTGAGCTGCGCGAATTGTTTGCGGCGGTAGAGACGCTCGCCCACGGCAAGCCGATAAAAGGTGAGCGGTTGGCTATTTTAGCCAACGGTGTCGGCGCCAGCCTTATGGCGGTCGATACGCTGGTTAACAACGGCGGCCGACTCGAAGCGCTCTCGGAACAGACCCAAGATAAGCTGCGTGCGCTGGTGCCGTTGGGTGGCCATGCCAATAACCCGGTTAACTTGCTGGGCGACGCGTCCCCCGAGCTGTATCAAAACGCGCTAGAGGTGTTATTGGACGCGCCGGAAGTGGATAACTTACTGGTGTTGCACAGCCCCTCGGCGCTGGTGAATGGCGACACCTATGCGGCAAAAATCATTCAAACCGTTAAGCGTCGCAGCGGTCGGGTACCTAACTTGCTAGTGGCCTGGACGGGCGAAAACGCCTCTTTGGTGGCGCGCGAGCGATTCTCTAAAGCGGGTATTGCCTCGTTTCGCACACCCGAGGGCGCCGTGGGCGCCTTTATGCATATGGTGCAGTACCGTCGCAACCAAAAACTTTTAATGGAAACTCCCGAGTCGATACCCGCAGGCGTGCCGGACGATTATCTGGCCGCGCGACAATTGCTAGAAAGTGCACAGCAGCAGGGGCTACATTACCTCGACACCCACCAATCCACCGAGCTTTTAGCCGCCTACGGTATTCACACTCTGGCGACTTTGACGGCGAGCGACGCCACAGAGGCGGCCAGCCAGGCGGATAAACTGGGTTATCCTGTTGCGTTAAAAATAGTGTCGCGGGATATTCCTCATAAATCGGATGTAGGCGGCGTGGTGCTCAACCTACACTCGCCCGATGAAGTGACCTTAACCGCCGGCAATATGCTTGCCCGAGCCCGCGAAACTTACCCCAATGCTGTTATAGAAGGTTTTACCTTACAGAACATGGCGCGTCGGGCCGGCGCCCATGAATTACGCATTGCGGTTAAAAACGATCCGGTGTTTGGTCCGGTTATTTTGCTGGGTGAGGGCGGCAGCGAGCTGGACACCGAGCGCCACTCGGTGGTCGGTTTGCCGCCGTTAAATATGGCGCTGGCACGTTACCTGGTGATTCAGGCCTTGGCAGAAGGTAAGCTGCGCGACCGACAATTACAGCAGCCGCTCGATCGTCAGGCGTTGGCGGTACTACTCACCAAAATTAATCAAATTATTATCGATAACCCAGCGATTATCGAACTGGATATCAACCCGGTACTAGCCGCCGGCCCCGAGCTTACCGTGCTGGATATTAATGTTACGCTCGGTGACCCACAAACCCGCAACCTTGTGATTCGCCCCTACCCAAAAGAGTTAGAGGAGCACCACACTCTGGCATCGGGACGGGATATTTTGTTGCGCCCCATTCGGCCAGAGGATGAAAATACTCACCGAGAATTTGATTTACAGCTCACCGGGCTCGACCGCTACAATCGTTATTTTGCCGAGCTGCCCAAATTAGGCCACGAGCAACTGGCCCGGCAAACGCAAATCGATTACGACCGCGAAATGGCGTTTATTGCTAGCGCTCAAAAAGACAACGGCGATTGGGAAACTCTGGGGGTGGCCCGGGTTCTGATGGACCCGGAAAATATAGAAGGCGAGTTCGCCGTTATCGTGCGCGGCGATATGAAAGGCCAGGGCCTCGGTAAGCGCCTACTGAGTAAATTAATTGAATACAGCCGTCAGCGGGGCTTGAGTTACTTGACCGGCGAGACCATGCCGCAAAATCGCGGCATGGCCGGGCTTGCCAGAGCGTTGGGTTTTAGCGTTAAGTATCAGCGCGAGGAAGGTGTTGTGACGATGCGCTATGATTTTTTGGTGACGGGTGACGGGTGACGGGTGACGGGTGACGGGCATCGAAATACGATTGCATTGGTTGTTTTCCATCCAAAACAAGCCTGCGTTCGGCTGGCATCACGGGCCCCAAAGGCGGCGCTTCGTCGTTGGCTGTGAGTCTAAGAGTCGGTATTGAATGATTAGCTCAAGAGAAACCCTTGAATCCTGAGTGCGGATGTAAGGTTTAAGAATGATATTTCTAAATAATTCAATAAGTTAGTAGAGCTTGCACGGTAGAATAAAAAAGATTAAATTAAACTCTCACTTAACATTAGTCGCACTTTCCCCAGACAAGGAGCTGTCAAAAAATGTCTATTTTTTCTTATTTTTCAAGCATCTCCGAGCATACTTTAAGCCAGCTTCTAGCGGTGATAGGGTGCCGGGACAAAGTGCGACTTAGTCGCATGAATTAGCTGTTACATGCACGAATAAATTGAGGGAATATGAAGAATATATTCAAAGGCTATTATCATTTAGATAAAGAAGAATTTAAGTCCCTTTGGGAGAGTTCCCTATTTATATTCGATACAAATGTCCTTTTAAATTTATATCGCTATCAATCATCTACGAGAGATACCTTGCTAAAGGTTATGGAGAAGCTGGGTGAGCGTGTCTGGATACCCTACCATGTTGGCTTAGAATTCCAGCGAAACCGACTAAAGGTTATAGCAGAGCAACACAAACGCTTTTCCGAGGTAAGGGGAATAGTAAGTAAATCAATATCTGGAATGAAAAACGAATTTGATGGGTTGCAGCTTAAAAAGAGACATAGCCATATCAACCCTGATCAGTTGTTGGCCAATATAGAGAAGGTTCAATCTGATTTTTTTGAAGAGTTAAATAAACTCGAGGAAAAAAGTATAAGTGTAAATTCTGATGATGAAATCAGAAACCGAATAGATAGCCTATTTGGGAATTCCATTGGAGCGCCCCCAGAGGATCAAAAATCAATCGATGAGTTGTTTTCTGAAGGGGAGAATAGATACAAAAACAACATTCCGCCAGGATATAAAGATTCGTCTAAAGATGATAAGAATCCCGATGAATTTACGTACTCAGGTCTGACCTACAAAAGAAAGTATGGAGACTTGATCATATGGAAACAAATAATATCTCATGCCGCTAATAATGACCTGAAGAATATTATATTCATCACTGACGACAACAAAGCTGATTGGTGGTGGAAAGTTGATAGTGGAGGTTCTAAAACTATTGGCGTTCGACCAGAATTAAAAGACGAAATATATCGAGAAGCAAAAGTCGAAAATTTCCATGTTTATAATACGGAAGGGTTCCTAAGCTACGCTAACGAGCAACTCAATGCCCAAGTAACAGAGGAGGCTATCGAAGAAGTAAGAGAAATATCAGACGAAAGACAAGAGGCTATGTTGCGCCACCGCATGCTAAGACAGATGTCGGAATCTACGGAAAGAGCAGTTTATGAATGGCTCTCGCATAATTTTTCTCATCTTGAACATCATAGGCACAGAGACGGTGGGTTAGACTTCATTGGATACCGAGATGAGCATAAATATGGTTTCGAGGTTAGATTGGTCCAAAATCCCAGAGCAGTCATGCACCGGCTACAGGAAAAGATTTTTAGGTCTTACTATTTGTTAAATGAAGAGCGCTTTTATGAGGTGGCCATCATATTTGTGGTGCTGAATGAAGAAGCCATTCCTGAACTTGAACACCATATACGTAGACGAATGCCTGAAGTTCAGGGAAATTTGAGGATAATAATTGGTAGAGCCGAATACAGTGAAGAAGAGGGATATGTGTATGGGTTTATTCCATATACAGATTTTCAACTTGGCCATCGCATGTAACAAGGCGCTGCTGTCGGACAATTTTTCCGCTGCGCTTCAAAATTTCCGCAGAGCGCGGCGTTAGGCATCAGGATGAATATCGAAAACTCAATCGCATATTTCAAACAGACTTTTTACAGTGATGTAAAGTTAGATATGGAGCTCGATAAAGAAGATGCTCTGTACTGTCTTGATTACAGCGATGATTTTTCAGTGTTTTTCCTCTGCGATTGTGGTGATCACTATACAGTCATGCAGGAGAAGCACTTTAAAGATTCAAATTTGAGTGACGATGAACTGTTTGATATTGGAATAAGAAATTTAAGGGCGGTCGCAGAGAAAATTAAAATAACCCAGAATGAAGGGCTTCTCTATTTTTCTGGAAGCGGCGATTTTGAAGCTAGTTTACTACTTGTTTCAGAGATATGGAGTGACTGGCTGGTTGAATACTGCCCCAATGGTTATGTGGCCGCAATACCCGCACGGGATATTCTGGTCGTGTCCGATAAACGCGATGAATCAGGAATAGAAAAGCTAATTTCAATTATTGGGAGCATTTGGCCAGATGGAGACCATCTACTAAGTAATAGTTTATATCACCAAAGTGGGAAAAAATGGGTTCCATACAAAAATGCCTAACAAGGCGGTCAAGCCTGACGGCTATTCCGTCGCTTGTTTATGTGTCGGTCGCTACGCTGCCACAACACAATCAACTACATAGCCGCAGCTTACCGCGGCGTTAGCTCTCAATCGGATTAATCAGACAAAGGAGTATTAATGTCTATTCCTGAAAAAACAGTCGCTAGTGTTCTAGTGAAGTGTGCACGACATTGCAGTATTTGTAGAAGGTTTTCACCTTTACAAATTCAAGTGCACCACATTATCGAACAATGTGATGGCGGCACGCATGATGAAGACAATCTTTTGCCTGTTTGTATCGGTTGCCATTCGACAATTCATACGAAAACGCATATGACAAAAAATTTCTCTTCTAATGAGCTTAAAGGTCATAGAGATGAAGTTTACGACATGGTCGCGAAAGGGAAACTTCCTGCACAAGCACAAGTTACTAGCGGAGAAATGCATGCGTTATCTGTGACGATAATGGCGACACTTAAGGCTCAGAACGAAGATACAAAGTTATCGGAAACAGCTGCCGAACTCTTACTGGCAGCTGCATGTGAAGAAGATAAATTAAAAGTCCAAAAATTTGAGCATTCTTTTCATATAGCTGTAGGTGGTCAAAACTTTTTCTTGAAGGCGGATGAAAAAGAACAATTCCCAAAAGAAATACTTGAGTTGTTAAACAAAGGCTATGTGACTGTCGGGGGTGACTATGCAGAAATATCTGACTCCGGGATATCGCATGTACAAGAGCTTGTGAAAACCACTGCGAAATTCATTGAAAAGAAGGTTAAGTGTTTAAAATGTAGTCTGCATTCCACTATACATTCTTGGAATCCTGACTCTCATAGAGCAAAAGATTTACATTGCCCTGAGTGTGGCCAATCTGAAGGCGTTTTCGTAGTGTGGGCCCAACAAAGATTTGGCTTTATATTTGAGCAAGTTCCTGGCAATGCCTCACCTTGGGATATTGGTGACTTAAGTAAGCAAAGAGCTAACAAGCAAAGTCAGCCGGACGCGTAAACGCGCCGCTGCTTTGGGCGTTAGCTGAAAATAAACTTATGACCGACGAAAAGTTAACAAAAATTCATCTCGATATACCAGGAAACAATGAAGTGGCTGGAGAGTCATTTTGGGCTGAAAATCTCGATAATAACCTATATCGGATGCGCAACACTCCATTTCATGCATATGGCATTAACTTTTACGACATTGTGTATGCGGAGTCGGACTCGGAAGAGCTAACGCCTTCAATTCAAAATGTGCATAAGTATTGCGGGCATAAAACACTTCGCGTTATCTTTCTTGATGACGCATCCGCCGAAGAGCGTTCGGCAAAGTTATCCACTCTTAATGAGTTAAAGGCATACAATGAAAATGCAGATGGAACTCTGTTCGCAATAGATATTGAGCCGGAGGGTGATTACGGTGCAGTCTGTGATGTCCTTTATAAATGGGAAAATGAAGGTATATTGTCCTATGAAACCTGCGAGGCAAGGGAGGGCTTCGGCTTCGACGCCGAGTAAGCAGCTAACAAGCGACTGTGGTAAAAATAAAGCTTAAATCAGCGTATTATTTTTTACGCTTTATCCCAAGCTTTTTATTGTACCCCGTACCCCGTACCCCGTACCCCGTACCCCGTACCCCGTACCCCGTACCCCGTACCGCACTCACAACTTCGCCATAGCCTTAACATGCGCCACTACACTGCGCCCCAGCGCGGGCAAATCGTAACCACCCTCTAGCATCGAGACGATACCGTGGCACTGCTCGTGCTCGTCCACATAGGCGCGCAGTTTTTCGCTGACCCATTGGTAGTCTTGCTCGGTTAAGCTGATCGACGACATATCATCCAGCAAATGAGCATCAAACCCCGCCGAAACCAAAATTAACTCTGGGGCGAAGCCTTCTAGCGCCGGTAGCCAGTGTTCGCTAATGGCTTGTTGAAACTCCGGGCCTTTGGTTGTGGCCGGCAGCGGTACGTTGACGATGTTGGGGCGATTTACATCAATGTCGGTGTCTGGGTAAAACGGGTACTGAAAGCTTGAGCAAAACAGTACCCGGGGTTCATCGAGGAAGATGTCCTGTGTGCCGTTGCCGTGGTGCACATCAAAGTCGATGATGGCAATGCGCTTTAACCCGTAAGCGTCCAGCGCGTGATAGGCGGCGACGGCAATGTTGTTGTACAGACAAAAACCCATGGCGCGGGCGCGCTCGGCGTGATGGCCGGGCGGGCGTACATTGCAAAACACCACTTTGGTGGTGCCCTGCATGACTAAGTCGACACCCTGGGCGCCACTGCCGGCGGCGTAGCGTGCAGCCACTAAACTTTGCGGACTTAAAAAGATGTCATCGCCCAGGCTGATGCTGCGCTCAGCAGGTAAATGTTTTTTTAACCAGAGCAAATATTGTTGGTCGTGCACGCGGGCTAGCTGTGCGTCGGTGACCTCTATGGCGTCTCGTTCGCCCAGTACAAAACCCAACCCGCTGCTAAACAGTTGGTTGTGAATAGCCTCTAAGCGCTCGGGGCACTCGGGGTGGCCGTCGGGCATCAGGTGCTCTAGGCAGGCGGGGTGGCTGATAATGATTGCGGTCATAATTATTATTGTTGCACATTTTTAAAGACGGGGTTAGCGGCGGATTTGAGGGCGCCGCTAACCGGGTTTGAATGTTTAGAGTTTGAGCTTTATGCCTGCCCGGGTGAGTAGGGCGGTGATGCCCATCATGACAAACGCAAAAGCGAGTGACCAACTGATACCGGCCAGGCCGCTGTCGAAAAAGGCTGGGCGATAGTGAACCCCCGCCAGGCTTGCCGCGGCAATCAGAATGTATGGCAGGATGTACACCAGTAGCGGGTTTGCCGCCGCCGGTGCAAACAGTTGGCACCAGCGAGTGCGGCCGCGCACATCGACCATCCAGTAAGTGGCCGCAAATATAACACTGCAAAAGAAAATACTGAACAGCGCCCAGCTCGGCGTGGCCCAAATTTTTGAGATAGGCGAAACCTGCCAGCTGGCGAGCGCCAAAAGCCCGCTAACGATACTGAATGTCACCGCGCTGCGCAGTTTTAACGCACTAAGCTGAGCGTTATAAAACAGTGTGGACAGCAGCGCGCCGGCCAACACGATAGCGGCGTGTGTGTGGTTGCGGTTGTTTTCAATCACAAAGCCAAGTACCGCTGAATCGCTATTGATGGTCCCTAAAAGAAAGAATAGGCCGATAAAGGCGATAGTCGCGCCGGCTAAAATAGCGACGTGAAAGGCTGCGCTGGTTGCGTTAAGAGCCAATAGGTAAACGGCGCTGGCCAGCAAATAAGCCCAGCCGATTAACCCCAATATGCCCCACCACTGGGGTGACATACCACCGCCACCGCTGCTGCGGTACAGAGCCCAGAGCATTATCAGTAACGCCACGCCCATAAGTTTGGCAGCGGTGCTGGTAAACCGACCGGCATGCCTGGGGTACTGACACCAAATTAACAGTACGGCGGCGTACATCAACAGTGTCCAGGCTGGCATTGGTAGTGCCATGGCCGATTGATTAAAGCCCGCCTCGCTGTTCACCATGAACACGCCAATAATCATTAAGCTTAAGCTGCGAATGAGTACGTGATTAAAAATTCCGGGTAAGGTGGCGCCCTTGTTTAAGCGCGCGGCACTGGCAAAGGGGATGGACATACCCACAATAAACAAAAAGGCGGGGAACACTAAATCGACAAACGTCATACCGTCGACATCGGCGGGTAAGTGCTTCATCCAGCCGGGCACATTGCTAACGCCCGCCAGCTCGTTGACAAACACCATGGTCAGAATGGTGATGCCGCGAAACACATCGATCGCCAGTACTCGCTTGGCGGCAATAGCCAGTTGATTCATAGTAGCCCCTATTATTGTAAGTATTTAACAGGCTGTAGAAAAACTATCTGCGTGGTCACGGCAGCGTTAAAATCAGGCTCAAAATGCTCATTTATCGACTATAAGCTCGGCTTTGGCTTCCTGCGTCGCTCGAACACCTACATCCTTGTAGGCGTCCGCTTTTTCGCCCAATGTTGCCTTGTATTGTCTGCCTCGAAAACGTTTTTCAACAGCCTTTTATGCGAATGAATTGCACGCTGGCGAACCTTTCGCTGTTCGCCCGTCGGCTTTTATGGAGCGGGCTGCATCTAAGGGCCGAGTTAACGGCCCAACAGTTGCTCGAGCTTTTGGTTTTCGGTCTCGATGTGTTTGTAAAAGTCGGTATCGCCCAGCAGCGAGGCGGCAGCCTCATCAATAATAATCACGGCGTCCGGATGCATTTGCAAAGCCGACGCGGGGCAAGCGGCGGTGAGTGGCCCCTCGACCGTGGCTTTAATGGCCTCGGCTTTGGCTTCGCCGGTGGCGAGCAGCACCGCTTTTTTCGACTCTAAAATAGTGCCGATGCCCATGGTGATGGACAGTTGCGGCTGGTACTCGTCGGGGCCAAAAAAGCGCGAGTTGTCATCGATGGTTTCTTTGGTGAGCGTTTTAATGCGCGTACGCGAGGCCAGTGACGACGACGGCTCGTTAAAGCCAATATGACCGTTGCGGCCAATGCCCAGCAGCTGTACGTCAATGCCACCGGCTTTTTTAATATCTTGCTCGTACTGCTCGCAGGCGGCACGCGGATCTTTGGCGTTACCCGGTGGTACGCAGGTGTTGGCTTTGTCGATATCTACGTGATCGAACAGGTTGACGTTCATAAAGTGGCGATAGCTTTGCGGGTGATCGTCGGCAAGGCCGAGGTACTCGTCCAGATTAAAGCTGCGGGTCTTGGCAAAGCTCACCTTGCCGGCCTGATTGCGGGCAATCAGCTCTTTATAAAGTGCAACCGGGGTCGAGCCCGTTGCCAGCCCCAACACTGAATCGGGCTTTTGTGCGAGTTGTTTGCTAAAAATATCGGCGCCGTAGGCGGCTACGGCGGCGGCATCTTTTAATATGACGACTTTCATGTTGACTCCACAGAATTATGAGATTGATGAGCCCCGGMAACCCAGGTGTTGCGCACGTTAAAATCACTCTCAAAGTGCACCAGATCGGCACGCATGCCGGTGGCAATGTGACCGAGTAAGTTGTCTAGCTGTAAATACTGCGCCGGGTAGAGCGAGGCCATGCGCAGGCACTCGCCCAGCTCGACGCCAACGTCCTGATGGCAAATGCGCACGGCGTCGATCATGCCAATCGCACTGCCGGCGAGCCGGCCCTCGGCATTTACCAATGCACCGTTTTGCTCGTAGATAGTTTCGCCGTAGATCTCGAAGGATTTTTGTTCACTACCTACCGTGGACATCGCATCGGTGACTAAATACAGTTTGCCGGTGGGCTTGGCGTTGCGTGCCGCTCGTACCGCCCCAGGGTGAACATGATGGTTGTCGCAAATAATGGCGCACCAGGTGTCGTCGCTGTCGAGTGCCGCGCCGACTACGCCGGGCTCGCGACCGGTTAGCGGGCGCATGGCGTTGTATAAGTGGGTAAAGCCGCTAATACCCTCCTCAATACCCGCCATCACTTGTTCGTACTGGGCGTTGGTGTGGCCCGCGCAGACGATTAAACCGGCATCGACCAAGGTTTTAATCTGGCCCGGATGAGCGTGCTCGGGTGCCAGTGTAATCATGGTTTTAAAGTTGCCGTCGATCTCGGTTAGCCAGGCGGTGTCGGCTGGCTCCATCTCGCGGATATAGCGGGCATTGTGGGCACCGCGTTTTTCCATATCAAAAAACGGCCCCTCGATATGAATACCCAGCACGCCGTGCATGCCTTGAGCTACCGCATCGCGCACGGCGCTAACGCCCGCCTGATGGGTGTCGCGGGTATCGCTAATCAGCGTGGGCAGCATGCTGGTTGTGCCCGTGGGGCGATGGCCATTAAGCATAGTCTGCAGCGCGCTTACGCTGGTATCATTGGTAAAGAACGCGCCCCCTCCGCCGTTAACCTGCAGGTCGATAAACCCCGGGGCGAGAATGCCTCCGTTGAGATTAATAATCTCACACTCTTGGACAACGTTGTCATTTTCGGCCATTAAAACCAGCTTTTCGCCGTCGATAATCAGTGCCTGATTGTCGATAAACTTGTCGCCTGTAAATATTTTGGCGCCTACAAGTGCTTGTTTCATAACAATATTTACCTTTTTTGGTGGTAAACAAGGGCGGCGTATGCGCTACCTTAGGGCTTGCTCTTTGCCCTATTATTGATCGTTTTAGGCCTGAGTTGCAATCCATAGTGGCGATTTTCACTCAGTGCTGAGGGAGCGGAGGTCATCCAGTATGATTGGTATGACCAGATGGGTTGACCAAATAGGGTGTGGCGGCTAGACTGGCGCCATTAACGCTTTACCCATGCGGGTCGAGGCTCTGAGTCATACACGGTATGCCAGAGTGTCAGATGTCCACTATTCAGAGAGTCCTATCATGAAAATTGCACTGATGAACGAATTCAGCCAGGCCGGCAAAAACCCCATTATCCTTAAAGAGCTGGAAGACGTCTCGGCAGAGCAAGGTCACAGTGTCTTTAACGTGGGTATGTCGGGCGACAATGATCACCGCCTGACTTATATTCACTTGGGCATTATTGCCGGCTTACTGCTTAACTCTAAAGCCGTTGATTTTGTGGTGAGCGGTTGCGGTACCGGGCAGGGCGCCTTGATGTCGTTGAACGCTTACCCAGGCGTATACTGCGGCTACTGCATCGACCCGGCCGATGCCTATTTGTTTGCGCAAATTAATAACGGTAATGCGCTGGCGCTGCCTTTTGCCAAGGGCTTTGGCTGGGGCGCCGAGCTCAATGTGCGTTACATTTTTGAAAAGGCGTTTACCGGTGTAACGGGGCAGGGTTACCCGCCAGAGCGTCGTGAGTCGCAAGTGGCTAACGCCGGAATCTTAAACGGCATTAAAGAGGCGACCGGCAAGAGCTTTTTGGACGGCCTGCGGACAATCGACCCTGAGCTTGTGAAAACCGCCGTTGGCGGCGAGCGCTTTCAGCAGTGCTTTTTTGATAACTGTCAGGACGCCGAAATTGAAGCGTTTGTGCGCGAGGTGTTGGCCGCTTAAGCTGGCGTTACCGCCCATAAAAAAAGCCCAGCTTATGCTGGGCTTTTTTTGTGTCTCGGGTGCCGCCGAATGATTAACCGTGGTTAATCACCATAACGTCTGTATCCAGGGCGTCGATCAAGCGCTCAGCGGTATTGCCGCGGCGGGKTTTTGTCATGCCATTTTGTCCCAGGGTCCCCATGACCACCAGGTCGGCACTCAGATCTTCGGCAACTTTAGACACCACGTCCGAGGTGTAGCCGTTGTCTACGTGAATTCGCTCAGTAGGCACACCGGTCTCGTTGGCCAAGCGGCCGCGATCGGGGTAATTCAAGGAGTCCATGTAGCCATTCACCACGTGCAGCTCGGCGTTGTACACCTCGCAAAAGTGGCGGGCAGCGGCCAAAATTTTCTCGTTGAGCTCGATTTGCACATCGCGTACTGCCTGAAAGTTAACCGCAGCCAGAATCTTTTTACGGGCCGTGTGAGCACTTGGGCGAATCAACACTACCGGGCAGGCGGCGCCTTTTAACAGCTCCCACTTAGACTCGGTAAAGAAGAAGCGACGGCTGGCGGTTTTGGCGTGCACCGGAATATAAATTAGGTTGGCGTTGGCGCGCTTAGCGGATTGCATAATCGACTCTTGCCACTCAGATGACCAAGAAACCTCGATTAAGTGTTCCACACCGGCGTTGTTAAGAACACTGCGAATTTGTTCTTCAAACCAGCCCTGATCGCGTACCAGGTTGGCATTGTAGGCGCGCGTGTCTACCGCGTCGCCATCGACAGCGACAAACACATGGACAAAGGGCTTAACCTCTTGCAGTTGTGATGTCAGTGCGACACGCTCCAGAGCGACGTGTTGCTCGTCGTTGGGATCCACTACTACAAACATTATTTGCTGCTTGGACATGGGTTCTCCTACTGTTTCCCTTTGATCGTACCATTTGTTATTGATTATCGCGCATTAGTGGCGCGTTGTCAGTGGCCAAGCATAGCAAGTTGGTCGGCGCGTGAATAGCGGCGTACCTCCCAAGTTACGGTACAATGGCTAAGTTATGTTGACTATTTAGGAGTGGGCGTATGCCGCAATTGATTTCTACCGGTTTTGATGAGTTGAGCTTAGGGCAGGAAGAAACCTTTGAGCGCACCTTAACCGCCGAGGTGATTCGTCAGTTTGCCGTTGTCAGCGGCGATGTAAACCCAGTACATTTAGACGCCGAGTACGCTGCCGGTACGGTGTTTGGCGAGCCTATTGGTCATGGAATGTGGCTGGGCGCGCTGGTTTCGGCGGCTATTGCGACCCGGTTACCCGGGCCCGGCTCTGTGTATCGCGCTCAGCAGCTGCAATTTAAGCAGCCCATTAAAGTGGGGGATACGGCGGTGGTGACCTTGACGGTTAAAGAGCTTAAGGCGCGCATGCGCCTGGTGGTGATCGACTGTAAAGTACACAACCAGCAAGGTACGCTACTGGCGCGCGGAGAGGCCGAGGTGATTGCACCGGCGGCGAGCGGCCGCATCGATGCGCCGGAGCTTTCGCAGCTTTAACTTTAGGCTTCGGATGGCATCCAGCCGCCCAGCTCTTGCCAGCGATTAACAATTAGGCAAAACAGCTCGGCCGTTTTTTCGGCATCGTAGGCGGCGGAATGCGCGGCGCTATTGCTGAACTCGATACCGGCCAGCTGACAGGTTTTGGCCAACACCGTGTGACCGAAAGCCAGGCCCGATAGTGTTGCGGTATCAAAGCATGAAAACGGATGAAAAGGATTGCGCTTGATTTCGCAGCGGTTGATCGCGGCATTGATAAACCCCAGATCGAAGTGAGCGTTATGGCCCACCATCACCGCGCGGGTGCAGCCCTGCTCTTTTACCGCGCGCCTTACCCCTTGTAGCAGCTCTATCATGGCCATGGGTTCCGGGTCAGCAAAACGGTCGGGGCTGTCTAAGTCGATCCCCGTGAAGTCGAGTGCCGACTGCTCGATATTGGCGCCATCAAACGGCTCGATATGATAGGCGAGGGTTTGGTCCGGCAGCAGCAGGCCATTGTCGTCCATGGTTAGGGTGACTGCGGCCACCTCCAGTAGCGCATCGCGGCCACTGTTAAAGCCCCCGGTTTCCACATCGACTACCACGGGTAAAAAACCGCGAAAGCGCTGGGCCATAGGCGAGCTGGTGTCTCGGTCAAACTCGGGGGGCGTGGGGTTCACTTGGCTTCCTTAAATATAGGCTCTGGTTCGTGTCAGGATTAAAGCTCTGGTGCGCTGAGCACACCAGGGGTGTTTACTGGCTGGATTTGATCTGCCAGTTAAGGGTTTCACTGGCGCACAGTGGGACAATATTTTCATCTAAGTATGGCAGCGTGGCGGGTAGTTGCCACGGCTGTTTTACCAGCGTAATTGTCTGTTGGTTACGCGGCAATCCATAAAAGTCGGCGCCAAAGTGGCTGGCAAAGCCTTCGAGCTTATCCAGCGCTCCGGCGGCGTCAAAGGCCTCGGCGTAAAGTTCGATGGCGCTGTAGGCGGTGTAACTGCCAGCGCAGCCACAGGCCGCTTCTTTTTTACTTTTGGCGTGTGGTGCCGAGTCGGTGCCTAAAAAGAACTTGGGGTTGCCACTGATAGCGGCCGCCATTAAAGCCTCTTGGTGGCTTTGGCGCTTCAGGATCGGTAGGCAATAGTAGTGTGGCCGAATACCGCCTGCGAGCATGTGGTTGCGGTTGTAAAGCAGGTGGTGAGCGGTAATGGTCGCCCCAACGGTGGGGCGGGCGGCTTTTACAAACTCGGCAGCGTCGCGGGTTGTGATGTGCTCCAGCACGATTTTCAGCTCGGGAAAATCATCCACAACTTTGCTTAGCGAGCGCTCGAGAAAGGTTTTTTCACGATCAAAAATATCGATGCTCGAGTCGGTAACCTCGCCGTGAATTAGCAGGTAAACCCCTTCCTCTTGCATGGCCTCCAGCGCCGGGTACAAGCGCGCAAGGTCGGTCACCCCCGAGTCGGAGTTGGTGGTGGCACCCGCCGGGTAGAGCTTGCCGGCTACCACGCCGGCAGCGCGTGCGGCGCGGATATCCTCGGCGCTGGTGTTATCGGTTAGGTAGAGCACCATCAGAGGCTCAAACTTAACGCCGCTGGGCGCGTGTGCAAGAATGCGCTCGCGGTAGGCCATTGCCTGAGAGGCATGCAGTACCGGCGGTACCAGGTTTGGCATGACAATGGTGCGGGCAAATTGCCGTGCAGCATCGGGCACGGTCCGGGCCAGCGAGTCACCATCGCGCAGGTGAATGTGCCAGTCGTCGGGGCGAGTAATCGTCAATTCTTGGGTCATGGTGTGAGCTTTTGTCGGTAAAGGCTCGCATCCTAGCAAAAATGCCGCTAAAGCGCAGCCGTCTTGGGCCGATACCCCCTACAGACTTGGTGTTTAGAGTGCGACCGTTGTTTGGCGGGCGATTGTAAGGGTGGAGATTTGAGGTGATGAGCTAATGGTGTTGTGTAAGGCCCGACAGCGGTTTGTCTCGCTCGCCGCGCTATTGGCGCTGGCGCCAGCGGCGCTCGCCATTACCTTTGAGGCGCCTATGGAGCTGAGCCGCTGGCAGGTTGATGCCAGCGCGTTTGCCTGTAAGCTCTATCAGCCGCTTAATCGCTATGGCGAGGCGGTGTTTTTACGCCGTGCCGGTGAGCCTCAGCGTTTTTACCTGCGCGAGCAAAACCGTCAGTTTGCCGGAGGCGAGGCGCAGTTGTTGGCCCAGGCGCCGCGCTGGGAGGGCAGTGGTGTACAGCGCCAGCTGGACTCGGTGCCGGTGGTGTCGGGCGACGAACCTATTCGTATGGATTGGCTCGAGTCTCAGCGACTTATTGGCGAACTACAACAGGGGCAGCAACTCATGTTTGCCCACTACGCCTGGTACGAAGAGGCCACCCCGGTGAATGTCGTGTTAGAGCCCATTCGGTTCCGTTTGGCGTTTGAAGAGTTTCAGCAGTGCCTGGGTGGTTTGCTACCGGTTAACTACGATCAGGTGCGCCGCAGCAGTGTTGCGTTTGTGGGCGGTGCGCCGGAGTTTGAGCCCGATCAGCAGCCGCTGCTGGATAATATTATTCAGTATATCTTGGCCGATGAGTATGTCACCACTGTGGTGATCGACGGCCATACCGATGGCCAGGGCTTGCGCGCCGATAATTTAGAGCTGTCTAAAAAACGCGCCGAGTTTGTCGCCGCCTACCTCAAAGAGCGTGGGGTGACGGAAGATATGGTGCAGGTACGTTGGCACGGCGAGCGTTACCCTATCGGCTCCAACCGTACGGCAGAAGGTCGCGCAGAGAACCGCCGGGTGACCTTACGAATTGATCGGTTTGAGCCTAAAGGCCAAACGTTGGAGGCGCGCCGCCAAGAGCCTGTATCGGAGCCATCCCAAGACGAATCCGAGTCGTCGCAGTCGTAACTCGCCGTATCCGTCCCCTGTTATTTCGCACGACTTTAATCCGGGTAATTTTTTAACGCCCCCGGAATCTTTGCCTCCTGTGTGTGTCCAAACGCCCGTAACGTAAGTCGGCCGCGCCCCGCAGGGCGGCTGCTGATCGATTGGCTGCCAGCAGGCAGTTCGCAATAGTAAGCACAGAGGTGATACGTAAATGCAGCAAGTAGTATTAAATGCCCGCGCATTAATGGCGGTACTGATGTTGTCCATGGTGGCGCTTACAGCACGCGCGGCCGCATTGCCGGAGTTTACCGATTTAATCGAAAAGAGCGCCCCGGCCGTGGTGAAAATCACCACCAGTAAAACGGTTAGCAGTGGTGGTCCAAGTCTCGATCAGCTGCAGGATCTTCCTGAGGCATACCGCCATTTGTTTCCCCAGCCCAGCCCGCGTGATCGTCAGGCACAGTCTATGGGCTCCGGCTTTATCATCAGTGAGGATGGTTATATTCTGACCAACAACCATGTGGTGGATTCGGCCGATGAAATTAATGTGCGCTTGTTTGATAAGCGCGAACTGCTGGCTAAGGTGATCGGGGTCGATCCATTGTCGGATTTAGCGCTGCTTAAAGTGGAGGCAGAAGATCTTCCGACCTTGAGCCTGGCCACAAATGACGACTTAAAAGTTGGCCAGTGGGTGGTGGCGATTGGCTCACCTTTTGGGTTGGATTACTCGGCGAGTGCAGGCATTGTCAGCGCCATGGGCCGCTCGATACACGCCAACGACAGTCAATATGTTCCTTTTATTCAAACCGATGTGGCGATTAACCCAGGCAACTCTGGCGGCCCACTGTTTAACCTAAAAGGTGAAGTGGTAGGGATTAATTCACAAATATACAGCCGCTCCGGTGGCTCAAACGGTTTGTCGTTTTCGATTCCCGCCGATGTGGCCTCCGAGGTGGTTGCCCAGTTAATGGATAACGGCTCGGTGCAGCGCGGTTGGTTAGGCGTGGCTATTACCGATGTGAGCCGCGATGTGGCCATCTCGTTTGGCCTGAGCAAGCCGATCGGTGCCCTGGTGAATGATGTAGAGCCAGGCAGCCCGGCGGAGGAAGCGGGTATTAAGCCAAGTGATATTATTGTTGCTTTTAACGGCGCGGAAGTGCTGGACTCGGGGGTACTGCCACAATTGGTGGGGCGTATGGCGCCGGGCAGTGAGCTTGAGCTAACCGTTATGCGTGGCGGCAAAAGAAAAACCTTGGATGTCACGTTGGGCGAGCGCGAAAGCGACCCTGAGGCCGTTGCCAGCATGGGCGGACGCGACAGTAATGTCAGCGGTGTGGATCGTTTGGGCCTTAAGCTCGAGGATCTATCCGAACAATACCGCGAGCGCTCCAATCTGGACGGCGGGGTTTTGGTACGTCAGGTAGAGCCTAACTCGGCAGCGGCGGCCACGGGGTTACGCCCTGGCGATGTGGTTGTTCAGCTAGGCTACGATGAAGTGCAAAGCCTGGATGAGTACCGCGATTTGGTGAAGAAGCTGGATGAAGACAAGCTGGTGCCCATTCGCTTTTACCGCCGTGGTCAGTCGATGATTCGCACCATTAAAATCGAGACCGACGAGTAACGGTTGTTTGAATAAATGTTGTAATTAAAAAGAGGCAGCTTAGGCTGCCTCTTTTTTCTCTATCGATAGCCGGTATGCCCTGTGGGCGAGCGTGGCTCTGGGGTATACTGCGCGCAACAATCGATGATCGAATTGAGACGAGGTCAATACGTGGAGCGCAATCGCTTATTTTGGGGCAGCCGACGGGGCATGCTGGAGTTGGATTTAATTCTGCTGCCGTTTTTAGAAAATGTGTACCCGAGCCTGGAGCCCGAAGACAAGCTACGTTACCAGCAGCTGCTAGAATGTGAAGATCAGGATATGTTCGCCTGGTTGCTACACCGCCACGAGCCCGAAAACCCCGAGCTGCAAAGGATTGTTCAAATTGTTCGCGACAACACCGGTATGCCCGACGACGCCTAATCGCCCCGCTTTACGGCGGGCTGAACCACGTGTGCTGGTTGTCAGCCCGTCACGCTACCTGCGTTACTTTTACCTTGCCACTTACGGCACGCTAATACTTTTATTTCTCGGGTTAACAAGCCGGGGCGGTGGTTATGGTGCTTTGGCGTTGGCGGTAAGTGGGTTGGTAGGCTTACTGTTGTTAGCCCGGTTGCGTTGGCAGCGCGCCCAGCATTGGCGCATCCAGTACGATGCCGACGGCTGGTGGATAGCTCGGGTGGGCAGCGAGCTAACACCGGCCCGGCTGGCCGGTGGGGTTAGGCTTTGGCGTGCGGTGGTATTTTTGAGCTTTGCCGACGAGAACGGCTTACATCATATGGCCTTGTGCCCAGACAGTGCTCCCGCTGCGGATTTACGCCAGTTACGGGTGTGGTTGGTTACCCATCGGTGCGTTTGCTAACAATAATATCTTGTCCGGCAAAGTTGGTTGGTACTAGCATAGTGTCACGTGCAATGGGGCTCTGCTCCGGGTGATCCAGCGAGTAGTGTAGGCCCCGGCTCTCTTTGCGCTCCATGGCCGAGCGGATAATCAGCTCGGCTACCGTGGTTAAATTGCGCAGCTCAATGAGATCGCCGCTGACTTTGTAGTTGCTGTAGTACTCGGCGATTTCTTTTTGCAGCAGTTTAATGCGGTGGGTGGCGCGCTCTAGCCTTTTGTGGGTGCGTACAATGCCCACATAATCCCACATAAAACGTCGCAACTCGTCCCAGTTGTGCGAGATAACCACGTCTTCGTCAGAGTTAGTTACCCGGCTTTCGTCCCAGTTGGGCGAGCGGTCCGGCTCGTTTAAATCGGCCATTTTTAGCAGAATATGCTCGGCCGCCGACTGAGCGTACACGATGCACTCCAGCAGCGAGTTAGAGGCCATGCGGTTGGCTCCGTGCAAGCCGGTAAACGAGGTCTCGCCAATGGCGTATAGGTTTTGCAAGTCGGTTTGGCCGTTGCGATCGACCACCACGCCGCCACAGGTATAGTGGGCGGCCGGTACGACGGGGATCGGGTCGCAGGTGATGTCGATGCCGTATTCCAAACAGCGGGCTTTGACCGTGGGGAAGTGCTCGGCGATAAACGCCTCGGATTTGTGCGAGATGTCGAGATACACACAGTCGCAGCCCAGGCGCTTGATCTCGTGGTCGATGGCGCGGGCGACGATATCGCGAGGGGCGAGCTCGGCGCGCTCGTCAAACCGTGGCATAAAGCGCTCGCCGTTGGGCAGCCTTAAATAGGCGCCTTCGCCGCGCAGGGCCTCGGTAATCAAAAAGGTTTTTGCCTTGGGGTGATACAGGCACGTGGGGTGAAACTGGTTAAACTCCATGTTGGCCACCCGACAGCCGGCGCGCCACGCCATGGCGATGCCGTCGCCACTGGCGCTGTCTGGGTTGCTGGTGTACAGGTACACTTTACTGGCGCCGCCGGTGGCTAACACCACAACCTTGGCCTGAAACACGTGCACATGGTCCGCTTTGCGCGACAGGGCATAAGCGCCACTGCAGCGCAGCTTGCGCGAGTCGGCGTCGGCCTGGCTGATCAGGTTAAGCGCGACATGGTGCTCGTAAATTTCAATCGAGGGGTGGCTGCGCACCCGGTCAATGAGCGTGCTGTGCACCGCCTGACCGGTAGCGTCGGCGCTGTGAATAATACGCCGGTGGCTGTGGCCGCCCTCTTGGGTTAGGTGATAGTCGCTGGAATCTTGTTCGCGGGTAAAGTTGACGCCTTGGTTAATGAGCCACTTGATGGCGCCCCGGGAGCGCTCGACGGTAAAGCGCACGGCGTCTTCATGGCATAGGCCCGAGCCCGCTACCAATGTGTCGGCGACGTGGGCGTCCACTGAGTCCTGATCATCCAGAACCGCCGCTATGCCGCCTTGGGCAAACCATGTGGAGCCTTCGTTAATAGCGCTTTTACTCAGTACCGCTACGCGGGCGTGATCGGCTAGCTGCAGCGCCAGCGTGAGCCCCGCCGCGCCCGAGCCGATGATAAGCACATCGTGACTATAGTGTTGGTTCATAGTGTGGTCTTTGCTCCCAGAAGGCTGGCAGTATATCAAGGCCGCGGGGGTTTTGGGGGAGTCTGTGGTTTCGACCCGGCGGCATCAGGGTGTGGCGTTAGTGTACACAGTTATAAACACGTATAATCAACACGGAACTTCTTATAGTGGCCTTTGGTCTATTGGGCACTAAATTCGACATTGCCGGATCCGTTTGAGGCAGTGCTATATAATGGCGACGTAACAGGCGCTATCGGCGTCGCACGACCAGGCCTAAGCCGGCATCGGTTTGGCGGGTTGATCTTGCGCACAGTTTTGTATGCCACCTCGTGCGAGCGGGGTGTTTTGGGGGTTAGACGATGACAGCGCAATCTGCGCCGGATACAGATCAACAGCTAGTCGAGCGCGTGCAAAAAGGCGATAAGCGCGCGTTTGATCTTCTGGTGGTAAAGTACCAACACAAGATATTTTCTATTATCGGGCGTTATATCCGTGACCACGCCGAGGTGCAGGACGTGGCCCAGGATGCGTTTATCAAGGCCTACCGTGCCCTGGGAAATTTTCGGGGTGAAAGCGCCTTCTACACCTGGCTGTATCGCATCGCTATTAACACCGCTAAAAACCATTTGGTGTCGCGCTCGCGCCGGCCTCCGTCGTCAGACGTGGAGGTGGACGATGCCGAGTATTATTCGGGCTCCGATTTATTAAAGGATGCCGATACCCCAGAAAGCAATCTTCTGTGCGATGAGATCAAAGCGGCGGTGGATGAAGCTATTTCGGGCCTGCCGGAGGATCTGCGTTCGGCGGTAACGTTGCGCGAGATGGAAGGCTTGAGCTACGAAGACATTGCCGCGATTATGGATTGCCCAGTGGGTACCGTGCGCTCGCGTATCTTTCGCGCGCGGGAGGCAATTGATAAGCGTATTGCCCCGCTGTTGGATCGGGCGGAATAAAAAATGGTGCGAACCTGAATCTTGGCTGAACCTTTTACCAAAAGCTGTGTCAGACACGGTAAGAAGGATGTAAATCTTTGTAATCTCGGCCGACGTGGGGTATGTTTAGCAGCCCTAATACGTTGTACTCGGCGAGCTTGGTTGTCACCCAATTGGCCCTTTTATTGGGCATATATATAGGTAAACGCGAGCATGACAGAGCAGTCTTTAGATACCCAGTTGGCGGAATCGTTATCGGCTCTATCGGATAACGAGGCGTCCGAGCTAGAACTAGCTCGAATTCTTAAAGCCAGCGAGGGCGACGCGCTCCGCGCTAAGTGGTCCCGCTATCAGGTAGCCCGCTCAGCTATGCGCGGTGATTTGCCCACTGAACTGGCCCCTTCCGGCTTTGCCGACCGCTTAAGTGCGGCGTTGGCCGACGAACAAACTCCGCAAGTAGATTCCGCTCCGGCTACCTCTGGCGCTCAAGGTTCTGGCCTGTCGCGTTGGTGGCTTGGCTTGGGCCGCGTGGCGGTAGCTGCGTCGGTAACCGGAGCCGTGGTGATCGGTGCCCAGTTATATCAGGCCGATGATTCGGATGCCGGTATGAGCAACATGACCGCTGGCAACGAGCAAAAAACCATCAGCGCCCCCGATAACTCACTGCCTATTGGCTATGGTGCCCCGGCGTTGCCGGCGCAACAAGTGAGTGCCGCTGTTGGCGGTTATCAACCTCAACGCTCCCGGCAAGTCGTGTTTGAGCCTCGCCGTGCCGATGTTAAAGTATCTAACGAGCAAATTCGTGCTTATTTAAACCAGCTGGTCGAAGAGCACACCGACCACGCTGCGGTTAATAGCGCTCAGGGTATGCTGCCCTATGCGCGAGTTCCTTTAATCGAAGAAGAGTAGTGTATGTCGCACCGTCGGTTCGCCGGCTTCGTGCTGTTACTGTTAAGCCCGCTAGGGCTTGCCCAAGTTCAGAACGAGAGCACCTCCCCAGAGCCGCCACCGGCGGTAACTTCTAACGATACCGAGGCGGCCCTCTCTAGTGAGTCGCCTGATCAAGACAGTGGGCCTGTGCCCGAAGCTGGGCTCGACGCGAGCGCGCATCAACTGCCCTCGGTTCGCGAGCTGCTTGAGCGTATGTCCGAGCGGCAACAAAGCCTGAATTATAAGGGCACCTTCACCTACCAAAACAATGCCGGTACCGAGAGCTTTCAGCTGCAACATTGGGTGGACGAAGGAACCGAGCATCAACGCCTGTACTATTTAAACGGCCCCGAGCGCGAGGCCGTAATGCGCCATACCACTCAGTGTCAGACGCTGGCTGAGCGGCTTATTGCCGGTAAGCTCGGTGGCCTGGCGGATAATTTTACCAGTCTGGATCGCTTGTACAGTTTTTCTGTCCGAGGTGTTGAGCGTGTCGCGGGTCGCTTGGCGACGGTCTTGCAAGTGGTGCCACGGGATGCCTTCCGTTTTGGTTATTTGTTTAGTGTCGATCGTGAAACCGGACTGCTGTTAAAGACCTTGTTGGTGGATGAAAATCAGCGCGTGGTCGAGCAGTTTCAGTTTATCGATTTGCAGACCGGCCTTGCGGTTGAAGATTTTGCTAGCGACCGGGAAGCCAGCATCACCCACAATGTGGATGCCGATCAGGTTTCCGGGTGCGAGCAGCCCGTCGCTGCGGCGCCGTCTGAATGGGCGCTGCATTGGTTGCCTGCGGGTTTTGCGTTTTCGGGCCAGCGAGTTGTACACACAGATATGCATATGCTGATGTATACCGATGGCTTGTCGACCTTTTCGATATTTCTTGATCCGGTAGAAGGTAAGCTGGTGATTGAGGGGCGTGCTCAGCGTGGCGCCACTAATTTTTATATGCAGGGGCTGACCCGTGAGGGGCAGACTTACCAAGTAACGGTGGTAGGAGAAATCCCGCTGGCGGTAGCCGAAAAAATGGCGCAGTCTATAGGTTCTGTTGAATCTAAATCGGCGCTTCCCGGAGGCTAGTTATGTTAATTGAGCCTGGCACTATTGTAGCCGTCGAGCCGGATGGCTTGTGGGTTGAGACAATTCAACGCTCCACCTGCGGCAGCTGTGCGGCGCAAAAAGGTTGCGGGCAAAGCTTATTGGCAAAGCTGGCGGGGCACTCAAGTTATCTTTGGGTTTCTCTGGCTGGTCGCGACGCCGATGAGTATCGTATCGGCGATGAGATTCAACTGGGTGTGCCGGAAGCCGTGGTCGCCAACGGCTCGCTTATTGTGTACTTTACGCCGCTGCTGAGCATGCTCGCGGCCACCATCGTTGCGCATTATGCTCACGCAGGTGAAGGTGTTACTGCGCTGGCGGCCATCGCCGGTTTAATCGCGGGTGGTGGCTTAGTGCGCTGGCATGCCTTTAAGCATCGTCACGATAGCCGCTTGCAGCCAGTGTTGGTGGATGATCGCCAAGTGGTACAGCTGGTGTAGGCTTTACCTGCCTAGCGCTCCCTGCCAGACAATTCTTCCTGCTACTCTAACAGACTTGCTCTGCCCGCAGAGTTGAGCGGCCAATATTCGGCGGTGTAACCCCGGGCACTTGCTGCCATAGTGTTCGGCTGAGGGTTTCAAGGTCTTTGGCGCCATCTTTGCAAATCCACTGTACGATCGCATCCGATACATCCGGATAATGGATGGCTTCTGGCATTGGCAATTTCAGCCACTGTTCAATGACGCCCCGCTCGAGCGGTGAGGCGATGGTCGCATAATCGAGCTGCTCTAGCGCCACCGCGTTGGATTGCTGCTCCATTTGCCGTACTACGGGTTCGGCCAGAATTTTTTTACCTAAACCTAAGGCCTCACTTGGCAGCTCAAAACCGGCGCTGCAAATCACTCCTTCACAACTATGCAGGTGATCCTGAAAGCCGCTGCGTGAAAACGGCCGCAAGTGCAGATGGCCGCGATCAACTGGCTGCTCCAGCTTGTGGTAGATGTAAAAATCCACGCCCGAAATCGGCTCTAGTAAAGCCACAATATCATCGAGCTCGGCAAACGGTAGGTACACCAGAATACGCCCCGGAGTTACGCTAACCGGGTGGCTCGAGGGCTCGACAATAGGTGGCAGCAACGGCTGATCAAAGTGATGCCAGTGAACACCTATCGGTGTAGTGCAGGGGGCAAAGCTGCGCATAAACAAATCGGTAAACACGTTGTTGGCGCGCTTGGGGATAGGATGCAAAAAAGAGCTTTGGTGCGATACCCCGAGGCTGCGTACGCCGGCACGCTTGGCCGCCCAGGCGCTCACTGGCTCAAAGTCGCTAATCACTAAATCGTATTGCTGACAATTAAGTGCCCGAGTGTCCCGGTATAGCTGTAACAAGTCGCTCTTGAGCAGGGTCTTGGACATGTTGACCTTGCCCTTAAATGTTTGCAGCGTCATACCTTTAAACAGCTGGTAGTCGCCAAAGGCTTCCATATCAAAAAAATCCCCTCGGGCTCTACCAGAGAATACCCAATCGACCTCGATCTGGTGTCGCGCAAAGGCGCGGGCCATAGAGCGAGCGCGGGTTAAATGCCCGTTGCCAGTTCCTTGCACGCCATACAGAATTTTCACCCAAGTACTCCCGCATACAGCAAGCTGCCCAGTATGGCGCAGCCAGTGCCTAGCAGCGCGCCGGCTAATATGTCGGTGGGAAAATGCACGCCCAACAGCACTCGGGAGACGCCTATCAGCGTCGCCATAACATACGCCGGCACGGCGAATAGCGGGTAAAAGGTCAGTACCAAAAAGGCAAAAACAAATGCCGCGGCGGTGTGACCTGAGGGAAAACTAAACTGATCGGACGGTGTAAACCAGCCCTCGTAAATATCGATAGCGGCGGCCGGTCGGTCGCGCTTGATTACGTTCTTTAGTAGTAAATACAGGCTTACGTCCAGCAGGTAGCAGGTCAGCCCCATATACAGAAAGGTTTGGCTGTTAGGCACATCAAAGGCGACCAAGCTCAATGCTATCAGGGTATACAGCGGGCCGTCGCCGCAACGCGAAATCCAGCGCACGGTGCGTCGGTAGGGGAACTGCTTGGTAACGTGTAGCCAGACAAATGCGAGGGTATCTATCTGGTGGACTCTTTGCAAAAAAGCATTCATAGTTTCACCCGTTTTCGCCGATCCGTTTGGGTTGGCTAAGAGATACCACCGGACTGTGACGTTCGTGTGACACAGTGAAGGAGTTTTATTGCATGAATAAGCCCGGCAAGCGCGGTTTCACACGCTTGAAGCACGCCACCGTATACTCTCTGCAAGGCTTAGCGGCCGCTTGGCGGTATGAAGCGGCCTTTCGGTTAGAGGTTGTATTAACGTTGCTCGGGTTACCGCTCGCGTGGTGGCTGGCCCAGACCCATATTGAATTGATCTTACTGGTGTCTAGCTTGTTTTGGGTGCTGGTGGCCGAATTGGTTAATTCCGCGGTCGAGGCCGTGGTCGATCGGACTGGCTCTGAGCTGCACGAGTTGTCAGGCCGGGCTAAAGATATTGCATCGGCGGTCGTGATGGTCAGTTTGGGGGTGTGTATATTCGTCTGGGCGGTTATTGCCTGGCACCGTTTTATGTAGTGCGTTTACATTCGGCCTCAGTCGGTTGATGCGGTTATTTTCTGCATCTGGACTATCATAACGGTAACAAAATACAAATGGATTGGTATATGAAGGATATAGCTGGGGTGACGAGACTCTTGGGTATGGCTCACGCGGTTACTCGTGTTGCTATGGCTCTTCTGATGGGCGGCGCCATTGCGTTAGCGGTGGGCTGCTCGGAGAAAGCAGAGCAAACCACCGGTGCCCCCCCGCCTGCGGTAGTGGTTTATGAAGTCGCAACCAAGCCCGTCGGTACTTACCGTGAGTTTGTCGGTCGCACTGAAGCTTTTAGAGATGTGAATTTAATGGCTCGCGTCGAGGGAGAGTTGATGGCGAGACACTTTGTTGAGGGGGCAATGGTGACTGAGGGGCAGGTGCTCTACGTCATTGACGATGCCCCTTTTGTGGCGGCTGTGCAGGGTGCCGAGGCCGAGTTAGAGCGGGCGCGGAGCGAGGTTGAGCGCACAGCCAGCGAGTTAGAGCGAGGGACACAATTAGCTCCTGAAGGCTTTTTAAGCGCTCAAGATTTAGACAAGCTAAGAGCGGCCGCGAGCCAGGCGCAGTCGGCAGTTAAAGCGGCCGAATCGCAACTAGAGACCGCACGTATTAACTTAGGTTATACCAAGATAACCGCGCCCTTTACTGGGTTGATCGGTAAAACTCAATACAATGTTGGCACTGTAGTCGGGCCTGGCAGTGGCACATTAGCTCAGTTGTCCGCAGCCGATCCGATTTACGTCAACTTCCAGCTTGAAGAAAGCGCCTATATGTCTTACCTGCAAAAGCGTCAAAATGAAGGTGCTGGGGTTTCCAATCCGCCTTTGGATATATCTATGCGGCTTCCCAATAATGAGGCGTTTGGTCAAGAGGGCAGTTTGACTTTTGCTGATACTCAAATTGATGCCACCATGGGGGCAGTCAATTTACGAGCAGAGTTCCCCAACCCCAGCGGCGTGGTGGTGCCAGGAATGTTCGTGACCTTAATGATAGAGGGGCGTGAGAAACAAAACAAAGCCGTAATCCCTCAGTCTGCGGTGCAGTCGACGCAAGAGGGTTACACGGTTTTGAGCGTTGATAAAGACAATACTGTGTCACAAAAACTGGTAAAAATGGGGCGCCGCATTGGGCCAATGTGGGCCGTGGACGAGGGGCTCGGCGACGGCGACCGAATTATTATTGATGGTTTGCAGAAGGTGCGGGTAGGGGTAGAAGTTGCACCGGTTACGGGTATGGTGGACCCAGTAACCGGCGCTGTAGCACCCATTGAAAACGGTCAGTAAAGGATTCGGCCATGATCAGTAAAACGTTTATCTACCGTCCCAAGTTTGCCTTTGTTATTTCGATTGTTATCACCCTGGTGGGGTTGCTGGCGATCGCTAACCTCCCTGTCAACATGTACCCCGATATTAAACCGCCTAAAGTTCAGGTGAATGCGGTGTACCCCGGGGCCAGCGCTCAAGTGGTGGAGGATTCAGTTTTACGGCCATTAGAGGAGCAGATTAATGGCGTAGAAGACATGATTTATATCGAGTCTTCAGCGTCTAACAATGGCTCTGCCAATATTACCATCACCTTTGCTACGGGCACCGATATCGATATGGCCCAGGTGAACGTGCAAAACCGGGTGTCACTCGCTGAGCCCTTTTTGCCTGAAGAGGTAAAGCGCCAGGGCATTAACGTGCGCAAGCAGGCCAGTGACATGTTGATGGGCATTAACCTGTTGGCAAAGGAAGGCCATGAGCACATCGACACGTTGTACCTGAGTAATTATGCGACCAACTTTATTCGCGAGCCCTTATCGAGGGTTCCGGGGGTGTCCGATGTCAATGTGATGGGTGATAAAGCCTATGCCATGCGGATTTGGTTAAACCCAGACAGGATGAGTGCGTTAAATATTACGGTCAGCGACATCGCCGCTGCATTGCAAGAGCAAAATGTTATTGTTGCAGCGGGGAAGTTTGGTCAAGCGCCAGTACCAAAATCTCAGCCCTTTGAATACAGCATTCAAGCCCAGGGGCGCCTGATAGAAACCGAAGAGTTTGGCAATATTATCCTGCGTGCCGACGCCTCAGGTTCTATGGTGCGTATGCGTGATGTAGCAAGATTAGAGTTGGGGTCGAAAAGCTATGGGATTAACGCCAAGCTTAATAATCAAGAGACCGCATTCGTCGTTATTTATCAGCTTCCCGACGCGAATGCGACTGAAGTCGCCGCGGCGGTTAATGCAAAAATGGACGAGTTGGCGAGCACCATGCCCGACTCGTTAAGGTTTAGCGTGCTGTATGATTCTACCCGGTTTATTGAGCGATCTATTCACGAAGTTTTTATCACTCTGCTGCAAGCGGTTGTTTTGGTTGTTTTGGTGGTCTTTGCATTTTTGCAAAACTGGCGGGCCACAATTGTACCGACGGTTGCTATCCCCGTATCACTGATCGGTACCTTTGCCTGTATGTTGGCGCTGGGTTTTTCGATTAACACCATTACCTTGTTTGGGTTGGTGCTCGCCATTGGGGTGGTGGTGGATGATGCGATCATCGTCATTGAAAACACCGAGCGGATCTTAAAAGAAGGAAGTTTGACGGTCCAGCAGGCCGCGCTCAAAAGCATGAAGCAAGTGACGGGCCCCGTTATTGCGACTACCTTGGTGCTGTTGGCGGTGTTTGTGCCGGTGGGTTTTATGCCGGGCATGACGGGTGTGTTGTACAAACAATTCTCGGTGACTATTTCTTGCGCCGTTATCATTTCGTCAATCAACGCGCTCACCTTAAGTCCGGCGTTGTGCGTTGTTTTACTGCGTAAGGACTCTAAACCCATCAGCTGGATGGGACCTTTTGAGCGAGGTCTAAACTGGGTGATCACGCTCTACCAGAAAACGGTTGGCGGTATTTTAAAGCGCGCCGGTCGTGCTGGTTTGGCAATGGTAATGATCGTTGGTGCCTTGGTGTGGTTGTTCACCAGTGTCCCTTCAGGGTTTGTTCCCTCGGAGGATCAAGGTTATTTGTTTGTCGATGTGCAGCTGCCCGATGCCGCTTCCAGTGCTCGCTCTGAGGCGGTAATGGCAAAGGTTACCGATATTGTGCGCGATGACCCCGGGGTGATTGATATCATTACTGTGGCCGGATTCAGTATTCAAAGTGGGGTAGGCTCTAATACGGGCTTCGCTATTGCGGTTCTCGATGACTGGGACAATCGCACCACACCCGAGTTGAGTGTGGGCGCTATTCAACAGCGTTTACAGGGGCAGTTATGGCAGCTGTCTGAGGCGCAGGCAATGATCTTCAACCTGCCGGCCATACCTGGCCTCGGGGTGTCCAGCGGCTTTGAGTTTCGTTTGCAAGACATGGAGGGGCGCTCTCCGGCTGAGTTGGCTCAGGCCATGAGTGCACTCGTGTATAAGGCCAACAGTGCCGACGAGTTAACGCAAGTGTATTCGACTTATCGCGCTAACGTACCTCAGTACTTTGTCGAGGTGGACCGGCTTAAAGCAAAAGCTCAGGGGGTGGCAATCAGCGATGTCTTTTTGACATTGCAAGCCAACCTAGGCTCCTTGTACATTAACGACTTTAATCAATTCTCTCGTACTTATCGGGTTATGATTCAGGCCGATAGCGAGTTTCGCTTAAGCCCGGATGATTTGCGGCACTATTATGTGCGCAATGCCAAGCAGCAGATGGTGCCACTGATGACCTTGGTGTCGGTGGAGCCCATATTGGGGCCAACCACTATCAATCATTTTAATTTGTATCGCTCCGCTAAAATTAACGGCTCGGCGGCAGAGGGTTTAAGTTCCGGCCAGGCTATTGCTGCCATGACAGAGCAGGCGCAAAGCTTGCCCGACGGCTTTATCTACGAGTGGTCGGGCCAGTCTCGTCAGGAAATTGAGGCGGGCAATTTGGCCCCGGTTCTAATGTCTTTGGCCATGCTGTTTGTCTATTTATTCTTAGTGGCCTTGTACGAAAGCTGGACGATACCCATTGCCGTTTTACTGTCTGTTCCAATTGCCCTGTTTGGCGCGCTAGCAACATTAAAAATAGCGGGCCTGGATAACAATATTTATGCTCAAATTGGTCTGGTGTTGCTGATTGCGATGTCGGCAAAAACGGCAATCTTGATTGTAGAGTTTGCCATGGAGCAAAGGCGCGAGGGTAAAAGTATTTTTGAGGCTTCGCTGACGGCCGCGCACCTGCGCTTTCGCGCGGTATTGATGACGGCGCTGTCATTTGTGCTGGGGGTGATGCCTTTGATGTTTTCGTCCGGTGCTGGTGCTGCATCGAGAATTTCTTTGGGGGCTACGACGTTTGGCGGTATGCTGGCGGCCTCATTACTCGGGCCCTTGTTGGTTCCGCTGTTTTATTTGGCTGTTCAGCACCTGAGAGAGCGCTTTGGAGGGCCATCTAAGTCGGGTCAGCCCGAGGTCCAGGTGTAGAGCTTAGGGCGGGCTCTGTTGGCGCCCGTTTCTTAACCTTCCCTTGCCGCGCCGGGAACATTTACAGTTCCTTACGTGCATTGCATGTAACTTCTCATTCCCGCCCGTAAAATAGTTGTATTACTAATAATGCCCCATGATAGTGGGTGTAGCTTGGAGTGCCTCTGTGCCCAATACCATTTCTATTGTCAAACCTTACTACCTACTACTGGCGGCTGTTTTCTTGGGGAGCCTGGTCGGCTGCAGTGACGATGCGACGTTACAACCCGGTGCCGGCGGGGCGAAAGCGCGCCCGGTTATTGCCGCCAAAGTAGCCGTTAGCCCCGAACAAGTGAACGTGGAAGCGGTGGGCACCTCGCGTGCATTGCACTCGGTGGCCATTCGTTCACGCGCCGCCGGTCAGGTGACTGAGGTCAATATTAGCCCCGGTCAGTCGGTTGCCGAAGGGCAGGTTTTGCTGCGGTTAGACGATCGTGATGAGGCTTTGGCCTTGCGCAAGGCCGAGGTGGAGCTTGCTGATGCTGAACGTTTATTAACCCGTTACCGGCAGACCAAAGGCAGTGGTGCGGTTACTGAGTCGGCTCTGGACGATGCCGAAAGTATGGTAGCTCGCGCGCAAATCGCCGTCGACCGCGCCCGCGTTAATTTAGAGTACCAAAACGTTGTGGCACCGTTTGCTGGCCATGTGGGGCTTAGCGATATCGATCCGGGTGCTTGGGTTGATACCGATACCGTGATTACCACGATCGACGACCGCAGCCTGCTGTTGGTGACCTTTGAATTGCCCGAATTATTATTGGGCCAAATTCAGCCGGAGCAGGAAATAGAGCTTTCGACGTGGCGTACCGACTCGGTAGTGGCTCAAGGCAAAGTGGTTGCCATCGATAGCCGGGTCGATGAGAGTGAACGAACGTTTAAAGTGCGGGCTCATGTAAACAACAGTGCGGACCGGTTGCGCCCGGGGATGAGTTTTCGTATTGGCCTCACGTTAACCGGCAACGACTACTATCTGGTGCCGGAGGTGTCCCTACAGTGGGGGGCGCGCGGCTCCTTTGTCTGGACCATTAAAGACGGTATTGCCCGACGCGAGTTGGCAACCATTGTCCAGCGCCGTGCTGGTCAGGTCTTGGTCAGCGGCGCTCTGCAAAAAGATAGCTTGGTGGTGCTTGAAGGTATTCAAATGGTTCGCGAAGGGCAGCCGGTTAAGGTGGCTGAGGTGCGCGAGCTTAACGTTAAGGCTCAGTCGTCCGAGAGCTCAGCAGCCAATGAGGCCAGTGTAAGTTCTGTCGTGCCTGCCTCGGCCCGTGATGGCGAGGTGAGTGGTGAGTAATACCCCCGAGTCGCTTCACAAAGAAGATCTGGCGAGTCTGAGCATTCGGCGCCCGATTTTAATTCTGGTGCTGAATTTATTGATCACTATCGCGGGCTTGGCCGCGGTTATGGCGGTCGAAGTGCGCGAGTTGCCGGACGTCGATCGTCCGGTTGTTTCTGTGCGCGGTGTGTATCCCGGCGCTTCACCTGAGACCATGGATGCGGAAGTCACCAGTATTGTTGAGGGGGCGGTGGCCAGGGTTTCGGGTATACGCAATATTCGCTCCTCCAGCGAAGAGAATAATTTTCGCCTGCACGTCGAGTTTTCGCCCGATGCCGATTTAAACAGCGCCGCTTCGGATGTACGTGAAGCGGTAAGCCGGGTGGAGCGGGATTTGCCTGCGGATATGGAGTCTCTAACGGTTGTTAAAGCCGACCCCGACGCTAACCCGATTATTAATTTGGCGTTGGTTAGTGAGCAGATGGATGAACTGCAGCTGACTCGCCGTGCTGAAAAAGACCTAATACCCGAATTAGTCTCTATTGATGGCGTCGCCGATGTCGTGCTATTTGGTCAGCGACAAAAGGTGTTGCGGGTTGTAATGGACCCCATCCGCTTGGCGAGTTTTGGCTTAGGTGTCACTGATGTTGCCGACGCCTTGCGCCAGGCTCCGTTCGACGTGCCCTCGGGCAGCTTCCGTTCTGGCGATTTAGAGCTGCTGGTGCGAGCCGATGCCTCGGCGGTGACGGAACGAGAACTACAGGGCATCGTCATTGAGGGCACCACTCGTTTGGCGGATGTGGCCCAGGTGTTTTTTGCCCCAGAGGATGCCGAATCTTATGTGCGGCTCGATGGCCTCCCAGTGGTGGGCATGGGGGTGGTGCGGCAGTCGCAATCTAACACTCTGGATATTGCCGAGCGGGTGCACTTGGCCGTAGAGCGTTTAAACGAGCGCTTCACCGATTTTGATTTAGTGGTCACCGAAGATAGCTCCAAGTTTATTAAGGGCTCGATGAGCGAGGTGTTATTCAGCTTGCTGCTTACGGTCACCATCGTGATTATCACTATTTGGCTATTTATTGGTTCGTTGCGGGTCACGTTGATTCCCAGTGTCGCCATACCCGTGGCGCTTATTGGTACGGTTGCCGCCATTTGGGCTATGGGTTTTTCCCTAAACATTCTAACGTTACTTGCGCTAGTGCTGGCCACCGGCCTGGTGGTGGATGACGCTATTGTGGTGCTCGAGAACATTCAGCGTCGCCGCGATCAGGGGTTAGGTGCACGGGCGGCCGCGGTACTGGGTACTCGCCAGGTGTTTTTTGCCGTTATCGCCACCACAGCGGTGTTGGTGTCGGTGTTTGTGCCGGTGGCTATGCTCCCCAGTACCGCCGGGCGCTTGTTTCGCGAGTTTGGTTTTGTCTTGGCGTTTGCCGTCGCTATCTCATCGTTTGTGGCCTTGTCCTTAGTGCCGGCGATGGCGGCGCGAATCGTGCCCGAGCGAAGCGATAAGTCGCACCCGGTGCGCGATCGTTTACAGCGCTTTGGCGGTCGTATCGCCAATGGGTATTCACGCACATTGGGCTTTGTGCTTAAACACAGTGTTATTGCCGTTGTTGTGGCGCTGCTGGTTATTGTCGGCTGTGGGCTGTTGTACCAGTTTATTCCCCAAGAGCTGTTGCCCGAGGAGGATCGCGGTGTTATCTACGTGGATGCTACCGGGCCAGACGGCACCGGGCTTGAATATACCGAGCGGCAGGTAAATGCCATGGAGGCTCGTGTGCAGCCTTTGCTCGATTCTGGAGAGGCGACTCAATTGTTCTCGATAGTAGGGCGCTACGACCCCAACCGCGGTCGGGTGATTTTGCCACTGGCCGACTGGGAGGCCCGCAGCCGTACTCAGCAAGAGATGATGCAAGAGTTACAGGGCCCGTTAAGCGAAATTCCCGGTGCCTTTGTCAGGGTATCCAGTACCAATAGCCTAGGAGTGAGGGACGGCGGCGGCGGCGTAGACATCGCATTGGTGGGGAGCGATTACGATGAAATTTTTGTCGCCGCTGAACATTTTGCCCGCGCGATTGAGGAGCAGCTGCCCCATCTGTCGCAGCCGGATATTCAGTTTCAGCCGACGCAACCGCAATTGTCCGTCACCATCGATCGGCGCCGGGCGTCTGATTTAAATATCCCGCTAGAGAACATCTCTGCCACGCTGCGTGCCATGGTGGATGGTTACGATTTGGTGGACCTGAGCGTCGAAGACGAAGCGATTCCGATTATTCTTGAGTCTTCCGGCAACCAGATTAACGACCCCGGTGATTTGGTTAACTTATTTGTCAGTACCCGGGATGGCCGCTTGCTACCACTGTCGTCCGTCGTCACCTTAAGTGAGCAGGCGGTTGCCGCCGAGCTGGATCGCCATAAGCAACGCCGTGCGATTGAAATTGATATGAATCTCGACAGCGGCTATCCGCTGCAGTCGGCGGTGAATGATTTGCGCGGTTTGGCCGAGCGCGAACTGCCACCTGGCATTGGCATCATCTTTTTAGGCGAGGCCGAAACACTGAATGAAACGGCACATGAAGTCACTATGACTTACATCATTGCGTTAGTCGTCGTGTTCTTGGTTCTGTGCGCACAGTTTGAGAGCTTCACCAGCGCGTTGATCGTGATGATAACGGTGCCTTTTGGTATTGCGGCCGCTATTGTTGCCCTCTTGCTTACTGGCACCAGCATAAATATTTACTCGCAAATTGGGCTGGTCATGCTGATTGGTTTGATGGCTAAAAATGGCATCTTACTGGTAGAGTTTGCCGATCAGCTACGCGACCAGGGACGCTCGGTGCTGCAGGCGGTGCAAACCGCCGCCGCTGTGCGCCTGCGCCCCATTGTTATGACGATGATGTCGACCGTGTTGGGCGGCTTGCCGCTGATACTCAGTGCCGGGCCCGGCGCCGAGGCACGGCGCGCTATTGGCTGGGTGGTGTTTGGCGGGCTGGGCTTAGCGGCCATCTTTACATTGTTTTTAACGCCGGTGGTATATCTGCTGGTGGCACGATGGTCTAAGGCTCGGGCTGAGGAAGGGTTAAAGCTGGAGACAGAGCTGGATGCCGCTGCTGACATTCCTGACGATCACGGGGAGTACCGCTAAGCTTGCTTGCGGTACAATGCCTGCTGCATTTTGAGTGGAGTAACCCATGAACTCTGTACAACACAGCATTGAAACCACCTTAAGCGAGGTGTTTGCCCCAGAGCATTTGGCCGTTGTAAACGAGAGCCATATGCACAGCGTGCCGCCCAACTCGGAAACCCATTTTAAGGTAACTTTGGTGAGTGAGGCGCTGACGGGTAAGCGGCAGGTGCAACGTCACCAATTGGTATATGGCGCGCTGGCTGAGCAGTTACAGGGCCCCGTGCACGCCTTGGCGCTGCATACCTTTAGCCCCGATGAGTGGGCGCGCGAACAACAAGTGCCTGACTCGCCGCATTGTTTGGGTGGCGGCAAGCATTAACAGCGCTAAATGTTTGCTAAATTTGCTCTAAATCAAACCAAAGGCAAAAATACTGGCTGTACAAAAAACAAGCGGTTATAATGCCCGCGTTTTCAATCTGCCCGTTCTGGGCTGCATTTAGGTAAATGTTTTTCTTATGAATCAGTATGTTGTCGCTGCGCTGTATAAGTTTGTTGAGCTCCCCGATTACGAGGCTATTAGCACCGGGCTAAAAGCCGAGTGCGATCGACTGGGTATTAAAGGCACATTGCTGTTGGCCGCCGAAGGCATCAATGGCACCGTGTCAGGCTCGCGAGCAGGCATCGATGCTTTACTGAATTACCTGCACAGTGACCCGCGTTTTGCCGATATTGAGCACAAAGAGTCGCTCTATGATGATCAACCGTTTTACCGCATGAAGGTGAAACTCAAAAAAGAGATTGTCACCATGGGTGTCGAGGGGATCGACCCTAAGCAGATCGTGGGTACTTACGTAAAACCCACCGATTGGAACGCGCTGATTAGCGACCCTGAGGTCGTTGTGGTGGATACCCGAAACCATTACGAGTACGCCATTGGTAGCTTTGAGCGAGCGATTGACCCCGAGACTGAAACGTTTCGCGAGTTTCCCGCCTATGTGAAAGAAAACCTCAACCCGGTGCAACACAAGAAGGTAGCCATGTTTTGTACCGGTGGCATCCGCTGTGAGAAAGCCACCGCCTACATGAAAGAGCAGGGCTTTGATGAGGTGTATCACCTGGAGGGCGGCATCTTAAAATACTTGGAAGAAGTGCCCGTCGAAGAGAGCCTGTGGCGTGGAGAGTGCTTCGTATTCGATAATCGCGTGGCGGTTAATCACGACTTGGAGCGCGGCTCATTTGATCAGTGTTATGGTTGCCGGCACCCCATTACCGAAGAGGAAATGGCTTCGGAGCTTTACATGAAGGGCGTATGTTGCCCTCGTTGCCATCACAGCTTAACCGATGAGCAGAAAACGCGATTTGCCGAGCGACAAAAACAAATTGAGTTGGCAAGCGCCCGCAATGAGGTTCATTTAGGGGCCGAGCCGCCAGCGCGTCAAAAGCGCAATGCTGGCTGATTGAAAGGCACTTAGCGCGTCGCAAAACCCGCGCATGGGGCGCGGTGCGCCTACGGGCTAGGCAAAAACTCTAGTGTGATTGTCGTGAAAATGTCACAATTGCCCGATACCCTCTTCCATCCCCCAGATGCACCGCGTGTCTGGCGGGGGTTTATCTGTAGCAAAATAGGTCGAGACAATGGACTTTAAATCCTGGGACGTGGACTTGGCAGCCGGTGAGGCGCGCCATGCATCTGGTTGTATCATCCGAGTTGAGGGCGATCCGCGCAACCCGTCGTCTGTTGATCCGAGCCACTTTCCCAAAGAGTTAAACTTTATCGATCAGGCCCGGCTGTTGCGCTGCGGTGTTGAGGCGTTAGCCAATGCCGCCGCTGATGGGGGCTTTGCGGTGCCGCGCGAGCGCGACGACAGCGCCAGCGTGAAGATCAAAAGCCGAACCGTGCGCGATTTGGAGCAAAAAGCCAAAATGTTTGCCGATAACCCCGACAAGCCCAAGCGCGCGGTGTTGTCACTGAAAAAGCGCGAGCCCGCCGGCGACTAAAGTCACCCGCGAGAAGCTTGTAAGGCGCAGCTTACCTAGCGAATCACCAGCTGGCCGCGCAGCTGCAGGTTAGTTTTATGTTGATCCAGAGTGCTGAGCATTTGGTCAAAATCCTGCTCGGCGATATCCAGGCCATTGCTCACAATCACGTCCTGACTGCCGTTGTACACCAAGCCGTTTAGCTCGGCGGTGACTTTGTCGATCGCGGCAAAAATGCTCTTGGTGGTCTCGGCGTTGTAAAATACCCGCCCTTGTTCTGTCAGGCGAAGATAATCGTCGCACTCGATTAACCACTCTTTGCGTTGTTCCAGCATCTTGCGAATATTGTTCATACCACCTTTGTGACCAGTGGGTAAGCGCTCATTGCGGTATTTTTCCAGGCTGGCGTAGTCACGCAGCAGAAAGTCGACACTGGTGGTTTCGCAAAACTTCGCGTTTAGGTAACTGGGAAACTCTACATTGTGCTGATCCATAGCTTGCTGGCGCTTACAGTCCTCGTCGCACGCATTTACCTGATTGCCGAACAGCGCTAGCAGCACCAAAACCGACGGTAGTAGCAAGTTTTTCATAAGACGGCCTTTCTGTTTATCATTTTTGTTATGACGATCACACTTTTTGTATAAAGGAGATTGAGGCTCAGGTCAAGTGTTGGATGTAAATCCGTGCATTTTTATAGTGCACTGTTTTTTTTGGGGCGTCTTCTATTCACTTTTGTTGTAAAAGGCTGCTTCACGCAGCCAGAGCTTTACCCACCAATTGTTGTAAGTGTGGTGCTAAGTTGATCTGCAAGGCGTGCTCATGGCCTTTTTCTGACATCTTGTTCCAGGTTTTGCGGATGATATCGATCAGCTTTTCGTCGCTGTGCTTGGTGGCAAAGTCCTCCAAATAGTGGCGGATAAACACCAGGCAAATCACATCCTCCAGAGCCTGCACTTCGGCGTCACGCTTGAGCTGCTTTTTTTGCAGCATGGTGGCAACCCGCTCGCAACTGGCGTCGTTGTACCCGTGTTCACGCATAATGGCGCTTGCGCGCTCGGCGTGATGCTGCCCCAGTGCGGTACGCCAGCGCTTATAGCCGGAGCGGTCCATGGGGTAATCGGCCCGGGGAATAACCCAGCGCTCGATATGCTGCGCTCGCGCCGCCAGCTGCAACTCGGCACTAGCCTCTGGGTCGAATTGTGCAAGTTCGGTACTCATACGCTGGGCGTACAGTAGCTCTTTGGGGTGCGATTTACCTTCTCGGTCTTGATCTAGGTTTGGATCCTGAGAGTTTGCATCGTCAAACGCGTTAAGTGTGGCGGTTAACGGGTCGGCTTGGTTAGTCATGGTTTAATTCCTAATATTTATTCGGTTTGGGCGAGATGATGAAGCTGCTCAAGGTCAATGACGGTGAGTTGTTTACCCGAGCTTTGTAAAACGCCCAGCTTTTGTAATTGGCTAAAGGTGCGGCTCACGGTTTCGAGCGTCAGCCCTAAAAAATTGGCGATGTCGCCGCGGCTCATAGGTAAGGTAATGTCTGTCGCAGAGAGCTGATGGCGGTGTTGTCGGGTGGATAAATCTAGCACAAATGTCGCGACCCGGGTTTGCGCCGAGGCACTGCTAATCAGACGTAGTTGATGTTGCTCGTGCACAATTTCGCGGCTAAGCAGTTGCAGTAGGTTGCGCTGCAGCCCCGGCACCTGACTGCCAAGTTGCTCAAGTTGGTTGAAGGGCAATTTACATACCGAGCTGGTTTGCAGCACTTGAGCGCTATTGCTGTGGCGATTGTCGGCCGGGCCGTCGAGCCCGGCAATGTCCCCCGGTAAGTAAAACCCGGTGATTTGCTCGCGGCCATTGCTGCTGGATGTCCAGGTTTTAAGCGCACCGGCACGCACGGCGTAGATGGCGGTAAAAGGGTCACCGGCGCGATACAGCATCTCGCCCGCCTGCAGCGGCTGGCGGCGCTGGACAATAGCGTCGAGCTGGTCGATGTCCTCAAGACTTAGGCTTAGAGGTAAGCAAACGGACTTAAGTCGGCAGTTGTTGCAATGTGAGCGCGAGCACAGCGCCTGTGCGGATCGAGCGAGGGGAGTGTGTCCCATACTGGCGCAACCTGATAGTCGTTTGAGGTGCCACTATATTACGTCATCCGTGTCTGTGTTTTAACCCCGCAAACCACAAGCTTTGTGCCTTTACAGCTACTAAATAGGCGGTTTATAGTAAGTTTCTCGAACTTGCGCAGATTAGCGGGTTTGAGCTTTCTATGGAGCATAATCCGGCCTGGGCCGGCAAAAGGTTATTGTTATGTCAAAAAGTACCGGTGTGGTTAAGTGGTTCAATGAGTCCAAAGGGTTTGGTTTTATTGAGGGCGAAGGTGGTCAGGATGTGTTTGTGCACTTCTCGGCGATTGTCGGCTCTGGTTTTAAAACGTTGACCGAAGGCCAAAAAGTTACCTTTGAAGTAACACAGGGGCAAAAAGGCCCACAGGCTGAAAATGTAACGCCCGAATAAGAAATCCAGTATTCCTTAAAATAGCGCCCTTTACGGGCGCTTTTTTATGCCCGCTCCACATCGCTATGGTTTGTTCAATGGTTGGGTGTTGAGTTTTAATTGGTACAGGTTGGACCAGTGTTTGCCGGTCACCCAAAACGTATCGTCGCGCGCATCGTAAGCAATACCGTTGGTCACGGCGTTCGGGTCCGGGTTGTGGGTTCGCTCGCGCCGGGCTAATTCTGCAACGTCTAGCACCGCCACGACGTGGCCTGTGGCCGGGTCAATGGCGATAATCTCGCTGCTAAACCAGATGTTGGCCCAGATAAGCCCGTGGGCAAATTCCAGTTCGTTGATATTTTTAACTGCTGTGCCACGGCGGGTGACGGCTATTTGTCTGTCGATGGTCAATGTGGTGGGGTCGTGAAAGTACAGGGTGTCGCTACCGTCGGAGCGAATCAGGTGTTTGCCGTTGTTGCTAAGCCCCCAGCCCTCACCTTGGTATGTGCTGCGACTACGAAGTTTGCCGCTGTTTAGCTCAAAGCGCCACAGGGTTTGTTCGCGCCAGCTTAGCAAATAGACAGTATCATCTAATACTGTCAGCCCTTCGGCGAAGTAGTTTTTGGGCAGCGCCTGCTGCCAGGACAATTTAGCGTCAGGTGATTGTGGCTCGGCGTTAAGTGGCCGGCTCACCAGTTTGGATTTGCCGTACAGCCCAGAGCTTTGCAGCAACTGCCCCTGATGGATCTCCAGCCCCTGAGTAAAATAGCGTGCGTCCTGCGGGCTGCTTTGCAGTAAAGTGTAGTGCAGTGAGGTGGCCTTAAGTGCGTCGGCACAAGCTGGCTGCACCAGCCCGAGCAAGGCCAGTAACAGCAAGTAATGTCGGTGTGCCGGGCGACATAAATTGTTTGCTCTGAAACGATTGGCCATAATAGCCGGCCGGCCGGTTGTTAATATTTTACTAAGGTTCACTTATGTCTCGCGTTCGTTCGTTTTTGGTGCTCACCCTGCTGGGTGGTTTGGCGGTCGTGCTGCCAATGACCATTTTTGTCTTTTTACTGCATTGGCTGGCGGGTATCTTGGGCAAAGCCATCGATCCGCTCAGCCGTTGGTTGGCTAACTATATCACCGTCGGTGAACACAGTGCGGACGTGCTGAGTTTAGCGCTGGTGTTGTCGGTGTGCTTTGCCATTGGCCTGTTGGTTAAAACAGGAATCGGGCGCTGGATTCACAGCAAACTGGATGCGTTGTTCTCTCGTTTAGCGCCGGGCTACAGCACGATTCGCGAGATGGTGACTCAGGTGATGGGTGGTGAGGGCAATGCCTCACTGCTTAACGGCAAGGTATGCCGCGCTTATATTATGGGTGCGACTAGCCCGGTATCGGTTACCGGTATTGTCACCGCCGAGCACGCCTCGGGCGAGTACACTGTGTATGTGCCTACCGCACCCATTCCTACCTCTGGGTTTGTTTACCACTTGCCGGCTGATTGCGTGGTTTTGCTGCCTGAGGTGACCGTCGAGGCGGCGATGCGCACGGTGGTTGCCTGTGGCAGTGGCTCGCAGATTATATTGCCGCAGCCGCCTAGCGCCCCCGAATAAGATCTCGCAAGGCAAAACGCGCCGGATGCAGCGCCTGAGCCAGCTCAGCATCCAGTGGCGCGCTGTCGCGGTTAATAATATCGCATAATAGCTGTGCACTGATGGGGGCGTAAGCCAGGCCGCGTGAGCCGTGCCCGCAGTTGACATACAACCCGTCGTGGTAGCTCGGTTGTGTGTTGATTACGGCTTTGGCGTTGCGGCTTAACTCCGCAAAGTCGTGCTTAAGCGCTGCGTAATCTGGCACTGGGCCTACAACTGGTAAGTAATCGGGTGTGGTACACCGAAATGCCGCACGCCCGTCTGTAACTTGCTCGAGGCCTGGGTCGCTAAATAGCTCTGTCACACCTTGCCCTAATTCCGCCAGATGTTGCAGGTTGCGCAGGTGATCCTCGTTATTTAAGGCGAGGTCATGCTCCCCTAAATTAAAGGTTGCCCCCAAGCTATGGCTACCCTTGTTGGCCGGGGCTAAATATCCGTGACCACACAGTGCGGTCTTGAGCTTCTGACTGGCGCTAGTGGCCGCAAGAGTACTGACTTGACCGCGTATTGGTTTCAGCGGTAGCGGTTGCAGCTGCGCAAGCTCCGCACTGCGCTCGGCACAGGCAACTACGGCAATGGTGGCGCTGGCAATGGTGTGGTTTTGCGCGGTTAGAGCGCGCCAGTGGCTCTCTTGCTGAGTTAATCGGGCGACAGTCTCGCCACAGCGCAATTGGATATTGGCATGATTGAGCAGCCAGCGACACACAGTGCGAGGGTCTAACCAGCCACAGTTTGCAAAGTACAATCCCGACTTATTTAGCGGGACACCGCTCAAGTTTGTGGCCTCGGTTGTACTAACGTACTTTACCAATGAGTCGGGGTAATCAAGCGCGGTCACTACCTGCTGTTGTGCGATGGCTTGTTTCTCGCCGCTGGCCAGTTGCAGTAGCCCACAGCGCTGGCCGGCCTCTGGGTGGTCGCGCCACAGGCGTTGATAGTGGCGCTGGGCGTACATCAGTGCGTGTAAATTAAACTGGGGTAGGGTTTCGCGGCGATGACTTAAGCGAGCGTACAGCAGCCCCTGCGCATTGCCCGAGCCGCCGCTGGCGGGAGAATCTTGTTCGATGACGATGACCTGCCAACCGGATTCGGCCAGCGCCCGCGCGCTATGACAGCCGGCTAGCCCCGCACCAATCACCAACGCCGTTTTCGGCCCCGGTGCCTGGGTTGCGCACTGCAGAAAGCCTGCCGAGCGAGAGGGCGTGATATGGGCCCCAGTTGGCTCCGCTCTGCTTGCCGTTATCATTTCTCGTTTGCGACCAAAGCCGGGTACTTTACTAACCGTAAACCCCGCACTGAGTAAGCCGCGTTTTACCACGCCGGCCGCGCTAAAGGTGGCGGCGGTGGTGTGGCGACCCGATAGCTCGGCGATGCAGGCAAACAGTTCATTGCTCCACATACCGGGGTTTTTACTGGGGGCAAAACCGTCCAAAAACCACGCATCAACTCTGGGTTGTATATTGGCGTCGGCGCTCGCGTGATTGGGCCATAGTAGCGAGTTAAAACCGGCGGCGGCTTCATCGATAATTAATGTCAGGCTGACGTTGTCGCTAAAATGCAGGCGCTGAAGACCGCGCCCGACAAACTCCGGGTACTGCGCCGTCAGTTGCTCGCTTAAGGGGGCGAGCTCGGGCCACAAAGCCAGAGCGCGGGTTAGGTCGGCCAGTGCCAGTGGGTGCTTTTCTACCGAGATAAAGTGTAAGCGGTTATTGCCGCGCGGTTGCTGGCGCCAGAGTTGCCAGGTGGCTAGAAAATTAAGGCCGGTACCAAAGCCAGTCTCGGCAATGGTAAAGGCAGTGCTGGCGCCAGGCTCAAGTGCGGCAAAGCGGGCGGGCAGTTGGTTGGCCGCAATAAAAACGTGGCGAGTTTCGGCCAAACCATCGTGGCGAGAAAAATACACATCACTGTAGGCACTCGATAGCGGTTGGCCATCGGCATCCCAGTGCAGTTGCGCCGGGCTTGTGTCCGGGGTGTCGGTCACTGGGCAAACTCGGCCTTAACTTGCTCGCACCATTGGGCAATGCGGCTATCGGTTAGGTTAAATTCGTTTTCGTCGTCGAGTGCGAGCCCGACAAATAACGTGTCATCGGCGATCAGCGCTTTGGAGGCTTCGAACTCGTAGCCATCTACTGGCCAGTAGCCGCAAGGAATCGCCCCAAGCTTGGCCACTTTTGCGTGCAGGTATCCTAAGGCGTCTAAAAACCACTCGGGGTAGCCAATTTGATCGCCCAAACCAAAGTGGGCGACTTTTTTGCCCTGCCAGTTTACCTGATCAATTTCGTCCCAAATTTCATCCCAGTCCTCTTGCAGCTCACCGTAATCCCAGGTGGGAATGCCAAGAATTACTTTTGTGTAAAATTCTGCTTCGATAATAGAGGTGTCGGCGATATTAAACACATCGACCTGGCCCTCACCCATCTGGGCGCGGATTTTCTCGGCGCAAATTTCGGTGTAGCAGGTGGAGCTGCCGTAAAATAAAGCGATGGGTGCTCGGCTCATAGTTGCGCAGTCCAGTTGTCGAGCCACTCCAGCGCCAGCTCCGATGGGTCATCACCGCTGCTGGCATCCAACACTAATGGCTCGCCAATACGGCTGGCGCCCAGCTCGCTCATGGCGTGATCGATGGCGCGCCCAGCCTCACCGAAAGTGGTGTAGCTGCTGTCGCCCAAATTGATCACGCCGTAACGGCGACCGGCAATTCTGGGAAAGTCGCGCACCAGCGACAGATAAAGCGGCTGAATATTGCCCGGCAAATCGCCGGCGCCGGTGTTAGAGGTGCAGATGAGCAGCGTATCGTCTGGGTGATCGAGCAGGTCATCAATCTCGGGTAACGGGTTGACGATATTCTCGATGCCTTTGCTGTCGAGGCGGTCTTTGATATCGCTGGCAACGGTTTCGGCGGTGCCCATCTCAGAGCCGACGAGTATTTGCACACGTGTCATAACGTTTACCTGTATTGGTAAAAGGGCGCTATTGTACGGTGTTGATGCGCGGTTTTAAATCGCGCCTGGGTAGTCCAGCTGACGCCACGCCTCGTACACCATAACGGACACCGCGTTGGAGAGGTTCATACTGCGGCTGCCTTCACGCATGGGGATGCGCAGAACTTGCTCAGGTGGTAAGGACTCGCGCAGCTCGGCAGGCAAACCGCGGGTTTCGGGGCCAAATAGCAGGTAGTCATTGGGTTTAAACCGGGCATCACTGTGGTGGCGTGTGCCCTTGGTGCTCAGGGCAAAAAGCCGCTCGGGCTGCGCCGTGGCTAAAAAGTCCTCCCAGTTGCGATAGGTGAGCAGGTCTTTCCACTCGCCGTAGTCTAACCCAGCGCGGCGCAGGCGCTTATCGTCGAGGACAAACCCCAGCGGCTCAATCAGGTGTAGCTGGCACCCGGTATTGGCCGCCAGGCGGATAATATTGCCGGTATTAGGCGGAATTTCCGGTTCGAATAAAACGATATTGAGCATGGCGTTGCAGGGTTCCAAAAAGCTGTTGTCAGAATGCGGGTTAATTATAAACTGGCTTCATAAAGAATACTGTTATTCCTTGGCGGCAACGACCGGAGCACCTACTGGCGTAAGGCGTTGGATTAGAGCTGGCCTATTGGCCTGGCTTTTGCTTTTTCTCTGTTAAATCTGTTTATTCCCCCTGTTTATGGATCAATCGGCACAAAAAAGGTGCGCTAGAGCCAATACTGCCTCACTTGCAGTGCATATTGCTCAAGTGGGTTTGCGCGGGATTGGTGCGGACGCGGGGTAGGGCTTGGTGCGTACAGCACCAAAAGGTGGCGAGTTTTGAGTAAAAGCAAACAAACACTACTGATTGTGGGCAATGGCATGGCCGCTGGCCGGTTGTTGGACGAGCTGATCAAACGTGATATCTCGGGCTTTGAGATCACAGTGATTGGTGATGAGCGCCAGGGCAGCTACAACCGTATTATGCTCTCGCCGGTTTTGGCGGGCGAAACCGATGTGCCAGCGATTATTGGCAAGCCATCGGCGTGGTATCGCGACCGCGGTATCCGCTTTGTCAGTGGCGTGCAGGTTAAGGCCATCGAGCGGGAACAAAAGTGCGTGTTAACCACCGAGGGCAATCGCCTGCGCTACGATCACCTGGTACTGGCCACGGGCTCGCGTCCGGCAAAAATCCCCGCTAAAAATCAACAGTTGGAGAATATTTACAGCTTTCGCACTTTACGCGATGTCGATCGACTGTTAAACGTGGCCCGCTTTCACGATAAGCACGGGCGCAAAACCGATACCGATGCATTGGTGATTGGCGGTGGCTTACTTGGGCTTGAAGCCGCTTACGGTTTGGCGCTAAAAGGCTTGCGGGTAACCTTGGTGCATCGCTCGGGCTGGCTGCTAAACCGCCAATTAGATAAAGCCGCCGGCACCTATTTACAGCGAGTTTTGGAAAGCAAAAACATCCACTTTATGCTGAGCGATGAGGTGGAGCGTTTTACCGGCTCCCACGAGTTAAAAGCGGCCGAGTTTAAATCTGGTCGGAGCGTTAGCTGCAAGCTTTGCGTTATTGCTACCGGTATTACCCCCAATAAAGAGTTGGGTTTAACGGCCGGCTTACAGGGCGATCGCGGTGTCTCGGTCGATGCCTATATGGCCACATCGGACACCAGCATTAGCGCTATAGGCGAATGTGTCGAATTTAAAGGCGCGACGTTTGGTTTGGTCGAGCCGATTTGGCATCAATGTACAACGCTAGCTGAGCGCTTGTGCAATAACATCAAACGGCCTTTTGAAAATAGCCCGGTACCCACCAAGCTTAAAGTATCCGGTGTTAATTTATTTTCGGCCGGCGAGTTTATAACCACCGATGAGCACCGAGAATTACTCTATTGCGACGATCAGGCGGGTATTTACCGAAAAATATTACTGCGTGACAACCGCATTGTTGGGGCCGTGTTATTTGGCGATGCCCGCGACGGTCAGGATTATTTTTCTATGCTGCAAGAAAAGCGTGATGTCTCGGACATTGCACAGTATTTATTAATGGGGCGGGCGTTTTACGCTGCCAGCTCTGACGAACCAGCGGCTGCGTAAACTCTATGACTTCTAGTGCACAACTTATTACTTCCGATCGGCCGCAAGAGGTCGGCACCACTATTCAGACGACCTGCTGTTATTGTGGGGTGGGCTGCGGTGTGGACGCCCAGGTGCAAGATAATCAGGTGGTCTCGGTGTCGGGAACCCAAGCGCACCCGGCCAACCTCGGACGCTTATGTGTAAAAGGCTCGTCGTTGCACGAAACCCAGCGCTCGCCCGATCGTTTGCTTACGCCTATGCTTCAGGGCGAGCCCACCAGCTGGGACACGGCGCTGGATTATGCCGCGCAAAAATTTCAGGCAATTATCGCCGAACATGGGCCGGATTCAGTCGCCTTTTATTTGTCCGGACAGCTCCTGACCGAAGACTATTACATTGCCAACAAACTTATGAAAGGGTTTGTGGGTACCGCCAATATCGACACTAACTCGCGCCTTTGTATGGCCTCAGCGGTGGTGGCTCACAAGCGCGCCTTTGGCGGCGACACTGTGCCCGGCTGCTACGAGGATTTAGAGCAAACCGACGTGTTAATCTTGGTAGGCTCGAACACCGCGTACGCCCATCCGGTGGTGTACCAGCGCATTGCCCGGGCCAAAGAGTTGCGCCCCGAGATGAAGATCGTGGTGATCGATCCAAGGCGCACCGCCACCTGTGAAATTGCGGACATTCATTTGCCCATTAAACCCGGCTCGGACGCCTTCTTTTTTAATGGTTTATTGCAGTACTTGGCTCAGCACGGTCATACCGATGTCGATTATATCGCCGCGCACTGTAATGGTTTTGATGAAGCCTTAGCGGTGGCAGCAGAGCAGGTGCCGACCCCTGAGGCAGCCGCCGAGGTGTGCGAAGTTCCAAGCGGGGATATCGAACACGTTTATCGATTATTTGCCGCTCACGAAAAAGTGGTAACGGTATTTTCTCAGGGAGTTAATCAGTCGTCCTCGGGTGTGGATAAAGGCAATGCGTTAATCAACTGCCACTTGGCTACCGGCAAAATCGGCAAGCCTGGGGCAACGCCGTTTTCGATTACCGGCCAACCCAACGCAATGGGCGGGCGCGAAGTGGGCGGCCTGGCCAATCAGCTGGCGGCGCACATGGGGTACGACAACCCCGCGAGCATCGAGCGCGTGGCGCAGTTTTGGCAAGCGCCCAACATGGCCCGCGACGAAGGCTTAAAAGCAGTGGATATGTTTGATGCGATTCACGAAGGCAAAATTAAAGCGGTTTGGGTTATGGCTACCAACCCGGCTGTTACCATGCCCGATGCCGGCAAGGTACGCGAGGCGTTGCAAAAATGTGATCTGGTGATAGTGAGCGACTGTATTGGCAATACCGATACCGCCAAACTGGCGGATGTCGTATTGCCGGCCTCCACCTGGAGTGAAAAGCACGGCACCGTGACCAACTCCGAGCGTTGTATCTCTCTTCAAAAAGGCTTTTTGTCGCCCCCTGGCGAAGCGCTGCACGACTGGCAAATTATTATGCGCTTTGCCGAGAAGCTCGGCTTTGGCGAACAGTTTAATTACCGACATCAGGTTGAGATATTCCGTGAGCACGCGGCGTTATCGGCGCTCGATAATAACGCCGAGGTGGCGCTACGCGGTTTTAATATTTCGGCGCTGGCCGATATTAGCGAGCAGGATTATGAAAACTTATCACCCATTCAGTGGCCGGTAACCCCTGAGTCGCCTGAAGGTACCCCACGCTTATTTGCCGATGGGCAGTTTTACACTGCCGATGGTCGTGCGCGGCTAGTGCCCATCACCGCACGGCTACCGGTAAAAACACCACTGCCCAATCAGGTGATTATGAATACCGGGCGTATTCGCGATCAGTGGCATACGATGTCGCGCACGGGCACAGCGTCCAAATTGCTCGGTCATGTGGACGAGCCTTATATCGACGTTCACCCGGATGATGTGGCCCGCTTTGGCTTGCTTGAAGGCGATTTGGCGATGCTGAAAAATCGCGGCAGCGTCTATTACGGTCGGGTAAAACCATCGGCATCGCAGCGCGTAGGTGAGGTGTTTGTGCCAATGCACTGGAACGGCAAATACGCTGCGTCCAGTTGTGCCGACGCGTTAGTAAATCCTTATGTCGACCCGATTTGTGGACAGCCGGAATTTAAACATTCACCGGTAATGATTAAACCCTTCCGACAAGCGTGGAATGGTTTTTTAATTTGCAGCCAAGATATCCGCCCCGAGTGTGAATACTGGGCAAAGATCACCCTGGATACGGGCTATAAGTTTCGCTTGGCCGGGGGCGAGTCGCTGCCCTGTTGGCGCACCTGGGCGCACGCGCAGTTTCCCGAAATTTCTGACTGGGTAACGGTAGAGGATTCTGATCATCAGTTTTTTCGCACCGCAGGTTTTGTCGGCGGCGTATTGCAGGTGATGTTTAGCGCGGCAACCGATAAAAAAAGCGCCCCCGAAATGCGCTGGTTAGAGCAGCAGTTGGGGCAGGCGACCGATGCCTCCGGACGCTTTGCTATACTGGCAGGTATACCCGATGCTGGCGTCGAAGACGAAGGTGCGATGGTGTGCTCATGCTTTCAGGTGGGCGAAAAAACCATTCGCAAAGCCATTAGTGACGGATGCGATAGCGTTGAGGCGCTGGGCAACAAAATTAAGTGTGGCACCAACTGCGGCTCCTGTATCCCCGAGCTCAAGGCGATGCTGCGATAAGCCCAGCGTAATTGCTCTAGGATTTTGGCTATGCCGTTCTCAATTACCCCCACCGAGCGCGAGCGGCTAATCGCTCGTCACGCGCCGGCCAAGATTGCTAAACGACTAGAGCAGGGGCCGGCGCAAAATTATTTACGCGATTTCATCTATGGCGCCATTGATGGCGCTATTACCACCTTTGCCATTGTTGCCGGGGTAGCCGGCGCTGGGCTGTCGGCTACTGTTGTTATCGTGTTGGGCCTGGCAAACCTGCTTGCCGATGGTTTTAGCATGGCGGTGAGCAACTACTTAGGGGTGCGTGCCGAAAATCAATTGCGCGAGCAAACTCGCCGCCAAGAGCAGCGTGAAATTGCCCTTTACCCAGAGGGGGAGCGCGAAGAAGTACGGCAGATATTTGCGGCCAAGGGTTTTTCCGGCGATGCTTTGGAGTCTATCGTCGACACCATTACCGGCGATGAGCGGCTTTGGATTGACACCATGCTGCAGGACGAGCACGGGCTAACGCTGGATTCAGCCAACCCGTACAAAGCGGCCTCGGTGACTTTTGTGGCGTTTATCAGTTTGGGGGCCATGCCGCTGCTGCCATTTTTTCTTAACGCCATTGGTGGTGGGGTTATTTCCCAGCCTTACTTGTACAGCAGCGTGTTAACCGCTGTTAGTTTTGTGTTGGTGGGGGCGGCCAAAGGTGCTCAGGTGGGCAGTTCACGCTGGGTCGCGGCGCTCGAGACGTTGCTAATGGGCGGCGCCGCTGCGCTTTTGGCCTACGGCGTTGGCTACGCGCTAAATGGTTTGATCGTGTAGCCTGTGGGTAGGTCTTGTCTCAGGTTAATGGGTTAATTCGGTCCCGGGCTCTGGTTGCTCTACCCGGATATCCACCGCTAGTTCATCGGCAATCACATCCAGCTGATCGTAGAGGTCATCCATATCTACCTCGGCGGGTACCCGGATAAACCCCGTGGCCTCAAACATGGGTTCGCCCGACCAGGGCATACTGGAGCAGTCGGTTTCCAGCTCTTCCACGCTGATACCGCGCCCGGCGAAGGCCTCGGCTATTTCGGCGACAATACCGGTGCGATCGGGCCCGACCACACTAAAGGAAAAGTGGTTGTCGCTACTTACGCTGTTGCTATCGGCAAGCTCGGCCACTACCTGTAAACCCTCGCTCGACAACGCTTTTAGCGCCGTCAGTAACTCTGAGTGATTTTCATCCGGTACGGCGACCTGTAGAATGCCGGCAAACTTGCCCGCCAAGTGCGCCATTCGGCTCTCGAGCCAGCTGCCGTGATGGGCGTGAATGGTTTTGGCCAACAGTTGCACAACCCCGGGGCGGTCGGCGCTGATTACAGTAAGTACAAGATGCTGGTTCACGTGATGTCCTTTATTTATTGTCATAACTCGGATATTGGTGGCGTAGCCACATTAGCCCTAAGATAACACAGGCAAACATGATTATTCCCCATCAGCAGCTAGCGCCCGAGACTCTCGATGCGCTGATCGAAGAGTTTGTGACCCGAGAGGGCACAGAATATGGCGAGACCGATGTCCCGCTGGCCACCAAGGTTGAGCAAGTGCGCCAACAATTGGCTAGGCGCACCGTGGTGATTGTGTTCGATCCAGCCATCGAGACGACCTCGCTGGTGCCGGCCGATCAGTTGCCGCCGGGTATCTAGCGCGTGGAGTTACTGATTAATCGGGCCGCTGCCGGTGCGCCCACCCTGGTGTTGGCCCACGGCGCCGGCGCCCCCATGGACAGCGACTTTTTGCAGCAATTAAGCGAGCTGTTGTGCGAGCGGGGCGTTAATGTCTGCCGCTTCGAGTTTCCCTATATGGCGGAGCGCCGCGACGGGGGCAAAAAGCGCCCACCCAATCGTCAGCCCGAGCTTATCGCCACTTGGCAAATGGCGCTCGAGCAGGCTCGACAGGCGTTTTCGGGCCCTGTGTTTATCGGTGGCAAATCAATGGGCGGGCGTATGGCGGCGGTATTAGCAGCAGCAAACCCTGTGCCGGGGGTGGTGTGCTTTGGTTATCCGTTTCATCCGCCAGCGAAACCCGAAAAGCTGCGCGTGGATACCCTCAAGCAGCTGCCGTGTGATGCATTGGTCGTGCAGGGGACGCGGGATAAGCTGGGCAATAAGCAAGAAGTATCAGGCTATAACCTGCCCGGGACTATTGCTCTGCACTGGTTGGAAGACGGCGATCACGATTTAAAGCCCCGGGTGCGCTCGGGGTATACTCACCAGCAACATATCGTCATGGCCGCACAGGCAGCGGCGGATTTTATGGCTCGGGTGAGCCCGCTTTAGGAGATTAACGTGAACCACCTGTATCTGCATTGTCGCAGTGGTTTTGAAAAAGAGTGCGCGGCCGAACTAAACGACTTGGCTGCGGGGCGGGGCATTTACGGTTACAGTAAAACCAACCCAGCTAGTGCGTTGGTGGAGTTTGTCACCCACGAGCTAGACGGGGCCGAGCGCTTAATTAAACAGCTGGAGTTTAAGCGTTTGATGTTTGTCCGGCAGTGGTTTGTGGGGGCTGAAATACTGCAAAATTTGCCGGTGGATGATCGCCTAACGCCGCTACTGGCGAGCGCTCAAGAGCTGCCGGTGGCTTGCGAGGTGTGGCCAGAAACCACTGACACCAACGATGGCAAGTCGCTCTCGGCACTGGCGCGCAAGTTTAGCAAGCCGTTTATTCAGGCGCTAAAGCGCCATCAACGCCTGGCCCCCTCGGCTAAATGGCGTTTGCATTTACTGTTTTTGTCTGGCAATAGCGCCGTGGTGGGTGTCGCTCCGGTCAATAATAGCGCCGCCTGCGTCATGGGCATTCCGCGTTTGCGTCAGCCCTCGGCCGCCCCCAGCCGTGCTACCTTAAAGCTCGAAGAGGCCTGGCATCATTTTGTGCCAGCTGAAGAGTGGGATGAGCGTTTGGCCGGTGGTATGCGTGGCGTCGATTTAGGGGCGGCGCCAGGTGGTTGGACTTGGCAGCTGGTTAATCGCGGTATGTTTGTAGATGCGGTAGACAACGGCCCCATGGCCGAGTCGCTCATGGAAACCGGTCAGGTAACGCATCACCAAATGGACGGTTTTGTCTATGAACCGAAAAAGCCGGTGGATTGGTTGGTGTGCGATATTGCCGATAAACCGTCCCGTACGGCGAGCTTAATGGGTCGCTGGGCCGAGCGACGCTTGTTTCGCGAGGCGGTGTTTAATTTAAAGCTGCCGATGAAGCAGCGCTACGCCGAGGTGACTAAGCTGGCTGACCGGCTGGCCGAAACGCTGGCGGATGCCGGTATTAATGCCGATATTGCTTTTAAACAGTTGTATCACGATCGCGAAGAGGTGACGGGACACATCCGTTTGCTCGGGCGCTAACGCTCAAGCAGGGTGATTTTTTCAAAATCGGCCAAGGTCGGGTTAAGCTGGTTCATAGCTTCGTGACGTTCATCACTGTAGTACCACTGTTTCCAGTCGTGCAGCGAGCGCCACTTAGACAGCAAGTAACGGTGGTTGTGACGTTGCAGATCGCTGAGAGTTTCACCCGAAATAAACCCCGGCGCACGGTGCGCCGCTTCGAGTGCTAACCTGGCCGCTACATCGTAAGTGCTTTCCATAGAGTCGGCGATGTGCCTTTCGACTAAAACGTAAATCATGGCGTACCTTTTAACGGTGTTGCTATTTTACGGCGTGGCTGTCGCTAACGGCGACCTTGTTTGTCACGGGCGACAGCGTTGCTATTGTTGGTGACGATCCAATATGGAGTCTTAATTTTATTGTAACGTAAAATGCAACTAATGTACGGCCGCGGTGCGAACGAGCCAGTCGCCCAGTTCGATCCACTCATCCAGCAGTTGTTTTAATGATGTGGCGCTGGCTTGCGATGGCGGTGGTTGCTTAAGCCATTGGCTGCCGAGCGCAGTAAGGTTGGCAATGATGCTGGAGACAGACTGCGCGCCCAGCTCATTAATTAACGGGTAAAATCCGATTTGGCAATGGTCGGGGGGTATTTCGGAGTTAATGTGTTGCTCGGTTTGGCGCAGTAGCTGATGTAGTTGGTTGGCCAGCGCAGGCTCTTGCTCACGCAATAAATCGTGCGTTAATTGCAAATTGCGACAGCTAAACATCGGGTGCGATTCGGGAATGAGGCCCTCGGTGTTGGGCTCACAACCGTACAAAAACGCCATAGCAACAAACTCCCGCGTCATGTGACGCACAGGGGGCGCAGGTAAAACACGCTTTGCGTAGTAGCCTGCAAGTTTCGGTACGATGTAGCTTTACTGTGGTTGCGCGACAACGGCCAAAAGCTACATACAAAGAGTTGGCTGGGTAGGTTTTTCGGGTACTGTTACTAGCGCCGCCAAAGCCACTGCTTACTAACGCTAAGTTTAGCAACAGCGCCAGCGGCTGCTGACGATTTTAAGATGATATGACGCTATGAATGAGCAAGTTGATAATGTTTTGGATACAAAGGGGCTGCTTTGCCCAGAACCGGTAATGATGTTGCATCAAGCGGTAAAGAAATACGCGGCAGGTGATGTTATTAAAGTCGAAGCAACTGACCCTTCGACTACGCGGGATATTCCAAAGTTCTGTTTGTTTTTAGGCCATGAGTTAGTGGCCGAAACGCAAACGGATGGTGTGTATTACTACACCATCCGTTTGGCAAATGGGTAACTCTAGGGGGTACGAGTTACGGGGTTTCTTCCACCAGCATTGAGATCGCCGCCAGTGCTTCTGGGTCCTCGGCTTTGATCTTGTTGGCAATTTGATGCTGAAAAAAGTAACGAAACTCAATGTGCTTTTGGGCCGGGTAAAGGCAGTCGTCCCCCGGCAGCACCGGTGTACTACTGACTTTGTCCGCATCGGTGAGCATGCCGTAAATACTGCCGTCGTGCAGCAGACGCCAGCTAACCACCTCCACCAGCGTTAACTGGTGGTTGGCCTGATTGGCCAATACCGCGTGAGTACCAATGGTGTCTGGTAGCTCTTGTACGACATCGTCATCGTTTTCGCACTCGAGCTCGTAGTACTCGGCGGCGGTTTCCAGCTCGATGATTTTGTGCATGGGCGCGTCAAAAAAGACCTCGTCAATGCCGGCATCATAGTAGCCTTCCCACTGCCCGTTGAGCGGGTCGATAACATCGGTACAGGCGACGATGTCATTGAGCCAGGGCACCAGGCCCACGACTTCGCCATTGGCCCTAAGGCCCCAACATAAAACCTTTAAGCTAAACAGTTTGTCTGGGTTGCTTTCGTTGGAGTAGAGCATTTCCAGTCCGTCGAGCTCGGCGGACAAGCGAATAAAGCGCTGATCGTGGAGTTCGCTGAAGGATTTGCCAGAAAAGAAATCAACGACATTATCTGAGTTGTCGCTTTTGACGGGGGTCTTCATAATACACACCTCCTGGATGAGGCCGGGGACCGGACGAGACTCTGAGTAGCTGTATAAACCACAGTAGGCTTGCGTCTTACTTCGGCGCAATAACAGGGCCATCACTACATAAGGTATATGCTTATTTGCGTTTGCACAATACCTTGCCCAGCAAAAATTAATGCGGGGTGTAGCCCCGCTGTTTGCCGGATTACCCGCAAACTAAGATGTTAAAAACGAGTTGACGACATTGACCGCAGTTGCCCCACATATCCCGCCAGATTGCCAGCATTTGGTGGCAATCTTTGACCGCTGTTTCCGCCGGTCTGAGCGCACTTGCCTAGTCGGTGGCGCCGACGAGCCGTTCTACCGGGCGGCAACTGGCGACAGCGGGTTTCATCAAATCGAGTTCAGTCACGATTATTTTGCCAGCGCACTGCACGAAATTGCTCACTGGAGCGTCGCGGGCCCAGCGCGGCGGCGGCAGGATGATTATGGCTATTGGTACGCCCCTGACGGGCGAACCGCCTCCCAGCAAGCGGAGTTTGAACGGGTTGAAGTGAAGCCCCAGGCTTTAGAGTGGCTGTTCTCGGAGGCTGCCGGTGTGCAGTTTAGGGTCAGTGCCGATAATCTGGCCCAGGGCCTCGGCCCCTCAGAGACCTTTAAAGATGCCATCCATAACGAGGTGATGCGCCTGTGCCGTGAAGGAGTGAGCGACCGGGTGGCGACCTTCTGCCGCGCGCTTTTGGCGTTTTATCGCCCTGGCACAGAGCTGGCGTCACTGCTGCAAAGCGAGCGATTTGCGAGGTCGTCTCTTTGAGCTCGCCCGCGGTTTGCCTGATCGACGCGTCTATCTATATATTTCGCTACTACTTCTCGCTGCCCGAGAGCCGCTTTAGTGTGCCCGAGCACTATGCGACGGATACCGTGTACGGTTTTACCGGGTTTTTGTTGCAGCTGCTCGAACGCCATAGCCCGGTGCAGGTGGCGGTGTGTTTTGATGGGAGCTTAACCACGGGCTTTCGCCACGAACTTTATCCGCTTTATAAAAGCTCTCGCGCACTGCCAGACGCAGCGCTGGCGTTTCAGCTTAACGCGTGCGCCGAGGCGGCGCGACTGCTGGGGTTAACCTGCTTTGCCAGTGAGCGATATGAGGCCGACGACTTAATTGGCAGCCTTTACGCTCAATGTAGCCGCCAGCCTGACTCCATTGGCATTGTCAGCCGCGATAAAGACCTGGCGCAGCTGTTAGCTCGCCCGCAGGATTGCTTATGGGATTACAGCGCCAGCGTGATGCTGGGGCAAGATGACATTGCGGTTAAATTCGGCGTCGCGCCGGAGCAAATAGTGGATTATCTCGCGCTGGTGGGTGATGCCGGGGACGATATTCCGGGCGTGCCCGGAGTGGGGGCAAAAACCGCTACGGCGCTTTTGCGGCATTTTGGCTCGTTGAGCGAGCTGCTCGGCCGGCTCGATGAGGTGGGTCAGGTGCCCGTGCGGGGCGCCCGGAGCCTGGCCGCCAAACTTGAGGCGGCGCGCGAGCAAATTGCACTGGCACAACAGCTCGCCACCATTGTGCGCGATATCCCGCTCATCGAGTCGCCCCTACAATTGCAACCGCAAGCCCCCGATATCAATGCTTTTACCGAGTTCAGCCGCGCTATGGGCTGGACCGACACGCTCGTTAACCGAGCGCGTAGACTAATACAGGATTAACTTCTATGAAGATTGTGATCGACGAAAACATCCCTCTGGCCGATGCTTTTTTTAGTGCCCACGGCGAGATTGTGCGCCTGCCCGGACGCAACATGAGTGCGGCTGATGTGGCGGATGCCGATGCGCTGTTGGTGCGCTCGGTCACCCAGGTGAACGAAACCCTGCTGGCTGGCAGCAAAGTTAAGTTCGTCGGCACTTGCACGATTGGCATGGATCACCTCGATCAGCGCTGGCTGGATCATCAGGGTATTGCCTATACCAATGCCCCCGGCTGCAACGCCAACTCGGTGGTGGAGTACGTTTATGCGGCGCTGGCTCACCTTAATATTGATTGGCGTGATAAAACAGTGGGCATTATTGGCTGTGGCAATGTGGGTGGTGCCTTACACAAGGCCTTGCTGGCGCAAGGGGTCACATGCCGCTGTTACGACCCGCTGTTGTCGATTGAACAAAACCCAGATCTCTGTGAGCTGGAGGATGTGCTGCAAAGCGATATCGTCAGTATGCATACTCCGCTCACCACCGAGGGGTCGCATCCCAGCCGCCACTTGTTGGCTAAAGAGCAATTATTGCAGTTGCCGCCACAGAGTATTTTGCTTAACTGCGGGCGCGGCGCGGTGATCGATAACAAGGCATTGTTACAGGTGATGCGCGCGCGCAATGACTTGCAGCTGGTGCTGGATGTGTGGGAGTGGGAGCCGGATATTGACCTGAACCTGCTGGAGCATGTCGAGCTGGGCTCGCCGCACATTGCCGGCTATAGCTTTGATGGCAAGCTTAAAGGCACAGCGATGATCTATGATGCTTTTTGCGAAGTATTTGAGCTTGCGCCAAGCACTGCGCTGGCCGATGTCGTGCCCGCCGTGGCGGATAACCTGTTGAACGCCGCCAGTATTCAGGGCGGTGATTGGGACGTCGTGCGCCAACTCATTGCTCAAGTATATGACATCGCCGCCGACGATAGCCGTTTGCGCGCGATGGCGGCTGAGGCTGGGGAGCAGGGAAGTGCGCTATCTAAAGGGTTTGATCAGCTGCGCAAGCACTATCCGGTGCGCCGTGAATTTAATAATTATCAGGTGACGGGAGTAGAAAAAAAGACGCCGCTGGCGAATACGCTAGCGGCGCTGGGTTTTACTGTTACGTAAATCCTAAAAGAACCAAAAGGTTTGACTGACAAAGACACGGGCACATAAGGCCCTGTGGTTGTCTGCCGCGCAGGTTAACAACCCCATATGACAATCTGGTGACAAATGCTCAGGCTTGGAATCATTATTAACCCCTTCGCTGGTATTGGTGGCAGTGTGGCGCTCAAGGGTAGCGACGGCGCTGCCACCCGCGAGCTCGCATTAAAGCGCGGCGCACCGCTGCGCGCTGCGGTGCGAATGCGCCGTGCGCTTAGCGTGCTTGAGCCCGCCGAGGCAATATTGTTCGGTTTTGATGGCGCCATGGGCGGCGAAACTGCGCAGCAATTGGGGTTAAGGTTTGAATCGGTTGGCGCAGCCGCCGCGGCGGTGAGTGAAGAGAGTGATACCCGGCGCGCCGCGCAGCAGCTGCTGAGTATCGGTGTGGATGTGATTGTGTTTGCCGGTGGCGATGGTACCGCGCGCAATATCGCCGACGTGGTGGGTGTCAGTGTGCCGGTTATCGGCGTGCCCGCGGGCGTTAAGATTCACTCCGGGGTGTACGCCAACTCGCCCGAAGCGGCCGGCTGCATCTTGCAGCGTTTGGCGCAGCGCCAGTGGGCGCCTCTGGTGGAGCGCGAGGTGCGAGATATCGACGAGCACGCGTTTCGCTCAGGGCAGGTGCGCGCCAGGCACTACAGCGAGTTATTGGTGCCCGAAGAGCCCCAGTGGCTGCAAGAGGTGAAAAACGCCGGCGCCGCGGTAGATGAACTGCTGCAACTGGATGTAGCGGCAAGCCTTGTTGAGCAGCTAGAGCCAGACGTGTTGTACCTGGTGGGGCCGGGCTCCACCACCAGGGTGTTGCTGGAGCAGTTGAGCTTAAGCGGTACGCTGCTGGGGGTGGATATGCTGCTGAACTGCGAGCTGCTTGCGGTGGATGTCGGTGCCCACGAGATTCGCCGTGCGCTCGATGCGCACGGTGGCGAGGCGCGTATTATCGTCACCGCCATCGGCGGGCAGGGGCATATTTTTGGCCGGGGTAATCAACAGTTGGCGCCGGATATTATTCGCCGGGTAGGGCGCGACAACATCATACTGATTGCCACCACCGAAAAGTTGCAAGCTCTTAATGGTCGGCCATTGCAATTGGATACGAACGATCCCGAGCTCGATCAGCAATTGGCTGGCGCCTGGCCGGTGATCACGGGCTACCAGCAACAAATACTCTATCCCGTGGGTAATACCCGCAAAAACGAAACGGACAGCCGATGAGCGAATTACCCCCCAAGATAGATTTGCAGCCGCTTCAGGCACTGGCACAGCAATGCGCCAGCCGGCCCCTCGAAGTACTTGATAGCCGGCGCCTGTTTCACGGTCGCGGCCAGTGTTATCCGGGCCTTGAATTTGTCTGCATCGACTTTTTTCAGCCGGCCTTGTTAGTTACCTTGTTTGACGCGCCGCCCCAACATTGGCTGGATGAACTATTGTCCGGGATTACACCGTTGGCGCTCAGCGCTAACTGGACGTTGGTCGTACAGCGGCGCTATCTGGAGGGGGCGCCCTCGGAGGTCGTGCTGGGCGAGATGCCCGAGCGTTGGTTCGCGGCCCGTGGCCCGCTGCGCTTTTTGCTTAACCCGCTAACTCAACAAAACGTCGGCTACTTTTTGGATATGGAGCCCGGGCGGCGGTGGTTGGAGGCGAATGCAGCGGGTAAGCGGGTGCTAAACCTGTTTGCCTATACCTGTGCGTTTTCGGTGGTGGCGGTGGCGGCCGGCGCGGCGCAGGTGGTAAATGTCGATATGAGTAAAACGGCGTTGTCCCGGGGGCGGGAAAACCACCAGCTGAATGGGCACGATAAGCAGCGCAGCGCGTTTTTACCTGAGCAGATTTTAAAATCCTGGAGCCGTATCCGGCGTCAGGGGCCATACGATATTGTCATTCTTGATCCGCCAAGCTTTCAGCGCGGTAGCTTTGTGGCCAGTAAAGATTACGCCAAGTTAGTGCGCCGTTTGCCCGAGTTGCTGCCCCAGGGCGGCCGCGTATTGGCCTGCCTTAACGCGCCAGAGCTGGCTACGGATTTTTTACATCAGTGCTTTACTGAATACTGCCCCAACGCAAGATTTGTGCGGCGGTTGGCAAATGCTCCGGAGTTTCCCGACGCCAATCCCGAGCAGTGTTTAAAACTGCTCGAGTTTGAGGTTGCCCCCGCTACTGATCCAGCAGGATCTGCATAATGCTGTCAACCGCGCTAGAGGCTCGGGTGCGCAGTGCAGCCCGCAGTAAATCGATGGCTGGCGAGAAGTCTCCCACCAGCTCACATTGAGTGGTTTGGTCAGAAAGCTGACGGTTGATGTGGGTGACTTTGTCGGCCGCAGCCGAGCGACAGCTAAGCTGCGCACTCAATAACGTAAAACCCTTGTGGGTAAGGGTAACCTGGTCTATCGCCTCTTGGCGGATGGTGTCTTGATAGCGGATGTAGCCCTCGGAGGCCAGCCACAATAACGTAGCAAAGCAGGCTTGGTGCCGAGGGCTGTGTAGGCCAAACTCATCGGGCGTGTCGGGGCCGCTAATGTCCTCGACAAACACTGTAATCAAGCGCGGAAAACTGCCGTAAATTTGGTTCAGCGCTTTTGCCGCGTCGCGGTAAAAGTCGGTAATGTGTATATCAGCCATAACGCGCTAAGGTTACTGTCGGTAGCGTTGGATAAAGTGACCAAAGCGCTCGATGGCACGGCTAAGCTCGTCTTCGCGGGGTAAAAATACAATCCGCAAATGGTCGCGCTCGGGCCAGTTAAACGCCGTACCTTGCACCAACAACACCTTTTCCTGAATCAAAAAGTCCAACACCATTTGCTGGTCGTCTTTGATTTTGTGCATGTCCAAATCGATTTTGGGGAAGAGATAAAGCGCGCCTTTTGGTTTGACGCAACTGATACCCGGTATATCCGCCAGTGCTTTTAATGCCGCGTCGCGCTGATCGCGCAATCGGCCACCGGGTAAAATCAGCTCGTTAATACTCTGATAGCCGCCCAGCGCTGTCTGCACCGCGTACATGGCCGGCACATTGGCACACAGGCGCATCGACGCAAGCATCTCAATGCCCTCTAGATAATTTTTGGCTTTGTGTTTGGCGCCGCTGACGATCATCCAGCCCGAGCGAAAACCCGCTAGCCGGTAAGACTTGGATAAGCCGTTAAAACTGATGCATAGAGTGTCTTGTACCAGTCGCCCGAGGGGTACAAATTCGGCGTCATCGTACAAAATCTTACTGTAAATTTCGTCGGCGTAGATAATCAGGCCTTTTTCCTCAGCCAGCTTGACGATTTTCTCCAGTATGTCTTGGTTGTAGACCGCACCGGTGGGGTTATTGGGGTTAATTACGACAATGCCCCGGGTTTTATCGGTAATCTTGCTGGCGATATCCTCAATGTCCGGAAACCAATCCGATTGTTCATCGCAGCGGTAGTGCACCGCTTTGCCGCCGGCCAGGTTCACAGCGGCCGTCCACAGCGGGTAGTCAGGCGCCGGGATCAGCATCTCATCGCCGTTATTGAGCAGCGCCTGCATCGACATCACAATGAGTTCGCTAACACCATTGCCCAGGTAGATATCGTCAATGTCGACGTTGGGAATGCGCAGCTTTTGGCACTCTTGCATAATGGCTTTGCGCGCGGCAAACAGACCGCGCGAGGCTACGTAACCCTCGGCATTGGGTAGGTTGTAAATCACATCCTGAATAATCTCATCGGGTGCGGCAAAACCAAACGGCGCCGGGTTGCCGATGTTAAGTTTCATAATGCGGTGGCCTTCTTCCTCAAGCCGGTAAGCGTGCTCAAGGACCGGGCCGCGAATGTCGTAGCAAACGCCATTTAGTTTGGCGGATTTTTGAATCGTATCCATTTGCGTTAAGATGCCTTAGGTCTTTTTGTGTGCCGATCAGCAATGATCCGGTCTCGCCACCCCAAGTGTCAAGGGTGCCGCTTAATAATACTGAATGTCTTGGTCGCACGTTTTCCGCGTCGGCTGCTGCTGTTTGCTACTAACGGCGTTCACAGGAGTTTTATATGTCTGACAAGCCTACCTTTACCGAGGAGCATTGGCGTGAGGTGCTCACCCCCGAGCAGTACTACGTGTGCCGCGAAAAAGGCACCGAGGCGCCGTTTACCGGCGAGTATTGGGATGTTTTTGCCGATGGCCGTTACCACTGCCGTGGTTGCGGGGCGCTATTGTTTGAATCGGAGACTAAATTTGATGCCGGCTGCGGCTGGCCGAGCTTTTCGACCCCGGCCGATGGCAGTGCGATTGACGAAGAGTTTGATGCAAGCCACGGCATGCGCCGCACAGAGGTGCTGTGTCATAACTGTGGTAGTCATCTGGGCCATGTGTTTCCCGATGGCCCGGCACCGACCGGGTTGCGCTACTGCATTAACTCGGCCTCGATAAAGCTGGACGAATCTTAGCGCGGGCCTCGTTTCCGTTAATTGCTCAGTCGTACAGCTGTTTCTTTTTCCAGTCGCCGTCTTCTTCAAACTCGTCCCACGCTTTATTGCTGTCGGCTTCTTCCGCGCTGACACTGGCGGGTTTGTTTAAGGTGGCATCTTCTTGCTCTAGCTTGGTAATAACCGCACTTAGTTGCGCTACCTGCTTAGTAACGTCTTGCTGCCCGGCCTCTTTTAACAAAAGTTTGCGCGCCGTGCTGTAGTGGTGAATAGCGAGACGCAGTTTTTTATCGCTGCGTGCTTGTTTGGCTTGACTAATATAGCCCTCGATAGTGCTCTGCAGTAATAGCCTGCGGCATTGCCCCAGCAGCTTACTGGCCTGCGCCTTGGAGAGCCGTCCGCTCTCGGTTTGGGCACCGATATAGCGGGCCAGCTCTTTCAGTAGCGGTTGTACCTGAGTGGCTTGCTCGGGGTTTAGACGGGTTCGCTCGGCGGCCTCTTTGCTAGCTTTAAATTGCTTTTGGTACTCGCTTGCCTCGGCGGCGTAATTTTCTTTAGGGGCAATTTTAGCCAATTGTTCTAGTGTATTAACAAGCACTTGATAAACCAGTGCGTTAAGCTCGCTGGGTAAGTAACCCGCTGGCATACCGCTGACGACTTGTTTAAATAGGTCGAGCCTTTGCTTCAGAGCGTTTAACAGGCGCAGGCGCTGCTTGCGTTTTTTGGCCAGCTGCTGGCTAATGAAGGCATAACAGACCAACGCTGTAACGAGCGCGACGATGGCGATTATTATATAGACGGACGACATAGGGGTACCTTTAGGTGCGCTGGTGTGTCCTTAGTTGATTTTGGGCCAAAGCTATTTGGGTGAATGTCGCTTAGTATAGCATTTTCTGTTCTCTGGCGGCCTGTTTGGTCGCTTTATAGGCAGCTTTTGCCTGGCGCTAAGTTGTTGTTTAGCTTCATTAAAAAAATCCTATATTAAGTGTTGACAGGTGGGCACGCTCTACTTAGAATGCGCCCCTCTTTTACGAGACGTGTGTCCCCTTCGTCTAGAGGCCTAGGACACCGCCCTTTCACGGCGGTAACAGGGGTTCGACTCCCCTAGGGGACGCCATGCGGGAATAGCTCAGTGGTAGAGCACAACCTTGCCAAGGTTGGGGTCGCGAGTTCGAGCCTCGTTTCCCGCTCCATTTCCCCCTTATTGGGGGTGGCGGATGCACGTAAAGTAAGAGAGATGTCCTGTCCCCTTCGTCTAGAGGCCTAGGACACCGCCCTTTCACGGCGGTAACAGGGGTTCGACTCCCCTAGGGGACGCCATGCGGGAATAGCTCAGTGGTAGAGCACAACCTTGCCAAGGTTGGGGTCGCGAGTTCGAGCCTCGTTTCCCGCTCCATATTCTACAAAAGAAGTCAGCTCCGGCTGGCTTTTTTTGTGCCTGAAAGTTTTGTGCCGTTAGATGGGCGGCAACCGAGGCTACGCCTCGTTACACTCAGGCCATCCGTGGCCTTCGCCCTGCGGGCAGCGCTCGCTGTGCAAATACGCTCCCGGCGTATTGGTCCCGCTCCATATTCTACAAAAGAAGTCAGCCCCGGCTGGCTTTTTTTGTGCCTGTAAGTTTTGTGCCGTTAGATGGGTGGCAACCGAGGCTACGCCTCGTTACACTCAGTCCATCCGTGGCCTTCGCCCTGCGGGCAGCGTTCGCTGTGCAAATACGCTCCCGGCGTATTGGTCCTGCTCCATATTCTACAAAAGAAGTCAGCTCCGGCTGGCTTTTTTGTTTCGGTTAGGTTTTGTGCCGTTAAGTGGGCGGGAGGGGAGGTTTTTCTGCAGGGCCTTGCTTGAGTCTCGTCACCCCCGCGAATGCGGGGGTCTAGTGTCTTCGGTTGCCAAGGCCTCTGCCTTTGCGGGATTGGCTGGCAACCTGGCCTTAGCGCTGCGTCGCAGGCGCTTCACGCGGTCTTTAAGGGGCGGGCGGTTACCTGGCTTAAGCTCGCTCTGTTACAATGCCGCTCGTTAATGGAGCCCGAGCGCTCTTGCTCGTTCGCGCTCGTAGTCGAAGTCTTGTCCCGTCTGCTCGGCCTCGTGGCGCTGCTCATCCAGTCGCTGAAAGCGATCGATCTCTTCATCGGGCATAAAGTGCAGGCAATCGCCGCCAAAGTGCCAAAGCAGATCGCGCGGCAGCAGCGGCGTTAAGTGCGGGTAGGCGGCAATGCTCTGGCACATGAGTGTTTGCCCCTCTTCGGCGTACTCGCTTCCGCGCTGTTGCGGCAGCGCCTCTAAACGTTGCAAAAACGCCAGATGCTGTTCGTCGCAGTCGTCTTCGATAAACGGCGGTTGCTGTTGCACGCTTTGAGTAAATTGGGTGACCAGTTTACGCATATACGCAAGGTACTGTGCTTCGGCGCCGGTTTGGCTCATGGCGTATTCCTCAATACATTGATCAGGCGGAGCAGGGCTCCGGTGATAAAAGTAGGCAATTATGACAGCTGCTCTTTCGATTAAAAATCTTCGCAAAGTATACGGCAACCAATTTGAGGCGCTCAAAGGCATCTCACTGGAGGTGCAGGCCGGTGATTTCTTTGCGGTACTTGGCCCCAATGGTGCGGGCAAATCGACCACCATTGGTATTATCAGCTCGCTGGTGCGCAAAAGCGCGGGCGAGGTGAGCGTGTTTGGCCACAATATCGATACCCATTTTTCTGAGGCCAAGCAGGAGTTGGGCATCGTACCCCAGGAATTTAATTTCAGCCAATTTGAAAAGGTGCGGGATATCGTCTTGCAGCAGGCGGGCTACTATGGCCTGCCTCGCGCTAAGGCCGAGGTCCAGGCCGATAAATACCTAGAGAAGCTGGGCCTGTGGGATAAGCGTCATACGCCGGCCCGGATGCTCTCCGGCGGCATGAAGCGCCGGTTAATGATTGCCCGGGCGCTGGTGCATGAGCCGCGTGTACTTATTTTGGATGAGCCTACCGCGGGGGTGGATATTGAGCTGCGCCGCTCCATGTGGGAGTTTTTGCGCGAGATAAACGCCCAGGGCACCACCATTATTTTAACTACCCACTATTTGGAAGAGGCCGAAAGCCTGTGCCGCAATGTGGCGATTATCGACCGCGGCGAGATTGTGCAAAACACCAGCATGCGCTCGCTGCTTCAGCGGTTAAACAAAGAGGTGTTTGTGTTTGACTGCTCGGGTGCGTTAACGGCTGCTCCGGTTATTGCCGGCCATGGCGTGGAGTTGGTAGACGAGCACTGCTTTGAGGTGGAGGTTGAGAAAGGGCAGTCGCTCAATCAGTTGTTTGATCAGCTCTCGGCGCAGGGGGTTCAGGTGGTAAGTATGCGCAACAAAGCCAACCGTTTAGAGGAGTTGTTTGTTTCATTAATTAACGGTCAGTTGGACGAGCAGGGGGCAGAATAATGCAGTTGGCACAGCAGTGGGTGGCTCTGTCCACCATCGTCCGCAAAGAGGTTAAGCGCTTTTCCCGTATCTGGGTGCAGACTTTGCTGCCACCGGTTATCACCATGTCACTGTATTTTGTGATTTTTGGTAAGTTGATTGGCAGCCGTATTGGTACCATGGATGGCATCCCTTATATGCAGTTTGTGGTGCCGGGTTTAATAATGATGGCGGTGCTGACGAATTCTTACTCCAATGTTACCTCTTCATTTTTTAGTGCTAAGTTTCAGCGCTCGATAGAAGAGATTTTGGTCAGCCCGACCCCCAATGTGATTATTTTATTGGGTTATTGTATGGGCGGCATGGCGCGCGGCTTGAGCGTTGGTGTCTTGGTGACAGTAGTGTCTTTGTTGTTCACTGATATTCAGGTACACAGCTGGCCACTGACGATTACGATTGTGGTGTTAACGTCTTTGTTTTTCTCGCTGGCGGGGTTTATTAATGCCGTTTACGCCAACACGTTTGACGATATCTCCATTGTGCCCACCTTTGTCTTAACACCGCTTACCTATTTGGGTGGTGTTTTTTATTCGGTGAGTGTCTTGCCCGAGTTTTGGCAATGGGTGTCGCAGCTTAATCCGATCTTACACATGGTGGGTGCCTTTCGTTACGGCTTGCTCGGCACCGGCGGCGAGAATATCGGCTACGCCTTTGCCGGATTGTTGCTGTTTACCGCAGTGTTGTTTGCGGTGAGCTTGTACCTGTTAAAGAACGGCTCGCGCCTGCGCGCTTAAGGCTTAGGAGTTGATTATGAGTCACACCATAGGTGATAGCCCGCTGGGTAAAACATCGGCCTACATAAGCCAGTACGATCCGAGCTTGTTGTATCCTATTGCGCGGGCCGAGTCGCGTCGAGCGCTGGGTGTCGTGGATAGTGCGCTACCGTTTCACGGGGTAGATGTGTGGACCGGGTATGAGCTGTCCTGGCTTAACGATAAGGGCCTGCCGCAAGTGGCGCTGATCGAGTTCACCTTGCCTTGCGATAGCCCCAATATTGTCGAATCAAAGTCCATTAAGCTTTACCTTAACTCGTTTAACCAAACATCCGTGGCTAATGTAGGGCAGCTGCAGAACCAAATTGCGCAAGACCTAACCGCGGCTGCGGGCGCTGAGGTAAAAGTTACCGTGGCGCCTCTGGCCGCTGGTGGTAACGTGCAAGCTGATTTTTCGGTGGCGCCTTTTAACGCTCAGTGCCTTGATCAGCAGGATATCGCCATCGAGCACTATCACCCGCACCCGGATTATTTGTGTGCCTCGGGCGATGCGCTTGTATCGCGCGCCTGGTACAGCGATTTGCTAAAAACTAACTGTCCGGTGACCGGTCAGCCCGATTGGGCCAGTGTGTGGATTGCGTACGAGGGTGACGAGATAGATCCGGCTGGGTTGCTGCGTTATATCGTCTCGTTTCGTGAGCATCAGGATTTTCATGAGCACTGCGTCGAGCGGATGTTTTGCGATATCACCGAGCGTTGTGCACCGCGTAAACTTGAGGTGTACGCGCGATATACCCGCCGCGGTGGCTTGGATATTAATCCGTTTCGCAGCAGCGAGCCGGGTACGGCGCCGGGTGCGATACGCTTAATACGGCAGTAGCTGAAGCTTAAACAATCACCTTGTCTTTGAGTTTTTCGGCGGCTTTTTTCAGCGCCGTTAACACTTGCTCTTTATCGTAATTGCGCACCTTCTCGAGATCGAGGTACATCGAGAAGCCCTCGGCGCGATCTTCAAAGTAGGTTTGGTTTCGGCCCATATCTTTGCGCAGTCCTGCTACCTGATACACCTTAACCGGGGCGCTAAAGCCTTTAACGGTGATGTCGCCTTTGTCGCGGCACAAAACGGAATCTTTAACCAGAGACCAGGTTTCGTGAGAGATTAAAATTTCGTCCGGCTCGGCGGCCGACTCCAGGCGGCTGGCCAGGTTCACATGGGTGCCGAGTACAGTGTAATCAAGGTGGCTTGAGGTGCCAAAGGTGCCCACGGTGCAGTAACCGGTGTTGATGCCCATACGAATTTGCAAGGGTTTTTTAATGCCTTGGTTGTGCCATTCCTGCTGTAGAGATTTCATGCGTTTTTTCATGGCAATGGCCATGCTTACGCAGCGGAGGCAGTCATCTTTTACGCCTTTACTGCCGCTGTCACCGTACAGCACCATCACCGCGTCACCCATAAACTTATCGATGGTACCGCCAAAGTGGGTCACGATTTTGGTCATTTCGGTGAGGTACTGGTTAAGTAACTCTGTGAGCGCCTCGGCTTCCATCTCTTCTGACAACTGACTAAAGTTTTTAATGTCAGAAAAGAAAACAGTGACCTTTTTGCGCTCTGCTTGCAGTGTTTCGTCTCGCCCTTGGTTCACTGCCTGCCATACCGCGGGGGCCAGATAACGCGATAATTTGTACGCGCGGATTTTGTGCCACTTTTGTTCGTTTAGTAGCTTGGTATTACTGAGTTTTAGTTTGTGAAATTTTTGGTGCATATAAAGCGCGTAGGCGAGAAAGTAGGTAATGATACCGATAAGGCTCACGGCGCTGATTTGAATGTTGCTGTGAAAAATCCACTGAGGACGGTGTATCAACATGCTGATCACCACGCCGGTTGCCATGGCGGCGTTATCCTCTAACCAGCGTCGCAGGCCGCCAGTCAGCAAGGCATTAAATTGAATCATTGCCAAAAATAAAATACACGGCAGCAACGAAAAATTAATAAGATTGAGTACAACCCCAATCAGAGCGGCATCTGCGTAAGAGAGGATACGGGTCGCTTTGGGGACCGCCTCGGGGGGGAGCTGCTTTGTATAAGTAAAGCTGGCGTAGGCATAAATCAGCATATAAATAATAGCGCCGACGTACACCCAGTTAATATTGTTCCAGTCCATCATGGCGGCTAACGTACCGCCAGCGGCAAAACAGATGAGGGTGCGAAAGTAATACTGTTGCAGTATCGATTCTGAGTTTTCAGCGTCCGGTAGTGCAGCTTTTGTCATTGTATTGTTTGCCTAGCTAGCATGCTTATGGAGTAAAGCGACGGCCAACATCTTATACGCGAAGCCTTGTGGTCGTCTATGGCTGCAGCGGGTTGGCACATTTTGCTAAGTATAGTTGATATGCGACAGGCGCGGAGTGGGTAGGTTTATAAGGTGGTCTGGTTGATTTTGGCGACAATCCTAAGCAGCGCTTTTTTTGCATCGTGCTACAATACCGCCCCTTTTAACAGTAAGAGCGAAGCAAATATGGATGCGATAGCCGCCCTGACTCAGCGCGCCTCGGTTGCCAAGCTGGATGCCCCGGCCCCTACCGCCGGGCAGCTTGATACTTTGCTGCAGTGCGCCGCCCGCGCTGCCGATCATGGGCTATTGCGCCCCTGGCGATTTTTGACGATTGAGGGTGAGGCTCGCGAGGCGCTGGGCGAGTTATTTTGCCGCTCGGCGCTGCGTGAAGAGCCCAGCTTAAGCGAAACCCTGCAAACCAAGCTGCGTAATATGCCATTGCGGGCACCGCTGTTGTTGGTTGTCATTGCGCAACTGCAAGATCACCCCAAGGTCCCCGAAGTAGAGCAGTTACTGTGCGCCGGCGCTGCTGCGCAGAATATCGTCAATGGCGCTTACGCTCAGGGGTTAGGGGTTATCTGGCGCACTGGCGATATGGCCTATAATGAGCATGTACTATCTGGGCTGGGTCTACAGGCTAATGAACGGCTGATCGGTTATATGTATCTGGGCACACCGGTTAAAGCATTGCCCCAGGCTGCTACCCCCGATTTATCGGGCCGCTGCCAGAGCTGGCCGCAATCCTAGACTTGCCGTTGCGTTTAGCGTGCGATTTGTGTAGGATTCGCGCCTCGCAAAAAGGTCTCTTTGAGAGCTGTTTGCAGTTGTATGGTGAGGTGGCCGAGTGGCTGAAGGCGCACGCCTGGAAAGCGTGTAACGGGCAACCGTTCGAGGGTTCGAATCCCTCCCTCACCGCCATATAAAAAAGCCGCGCCGAGACGAGGCTTTGCTTATAAAGGTGCGGGAGGGTGAGAGCCCTCGCCGGGTTCGACAAACCGCCGGGAGCGGTTTGAACCGACCGAAGGGAGCCCCTAGGGCAAAACACATGACGTGTTTTGGTTAATCCCTCCCTCACCGCCATATAAAAAGCCGCGCTCAGGCGGGGCTTTTTATAAATATGTAGGAGGGTGAGACTTTTCTGCATGTTAGCCTGCGATGGTCAAAGGGATTAAGGTCAGGTGTTCGCAAGCGATTGATCGGTTTTTTGTGTTGCCGTTGAGTTTGCCGCTTAGCTGTAGAGAATTTCATCAGGTTGGCTGCACAACAATCAATAACGGATTAAATCGCAAAAAACACAAAAAATACAGCGCGTATCGCTTGACGATGACAAGTTGAATCACTAATATACGCGCCTCTTAACAACGCACTCGTAGCTCAGCTGGATAGAGTACTCGGCTACGAACCGAGCGGTCGGAGGTTCGAATCCTCCCGAGTGCGCCATATTGAAGTCTGATTCAGTCCTGAATCGTCCAAAAGCCCGCAGCAATGCGGGCTTTTTCGTTTATACTATATCCCTTAAAGTCCAACCAAGTACCCCCTTATCCAGAGTGTCCTGGGGGTATTTCTGGGGGTATGTCATATCACCTCCGGATTCTTGTACCCCCAAACGGGGTGGAGGCGATACTGTATGGCACTGACGGACAAAAAGATCAAAGCGGCGGCGCCACAATCCAAAGCCTACAAGCTCTCAGATGCGGGCGGTTTATATCTGGATATTCGCCCGAACGGTTCAAAGTACTGGCGACTCAAATACCGCTTTTCGGGAAAGGAGAAGCTCTTGGCATTGGGCGTGTACCCGAAAGTCACACTCAAGGACGCCCGTGAGAAAGCCCAGGACGCCAAGTCGATCCTTGCTGCGGGAAGCGACCCCATCGAGCAGAGAAAGGCCGCCAAAACGCACCAGAGAGCCAATCTGGATGCCACCTTCGAATCGCTGGCTTGGGCGTGGTTTGAGGTGGCTCGGCTCGATTGGTCTGAATCTCACACAGAGCGCACACAAAACCTGTTGAAGAATCACCTCTTCCCGTGGCTGGCGCAGCGCCCGGTTGGCGATATAACTCCGCCGGAGTTATTGCAGGTACTCTACCGCGCCCAGGATCGGGGGTTGCTAGAAACTGCCAAGCGCGCCAAACAAACCGCCAGCCAAGTATTCCGTTACGCGATTCGCCACGGCAAATTGCTCAGCGATCCAAGCCGGGACCTCGCCGGTGCGCTTAGGGCACCTAAAGCCAAGCACTTTGCCTCGATTACAGACCCGAAAGGTGTCCGTCAGCTGTTACAGGCTATTGATGTCTATCAAGGCACTCCGGCGGTTAAGGCCGCTTTGCAGCTCTCGGCTTTGCTATTTCAGCGTCCAGGCGAGATGCGGCAAATGAAATGGGAACAGGTCGACTGGGAAGCCAGTGAGTGGCGCTATACAGTCACCAAAACCAATGTGGAGCATATTGTTCCACTCCCTGCCCAGGCAGTCGACATCCTCCGGTCGCTGGAGCCCTATACCCAGCGCAGCCCTTATGTTTTCCCGTCAGCCAGAACCGCAGCCAGGCCAATGTCTGAGAATGCTGTGCGGGTGGCTCTCAGAAGCATGGGGTACACCAATGACCAAATGACTGCCCATGGATTCCGGGCTATGGCCAGGACTTTGCTGGATGAGGCGCTGGGGTTTCCGCCGGAGTGGATAGAGCACCAGCTAGCCCATGCGGTAAAGGATCCTTTGGGCCGTGCATACAACCGAACCAAACATTTGCCGCAGAGAAAGGAGATGATGCAAAAGTGGGCTGGCTATCTGGATGAATTGAGGGAGTGCTCATGAAAAATCCCATCTATGCTAGTTTCACGAACTTTGACATCGAACAATCCTTCTCATCAGACGGTATCGGTTTTCGATCCAGAAAGTTGGTGAATCGGGATGGAATTTTTCTTGCCAATAGTGAAAACGCTTGGCTTATTGGTATGACCGCCTACTCGGCCAACGAAATTCCCTCAGAAATAAAGGAGACATGCGATTCAGGTTTGAATTCTTCGGCTGTTCACGACGTGACTCTTTCTGTTGCTTTGGGTTATATCGAGGAGCTGATTACTATCACAGGTATAATTGCAGAGCTGCTTCAAAAGAAATCGTCAACTGAAGGTATTGAGGATATTAGAGGTAACATTCTTGATTATGACCAAGTAAGGGACTTAGTGGGGGTGGAAAAGGTGCTTTTTGCTGAGTCGCTAATTATTCGACGAGGAATGCTCGATGAAGCCTATCTTCCAAAGTTTATCCGGACATACAGCCTTTTTTGGTCAATCAACTCATATATTGAAATGCGAATGACAGATGAAATATTGGCAAGGAATCATTTAGAAAACGCTGATTTTTTACGGATGTCTATTAACAGGTTGGCTGCTTTTGAAAAGCATGCAAAAAAATCTGCAAAAAATGCTGCAAAAGCCAGGCATAAAGAGAATGCTGCTATAAAAGCAGACTTTCTGGCTTGGTATGAGGCGAATCACACAACCTTTTCAAGCTATCAAAGTGCCGCCAAGGCTGGAACAAAAATAGTCAACATGACCCAGAGGACGCTTGCTGATTGGATCAGCAAATACGAAAAATCTCGAACACAGGAATAGAAACGTACAGTCTGCGCGTAGACTGTACACTACGCTAGCAAGAGGAATTCCGCTCCTCCTGTTTTTGTTGATAATGGGTATCTCTTATCAAGTGTGAGGAGATACCAAAATGTCTAATGCAACAAACGCATTTCCATCGATCAGCTTTTATCGCCTTCCCCAAGTGCTCGAAATTATCCCTGTAGGCAAGTCCACGTGGTGGGCTGGAGTCAAATCCGGCAGGTTTCCAAAGCCAGTTAAACTTGGTCCGCGTACAACGGCATGGAAAGCAACGGATATTGCTGCTCTAGCCCAGAGCTTTTCATATCACAACGAAAACTGAACGGTTTTTCCACAATGGTAGCCTTTCAGTCCGTTCTGCAGCGAGCAGACCATGTAGAGATTAGGGATGGAAAGTTATCTATCACACCACGAAATGGGGCCATAGTGCCGCCGGATTGGTTCAAAAAACATGTTGATAGCCTTGTGCTGCAAATAGCCAATAGGCTCAACTTGGAGCCAATGAAGTATGTGGATTACTCCACTGGCATTTATGGCAAACGATTCTCGGGGTTGACGTTGCAGTTCGAGTTGCTGGAGGGCATTGAACAACGCTATGTTATTTTTAACGTCGAGCTAAATCGCCAGCGGAAGGGACCAAATGGAACAGGGGGAGAGAGGTATCCGGGCAAGCAATTTGCGGTTGGAAGAAGAAGCCTGTTTTATCGGTTCTGGAGTCATACCAAACTGAAACATCCCCAAAGCGTAACTGTTTACCACGATTATATGGGGAATCTGAAAAAGCTGTATTTTGTTGCCGAAAATCGTAGTGATGGCCGACTCGAGGCTGGTACTCTGCGCCCGCTCAATGCTTCATTTAATACGATTCTGCGAGCGTTTTACCCAGATAACATACGGACATTACCCGAATTACACCCGGATAAGTCCCAGATAAGTAATCCGGACAAGAGTTTCCCGCAAGCCCAGGTGTCACAAGGCGCAGAGCCACAATCAACTACGTGTAAATATAACTACGAAACAAGTAATCAAGGAAGCGCGGGTACAAGGGGAATGAATACATCCCCTATTGCTACCCATTGCCCTCAGAATCAACAGGTGGAGGAATGGCTAGAAAATTATGAAGGTTAGTGTTGACGACATGTCTGTTGGCATTCAGAGATGTAATCGCAAAAAAACATTTTTCCCTAATGATTTCGATAGTGCGGAGGATGCTATGAGCAGAGGACATACTTTGAATGGACGCAACAGTATTGATATTCGCTATCTGAGACGTGAAGGCTTATTGCGACCGGGGGCTGTTGGCACACTACGCTGGAGTATTGGTGGTCGAGAGTGTGGCTCAGTTAGCTACAAAATAGATGACAAACAGATATTGGTATCTTATCGGTATAACCATCCTGATAAAGGTTGGGTGGCTAGAATCCTTCCTATTATGTTTGAGGCCACTTCCTGTCACTATGGAGGCGAAAGGCTGTGGTTTAGCTGCCCAAGCTGTAACCGTCGAGTGGGTATTCTGTTTGATTGCGGCTCCCTGTTTATATGTAGGCATTGTTGTCGACTTCCTTATGTCACACAAAACGAAAATCAGGCATATCGGCTAATACGAAAAAAGCACAAATTAGGGCAACGGATATTCGCCGATTATCATCGAGGAAGTGGCTCTATTAAAACCAAAGGCATGCACTGGAAAACTTTTGAGCGCCTACATCGACAATATCAGAATTTGGAACAGTGTTGGCTGCAGAGCTTAGATGACTTTCTACAAAAGCATAAGTGGCTTGATTAAACGTTTATCTAAACCGGACAAATCAGGACATTTTGGAGCAATAGAATCAGTAATGATGGTTGAGATTTCGGGAGCAGTATTATTGAGTCCGTATGAGTTGTTGATTTTCAATACCGATAATGTATCAAAGGGGGCCATGATAATACTTTATGACGCTTCCCTCAGGAACTACTTCTGGCGTTGGTAGGCGGGGGTTCTTTCCTGTACGCGACTACTCTCTAAGGCGATCCGGGTTCGCTCTATGTGCCGGCCTCCGAGCGCTCTCCTTGCTCTGCCGCCAGGCTCGGTCAATATAAATATTCCAGCCCTCAATATGCTCATGGTCTACAAACGTCATGCCTGACCAATCTCTTTCGCTGACCAATATCTTGGCTAGATATGGTAGGCGCTGCTCTTTTTCGCAAGCGTCGGCGCAAAGGGTTTTCCATGCTGGGATTACCATCAGCTCAGTTTGCACGCCGTTATTGATTTCCCCGCCCACATGACTGGCATTGTAAGGCGGCTTTGGTGAATCACACCCGCAGCGCAACTCCATATTGGGAGCGCCTACCGCAAGCTGGCGCTTGAGCATTTCATACCAAAATACATAACCGCCCTCTTCAGCGCAGACTGATCTAACCTGGTAAGTATCAACAAGGGCAACCAATCTCTCGACAAGCACAGGTGGCATTTTTATATAGGGTTTTGGCGCATGTAAGTAGACCCTGCGTTCAATATGCCGTTCAAGTTGTTGGGGGTGCCGGTTTTCATTCATCAACCTGATAGCAGCCTGAATCAAAGGGTCGGGGTTTTGTAGTGTTCGGTTTTGTACGGATTTCAACCGAGTAAATAAGCCATTCAGGTATTCCATCCAAAAAGAAGAATAATCGCGAGAAAGCTGCCACGACCCGTGCAGGTTGGTATCAGGGCTGGGCTCCAGTGGATACATTCGCTCGAAACTTGAAAAAACGATTCTTTTTATTGGCTTTTTATCGGCTATCCCTAATTCCCAGCGACGACTCCCGAAACGATCCAATCTACTCTGCAGCTCTTGCTGAAGCGCAGTATCTGCAGGGTCAAATTCAAGGTAGACATACGCCAACAGCTCGCCGGGCCGGGTAATGGACAACAACTCATACACACGCATTCCCAAGGACACATCGTTTACTAGTCGCGCAAGCGCATCAGCCTGAACTTCAATTTTCCAAGGCATTAGCGCACTGCCCGAGGTATGGCTGAAAGTAGATACCCAATGCCGCCGGGCAAATACCTCATAGTCCTCTCTTTCTAACAGCTTGTTCTCGTTCATGCTTGGCCCTGCAGTTGGTCTGTATTAATTTCAGGGCTCGAAGTTGCGTCACCCATCTCCAATAGATCAATTGCCTTTTCAAGCGCAAGTAGCCCTCTCAGGGCAGTCATAGGCAAACCGATATGAGGCGGCGTTATAGCGTGATCCTGCGGGTTAATACGCACAATCGGAAGCTCCAGGCTTGCGGCATAGCGGCGCACACTGGGGATGGTAATACCTGCCCCTAGCTCAATCACTACCGGATTGCTTACACCAGTCAACCAGCTTTCAAACGCTTCGTACTTCTTCTCGGTCCGATCGTTAATACAACCCCAGTCGTTAAACATCAACACATTGGGCCGAGCCAATTCGCCACAATGCGGGCATAGCGGTGTGGCGAATTGATCAAGTGCGCCTTCCAGCGGCCATACAGCCTGCTGGCAGGGCACAACGCACTGCAAGTAGGAGAGCGAGCCATGGCACTCGTTAATGCGCTCCTCGGCGAAGCCAGCGCGCTGGAAGTGACTATCGACATTGCTGGTGTACACAAAGCACCCATGCGCTTTGCTTTCGCACCATCGCTTAAGGATGTTAAAGCCAGCATGGGGTTTGGTTTGACGGTAGAGACTGATGCGATGGCTGTAAAACTGCCATGCCAAGGCCGGGCTCTCCATAAAAGCAGATGGATTGGCAATATCCTCAAACCGGATGCCCTCGGATCGTAAGGCAGGGTAAGCCTTCCAAAAGCCGGCAGCACCACGGAAATCCGGCAGGCCTGAGTCAACACCCATCCCTGCACCAGCACAGATCACCAGGCTGTCTGCATCTACGATGCGCTGGGCCGCTAGGGTGATTAGCCGATCAGACATGGTCGGATGCCTCTACTGGTTGGCGTTTTATCCTACATCAGCTTCGGAAATCCACCAAGGCCATATCAGGATTTGGCTAAAACTTAAACGACAATTGCAAGTGGGCAGTAGGTTTTAGCAAATCAATACAATGAATATCCAGTTTTGCGCTATGACTACCCAATAGCTGTAACGCATAAATTTCACTGAGACCTGCTTGACTGGGATAGGCGAGTGCTACCTGATGGATATGGTAGCGATTCGCGTAGGAGGAAAGCTGATACAAGTCTGCCTGGCTGACACCCAGTTTGGCATCTGGGCCATTCAGTAATTTCCATTTGGCATCAATAATCAGGTGGACCTTGCCATTACGGTCGATGAGGCTGATGTCTGGCCTTGTCTGGAATACCTTGCGGTCTACGTCTTCCCGATATGCCAGATAGCGCCTGGGGGCTTGCTCCCTCAAGGACAGTCCCGCTTTTCGAGCCAATGGGCGCAAGCTGGCCGCCAGCCAGCGCTCAAATAACAGGTTCATGTCAAATAGTATAGATAGCAGGCTATGCTTCCCCGCCGTTACATCCGGGTTTTCGGCATCAATAAACAATCTGCACCAAGCCAGAATATCGGCATAGCGTTGGTTGGCTCGATCGAGTGTTAGGCGATCCAATGACTGGCGGTCTATGCGCTGATCACTGATGTCATCATGCTGCATTAGTAACTCAGTCACGGCCTTTTTACTGCGATCCGAACGGCATTTGGGGAGCAAAAGGCGCAGCGTGAACTTGACCGCTTGATTAAGTAAAATATCGTCGGTTAGTTCATCAAACTGGCAATAAAGTCGCTCTTGGTGATTGAGGTTTTGGCGCAATTGCTGGTTAATTAGCAGCTTGCCCTTGATCACACCCAGGTTCTCTTCCCGCTGTTGGTAGTCTCTAGGTTTGCCCATCAGTACTTGCTCGCGCACTAGTAGGCAGAATTCCTGAATAAAAATATCCAATAAGGTGTGCTTCTGGGTCTGGATTCCGGCACCGGCGCCTCGGTGAACTTTCATCAGGCCGGCTTTGCGCAGCATTTTTACCAGCACTTCTCGACAGGCCCCGGGATCAGACTCTTTGCCATGAATTTTGGGTAGAATCTCCAAGGTCAAGCCGCCAAGCTGAACGACGCCACAGAACTGTCGCCACCTGACACATTGATGCCCCCAGCGAAAAGCATCAGCGGGAACTCCATCGGCTGCATCGAGCAATTTAGCTTGAGCATGTGTTAGCGCAAATTCACCCGGCGCGCGTGTAGCACGAACGGGAATACGTTGATGTTCAATACAAGTGAGCACTTCCATGAGTTGACCTAATCCAGACTTTCGTAAATTTTTCGGATCGCTTCAGGAGTAATGCTCGCAGGTTCCGCTACGCGATAATCAATCAAATCCTCAAAATCGTCATGCTCAAAGCCCAGCACCTCAGCCCCGCTGATGATGGTGTGCTCAATAATTTGGGGTTCCACCGGCTCGTTGCCCTGATCCACATCGCGTAATACCAACTGAATCCGGTGCCAGTCGTTGTAAAAGTACTCCTGTAACAGGGGGATAAACTGATTCAGCATGACATCACGCAGGCTGCGGAAGTCATTGACTTTGCTCAGGTAGGCATGGCCCAGCATAAGATCCCGATTCAGCAAAAAGCGAATACGTTGGTTCATGGCAACTAGCAGGGCGCGAAGATCAATTAACCCACCTTCACCGTCTTCGATGTAGCCATCCCCGCGAGAGCCAGTGATTACTTTGGCGTTGGGCATCAGCTCTTCAAACAGAAAGCGCCGACGTAAAGCGGTGTCCAGCAGGGCAATCGAGCGGTCAGCGGTATTCATGGTGCCATAGATGTCCAGGTTTTTAGGCACACCAAAACGCTCGCGGGAGTAGGGCAGGGTCAGCTCCATACCGGCGGTCAATCGGCCGTCTGGGTCATAGACGGCACGTTTATCGGTTTCGATCAGGGTTATCAGCTCACCAAAAATTTTGGCAATATTGCCTCGGTTGATTTCGTCGATAAACAGCGCAAAACGGGTGTCAGGCGCAATCTGGGCATCTTGGCAAATCTGTCGAAACACTCCCGGCTCTACCCGGTACACCAATTGATCGGTTTCCGTGTCTTGCACCGGACGTATGCCCTCCACAAAATCCTCATAGCTGTAGGCCTGGTGAAAGGTGACAAAGGCATAGTGGAGCTGGTCGGCTTGAGAAGGCGCCCCAGCTTTTAGGGTTTTGGTTTGGGCAATCAGGTCTTCGCCATCCTCCTGCCAGTTGCCCACCAGCTGCCAGCGACTATCAGCGTCCTTGTCAAAGACCAGGGGTGCCACCCGGTTTTTGTACTTCACAGTGGTTGACGATTCTACCGTATGGGTTTGCAAGGTGGCCCATATCTGCGCCTTAAGGTGTTGGCGGCGACCGACCGATTTGGCTTTTTGGATGAAAAACGCATGGGATTCAATCTCTTTGACTTTGGCAGTGCCGCCCAAGTCATACAGGCACATAAATACCACGTCGAACCAGTTGATGCCCTTCAAATGCTCGGAAAGCCACTGTTCGTAAGAGATCGACGCCTGTTTCACCACATAGTGCTGTTTAAGCTTATTGAGTTTATAGGTTTTACCGGTGCCGGGCGGCCCATACAAAATTTTGTTGATGGGTTCGGCAATCAGTAGTGTCTTCTCCTTGGGTTTGGGCGCATCGGAGGGCGCGGCTAACTTGGCCCAGAGTTTGTCGAGTAGCGCTGCGCTGCGGGGTTTGATTTCAATGCCGGAACTCTGGGGCGACCAGTTTTGGTTGTCGATGGTAATCCGCCCCAAGTCCGTCATGCTGATTAGCGAATCTTTGAACACATCCCGAATTTCGGTGAATTCAATGTCCACCTTCATCATGGTTTTCCCCTCCGCGGCAGCTTCCGTGTCGTAATGCTCGGCTTCGTAGGGCTCGGATACGACGTTGCCACTGGCCATAATGCCTTTGGGTTCCTGCCCCAGGCGAATCAACCAGGCCCGGTCACCAGGGGATGCGTCCTGATTGGCACAGCGCCAACTGAGAATAACGGGTTTGCCAGCCTTGGTTTGCGCAATATGCGCGGGCAAGTCCTTCCACGCCCAATTGGCGGGGTTCCAGGAAAACAGCCAACTGCAGGAAGATTGCGCCTTCCACAGCTCCCGCAGTGGTGTCACGTAAAAGCACAGGTCTTTAGTGCCGAACACCTCTTCCTGTGCCTTGCGGATACTGAGCAGCAGTTGATCCATCTCTGCCGAGGTCAGTTTTTTCAAGGCTTTTTGGGGCTTGCCAGTAAATTTTAGCGCGATTTTCATACGGTCTCCGTTGCTGAAAATCCGCTCGGCAGAATCAGGGTGGAGCATGTAAAGCAGCATGTGCCGAAATTGTCGCCGCTCATTGTCAGGCACTTTGGTGAGGTACTCGCCCAGAGCCGTAAAATCAGAAAAAATGGCCTTGCGTTCTGCCAGCGGCATTGCCAGTGCCTGTTTGGCTGCCTCTACGCAATAAGCCAGCTCGCGCCAGCGGTTGGTATTAAAACTGGTACCACCACTGCCGACCCCGGCCAGGGTGTCATCGGACAGCAGGGGGTGGTCCTCGGGCAGTACTTCGCCTGACCAAGCCCATACCCGCAGCACCGATTCGCGTTTTTTGGCAGCCCCTATATTGCTGACGCACAAGAGCATTAACCATAGCATTTCTGCCGCCAGTTGCTTGACGGCCGGGCCGCAGGGCTCCAGCTGGGTTTCCAGCTTGTCAAAAAAATCGCCGGTGCCAGTATCCGGGTTGTTGGAGAAGTAAGTTTCCAAGTCTGTAACATGTTCCAGCGTCCACAGAGTCTTATCTGAAAAAACCGAATTTTGGTGATAGAGTGCTTTATCCAGCCAAATAGCGCCGGTATCAATAAGTGGCTTAGAATTACGTTCGTTGCAAAAACGAGACATCAGAGATTCCTTTATATTATTTAGCACCAATCATCCACAAACTCTTCCCGCATCTGGCTGAGCGGTGAGGGCAACTTCCCATCACTGGTTAAGCCTAGGTAAGTCGCAGCTCGAGTAAAGCCCACATACAAGAATTTGTGAAATAGCTCGGGCATGGTTTCGGCTAACTTATCCACTCCCACAAAGAACACGGCCTCAAACTCTAGCCCTTTAATATGCTCAACCGAAAATATTCTCACGTTATTACCTTCACCTAGAGTGCGGCCGCCTTCGCAGGGATCGGCGCGCAGGTTATAGGGTTCCAGTTCTTCATTGAGTGCGTCCGCAAGGGGTTTGATCTGACTGTCATCCTGCACGAGCACGGCGGTGGTGGGCAGAGGTGAAGTCATGCTTTCAATTTCTACGATGCGAGTCGCGAGCCATTGGCTGATTGCGCGAGTATCCTGGCATTCCTCGATGAAAACCGGTTTGAGGCCTTCATGAGCGCTGCTGTCGGGCAATTCGCCTTTAGCGCTTAGGTCGCCATTGCTGGCTTGCAGCAGCTTCACGGCTAGTTCATTTAAAATCCGGCTTTGTCGATAAACAGCGGTAATGTGCTGCGTACGCAGGTCGTTTGCTATCCAGGCAAGTTGCTTTGGGTCACGTATGCCAACGCCCGTAATTCTCTGGTTAAAGTCACCGCACGCAAAAAAAGACTCGCTTGATAGTGTCGAAAGGTTCTTCATGGCCGCAAGCTGTATTACGGAAAAATCAGTCGCTTCATCGACCAGTACTTGATTATAAAAATGACTGGATACAGTTTTCAGTAGTGATGGCAGGCCGCCGTTGTTAGCCCGGCTAATAGCTCGGTTGGACATCATGGCCCGAGCGGCCTCAAGTCCCATTAGCAAGATGGTATCCAGCTCGTAAGAAGAGACGTGAATCGTTTTTTCGGGGAGCTTCTCATAATAAAGGCGCTCGCCGAAAGCCTTCGTTCGGAACGCTTTGTAGCTTGCTGGAATGTCAGAAACGTAGCGTCGGTATGTGTTCCTAAAGCGATTAAGGGCATTCCTTACGGACGCCAATTTTCCGAGGGTTAGCAATTCATCTTTGTCGGGGACCCGGTTTTCTCCAAGCCACTGTATAACGGCATAGCTCACGCCCTTTTTAGGCAGAGATCGCTTATTGTAGCGGTATCGTGCGAGTGATCGTATGGCCTTTTTGTACTGGATAAACGCTTCATTGTTAGTCGTTTTTCGAGAGGTCGCTGTTACCTGATCCTCGGCTTCATCATCACCGTCGAACGTCGACTCGTCATCGTCATCGTCTTCTAGTTCCAGTAGATCAATGTGCGCTGCCAAATCGGGGAAAAGTGTACGATTGTTCTTGAATTCTCGGTTAGCAAAGGTTTTTAACAGTTCTTCGATGTCTCTGTTTAGCTGTTCAAGGGATTTCTTAATATCGTTCTCTATCAATGTGATGCGCCCGACAACATCAATTATGTTCGCGGGTTTAGTGTTCGTCAGAATTTCGGACAGGTGTTCAGCTAAACTTTTCTCGATCTGGGAATCCAGCCGGGAAATTACGTCCTTTCCCTGCATCAACTGATTGAAAAATCGCTCTTGGTGATGATGTTTGATGGCCTCATACCAGGATATTGGGTCAATAATAGCCGATTGACTGATGAAATCCGCTTTCTGTTTGAGTATAAATTTACCTTTGTTGTTGGCCCTCTGTAGGTAGCCGAAAACATTGCGCGCTAAACGGAGCTGCTCTGAATTCCAGGTGGATATGTCTTCGTTCCGAGCGGGCACATCTTCTCGGGCAAAGGCTTCGCTTAGATAGTGTTTTAGCAACTCGGTGGGTGTGAACATCTTCCAGCTTCTGGCATGCTCGCGCCCAGCCGTGTCTGAAGTGGCGTAACGTTTTTCTTCAGCTGCCAGATTTTGTGTGTCAATCTTCTGGCTTAGACGTTTGATCAAGGTCGTCGTTTTACCGGTGCCCGGAGGCCCCATCATTATCAGCTTGCTGTTGATAGGGAGCCGGAATATCTCATCCTGGAATTTGTCCAGTATGGGCTGATCGCGCAAGCTCATGGTGCGCCGGATTTCGTGTATCAAGCCTTGGCGGATGACATCGTCTGGCTCAGCCCCAGTTAGCATAGCGTCAAAGCTAGAAGCCGCGTCGACATCGACTAGGCTTAGAAGCTGGCGGAGCGAGCTGATGCTCTGGCTACCCAATTCTTCGTTATCGAATCGATTGTCTTTAGAATCCCAAAGCTTGTCTGAGGATTGTGTCGGCTTGAGTAAACATTTTTCAATAACAGTAAATTCTGTATTGTTAATCGTGTCAGCATCGCCGGTTGGCAGTGATGCTAAACGCCCCATAGAGGACTGGTAACTTGCTAATGTGACCTCATCAACGGCTACTTGATACTTCCTGGCTACATACAGGACTTTTTGGTTTCCTTCTGGGTCTTCAATGACAAGACGTGCGATAGCGGGTTCTCGAGCAAGTTGGGAATAACCTTCCTGTGTTTCTCGATTGATTCGATGAAGGTTTCTTTCTGCTTCAACCCCAGTGAAGGTATTGCCTTGTGCAAAGCCTTGGGCGCTTACACCGTGCACGGATGTCAGCGTTTCCTGTGCGGTCGATGCGATAGCAGAAAAAGTGGATAGCGTATCTTCGGCCAGATCAATAATGTGCTTGTTCAGATCGGTCATATTAAGTTCCAGTACTTCTACGTTTGATTATTTTGAGATAGATAGCCCAATGGATGGCTTCAACCCGTTGTAGTTCTCTGCTCTTCTACCACTAGCTTTTGACGGAAAAGGAGCTCTTTATCCACTTCTGGGTGGAGTTTTAGTACAACCTTTTCGCTGTCGGATAAGGCTTCTGGTGGAGGTGTTGTTGTAGTGATAATGTACTGAAACGGCACCTCGTTCCCCAATTTTTCGCAGTGGCGTTCAGCGGCGGCGACAAGGGTTACATATTCCTCGTAAAGCTTCGGTCCCATATCGGCCTCCCTTGGGCAGTCATGAATCAGGATGCCGGGGAATGCCGATGTATTACCCACTGAATAGAATAGACAGGATAAATCCCCCAGAAGTATTTCCAACACACGGTAGGCTTCACCCCCGTGTGCAGATATACCGAAGGGGCGCTCATCTGACTGAGGCTCCAGACTCCCAAAAAAATCATCGCCAAGCAGACACTCGGTTAAGCATTGCATGATGCTTTCCAGTTTTTTTTCATGACTGTTCAGCGATTGCCTTATTTTCTGGAGTGGGAGTTCGAGACGGGCTATGTCGTTTCTATGCTGTTGTTCATGTTGAGCAGCAGTTTGGACTAACTGTCGACGATACTCCGAACCTTGGGTAGATTCCCAGCGTTCCAGTTCGGCCCGTAAATTCATAAACCGAGCAGCGCGTTCAATAATAGTGTCTCGAATGCGCAGTTGCTGGTTCTGTTTACTATCCAACGCTTTGTTTTTTTGCTTATAAAGGTTGATGTCATCGTGCTTGCTGGCTAGTGCTCGCTGATAGCGGTCTACGTATTGCCCTACTTCCTCCATCTGGGCTTGTAGTGCACGTTTTTTCAGGGAGTCCTGAATGTTTGGCAATTCCAGTTTCTGAATGCGATCCTGAACATGAGTGCACTCCTTAAAGGGAATACAGGCCTCCTGGCAGTCACTGCCCAGCGCCTTCAAACGATCAAGTTCACTGGTTAACCGAGAAAATTCCTTTTCGTTTCTGGCTCGCGCTGCCTCAGCGCGCTTCAGCCGCTGATCAATACGGTGATATTCCTCTTCCAATGGGTGCAGGCTTCTAAAAATTTCCTGCCGCTCTTCCTCCTGAGTGCGGTAACGGTTTTGCCATTCTTCAAGGCTGGCATTGAGCTCTGCGTCTTTCTCGCCAAGCGCAGCCATCAGAGATGGCGAAAAAAGATCTGGCGCGTGCAAAGGCAGGTCTACCAGCTGCGGATCAAGGTCGCGCAGCTCTGCTTCGATTCTGGCTTTGATGAGATCGGATTCTCGCAGCAAGGTTTGTGTGTCTTGGGTAGTTGCTTCAAGCGCCTGCTTTGCAGAGGCTAATTGCCTGAGTAATTTGCCTTCTTCAGAGCTCATTAGCCCCAACACGGAGCGCAAGAGGATGGGTGGGTCCTGGCGGCTTCGGGACAGTCCTATGCCTTCTCCTTCTCGCCAGGCGTAGAAGGACTTGAAACGCGCCTCTTGATCTCGTGCCAGCCAGGCCAGCAAATGACGCCACTCCAGCGGTTGATCGGTCTCTGGAACCCTCGCGCAGCTAGCGTTGTGCAGAAGGGTGGGGGTTAAGGAGTCGAAGAAGTCCGTAGCGTCAATGGCGGGTTCATGACTCCAAAGTTCGGTGAGCGTTTCACCGTGAACCACCCTGTCGCTGTTGCGGTATTTAAAGCTCCGATAAACGATGTGACTTTGGCCCTGTATATCAACGATCAGCGCCACGCCGCCCTTGGGGAAGTTACTCGCCAGCTCCTTGCGCAGCTTCGTGGTATTGGGAGATTCGTCCCCCAGGCAATATCGCAATAACAGGCAGAGCGAGGTTTTTCCTACACCGTGGCCCGCCGCACGCCAGCCCTGTGCCTGTGCGTGGGTGGGCTCTATCGCCCAGACGATATTTAACCCGCGCCGAAAGGGTACCTCTCTGAAGGGTACCTTTTTCGGGTCGTCGTATATCGCCAGCCGCTTGAGGTAGAGCGCTGGCTCATGAGTCGGCTGTTCCAACCACGCGAAATTGTCATCCATTGGTGCATCCTTGGCCTTTATGCCTGCTTGTTTTCGCCCCGTTCATTAAGGGAGCCGGTTCTCTCTTCGCTGCTCTGCTCGGACCATGAAGTCACTATCCTTTGTAGGCGCATAGCCAAATCCTGGAGCTCGTCGATAACCACAACATCTTGGGGCAGTTCGTTACCGGCCAGGGATCGATAGCCCTCTGCTTCGGCGCGTATCAAAGAGTGGCGCTGGAGATAATCCAGTACCAGGCTCCAGCGATGTTCAGACTCCATAAGGTGGGCGGCCTGAATCAATTCGGGCGCGGCAGTCTTTAAACTCTCGCTGTCATCGGAAATATCGGTGCCGATAAGACTGAAAAAGTCATTGAGTTTCGTGCGGGGTATAAATTGATACTGGCGAATAACCAATAACAGCAGACCAGCGATTTGGGCCTCCTGTTCATTGCGGATAACTCCTTGTGGCGAGTAGGCAGCACCTCGGTAAGGGGCGTATTGTTGATTGGCGTCTTCCTTGTGCAGTTCTTCCCACGCGGCCAGAACCCGCTCTTGAGTTAGATATTTTCCGTAGGCTTTTATATCTTTGTTTTTTAACCCGCGAAAGGTTTCGGATGGGTAGTCGTCGCCCATAACCTCGGTGGGATCGAGGATGTAGCGCAGCTCCTCTTCGTTCAGGCCGTAGAGTTTGGCGTAGTAGGCATCCAGCTCGCATTTGAGTTGGTGACGGCGATCGGGGTCAAATGCGAACGGCTCGCCGTGATAGCCTAGGTCTTCGGCGAAGGATTTGAGGCGCTCTTCGGTATACGTGAGTTCCAGCACACGAGGAATGATAAAGGCTTCGTCATTCTCGTCGAATGCGGAGGGTGGGAGCACTGGCAGTTGTTTGATGATGAAGAAGTTAAGATGCGTGCCGCCTACCTTGTGTCGAGCAATGAAGTCGAAAGGCAAGCTCGTTAAGTTGGCTTGAAGTAAAGCTGCATTGATAGCATTAAACTTATTGAAGAGTATAAGCGGCATATTGTTTCCCACACCACTTAACGGAATCACCCCAGCAATAACCGTACGCTCATCCGTTGATCGGCAAATATCCCGCCATCCCAGCAAGTACTTGGGTCGCCTTGCCTCCAGCAGTGGCCATACCTGTTGCCACAGCTCTTGTTGCTGCTCCAGCGCCGCTTTGAGGCGGGTTTGTTCCTCGGCGGTGAGCGGAAAGTCTTCCTGCATCGCCACGGCAGCTTGGGCGGTGGCGGTTAGGCCGCTGTCGAACAGGTCTTTGCCCTCGCTGCGCAGGGGTTCGCCGAACAGGGCTTCGGCGGTGGCTGTCTGGTTTTGTTGCAGGAAGGCACCGGCGCACCAGCTGCTGAGGGCTGCGTACAGTAGTTCGTTATCTGCTTTTTTGCAGGCGTCCAGCACCGCTTTGGGGGCTTGGGCAGTGCGCAGGGTGACTTCGTTTTCCGGCACCCAGTAGCGGGGGCGGCTTTGGTAGTGGGGGTTCTGCTTTTCGGCCAAGGTGCAGTCGCGGCTTGTTTCGCCGTCGGTTTCGTAGGTTGCCCAGCGGTGGTCGTAGTGGTGCACCATTTTGGCTTCGTATAGGGGTAAATAGCCCTGCTGGTCTGGCTCTAAATCCGATAAGCCCTTGAAAAGGCGGCTGTCGTTGGACATATGAAACATTGCCTGAAATCTGATACCCCAAGGGTTAATCTCCGGGTGGTGCTCATCGGCTTCACGAATCAGCACCGGCGCGGCGCGATAGATTTTTTTGGTGATCTCCGCATCCTTTTGCGCCCGGAATACCGGGCAGGTTTTGGTATTGGGGTTGATCAATGAGAACTCTTCGGCACTCAGGGTAAAGTGCCGACGTTTGTCCGCCAGTTGGCTGGGTTGGGTTGAGAAAAAGGATAGGTCTGCGGCGCTAATGTTGTTGCCGGTGGTTAATAAGCAAAATTTATAACTGCGGTGTACGCTTTTAAAAATACCTTCTCTATTTTCAAAATCGTAAAGACTGGCCAAACGCTTGCCTTCCGCCAACCAACCAAAAAAGTATTTGGTGGAATCGTCGGTGGCTATGCCAGTGGGGACGATCACCCCCGACCGCCCCTCACTATTGATACCCTTGGCAAAATGCTCGGCAAACAGGGCATAGAGGTTGACGTCGCCGCGCCCCGTCAAGGGGAAACGACCAGACAAGCGGGCAAAGGCACTGCTGCCTTCCGCCCCTTGTTTGGCTTGCATAAAGCGGCGGTACAGGTTTTTTTGATTAGGGTTAGAGCTTTCGGCCAGCGCCTGAATCATACGGCCACGAACAGCGGCATTTTGCGCGGTGGCAATGTCTGGCGCGCGGGAGGCAAAAAACTCTTGTTCCTGCAGTTTAATGCGCTCCCACGGTGGGTTACCCAGCATCACATCAAAACCACCCGGCGCACCCTCGCCAAATACCTGAGGGAAGGCCAGTGGCCAGTGAAAAAAGCGGTGGGTGTTGGCCAGTTCACGCGTAAGGTCACGCACGCCCCCCGGTAATGAGTGGCCTTCGGCGGCCAGTTTCAGGTGGTTATTGGTGGGCACCTGCTTTGCGGTTTCGGCGGTTTTGGGCGCAAAAAAGGCGGCGGTAAACAGGTCTTCTTTCAAGCGGTCGTTTTGATAGTCCTGCCCGGCTCGGGCCTCGGTAAAGGCGCGGCGCTTGGCTTCAATTTGCGAAACGGTGTCTTCCGGCATGGCCTCCAGCTGCTTAAAGGTTTGCGGAATAACGCGCAGGCTGACGGCGAGTTTTTCACCGTGTTTGCTCTTTTTAATAGCCTGGGCGTTTTGTTTTTTCAGCTCGCTACAGAGGCTTTTATCATCGCCCGACAGGGGTTTATAGGCATCGGCAGGAATGCCCTTTTCCAGTTGCTCGGGGTTGAGTATGCCCACCAAGGCGTTACCACACTGCACATGGGCATCCAAAAAGCTCAGGGGTTTACCGGGCTCGATGGATTCCAGCCAGAGGCCTGTTTTACACAGCTCTACGGCCATGGGGTTGAGGTCTACCCCGTAAATGCAGTGGCGCACCACGTCGCGCAGGGCGTGGCGGTAGTGGTGTTCGGTGGCCTGGTCGCTGCCGGCGTCGATTTGGGCCAGCTCGGTGGCTAGGCGGCGGGCGGCGGCCAGCAAAAAGTGGCCGCTGCCACAGGCCGGGTCGCACACGCTGATGCCGAGCAAGGCTTGCCGGGGCTGCTGGGGGTTTGCTTTGAGGCGATTGGCGATGACCGGTTCCAGGGCCGATTTAATCAGCTCCTGCACCAGTGAGTCGGGCGTGTAGTAGGAGCCGGTAAGCTTACGGCTGTGACCGGAGGCGGCGCTTTCGTCGTCGGCGTCGCCAATAAAGCTGAAGCCCCATTGGCCATCCGGGTGGATTTGTGGGATCAGTTCCAGCAGGGATTCATATACCGAGCCAAACTCTTCGGTGTCCATATCCCGGTAATTGATGCGGGCCAGTATGCCCTGGTGCTCAAAGTAGCAGAGGTTGAACAGGGCACTGTACAGGTAACGGTTTGCCAACTGACTGCTTGCCAGATCCGGGCATTGGTCGTGAGCAAACAGGCCGCCCAGGGCGGGCTGGGCCAGCAGGGGTTGGCCACTGGCAAAGCCGGTAAAGGTGACGCACAGTTGCTGCCAGGCGTCGCCGTGGTGGTCGTAGTGGCGGCGCTGGCGAGCACGCTCCCGCAGGCGGGTGATTGAGTAGCCTGCCTGATAGAGGTCGCGGGCGACTTGGTGATCCTCGCCGTCGTAGTCTCTGGGCAGTAGCACTACGTCCCGATCTTCGGCGGTGAGCAAAAACAGGAACCGGTAAACCAAGCGCAGCACTTGCTGAAAATAGGCATCGGTACTCAGTTCGTCACTGGCGAGCTTTTGGCGCAGGCCAGTATTGGCCGGGTGGGCCAAAAAGCCGGTCCCCAACTGGCGCAGGGCATCGGCCACGCCATAGCGCAGCTTGTCCAATGCACGCTCGCCTTCGTCGTGGCCGCGTTCACGCCACTGTTCTAGCCAGCAGTGTTCCGGCTGCCCTTTGTGGGGCTCTACCCGGCTGGCGTGTAGCAGCAGCCACAGGGCGGCAAAGTCGGCGTAGTTGTCTTCGTCGAACAGACGGGTGAAGTCTACCTCCACATAGGCAGGGCGAGTCATGGCCGGGTTGTCGCGCAGCAGGCGCAATACCAGGCCGTTACTGACTAGTGACCAGAGGCACTGGGATTCAGCGTTCAGGTATTCCTGGGCCAGTCCCATGGGGGAGCGCTTGCGGCCCTCTTGCCCATAGCGGTTATCACTTTTATCCAAATCCTGATCCGCGCTGCACAATACCAGGGGCAGGCTTCGCCCCCATGCTTGGTGGGTGATGGGAAATTCTCGCTCGCCCAGGGTTTGTTTGTGTTGGCAGGGTGTGACGGAATAACCTAGTACCCGTTCGAGCAGTGGCAGTAGCCAGTCGTTGACGGTAATCGCGTGCAGATTGACGTCTTCCCGTTGGCGCTGTTGCTGGAATTCCCGCCAGCGACCTTGGGCAATGCGCCAGTAGCGACCAATTTCGTCGTTAAAGGTGAGGCCGCGCTCAATGCTGTAGTCCTGCTGGCTTTGGCCGGGCAGGCTGTAGAGGCGGGCATCTTGCAGAATTTTGCTGCCCAGTAGACCGCCTACAACGCGGATGGCATCGAAATTCTGCTGGGTGGTGTTTGCCATAGTTCTATTCCTGAATGTTCTTGCGCTGCAAAGAGTTATAGCAAGCCGGCGTCGGGGACCAAGACGTAAATGCCCATGACATCCACGGGCAATTGCGGCTGCACGCTGTAACTGCCGCGTGCTTCGGCGGCTTCGCGGGTGCGGCGGTGGTCGGCCAGTACGGCGTCGGCGCGCTCCTGGGCCAGAGTCTCGAAGGTTTGCGTGAGCTGTGGCAGGGCCTCGATGGCACGGTTGAGCTCGCGCGTGCGCGCCTCCGGCGTCATGTTTTTGCTCACCGGTAGTTGCATCAGGCGTAGTATTTCTGCTTTGTCGAGTAGTTGGGGTTCACCTCGACGGTTGACGGCCAATGCCAGGGCTTCTTCGGCCAGCAGTTCTTGGGTTTGCTGTTGATCGTGCTGGGTGCGCTTGATGCTCAGCCGGCTGCGCAGGCGTAACAGGTAAATGGTGGTGTGGGTGTCTATGCCTCGTGAATATATTGCTCCAGCGCGCGCCACTAACTTTGGGTCATCGCCACTCATAGCCATCTCAGTGAGGTAGTCTGCCAAGTGGCTGACAAGTGGATGAGTACGGTGGATAAATTCGGCCCGGTCTTTAGTGGGGTAGTTAAAATCCAGGGTTTTTATATGCATAAGACCTGCTACATCCAGCCTTTCTTTCAGCGTAAGGGGTAGATGTTGTAATGGTGCCCTCCAGGTGCCATTGGGCTGTTTATGTAGTGTGGCGTCCAGTCGATCCAATGCCTGGGTGACAAAGCGTTGCACATCATCACGCGTACCGAGTACCGCAAAGGCCTTTTCCCATTCGGGCATGACCGCTTCGGGTTTGAGGCGATTTTGGGCAAAGATAGTACGGTTTTTTCGAGTTCTGTCGCGTGCAGATTCCCAGTCTGTGTTGAATTTCTGCAGCATGGGATCGTCGGCAAATAAGTCCATACTCTGCTGCAGTTGGTCGCTGCGTAGGAGTACAGTGTTCATAATGGCCTGCATATAGCGGCCTTCGTTCTCCGGCGCGGGTACCGATACTCCCAGGGCTTTTTTAATGTTGTCTGCTTTACGGATAATCACTTGCAATACTGCACCATCTATAGGGTTATCCTCCCCGTAGAGCATCAAAGTTTTGACTTCGGTGGCCTGTTGACCAAAGCGGTCTACCCGCCCTTCCCGCTGTTCGTGGCGGGTGGGATTCCAAGTGAGGTCGTAATGTACGACGGCGGTAAATTGATCTTGCAGGTTAATGCCCTCTGATAAGCAATCAGTGGCCACCAATAACGGCGGCTTATCAGACTCTTTTAAATCATCGATACGCTTCTGACGTTCGCTAGAGTTGAAGTCACCGGTAACATATATGACTTCACGCTCTTTATAGGTTTTTTTCAGCTCATCAGCCAGGTATTCGGCGGTAGCGATGTAGCGGCAAAAAATCACCGGGTTGTGCCCTTCTTTTAGCATGGGGGTTAGGTGTTTTTTTAATGCTTGTAGTTTGGGGTCGTTACTTGACTTGAGATTGCGAGCGCGAACTATCAGTTTTTGTAAGCGTTCCAGATCTTCTATTTGGGCGCCGCCGGGTTCTATGTCATCGGAATTACTGAGCTCTTCGCCACCATCGAGTACTGTACTAATGCCTTGGGCTTCCAGTGCTTCGGCCGACTCGGCATCTTCCTGATCGCCAAAGGCGGAATCGATTCGTGTGTTGAGGGCTCTAATGGCGGCTTGCGGTGAGGAAGAGATGCAGCGCAAGAGCGCAAGTGCTGCCCACCAGTTCATACGTGCCTTGAAGGTACCTTGTTCTTCTCGTTCCACGAGTTCTCTAGCGTAAGCGACGACCTCCTGAAAAATCTGGTTCCATTCGCCTGTGAGTTTGTAGGTGGCTTCCGCGGTATAGCGTTCTGGGAAGAGTTTTCCTTCCTGCCACTCTTTGATGTCCTCGCGCCGGCGCTGAATGAAATGCGTGGCTAACTTTCGGCGCAAGGGATGGTCTGCCTCCTCGTTGCCTTTAAGTTGTAAAAAGTCGCGGTGCAGTAGCCCCAAAAGGTTGTAAAAAGCTTCTTCGTCACCGCTGTGCGGAGTGGCTGTGAGTAATAACAGGTGACGTTGTTCGTTGTCGGCTAAGTCGCGCAATAGCTCGTAACGCTGTTGACGGCCCTGCCCAGTGCGTGAGCAGGTATGCGCTTCGTCGACAATGACGAACTCCGGGCATTGCTCGGCAAAGGCGTCGCGTCGGTTTTTGCTTTTAATGTAATCCAGCGAAACTACGGTAAAGGGGTATTCGGTAAAAATTGAAGTGCCAGCGGGTAAACCTCGCTCTAGCCGAGAAGCTGTACTTGAGCGAACAACGACAGATTGAATATGGAAACGGTTATTAAGTTCCTGTTGCCATTGCTCGCACAAATGCGGGGGGCAGAGCACTGTTAGTCGACTGATTTCGCCCCGGTCCAGCAGTTCGCGCGCAATGAGTCCGGCTTCAATCGTTTTACCAATGCCGACGTCATCGGCAATGAGCAGGCGCAAGGTTGGCTGCTTTAGAGCCATCATTAATGGTACGAGTTGATATGCGCGCGGTTCAATGGCGATATTGCCAAAGCTGCGAAATGGCCCGGCGCCAGCACGGAGTTTGAGCATTAGGGCATCGCGTAGTAGCAAGCCTGCTGATTGTAGACCCGAATGCTCCGGGTTGGGGTAGGGGAAGGTGGCTGGCTCAACGGGAAGCTGCTCCAACACAGGTAAAATAACGGTAGGCTGTTCCTCGCCCCCGCCGAGGGGTCGTAGGTGTAAGATTTCGGTTTTGCTTTGGGGTAAAACCACCCATTCACGGCCGCGAGCACGCACGATGGAGCCAGGGCTAAAGGTAACAGCGTTCATAATTGTGATGCTCCAAAAATATCGGGATATTGCGCTATGCGCGCGGGCCAACTGCTTTGTTCTTTGCTGAAGCGGATAACGGTTAAGCCGCTGTCTTCCAGTTGGGCGCTGAGCGCAGCATCTACTTTTTGCCGCTGAGGGAACTCGTGATGCGGGCCGTCGATGTAAATCACAGCATTGTGATTACGGTAGATAAAATCCGGCCGTGTCTGGAATTTTTCGATGGTTATCTGTGCGTCATCGGGCAGGTGGTGGCCGTATTGTTTCAAGTGTTGCAGAAAGGCTTGTTCTAGGCTTGAACCACTGAGCGTATGCAGGTGCTCGTAATGTTCGCCGTGGTTGCGACTCTCGGTTGAGGGCACTTTATGTGCCCCGGTGAGTGCTTGAAGAAGTTCGAGCAACTCCGGGGAACCGCGATCAATGAGCGTATGATCCATTTGGTTGTAGTAGCTGAGCAGGCACCGGTAGCAGCCTGCTTCGCAGTCTTGGTTGGCATTCTGATAGTTGCCTTGCTTTTCCAGCTGGTAATGACAAATGGCCAGGGCCCGCTCTGCTACGCGCGCCAGAGCTTTGCTGTCACTTAACAGGCGGGTAAGTACCCCCGCGCCGCCTTCGGCGGATTCATAAAAGAGGATGGCTTTGCGCTCGTTACGGTTGGGCAGCGGTTCTGCCATTAGTTCGGATTCTTCAATTTGAAATTCTTCTTCGATGCCACGTTTGAGTGCGTATTGCAAGCTGGTTATCAAGGAGTCATCCATGTAACCGCTGGGCCGAATAATCAAGACATTGCGGCGATCTTCAACATAAGGAGTAATGCGCTCCACATAGCGGTCACTTTTGGAGGCTTCATCGTTTTGGTCTTGCGAGGCCTGTTCGTCTTTGCTCCACATGCCTGAGGTGGTATCGATATTGAATCCGTATATGGATTCTTCCTTGCGGCGACGCCAGCCCAAGTTGATGCGCCACACCGTTGCGGCAGGTGCGTATTGGATGTGTAACAGGATATTTTCGTCCTTATCGTTAACATCGCCACTGATGACGCGAAGTCGGCCCTCACAGGATGCAAACTGCAAGGTGGTTTGCATGTCGTAGCCCTGGCGCTGGCGCTCCTCTTCGTCACATGTGATACGCAAGACACGCTGGGTGCTCACATTTTCGATACGATAGAGATTACTGATGCGTTTGCCACCGTCTATGGGGGTTCCGCAGGCTATACAGAGTTCATTTTCCAACTGCTGCTTGAAGTGGCCATAGCCGCACTCTGGGCAGAGTCGCGCCTCTTCTTTGGCGAGCCCGGGTTGCTCCATATCTTGCTCTTGGCGAATGCCCAGCATGACCTGTTTGACGCGATACTGGGAGCCTTCATGATAAATCAAGCTGAGTGGACCAAATTCGGAAATTGCCAGAAAACGCGGGCGTGCTAAGAAACTATCGCGACCGATACTGCCCCGTCTCCCCTGTATATAGGCCAGTAGTGGCAGACGCGGAAAATTGTAACCTGGTAAGAAGCCTTGACTGGCCAAGTAACGATAGGTTGAGAAATCCGAGTTTTGTCCGGCGCCGGTATTGAGGAGTAAGCCAATTTGAGTGCGTGCTTCGTTGTAGCGTCGGTCCGCGGCTTTTTTATCTCGCTCCGCGAACGCGGGGTTAGAGATAATCGCGTGTGCTTTTTGCAGTTGCTCCTGAGTCGAGGCGTAGAGTTCTCTCCAACGTTCCAGTGCGTCATTGAACTGGCGGAAGGCCCCTTTGATTCGGATCTCCAACCAGGTTGAGCATGCTTCATCGATACTGACTTCGGAGTTTAACCAAACGCCCTGGGCGTCCACCAGCTCTGTTTTTAGCATGCGCAGTAAATTAAGGCCCCGTTGCGCCGCTTGCTGGCGCACTTTGTCATTGTCCATTTGTATGGCGAATTCATCCAGTAATGACATTGTATCCGGGTTGGACATATCGAGCATGTCATTGACGGTTTTGGGTAGCGCTTTTTGGGTTTCGTTCAGCCATACTGCGTTCAGGTGACTGGTCACTAATTCTTCATTGGCAAGATCAAGTGTTGGTGGGCTTACATGACCGTGCACCATGCGTACTGGGTCGGTGAAAAAATACTGATCATGTGGGCTAAGCGCTGCACAATAGGTGAGTACCAGAGCTGGTTGACCGGAACGGCCGGCTCGACCGGAACGCTGGGCATAGTTTGCAGGAGTCGGTGGCACATTTCGCATGTACACGCTATTGAGTGAAGCAATATCGACACCCAGTTCCATGGTTGGAGAACAAAACAAGGTTTTTAACTCTGCCTTGCGGAACAGTTTTTCACGCTCCTCTCGCTGGCTGGCGTCCACTTGTGCTGTGTGCTCACGCGCTTCTAAATCAAATAGTGTGCGATTGCCGCCACGTAACAATTCTGCAATGGTTGTGTACAAATTGCGGAAGTATTCGTTATCTGAGCGATAGGGATCGGCTGTTTCAAGTTGGTCTTCCTTGGTGGTCGGTTGCCATTGTAAGAACTCACCTAAAAGCTGGTAACCACTTTGGTCTTTTTCGTATTCCTCAGCTTCTACCATGTTATAGGCGTATAGCGCTTCGATCAGGCTTTGAATCAGATCAGGGTAGGTCTTGTCATTAATTCTGGGTAGTGTTGCCAAGTCATTGCCCCAAACGCTACTACTTTTTAGCTGTTGTGCCAAAGCTGAGCGACTGGAGCCACTGACGAAGTTGGGGTTGTTTTTGTGCTGCTTGGGTTTTCCCGTCAGCAGTAAATAACAGCTTGCTTGAAGTTGCTCTTCTTCGCTGAATCCCCACGGCTCCTTAAGGTACTGGAAGCTTTGCGAGCGCATTTGCTCTTGCTGTATCGAATCAAGAAACCGACTTTTAATGCACAGGCCTCGACGCATGGTATCGAGTATGGCTTTGAGTGCTTTTTTCCTATTTTCTGGTTTAACAGATCCCAGCTCACGACAAGGTAGGTCTTGCCAGATACTTTCATCTTGACAGAGTTCATCCAGGCCTTCGTAGTTGATACTCAACAGCCCAAGCTGTTCCAAGTTGGGATTATTGTAGCGCCAGCCCCGGCGTAGATCGAAATACAACCGGTAGGCTAGCACGTTGCGAGCGGTTTCTTCTGCTCTGCGCCTACCGGGACCCTTGGCAAACGCGTTTTCAAGATAATCCGATCCGTCTTTGTTAAACCCCAGTGCTTCAAAGACCGCTTGCGGTAAATTGCTGTCGGTTAAATAGCCGTCTGGGGCTTGTTGAGTGGCCGCCAAAAGACTCGCGCGCAGTAACAGTATCTGTACAAAATCGTTGTAATGCCCGGCTTGCAGAGAGGCATCTTGTCGGTTATCGGTAAAGCCGAGCAGTTTTTTGGCGTCATCTGCCAATTGGGTGTCGCGCTCCAGCATATAGCGTAAAGCGGAAATGGCCAGTACGGTGGTGGCGGATGATCGTCCCTCGCCACTGAGCGAGGTGAGGCGGTTGGAGTCTTTCCCTTGGGCTTGGTGGACAACACCACAGCTTAAGCAAAAGCGGAAGCTGCCGGGAATGTACCAGCCGGGTTCGCCTTCATGACTTACACGACCGCTGGTTTCAACATAGTATTGCCGGGGTTTGAACTTTTTGTAGTTGCTCTTCAGACGCAAGTCACCATTTTTTTCTTCAAACCAATTTTCGGGGAATCTATCGGGGTCTTCGTCGTCCCATGAGCGTGCGGAATCGAACATAAAGAAGCCCCAGCGCTGCTCATCGCTGTCGGTGTCTTTTTCGTTAATATCGCGCGGTGCAAGAAAGAAGTCGTCATACTCCTGATCGTGCCATACGGGCAGATACTCCTGCCCACACTGGCGACAGAAATGCAGGCTGTAAAATTTTTGGTGGCGGTCGCCGGGCAAGAATTGTTGGCCACTGAGGTCAATCGTCCGCTTGCCTTCTGGGGCAAGTGTCGAGAATACATTACTAGCGCCTGATAAAAATTGATGTAGACGAAAGGCAAAAAGGGGTTTGCCTTGTTCGTCAACAACGCGATAGGCGAGTAACAGGAATTCTCGTAGGTAGGCTTTACATTGTTCTACAGAGCAGCTTGAGTCTTGGGCTAGCTGCTCTGAAGCCCAATCAAGATTTTGCGGTTGGGCCCTAACCCACTTTCCCTCTTCGCGTCTGAGACCTAGGGTGAGCTCAATCCAACCCGATATGGGGTGTTCGCGCAGAGCTTTGAAATCAGCATCCGTTGGTACCGGTTTATTAAGGGCTTCGGCCAGCTGCTTCTTGCCAGGTTGGGTTTCATAAGGTGTCAGGTGCTGAAGCGTTTCGGTAATAATATTATCCGGCTTGACCTCATCCCCAAAAAGCTTGGTGGCGACTTTGGCAACGGTTGCCTTACGTGCGGCCAGAGTGCCTTCGCTTGCCATGGTGGCAGATGTACCGATACACAAGACATTATCATTCAGGGATTCGCGGACACGACGCACGAGCATGGCGACATCGGCACCTTGTCGGCCCCGATAGGTGTGCAATTCATCGAGCACCAGAAATTTTAAGCCCTTTGCTGCCTGCATGATTGTGCGATCAAGATCACCCTGACGAGTCATGAGCAGTTCGAGCATCATAAAGTTTGTCAGGATAATATCGGGTGGTGCTGCGGCCATTGCTTGACGTTCATCATCCGACTCTTGCCCAGTGTAGCGCCCATAGGTAACAGGTGCATTCATGCCCGAGTGTTTAAAAAATTTGTCCAACTCTTCCAGTTGCGAGTTCACCAATGCATTCATTGGATAAATAATGATCGCTTTGATGCCTGGTTTGGGGTTTTTGGTCCGATCTTTGAGTACGGCATCCACAATTGGCAAAATATAAGAAAGTGACTTACCGGAGCCTGTACCAGTGGTGAGTACGTAGCTTTCTTCTCGTTGAGCTACATAAATGGCGTCCTGCTGGTGTTTATGCAAACGAGCGGAAATGCCGACGCCTCCAGTATCATCCCGCCCAAAACGGAAAATGTCCGCGCAGTGGGGGTGAAGTGTCCCCTCGTTGCACAATTGTTCTACGGTGCCACCAGGTACAAAGGAGGGGTTGAGCTGAATAAGAGGTGCAGGCCAATAGTGGCCATCGTCATACCTGGCTTGGACGAAAGCTTTAATATCCTGTGACTTGATCTTGGTGAAGCTCGTGGTGAAAGCTTTGTAATCGGAGATGACCGAGTCTCTGTACTGGAATACGTCCATTCTTTATATTGTCCCCTCGATCTATTTATGATTTCCAGAATGTCGTCATACTCGCTTATCATACCCGATGTGACAACCTGCGCCACTGCGAGATCGGGCATGAAAGATCGTGTTCTTAAGGCGCCCGGGCAATTTTATTAGTGAATAGATTTCACGTATGGGGGTATATTTGGGGGTACTTATATTTATCGAACAGGGATATATTTATATATATCAAATAGATGTGGCGCCTATTCGCATCATCCCGAGGCGCCATATACAAAAGCCTACCTCGAAAGAGGTGGGCTTTTTTTATACCCGCTCAAAAGCAATGATGTTGTTTTGAGCCCGCGCTGCTGGCGCGGTTTAGGGTGCAAAAAAGCGGTGCAATTTTGCAGGGAGCGGCTGATAATAGCGCAATTGCTCGTTGGGCTTGTGCCTGACGCTTCGATCCGCCACATGAGAGCTACCTTTGTTAAGTTATCGCCACTCCTACCATGCTGGTAATTACGCCGATGTGGTTAAGCACATTGTGCTCATCGAAATTCTAGCGTACATGGTTAAGAAGCCGGCTCCGTTTGAGTACATCGACACGCACTCGGGGGCGGGCTTGTACAACTTGCGCTCGGAGCACGCGGTTAAGCTCGGGGAGTATCGCACCGGTGTGGGCAAGTTGATGGCCAAACCTTGGCCGCTGCTAGAGCCTTATTTGACACAAGTGCGCGAGGTGAATCGTACGGACAAGCTGTACTACTACCCCGGCTCGCCCATGATCGCGCAGCAGTTTTTGCGGTCGCAAGATCGTGCCTGGTTGTATGAGTTGCACCCCAGCGATGTGAAAAAGCTGGAGGACAATACCAGGGCCTATAACAATATTCGCGTTGAGTGCAGTGATGGTTTGCGCGGTTTGCTTGCGCGCGTGCCGCCCAAGGCTCGCCGCGGAGTCGTGTTGATTGACCCCTCCTATGAGGTGAAGGCCGATTACGCTCAGGTGGTTGAGACGGTTATAAAAGCCCACAAAAAGTTTACTTCAGGCGTCTACGTTATTTGGTATCCGGTGGTTGAGCGGCAACAGATTGACGCGATGGAGAAAAAACTGGTGCGCAGTGGTATCCGCAATATTCAGCGCTATGAGTTGGGGCTGGAGGCCGATGCTGAGGCTAAGGCTAAAGGAGCGGGTATGACGTCGTCGGGGTTGTTTGTAATTAATCCGCCCTGGACTTTGTTTGCCACGATGCAGGAGCTGCTGCCACAGTTGCAGGCAGCACTGGCCGAGGATGATGGCTTTGTTAAATGCGAGGTGTTGGTCGAGCAGTAATTGCCAGGGGTGTTACGCCTTGTGGAGGCAGGTAGTTGGCGGCAGCCTCTGTGTTACTCCACAGGGCTGCCGCTGACAACTTAATACTGCAGAGCCTGAGTGTTGTCTACCAGCCAGGCGGCGGCGCCAATTAAGGCGGCTTTATCGTTGGTGACCATATGCACCGGAATATCTTCTACGTAGCCGCGCATAATGCCCTTGTGTACGTAACGCTTCACAAAGTCGGTTTGCGGTAAGTAGTTGGCAATTTTAGGCACAATACCGCCGCCCAAATAAATCCCCCCCAGGGCACCCCAGCTAAGGGCTTTGTCGCCGGCTACGCTGCCCAGAATATTGCAAAAAGTCTCTAGCGCTTCTTCACATTGCGGGTCTTCGTGGGCGAGGGCGCGCTTACTGACCTCGGCGGGTTTTAAATCTTCAGACTCTTTACCGTCAATGGCGGCCAGCGCTTTGTAAATGCGCACCAATCCAATACCCGACAACAAATGCTCCACCGACACGTGATCAAACTCGCGGCGCATGTGCTGCAAAATGGCAATTTCTTTACCGGTGGTGGGGGCAAAGCTGCAGTGGCCCCCCTCGGTGGGTAAGATTTTCCAGCCGCTGCGTACTGGCGCGAGCATGGCGGCACCAAAACCGGTACCGGGGCCCATGACGCCGATGGGGGCGTGAGGGTTGCCTTTAACGTTATACAGGGTGGTTTTGTCTTGTGCTTGCAAGTGCGGTGCGGCGTAAGCCAGTGCCGAGAAATCGTTGAGCACATCCAGCGCTTGCATGTTTAGCTCGTCGCGCAGGCGGCCAATCGAGAACTCCCAGTTCAGGTTGGTGACTTTTACATGGCCATCCTGAATGGGGCCGGCAATGGCGAGGCAGGCAAACTTAGGCATGTTGATGCCTGTTTGATCGCAGTAAGCACGGATCATATCCGCCAGAGAGTCGTGCTCGGCACTGGGTAGGCTAAGCTGCTGCACAGCATTGTAGCCGGTGTCGTGCTCACAGGCATCTACCAGGCCAAAGCGGCCATTGGTTCCACCAATATCGGCGACTAGAATTTTACTCATGCGGTTGTGCTCCTCGCTGTTCTGTCTTACGGCGGCCGTTTGTAACTGCTCGTTAATGTTAGTTGCTTGCGCTTACGCTGCCTAGCTCGATGGTTGGGCGGCGGCGTTTAATACTCAAAGTGACGCGGGCGGGGCAAGTGCCAAACTCGGGTGCCGAGCGCCCTGACGTTAAGTCTTGCATAAAAAATGCCCATGTTATCGATAAAGCTGGTGGAGGAGTGTAGGTTTCATTGACAGCGCTGTCAATAGTGGTGTAGTTTTGCCCGCGTTCCGTTAAGCTAACGGGGCTTTTAGCCGCACGTGTTTGCCCGCACAAGACGGTAATACAAGATTAAAAGAGCGCTAAGCGCCGCCCCAAACATGAAGAGATACACCTGACACCGTTGGAGGTTACCCGTGCCTTGGCCCCGTTTGACGTCGGCGTTTGCCGCTGATGCTGCACTTGAAGCAAAAATTGATGAGATCCTCGCGCAAATGAGCGTCGAGGAGAAAGTCGGGCAAATGATTCAGCCCGAAATCAAGCAAGTCACTCCGCAGGATATTAAAGACTACCACCTGGGTTCTGTGCTCAACGGGGGCGGCTCGGTACCCAATAATGACCGCTACGCAAAAGCTTCAGAGTGGGTGGCATTGGCCGATAGCTTTTTTGACGCTGCGGCCGACTGCAGCGATGGCAAAGTGTACGTGCCTATTATGTGGGGCACCGATGCCGTACACGGTGTCGGGAATGTGGTGGGAGCAACGTTATTCCCCCACAACATCGCCTTAGGTGCGGCCCACAACCCCGAGTTAATACGCGAGATTGGCGAGGTAACGGCGCGCGAGATTGCCGCCATTGGTATCGACTGGGACTTCTCGCCTACCGTGGCCGTGGCCCGCGATGACCGTTGGGGACGCACCTATGAAGCCTACTCAGAAGACCCGGAAATCGTGCGCGCCTACGCCGGTCAAATGGTTGAGGGCTTGCAGGGCACGGCGAGCTCCGGTGAATTTTTAAACGAGCAGCATGTGATTGCCACCGCCAAGCACTTTATTGGCGACGGCGGTACCGTAAATGGTATTGACCGCGGTGATTGCCAGGACGACGAACAAACACTGTGCGATATACACGGCGCAGGCTACTTCAGTGCGATCGAGGCGGGCGTGCAAAGCGTGATGGCCTCGTTTAATAGCTGGCACGGCGAAAAGCTACACGGCCACAAGCATCTGCTAACCACCGTGTTAAAAGATACGCTGGGTTTTGATGGCCTTGTGGTGGGGGACTGGAACGGCCACGGGTTTATCGAAGGCGCCGAGGTGTTAAATTGCCCGCAGGCTATTAACGCCGGCCTGGATATCTTTATGGTGCCGGACCCGGATTGGAAGGTGCTGTTTAATAACACGGTGGAGCAAATTAAATCGGGGGTGATCGACCCTGCGCGCGCTGATGATGCCGTGCGTCGTATTTTACGGGTTAAATTGCGCGCCGGTTTGTTCGAGCGGGGCAAGCCGTCGACTCGCCCACTGGCCGGTCGCGATGAACTTATTGGTGCCGGCGCGCACCGCGACGTAGCGCGCCGTGCGGTACGCGAATCGCTGGTTATGTTGAAAAACAAAAACAATCTGCTGCCTTTGTCGCCCAAGCAGCGGGTGCTGGTGGCGGGTGATGGCGCCGACAATTTATCTAAGCAGGCCGGCGGTTGGTCCGTTACCTGGCAGGGCACAGGTACCGATCGCCGCGATTTCCCCGGCGCCACTTCTGTGTATGACGGTTTAGCGGCCAGCGTTAATGCGGCTGGTGGCGAGATCGAGCTGAGTGAGACGGGTGATTACAGCGTTAAGCCCGATGTGGCTATCGTGGTGTGGGGCGAGGCGGCCTACGCAGAGATGCAGGGCGATATTCAAAACCTGCTGTTTAAAGAAGGGGCCGGGCGCGATTGGGCGCTACTTCAGAAATTACAGGCCGAGGGTATCCCGGTGGTGTCGTTGTTTATGACCGGGCGGCCCATGTGGGTGAACCGCGAGATTAACGCCTCGGATGCGTTTGTGGCGATTTGGCAGCCGGGCACCGAGGGTGTCGGTGTGGCCGATGTGCTCTTCACCCGCGCCGATGGGGCGGTGAATTATCCCATGAAAGGCAAGTTGACTTTCTCTTGGCCGCGCGAGCCAGATCAAGTTCCGCTAAACCGTGGCGACGACAATTACGACCCGCTGTTTGCCTACGGTTACGGTCTGAGCTACGGCGATGCCGATACCTTGGGCGATAATTTGCCCGAAGAGTACGATGCCGGCGGCGAAACCCTCGATGAGCTGCTAGTGTTTAATCGTCGCCCTATGGAGCCTTACAGCATTATGGTGCAAGGGCGTCAAAACGATAAACAGCTGATGCAGGGCAACCGCGTCGAGGTGTCCAGTATTTGTGTCAGTGCAGTGGATCGCGAAGTGCAAGAGGATACCCGTCGCGCCCAGTGGAACGGCACCGGTGTTGGCTTGGTGGCCCTTACCACTCGTGACCGGCAGGTAATGGTGGATTACCTCGACAGCGATGGCGCCTTGATTTTTGACGTTAAAGTCGACGCGGCGCCCAGCCAGAGCGTTACTTTGCGCTTGGGTTGCGGCCCCGACAGCAATTCCGACCTGGATATTACCGATACTGTGCAATCGCTGGCTGGTAACGGTTGGGCTCAGGTGCGCGTGCCTTTGCGGCTGTTTCCCGATGTGGGCTCGGATTTTGGCTTGGTGCTGCCCCCCGAGGAGTTTTTCCACCGTATTTTGGAGCCTTTTACATTGGTTACCGAAGGCGAGTTGGATTTGAGTTTCTCGCGGGTTGCGCTGGAGAAGGGCGCTGCGAGCGGGCTGGCGGGCATCGAGGTGATAAAGAGTTAAACAGCGCGGCAATCGAGCGGTGTTTTGTATTTTGATCGGGCGGCGTTTTCGACTACCATAGGCGCCGCCCGAGCGCTGGCACGCTTAACTGCGTGCAACTTTATGGCGCCTCACGAGTCCAACGGCTGTTTCAGGACGCTCACACCGCATCACACGGAGTGTGGTCTGCCCAAACCATAACAGCCAGCAGCAGTGCACAGTGAAGTTACTATGGTAAAAGTCCGCCAAGACCACCCCATTGCCCCTGACGGCAGCGTTGATATCGATGCCTGGCTGCAACGCTTTGCCGGGATCGAGCAGCAAACCTCTCCCACCTTGAGTGAAATTAAGCGCGCTTGCGAGCTTTGCCTGCAGGCCGACGAAGCCGTCACCTGTGCCGCGCCGCACAGCTGGGGCGAGGGCACCAGCTGTTTGCGTATTGGCATGGAGATGGCCGAAATTCTCGCTGATTTACAGCTCGATCACGACACCTTAGTAGCCGCTGTGTTGTACCGCGCGGTGCGTGAAGAAAAGCTGGCGCTGGCCGATGTAGAGGCGAGCTTTGGCGAGGCGGTCGCCAAGCTGATTAAGGGTGTACTGCGCATGGCTGCCATTAGCTACCAGCGCAACGAGCGCGAAGAGCGAGTATTTGGCAAACAGTCCGATGAGCAGGCCGACAATATTCGTAAAATGTTGGTGGCCATGGTCGACGACGTGCGTGTGGCCTTGGTGAAACTGGCCGAGCGCACCTGTGCGATTCGGGCGGTTAAAACCGCCTCGCCAACCCGGCGTCGGCAGGTGGCTCGCGAGGTCTCTGACGTGTACGCCCCGCTGGCGCACCGCTTAGGGATTGGCCACATCAAATGGGAGCTGGAGGATTTATCCTTCCGCTACCTGGAGCCCGCCGACTACAAGCGTATTGCTGCGCTATTGGATGAAAGGCGCATTGCCCGGCAGGAGTTTATCGACGACGTGCTGTCGTTGCTGCGCGACGAGCTGCAAAGTGCCGCTATCGATGGCGAAGTGGCCGGGCGGGCAAAACATATTTACAGTATCTGGCGCAAAATGCAGCGCAAAGGTATTGGCTTTTCTCAGGTATACGATATTCGCGCGGTACGCATTTTGGTGCCCAGCGTGCGTGACTGTTACACCGTGTTGGGTATTGTCCACAGCCTGTGGCGCAACATCCCCCACGAGTTTGACGACTATATCGCCTCGCCCAAAGAAAACGGTTATCGCTCGCTGCACACCGCGGTAATCGGCCCCGAGAATAAAGTGCTCGAGATTCAGGTGCGCACCTTTGCCATGCATGAAGAGGCTGAGCTAGGTGTCTGCGCCCATTGGCGCTACAAAGGTACCGATACTGAAGCCGGCCAGGATGGTTACGAGCAAAAAATTGCCTGGTTGCGCCAAGTGCTCGAATGGCATGACGAACTGGGTGGCACCAGCCAGCAATTGCAAGATGACCTAAAGGCCTTCGATCAAGACCGTATCTACGTGTTTACCCCCGAAGGTCACGTGGTGGATTTACCCAAAACCGCTACGCCGCTGGATTTTGCCTACCGCATCCATACCGATGTGGGACATCGTTGTCGTGGCGCTAAGGTAAACGAGCGCATTGTGCCGTTAAACTACCATTTAAACACGGCCGATCAGGTGGAGATTTTAACCGGTAAGCGCGAGGCGCCGAGTCGCGATTGGTTATCTCCCGCGCTTGGTTATGTTAATACCGCCCGCGCCCGCGCCAAGGTGCAACACTGGTTTAAAGTGCAAGCGCGCGATGACAATATAGCCGAGGGGCAGGCGTTGCTCGATCGCGAGTTCAAACGCCTGGCATTGCTCGATTTAGAGTTTGAGACACTGGCGCAAAAACTTAACATGCAGTCTCTGGATGACTTGTATGCCGCGGTAGGGGCCAGCGATATCGGTGTGGGGCAAGTGATCAGTGCCGCGCAGCGATTAATTGACAGCAAACACCCGAAAGAGCCGACGATTCCTTTTAAGGCAAAATCGTCAAAGCGCAAAAAAGACTCCGATGTGTTTATCGAGGGTGTGGGTAATCTATTAACCCAAATCGCCAGCTGCTGTACCCCCGTGCCGGGCGATGCCATTACCGGCTACATAACCTTGGGGCGCGGCGTATCTATCCACCGCGCCGATTGCAGCAATGTATTGCAGCTGCAAGCGGACGAGCCACAGCGCATTATTAAAGTCGACTGGGGCGCCACGCCGCAAAGCAGTTATTCGGTGGATTTAATCGTCGAAGCCTACGACCGCCACGGTTTGTTGCTGGATATTACCGCGCTGCTCGATCACGAACGGATTAATATTAGCGCCATGCAAACCTTGTCGGACAAGCGTAAAAATACGGTTGATATGCAAATCACCGTAGAGATTCGCGGTTTTGATGAACTGAGTCGGGTACTCACGCGTTTGAATCAGTTGCCCAACATTGCCTCGGCGCGGCGGAAGTTGTGAAGGGCGGGGAACGGATAACGGTTAATGGAGAACGAAGGGTGTTTTTTAGCACCTGAGGGAGTTTACAATTAGCCGTACCCCGTACCCCGTACCCCGTACCCCGTACCCCGAGGAAATACAATGCCATCCCCACCCTTCACCCTCGACGACCTCATCTACCTCATGCAACGTCTGCGCGATCCGGTTGACGGCTGCCCTTGGGATCAAAAGCAAACCTACGCGACGATTGTGCCCTCGACGATTGAAGAGGCATACGAGGTGGCCGACGCGATCGAGCGGGGCGATCTTGATCATCTGCAAGAAGAGCTGGGCGATTTATTATTCCAGGTGATTTTTTACAGTCAGTTTGGCGCCGAAGAACAGCGCTTTGATTTTTATTCCGTCGTCGATACGCTGGTGGCGAAGCTGGTACGGCGTCACCCGCATGTGTTTCCCAATAACGATCTACTGCAGCGCTTTGGCGATCAGCCGGTGGACGAAGCCGCGATTAAACAGCGCTGGGAAGACATCAAACAAGAAGAGCGCGAGGCCAAAGGTGCACGCGGTACCCTCGATGATGTTCCGCTCAACTTGCCGGCGCTGACACGCGCGGCAAAGCTGCAAAAACGCGCCGCGCGTACCGGTTTTGACTGGAAAGATGTCAGCGGCCCCATTGCCAAAGTCCGCGAAGAGTTAGCCGAGGTAGAAGAGGCGCTAGCCAGCGGCGATATGGATGCGGTAGAGGCCGAAGTCGGTGATTTATTGTTTGCTGTTACCAATATCAGCCGCACCCTAAAGCAAGACCCGGAGGGCTCACTACGCCGCGCCAATCATAAATTTGAACGGCGTTTTCGCTTTATCGAAGACAACGCCCCTAAACCCGTGGACGATATGACTCTGGCGGAAATGGATGCCTTGTGGGATAGAGCCAAAGAGCAGGGGTTGTAAATGGATAAAGTAAAGCTCGAAGATTTTTGGCATTTTTTAGAAAGCACCAAATCTAATGAGAGGCACTTTTTATCGGACCGAAATTTCAAATTCCTAGATGCGCTTTACGAGTCCAGTAAAAGTAGAGTAAAAATCATACCGAAAGGAAGTGTATATTATCGTGCGCGAGTAAATCCGGCTGGCGTGGACACACCTTACGATAAAGCCGAAATGAAGCCAGTTCCCAATTTGCAAGCAGAAGGGAGAATTAACCCTTTCAATCTCAATGTTTTATATTTAGCGAATCGGCCAGAAGTTTGTGTCGCCGAATCTAGGCCCGCAGATAACGAAAGCGTTACGGTTGCAGCCTTTGAAATATTATCGGACTTAAGGTTGGTCAACTTATTACAGGATAGGCCTGACTATTATTGGTGGTTTAATCAGTATAGCCCGAAAACGGATGAAGAAAACGAATCCTTTACATGGATCGAGTTGAATGGATGTTTTTCTAAGCCGGTGACTTCACGCGATAGTCGTTTGAATTATATTCCAACTCAAATAATATCTGAGTACTTTAAAATGAAGGGGTATGACGGGGTTATTTATCATTCGCAATTTGACATTAAGGGCCTAGAGCAAACTGTTGATGACGGGCTGCATGAGAATATCGCGCTATTTGATCTCGACGTGTCAGAGGCAAAAAGTGCAAAGACATACAAAGTTAAACGTCGAGAAATTGATGTGTCGTTGCTTCCAAATACAGATATTGATTATTCTTCCACCATTAAATGAGGGCTTTAAGATTGGTTTAAGCGGTTGAAAAAGCTGACATTAGTTGCCGAGCCTGCCAAAATCGCTGCGTGACAAAGCGCCGCTCTTGCCCGTAAAAAAATGTTTTGTGTTTTATATAATGCTGCCAAATAGCCTGCACTTGTTTGGGGTATTCTCGCGTTACGGCTCCCGCTTTAAAAAGCTCGGCAAACTGCATGGCACTGGCCATGGCGTTGTACATTCCCTGTGATGACAGCGGGTCAAAACTGATAGCGGCGTCGCCAATGGCCGCCCAGCAATTGCCGCACACCTGATTCAGCTTAGTGGAGTGGGCGGCGGTAATGCCCCGGTAGTCGAGCGTTGCCAGCGAGGCATCAATGCCCAAGCCGGCGAGTGCGCTCTGCTGCAGCGCGGCGTTTTTAAAGGGCTGGGAGTGGCGCCACTGGGCGGTGTTAAGCAGGGCTTGATCGGTGTGATAGGCGAGTAGCCGCTGATTGTTAGGCAGCGGTGCAGAGTACCACCAGCCGTTTTCGGCCGCGGCAATCGTCGCCATGGAGCGCTGCATGCCCCGCGCTATATCTTGGCTAATAATGCCCCACGCGGCGATCAGTGAGTCATCGCTGGTGCGCCTAGCACCTTGCTGCCGGGCAAAACAAGCGTTGCGCCCGGTGGCATCGATAACCCAACCGGTATTAATGACATCGCCACTGTTTAAGGTTAATTGCCAACTTGCCACATTGCGCCTGGCCGCTGTTACGGTGGCGGGGTTAAGCATGTTTACGCCGCGTGCCTCGGCTGTTTGCCGCAGCAACGTTTCAAATTCCGGGCGGTTTAAATGCCAGCCGTGGCCGTCGGGGTTGCGCAAGCTGTCCTGAATGTGAGCGTGCGCCGTGCCCCAATAAGATTGCACGCCCAGGCTCACTCTATGGCTTTGTCGCAAAAACGCCTCCCACAAACCGAGCGTACGCAAAATACGCCCTGCCGGTGCCGGTAAACATTCACCGGGCCGCGCAGGTGGTTGAGCGAGTTTGTCGACCATAATAACCCGGGCACTTGGCGCAAGTGCGAGCGCCGCGGTCGCGCCGGCGATGCCGCTGCCGATGATCGCAATATCGCTGGTGTGGATCGCCATGGTTTAGGGTTTTAACCGGTGCGCTTTTTCAATGGTGGTTAAATCCACCTGGCGGTGCGCGCGCTCACCGTGCAGCGATACTTTAGCACTGGCGTTGTCAGCCGTTGCCACACCGCTAAGCAACCCAGGTTGGCGCTGCCCTTTTTGCTCTTTGGGCGACACAAGCCCCACTTGCATATGATCGGGCAGGGTGGGGGTATCGGTTGCGCCCGCGCGTGCCTGTACTACCGCGAGCGAATCAAAGTGATCAATCATGGCGTTAATTTGTTTGGTGTAAGTCACGGGCTCGGCGATGGGTAAGTCGTCCAGCCAGGCTTGGCGAAACGCAAACGATTGTTGGCGCTCTTGCTCCGGTAGGTTTGGGTCTACCGCCTTCGCGTGCATTGATTCGTTAAGAATATTGTTGGGCACGCGGGCGGGCCAAAACGTCGGCACATAAGGGTCGTATTGCGGCTCGTAACCATCGCGGCAGCTGGCGGTATCGCAGTGCCAGGGTATCGCCATCCAGCGGGTGAGGCCGCCGGCCACCTGACCGCCCTGCAGCGGGCCTTTGGGTAGGCTAATAACATCGGCGTTCATCAGCGGGCCGTAGTAGTGGCCGTTGGTGGGCATGGTGTCATCGGCGTGTTTCAGCCTAAAGGCCTCGGAGTACATCTCGGGGGTGCGCATGGGCCAGGTCATCTCGCAACCTGGGTGGAAGGCGTCGGCTAAGCAAAACTCCATGGCCGCCTGAGTAAGCATGTCCGGTTGCTGGGCTATGGGCAATTGATTAAGGCAGTGCACGGGGGCGGCGTCTGGCTGGTAGTCTGCGTCAAAATCCCCTTCGACCCACTGCTCTAAAAACGCCAGCTGTAAATCCGATAAGGTGGCGTGCTGGCGCGGCGAGCCCGAGGCGGGAACGCTCATGGCATCGCCATATACCCAGGGCCACAGTTGCGGCGCCTGACTGCCGGCTACCGAGTAGCGCCTAAAGTTATTGGACAGCGTGCGGCGCAGTTCGTAATGGGCGGACGACGGATCGCTTAGGCGCGCCAGCCACTCGAGCGAGGTGTAATTAAAGGGCCCCTCCCAGCCAAAGCCGGCGGCAAAGCCCGCGTTAACCCACTGCAGGTCGGTCATGCGCTGAAAGATCGGTAGAATATCCTGCATAAACGATGGTCGCGCCGGCCGGTTAAGTTGGCCGCAGTTAATGGCTACATCGCGCATTAAATCCCACATGGTGCGCACGGATTTTTGCAGTGGTGCAAAGTCCGGTGGGGCGCTGATGGCCCAGGCGGGGAGTACTCTTAATTCATTGCCGTTGTAGCTTACTTTTGCCGTTACCGGGCCATCGGCAATATCGTCGTGCCAGCCTTCATTGTTGGCAAACGTAACGGCGATATCGCCGTTGATGTTTTCAGCTTTGCCGTGACCGCCGAGCATAATCAGCCGGCCTTTGTCGTCGGTGCGCATCTCGCCTAAGTACACCTCTTTGCCTAAAAACTCACCACGAAAGCCGTAACGTTTTGAGTCGCTTAAGTCGCAGCCGCTAATGCGCCGCTCGCCACCGTCAATAAGCAGCTGCTGGCGATCGGCAACATTGTTATTGCGCAGTAATGATGGCGGGGCGTCGGCGGCTTCGGGGATGTCCAGCGCTAACTGAAATTCATACCAGGAGGATTTTTGGTTGGCTAAGTGGGCGCACCACTCAATGCTGGCGTTGTCCGCCGTTAGCTCTTTAACCGCTTTGCCGGCGGCGTTAAAACCGTAAACTCTAAAACGCGCCGCCTGACGTTTGATGGCGCCGGTGCTGTCGCGGTAGGCGTGCGGGTCGGATTTGGGCGCAGGGTCTTTTACTTCGGGGCCGATAAAGTATTCGCTCTCGGCATTGCCGACGCGCATCACCCCGATGGGCGGGTAAATAGCGGCATAGACAATACAGCCGCTGTCGTCGCCCTCGGTGTCGTTAAAATTTGGATTAATAGAGTGGGGTTCACTAAGCTGTTGCCCGTTAGCTTGATGGCGCGCCTCGGCGCTGGCTTGGTAAACCACTTTACGCGCGGCGGCGATGCTGCCCAGTGGCTCGTGTTCGGGTAGGGTGCGCCAGATATTAAACGCGAGGTTTTCACCAAATGCGTCTTGGCCGATCGCGTTGATGTCTTGCTGAGGAAAGTGCAGCGTGGCGATACAAACGTAGGGGCTTTCGGTGGTGCTCCACACAGCGCGGGCGTCATCGAGTGGCATATCGTCACTGGTGCGCCGCTGAACTTCAAAGCGAAAACTGGCCGGGCCATTGCGTAGGCGTGACTGCAAATCCAGCCCCAGATAGTTGTTGTCGTCAAATGGTGCACCGGGGGTGGTGTCGTCGGGAACCAGGCGGTATTTAACAATCTCGGCGTCGCCCAGCTTAAACGGCAGTATCGCCCAGTAACTGGCGGTAAGGCAGCTGGCTTCGGGTTTCTCCATCGCCTGCAGTACCTCGGCAAGCTCCGGGTGCTCTTTTATATATTGCGGGTAATTATGGTCTACGACACCGGCGGTGGTAAAAGCGCACATTTGCCTTGCGTCGGTGGAAAAAAAACGGTCGATGTTTTGAAAAATAAAATCGGCTGTTGGGCCTTCACCAATTAGTTTGTCGCCAGCCACACCAAACAGCTTTAAACCCACGCCCATGGTGGAATGTAAATCCGGGTCGTTGGGCCCGGTGTCGCTAGAGAAGCGTGCGGCGCACTCGTACCGAGTACCTGCAAAAATACCCACTTTAAAGCGCGGATCGATATCCTCGTTGATCACCAACTCGCCATAGGCAATGCCATGCTGTTTGCGAAACACAGCCCGACGGGCCGGAGTGGCGCCGCGGGCTATGCGATGCTTTTGGCCCATGTCGACAAACATCTGCTTTAAACGCGCCGTGGGGTCGGTTTGGCAATCCCAACAGGTTACGGAATTGGCGCTGGGTTTGTCTGGGTCAAATTCACTCATGGTGTCGTCCTTGCTGAATCTAGAGGTGTTAGCGGTATTTACTCTATAGAAGTGTGTAATGTTGCCTTGATGTGTGCAATTACACGCAATTACATCGAGTACTGTGCTGGCAAAGCGTTTCTGGGGAGAGTAGGCCCTTAAAAATGGTGACTAAAGTTACTCGAGGTTAGCGTTTTTTAAGCCATTAAAATGGATGGGTTTTACCTGCAAAAAAACGCCGGGAGGACTAATCGCAAAAATCGTTTATAAACTTTTAACGATTTCTAGAATAAAATCAAAAAATGTTAACATTAACGTTAATGTATACATTGAAGCCCGCTTATTGCCTCATCTTCAGGTTGTTGCTTTTTCTTTAAAATAAAATAACTTTTTTAAAACGGCCTAAATTTTCTGACAAAAAACGTTTTGCTGATTAATGCGCTACGAGCCAAGTTTTTTTGTGACTCTTGTCTCGAAGGTGGGCACATTAATCCGTTTTATCAATTCTTTACATGGCTATACTCGTTGCTCTTTCCAAATTCCATTAATCGTGGATTGTTGGATTTCACGTATATCGCAGTCGTGACAGATGCGGCAACACGCATATTGGTAAATGCCCTACCGGTGTTCGTGCTCGTCATTGTCAATGTTCTTCTGTGAAATCAGCGTGCGGCAAAAATAACAGCTAAAAATGAGGATGCGCATGACGTTTTCAAGAGTGAAAAATATCGGATGGGCCTGTGCACTTTCTCTCGGTCTAATGTCGCCAACTTTAGCTACCGCCCAAACCGCCACTTGTGATTACACCATCAGCAACGATTGGGGCAGCGGTGCGACCGCGTTAATCGAAATCACCAACACCGGTAGCAGTGCCATTAACGGATGGAATGTTAACTGGCGCTACAGTGCCGACCAGTTGGGTAACAGCTGGAACGCCAATGTCATCGGATCCAACCCTTACAGCGCGAGTAATTTAAGTTGGAACGCCACCATACAGCCGGGGCAAACCGTTTCGTTTGGTTTGCAAGTTAACAGCAGTGGCGGCGCAGAAACCCCAACCGTTAGTGGCGATATCTGTGGTGCTGTTAATAGCTCTAGCTCGTCCTCCAGCTCTAGTCGTTCCAGCAGCTCGTCGAGCTCAAGTGTGTCGTCAAGCTCAAGCGTATCCTCGAGTAGTTCATCGTCCAGCTCCGTACCCGATGGGCTGACAGCCGTCGAGCTAACCGGCGAAATGGGTATTGGTTGGAATCTGGGTAATACCCTGGAGGCCATAGGCGGCGAAACTGCCTGGGGTAATCCAGTGGCAACTCAGGCACTGATTGATTCCGTCAAGGCGGCGGGCTTCGATACCCTGCGTTTACCCGTCGCCTGGAGTAAATTCTCCGATGCGGAAAACTTCGTGATTGATAGCGCTTGGATGAGTCGCGTGGAGGAGGTGGTTAATTACGCGTTAAACGCCGACATGTACGTGATTATGAATATCCACTGGGATGAAGGTTGGATGCAGCCCACCTACGCCGAGCAAGAGTACGTCAATAACCGTTTGGACATTATGTGGACGCAGATCGCCAATCACTTTAAGGAATACGACGAGCGTTTACTGTTTGCCGGTACTAACGAGGTGATGGTTGAGGGCGACTACGGTACTCCAACCGAGGAGTATTACACCGTGCAAAATAGTTTTAATCAAACCTTTGTCGACACTGTGCGCGCTACCGGCGGCGATAACGCCGATCGCTATCTGGTGGTGCAGGCCTTTAATACCAATATCGATCACGGGGTTAACTTCGCCGATATCCCAACCGATACCGTTGCCGATCGGTTAATGATGGAAGTGCATTACTACGATCCCTATAACTTCACGCTCAATCAAAGCAGCAATATTACGCAGTGGGGCTCTATCGCAACTGACCCAAGTGTTACCGAAACCTGGGCTAACGAGTCGTATGTGGACGCTCAGTTTCAACGCATGAAGAGCAATTTTGTCGATCAGGGTGTTGGCGTTATTTTAGGTGAGTACGGTGTGATATCGCGCCCCAATGTGCAAGGACACGAGGTGTACCGTAATTACTGGAACAAGTACATCACAGGCTCGGCCGTAGCGCACGATATGGTTCCGGTTTACTGGGATAACGGCTACGCCGGTGACGGTGGCTTTGCCCTGTTTGATCGCTATAACGGCAGCGAAATAGAGCCGGCTTTGATTGATCTGATTACCGAGGCGGATGATTAGTACATCGCCTCTTAGCGAGTACCTGCTGGCGGCCAATAGCGCGGTCGCCGGCCAACCCAAACACTTTGTTTGTTTTGCTTAAGCGCTTATTTTTTTTGATCAATTTGACAGCGCTGCCATGTGGTTTTGCTAAGCACAGGCGGCTAAACAGAGTGAAAGATTATTGCCGACATCAGGGGCTTGTATAGCGCTTAGTACTGGAAAGCGCGCATCAGGGATCGAGCTTCGGCAATGGATACGCCAGTGGATAGTTAGCTGGCGTAAATGTGAAAGTGCCATTACGACTAAGAACCATACTGAATGGCAAATTTCTAATACAAAGGAGAGCAATGTAATGATTACCACAAAAAAACGTTGTGGCCCGGCGGTGATGCTGGGTTTAGCGATTGCAGCGATTTCTCAAGGCGCTACTGCCCAAAGCGCTAGCTGCAGCTACACTGTTAGCAACGACTGGGGGTCGGGATTCACCGGCGCCATCAATATCACCAACAACGGCAACACGCCTATCAATGGCTGGGAAGTTAATTGGCAGTACGACAATAACGCTCTGACCAATACCTGGAATGCCAACATGAGCGGTAGTAACCCTTACACCGCCTCAAACCTTAGCTGGAACAGCACAATTCAGCCAGGCCAAACCGTTACGTTTGGGTTTCAGGGTAACACCAACGGCAGCTCTGCCGAGACACCGGTGGTAACAGGTGATGTCTGCGGTGGCGTGTCGTCGTCCTCAAGTTCATCCAGCTCAAGTGTGTCGAGTAGCTCGTCTAGCAGCTCTTCAAGTTCTAGCAGCTCGTCGTCCAGCTCCAGCTCAAGTGAGCCAACGGGCGATGGTACCTTCCGCGTTGACGAGACGGGCAACATTACCAAAAACGGCAATGTGTTCCCGGTTAAATGTTCTGCCTGGTTTGGGCTTGAAGGTCAGCATGAGCCACCAGATGCTGCCGATAACCCCGATGGTGCGCCTATGGAGTTGTACATCGGCAATATGTGGTGGGTAGACTCTGGTCGTGACATTCAGCAAACCATGGATGAGATTACGGCGCAGGGTATCAATACTGTTCGCCTTCCTATTGCTCCGCAAACTCTAGACCCCACAGACCCGCAGGGCATTGGCGATATCCGCGAGGGCGGTGTGTTGAAAAACGCAGGGCCGCTACAGCAAGAAAATGCTCGTCAGGCAATGGAAGACTTCATTGTTCAAGCGGATCAAAACGGTATCGAAGTGATCATCGATATTCACTCTTGCTCGAACTACGTTGGTTGGCGTGCTGGCCGTTTGGACGCAACGCCGCCTTATGTCGATCGTGATCGCGAGCATTATGATTATACCCGCGAAGGTTACTCGTGTGGTGTAGTGGATGACGATGGCGTTGTTGTGCATGAATACAACGAGCAGCTTTGGCTTGAAGATTTACGTGATATTGCGGGTCTATCGGCTAAGTTAGGCGTTGATAATATTATGGCCATCGATATCTTTAACGAGCCGTGGGACTACACGTGGGAAGAGTGGAGTACGTTGGCCGAAAATGCCTATGAAGCTATCAACGAAGTTAACCAAGATGTTCTGGTGATGGTTGAGGGTATTTCAAACCAAACGAAAGATGGCACCGAAGTACCGCATGGCTCGGAAGAAACCAACCCTAACTGGGGTGAAAACCTTTACCCATTCCAGAATGATCCGCTGAACATACCTAAAGAGCGTTTGATTCTGTCGCCACACACCTATGGCCCGTCAGTGTTCGTACAAAACCACTTTTTGGACACGTCGGATGCTGAGTGTGCGGATTTGGATGGCGATGCCGCCGGTGATGCCGGTTGTAATATTATGATCGATGCAGCGCGTCTCGAGCCGGGTTGGCAAGAGCACTTTGGGTATCTGCGCGATCAGGGCTACGCTATGATCATCGGTGAGTTTGGTGGTCATTTAGATTGGCCGCAGGGCGCGCCATTGCGTGATCAAGAGCGCTGGGGGCATATTGAGCCGGGCGTCGACGCCAACTGGCAAGGAGCACTGGTGGACTACATGGTCGAGAAGAACATCCACGGTTGTTACTGGTCGACCAACCCAGAATCAGGCGATACCGGTGGGTTGTATAACCACGCGTATGACCCTGTATCCAATCCCGCAGGTTGGGGTACTTGGAACGGCTTCGAGCAGCGTAAATGGAACTTGTTGTTTGAGCTGTGGGGAGAAAACTAACCTAAGGCGGTTTACTCCTAAGAACCGGGCCATTGTGCCCGGTTTTTTTATACCTGAACAAAATTGCCGTATTGGCAGCCGCGCTCCCTTATGGATGTTAATTTCTGGTGCGACATCTGGTGGCGTGCACCACCATCGCGCCGGCGTCTTTTGATTGGGCGCTTATTTTCTGTGCGTGTGGGTACTGGCCTGTAAATTGCTCTCCTCTCATATAAATCTTTACTAATGGGAGTAAACAATGAACAAGCAAAGTATGACCGACGCCATCGTAAGTGCCAAAGTCGCCCGTGGCTTAACCTGGGAGGTAATGGCAAAAGATATCGAGGTGTCGCCGGTGTGGCTGACCTCGGCGTGTTTGGGTATGAACAGTGCCCCGGCACCCATCGCAAAAAAAATTGCCGACTATTTGTCACTCGATGCTGAGGTCGCCACGGCGCTTGAGGCGTTTCCCACCAAAGTGTGGGATCAAGCGGTGCCCACGGATCCGCTGATTTACCGTTTGTACGAGGTGGTAGGCGTTTATGGCGATACGCTTAAAGAAGTGATTCAGGAAAAGTTTGGCGACGGTATTATGAGCGCTATCGATTTCTCGATGGAGGTTGATAAAATCGAAGACCCCAAAGGGGATCGGGTGCTGCTCACCTTAAATGGTAAGTTTTTGCCCTATAAAACCTGGTAAGCGGTAAAGCCTAAATGGCTTAAGCGCACCAAAGCTGGTGCGCTTGCTCTACCACCAGTGCGTGTCGTTTGGCTAACGCTTTGCGATCGTCGTCATACCCACCACCAATTACTGTTGCGACGGGTGTGTTATGAGCTTTAGCAAGTTCCAGCACCAATCGGTCGCGCTCACGAATCCCGGTTTCACTGACGTTTAGTAAGCCCAACGGATCTGCACTAAAGATATCGACCCCGGCATCGTACAGAATTAAATCCGGCTGTTGCTGATGAATTAAGTTGCTTAGGGTGCTCGCGACAACCTGTAAGTATTCCGCGTCACTGGTGTTAGGGGCCAGCGCCACATCAAGGTCACTTTGCGCTTTGCGCGCCGGAAAGTTTTTTTCGCAGTGAATCGAGCAGGTAATCGCCCGCGGCTCTTGCGCCAGTATCGCCGCCGTGCCATCACCTTGATGCACGTCGCAATCAAAAATTAACACTTTTTTCACCTTGCCCTGCGCCAGCAGTGTTTTTGCGGTTACCGCCAGATCATTCAATATGCAAAAGCCCGAGGCAAAGTCATAGTGAGCGTGATGGGTGCCGCCGGCCAAATGGCAGGCAATGCCGTGGCTAAGAGCTAGGTGCGCGGCCAGCAGGGTGCCATTGGGTGAAATTAATGTGCGCTTGCGCAGCGGTTCGCTCCAGGGCAGGCCCATGCGGCGAACCTCCTGTGGCGTTTGCTTGTTGTTGCAAAAACGCGTCAGGTATTGTGGGCAGTGAGCGGTGTGGAGTACCGCGAGGCTCGCCTGTCCTGGCCGAAAGGTATTGGCGGGCGTCAGTAGCCCCTGCTCAGACAAACAACGGTTTAGTAAGGCAAACTTCTCCATGGGGAAGCGGTGCCGGCCCGGGAACGGGAATGAGTAGGCAGGGTGGGTAACCAGTGGCAGCAACATTCACTTATAATGCTTCAATGACTTTAAGTGATTATACCAGAGGTAATGATGGACAGCGTAAAACGCGCCATAGCCTTGATTAAGGCTGGCGACTGGAGTGGGGCCCATAGCCTCGTGCAGGATGACAATGATACGCTCTCTTGCCTGATTCACGCGTACTTGCACCGCGAGGAGGGCGACTTGGGTAATGCCGGTTATTGGTATCGCCGCGCCGGTGAGGCCTTCCCCGATAACACGTTAGCACAAGAGTTGGCGCGCTTAACCAAGCGGGTTGAGCAATTGTAAGTTCACCCAGACGCTTAGATGCAATACCCCTCTGACAGTAAGGATTTATGGATAGTAACGTTATTACCCCCGAAGGCTTTGCCGAGCTTAAGCAAGAGCTTGATCATTTGTGGCGCAAAGAGCGGCCCGAGATTACTAAGCTGGTGCAGTGGGCGGCGAGTCTCGGTGATCGCTCCGACAATGCCGATTATCAGTACAACAAAAAAAGGCTGCGCGAAATCGACCGCCGGGTGCGTTTTTTGCGAAAACGGTTGGAGGCCTTGCGCGTCGTCGAGTACAACCCTGTGCAAGAGGGTAAAGCCTATTTTGGCGCGTGGGTAACTCTGGTCGATCAAGACGACACTACCTTGAGCTTTAGAATCGTCGGGCCGGACGAGATTTACAACAAAAAGCACTATGTTTCGGTCAATGCGCCGGTGGTGAGGGCGTGCTTGGGTAAAAGCGTGGGCGATGAAATTGTTGTGCGTACCAGCGAGGCGTATAAAGAGTGGGAGCTGGAAAGCATTGAATACAATCGCCCGAACGCGGCGGAATGACGCCTAACCCGTGCCTGTTAAAAATACGAGTCAGGCGCGGTGCGGTTACCCTAACAAACTCTTTAAGTCGGTCGCTGAGTTTGCAATATCGGTCTTGCTTGCTTGTTTCTTATTCGCGATTAATTTGGTGCCCACGACGTAGGCTTTGGCGTTGTTAACGGCATCGACCGCCAGCAGCTGCTCGCCTTTAAAGTACCAGGTAGAGAACTTGTGCTGCCCGGCTTCGCTCTCATCGCGCTTGATAATGTCATCGTAGCCATCCGATAAACCCACCATTTGCAGCTTGACGTCATACTGATCGGACCAAAACCAGGGCAGGGCATCGTACTCGGTGTGCTTACCGGTGAGTGCCCTGGCGGTGGTTTTGGCTTGATCGACGGCGTTTTGCACCGACTCTAAGCGCAGCATGCGGTTGTAGTGTTTGTTGTGGTGATAGGTGCAATCGCCAATGGCATAAATGTTGGCATCACTGGTTTTGCACTGCTCATCAATACTAATGCCGTTGTCGATCTCAAGCCCCGCCTCTTGGGCCAGCTCTTGGTTAACGCGAATGCCGACGCCTATTACGATGACATCGGCAGGGTAAAGGGTGCCATCCGAGCACACCACTTCTTGCCCGTTGGCGTTTTGCCTCAGCTCCACCACGTTTTTGCCGGTGTGAATCGCCACGCCGTTTTGTGTGTGTAGCGTTTGAAAAAACTCCGACATAAGCGGCGCCGTAACCCGTGCAAGAATACGCTCTTCACGCTCGAGCACGGTCACGTCCCCACCGAGCTTTTTAAGGGAGGCGGCGGTTTCGAGGCCAATGTAGCCGCCGCCGATAATCACCACGCGTTTGCTCTCGCTTTGGGCAAAGGCGCTGCGAATGTGGTTGGCATCTTCAGCCGTGCGCATGGGGTACAGGTGTTGCGCGCTGTCTACGCCTTTAATGGGAGGAATAATGGGCCGGGCGCCCACCGCCAACACCAGTTTGTCGTAGTGTTTGCTGCTGCCATCTTCGAGGTTGACCAGCTGGTGAACATGGTCGATAGCCGTGACCGTATGACCTAGATGAAGTTGGATATTGTGGTCTTCATAGGCCTTGGGGGCTTTTAGCAGGATTTTTTCCAGCCCGTCGTCACTGATTAAGTGTGCCTTAGACAGAGGCGGGCGGTGGTAGGGTGGGTTGGGGTCTTGGTCAATCAGGTGAATCTCACCATCCCACCCCTCTTTGCGCAGGGCAAAGGCTAAGTTAACGCCGCCGTGACTGGCGCCGATAATAATGCAAACATCGTTGCCGGTTGATTGCTCTGTCATGGTGGCGTCCTGTTATTTAGTGGGCGACGTGTAGAACGATGCCGTCCAGCTCATCGGATACCTCGAGTTGGCAGCACAGGCGGCTGCGCTCGTTGGCCTCATCGTCCAGCTCAAGCATGTCTTTTTCGATCTCGCCGGCTTCGCCGACGCGCGCTACAGAGTCGGGTGCAACGTGCACGTGGCAGGTGGCGCAAGAGCAAACACCGCCGCAATCTCCGTCGATGCCTTTCACGCCGTTTTGTACGGCCAGCTCCATAACCGAGCCCGAGTCGGCCTCGCAGACAATGGTGTGCTCGTCTTTGGTGATAAATGTAATTTTAGCCATTTGGGTGTACCTCAAGTGTCACGGTTGGTTATGCTTTTTTGATATTTATACGGAATGAAACGCCAGGTTCAGTTTGTGATAACCCACTTTACGTGCAAACTCACCCCACTGTTCGATGTTTTCATCAGCGCTTAAAAAGTCGATGTGATCTACCTGCTGACACAGTTCATCGATTAACACCTGCATAATGGTGCGCGCATGGGTGGCCCCCAGACAATTGTGCGTGGCAAAACCGAACGCCACGTGTGGGTTGAGCTTGCGATCCAGCACCACCTCGTTGGGGTTTTCAAACACGGTTTCATCGCGGTTGGCTGATGCCCAGCAAAGTGAAATACGGCTGTCGGCCTTAACGGCATGCTCGCACACCTGGGCGTCTTCTGTCGCCACCCGGCCCATGTGGGTCAGGGGCGAGAAATAGCGAATTAACTCTTCGATGGCGCGGGTGCGAATTTCCGGCTCGTCACGCAGGCGCTGTAAGGACTCGGGGTGATCGGCCAGGTACGCCAGCGTATTGGTGACCATGTTTATAACGGTATCGCGGCCGCCGGCAAAGGTGAGGATAATAATGCCTTTGATTTGTTCGCGGGTGAGCCTGGCGCCGTCTACCTCGGCCGCCAGCAAGGTCGAGAACAAATCGTCGCTGGGGCTGGCTTCAGCTTCGTCAATTTTCTGGTCGATATAATCGTACAGTTGCTGCGCTTTACCGGCATCCAGTGGGTCGTCTTCGCTGCGAAAAACGTGGGTGCCCCAGCTGATAAAGGTTTCGGCTTCCGACTCGGGAGTATTCATTAAGACGGTCAAGGCGTGGGACTGCAACAACAGCGAGAAGCCGTAAATGGCTTCGATACTGTCGCGCTGGTTTACCTCGTTAATTAGTGCGCTGATTTGCTCGCGCAGTTTGTCGCGGTACTCGTCTTGCAACGGGCGCTTAAACCAGGGGTCCAATAGCTCGCGAAAGGCGCCGTGCTTGGGTGGATCTACCTCAAACGGTATTTGCCGGGTATCACGTATGTTCACCTCGGAAGGCACGACAATACGCCCTGGCGTGGCTTCGGATGAGTAGGTCTTCCAGTTATGGGCGCATTTACGCACGTCTTTTAAACGTAATACCATTTGTACCGGATCGTCTTGGTCGTCGATTTCACTAACGCCCTGCTCGGTGCGGGCTTGCTTAAAGGGATCTGGGTGATCTGATGGCTTCACGGTTTAGGCTCCCACACGATTATTGCTCTAGCGGTTAATATCATATTGGTGACATGGTATTGCAGTAATTCTGTGACAAATAGGCGTTCAACGGCAAAAAATATCAAATATGTGCTCTTTTAGCCGTGTAGACGATAGTGCTCCAGCATTTGTACCAGCTCGGGTGTAATGCCTAGGTAAACGGCGACGTGTAGGTATCGCTCTGGCGCCACGCTCGGGTCGTTGTCTGCCATGCGCAAAAGCTCTTGGAGGGATAGTCCCAATTGGGCGCTGAGGTGTTCGGGCGTCGTGTGTGGTTGTCCCGCCAGGCGGTGTTGCAGCTCGCGGGCGACGCTGAGAATTAAGTCGGGATCCATGCCGGTCACCGTTTTATTGTTATAAAAAAGGCAGCCCGAAGGCTGCCGCAGATTTTTATAGCGTGCCGAGTGCTTGCTCTGATTCGTATAGCTCAAGCACGGCCGAACTTACGTGGCCTCCGTCGTCGCTAAAATTAAGGGTTAAGGTGTTGTCGGCCTGTAAAAGACCCAGTGGGAGCGCGATCTCGAGGGTGCCAAAGAAGCTCTCGCGACCTTTGCCATCGAGGTACTGGTCGTCGCCGCGGATATCTTCGGGTGCCTGCAGACTCTGACCATTAAAGAGAATGCTGGGTGCTAGCGATAAACCGTGGTCGCGCCCTACGCTTACCCGCAGTGTCACTTTACCGTTGGCCGGTGGCGTCAAGCCGTTGAACTGAAAGTTGATGTCCTCGCCGCCGCTAATGGCCTGCTTATAGCGATCAGCGTAGGCAAAGCGCTTGTCGACGGTGTAGTCGGCGGCGCTATCGTTGACCGTAAAGCTAATAACCATGCTGGCCTCTGGTGCAATGACCATGGTGTCGGTAAAACTTTCCAGGTTGCTGAGTTCAACCTGCGGCGCACGCTGCTCTTGAGTCGTCGCCTCGTCGCCTAAATACAGGTGCTTAACCGTGATGCTCTCGGCCTGAGTGTTGTCGGGTAAGTTGACGCTAAAGGCCTGTTCAGTGAAGTCGAGATTGGTAAGCGCCAGGTAGTGAGTGTTGCCATCTGCGTAAGCATCTACCAATAGGTCCCGGTCAGAGCTGGCCGTGTAAAGGCGCTCGCCTTTAACATCTTTCCAAAGCTCAAAAAAGTCGATTAGCTCTGCGTACACCCATTGTTCACCGGTTTCGCCTTCCCCCTCTTTTTGCTGACGCATCAGGCGTGAGGGGTAGGGGATATCGGCCGACTTGCGGCCCCATTCGGCTTTAACGGTGAAAAAAGGTATCGCCATTTCGATTTGATCGGCGCGCTGCATAAATTGCATCATCATAGCGTTGGCCGACTTTACGATTAACCAGTCGCGGTAGGGAACCCAAGGGCCGTTGTCCAGAGCGTGGGTCTGAGCGCTGTATTCCGAGATCATCAGTGGCTTTACCTCGCCCTCGGTCATCACGCTGTACTGGTTAAGCATGTCGAAGGTCGCCTCGAGGTTCGAGCCCTTGCGGTAGCGCTTGACCAACGCGCCATTGTCGCCACCGGGGAAGATCGGGAAGTCGTAAAAGTGAAGCGATATAAAGTCCATGTTCTCGCCGGCGATATCCATAAATAACTTGTCGCGTTCTTCCCAGCGTTGAAAGTCGTCTTTCTCAAAGTCCGGGAAGGCGGCGGTATAACCGCCCAGTAGCACATCGGGATTGAGCTTGCGCACGGCGTCGGCTACAGCGTTGTGGAACGCAAATATCTTGGCGGGATCTTCGGGGGTCTCGGCGGCGGTCACCAGATCGTACAGTGGCTCGTTCATCACCTCGACGTATTTAGGCTTAGGTTGGCCCGGCGCGCTTTCACTTTGGCGGAAATAATTAGCCAAAAACAGACCCATATAGTCCCCGGTGGCGGTGCCAAAGGGTGCCTCAGCGGTATCGGTTTGAGAGAATGCCCAGCCCTGGCCGGTTAAGGTGCCGTCGGGCCAGTAGGGGTGCTGCTGTGCCGCCACGACCATTTGACTGTTACGGTGCTCCTGGGCGCGCATCTGAAGGCCTTGCTCGTCGGTGCGGAAGTCGTACCAACCGTTTGCCTCGCTGCCGATTTGCGCCGCATCGGCCGCGCTCGCGTAACCCGGCCGCGCCGGATCTTCGGCAATTTGCGACAGCTGCCAGGCCATACCGCCGGTATCGCGGCCAAAGTACACATCGTAGGTTTCAACAAACTCGGGCATTAATGCGCTGCCGCCTACGCTTTCGGCGTTGGTGCCCAACCACCAGTCGTTTTCAGTGTGTGAGGCGTGCAGGGTAATAAATTTTTCCCGCTCAAAGGTGGTCGAATCGCCAATATGCAGACGGCTGTTCGGGTCGACAAACACCTGGGTATGGCTAACACTTGAAGAGCTAGAGCTAGAGCTAGAGCTAGAGCTAGAGCTAGAGCTAGAGCTAGAGCTAGAGGCTCCGCCATTATCTGTGTCGTCAGAGTCCGATGAGCCGCAGGCGGCCAAGGTCAGGCTGCAGGCGATTAACGCGGACAAGTGTAGCCTCTTATTGTAAGGACGGATAAGCATAAATACCTCTTTTTAGATGATCGGCGTTTGGCGCCAGTGTAGGCTGCGGGCTCACCCGGCAGCTGGTCGGTGAGTGGCTATTCATCAGTTTTATTTTTGATATCAAGCAATGAAAACGATTACTTTGCTAAGATAGTCAGTGTATAGTATATTGTATACAATCGCCAATGCGCGAATGTCAATGACAAGTGTGTGGGCGGTGCCTAGCGTTCACGCGTTACCCATAATAATTAGGCTTTGGTGATTTTATGACCTCCTATCAGCTTGCCGCTGTTCGATTTGCCGCTATCGTGGCTTTTGGTGGATTTATTTTTGGCTTGGATGCTGCGCTTATTTCCGGTGTGGTGCGGGATATCACCGAAGTGTTTGATTTATCGCCGTTTCAGGTGGGGTTGGTGGTGGGCTCGCCCGGTTACGGAGTGTTAATCGCACTGTTTATGGCGGGTTACTTGGCCGACAAGCTGGGCCGTAAAAAAACGCTACAGATTATCGCCTCTTTATATGTTGTCTCGGCGGTGGCTTCGGCTATTGCCCCTACCTACGAAGCGCTAGTGGCGGCACGATTTTTAGGCGGCCTGGCGTTTACCTCATTATCGTTAGCCTCTATGTATATCGGTGAGATCGCTCCGCCTAAGGCCCGTGGCAAATTGGTGGCAATGAATCAGATGGCCATTGTGGTGGGGCTCTCGGCGGCTTACCTGTCGGTGTTTGCCGTGCACTGGGTGTCAGAGTTGAGTGCACCCTGGGTGAGTACATTGCTGATCGATGTTCACACCTGGCGTTGGATGCTGGGGGTTGAGATTCTGCCGGCATTGGCTTGGGTGTTGTTGTTGTTCTCAATCCCTGAAAGCCCGCGCTGGCTGGTGTTGCGCGGCCGTATTGATGAGGCTGAAGCGGTTATGGCCAAGCTGGTGCCGCCGGCAGAGCTTGCGATTGAGATGCAGGGTATTCGCGAAAGCTCGACTCACGGTCACAAGGACCACAGTGTGTGGCATCAATTGCAGGATTTGTTTTCACCTCGGGTTCGAAAAGCGTTGATTGTGGCGGTTGTGATTGCGTTCTTTCAGCAAACCGTGGGCATTAATGCGGTGATGTTTTATGCACCGATTATTTTCGAGCAGGTAGGCCTTGGTACCAGCGCGGCTTTGTTTAACGGTGTTTATATTGGCTTGATTAGCGTGTTGGCAACCGGTTTGGCACTGGCGCTAATCGATAGATTGGGGCGCCGGGTACTTATTATTGTGGGCTTAGTGGTGGCGGGTGTGAGCTTGCTCGCCTGTGCCTGGGCGTTTAGCGATGCCACCTACACCTTGAGTGCTGAGTCTTTGGTGAGTTTAACCGAGCACTTGGATGTTTCGGGTTTGCAGGCGTTGGTCGGGGTGACCTACGACAGTGATCTGAGTTTTAAAGCGGCGCTGATAGAGCAGTTGGGCCCTAAGGTGGCGCGTGATAACGAGGCGGTGCTATTCCAGTACGCAGCCAGTATGAATGCCTCTGTGATTTTGTTTGGTGTGCTGGCGTTTATTGCAGCGTTCCAGTTTTCTATTGGCCCGGTGATGTGGGTGTTGTTTTCTGAGTTGTTTCCCATTCATGTACGCAGCGTGGCGATCCCGGCGATGGCGCTGGTGGCCAGTATTGTGAGTGCCATGGTGCAGCAGCTGTTCCCGATACAGCTTGAAATGATGGGTTCATCCGGCGTGTTCTTTACTTATGGTGTGAGTGCTGTACTCGCGTTAATCCTACTCGCTTGGTTAATGCCAGAGACGAAGGGCAAGAGTATTGAAGAGATTGAGCAAATGCTTGCAACTAAATAACTGTGCACATTGTTGACAATCGACAATAGTTGAGGGTAGTCTGTGGGTATTGTGAAAAGTGCAGGTAATTCGATGAAAGATCAGGTAGCGGAACAAACACAGCAAATTGCGAGTGCAACCCAGACCATTGCTGATGTGAAAATTGAATATTATCGGGTGCCTCTGAAAGAGGTGTTAGCCGATGCGAAGCACGGCACACACACTCACTTTGAGTTGGTGTTGTGTCGCGTTGTCTGTGACGACGGTGTCGAAGGGGTGGGTTACACCTACACCGGTGGTAGCGGCGGCCGGGCTATTTTCTCGCTACTGGCCGACGAACTGGCGCCCATGCTAAGAGGTATGGACGCCACAAAAATTCAGGCTATCTGGGAAAAAATTCAATGGCACCTGCATTACGTAGGGCGTGGTGGCTTGGTAAGCTTTGCTCAATCTGCGGTAGATATTGCGCTGTGGGATATTCGTTGCAAGCGCCTCAATCAGCCCCTGTGGAAAGTCGCTGGTGGCTTAAGTAATAAAACCCGCTGCTACGCAGGTGGTATCGATTTAAACTTTACCCAAGAGAAGCTGCTTGCCAACATTCAGTCTTATCTCGATCGCGGTTTTACGTCCGTCAAAATTAAAGTGGGTAAAGAGGACTACCGTGAAGACGTCGAACGGGTTCGTGCTGTACGCGAGCTAATCGGCCCGAAGATGACCTTTATGGTAGACGCTAATTACTCGATGACCGTCGAGGGGGCCATTCGCTTCTCAAACGCGATTGCCGATCAGGACATTACCTGGTTTGAAGAGCCTACCATTCCCGATGATTATAAAGGTTATGGGCGCATTGCCGACGCCACCTCGATTGCGCTGGCGATGGGTGAAAACCTGCACACTATCCATGAGTTTACCTATGCTATTGACCAGGCCAAGCTTGGTTTTGTGCAGCCTGACGCCTCCAACATTGGCGGTATTACCGGTTGGCTTGCTGTAGCTAACTTGGCACAGGCACATAACTTGCCGGTATGCAGTCACGGTATGCACGAATTGCACGTATCTTTGATGGCCTCGCAGCCCAACGCCGGGCAGTTAGAGGTTCACTCTTTTCCGATTGACGAGTACACCAAATACCCCCTTAAGATCGATGCCAATGGTTTGGCGGTAGCTCCCGATGTGCCGGGTACGGGCGTGGTATTTGATGATGAACTGCTAAAAGACTATTTAATTCATTCTTCTAATTGAGGTTTCGTATGCACGCGGCACGATACACAGGTAATAAAACCTTCGACGTAGTTGAAGGCACGAAAGTGGCGCCCAAAGCGGGTGAGGTCTGCATTAAGGTAGGTTTTGCTGGCATCTGCGGCACCGACATGCACATTTATCACGGCGTTATGGACAAGCGTGTCTCTATCCCGCAAACCATTGGCCATGAGATGTCTGGCACCGTTGCCGAGGTTGGCGAGGGTGTAACTGACTACCAGCCCGGCGACCGCGTTGTGGTGCGCCCACTGGATTACTGCGGCGAGTGCCCGGCCTGCGAGGCGGGCCACTCTCATGTTTGTCATAACTTAAATTTTATGGGGGTGGATACCACCGGTGCTTTCCAAAGCTATTGGACGGTTAAATCTCGCACGCTGCACAAGCTACCCGAAAACGTGAGCTTAAAGCAGGGCGCGTTGGTAGAGCCTCTGTCAGTGGCCTGTCACGATGTATCCCGCGCGGGCCTCAAAGCGGGTGAAAAAGCTGTGGTGCTGGGCGGCGGCCCCATCGGTCAGCTGATTGCTGCGGTGGCCAAAGGTATTGGCGCCGAGGTGATGGTCTCTGAAGTTAACGCCGATCGTTTGGCTTTTTCTGAAAAACTAGGCTTTGAGACCGTTGACCCAACCAAACAAGACATTGGAGAAGTGGTTAAAGAGTGGACCAATGGCAAAGGCGCCGACGTGGTGTTTGAGGTAACAGGTGTGCAGCCTGCGGTGGATACCATGACCGAAATTGCCGCCGTGCGTGGCCGTATTTGTATGGTTGCTATTCACTCCGAGAAACCACAGGTTAACTTGTTCCACTTTTTCTGGAAGGAGCTAGAGTTAGTGGGTGCACGTGTGTACGAAGCCAAAGATTTTGACCAGGCGATTGATTTGATCTCGAGCGGTAAAATCACCATCGATAACTTTATTAGCTCTGTCTCACCGCTGGATAAAATTGGCGATGCCTTTGCCGGTATCGACTTAAACCCGGCGGGTATGAAAACTCTGATCGACTGTGGAGCGGAACAATGAACGACTATTTTGATTTAAGCGGTAAAGTCGCTCTGGTAACCGGTTGTAAGCGCGGCATTGGGCGCGCCATGGCCGTGGCCCTAGCCGAAGCAGGCGCTGATGTGATCGGCGTGTCGGCCTCACTTGAGTTGCAAGGCTCTGAAGTGTCTAAAGATGTAGAAAAGGCTGGCCGTAAGTTCTCGGCCTACCAGTGCGATTTTTCAAATCGTAACAACCTGAATAATTTTATTACACAGGTTAAAGCTGACCATCCGAAAATAGATATTCTAGTCAATAATGCCGGCACGATTAAACGTGCCCCAGCGGCCGAGCACGGCGACGATATCTGGGATGAGGTAATTGAAGTTAACCTTAATTCACAGTTTATTTTGAGCCGTGAAATTGGCAAAACAATGGTCGAGCGTGGCAGCGGTAAAATTATCTTTACCGCCTCACTCTTGACCTTTCAAGGCGGTATTACCGTGCCGGGTTATGCGGCCAGCAAGGGTGCCATTGGCCAGTTGGCTAAAGCCTTGTCAAACGAATGGGCACCTAAAGGCATCAATGTAAATGCCATTGCACCTGGCTACATTGCCACGGATAACACCCAGGCATTGCGCGATGACAAAGATCGCTCAAAAGCTATTTTGGAGCGGATTCCGCAAGGCCGCTGGGGTACTCCGGATGACTTTAAAGGCCCCACTGTGTTCTTGGCCTCTAAAGCATCTGACTATATGAATGGCAGCGTCGTGTTGGTAGACGGCGGTTGGATGGGACGGTAAGCGTCATGATTAAAAACAATCTTAACTTTATTGACGGTCAGTATGTGCCGTCCAGTTCCGAAGAAACCCTTGAGGTGCTTAACCCCACGACGGGTGAGCTGGTTGGAACTATTCCAGCAGGCACTGCCGAAGACGCGCAAACTGCGCTAGATAGCGCCAGTGCTGCGCAAAAACTGTGGGCTAAGCGCACCGCGCGTGAGCGTGCCGGTTTAATGCGTAAGTTTGCACAGGCGATTCGCAATAAAAAACCGCAGCTGGCAGAACTGTTGGTTACCGAGCAGGGTAAATTGTTGGCGGTCGCCGAGGCCGAAGTTGAAGCCACGGCTACTTTTATCGAATACGCTTGTGATAACGCCTTGACCATTGAGGGCGATATTTTGCCTTCAGATAATCCAGGCGAGAAAATTTATATTCATAAAGTACCGCGCGGTGTTGTGGTCGCCATTACCGCCTGGAATTTTCCGTTGGCGCTGGCCGGCCGTAAAATTGGCCCGGCACTGGTTACTGGTAATGCGATTGTGGTGAAACCCACTCAAGAGACGCCGTTGGCGACTCTGGCCTTGGGTGAAATTGCCAACGAAGTCGGCCTGCCCGCAGGTCTTTTAAATATTGTTAACGGTGTGGGTTCTGTGGTTGGGCAACGTTTATGCGAGAGCCCCATTACCCGTCTGATTACCATGACGGGCAGCACGCCGGCAGGCAAGATTATTTATCGCACCAGTGCAGAGCACCTGACTCCGGTGATGCTGGAGCTCGGTGGCAAGGCGCCGTTTGTGGTGATGGAAGACGCCAATCTGGACGCGGCTGTGCAAGCGGCCTTTACCACTCGTTTTGCCAATTGTGGTCAGGTATGTACCTGTGCCGAGCGCTTGTATGTGCACGAGTCTGTGTACGACGAGTTTGTTGCCAAACTGCTGCCGTTGGTTGAGGGCATTAAGTTGGGTAACCCAATGGACCCTGAAACCACCATGGGCCCCAAGGTCAATGCGCGCGAGATTGAAAATATCGATGCTATCGTTAAAAAAGGCATTGCTCAGGGAGCGAAAGTGTTGGCAGGCGGCGCTGTGGCCAAGGTGCCAGAGTACCCCAATGGTCATTGGTATCAGCCCACTGTGTTGGGTGATGTTGCTCAGGATAATATTCTGGTGCACGAGGAAACTTTTGGTCCGATTCTGCCCATCGTTAAGATTACGTCGATCGACGAAGCGATTAGCTACTCTAACGACAGCGAGTACGGCCTATCGACTTACCTGTTTACTGAAAATATGCGCTATATCCATCAGTACATTGATGAGGTGGAAAGTGGTGAGGTCTATGTGAACCGGGGTATTGGCGAGCAGCATCAGGGCTTCCATAACGGTTGGAAACTCAGCGGTGCCGGCGGTGAAGATGGCAAGTACGGGCTCGAACAGTACTTAGAGAAAAAGACTGTTTACCTTCAGGAATGAAAGGGTCCGATAGGGGAGTCGTTAACAGCGGCTCCCTTGTCGTATGCGCCGAGTGAGAAAGAGAAATTAACGCACCTCGATCGCATCACCATAGGGTGTATCTAGCGAGATTGCTCAGCGTATATACGTAGTATTTACTCAGACTTATTAAAATAAAGTGGTAGCTATGAACGTTTATAAAACTATAACTCCATCCGTTTTATTATTTTCACTGTTTCTTTCAGCGTGTAACACAGAAGAGACTCCGGCGGCTGCAGCCAGTACAGAGGCGGCGGTTGAAAAGAGTCCCGGTGCTGATCAGCCGTTGGCGATGCTGTACAACTTTGATGATGCGCTGGATTCAACCGTTAAATCTGCTTCTGCCAACCTAACCTTGGTGGGTGATGGCTCAGATAAATCCGTTAAAATTGACTTTCTGTCAAAAGAGAATGGTTATTCGGGGATTACCTTCAAACCTGAAAGCCCCTGGGACTGGAGTAAGTTTGATAGTTTTAGCCTGAGTATGGACTTAGCGAATGATGGCGAGCAGTCGACGCAAATCTACCTGAACCTAAAAGATGGTAAAGGCAATGTGGCAACCCGCAGTGTGGTAGTGCCACGAGGTGACTTTAAAACCTATTACGCTAAGTTAGCCGGCCACGATATAGAAGCTGCCGGAGACGACGACGCCACTGAGCTGAACTTCTCATCTGGCTTGCGCTCAAACCCGCCCACCTGGAACAGTGCAGACACCCACTTTATCTGGATGTGGGGGGTTAAGAGTTTGGATGTATCCCAGATTACCGAGATCTCGTTAAGTGTACAGGGCGCGGTGAGCAATAAAACCATCAGTATCGATAACGTTCGATTAACGTCTAACCCTAAAATGGACGAAGAGTTCTTGGTGGGGATCGTCGACGAGTTTGGTCAAAACGCCAAATACGATTACGCCGACAAAATCGATAGCCTGGAAGAACTGCACCAAGTACGCGATAGCGAGTTGGCCGAGTTAGACGGTAAATCCATGGCCGATCGGTCTAGGTTTAGTGGTTGGAAGGACGGCCCAAAGCTTGAGGCCACGGGCTACTTTCGCACCGAAAAGGTCGATGGTAAATGGGCTTTGGTAGACCCGGAGGGTTATCTCTACTTTGCGACCGGCTTGGATATTATTCGGCTGTCCAACTCCACCACTATGACCGGTTATGATTACGATCAGAAAAAAATCAATCAACGCGATGAAAACGATCTGACCCCGGAAGATTCCATCGGCATGCTGAAAGTCAGCGATGCCGCCAAGAAAACCCGTTTTGTGGCCTCCAAAACCCGCGCCGATATGTTCAGCTGGCTGCCCGAAATGGACGGTGAGCTGGCAAACCATTACAGCTACCGCCGTGCGGCTCACTCCGGGCCACTTGAACACGGTGAAACGTTTAGCTTTTATCAGGCTAACCTTGAGCGAAAATACGGTGAAGAGTATCCCAATAGCTTTTTAGATAAATGGGAAGATGTGACGAAAAAGCGCATGCTCAACTGGGGTTTTACCTCTTTAGGAAACTGGACCGATCCGCGCTTTTACAGCAACGAACAGATTCCATTCTTCGCCAACGGTTGGATCATTGGTGATTTTAAAAAGGTCTCCAGTGGCAATGATTTTTGGGGGCCGCTGCCCGATGTGTTCGACCCAAAGTTTGCCGAGCGTGCTAACGTAACCGCTAAGCAAGTGGCCGACGAGGTGAAAAATACTCCCTGGTGTGTGGGTGTCTTTATTGACAATGAAATGAGCTTTGGCCGCCCGGAGTCGGATCAGCTGCGCTACGGCATTGTGATTAACACCCTGGGGCGCGACGCATCGAACGTGCCGACCAAAGCGCAATTTAGTCAGCTGATGAAAGCTAAATATGAAAGTATCGGGGCTTTTAACCAAGCGTGGGATCTACAGCTGACCGACTGGGCCGAGTTTGATAAAGGCTTTGCCCCGGGCGAGATTACCGAGGCCCAGCGTGTGGATTACGCCGCTATGCTGGAGCACTACGCCACGCAGTACTATCGCGTGGTGCACGATGCCGTGCAAGAGCACCTGCCTAATCACCTTTACTTAGGGTCACGTCTGCCCGATTGGGGAATGCCTATCGAGGTGGTACGCGCTGCGGCTAAGTACGCCGATGTGGTTAGCTACAACGTTTACAAAGAAGGCCTGAATAAAAAGAAATGGGCATTTTTGGCCGAGATCGACAAGCCCAGCATTATTGGTGAATTTCACATGGGCGCTATGGATCGCGGCTTGTATCACCCGGGCTTGATTCATGCCGAAGACCAGGATGACCGGGCGCAAATGTACCTGCGTTATATGGATACCGTCGTTGAGAACCCATACTTTGTTGGTGCGCACTGGTTTCAGTACATGGACTCTCCGCTTACGGGCCGTGCCCACGACGGCGAAAACTACAACGTTGGTTTTGTCGACGTGACTGATACCCCGTATCCGGAAATGGTAGAGGCAGCGAAAGAGCTTGGCCGCGATCTTTACGACGAACGCTACGGAGACGAATAAATGCAACGCCGACAATTTATAAAGTTGACCGCATCGGCCGGGCTGGGCGCGAGCATTGCGCCCAGTTTGGCTGCACTCGCCGCCGCTGAACGCCCGCCAGCGGTGGCGATGCCAACCGATTTCTTAACCATCGAAAATAATCATCAAACGTGGCTGGGTCGCGACTTTTGGGCTAACCGCTTGCAGGACTGGCAGGCGAATAACGGCCGCATCGAGTGTGTGCAAAGCGATGAGAGTTACGAGGTTCGCACGGTATCGCTGTTAACCCGCGAGCTAACCGACGCCCCTAAACCGGCCCGTATTCGCGTAACGGTAGGTGCCTTACAGCCGGGTAAAGCGGGCTTTTGTGGTTTATTACTGGGCGTGGGTGCCGGTCAGCTGGATTACCGTGCCAGTGCCTTGGCGCAGCGCTTTTCTGGTACCGGCGGCGGTTTTATGGCCACGCTTAACAGCCAGGGCGAGCTGGGTTTTCAAGATTTCTCTGAGGCCAAAAACACCCTGGCGTTTGAATCGCTCAATCGTTCAGGGGCATCCCCGATTGGTGAGTTAGGGGATCGAGCCGTGGTGCTCGACTGTCATATTGACCCAGTCGCTGACGGTCGATTTGATGTTCGCCTGATTGCCTTAGATGCAAAAAGCGAACGCGAAATAGGTTTTGTCGTGCGTACGGATGTGGCATCCGACGAGCTAACGGGCGGGATTATGCTGGTGTCATCGACACCGGCTAAGCAACCGGGTACGGGCTGGTGGTTTAAAGACATTGCCGCCGCCGGTGATAAGATATTAGCCGAGCCGAGCCGAGCCGAAGGCCCTGTGTTGGGTTGTTTGTATAGCCTCAACCAGCGTGTGATGAAGTTAACCGCGCAGTTTTTTCCGCTTAGTACTGACGCGCACCCAAACGCCCAGCTGCAGCTTAAAACGGCCTCGGGTGAATGGCAGACACGGGCTACAGCGCCGATTGAAGATGGCTTTGTGGCGCGCTTTCGGGCCGATGATTGGGACAGCGCGCAAACGGTGGAATACCGTATTGTCATCCCGGGTGCTGCTCAGTACCCTGCGTTTACCGGGCAATTTAGAGACGATAGCGCGAGCGCCGACGAGTTAAAAGTGGGGCTGTACTCTTGTATTATTCCGACCGCCAAATCACTCGATGAAGGCCATTATAAAAAGCTGATCCCTGAAGAGCGCGAGTTGGGCCGCTATACCCCCGATAATATTTTCTTTCCTCATAACGAGCTGGTTCGCAATAGCGCTACGCACGACCCCGACCTATGCTTGTTTGTCGGCGACCAGTACTACGAGACCTACCCGACGCGCTACGGCCGCGATACGCCCCAAGCTAAGTTGGATACTTTATACCGTTGGTACTTGTGGCTTTGGGCGTTTCGCGATATGGCCCGTAATCGGCCCTCGATTGTGTTGGTGGATGATCACGATGTGCTGCAGGGTAATCTGTGGGGTAATGCCGGTGTATCCGGTGGCCTCAAAGAGGAAGACGGCGGCTTTAAATGGGATTTAGATTTAGTGCGAATGGTGTACCGGGTGCAGTGCAGCCATAACCCTGATGCCTATGATCCTACCCCTATTAACGGTTGTATCCCCGTATATTACGGCTCGTTCGTCTACGGCGGGGTAAATTTTGCGTTTGTCGAAGATCGAAAATTTAAAACGGCGCCCGATTACGAGTCCAACCCTGAAGCCACCAGTGGCGTTCTGCTAGGTTCGCGTCAGGAGCAGTTTTTAGAGAACTGGGCTAACTCGCGCCCGGGTATGCCCAGGGCGATTATTACGGCGTCCATGTGGGGATCACCGCAAACGGACGAAAAAGGCGAGCCATTGCTGGATTATGATGCCAATGGTTATCCACCCGACGGTCGTCAGCGCGCTATTGCGTTGGCAAAAAAAGCACAGGCGGTAGTGCTATCGGGCGATCAGCACTTGGGCATGTTGGCCGAGCAGTGTCTCGACTCGTTTGATGACGGCGTGTTGTTCTTTTCCGGGCCTGCCTCGGCGGCTTTTTGGCAGCGTTGGTTTGAGCCGGCTAAAGCACTCGACAATCAGCGCAACGACGATCCAAACACCGGTAATTTTGTCGATACATTTGGCAATAAAATGCGAGTGCTGGCCGTCGCCAACCCCAAAATTAGCCACGCTGACTTTCAGGACGATAACACCACCTGGGGTAAATTTTTGGCGGATCGGCAATTAAAAAGTGAAGGGTATGGCTTGGTGCGATTCAAGCCCGCCAAAGGCGAAGTCGCTTTCGAGTGTTGGCCCTGGGATGCGGACCCGTCACGTGATGCGCAATTTTCCGGTTGGCCGTATCGATACAAGTATTAACCGTTTAGTGTTTGTGCAAGGGGCTTCGGCCCCTTTTTTTGTGCCCGCCGATTGACGCCTTACTCTTCCATGAGCCCTTAAATTGTGAACTGCTTGGCTTTTTGGTCTAGTTTTTGCGCAGAAACCTTTACATAAATTATCGTTAACAGTAGATTGTTTACAAAAAGAATAAGAGCAGCAAGCTTCTTACGGTCAGTGCGATTTTCAGACACGGGCGATAGAGCGCAGGACGCCTAGGAGCGCGCTTGCGCCAGATGTCCTCTCCCTAGGCTGCCATTTCCGCGCAGTCACTTCGCTTGCAAATACCGCCATCGGACTGGGCAGGTTTGTCGGCACACATACTAGATAATAAAACAATTGGAGGTTATTCCAGTGAGAGTCAAACGTTTTTCCCGATTGACACTGGCCTGCGCAGTTTCGTCTGTGGTGGCTGGTGCAATGGCGTCACACGCATTAGCGCAAACGGTGCAGGTTCAGGCCGAAAACTTTACCGCTTTTGGCGGTAGTTATGCTGACGGTCAGCCGCAAGCCGTGAGTACTTACGCGGTTAATGGCGTGCAGGCCATTAACTATGTTAATCGTGGCGATTATGTCGAGTACGAGGTAAACATCGCTGAAGCCGGTGTGTACACCGTGCAATATTTAATTGGTACCGCGGTGCCCAGCGGCGCCGAGGTGGAGTTGTCGGTTAAAACTGGCAACACCTGGCAAAGTCAGGGTACAACCACGGTACCTGCCGGTGGCTGGGATAACTTTCAGCCTTTAGACGGTGCGCACGAAATCACTTTGCCCGCAGGCAATATCAGCATTCGTTTAACCGGTAGCGGCGCCAACGACTGGCAGTGGAACCTCGATGAGTTCGCGCTGACCTTAACCCAATCTGAAGTTGAGCCTGAAACTCCCTCGGACATCAGCCAGGAGGCGGAAGACTATCACGCGGTAAGCGGCACCTTCGCCGACGGCCAGGCCGCACCGGTTAGCACCTATTCGGTTAATGGCAGCACTGCGCTAAATTACGTTAACCGTGGCGATGCGATCGAGTATCAAATTTCAGTTGTTCGCGCCGGTATTTATGATTTGACCTACTTTATTGGTACGGCGATTACCTCGGGTGCGCAAGTTGAGTTTCAGGTTAAACAAAACGGCAACTGGGTGTCACAGGGCGCTAAAAGTGTTACCGCCAGCGGCTGGGATAACTTTCAGGCGCAGATCGCCGGGCATACCGTTCAGCTCCCGGCCGGTGTGGTAGAGGTGCGCTTGTTGGCCTCCGGCAGCAATGATTGGCAGTGGAACATCGATAAGTTCGACTTGGCGTTTGTCAGTGACAGTGATGCCAGTTCTAGCAGCGTGAGTAGCTCTAGCAGTGTCAGCAGTTCTAGTTCGTCGATCAGTAGCTCCAGCAGCTCGGTCAGCAGTTCTAGCACGTCAAGCAGCTCTGTGAGCAGCAGCTCTAGCTCATCGGTTAGCTCTGGTAGTTCTAGTTCGCAAGTGCCTGGCGGCGTTGTTACCGTATCGGGTGACTTCTCGCTTGAGGCTGAAAATTTTAATGCTGTCGGTGGTGAGGTAGAAATTTACAGCGTTGATGGCGGCCATGCCGTTAACTACTTTAATGCCGGTGATTATTTAGAGTTTGACATCGATAACGCCCAGGGCGGTTTGTATGAAGCGGTGTATCGCGTAGGCACGGGTAACGCTAGCGGCTCGGCGGTAGGTTTGATGCTGACTGATCACCAGGGTGATCTGGTCCTTAAGAATAAAACCGATGTGGTAAGCCAGGGCGGTTGGGATGTCTTCTATGATGTTACCTCAAGCACGCGTTTCAATGTTTACCCTGGCATCAGCAAGGTACGTATTACCGGTGCCGGTACTGAAGACTTCCAGTTTAATATCGACAATATTGTTTTCAAATATTTAGGTCCTGTCGATGACAACTTGGATGGCGACGGCGACGGTGTTGCCGACGTTAACGATATTTGTTCGAGCACCCCAAGCGGGGAAACCGCAAACGGTGAAGGCTGCTCGCCCTCGCAGTTGGATACCGATATTGATGGCATTAACGATGCCAACGATCAGTGCCCCAACACGGCTTTAGGTGCGTTTGTAAACGCCGAAGGTTGCGAGAGCAGCGGCGGCGATGACGATGATTTCGATGGCGTTTTTAATGACAACGACCAGTGCCCCAACACCTTCGGTATTAACGTTGGGTCAGATGGCTGTAGTGCCTCCGGTCGCGACAACGATGGTGATGGTGTAGTCAATGCGGAGGATGTATGTCCAGCGACAGCCAGCGGCGAAATGGCTGACGCCGAGGGTTGCGGCTCGTCTCAGGTGAGTAATGTCGCAAGCGTTGATGTGTTTGTGAATGCCAACATTGAGCATGTAGTTAACGGCGTGTCCGATTTTGGCCGCGACCGTCATATGACTATGCACTCGGCCATTTACGAGAAAGACTGGGATGGTCACAGCGATAAACTTAACTATGTATTAAATACCCTTGATGTGTACATGGGTCGTGATAATGGCTCATCTACCTGGAAGTTTCAGGAGACCCCGGAAGATCCCAACCGTGCCAACAAAGCCGACTTAGACTGGATGACCGATCGCGGTGCACAATTGCGAGCCGATTACGACAGTGTTGAGCTGTATAAACGCTTTTCGGAAGACAAAACCCAGTTGATTGCCGGTACCAACCCGCATCCGTTGTATCCGACCTTAAGCTGGAATGATAACGGCATGACCTGGACAGGCTGGCAGCCTAAAGACACTGCAACCTCGGCCGAGTGGGTGGGTAAATACCTCGAGAGTTATTTTGCCCTCAGCAGCAATGGCAATGTGGGCGAGCCACTGCCGACGTACTGGGAGGTTATCAACGAGCCGGACATGAAAATGAAAACCGGCCAGTTTATGGTGACCAACCAAGAGCAAATTTGGGAGTATCACAATCAAGTAGCGCAAGAAATTCGTTCGCGCCTGGGCAGTGAGGCGCCGTTAATCGGTGGTATGACCTGGGGACAGCACGACTTCTATCGTCGCGATGGCATTTCACGCTATCAGGATGATTCTTACGACCAGTGGATTGTCAATGAAGATCCGGCCGCCGAGGCCGAAGCCGAAGCGTTCTTCCAAAGCCGTATGTCAACGACTGTGGATGATACTCGTGAGCTGGATTGGTATCAGTGGGATGTGATGTGGAAAGGCTTTATGGATGCCGCGGGCGATAATATGGATTTTTATTCGGTGCATATATACGACTGGCCTTCGGTTACTTACGGCGGTAACGCCACCTTGCGTCGTGGTGGTCATGTGCAAGGCATGCTGGATATGATGGAATGGTACGACGTGCATGAAAACGGTGTATCTAACCGTAAACCGATAGTCTTGTCTGAATACGGTGCGGTACAAGGTGCGTGGGAGAGACAAGCGCACGAAGAACGTTTTGATGTCGCCAACCTGAAAGCTTTTAACGGTATGTTGATGCAGTTTTTGGAGCGTCCGGACTATGTGATTAAGTCCATGCCGTTTACCCCCGCCAGACCTTTATGGGGTTATTTAGGTTCGCAAGACGGGTATACCACCATTGGTGTTTGTGCCTTTAAAGAGGTGCCCGACTGTAATACGCGTTACCACTACTCAATGATGATTGAGGAGAACCTGAACCAGGGTGATTGGCGGTGGTCTTCGTACATCCACTTTTATGAGTTGTGGCAGGGCGTTAATGGCACCCGTGTCGATACTGCCTCAACCGATCCGGATGTGCAGGTTGACTCTTATGTAGATGGCGACAACGTCTACGTGATTATTAACAACTTAGAGAACGAGACAACCACGATCAATCTTGACATGAATGGTTTGTCTGCGGCGGTAAGCGACGTGGAAATGCGTCAGATGTACTTCGAAAATCAGGATCAGCACACCGAATTGGATCGTCGCCATATGGCGCGCTCGCCTGACAGTTTAACGCTGAACCCCGATGCCACCGTTGTGCTTAAGTACAGCTTGGCCGGCGAGCAACAAGTCGCCGAGCAAGTAGTCGAGAAGAAGTACTTTGGCAACAGTGTTAGCGGCGGCAGCGTACCACACCGCGTATCCATCGCCGGTGGCGCAGTACCTGTCTCCATCGATAATGTACAAGTGCCAAGCGGTCCGGCCGAGGCTATGCTGCGCTTAACCGTTGCTATGTACATGAGTGAAGACGATGTGCCAAATGGCAACCTGACCATTAATACCCTGACCATCAACGGGGTAGAAGTGGATACGCCAATTGACTGGCGCGGCCCGGCTGATTACCAAGCTGATCGTTACTTCGCCACACTGGAGATTCCGGTGCCGGTCGAGGTACTGCAAAGCAATAATGATATTCAGGTGGACTTCCGCCACAACGGTGAGTTGACGGTTGCCAACCTGGTTGTTTGGGACTTTACCACCAGTCCGGGTCGATAAGCGTTAATTGACCTGACCTTTAGCGCGGAGCCTTGCTCCGCGCTTTTTTTTGCCCGCTACTTTCCCTCTGCCTCTTTTGTGCCGTTTGCGACTGCTTTTAGCCAAAGCATAAGGCGACCACAAAGCACCATGAGCATCGATCCCAGCAGTACCGGGAACAGTAAAAAGCCCCAGCTTTCACCACTCAACATTGCGAGTATCGGGTTGGCCCCGGCGGGTGGATGAGTGGTGCGAGTCAGCAGCATAGCGCTGACCGCAAGGCCAGTGGCCAGTGCCAGCGATAAGGGCGTTACACCCAACAGGGTGTTAACTCCCAGGCCAATGGTCGCGGTTAATAGATGGCCGCCTACAACGTTTTTGGCCTGAGCCAGTGGGCTATCAGGCAGGCCAAAAATCAGCACGGCACTGGCGCCAAAGGGTGCCATCAGCACAGCGGCGGGCAGTGAGCGCTCGATTGCGGCCAATATGGCTATAGCTAAAGCGGCGCCCAGGCCGGCATACACTGCAACAAAATAGCGATGATTCATGAGTTCTCCCTCTTCAGGTAGACAGGGTTGTCTACTCTGTGAGGTGATGGTAGACAGGTCGGTCTACTTTTGTCAAACTCTAGGCATTAAGGAGGCGTAATGACAGATAAGCGGCAGTTGTTGATCGATACGGCGTTGGAGTTGTTTTATCGGCGCGGTGTTAATTCGGTTGGGATTAACGAAGTGCTAAGCGCTTCGGGTGTGGCGAAAAAAACGCTGTACCATCACTTTTCGAGTAAAAATGCCTTGTTGTTGGCTGTTTTGGAGCAGCGTCATCGGGTATTTATTGGGTGGTTGGCCCAGCAGTTAGAGGGTGCGGGCTCGAATGATGAGGTGATTGAGCGGCTGTTTAATGGTTTGTCAGCGTGGTTTGAGGGGCGGGTGCCGCAACTTGGTGATTACCGTGGCTGCTTTTTTGTGAATACTTGTGCCGAGCTCAGTGACACCGACAGTGAGGTGTCCCGTTACTGCCAATATCATAAGTGGCAGGTGCGACAATTAATTGCAGGAGCGCTGACAGGGGAGAGCGATACACTGCTTGATGCTGTTTGCCTATTAAAAGAGGGGGCGATAAGTACAGCTTATGTGGCGCAAGAAAAGTGTATAGCTGAAAGGTGTGTGCAGGTATTACGCGGGTTTTAATCGGGTTTGGCGCTGACGCCCTCAACGCAGAGGGCGCTTGAACCGTTAAAAGGTAGGCCTATAAGCCGTTACTTAATGTTACCTAACAGGCATTTCTTTGCTTTGGCCAGGCTCTTGTCTTTTAAGGCGTCTACGATTGCCTTGTGCTCTTCTACGCAATCTTTGGGCGAGGATAAGCGCTTATAGTTCATACGCATGCGCAACACAATGGGGTACCAAAGGTTTACCAGCTCCTGGCCGCCACCTTTATAAACCAGCAGGCGATGAAAATCGATATCGGCCTTGGTAACTTCGGTAAAGTCTTCTTTGACAAAAGCTTCTTGAATTCGCTCAAGAATTTCATCAAAGTGGCCAAAGTCTTCTTCCGTTAATGTGTTTTTGATGTTCGACAATGCGTGTAGCTCGATCTTGCGGCGAATGTCGATCATCAGCTCTTGCATGCCGGTATTCAGGGCGCTGTTAACCGAGACACCGCAGTTGCTTTTGGATACCAGCAATCCCTCTTTGGTGAGCTGCAGCAACACTTCGCGAATAGGACCGCGCGATACGCCAAACCGCTCTGATAGGGATTGCTCGCTCAATCGCTCGTTGGGCTCTAAGGTGCCCGAGATAATGTCAGACCGAATCTGATCGGCGATCTGATCTTTAACGGAGATAATTTTATTGCCGAACATAATGGTTGTCGTCTCTAATACTAAGTTATGCGCTTTAAGAGTAGAGCGTTCACTGTAAATTGTCAATTGTTTACAGGTTTGCGGTATGACCAATTACCTCTAACTGGCCTGCTATTGTCCGTTAAAGTGCAATTGGTAGCAAGAGGTGACGTTAGCGGCAGGTTTTTTGGGGGCGTGGGGTATTTGCCGCAGGTACCTAATCCCAGCCCCTGACGGGTGGCTAAGCTCGGCGGTGAATCCTGTCAAAAAAGCGTAAGGTTTTGGCTACCTGAATGTTCCAGTAGCTCCATTCGTGGCCGCCGCTTGGAGCCTCAAAGTCATGGTCGATTCCGGCGTTCGACAGATGCGTGGTTAACGCTTGATTACTGTTAAACAGCACATCGTCGGTGCCACAGTCGAGCCGGATTGGCGGAAGCTGATGCCGGTTTTGGCTAAACCAGTGCAGAAGGTCGGCCTCGTTGGCATCGTTACACCGATAAATTGACAGGTCTTCTTTCACAAAGTGTTTGAAGTCATCCATACAGGTAATGGACGAGTGCGCCGAGATACCGCTCACCCGGGCGGCGTGCTTTGCTCCGAGGCGTAAAGCGCCATAGCCCCCCATGGATAAGCCGGATAAATACACTTTTGAGCGCTCGCTGACGCAGGCTAGCGACTGGGTCACGGCACTCAGCGCGTCTTCCATAATCCAGGCATCAAAGTCCTGGCCGTTGCTTAGGGGCAGGTAGCCGCTGCCGGCGTAGTAGCTGCCGTCCTCGGGCATCACCAGCAGCATCTCGCCAATCTCGCCGTTGCGGCGCAGCTCATCGTATACCTCGTGCACCCGCCCGAGGTTCATCCACACCCAGTGGTTGCCGTATACCCCGTGCAACAGCATTACGATCGGCAGCTCTTGTTGCTTGCTCGCGGCGTTGTAGCAACTGATATTCCCGCGTCCTTTGAGTGCCGACGAATGCACCGTCAGGTACTTCAGCCCAGCGGGCAAGTCGCTGGCATCGGCCGAACTCTCGATTTGCTGAATACTCATAAAAGCTCCTTAACGTTCCGGGTCAATCACAATCACGCCTTTGGCCAAGCGGCCGGCCAGCATATCCTCAAAGCCTTCGGCCACGGTCTCTAGGGTATAGGTTTTGGTGATCAGCTCATCCAGTTTGATTTTACCCGCGCCGTATAAGTCGTAAAGCCTGGGGAAGTCGCGGCTGGGGTTGCACTGGCCGTATAGCGGGTTGATGTAGATCTTGTCCCACTCAAACAGCTCGCAATCAAAATCGATACGCTGCTCGATTCCGCTGGCCTGTACCGCGGTGCCGGCGCTGCGAATCAGCTTAAGCGGGGCCGAACCCAAGGCGGGTACTGCGGTACATTCAAAGGCGTAATCGGCGCCGCGGCCGTTGTTAATGGCTTTTACGTCGCGAGCCACCTGATCAAAGTCTTTGTCGTCTTTGCTGGCCAGTACGGTGTGGGTGGCGCCAAAGGCTTTGGCTTGCTCTAAGCGCTCGTTGCTAATGTCGATGGCGATGACTTTCGCCGCCCCCGACAGTGCGGCGCCCTGAATCACGTTGAGGCCCACGCCGCCGCAGCCAATGACACAGGCGGTAGAGCCCGCTTGCACCTTAGCGGCATTAACGGCCGAGCCCCAGCCCGTCATGACGCCGCAGGCGAGAATGGCGCCCACGCCAAAAGGTACGTGATCGTCCAACTTGGTTACCGCCTCCTGGCGCACCACTGTGTACTCGGCCATGGTACCCAAATGAAACGAGCGCTCTACCGGTTTGCCATCGAGCTGGCTGGCGGCTTTGTGGGCGTGGCCACATAATGTATCTGAGCACACCGGGGAGTGGTTTTCACAAATATGAGTGTTGCCCTCTAAGCACTGAAAACAATAGCCGCAGGGGATGGCCCAATTGAGCAGTACCCGGTCGCCGGGGTTCAGGTGGCTCACGTCGTGGCCTACGGCGTCGACTACCCCCGCGCCCTCGTGGCCCATCACAAAGGTCTTGTCCCAGTTTTGTACAGAGTCCCAATCGGTGTGACAAATACCAGCGGCTTTTAGCTTGATGCGTACCTCTCGCGGGCCGGGCTCACCCACAGTAATGGTGCGCAGCTCAAACTGACCGCGGCCATCGGAAACAAGGGCTTTTGATTGTGGCATGGCTATCCCCAAATTATCAGAAATTTGAGGTATTTGACCATTAGAATAAGGGGTTTACTATAAGATCTGGCCCTAAAGTATCAAATCTATGATGTGCTGGGTGAGCGCGTTAGTACTGCAAAAGTGCCGCGGGAGCGACTAATAAATGAAAAAAAGTAATATCTACTGCGAGCCGTTTTGTATTCGTCAGGGGCAGAACTTTGAAGTGCACCATGTGGTGTACAGCCACGATGACCCTTATTCCTGCTTTATGCACTTTCACGAAGTGCATGAGCTGATTGTGTTTGAAAAGATCGAGGGCAACTTTTTCTACAATCAGGGGCAATCGCATTTGCACGACTTCGACCTGGTGTTTACCCCGGCGCTGGAAACCCACGATTTTGAACTTACTGAGCGGCCTAAGAGTTGGTATATCGTACAGTTTTTACCCTCGGTGCTTGAAGATAGCCACCTCGCTGGCGCCGCGGATTTTTTTCGCTACGGCATGCACCTCAGGCCCTCAGCCGAGGCGCGAGCACAGATTGCGCAAGTCACCGCCTGGCTGCTTGAAGCCTACCAGCGGGATCCCTTTAGTGAGAAGTCGCAATTGCTGCTGGGTTTGTTGCTAAGCTGCGTGGTAGAGGGGGCCGTTCCCGTGCAAGCACCTCACACCCAGCCGCTGCAGCGTGCGGCGGGCTTCGAGCGGTTAACCCCGGTGATTAATTTATTCCGTCACAAGCGCTATGTGGAGTTGTCCCTGAACGAGGCGGCCGAGCTGTGCCATTTATCGCCCTCGTACTTCTCGCGCCTGTTTAAAAGCGTGTTTCGCTACAGCTACAGTGAATACAGTATTCGCCACAGGCTGTACAGCGCCGCCCGGCTGCTGGCGCAAAGCGAGCACAGCATTACCGATATAGCTTACGAGCTGGGTTTTTCCAGTCCGTCGCACTTTATCTCGCTGTTTAAAAAGCAGTTTGGCGTTACCCCTAAAAAGTATCATGATCAGGTGGTGGTGAAAGGGGCGTAAGCGTATGAGGCGGGCGCTTAATCAAGGTTAGCCCGGCGATGCTATCGGGTAAAAATTACACCGCTATATTCACTTGAAATGTAGTGGTGTAGCGGTTATATTGTATACAATTTACAATAAAGGGGTGAGTTATGTCAGATGATAGCGCTAATAGCTCGGTTTTAGTGACCGGTGGTGCCGGTTATATTGGCAGCCATGTCTGTGTCGAGCTGATTCACGCGGGATTTACCCCGATTGTGGTCGATAACCTATGCAACAGCAACCGTGAAGTGATGGAGCGCATCGAGACGATTAGCGGTGTACGCCCCGCGCTGTATGTGGAGGATGTCCGCGATCGCGCCGCACTGGATAAAATTTTTGCCTCTCACAATATTGACGCGGTCATGCACTTTGCCGGCCTGAAAGCGGTGGGTGAGTCGAACACTATTCCGCTGTCTTATTACCAAAATAATGTCAGTGGTTCACTAACATTGTTTGAGGCGATGGCGGCGCATGATGTGTGGAAGGTAATCTTTAGCTCTTCGGCCACAGTGTACGGCGATCCGGCCAGTGTGCCCATCGACGAGAGCTTTCCCATTGGCGCCACCAACCCTTACGGTCGCACCAAGCTGATGGTCGAAGAAATTCTGCAGGATATGTCGCGTGCCCCTGAGGCCAAGTGGAATACCAGTCTTCTGCGTTACTTCAACCCCGTAGGTGCACACGAGTCAGGTTTAATTGGCGAAGATCCGCTGGGCATTCCCAATAACCTAGTGCCCTATATTGCTCAGGTGGGTGTCGGCAAATTGTCTGCGTTGCAAGTGTTTGGTGATGATTACGACACACCCGATGGTACGGGTGTGCGCGATTACATTCATGTAGTGGATTTGGCCCGTGGCCATGTGGCGGCGCTGCAAAAACAACAGCAGCAAGACGCTGGTTGCCGTGTTTACAACTTGGGTACCGGCAATGGTTATTCGGTACTGGAGGTGGTTAACGCGTTTGCTAAGGCCTGCGGTAAAGAAATTCCCTACAAAATGGCGCCGCGTCGCGCCGGCGACATTGCCCGCTGCTACGCCAAAACCGAGCTCGCCGAGCGCGAGCTGGGCTGGAAAGCGCAATATGATATCGAGCGCATGATGGTCGATACCTGGCGCTGGCAAAGCAATAACCCCAACGGCTACCGTCAAAGCTAGTCTTGTATACGAGAGATCTCATGAGCGTATTAAACGATAAAAGTCATCGCCGCTTTAACCCGCTGTTGGGCGAGTGGATTTTAGTTTCTCCGCATCGGGGCAAGCGCCCCTGGCAGGGGCAGCAAGAGGCTCCCCAGCCAAGCGGTGCTGTCAGCTACGATGAAAAATGCTACCTGTGCCCAGGCAATACCCGTATTACCGGGGATGTAAACCCAGACTATAAAGGCACGTTTGTTTTTCAAAACGATTTTCCGGCGCTGCAAGCGGATAACGACGACGAAAGCTCAGATGATGAGCTGTTCCGCTATCAGGCCGCCAAAGGTGAGGCGAGGGTAATTTGTTTTTCGCCCGATCACAGCAAAAGCCTGCCGCAGTTGAGCGAAGCGGAGATCGGTGGAGTGATCGATACCTGGCGTGCGCAAATGACTGAGCTGGGCGAGCGTTACCAATGGGTTCAGGTGTTTGAAAACAAAGGCGCGGTGATGGGCTGTTCTAATCCCCATCCACACGGTCAGATCTGGGCGCAGGATACGCTGCCCACTGAGGCGGAAAAGATTGACCGAAATTTAAAAAGCTACTATCAGCGCCACGGCCGTAACTTATTGCTGGACTATGTAGAAAAAGAAATTGCCAAAAGCGAGCGCGTGGTTGAGGTAAACGAGCACTGGGCAGTGCTGGTACCGTTTTGGGCGTGCTGGCCGTTTGAGGTGATTTTGCTGCCGCGCTTTGCGGCGAAGACCTTTGCCGATGTAAGCCCGGAGCAGCAACAAGCACTTGCCAGTATTTTAAAGCTGGCGCTGACGCGCTATGACAATCTGTTTCAGTGCAGTTTTCCGTACTCTATGGGCTGGCGAGCTCAGCCGTTTAATGGCCATGCGAACGATCACTGGCAGTTGCACGCTAGCTTCTTCCCGCCCCTATTGCGCAGCGCCAGTGTAAAGAAATTTATGGTGGGTTACGAAATGCTGGCCGAAGCCCAGCGTGATATCACCCCCGAGCAGGCCGCCGAACGCTTACGCGCCTGCAGTACGACGCATTATTTAGAGAGCTAACATCATGCAGCAGAAAGTATCCGACCGTTTTGTCTCCATCTACAGTAAAAACGCCACCGGTGTTTATTTTGCGCCCGGGCGCGTGAACATTATCGGCGAACACACCGATTACAATGACGGCTTTGTGTTTCCCTGTGCGCTGGAGTTTGGTACTTATGTGGCCACCTCGGTACGCGACGATAATGTTATGCGCGTGTGTGCCGGTAACTTTTCGGACGAGTATAACCAGTGGACCTTAAACGCCGATGTTAAAACAGACGAGGCTTGCCTGTGGTCTAATTACTTGCGCGGTGTGTGCGCTATTTTGTTAGCTCAGGGCCACAAGTTGCAGGGCATGGACGTTTACATCGAGGGCAATGTGCCGCGCGGCGCCGGCCTTAGTTCGTCGGCGTCACTGTCGGTAGCGTTCGCCAAGGCCTTGAGTGAAATTAACGGATTAGGTCTGAGCGTGAGTGATATTGCGCGGGTGGCACAGTCGGCTGAGAACGATTTTGCCGGCTGCAGTTGCGGCATTATGGATCAGCTGGCCTCGGCCGGCGGCAAAGAAGGGCATGCGCTACTGCTCGACTGTCGCGATCTATCGTTTGATTTGGTGTCTATCCCCGAGGCGTTGGATATTTTGATTATCGACTCGCGGGTTGAGCGCAACCTGGTGGGCAGTGAATACAACGATCGCCGCGCCGATTGCGAGCGCGCGGCTCAGGCGTTGGGTGTGAGCATCTTGCGCGATGCCACCCTGGATATGTTAGAGCAAAAGCGCGAGCAACTGGACGAGCTTGCCTACCGCCGTGCGCGTCACGTGTTGACCGAAAACGATCGTACCCAACGCTGCGCCAGTGCCTTAAAAACCGACGATCTGCCCACGGTGTATCAAACCATGCGCGATTCGCATACCTCGATGCGCGACGACTTTGAGATTACCGTCCCCGAGATCGATTTTATTGTAGAGACCGTTGACGCTCAGCTGAATAACGACGGCGGTGTGCGTATGACCGGTGGCGGCTTTGGCGGCTGTGTAGTGGCCTTAGTGCCCAACGAGAAAGCGCAGGCGATCGAAGCCGACGTTAAAGCTAAATACGCCGAGAAGTTTGCCAAAGAGCCCAACGTCTATCACTGCAAAGCAAAAGACGGCGCACGGGTGCTGTACTCGTAAAACACCTGCGCCGCTAACCCGGTGCAGCCCGTAGCGTTAAAAAAGCCAGACACAAAAAAGCCAGCACGTGTGCTGGCTTTTTTGTGAGGTTAGCTTGGGCTTATACGCCCGAGCCACCGGTTTGCTGGAAGGTGCCGGACTCCAGCACCTGGCGCCGGGCCTTGTACTGACAAATGAAGTTCCAGTTCCAGCTGGCATCGTACTTATGGCACAGGCCCCACTCGATGCCGGCCATGGCGTCGTCGGAGCTTTCATAGCCGGGCTTGCGGTACATGCCCATGGCCTCGGGGGCGCCCTTGATGTGCGACATAATGTCAAAGTTGACGCCATCCTCGGCCCACTGACAAGTGTTTTTTTCCGGGCCGTCGGTGGTAAGGATGCACGCCATGCCGTTGTTGTAATGCCACACCGCCACTTCGTGACCACTGTTGGTCACCGGGTTTAACGGTGATTTTGTGTAAGGGCCTAAAATATTGTCGGCAATGGCGACGCCGTGCTTGATCTCGCGGCCGCCAAAGTTCATGCCTTCGCCCATGATTTCGCCTTTGTAATACAGGTAGAACTGGCCTTTAAAAAACATCAGGCAAGGGTCGTGTACTTTATGGCTGTCAAAGTCGCCGCGCTCTTTTACGTGAAAGCGGTTGTCTTCGTCGCCATCCCACACGCCGTTTGCGGCGGGGCTTAAAATGGGTGCGTCGGATTTGCTCCAGGGGCCGTAGGGTGAATCGCTGTGGGCGATAGCAATATGCTCTTTACTACGGTTTAGGTAGGGCGCCTGCACTACCTGGTATACCAGATAGTAACGGCCTCCGTGCTCCAGTACTTCGGGGGTAAAGCAGGCGCGGTCGTCGTAGCGGCCAGACTCGCCGGGTACTACCGCCGGGCCTTCTTCTGTCCAGTGGTAACCGTCTTTGGAGCTGGCGTGCCAGACTTCGGTTTTGTCCCAGGGGAAGACTTTATCGTCGGGGTTGTCACTGCCAAAACCGACCGTTTCACCTTCGCCTTTGGTGTAGTACACGTGCAGGGTATCGCCGACGTTAATCACGGCGCTGGGGTCGCGACGGATGACGCCTTCTTGATAGGCAAAGTCACCACCGAGCGGCTCGATATCAAACTCAAATACCCAGTCGGCGTTGGTGTTGTCGTAGCCTCGCTCGAGCGCGCGCAAACTGGCTTTACTTAATGGCTTTTGCTTAATGTGTTGATCTGACATGAGGTTGCTCTCGTGTTGCTATGCAGTAAGTACGGCGCCTTTGGTGCCGTGCTATTCAGTTACGGTTACGCTGTTTTAACCGGTTGTGGCTCGCAGGTGTTATCGTCGTTGGCAATAATAGCACCTGAATGGCCGATTACCTTTGCGGACATGCGACAGCCCGCGGCAAGTGCCGAGGTTATGTCAGAGCCGCCTATTCGGCTGGCAAGGTAAGCGGCGTTAAATGAGTCTCCGGCAGCCGTGGTATCAACAATGTGCTCGACGCTCGGGACGTGAAACTCACCTTGCTGAGCGCCGTCACGATAGACGATAGAATCGGCTCCGTTTTTAATAATAATTTCAGGTATGTCGTAAGCCGATAGTAACTCGCGAGCTTGTTGGGCGGTTTCGCAGCGAAATATCTGCTGTAGATCATCCATTCCCGGTAACGCAATTTGGCAGGCGGCAAATGCCCAGCGGTACTCGCCGAGATACTCGCTCTCGGACTGCCACAGCGCGGGGCGAAAATTTGCATCAAAAATTACGGTGGTGCCCAGCTTTTTAATATCGGATACCCAGCGCTTAAAGGTGAAGCGGCTTGCCGCGTCCAGTATAGCAAGGCTAATACCGCTAAAAAACAGATAGTCGGGAGTGGGGATGGTGTACAAATCGTTTAGCTTGATCGCATCGCGGGCAGCCGAGTCGCTGCGCCAGTACGTAAACTCGCGCTCGCCCGAAGCATCGTTTTGTACCATGTACAGGCCCAGATGCTTGCTGGGGTGGGTGGCCATGTGGCGGGTATCCACTCCTTCGCGCTCAAGCTCGACACGCAAGTGCTGGCTAAAGGTGTCACGGCCGATGGCCGAGAGCATTTTTACCTTTAGCTCGGGTGGTGCGAGACGGGCCAAATAGACTGCTACGCTAAAGACATCGCCGGCATACGCACGACGCATTAATGGGTCGCCTTTAGCGGTAAGCTCCAGCATGGACTCGCCAAAAATTAAAATATCACTCATAAGGACGACCCTGTAGCGACTGTGGTGAATGACTCAATGACGGAAAACGATACCGCCGTCTTTTTGGTTATTGTAAACAATAAACAGTTGACATGCGAGTCTTGGTGTTAGATTATATAGGCGTGCAAGTTGAGATTGATTGCGGGTGTCGCCGGTTTGGGCAAGCAGTATTGCCGGTGCATCGGATTATCTGAGCTGTCATCCTTATCTCCGGGTAGTTGTTCAACACAGGTTGTTGGACAAACGCTTATACATGGGCTCTACTCATTTTGGCCGCAACGCTTAGGAGTTGCGGCTTTTTTTTATCTAAGAATAAGCTAGCTATTTACACCGTTACTCGTCTGAAAGAGTTAGGGAAAGACTATGCAAATACCACAGGTAAAAACAGCCATTGCGGGGTATCTCAGCAGTGGTAAATGTGCTCGACGTTACACCTTGACCAACACTCAGGGTATGCAGGCGGTAGTGGTGGATTACGGCGCAACTTTATGGCAGCTTCTGGTTCCCGATGCTGAGGGCAATAGCGCTAATGTCGTGCTGGGTTATGATGAGATTGGCGATTACGAAAAAGGCAGTTCGTATTTGGGGGCGCTCGTTGGGCGCGTTGCCAACCGAATTAAGGCCGGCGAATTTAGCCTGGACGGAAAGCGCTATGTTCTGGCTAAGAAGGCTAACGATGTCAACCAGCTTCATGGTGGGCGGGTTGGTTTTGACAAACACCTTTGGCAAGGGGAGGTGCTAGCCGATGAAAGCTGCGCGGCAGTCGCTTTTAGCTTGGTTCGCCCTGATGGTGATGAGGGCTATCCGGGGGAGTTGTCGGTCCGGGTTGTGTATCGATTGACTGAGGCCAACGAATTAATTGTTTCCTATGAGGCAACCACGACCGCTGCCACAGTGGTTAACCTGACTCAGCATAGTTATTTTAATTTGACGGGTAATGCCTCGGTACCTGTCTATGATCATCGCTTGCGTATTGTCGCCGATGGTTACACACCTACCGATAACACGGGGATTCCCTCAGGCGAGATCGCGCCGGTACAGGGTAGCGCACTGGATTTTCGTACGGCTAAAACCATCGGCCAAGCGCTGCACAGTGGCGATCCGGTGTTGGCCGATACTCAGGGGCTAGATCACAATTTTTGCGTGTCGGGTAATATTGGCGAGGTTATCGCTGAGGTGAGCGAGCCGTTAAGTGGTCGCACAATGCAAGTAAAATCGACGTATCCCGGTATGCAGTTGTATAGCGGTAACTTTCTTGCCGACGATGCGTGCAATAGCCGTAAACCATTGGCGAATCACAGCGGTTTTTGTTTGGAGTGCCAGTATTATCCGGACGCTCCTAACCGCCCGGAGTTTGATTCTATTACGCTGCGCCCGGGCGAGGTCTACCGCGAAGCCACAAGCTACCAGTTTTTTTGGTAGCTTGTAAGCTCGTTCGGTGGCGGGCATTAATGAGCGAGAGGTAAGCCCAGCAGTGTGTCGTGCGCGGTAATATACAAATAGTCTTCTTCAGTGTTGAGGGCGCAGTTGGCTGTTAAGCGCCCCGTGTGTATTTTGGCCAGTAATTCACCGGCCGGGCTAAACAACCAAACACCGCCTGGGGCGGTGGCGTAGATCGCGCCGCTTGAGTGAACGGCCATACCATCCGGAACACCTTTATCATCGGCTGTGCTCGCATTGCGGGCATCAAACCAAACGCGTTTATTGATGGCCTCGCCTCGGGAGGTTAGGTCATACGCCAGCCATATGGGTTGCTCGGCGTCCGACACGGCCACATAAAGCGTGTTGTTATCCGGTGATAGCGCGATACCGTTGGGCGCCTTTACGCTGTCATCCAGTAGCGTTAGTTCGCCGTTGTGAGTCAAACGAAATACACCGCTAAAATTCAGTTCCCGGCGCGAGTCATCAAAGCCGCCGGCCAGTCCGTAAGGTGGGTCGGTAAAATACAGGTTGCCGCTTTCGTCCAGCGTTGCATCATTGGGGCTGTTGAGGCGCGATCCATTATACGAACCGGTCAATGTATGATAGTGGGCCTTTGGGGTGTCGAGTGGTGCCTGCATGCGAGCCACCCGCCGGTCGCCCTGTTGCAGTAAAATAAGTTGTCCCTCGTTATCCAATAGCAGTCCATTGGAGCCGCCGTTGTCGTCTCCGCTGAGCAGCCCGGTGGCGCCGGCCTTGTCGAGGTAGCGGCTAACGCCCTGGCCTGGCGAATATTTAAATATCACGTTGTTGGGAATGTCGGAAAACAGTAAATAACCCCCATCCTCGACCCACAACGGACCTTCCGTCCAGGCGTAGCCCGCCCCGAGTGTTATTAGCTGAGCCCTCGGGTCGATGTAATCGAGTGCTTTGGGCGAGAGTATTTCAATGTGTGTGTGCGCTGCCGCTTCGGTTGTTTTGCCCGGCGGGTTGGTGCAACTGGCTAACGCTAAGACTAACAAGACGCTGAGTACAGCCGCGACGTCGTTTTTGTTCATGAGAGGCGGGCCTTCTTCTGTTGAATAAGTTTATTTATATTGCCTATGGCCGCCAGCATTAAGTGGCACGCCTGTAAGTAACCGCGCTGGTGAAATGTTGCTAAAGTTTCACCTTCAAGATCGGCCAGCGCTTGCTCGTTAATGGTGTAAAGGCCGTCGTACTTTTTCTGTTCGCCATTATCAAGTGTGATGCTGATTTGCGCCGCCTCGATAAGGTGGTTATCGCTTAGCGCATGGATAAACTCTGTCGTTGCCTGAGCACCGTTGATGAGGGTGGTGAGCAAACCCTGCATTTTCTTAAAGAATTCGGTAGGCGTGCCATCGCTGTTGTAAATGGCTTCGCCGAGGCTACTATCGCGCGTCACTCTGGGGCTGTTTAGATCGATCATGGCAACCCGGCGGGGCGGCTCGTTATCGTTGTGTTGGCTCGCCACTAAAAAAGGTTGCCGCCGCACGTGTAGAGGAATGTAACTGGCATTCCAGTGTTCGCCGCTTAGGTACAGGTTTTCGCCGCGGCCAAAGCCCAGCAGTGCATACAGGCCAAACTGGCCGGTTTGCTCATCTTTGGTAAAGCAAACCGGGTAGTCGATGCATAAGCTTCTTAGCTCTTCAGCGATCACGGGCACTAAATGTACCGCCTCGCCATACTGCGCGCCGCGCTGGGTGATAACACGCAGGTCGCGGTGGGCCTCAGCGTCTAAAACCGTTGGTTGAGACATGTTGCATTCCTTCTATTGCAATTATTGATAAGTAGGGCTCTACCAGCTTTACACCGGAGCCAAACCGTACTGATAAATTTTATTGAGCAGCTCGCGGTTGCTGGGTAGCGCGGTGGTGAGCTGCTTAGTCGCTTGTGTGTTGTGCATAAATTCCGCTTCGGCCCTTTTTTGCAGGGCTGTCGATAAACCTCGCGTGGTGACGTCGGTGGCAAAGCCCATACCGTACAAAATATATTGATAGCTCGCGGCGGGAAATACCTCGGTAGCGTGATCGAAGTCGCTGTCCCAGGGCGCCTGATAGCGCCACAGCTCAAGCAGCTCTTGTAGGCTTGTGGGGATGGTGTCAGGGCGACGATTATCAATCCAAAAGTCGCTGTCATCGCGTTTACTGAGTAAATAGTGCAGCTTTAGAAACTCAATAATCCGCTCCCAGCGGTAGCTAAAAGTTTTGTTAAAACGCCGGGCGACAATATCCATAACGGCCCGGTCACCCGGCAGCTGGCTGGCAATCATATCCGCGGATATTTCTACCAAAACCAAAGCAGACGCCTCGAGTGGCTCTAAGAAACCGGCCGAAAGCCCTACGGCGACACAGTTGTTTTGCCAAAATTTAGTGCGGTGCCCGGGCTCGATAGGGATTTCGCGCACCGTGAGCTCATCGAGCGTGTGGCCGCTTTGCTTGGCATATTCGGCGAGGCGCTGGTAGGCCTGATCGGTGCTGGTATGAGCACTGGAAAACACGTGCCCCACACCGCGGCGGCTGCTTAGGCCGATGTCCCAAATCCAACCGGCTTCTTGAGCCGTTGATAGCGTATGGGAGGTAATAGGGCTGTTGGTCGAGGGGTAGGGTAGGTGCACGGCCAAGGCGCGGTCGATAAAGAGCGTGCCTTTGCACGATTTAAAGGGCACCTGGTAGTGCTCGCCGAGTAGTAATGATTTAAAACCACTGCAATCGATAAATAAATCGCCGGCAATATCACCGGCGCTGTCGCTGCTAAGCGACGCAATGTCGCCCTCGGGTGTACTGTTTACGCCGGTTACGTTGGCGCTGATGTGGCGTACGCCCAGCTGGCTGGTACAGTGTTTTTTTAAAAACTCAGAGAAAGCGCCGGCATCCAGGTGATAGGCGTAGTTAGCGATTCCGGCGTATTCGGCGGTGGTGATTTGTTTGGGGGCCAAACCTTCCAGGCACAGGGCGTCTTGCGGGCAAACGGCCGCAGAGAAGGGCGTGTCGGCGTGACCGGCCAGCCAGTGAGGTGCCAGGTTAATGTCGTTAAAGCTGCGCGGCAACATCAAGGGGTGAAAGTAGCTATCGTCGGCGGCCCCGGTGGTCCATTGGTTAAATTGCGCGCCCTGCTTAAACGAGACGTGGCATTCGCGGATAAAATCTGTTTCGCGTATGCCCATTTTGCGCAGCGTGCCGCGCATGGTGGGCCAGGTGCCTTCGCCCACTCCAACAATAGGGACATTGGGTGACTCGATTAGGGTAATGCTCGGTGGTGTTTGGTAGTCTTTCTGTACCCGCGCCGCAATAACCCCTGCGCACAACCAGCCTGCTGTACCGCCTCCTAAAATAACAATCGACGTTACAGGTTTATTCATGAGTTTTGCCTTGAGTAATAATGTTGTTATGCATACAACATACGATTATTTTTATGATTATGCGAGCCGATTTGACGTAAATGTAATGAGCTAAATAAAAAGAGGCCGGCGCTTGCGCGACGGCCTCCTGCGTCAATATAACTCGACACTAAGTGAGCACGTTAGAAGCTGGCGCGAACACCCATGGTATAGCGCGAACCAAACTGCTCGGCGCTCAACAGCTGCTCGGCATAGCGACCGTGTTGACGACTGGTCTCTTCAGTGATATTTAAGCCTTCAACAAAAACACTAACGTTGTCGGTAATATCGTAGCTGGCGTTTAGGTCCCACTGGCCATACGCTTCGGTAAAGGTGGGCTCATTGCCGTTCTGAGGCTGACTGGTGCTCAACAAAAAGTCGTCGCGCCAGTTGTAGGCCAGACGAATCTGGAAGCCGTGATTTTCGTAAAAACCAATTAAGTTGGCCGAGTCACTTAAGCCAGATAGTGCCAGAGTTTGGTCAAACGAGGTGATGTCATACTCGGCATCACTGTCAACGATGGTGGCGTTGGCGATGGCACCAAAACCGCTACCGCCAAACATATGTTGCACGTTGAATTCCCAGCCATCAACTTCGGTATTGTCTAGGTTGCCAGAGGTTCCCACGTCCCAGGTGATAATAGGGTCGCCAGCTTGCGATTGACAAGCCTGATTGGATGCGTCTGGGCAGCCAGGACGAGCGTTGGCACTTGGGTCACGCAGTGGGTCGCCGTTTACGTCATAAATTTCACGTTTTTCAATGGTCGAGCCCAAGAAGTTATCAACGTATTTTTTAAAGTAGCCAGCCGAGGCATAGCTACCTTCAGCGTAGTACCACTCCACCGAGAAGTCTAAGTTGTTAGACTCGTAAGGCAGCAGATTAGGGTTGCCCTGGGATGCTTGGAATGGACCGCCAGGGCGTGCGGTGTTGATGTTGGTCGACGGGAACAACGCTGAAATTTCCGGCCGTGCCAAGGTTGTGCTGTAAGAGGCGCGAGCTACCCAGTCTTCGGCCAGTTCAACTTTAACGTCTAAATTAGGTAAAAAGCGTGTGTAGCCACCTTCCAGTGATTGCTCTGCCGGGGTGTTGTCAAACACCGGGCGCAACTCATCGTCACCCACAAAGCTCATGGCTAAAATACCGTTTTGTAGAGAGGTACCTGTGGTGTCGGTGTCTTCGTATCGAAGGCCGGCATTAATGTCGACAGGAAGACTGTTAAAGTCCGTGGAGAAATCAAATGATACATAAGCTGCAACGGTTTCTTCTTCGACCCTGTTGACGGTGGCAGGGTCGACACTGAACAGGCCTTGATCGTCAATGATGCCAATAAACTCAGCCGCACTGTAATCCGCTAAATACGGGAACAATCCTTCGGGTCCGTCTAGCTGGTCACCAAAATCACCCAGTGGGTTAAAGGTTAAGTCGAGTCCGCTGATGTCAGCATTTAGGCCAAATACGGCGGTAAAGGTGCGATACGCATCGACATTGTACTCGGTGCTTTCTAAACCAAAGCGGATGGTGCGCAATGCCCCGCTATCGGCATTGTCCCATTGTCCATCAATTTTGTACTGTTTGATGTTGTTTTCAACTTCATATCCGCGCTTTTGATATAGGTCAGTGACGATATTTTCTTTATCAAACGCACCGTAACCGGTCTGATTTTGCAGTGCCGAATCATCATAGATAATTGTGGGCAGATCGGTACCGTTGATGTCGGCCCCAATATCCACCAAGCCAATGGCGCCATTGCCTAAGTCGAAGCGAGGGTTTTTCAGGTTGGCAATGGTTTCTGACTGTTCGCCATCGGGTTGTGAGTGCGACGTGGAGTCGTGAGCATCAAACGTCAGGGTTAAGGTGTCGGTGACATCCCACGCCACGTTCAAGCCGAGCGACTCGTTTTCGGTTAGGAAGTGGTAATCCCACGCCCAAAAGTTTAGCTCGTCATTGGGATTGCGAATTTGCGTTGAGGTACCATTGGCATCGGTCACGCTTTGCGGACTGTCAAACCAGTAGCTGGTACGGTTCATGTCAATGTTTTCTTCGTAGTTAGATACTACATAATCCAAGCTGGCGGTGACGCTGTCGATCGGAGCGAATTGTAAAACAACTTGTGCGTTTTCACGAGTTCGCTGGTGGTTAGAAACATCAACGTCAAATGTGTAGGGTGTCCAAAACGAGCCTGTAGGGTTTTGCTCTAAATCAATGGCACTGGTGTCGGCCGAACCATAGTTGCGGTTCCAAGCATCGGTGCCTACACGCTGGCTTTGGCTATCACGTTCTGAGTAAGAGCCAGACACCAACAGGCCAAACATATCGTCGGCAAACGTGGTGCTGATCATCGCGGATACTTCGGGTGTTACGTCATCACCTTCTTCGTTACTGAGATCCATCATACCTTTTACCGAGCCTGCGGCGGTAAAACCGTCGTAGTCAAATGGGCGAGCGGTTTTGATGTTGATGGTGGCACCAATACCGCCCGAGGTGACATTGGCACGGCCAGACTTGTATACCTCGACGCCGGATACGCTTTCGGCGGCAATTTCTTTGAAATTGAAGCTGCGGTTTACGCCTTCGGAGTCTAATGCCGTTGAATTTGGCATTTGGCGACCGTTCATGGTGACCATGTTGAACGCCGGGCCAAAGCCGCGCACGCTAACTTGGTTGCCCTCATTATTAGAGCGATCAATCGACACACCGGTCACACGCTGTAGCGACTCGGCCAGGTTGGTGTCGGGGAATTTGCCAATGTCTTCAGCAGAAATTGCCTCTACCACGCCACTGGCATCGCGCTTGATGTCCATAGCATCGGTCAGAGATCCGCGGATGCCGGTGACAACCACTTCTTCGAGCATTTCTGAGTCGTTGCTTTGAGCGGATACATTGAGGCTTGAGGCGGCCAGTATCGCCGCCGACAAGGCACTTAGGTTGAATCGCGTGAGTTTAGCCATTAGAGCTCTCCCTTGGTTTAGGTGATTATTGTATTGGTGTTGCAAAACACGCCAGTTGCGACTGTCGTGCTCCCGCGCCCCTGCTCGCGCCAACGAGCGCTCATGCCGGGATATGCGGGTTCACAGCTTTGGTTATGATCTAGCCCTACAAACAACATGTCAACATAATATTGTTAACAATCTGTAATTTTTAGGTAATTTTTATGTCTTTCTCGTGGCAGGGGCAGGGGCAGGGGCAGGGCAGTGGTTACTGCCCTGCGGGTGGGAGTGACGTTAGAACTTGGTACGTACGCCAAGGGTGTAGCGTGAACCATACTGCTCGGCGTCGACTAGCTGCTCGCTGTAGCGGCCGTGGCGCCTAACGGTGGCCTCGCCCACGTTAAGCCCTTCGATGAATACCGAGATGGTTTCATTGATGTCATAACTGGCGTTAATGTCAATCTGACCATATTCTTCGGTGAAGGTGGGCTCGGTGCCGCTTTGATGTTGGCCGGTGCTGAGCAAGAACTCATCGCGCCAGTTGTAAGCGACACGCAGCTGCAGGCCGTTTTTCTCGTAAAAGCCGATCAGGTTAGCCGAGTCACTCAGGCCGGGCAGTACGATGCTCTGGTTGTAGGAGTTGACGTCGTACTCTGCATCACTGTCTACCATCGTGGCGTTGGCAATTACGCCAAAGCCGCTGTCGCCAAACATGTGCTGCAGGTTTAACTCGATGCCGTCTACCGAGGTGCTATCGGCGTTGGTGGGGATGATGGCGGCCCAACTGATTACGGGGTCTTGTGGTTGTGACAAGCAGGCTAGGTTAGTGGTGTCGGGGCAGCCAGGGCGTGGATTGATGCTGGGATCGCGCAGCGGCTCGCCATTTACATCGTTAATCTCTGTAGGTATTTGGTAAGCGGTGAGAAAGTTATCCACTTTTTTGTCAAAGTAACCGGCTGAGACATAGCTACCCGGGGCGTAATACCACTCCAACGAGAAATCGATATTCTGCGCTTCGTAGGGCGACAGTTGCGTGTTGCCCTGTGTGGCGTAATACGGGCCACCGGGGCGTGCGCCGGTAATGTTAACCGACGGGAACAGGCCAGACAGATCTGCCCGGGCCAGCGCTTCGCTGTAGGATACCCGCGCCACCCAGTCGGATGATAAATCGATTTTTACGTCCAGGTTGGGCAGGGTGTGTGAGTAGCTGTGCTCTTGGTTGTAGGTGCTAGTGACATCGCTGTATACGGGGGTTAGAGAGCCCGTATTGGTGTACTGCATAGCGTTGATGCCAGCTTGAGTGGCGCTGCCAGTTACGGTGGTGTCTTCATAGCGTAGGCCGGCATTGATGGTCACTGGCAGGCGCATTAAGAAGGTGTCGATATTCAAGGCAACATAGGCGGCAAAGGTGTCTTCTTCTATGTGGCTGTGCTGAGCGGGCGATTGCACCAGCTGGCCTTGCTCGGCGATAAGCCCTAGCAGCTCGTCGGCACTGTAGTCGACCAACTCGGGAAAGAGGTTTTCCGGCCCGTCGAGCTGATCGCCAAAATCGCCGAGGGGGTAGAAGTTTACCGCAAGGTCACTGATGTCTACCTGTAAGCCGTTGTTAACGTCGGCCGTGTGGTAGGAGTTGACGTCGTAAACGGTGTTTTCTACGCCCACCTCGATACTGCGTAAGCCGTTTTCAACATCGGTACTCCAAATACCGGCTAGCTGGAACTGCTCGATATTGTTGTCGACTTCGTAGCCGCGCTGCTGGTAAAGGCCGGCGGATACATTGCTTTTATCAAACGCTCCGGCGCCGGTTTGGCTAATCAGGGCCGAGTCATCGTAGATAAGGGTGGGCAACGCGGTACCGTTTAGGTCGGCGCCAATGTCCACCAGGCCAACGGGGGGCACGGCGTACCAATCGATGGGCGTGTTCAGGCTGGTCAGCGTTTCTGCGGGTTGCCCGTCTGGCTGCGAGTGTGACGTCGAGTCGTGCGCATCAAATATAAGCGTTAGTGAATCGCTAACGTCCCATTCGATGTTTAAGCCCAGAGACTCGTTTTCAGTACGAAAGTGGTAATCCCAGGCCCAGAAGTTCAGTTGGTCGCCCGGGTTGCGAATCTCGGTGGCGGTGCCGTTGCTGTCGGCAACACTTTGAGGGTTATCAAACCAAAAGCTGGTGCGGTTCATATCGATGTCTTCTTCATAGTTAGACATCACATAATCCAGCGCCGCCGTGAGCGAGTCGGTAGGAGCAAACTGTAAAACGACCTGGCCGTTCTCTCGGGTGCGGTAATGGTTGGCGACTTCTACCTCAAAGGTATTGGGCGCCCAGTAGTAGCGCGCGGGGTTTTGCTCGGTGTTAATCGCACTGGTATCGGCAGAGCCTAACCCTTGAATCCAGCCCTGGCTGCCTACCCGTTGACTCTGGCTGTCGCGCTCAGAGTAAGAACCCGCCACCAGCAGGCCGAACATATCGTCAAAGAAGGTGGTGCTGATCATGCCCGAGGCTTCCGGGGTGATGTCATCGCCTTCTTCGTTGCTGCTGTCCATCATGCCCTTTACGCTGGCCGCGGCGGTAAAACCGTCGTAATCAAATGGACGAGCGGTTTGGATGTCGATGGTGGCACCGATACCGCCAGAGGGCAGTTCGGCACGGCTAGACTTGTAAACCTCGACACCCGACACACTCTCGGCGGCGATTTCTTTAAAGTTAAAGCTGCGGTTTACACCTTCTGAGTTAAGTGCCGCCGAGGTGGGCATTTGCCGGCCATTAAGGGTCACCAAGTTAAACGTGGGGCCAAAACCGCGCACGGTAATTTCATTGCCCTCGTTGTTTGAACGGTCGATGGATACACCGGTTAAGCGCTGCATCGATTCGGCTAAGTTGGTGTCCGGAAACTTGCCAATATCTTCGGCAGAAATTGCCTCGACAACACCGTTGGCGTCGCGTTTGATGTCCATCGAGTCCGTTAGCGCGCTGCGGATACCCACAACGACTACTTCGTCTAACAGGGCCATATCGTCTTGTGCCCAACTGGTGGTTGCTGTCAGTGACATAAGTGCGGCTGACAGTGCCGTTAATTTAAAGCGTACAGGTGTAGCCATCTACAGCTCTCCTCTTAAGTGCTGATAAGGGGTTCTTAGTAAGAAGTAAGGTTTACTAGAAATGTATTTTTGTTATGGGGGAGGATTTAGCCGCCCGGCGGTATTGTATACAATTAACTGAAAATTGTAATCAATCGGGCGGCTGAGAGATGGCTATTTAAAACGACGAGTGTAGAGAGTTTTATTAACGCGCTGGGCTGCTTTTACCAGCGGGCTGTAAGGTACATCCGCAACCGATACAAAGCCGACGTTATAGTTTTCACCGTCGTAGGCGCGGCCGGTAATGGGAGAGTCGAGATACTGGAACCAGTGCGTACCCACAAGGTAGGGGTTTTCCACCGCGCTGATGACATAGTCGACGTACATTTCCCCTCGGTCGGCTTGGGATTGCGAATGAATCAAACCCGGGTTAAACACGCCGGAGTCGGTGGCGCCATTGTGAAACTCGCCAATAATCGAGGGTTTATCCAGCTCGGCTAAAAAACCAAAAAAGGGCTCGTTAATGCCTTCTTTGTAATAGTTGTAGCTCACCACATCGGCGTGCTTGGCGGCGGCGCGGCGTATCTCGGGCGTCATGCCCCAGTCGGCAAAGCGCGCACCCATATAAAGGTAATCGGGCATGTGCTGCTCAAGAGTATCGTGTACCACTTTAAAGTACTTTTCGGCGTACAGTTGTAGCAACTCGGAAAAATCGGTCAGCTGTGCGTCTGTATACTCGGTGGTGGTGATGCCGTCACTGACGCTTTGCCAGTTGGCCAAGTCTGTGGCCCACGCTTGGTTCAGGGCCGCTACCGTGCCGTAACGCTGCTTTAGCCAGCGGCTAAAGGCGGCTTTGGTGGGGCTATCGGTATCGCGTCGGGTTAGTGTGTTGAGCACAATGCCGTATTGGGATTCGACCGAACCCATGGCCCCCCAGCTTTTTTCATTGTCGATAAACACACCCACACACCAGGGGTTGTTGTTCACCTCTTGCGCGACGTGCTTAACGGTCGCCTCGGCCCGCTCGGCAAAGAAGGGGTCAAATGGGTCGGGTAGGGGGCTCCAGTAATCATTCCCGCTAGAGACGGTTTTAAAGTCACCGATAATCCAGCCGTTGGCAAAGTAGGGAATGCGGTCCATCTGGTAAAACGCCGGATCAATCCAGTTGCCAAACGACGTAAAGCCCCATTGCAGCATGCGGTCGACGGTTACGTTGCGCCAGGTTTCCATGTAGTCGGGGGCGGCGTCGGTTTTGTATTTTCGCTCTAGGTTGGCGCGGTAAAAACTGTAGGTTTCGCCGCGCTCTACCGGGCCCGAATGTACCGAGCGACGATAGCCATAGTGTTGCCCCAGCGGCTCTTCGTAGCCGGGCAGCCAGGTAAACATATCGGCGCGTACTGGCGACACAACGTGCCTGGTAGGCAGCGCGTTGTCGCTGACGCGGTTTAAGCCTTTGGAATCCTCCGGGGTTAAATCATTGCTGCTGCGCTCATCCACCAGGGTGTGATCAAAATCGTAGCCGGTTAGCGTGCTGGTGTTAGACATGCGCACATTGGCAATGCCGTTGGAGAAAAACAAGTAGCCGTCCGGGTCGACCAGGCTCCATTTGCCTTTGTGTTTGGTGGTGCGAAAGTGCCCGGTGGCTTCAAGCTTTGGCCCCTCTAACCAGCCGCCAAAGCGCGAGCGATCGGTCGGCGCGCCCTGAGACAATTGCGCCGCCTCGGCTTTTGCCTGGCGGCGCATCTGCTCGGTGGATTCTACTTTGTAGGGTGTGTCGATTTTGTCGTTTTGGCCGAACTCATCCAACAGGCCGGTTAAGTAGTCGGCGTCGAGAGATTTAGGGGCCACGAGTCTGACGTTGTCGATGTTAACGGATTTATCTTGCAGCAAACCGCGCACGGTAAACGAAATGCTGGTGACGTTATCCACATCAATGATTTTGTCGCTATGGCGCCAAATCATTGGCTCGGCGTCGGTGACCCACTCCTTCGGGTTGGCGCGCAGGCCTGTATCGGTGGTTAAGTCGGCGCCGCGTAGCTCCATATAGTAGGTGTTGCGCGAGTTTGCTGGTACCGCAAAGCTGCGGTTGTGTTGTTTGCCGTCACCGTCCTTGGTTTTGGCGTAAAAGTGTATCGACTCATCGGATGGGTTCTCGATATCCATGGCAAACCCAAACGCCGGATACTGACCCCACTGCCACGGAGTAGTCGGTGAAAATTCGATGCTGGCCTCGTGGTGCTGCTGAGATAAAAAAGTCACCTTAAGCTGCCGGCCATCGGGGCCGGCAATTAGGTTTGTCTGGGCGTTTTCGCTAAGCAAAGACGCCGGAGCGCTGCTTTGTTCAAAGTCGTACAGTGAGTAGAGTGTGGTGAGAGAGTCGTCGCCTGGGGGTTGCGTCGCCTGTTGCGAGCAAGCACTCAGCAGCATAAAGCTGATAATGGCGGGAAGCGTTTTTATTGTCATGGTGTCACCTCAAAAGTCGGGTAATTTTTTAAATCCGCCACAATACGAGCGGCTTTTTGCGTGAGTGCCTCGGCGTCGGCTGGGCTGCTAACCGGAGCGGCCAATCGCCCGCCTACGCCCACACCGCAGGCGCCGGCCTCCATCCATTGACGCGCGTTGTGTTCATCGACACCACCAACGGGAAAAAACGGCGTGCCTATAAACGGCCCGCGTGCCAACGATGTTAGGTACCCAGGGCCCAGCTCGCCTGACGGAAACAGCTTGACGATGTCAGCACCGGCGGCGGTGGCCTGTACTACATCCGTGGGGGTCATGGCGCCCATCACGGCAGGGACATCGAGTTGATGAGCACGCTTGACCAATTGGCGACAAGTGTTGGGGGTGACTAAAAACTGTGCGCCCGCGGCTACGGCCTCATCGGCTAATGCCACGGAGGTAATGGTGCCGGCGCCAATGAGTAGCTCTGGGTGCTTTTTTCGCAGCTGTGAAATTTTTTGGGCGTAACCTGGGGTGTTGCTGGTGATCTCTACAGCTTTAACGCCCCCACCAAGCAGGGCGGCGACGATGGCGTCGGCGTCTTCTGGCTTAGTAAGGCGGATGATCACCACTAATTTTTCGCGTAATAAAATCGATAACGCTTGCTCTCGGTTCATGGGCTTACCTGTCAATATAGCCGGAGGTGTGGCCTGCGGCTATCGCTTCAATTTGTTCGGGCGACGATAAGTGTGGGTCGCCGTAAATCGTGTGCGATAGCGCGAACGCCGCTGTGGCGAAATTTACAGCCTTTTGTCTCGGCCATGCGTGAATAATGCCGTGTAGGCAAGCTGCGGCGAATGCATCGCCGGTGCCTAAGCGATCGAGAATGTTGACCTTAATGGCCTGGCTCTGGTAGGTGTGTTGCCGGTCAGCAATCACGGCACTTAATGTATTTTCACTGGCGTTGTGATGGGTGCGGCACGTTGTGGCCGCCAGCACCCCATAGGTATCCGATAAATCCCGCGCCGCTTGCATGGCGGCCTGCTCTGGGCTTAGCCCGTCATAGTGTTGGTCAAATACGTCGCCCATAACGCCTGCGTTACCAAAAACGATGTCGGCGCCGTTTAATAGCTCGACAAACACTTCTTTCGCGAGGTCTGTGCTATCCCAAAGACTGCGCCGAAAGTTCATGTCAAAGCTGACTTTAACCCCCATTTTTTGAGCGGCTTTGGCGGCGTTGAGGGTTATATCAATACAGGCATTAGACAGTGCTGGCGTGATGCCACTTAGGTGCAAATACTCAATATCTTGCAGTAAGGCATGCCAATTAAACTCATCGACACGGGCCTGACTTATGGCCGAATAGCGACGATCGTAAATAACCCGAGAGGGACGAACCGAGTGACCCAACTCAATAAAGTAGGCGCCGATTCGCTCACCGCCTTTAAGTACCCGGCTACAATCGACGCCGTGACGATAGAGGCTTGATGCAGCGCTTTCACCGAGGGTATTGTCGGGAAACTTGGATAAAAACCTGACGTCATTGCCAAGCCTGCTCAAACCAATAGCGACGTTGCCTTCGGCTCCGGCAAACTCCATTTTTAAGTTGTCGGTGTTGTGCAGGGTTTGCCCGGGCAGCATGGGCGTTAGCCGCAGCATTAATTCACCAAAACAGGCGATCGTCATTGTTTTTTCTCCGGTTCGGGTAGCTGGATGGTCTCTACTTTTCCCACCAAAAACAGGTAAGAGCACAGGCCGATCACTGCCAGGGCTCCAATAAGAACTAACGCTGGGCGAAAATCGCCGCCCTCGGTTAAGTAGCCAATGGCAATGGGTACGCTTACTGCGGATAAGCCGCCAATAAAGTTAAAGCAGCCGCCCACCAGGCCCACCATGTGTTTTGGTGCGAGCAACGAGACGAACACCCAATTAATGGAGGCCAGGCCGTTGCCAAAAAAAGTCACCGACAAGCAGACCGTGACCCAAAAGGTGCTGCTGACATAGTTGGCCGCAATAACTGTGCTGGATAACAAAAGGCCGAGAATAATGGGGGTTTTACGGGCCACCTCGTTAGAGACGCCACGGCGCACTAAAAAGTCTGAGAAAAAGCCCGATAGCAATACACCGCAGAATGCCGCTAAAAAAGGTACCGAGGCTAAAAAGCCGCTGTTTAAACTGGTGAGGCCGCGCTCTTGCTCAAGGTAAGTGGGAAACCAGGTGAGAAAGAAAATCAAGGTGCCGCCCAGACAAAATTGACCGATGTAAACGCCCCAAAGCTTGCGGCTGGAAAACGCAATGCCGAGGTTGCGCCAGCTCACTTGCGCCTGCTGTACCTCAGGTGTTTCTATCTCGTTCGCATCGGTTTTGTTGTCGTTCGGGTCGCGATACAGCCAGTACCAAATGCCTGCCCAGGCGATACCTATTAGCCCCGAGATGATAAACAGGCCGCGCCAGGTAAAGTACTCCTGAATAATCGCCAGCACCGGCATTAAAAAAGCCAGACCAATAAATTGCCCCGAGGTATAAATAGCAATGGCGCTGGCGCGCTCTTCGGCGGGAAACCACTGCGTGACAATTTTATTGTTGGCCGGGTACGAGGGTGCCTCGAACACGCCAATCGCCATGCGACAGCCCACCATGGCCGCAAGCGAGCTGACTAAGCCCTGAATTAAGGTGGCGAGCGACCATGCCACTAAAATAAAAGGGTAGAGTATGCGCACCTTTACAACATCCACCACCATGCCACCGGGGATTTGCATGATGGAGTAGGTCCAGGCAAAGGCTGAAAATAAAATACCAATTTGCACTCGGGATAATTCCAGATCATCGCCGATGGCGCTGGCAGCTACCGAAATATTGGTGCGATCCATATAGTTGATCACCACGCTGATAAAAATCAGCGACAAAACGGATGCCTTGGCTCGCAGGCGTGTCGGGGTAACAGATTTGCTCATTATTGTTCTCGCTTTACCAGTTGGTGTAGCTGTTGTCGGGTTTAACCAAACGCGGCGGCTCCCAGTATTTAAAGGTTTTGCCTTGTAGGGCGTCTTCATTGACATCGATGCCAAGGCCGGGGGCGTCTGGAATACTAAAGTGGTTGTCGACCACTTCGGGGCGGTTGATAAAGTAGCGATCGTAATCGCTTAAATCGCCGTCGTAAGGGGCCAGTTCAAGCCAGGCTAGGTTGCTGATGGCGGCGCAGTAGTGAATGGAGGCCGCCGTGCACAGTGGGCTCAAGGGGTTGTGCGGCATCATATCGATGTAGGCGGTTTCGCATTGGGCGGCAATTTTTAACGCCTCGGTAAAGCCGCCGGCGTTGCAGATATCCACCCGGCCAAAGTTGGTCAGAGCACTGTTAACGTAGGGGGCAAAATCCCACTTGCTGGTAAACTCCTCGCCAATGGCGAAGGGGATGTCGGTCATCTGGCGCAGGTTGTGGTAAGCGGCGGGGCTCTCATCGCGAATGGGCTCTTCCAAAAAATCCAGGGTGCCCGCGGGCATCCTTGCACAAAAAGCGGCGGTTTCGGCCACGTTAAGTCGATGGTGGTAGTCGACCCCGAGCACTGTCGCACTGCCCAGCGCCTCGCGGGCGCGGGTAAGCCAGTGAGCGCCTTTGGCAATCGAAGTACGCGGATCAAAGACGGTGTGTCGATCGGGGTGGCCGTGCTCTCCCGTGGTGGCGCGAATAACGCTCCAGCCTTCGTCTTTAAGGCGCAACACGTCTTCGACAAAGCCTTCGTCGTAAGCGACGGTGCTGGTGGCAAACAACGGAATACGGCTGCGCTGTTTGCCGCCCAGCAATTGGTACACAGGCACATTTAGCGCCTTGCCTTTGATATCGTGCAAGGCAATGTCGATGGCGGCAATAGCGGCGGCCAGAACCCGGCCGCCTTCAAAGTAGGCGCCGCGATACATCTGTTGCCACAAAGAGTTAATGTCGAGCGGGTCCTGCCCCTTTAAGAATTGTTCAAAGTGAGCCACGGCGCCCATCACCGCTTGCTCACGCCCGGAAAGTCCGGCTTCGCCCCAGCCGTATAAGCCCTCGTCGGTTTCTACTTTGACTAAACAGACATTGCGAAATCCGACCCAAAAACTGTAACTCTTGATTTGGCTAATGTTCATATCAGTGCCTGAATAAGCGCGACCAGTACTCGCCGCTGGTTTGAATGTGCTGTGCTAATTGCCGCTGCAGCTTTGCACCGTCGCCTTTTTGCAGCGACTCCAGCATTTGTTGGTGCTCGGTGATAGTGCTTTGCAGCTTGGCTTTGCTGATGGGCAGTTTGGCGTGCAGTGCTTGCAACATTATTTTTTTACGGCGCCACAAATCCACCGCTGTGGTGTTGTAGTGGTGGCGGTACATCTCCCAGTGAAACATTGTGTCCAGCTCGCGAAACTGTCCATGTTGCTCCGGCGACAGTGCACACATCTTGTCGATGGTTTGTTGTAATAACGCTAGATTCGCCGCGCCATGATGCTCGATGAACCACTCCAGTAGGTAGGGCTCGAGTACTTGCAAAATCTCAAAAACATTGCGCATGGTTTCAAACTCAAAGCGTGCCACCCGTGCGCCACTATTGCGTTGGAAAGTCACAAAGCCTTCGCCCTCTAGCTGTTTCAGTGCCTCGCGCACTGGGTTCACACTGGTGCCATAGCGCTCGGCCAGAGCCGTGGTGATCAAGCGGTCACCGCTAACGAACTCACCGTAGGCTATATCGCTAAGCAAGCGTGCATAGACGCTGTCGTTCGGGTCGATCAGAGAGGTTAGCGCTGTTGTTGCATTTATCATTCTAGGTGCCTGTTTTCTATATTGTATGCAATATACAATAGGATTGTGTGTAATCTCAATAGGTAAGGCTGTCTTGGTGGCCCACATGCCTTTTACCCGGCGAGGAGGCTTGCTTTTATGGGTTTGGGTTTGATTTGATATTGTATATAGTCAACAATACATTAAGTTGTGGTGGAAGCCTGGCGGGCGTGATCATTCGCAAGGGTGCTTTTGGTTTGCCCCTGCCGAGCTTACGCGCGGCTATGCGTGGACGCTTGATTGTCCGACTTTTATAAATAACAAATAAATAGCGAGGGGGGCGTATGGGGCAGGGGTTTAAAATGGTGTTGTTTAGTAGCTTGTTGGCGTTTGGAGCCACGGCCTACGCCAGCGACGAGCAGCCCAATATTTTGTGGATAATTACCGATGACCACCGGCCTGACTCGATACAGGCCTATAATCGGGCCACAACGGGTAACGATCATAGCGAGTTGGGGTATGTACAGTCACCCAATATTGATCAGCTGGCCAGCGAAGGGGTCATGTTTACCCGAGCCTACAACCAGTCTCCGGCGTGTGGGCCATCTCGGACTTCTATGCATACCGGGCGCTACCCTTTTCGTAACGGTAAATACGCCTGGGAGCAAACCCACCAGCAAGCCGATTTTACCCGGCCGGCTGTATCGCAGCAGCTAGCTGGCGCGGGTTACGCCACGGCGATTATCGGCAAGCAACACTTGGGTATTTCTGAACGCCGCGGCGGCCAGGGTGGCATATTCGAGTTTGATATCGATTTTCATCGCGATTTAAATGGTAATGGTTTAGGTGGCTTGTATTATTCGGGCAGTGCTTATGGCCTGCGCGACGCGTTGTTATTACGCCAGGACGCTACCGAGACAGTGCACTACCCAAACGGTAAGCGCTTAACCTACACACTTTCCAAGGCCGATCGCCCCCTGAATGACGAAGAGCGATCCGTTAAGAAAAACATTGAAGATGAGTTTGATATTCTGCGAGCCTATACCCGAATCAATAAAGGGTTGATTTTGGGCGGCGTGAACCCGCAACCGGCGGATAAAACCGTCGATGCTTATATCGTAAAAGAGTTTGAGAGTTATCTGGAGAACAGCGGCAAGGATTACACCTCAAGCTTTGGCAAACAGCTAAAAGGGGCCGACAGCAACAAGCCGCTATTTGTTAATTTAGGATTTCACCTACCACACACGCCTGTGTTACCCCCGAAATCGTTTCGTGATCAATTTTCGAATAAACACTACAAGCTGCCTGTATTTGACACCGAAGAGATGGCCACCTTTGTGCCTCAGCAAATGCAAATCTATAACGAGTCGAAAACCCACGGGATGACTGACGCCGAAAAGCAACAAGCCATAAGAGACTACTATGCCTTTACCGCCTTTGGTGATCACTTAATTGGTCAGGCGGTGGATGCTTTTAAAAGCTACTCGAAAGCGCAAGGGCGTGATTACCTGATTGTTTTCACAGTCGGTGACCACGGCTGGCATTTGGGAGAGCAGGGCATTATGGCCAAGTTTACCTCCTGGAAGCAGTCATTGAACGGCGCTGTCATCGTGGTTTCATCAGATAAAGAAGCTTACCCGCCAGGCAAGGTGGTCGATAAAATGGTGGAGTACGTCGATTTTGCGCCCACTTTTTTGTCGGCAGCCGGTGAAGATTTGACGGATAGCCGCTTTGATTACCTTGACGGTTATGATCTGGCGCGTGTTAGCGGCGATCCAGCGCTCTCGCGTGATTACATTATTGGTGAGATGAATCTGGTGAATGGGCACCGAGCCTATTTGCGCAGTGAGGACTTTGCCTTTTCTATGCGTACCCGCGACCGTCGCACTCCGGCAAAATCCCCACTTTTGAACGATGATATACGCTGGGCACTCGAGGTGCATCCGGTGAAAGCAGAAATGGCGCTGTACGATTTAAGACGTGATCCTCTTGAGCGAAACAATCTTGCGTACACGCAAGAGTACTTGCCATTGGCGCAGTGGTTTAGAGAAAAGCTGGGTAATATCGTCCTGGGTGATGGGCGCATCGAAATGGATTGGAATACCGACAATCAATACAGTTTAAGTAATTTTGCCGCCGGTGCCGACGACAAAGTGCTGGATATTCCGCCTGAGCTGATCCCAGATCCAGAGTTACAGGATATTCAACGCCCCAATTATTAGTAACCTCTGCGGCGAATGCAGTACAACTGACAGAAGGCCGATATACAAGGCAAGATAAGAACGCGCTATAGGCTCGCTACTCTCTCAATCGTTCTCTTGAGCGTTCGGCGCCGGTAAACCTTTAGCCGCCAGCGCTAAAAGGGGCCGATGCCGCCATGGTAAGTTAGTATGAATACCTGGCGGCTGAGATTGTATGGGGAGGAGCTATCGAAACCACGGTGCTTACAGTTTGAACTCTGAGATATGAAAAACCAAAGAGTTCGAAGATGCCTTCATATTCTCTGACGACTGCGAGGTTTGTTGGTTTTTTCGGTCAATCTTTTCGCTGTCATCAGAGATCGCGATAATCCGTTGATTGATATCTTCAGCCACGGAGGCTTGTTCTTCAGTGGCTGTGGCGATTTGTATAGACAGGTGGCGAATATTGTCTATATCCTCTTGCATGGCAAAGAAAGACTCAGAATTTTGTTTGACAAAATTGGCGGCCTTATCGGCTTGACCCCGCAGTTCGTCCATGTTGCGGGTAACCGCCTGAGATTCATTTTGTAGTTTAGAGATCTGCGCGCTGATTTGCTCGGTAGAGTCCTGAGCTCGCCGCGCCAGGTTGCGAACCTCGTCGGCAACTACCGCAAACCCCCGGCCTTGCTCGCCTGCGCGAGCCGCTTCAATCGCGGCATTTAAGGCTAAAAGATTGGTTTGTTCCGCAACGCCCTGAATGATAGACAATACATCACCGATGGCGTCGCTCTCTTTGTTTAAATTATTCATTATCTGCTGCGTTTTCGTAAACTCGTGATCAAGTTGGGACATAATGTCGATACATTGCTGAGCATTGCGTGACCCCTCGGTAGACGCGCTATAAGATGATTGAAGGGACTCTGATGCCGTTACCGCCATGTTGGCCACTTCACTGATTGAGGCGGACATTTCGTTGATGGCGACAGAAATGCTCTCCACCGCTGCGGTTTGGTTGCTTGAGAATTCAGATGATTCCTGAATCGAGAGCTTAACCGACTCGCAATCCTGGCGTACGGACTTCGCTTCATCTTTGACCTTTCCAATAGCGTCTTTAAAGGTGCTCAGTAGGCTGACAAAGGCTTTAGATAGCTCAGAAAGCTCGTCCTTTCCTGATACATCTACCTTTTTAGATAAGTCTTTTTGGGCCGAAATCTCTTTATAGCGGGATACCAAATTGTTAAGTGGTACGGAGATGCTGCGGATCAAAAGATAGCTAATAAGACACAAAGCGATAAAGGTGGCGGCTACCAAAAACAGGGTGCTAATAACCGCTGAGCGCTCGCGATCGATTAAGCCATTTTTCTGTTCGACGAGTTGTTGCGACACCTCCGAGATGGATTGGTTGAATAAATCGAACAGTGATTGGTTCGTGTCGCTCCACATTGCCATACCTTGGAACGTTAAAGGTGCGTCTTTGGTGGCGTAAATGTTGGAGCGGGCGGAAAGCGCAATATTGCTCCACCTGTGGTAGACGTCGTTCTGCATCAAATTCAAATAGACGTCGCGAGCTTTTTGATCAGAAAACGCGTACCCAGAGACGAGGGCATTATCAAACTTTTGATACGCACTATTGATTTCACCGTATACGTAGATATCCAGGGCATTGCGCATGGCCAGATCGATCATGCTGTTGTGAAATGACGCCTCCATATTCATAACCACCAGGTAGTAGTAAGCACTGGCTGTTTTGGCCAGCTGAGCATCCTGCGCCGCGAGTACGACCATCTCATTCAAAGAATTAACAACCCCTTTGATTAAATAATTGAATTCGTAAAGGGTATGAATTTCTCTGCCGACAGTATCTGCATATTGCGTCGACGAGTGCTGCTTTAGGTCGGCGACTTTCCGTACGTAGGATAAATCCGTGAGTAGCGGTATATAGGCGTTAATCTTCTCGGCAAGGCTAGGGAAGCTTTCCAGTTGTATCTGGTTATTGTCCAAAAACCCAGTCAGTATTCGTTGCTGAGTTAGCGTACTCTCTCTTTTTCTAAGCATCTCGCGCTTCGCGTTATCTCTGTTTCCTTCAGGGCTATCGATGTACTGGCGGGTATAAAACGCTTCTTGTAAAGCCGATACCACAAAAGGGTAGACGACATCGGCGTATTCAATAGCGATATCGATTTCCTTGGCCTCCGCTAAAGCGTCGAGTGATCGGCTGACTTTATCGAAGGTGAGTATTGCAATTAATATTACGGGTAGTACAACGAGTAATACGATGCGAGTATGGATTTTTAGATGTCGGAATATGCTCATTGAATTAACCTAAAATTGCCTTTTTATATCGTTAGGTTTGCATTGCGTTTTGTCGGCGGTTGCGCCGGTTACTTTAGGGTATATCGAGGATATTGTAATTTGTACACAATTTACACAATTTACACAAGTAAACGCTTGGGCCACGCAGTGTTGTCGGCGAGGCTGGTTGCGGGGCGATAATTCACCAAGCTAGTGGGGTAAGGTCGCTGTGAAACAGGCCTCCGCTGTGCTCGACCGATAATTGCTTGATACTTTGATTGATAAGGCAAGAGGCCTCTTTGATGCTGGTGGGTGCCTGCATTCCACCCATGTCTGTTTGCACCCAACCGGGGCTGATGGCAGCCACGATAATCCTGCGCTCAGCAAGCTTTGCCGCTAAACGCCGGGTCAGCATATTGAGCGCTGCTTTGCTCATGGCGTACTCTTCAAACGGGCCAGCTGGGTTAATGTTTTCTGTCAACGAGGCCAGCCCCGAGCTTAGTTGTACGATCTTAGCCCCGCTGACAAACAGCTCGTTAAGTGCCTGAATCAGTAGCGCCGGGCCCGCGGCATTGATGGTGTAGCTGTCGAGAAAGTCCCGCCGGCTCCAGTGGCCGTAATCCACATGGTTGGTGGTGCCAGCATTGTTGATCAGAAGATTAATGGTTTTGCCATTAAGCGTATCTGCAAACTCGCTAATAGATTGATCGCAGGCAAGATCGAGCGGCGTCAGCGTTAGCGTTGAGTACTCGTTATTTAAACGGACAAGCTCATCACTTATCGCGCCCGGTCGGTGGCTGGCAATGACGTTGTGGCCCGTGTGCAAGTATTGACGCGTTAAGCCGAGACCAATGCCGCGGCTGGCGCCCGTAATAATGACATGGCTCATGGCGTTGCTCCTGTGTTGTTAAACACTTGCTCGATGTTATTCAGGCTTACACCAAGTACTTGCCGGGCAATGGTATCCAGTGATTCCCGGGGGCCTTGTAGGTGCACTGTGGTTTGCGTGTGTTGTAACGATTCACCGGGGGCGAGCTCACGAGTGTGGGATGAAGATTCCAGCTCATAAAAAGGGCCAAAGGGGCCAAAGCCGTCCACTACGCCATCGTTGAATACATTGATGACATCCCCATCATACGGGTCGGGCTTGGGTGTCCATACCGAGTTAACGTACACGCCTTGCTCGGGGGTAAAGCTAAAGTGCACCAAGGTGAGTAGCTCGCGCTCGGCATCCCAGGCGCCCATAACTGGCTGGGTGTTTTGCGGCGGGATGCCAATTTTGTTCATATATTTCCCATCAGCGTTGTAAAACCCATGCTGACCGATAATTTTACTGTGGCTGGGCAGGTTGGGTGAGAAGTACTCCACCATTTCATCGAGTTGGCCTTTTAAGGGCATGACCACGGTGTTGCTGTCCCCCGGCTCCAGCGCCGTTAAATGCCATAAGCTAAGCAGCCCCGTGGTTTTTTGCCAAGGGGTGTCGGCACTGTTGGTAAACTCCGAGCGAACGCTAAAGCCCACCGATTGCAGCTTGCCGGGCAGCTCTATCTGAAATAAACCATTGATGCCGCTGTTATCAAGCAACTCGATGGTGCGGGTCACTTCGATATCAAACGTGGTGTTGCTGTAGTTGGTTAAGCTGAACGAGCGTTTAAAGACCGCTTGAGTATCACTGAGTGATACCAGTGGGTAGGCTTGTGTGGTCATTGCCGGCGGGTAACTGATGTTATCGCTGATTTGCTCGACGCCTGGTGTAAACAGTAGCGAGAACTTGCCGGTTTCGGGGCCAAAGCTCAAGCGGTCGGCGCCGCCCATAGGGCGGTTTGGGGTAAGCTCGCCCTCGGCTAAATACTCGCGGTTTACCCAGCCTCGGCTTTGCCCTTGGGCGCCATTTAACGTGCTTACCATTACCCGGCCCTGTAGCTCGCCCAAAATGGCAACCCGGCTCTCGCCTTGTGCTAGCACCAGCGGATTAAAGTGCCGCTGCATTAATGCGACATCGTCGGCAAAGGTGGCGGCGTGGCTGGTGATCGCACTCATTAAACATACTCCGGTCAGTAGGGCGAGGTAGTTCATTATTCTATTCCTATGCGCTGATTAATCTTGGCGGCGGTGTGAGTCAGTGCTTGCAAGATGGTAGCTTGATCGTGGCTTTGCCCCAGGCTGGTTGTGAGCGACGACACTGCCACCGCCGCCATTAAACCCGAGGCGGCGGTGCCCACAAAAGCGGCGCAGTCGGTTACGCCAATGGTTATTTCACTAGCGGCGCTGTGGTGGCCCTGTTGTTGTATTTCGTTCAGTTGTTGTTTGGCGATATCTTTCTCTTTCACGGTTAGCTGATTAAAACGCGCGTCCATCAACAGTAGCCGCTCTTGCTCCTCGGCTTCGTAGTTGGCCAGCAGAACCCGGCCAGAGGTGGTCGTAAATAACGGGAATAAGGTGCCCTCAGAGATAGACAGCGATACCGGGTCGGGGCTCTTGACCTGACTGACCACCATGAGCTGGCCGTTGTGGGGCACGCTTAAGTGGCACGCCTGGCCGATACTTTCGGCAAGTTCCTGCAGAGGGATGCGAGCGGCATTGGTGAGCTGTTCGATGGGAGAGTGCGTGTGTGCCAGCGCGTAAAGCTTAAGCGAGAGCCGGTATTTGCCCGACACTTCGTCGCGGTTTAAGTAGCCGCGAGCTTCCAGGTTCACCAGTATACGGTAGATTTCACTGGGACTGCGTGCAAGGGCTGCCGCGATCTCAGTTTGCGAGCGCGCCGCCGATTCAGCCGAAAGATACTCGATGATGTCCAGGCCTTTGTCCAGTGCGGGGGCCGAGTACTTTTTGGTTTTATCCATAAGTGGTTGATTCATAATTGTTTATTCGATGTGTGCGGTTTAAGCCGCCGGCGCCCCGTAGAAAGCAGAGTTTTAATGTGTAAAAAAACACCCCTATGAGGTGCTACGTCAAACTCAATGTATTGTATAAAGGCTATTGTTTACAATATACACTTAATTTATAGTGGAACAATAAATTTATATATAAATGTTCCCCTAGGTGTTTTTATGAGTTCATCGATCATTGAATTAAAAGGTATTACCTGGAACCACACGCGTGGCTTTGTGCCTATGGCGGCCACTGCTCAGCGCTTTGAGGAGCTGAATCCGGGTGTGCGCATCAGCTGGGATAAGCGCTCGTTGCAGGCCTTTGCCGACGAGCCTATCGATCAGTTGGCCAAACACTACGACTTGCTGGTGATCGATCACCCCTGGTCGGGCTTTGCCGCGCGCACCGGGGTAACCGTCGCGCTGGATGATTGGCTGCCGGCCGATTTTATGGCTGATCAAAAAGCCAACAGCGTAGGGCACTCTCACGAGAGCTATAGCTTTGATGGTAAGCAGTGGGCACTGGCTATCGATGCTGCTACACCCGTAGCGTCGGCCCGTATGGATCTGCTCGCCGAGTTAGGGGAAAAAGTACCCGATACCTGGGATGAATTATTGGCGTTGGCCAAGCGCGGCAAAGTGTTGGTGCCGTCGATTCCGCAAGACACCCTAATGAACTTTTACATGCTCTGCTCGACCATGGGTGAAGATCCCTGCGTGCGCGAAGATGAGGTTGTTAGTGAAGCGATGGGGATTAAAGCGTTACAGATGTTGCGCGAGCTGTCGGTGCTCTTGCCGCGTGAGTGTTTTGATTGGAACCCCATCCAAATCTATGAGGCGATGAGCAGCATCGATGACTACGCTTACTGCCCCTTTGCCTATGGTTACTCTAATTATGCCAAGCCCGGCTATGCCAAGGGTTTGCTTAAGTTTGGCGATATGGTGAGTTTGCCTGGTACCGACCGCTGCCGCACCACCCTAGGTGGTACTGGTCTGGCTATTTCGGGTAGCTCGCCCAATAAAGAAATCGCTGCGCGTTATGCCCAGTTTGTTGCCAATGAAGCCATGCAGTCGGGCCAGTTTGTGGCGTTCGGCGGTCAGCCCGGTCACCGCAAAGCCTGGCTCGCGGATTACCCCAATAGCACCACCGACAACTATTTTAAAGACACACTGCCGGCGTTGGACCGCGCCTTTTTACGGCCGCGCTATCACGGTCATATGTTTTTTCAGGATAACTCGGGTGCACCGATTCGCGAGTACCTGATGAATGGCGGCGACGAAAAACAATTACTGACTAAGCTCAACCAACTTTACATGCAATCTAAGAGCCAGAACCCATGAGTTTACCGTTAGCCGGTGTAACCGTGCTCGAATTTAGCCAGTATTTAGCCGGCCCTTATGCGGGCTTGCGTTTGGCTGATTTGGGGGCGCGCGTTATTAAAATCGAGCGCCCCGGTAAGGGTGATGCTTGCCGTCAGCTGGCCACTAAAAATTTGTGGGCCGATGGCGACAGTGTGTTGTTTCATACCATCAACCGCAATAAAGAAAGCTTTGCGGCCAATCTTAAAGATCCGGCTGATGTTGCCACGGTAAAAAAGCTGATCGCTCAGGCGGACGTGATTACCCATAACTTTCGCCCCGGCATTATGCAGCGTTTAGGGCTGGACTATAAATCGGTAAAAGCCGTAAACCCCGAGCTTATTTACGGTGAGGTGAGTGGCTATGGAGATACCGGCCCCTGGAAAGACAAACCTGGTCAGGATTTGCTGGCGCAATCCGTGTCGGGCCTGGCCTGGGTGACCGGTAACGGTGATCAGCCGCCCACGCCGTTTGGTATCGCCGTGGCCGATATGCTCTGTGGTACTCATTTGGCTCAGGGTTTACTTGCGGCACTGGTGCGTAAAAAGCGCTTTGGGGTAGGGGCTAAAGTCAATGTCAGCTTGCTGGAATCTATTTTGGATTTTCAGTTTGAAGGCTTAACCGCCTATTTAAACTCCGATAACGAATTACCCGAGCGCAGCCAAATTGCCAACGGCCACCCGTACGTGGGCGCGCCCTACGGTATTTACGCCACCGCCAATGGCCACATTGCTATATCCATGGGAGAGTTAAAAACCCTTTGCGATGCGATTGGGCTTTCAGGGTTAGAGGGTTTTTACGGTGTCGATGCGCAGTTTTTTGAGCGCGATAAGATTAAGGCCACCTTGCAAAAACACTTAAAAAACCGCACCAGTGGCGAGTGGTTGCAAATGCTGGAGCAGGGCAGGTATTGGTGCTCTGAGGTGCTCGATTACGAGGCTCTAACGCACCATGAGGCGTACCAACTGCTGGGTATGGAGCAAACCTTACAACGCAATGGTGCCAGTCTAACAACCACGCGTTGCCCCATTCGCTACAACGGCGAGCGCATTTACAGCGATAAAGCGGCGCCGAACGTGGGCGCCGATAATGAGCGGATTCAACAGGAGTTTGCGCTGTGATTAAACCCCTGCAGGATATTACCGTACTGGATTTTACCCAGTTTTTGTCGGGCCCCTCGGCCAGCTTGCGCTTGAGCGATTTGGGTGCACGGGTGATAAAGGTTGAGCACAAATACAAGGGCGATTTATGCCGGAGCATCTACGCCTCGCATTTAAACATTGCCGGGCAGTCGGGTTTTTACCAAGGCATTAACCGCGCTAAAGAAAGCCTGGCGCTCGACTTAAAAGAGCCGGACGACTTTGCCCAGGTGAAAGCCATACTGCCCCACGCTGATATTGTGTTGCACAATTTTCGCCCCGGCGTTATGGAGCGTTTAGGCTTGGGTGTGGCCGATGTTAAAGCCATCAACCCGAATGCCATTTACGGCGAGATTACCGGCTATGGTCACGAGGGGCCCTGGCGCGATCGACCAGGGCAGGACTTACTGCTGCAAGCGCTGTCGGGGCTGGCCGGATTAAGTGGCGATGAAAGCTCGGGGCCGGTGCCCATGGGGCTCGCTATTGTCGATAACCTGGCCGGTGCGCAATTGGTGCAAGGCGTGTTAGCAGCGCTCTACGCAGGCGAAGGCGCTTTGGTACAAGTGAGTATGTTAGAGGCAGCGCTGGATTTTCAGTTTGAACCGCTCACGCTTTATTACCACGATGGTGAGCCGGTCGATCGCGGCCGTAAGAATGCCGCCCACGCCTTAGTCGGTGCGCCCTACGGTTTATATAAAACCCAAGACGGATACCTGGCGCTGGCGATGGGTTCGATACCGTTTTTAGGTGAGTTATTAAATTGCCAACCGCTGCTGGCGTTTACCGATGCCGGGCGCTGGTACGCCGAGCGCGACGCCATTAAGGCGATTTTGGCCGAGCACTTACAAAACCAATGTACCGCTCATTGGTTAAGTATTTTAGAGCCGGCCGATATTTGGTGCGCCGAGGTGTTTAACTGGCAGCAGCTTATAGCCCATGAGGGGTTTGCCGTACTGGATATGGTGCAAGAGGTCACCTCTTTTGGCGGGCGCTACTTAACTACTCGCTGTCCTATTCGCCTTGACGATCAGTTACTGACCCAGCCGGAAGGCGGCCCGACGTTAGGGCAACACAATAGTGCGCTACGGGCTGAATTTACCGGCATTAAACCAGAACGGATACATCATGATTAATCTGACAAAAAATGGCCGTGTGTTAGAGCTAACGTTTAACCGCCCCCCGGCCAATGCCTACAACCTGGAGTTTATGCAAACCCTGACGCAAAAGCTGGACGAGATAGACGCCGAGCAAGAGGCGAGTGTGGTGCTGTTAACAAGCACCAGCGATAAGTTTTTTTGCGCCGGCGCCGACATTAAAGCGTTTGCGCAAAACACCACCGAGCAAAACCATCAGCTGGTGGGCCAGGCGCGCGCCAACACCGCGCAAATGGAGGCCAGCGATAAACTGTTTATCGCCTGTATTAGCGGTCACATATTGGGCGGCGGGCTGGAGCTGGCAATGGCCTGCGACTTACGCTTCGCGGCTCACGGTGGTTATCTGTGGGGGCTGCCCGAAATCAAGCTGGGGCTTATTCCCGGCAATGGTGGTAGCCAGCGTTTGGCGCGCTTAGTAGGCATGAGCAAAGCTTTAGAGCTGTTAGCCACCGGCGATACCTTTTCAACTCAGGAGGCGTTTGAGTTTGGGTTGGTGAATCGCTTAATGAATGTCGATGAGCTATTGCCGCAAGCACGCGAGTACGCGCAGCGCGTGGCAAAAGGCCCGGCGTTAGCGTTGGCAGCAACCAAGCACGCGGTGCGCGGCGGTGTACAAATGAGTTTAGAGAACGGCCTGGCCCTTGAGAAAAGGCTGTGCGATACCTTGTACGACACCGAGGATGCCGCCGAAGGGTTTAATGCCTTTATTGAAAAGCGCGATGCAATATTCACCGGCCGCTAACCAGCGCCTAACCGATGTGAGGACATAATAATGGCAACATCACTGACACATTACCCCTGCTACATTCACGGCCAATGGGTAAATGCCAGCAATGGTGCAACCTTTGAGGTGGTCAACCCCGCTAACGAGCAGCCGTGGGCCACTGTGCCCGATTGCACCGATGCCGATGCCGAAAAAGCCCTGCAAAGCGCGCGCGAGGCGCAGCCTGCCTGGCAAGCGTTGCCGCCAATTCAGCGGGCGCACTACTTATTTAAGTTGGTGGATGCACTAAAAGAAAAGCGCGATCATTTTGCCAAGCTGTTGGTGATTGAGCAGGGTAAAACCTTGCCCGAGGCCTATGGCGAGTTTGACGATACACTTAACTATATTACCTACGCTGCCGAGGCGGCGCGCCGTATCGAAGGCAATATTTTTCCCTCAGACAACCCCAACGAACAGCTGTGGATTCAAAAGGTGCCCTACGGCGTTACCCTCGGTCTGTGCGCCTATAACTTTCCTCTGGCACTGATTGGGCGCAAAGTTGGCCCAGCGTTGGTAACCGGCAATACCATGGTCCTTAAAGCCCACGAGGCAACTCCGGTAACCGCCTCGGAGTTTTGCAAAGTGGTGGATGAAGTAGGTTTTCCGCCGGGGGTAATTAATCTGGTGAGCGGTGCCGGTATCGCTGTTAGCTCGTATTTGGTGTCCAACCCGTTAACCCGATTGGTATCGCTTACCGGTAGCACGCGGGCAGGGCAAGCCATTTATAAATCGTCGGCCGACAACGTTTCAGGTTTGGTATTGGAGCTGGGCGGCAAAGCCACCTTTATTGTGCTGGAAGATGCCGATTTAGATCGCGCCGTCGAGGCAGCTGTGATCTCGCGCTACGCTAACTGTGGGCAGGTGTGCATCTGTGCTGAGCTGGTGCTGGTGCAGGAGAGTATTGCCCAAGAGTTTACTCGTCGCGTGGTCGAGCGGGTTAAAAAACTCACCTACGGCGATCCGGCGACCGACGTCAACATGGGCCCCAGTGTGACAGGCGAGAGTATTAGTCGGGTAGAGGCGATGGTGAACGACAGTGTCGCCATGGGTGCCAAAATTGAAGTAGGTGGCAAACGCCCTGCGGGTAAAGCTTTTGAAAAAGGTTTTTGGTATGAGCCCACGGTGCTGAGCAACGTCAGCGCCGATATGCCGCTGGCAGAAGATGAAATTTTTGGTCCCGTATTGCCGATCATCTCGGTCAAGGGCTACCAGGAGGCGCTGCAGATCAGCAATAGTCGAGAAGAAGGGCTCTCGGCGTATATTTTCAGCAAAGACATCCCCACCGTCATGCACGCGATTAATCACATGGAGGTGGGCACCGTGTTTGTGAACCGTCAAATTGTCGGTTACATCCAGGGTTACCACTCGGGCCATAAGCGCAGCGGCACCGGCGGTGAAGACGGCGTTTACGGTATCGAAAACTACCTGCAAAAACGCGCCGTTTATTTTAACTACGATTAACTGAGGTCACTATGTCACGCATTAACCTGGATTTAAGCGGCTTTCGCTGGCAGATGGAGCGCATGCGCCCGGGCCAGGGCGAAAAAGAAGGGCTGCACTTATTGCCCGCCGAGTATCAGGGTACTCACTTTAGCTGGAACTTTGCCAATGTGCCGGGCGATGTCTATACCGATTTGCACCGCGCCAACGAAATTGCCGATCCTTACTTTGGCCGCAATATGCACCGTGCCAAGTGGGTGGCCGAATATGAATGGTGGTACAGCCGCCGCTTTGCGCTACCTGACGACATGCAAGGCAAAAAAATTCGCCTGATTTTTGAAGGTGTGGATTACAGCTGCAGCGTGTGGTTAAACGGCCACTTTTTAGGTCGTCACGAAGGCATGTTCTCGGAGTTCGAGTTTGATATTACCGATGCTGTCAGCTTTGCCGATTGGCGCGACGGCTCCAACATGTTGATGATCAAGCTGGATCCTCCGCCCAAGAACTATCGCAATTGCGGGGGTAAAAAAGTCAACTTCTCAGGTGATTACTTTTCAGGGTTGGTGCCGTTTGGCATTTGGCGCCCGGTACGGGTCGAGGCCACCGAGCAAGTGCGCATCGATAACTTGCGTACCGATGTTACCGTGCAGGGTGACAACCAAGCGCAAGTAGAGCTGAGCGCGCAGATTATTAACCACACTGATACCGATCAAACCGTGGAACTTGTGGGTACTTTAGCGGGTAAAAACTGCGACGGCGCGGCGCAGAGCTTTAGCCAAAGCGTTACCGTCGCGCCCGGCGAAAACAGCGTTAGCACAACCCTTAAGGTCGACGACGCTAAGCTCTGGTGGCCCTGGGATATGGGCGAGCAGAATTTGTATCAGCTGGATGTCGCTCTGCAGCAAGGCGGCAAAGAGCTGGACGCCACCTCCGAGGTGATCGGTCTGCGTCAAGTCACCATGGACTTTAACCCAGGCTATACCCGTGATGACAATGAGTACCCCTGGACATTTTTTATCAACGGCAAGCGGCACTTTTTGCGCTCGGCCTGTTGGGGCGGGCAACCGTCGTTTTTGTACGGTCGCAACACCCTTAAAAAGTACGAAGATCGCGTAGCAATGGTGCGCGAGGCCAACATTAATAACTTACGTATTTTTGGCTGGCACCCGCCGGAAATTCCCGATTTTTATCGTCTGTGCGATGAGATGGGTATTACCGTGTGGACTAACTTTACTCTGGCTACGCAGGCCTACCCAAGTGATAAAGCGTTTGTCGATGGCGTGTTGCACGAGTGTATCGAGACGGTTAAACAGCGTCGCAACCACGCCTCCAATATCTTTTGGATGGGCGGCGAAGAGGTGTTCTTTTCTGGTGCTCACGAGGAAAGTGGCAATAAGCAACTGATGGAGGTGATTGGCGATGCGGTGGCTGAGCACACGAACATCCCCTATGGCTTGGCATCGCCGCTAAGTTCTGCATCTGCGCAGAACATGGGCTTTAAACCTCATGAGAGTATTCACGCCAACGAGCACTACTACCAGGGCGGCGCCGAGTTTATGGAGGAGTACTACCCCTCGCTCGACTGCGCCATTATCCCGGAGCTAACGGCGGCCTCTGCGCCTAATATTGAAAGCCTGAAAAAGTTTATCCCCAGCGATGAGCTATGGCCCATGGGCCCCAGCTGGGCGTACCACTGGGCCGATATCGACATTCTTAAAAATCTTAATTTTGAAGTCTTTGGCGACTACAAAATGGATTCGCTGGAAGAGTTTGTCGAGGCGACACAAATTGCTCAGGGCACGGTCATTCAGTTTGCGCTAGAAACCTACCGCCGTCGCAAGCCCAAAATGAGTGGTGTTGCTTTGTGCCACTTTATGACTCATGTGCCCGATATTAAATGGGGCATTATTGACTACTACGGTGAGAAAAAACGCTCCTTTGAGTGGTTGAAACGCACCTACCAACCGTTGTTACCAAGTTTGCAGTTTGACAAGCGCCGCTGGAATGCGGGTAGCGAGTTTAATGCGGGCTTGTGGGTGGTGAACGATTACCAGCATAGTTTTGAAGGCGTAACGCTCAGCTGGCGAGTGCTCTATCAGGGTAATGAAACCGGTGTTGCTGGTAGCCAGGCCGTGAATGTGGCGACTGACAGTTCCGCTCACTATGTGGATATCGCCTGGCTGCTGCCGGATAACGCCGAGGGCACTTTTGAGGTAGAAATATCGCTTAGTGATGCCTCGGGTAAAACCCTTGCCGATAACCACTACACCTTGCTGGTGGGTGATCAGGCGGCAGCCAAGGCTCAAAGCCTTAAATACTTGGCCGAAGCGACCGCGCGGTTAGAAAAGTGTGGCCACAGTGTGTATCGCTACTGGCCTGACATGTGGGAAATGGAATAAATCCACTGCCCCGTCGCGGTGCGACGGGGCTCTCACTACTAACTCGATTAAGGTGTCCGATGTCTTTTCATGTACTTATGTCTCTAGCGGCTACAGGCAGTATCCTCACTCGAGCGGGTGAGCCCGAGACTGTAGAGATTGGTGTTGCAGGCTGGACAGTGCAAACGCTGGACGATAGTGGGGTCAGCCTACTGGTGCTGCGCGCCGAGCCCGACGCTGAGTTTTTTTCCATGCATACCTCAGAAGATGCTTGGCTAGCCTATGTCGTGCATGGGAGTGCGACCTTAATAGCCGGCAGCGAGCCCGACGATATTACCGATGGGATGGACTGCACCGCTGGTAGTTTTATTACCTTTGATGCCAGTACGCCTCACGCCTGGCTCGTGGATAGTGACGGCTTCGAAGTGGTGCTTGCTAAGTTGGTTAGTAGTCCAACTTAGCGATAAGCTAAACTATTTTATTGTAAGACTGTGTGAAAGCTATCGCCCAGTCGTTGCCGGAGCCACCGAGTCAAATTTTAAAATGTAAAAATTGTTTGGTGTTGGCTTTATATKGTTAAAAGCGGGTGATAAATGAAGCTTATTAGATGTTGCAAGGATGCTGTTTCCACCTGCATTAGCGAAACCTTCCACCCADCTGAGTTTCTGATCATCTTGGTGCAGTATTTTATATTGACGGTCATTGGTAATGACACCAATGGCTTTGTTTTCTAAGTCTGATACATACACATTGTTTTCAGCGTCGATGGTGATGCCGTCGCTTTTGGGTTTGCTGGCGTATCGCTCTACCCGAGATTCTAGCTCTGAGTTTGTTAAATTGGGRTTGTTTAAATCCTTAGTCTTCACCCTATAAAGTGTTTTGCTACTCATGGGTGCAAAATATACCCATTGATTATCCACATCAATGGTAATTGGGTTGACACCAACTCTAGCGGGATTTCCTTGCATAGTAATAACGGTTTCGTCTATCACGAGGTCGATATCCTCGGGAACGGTGGCGAAGGAGCCCTCGAGAACACGTCTGATTGACCCGGTGGTAAGATCCAGAACCAGTAAGGCTGAGGTGGAACTTCCTGCGGTATCGGTTATATACATGGCGTTGTTTTTACGATCAACCGCCATGTCATTTAATATGTAGGCGTCATGAACCACGGGGCGGGATACATAATAAATCCGGTGTAGTTCATTTTTATTGATATCCCACCCAATCACTCGGCCCCGGGCCTCCTCTCCCCAGATGGTATCGAGAAACCATAAAATATCATGACTGTCGACGATCGTTCCCAATACGCCGTTGAGGGCAGGGGTGAAGGTTGTGTTTGGGTAGCGCTCGTAGGATCCATCCGGTAATAGCTCTACCATTTTCGGTTTTGGGTTGTATGCCAGGTGAGTGCTCATAAAAACTCGGCSATCATTACTAACTGCGATGTTAGCCGGAGGTAATTGGCTATCTAATTCTCGGTAAACCTCAAAGGCCTGGACGGTGGATACCGTTAATTGAGTCGCAAGTATGATTGTTATAAATAGCAGTTTTCTTAGCATGATATTGCCCACAATTAGTTTAATTGTTCTCTCTCGGTTATGAAAAACTCTCAAACCAACACAAACGAGAGTTTCGTCTACCTCAGTCGGTATTGTTGAGCGTCTGCTGCTAGGTAACCAACGTGCTCTACTGATAGTATATAGTAAACAATACACAATAAGAGGGCTAGTCAATAAGAGGGCTAGGCAATGAATAAATCAATAATTTATAAGGGCGCCCCTACATTCGTTTAGGCAAGGCTTCCCGCCACCTGCTTATGGCGCTCATCTACGCCCTGGCGCCAGAGGCGTGTACACAGATTGTACAAGAGCAAAAAACTTCCCGGAAAGCCGCCCTGGTAGCAGTGAACCATGAATACCATGGGTAGCTCAACTTATACTAATTTCAACAGCTTGCGAAACCAAATGTGTCAAAAAAGCACAGTCTAAACACTTATATGAGAGTGGGTGGAAGCCTGCTACAAGTAAGATAAAAAATAAAAACGTTTAGGAGGTCACAGATGCGACTAAAAAGAAATCCGGCTACCGCCAAAATGATGGCTGCGCTAGGAACTCAGGTAACATTATTGGCTGGTTTGATTGCTATGCCTGCTATAGGTCAAACCAGTTCGCCCAGTAGTAGTTCTGCGATAGAAGAAGTTGTAATAACAGGGGTTCGGCAGAGTCTCGAAAAGGCTAAGGATATCAAACGAGAATCGGCGCAGGTGGTTGATGCGATTGTCGCGGAAGATATTGGTAAATTACCAGACTCTAATATTGCCGAATCACTTCAGCGGGTCTCCGGTGTTCAGGTTGATCGCGGTATCGGTGAGGGCTCGTCTATTTCTATTAGAGGGTTGCGAAATAATGTTGTATTGGTAAATGGCAGAGAAGTCTATGATGCCGGTGGTCGCGGTGGCCAGGGCCCCGATACTCTTGAAACGTCCTCCTACGGTTTGTTGTCCCTTGTTCCTTCAGAATTAGTATCTCGCTTGACGGTCACAAAGCTTACCGCAGCTGATGATATTGAAGGGGCCGTTGGTGGCATCGTTAATATTGTGACTGCCAAACCTTTGGACAGTGATGGTTTGGTTGCCTCGGGTACCATTTCTGCACAGCATCGGGAGTTGGCAGGAGAGACAAAAGGTAAAGGCTCACTTTTGGTCTCCAACACGTTTTTGGATAACACTCTTGGCCTTCAGTTTAGTGGCTCCTATGGCGAGAACGCCATCCGTGAAGACGGCTTCAATACGTTTTCTGGTTATACTCGTTTATCTAATGGTCTGAGCTTTGAAGATGAGTCGGCGTACAATGCCGTTACGGATACTAATGGAGAGTTGATCGATCCAGATCCGAACGGGGACGGCGTGCTGGGTATATACCACCAAGACCCAAGGTTCTGGCAGATTGAGGATCACCGTGATCGGACGGGCTACAACTTTATTGCTCAGTGGCAGCCAAGTGACAGCATGGAGCTGACATATGATGTACTCGGCTCGCGCATAGATTCCGAGCGTGATCGGCATTGGTTGGGTGTATTCTCTGGGTTTGGGGCACATACTGATGTGGCCTTGTCAGAGCAAGAGGTCGTGTATAAAGGTGTGGTGCACCGGCCCATTCAAACTAACGTGGAATATGGCAATTTTTCAAACGATGTTGTCACTCAGGCCTTGAACTTCGATTGGGTGATGAGCGAAGCTATTGAAATGAGCTCCGAGCTGTCGTTTAATAACTCCGAAAGCAAGTCGCATCAGAGCTTTATCCGGTTTCAGGCTAATAACGCCACCCCAACGCCTTATGATTTTCGGCCTAAGATCCCCTCCTACAGTTTTGACAGTGCAACGCTCAACAGTCCACAAGATCTGCATTTAGCTATTCTCTATGATAGTGCCTCTAAGGAGGAGACGGATCAAACAGCATTTCGCTTAGATTTCGATCACGAGCTGTCAAGCGCTTTGAGCTTAGAGTATGGAGCTCGCTGGTCGTCGCTCGAAACACAGTTCAGCAGTGATCAAGTCGATTTACGACCCGTGACTCCAGCGGATCAATTAGGGGAGTTTACTACCGTTTGGTCCAGTCCTGACTTTCTTTCAGGGCAAGCACCTGATCTGCCCCGGTCCTACTTGTCTGCCTCGGAAGTACTGAAAGCAGGCGGGTGCACAGTCATGGAGTCGTTCTACCGAAATCATCCCGATCCAGCTCAGACTGAGGCGTATTCAAAGGGTAATAACCCAGGTTTAGGGTGTGATACCCACTCTGCGCAAATCAACACTGTGGAAGAAGACTTTCTTGCGTTTTACGGTAAGTTAAATTTTTACTCAGAGTTAGGTGGCGTCCCTGTATCGGGGAATATCGGGGTTCGAAACCTTTCTAGGGACCTGACTTCGACCGGAACTCTACGGTTGGAGGGTGAACCGCCCGCTCCGATAGTGACAGAGATCAGTGATGATGATCTTCTTCCCTCTGCTGTGATAAGAGCCGATCTTTCAGATAGTGTCGTGCTGCGAGCTGGTGCGGCGCGCGTGCTCGCTTACCCAAACACCAATGACTTAAAAAATGACCTGACTATTTATGGCAGTGGCAACGGTACTGGAGGATCCCCAGAATTAAAACCCTTTGAGGCAGATCAGCTGGACGTTTCTATTGAGTATTATTTTGGAGACGAAGGCATGCTTTCTCTGGGCTACTTCGCAAAGGATATTAAATCGTTTGTGGTTCAACAAACGACTAGAGAAACAATTCCTAACTTTGTAAACCCCGATGATGGGACTAATCAGGGTCTCATCTCAAGAGCTATTAATGGTGATGGCGGGTCGATTGGCGGAATAGAGCTTTTATACCAGCAGTCCTACTCAATGCTTCCCTCTCCCTTTGATGGTCTCGGTGTTATGGCCACCTATTCGTATATCGACAGTACGACACCTTTTGAAGACCCATCGGGTAAAAAGCTGACCCAGCCAGGGTTGTCTGAAAATAATATTAATTTCGTGGCATTTTGGGAAAAAGGCCCGGCAGGTGTACGCCTTGCCTACAATTGGCGCGATGAGTTTTTAGACAGGTTAGGTTTTAGTGGTTCGGGCATTTATCAAGATACCTATGAGGACTTGTCGCTAACCGCTAGCTGGGATTTTAATGACCGAATGAGCGTAAACTTTGAAGTCACTAATCTTCTTGACACTTATCAGAGACTGTATAACACCATTCCTGAAGCGACGAGAAGTATCGTGCACTATGGCCCGTCTTACGGGGTATCGTTCCGTTACTCTCTATAATTGTTGATGGAGTGAAATCTTTGGCCTTTTCGCTTTTGCTTGTATTCGAGAAGGCCTTTTTAAGTTTAAATATTGAATGGCTTAATGCATGAATAATATTTTTCGAGCTATTAGAAGTTGTAGTTTTATCATCGCCGCTTTAGGGGTATGTAATTACTCAAATGCGAATGGTGATGTCGATTTTAGCCAGTGGACACTGAGCTGGAGTGACGAATTTGATTATGAAAACGAAGCGTTAGAAGATAACTGGATTAGCCAGAACGGCCCCACCGAAAATGAGTGGGTGCTAAGCAGCCGCTGGCGCGATAACGCGGTGGTTGATGATGGCGTGCTGCTGCTTAAAGCAGAAAAAGAGTCCCGTGGAGGGCAGGATTGGACCACCGGCAATGTCTGGAGCAAGCGCACCTTTGGTTACGGTTACTACGAGGCCCGCATGAAGTACGCCGGTGCTTATGGCACCAACAATTCGTTCTGGCTGTGGCCCAAGCAAGGCACGTCGGAGGGTGAAAAGGCCTGTGAAATCGATATTAACGAAGGCCATTACCCCAATATTATCAACACCAATGTTCACAACTGGACCGACAAGTACACTTTGCCCAACGGACGTGTGGCTCATTCAGATAATCAACTGCACCACACCTTACACGGCGATCCCGAGAACGGGCTAACGCTGGATAAACCAGTATTCACGCGAAAAGTTCGTTTGCGCTCCAATAACCCAGCCTCTATTCATATCGCCGAGTTTCGGGTGCTCGACGGCAGTAGTGAAAATATCGCAACAGCTGCCAGCATCTCCACCAATGGTGTTTTTTCTAAGCTTCCCTCGAAAGAAAGCTTTGCCATTGACGGCAGGGCGGATACCCGTTGGGTGTCTGGAAAACACGGTGAAAAATGGCTTGAGCTGGAATGGGATAAACCCCAGCAGGTGGCGGGCATTGAGTTTAGCAACGGATGGCTGCAAGAGTTTGGGGCTGCTAAAGGCAAATACCGCAACCTGATAAGTGACTATGTTATCGAGTATCACGATGGTGATAATTGGGTGAAGGTGGCGCAATACGATGCGGCCCAAGTCGCCGACTATTCCACACAGTGGCATACCTACGGCCTTGAATGGGATGAAGACTACTTCCGTTTTTACTTAGACGGCGAGCTCTATCACCAGATGCGCAACGATGTTTGCTTCAGCGATACCACCATCTTATTCAGTCTGGCAATTCTAAAGGCGGATATCGCAGGCCCGGTAACCGATGCCATTGATGGCACCAGCATGAAGGTGGATTGGGTGCGCTACTACACCAAGCCGTAAACGATAGGTGCGGTAGAAAGTGCCGCACCCTATTTGACCATAACAATAGAAAACCGCGTGTATGAATATAATCGATAGTGTCGTTATTTTAGTCTTCACTTTACTGGTGCTGACTTGTGGGCTGAGCTTTTCGCGCTCGGGTAAAAGCATGAACAGCTTTTACGCCGCCGGTGGCGCTTTGCCTTGGTGGATGAGCGGGTTATCGCTGTTTATGAGCTTTTTTTCGTCGGGCACGTTTGTTACCTGGGGTTCTATTGCCTATAGCCAGGGTTTTGTCGCCATTACCATTCAGTGGACCATGGCGATTGCGGGCATCCTAGTGGGTTTGTATGTCGCACCGCGCTGGAACCGTACCAAAGCCCTAACGGCATCAGAGTATATCCGCGATCGTTTGGGCGCGCGGGTACAAAAAACCTACACCTATATTTTGTTGCTGATAGGCAGTTTTTCCACCGGTGCATTTTTATACCCCGTTGCCAAAATTGTCGAGGTGAGTACCGGTATCCCCCTGGTAGTGAGCATTGCCATTTTGGGGCTGATGATTCTGGCCTATACAGCAGTTGGTGGGCTGTGGGCGGTGATTGTCACCGATATTTTGCAGTTTGTGGTGTTAACCGCGGCGGTGATTATCGTGGTGCCGCTGGCGCTCGATCGGGTCGGGGGTATTAGTGGCTTTTTTGCCCAAGCTCCGCCCGAACTATTTGCGCCGGTCAGCGGTGATTATAGCTGGACGTTTATTGTAGTGTTTGGTTTGTACAATCTGTTTTTTATTGCCGGCAACTGGCCTTACGTTCAACGCTATACCTCGGTGGCTACACCGGCCGATGCTAAAAAAGTAGGGCTGTTGTTTGGCGGTTTGTATTTTATTAGCCCCCTTATCTGGATGTTACCGCCTATGGTGTATCGGATACTTAACCCGGATTTAGCCGGTTTGGCCGACGAGGGCGCTTATCTTCTGATCAGTAAAGAAATACTTCCGGTAGGCATGCTGGGCTTAATGCTCGGTGCCATGATCTTTGCCACATCCAGCTCGGTTAACACGGCTATCAACTTGTTCTCAGGAGTTATTGCCAATGATATTTATAAAAATATCAGACCCGCCGCCAGTGATCGGTCGCTGGTGAGGGTAGGGCGCTTAGCCACGATAGCCTTGGGTTTAGTGACTATTGCGGTGGCACTGTTTATTCCCAAGATGGGAGGTATCGTGTCATTTGTATTCACCATCGCCGCTATGACCGGTGGTGCACTGTTTTTGCCGCCTGTATGGGCACTGTTTTCAAAGTATCAAACCGGGGCGATGTTATTAAGCGTGTCACTTTTCACCTTGGCGGTAAACGCCGTGTTTAAATTTTTGGTGCCGGCACTTTGGGGTATCAGCCTTAATCGCGAACAAGAAACCCTGCTGGGTATTGGCTTGCCGGTAGTGTTGCTTAGCATCAGCGAGTTGATTGCAAGGTGCCGTCGCCGTGAGGCGCCCCGGTACCAAGAGTACAAAGCGCTGGAGCAGGCGAAACATAACGCCGCCGCCAGTGTTTCGCAGGCTCAGCATCAGGCCGACAATAGTCACGGCCTGCGGGTGATCGCCGCCGGTATCTTTGCCATTGGGGTGATTATGTTGGCGCTGTCCGTTATCGCCGAGGCGAGTGCCATGTTAGTGGCACTGATTGCGGGTTTAATTATGGTGCTGGGTGCGGCGATGTATTTTCGTCCGCGACAGCCAAAAAACGTTTGGAGTAAGTGATGAGTAATACCGAGCAAAAAGCGGAACAGGGGGCATTCCCCTGGGATATTCCGGCCACCCGGCCCGATCGGCCCTTAAGCAAGGCGATGGAGCGGTTGTACAGCAACTATATAACTCCGCGCCCGGAAGATAATCCATTGTTCACAAGCTTTAAGTACACACGTATCACCGGCTTTGATTACGGGGCAGAGGATGGCCGGATCTCGCGGCGTGACCCCTCTAAAATAGTCTGCGAGAACGGCAAATATTATATCTGGTATACCAAAAGAGATACTGTTTCACCACCGCGCGGTGCACAAGCTTGCACTGATGAAATTCCCTCCATGGATTGGGATTTAAGCGACATATGGTACGCCACTTCCGAGGATGGTTTTCACTGGCAAGAGCAAGACTTAGCCGTAGGGCGACCCGATAAACCCAAGCTGGGTTGGCGCTCGGTGGCTACGCCCGATATTCTGGTTTGGAAGGGCAGGTATTATTTGTATTATCAGGCGTTTGAAGAACCCAGTGGTTTAAAAGGCGATCATTGCCCGGTGAGTGTATCGGTCGCCGATTCGCCCGATGGCCCATGGACGCCTTGTGGCGATGCGGTTATTCCCAACGGTGCGCCTGGCGAGTGGGATCAATATTCTATTCACGGTCCCTATCCGATTGTCATCGATGATAAAATTTATATTTACTACAAGGCCGCTTTTGGCGATCGGCCGGACTATTTGGTGGGCAATGGTGTGGCCATTGCCGACGACCCACTGGGCCCCTTTGTGAAACACCCGCTCAACCCGGTGTTAAATTCCTGCCACGAGACGACGGTATTCCGTTTTGGTAAAGGGGTTGCCGCTTTTGCTATTCGCAATGGTATCGAAAGCAACACCATTCAGTACTCCACCGACGGTATTAACTTTGATATTGCTGCGGTCACCGCGCTGATGCCGGTGGGCGCAGGGCCCTATATTCCCGATATTTTTCACAGCGAAGGTGAAGGGCAGGGCTTTACCTGGGGGCTATCGCATTTTTGCGATCACGATAAGTGCGATACTAAATTCAGCTTTTTAGGGCGGTTTGACTGTGATTTACGCAACCAGATGCCGCGCTCCACCATTGCCAACAATACTGAAATTAAATGGCACCCCGATGTATGTTTTTCACAGGGCTTGCCTGCCGAGGTAAAACAGGCGCGAGCTAAACAAGCAAGGCAGCATGCACTTGCTAATGACAAATGAGTTTAGAGCTATGATTCGTGAACAATTCAGCTCGCAACCGCGAGCTAATAAACGCACCGACTTGAGCACCGATGTAGTGGTTGCCGGCGGTGGCCTGGCCGGTGTGTGCGCTGCCATCAGCGCGGCGCGCGCGGGTTCCCGTGTGATTTTGGTACAAGATCGCCCAGTGCTGGGGGGTAATGCCTCCAGTGAGGTGCGTTTGTGGGCCCTGGGGGCAACCTCGCATATGGGCAACAACAATCGCTATTCCCGCGAGGGCGGGTTAATTGATGAAGTCATGTTAGAAAATACCTATCGCAATCCGATGGGCAACCCGCTGATTTTTGACGCTGTATTGTTGGACAAAGTGGTCGCCGAACCGAACATCACTTTGCTGCTCAATACCGCGGTGTATCAAGTCAACAAAAGTGGGTCGCGCCGTATTGAATCTTGCGATGGTTTTTGCAGTCAGAACAGTATTCATTACCGGCTAGCGGCACCGGTGTTTATCGACGCCACCGGCGATGGCCTGCTGGCGTTTAACGCCGGGGCGAGCTTTCGCATCGGCGCCGAAGCGCGCGATGAGTTCGGTGAGGGTATGGCCCCATCCGAGGCCAACCGCGAGTTACTGGGCCATTCGCTGTTTTTTTACAGCAAACGAATGAACCACCCGGTGCAGTACCAAGCGCCCGATTTTGCCTATACTCAAGAGGAAATTGGTGCCTTGCCGCGCAGTAAAAATATTCAAAGCGGCGACTCTGGCTGCAAATTCTGGTGGCTCGAGTACGGCGGCATCAAAGACACCATTTACGAGACAGAAGACATTAAGTGGGAGCTTTGGAAAATTGTCTATGGCATTTGGGACTATATTAAAAACAGTGGCCGTTATGAGGATGTAGAAAACTTAACCCTCGAGTGGGTGGGTACCATTCCCGGAAAACGCGAAAGCCGCCGCTTTGAAGGCGAGTATATGTTGACGCAACAGGATATTGTCGAGCAGCGCGAGTTTGACGACATTATATCATTCGGTGGCTGGGCTATTGATTTGCACCCGGCCGAGGGTGTTTACAGCGATAAGCCGCCCTGCTCGCAGTACCACGCCAAAGGCGTTTATCAAATTCCGTATCGCAGCTTTTTAAGCCGTGATATCGACAACCTGTTGCTAGCCGGGCGTATCATCAGCGCCAGCCATATCGCTTTTGGCTCAACCCGGGTGATGATTACCTGTGCCCACGGTGGACAGGCGATGGGGCAGGCGGCCGCCATAAGTGTGGCGAACCAATGTGATCCTAAAGCGTTACTTGCGCCGGATGCCATGGCGCATTTGCAACAACGCCTAAACCTTACCGGCCACGGCCTGCCCGGTATGGCGCTTAATAAAGAGCATTGCCTTAGCCGTCGTGCCGAGGTCAATACCAGTAGCACTTTCGAGGGGCTAACATTGGGCACGGCGACGGGCTGGGCCTCACTTAGTCAATCGCTGGCACAAATGCTGCCGCTGACTGAATGCGAGTTCCCGGAAGTTCGGTTACGGGTTAAAGCCGAAGCTGCCACCGAGCTTACCGTGCAGTTGCGCGTTAGTGAAAAAGCGCAGAATTATACACCAGAAATTACACTCGCCAGCCAAACCTTGTCGTTAGCGGCGGGCGAGCAAGAGATCACTCTTGCGTTTGATGTCACCGCGCCGACTCGGCAGTATGGTTTTATTTGCTTTATCGCCAATGACAAGGTGCAACTGGCCACCACCGACCAGCGCTTAACGGGCTTGGCCACGGTCATGCATAAAGAGCATAAAGCGGTTTCTAACACCGGCAAACAAGAGGCACCCGCTGGTAGCGGTATCGACGAATTTGAAATCTGGACACCCGAGCGCCGCCCAGGCGGTAAAAATCTGGCGTTACATTTTTCTCAGCCGCTGGAGTTATACCATCCTAAGAATCTCAGCAACGGCTTTACCCGGCCTTGGCTCGGTAGCAATGCCTGGGTGGCATCACCTGATGATGTTAAGCCTCAGGTGCATTGGCGCTGGCATGACCCGGTAAGTATTCAAACCGTGCGACTGTTTTTTGATTGCGATTACGACCACGCGCTCGAAACGGTATTAATGGAGCACCCAGAAAACCACATGCCTTTCTGCGTGCGTCAGTATCGGTTGCTGGACGATCAAGGCCGGGTGCTTTACCAGTGCCTGGACAATCACCAAAGCGTTAACCTTGTGCGTTTTGAGCAACCGGTGACTACCCGAACCTTGACATTGGAGCTTGAACACCCCTCACGCGAGGTGCCGGCGGGGCTGTTTGAAGTTTATATTCACAGTGACCAGTCAACACAGGCTAAATAATGAAGCTTGCCACGGACCACATTGCCACCGATGCCCTACGGATTTCCCGCTGGGTGGCGCGTGCCCGTGGTGGCGATATCAAGGCATTTGAATACTTGGTTAGCCAGCAGCAAAGCCTGGTGCGCAGTTATTTAGCTAAACGCACAGATTACAGCGCCGATGTAGATGACTTAGCCCAGGAAAGCTTTGTACTGGCCTGGCAAAAACTGACAACTTTGCAGGATGACGCCGCGTTTAGTGGCTGGTTGTTGTCTATTGCGCAAAATCTGTTGCGTAATCACCACCGCAAACAGGCCAGGCTGGCACCCACCGAGCCCGATTTACTGGCGCAGCTGCTGGATGAACAAGAGCAACAGCACCCAGACGAACAAGAAACCGAGCTAAGCCTGCTGCGGCAATGCTTGCTTAAACTGGATCACTCAGCGCAAAAAACACTCAGGCTTTATTACCGCGAGGGGTATAGCTTGCAAGAATTGCGTGAGGTTATGGGCGTGGCGCACTCGACGCTCACAATGCGACTAAACCGCTACCGAAAAAAGCTGCGCGACTGTATTAACCGAGGTCACTGACACCATGATAAGCCCGACCGATTCACAGCTGATAGAACGCTACCTGGCCGGCGATAAAAATGCCCGGCAAGCGCTTATTGAGCGGGTGCAAAACGATGCAGAGTTTAAAGCGCAACTCGCGCAGCAGCGGGATATGCACCGCTTACTGGCTTATTCCCATCAAGCGAGTTCGGGCGATGCTTTTACCGCGGCCGTATTACAGACAGTGCAGGCCGGGCCTACCGATGCCTCTCGACGCCGTTACGGTTGGTGGGCAACCGCTTGCGCTTGCTTGTTGGCCTGTGTGGTAGCAGTTTTTTATACCTTAACCACACCCGCCAGCGTGGGCAGTATCAGCAAATTGGCGGGCACCGGGGTGGGTTACACGCCGGGCCAGAGTATTCTTGCGGGCGAGTTTTATCTAGACACCGGCTACGCCGAAATCACACTGACTAACGGCGTGGTACTGCTGCTGGAGTCGCCGGCGCGGCTTATGTTTGAAAACGCTGATCGCCTCGTGCTGAATGAAGGCGCTTTGGTTGCCAGGGTGCCGCCCGAGGCGACCGGCTTTGCGGTGGACACCCCGAGCGCCAATATTATCGATTTAGGTACCGAGTTTGGTGTGGCGGTGGACGACACCGGTGCCTCTCAGGTGCATGTGCTTGAGGGCGAAGTCAAAGTGAAGACGCCGGGCTCGAAAGAGTATGAAAACCTTTTTCAGGACGATGCCCGAAGCTTTGATTTAAATCAGCAAATGGCGGTTATCCAAAGTCAACCCAATCGCTTTATGCGCACCTTGCCGGGGCGGCGCTATCAACAGCCGCAGTATTTGCACTGGTCTTTTGACGATGCAGGCCTTGATCATAGCGCGACGTTCGATTGCGCAGGCCCAGGTATCGAACAGCAATGCTTTACCGCTCAAGCTCGCACACTGCAAGGCGACAACACACCACCTGCGTTAATTGAGGGTGCTTTTGGTGAGGCTGTATGGTTTAACGGGGTCGATCAATGGCTGGCTACCGGGTTTCCGGGCATTGGGGGCAATAAACCGCGCACAGTAGCCTTTTGGGTTAAAGTGCCTCAAGACTTTGCCCCTCACCAGGGGTTTGGCATCCTCAGTTGGGGCTTGGCCGATAAGCTCTCTGCATGGCAAATTTCTGTAAACCCGCTGGATGTCAGTGGGCCGCTGGGGCGTATCCGGGTGGGTACCAATGAAGCGGAAATAGTTGGCACCACCGACTTGCGCGACAATCAGTGGCACCACGTGGCGATTGTGTTGTTTGGCGGCGATAAAGCCGACTTGTCGACCCATGTATTGGTTTATATCGATGGTGAATTAGAGCGCAGCTATGGGAAGTCCATAGCGCGGGTTTCTACCGAGCTCAACCACCCGCAATCCAAACCCTTGATGATGGGGCGTAACATCGCTTTTAACGACCCAAACAACAGCCAAAGAACCAATCGTTTTTTTCGCGGCGGAGTCGATGAGGTTTACCTTTTTGACACGGCGTTAACCCAGCAGGATATTAAGAAACTGATGCGCACCAATGCCCTGACGCATTAAATGACCACTATACGTTCAAAAAGGTATTCGACAATAACGTTATGAAACTGAATAAAAGAGCTAGTTTAATCGCAAAGGCGAGCTTTTGTTTAACGGCGATGCTAATCAGCGCATGTAGCCATGTCAGCGAGGATTCGCCCAAACAGAAACGGTTGATAGACTTTTCAGAAAAAGTCGATCTCAAGCAAATAGTCCCTTTGTCCGCCTCGGTAAGCTACACCGATCTTGACGGGGGTGCCGCCCAGATCGATCTTCACGCTGCATCAAATCATATCGCCGGCTTTACCATTCAGCCCGATAAACCTTGGAATTTTAGTGATTTTAAAGCACTTGCATTAACACTGGATATTGCAAACCCAACCGACGAGTCGGTCAGTATGTACGTGAGTACCAGTGACCAAAGTGGTGATTTTCAGATGCGCAGTGTTGTGGTTCCTGCTAATTCTAAGCAACGCTATTCGATTGATATTGACGTGCCCGAGCTCGCCGTCGAAACGGGGGTTCGCTCCAATCCAGAGAGCTGGGTTAACTCCTACCAGGCACTTATCTGGCGTGGCGGGGAGAAGCAACTGGATACCTCGGCAATTACCGCTATTCGATTTGATGTTCGCGGCGCACTGCACGATAAAACGCTTATTGTCGATAACGTAACAGCAATAGAGCCCCTTGAGTTTAAAGATGATTACCTAAAAAGCCTGGTAGACTCCTTTGGCCAAAATGCCAAAATGGACTTTGCGCAGAAAATTGATTCAGTGGAGCAGCTGCGTAGCGTCTCGGACGCCGAACAGCAACAGCTACAAAGCGGCCCGCTGACCGATCGCTCGCGTTATCACGGCTGGCGCGACGGACCTAAGTTAGAGGCCACCGGTTTTTATCGCACTGAAAAGTATCAAGGGCAGTGGAGCTTGGTAGACCCGGAGGGCTATTTGTTTTTCTCCAACGGTATCGCCAATGTACGCATGGCCAATACGTCTACCATGACGGGTTACGATTTTGACCACAAGCTTATCCACGAACGCAGCAGCAATGACTTTACCCCGGAAGACTCTTTAGGGTTAAACCGGGTTCCCGATCAGGCATTATCGAGCCGCCACGTTAGCTCCAAGCTGCGTGCCGATATGTTTACCTGGTTGCCCGATTATCAAGATCCGCTCGGGAAACACTTTGGTTATCGCAGAGAGGTGCACTCAGGGGCAATGGAGCGCGGTGAAACCTACAGTTTTTACCGCGCCAATCTGGCTCGAAAATACCGCACCCACGATACCGCAACGCTAATGCAGCAATGGCGCGACACCACCGTTAAACGCATGGAAAACTGGGGCTTTACCTCATTTGGCAATTGGGTAGACCCCGCTTTTTACGAGATGAAAAACTACCCCTACTTTGCTAACGGTTGGATCATTGGCGATTTTAAAACCGTTTCCAGTGGCAACGATTACTGGGGCGCCCTGCCGGATCCGTTCGACCCCGCTTTCACAGAACGAGCCTATGCCACAGTGAAAAAAATTAGCGAGGAGGTGGCCAACAGCCCCTGGTGCGTGGGTGTGTTTATCGATAACGAGAAAAGCTGGGGCATTATGGGCTCGGTAGAGTCTCAATATGGCGTTGTGTTAAATACACTGACGCGCAAGGCAAGCGACAGCCCCACTAAAGCGGCGTTTGCGGCTTACCTTAAACAACAGTATGGCAGTATTGATGAACTCAACAACGCCTGGGGTACTCAAGTGGCGAGTTGGAAAATCCTGGAAGAGGGCATTGTGCTTAACCGCTATACTGATGCGGCGCTTGCAGACATGGCGGCAATGCTTGAGCTCTATACCGCAGAATACTTCCGTATTGTCGATGCGGCCATGGACGAGTTGATGCCCAACCATTTGTATCTGGGGGCGCGCTTTGCCGATTGGGCAATGACCCCCGAGGTGCGTCAAGCGGCTGCGCCCTATGTAGATGTGATGAGCTACAACTATTACCGCGAGGCCGTAAGCGATGTGTTTTGGGACTTTTTAGCCGAGCTGGATATGCCAAGTATTATTGGCGAATTTCACAATGGCGCGCTCGATTCGGGCCTACTTAACCCAGGTTTAATCCACGCCGAATCTCAATACGATCGTGGTGTTAAATACCAAGAGTATGTTAATAGCGTAATCGACAACCCTTACTTTGTGGGTGTGCATTGGTTCCAATACATCGATTCACCTTTAACTGGACGTGCCTACGATGGTGAAAATTATAACGTAGGCTTTGTTAGTGTCACGGATATACCTTACAAGCCTCTGGTTGACGCCGCTCGTGCGGTTAACAGATCCCTCTATAAACGTCGTTACGACTAGCAGGGTGTCTAGGATCTAGCCAGCGCATCGGTTTGCTGGCACAAGGCAATAAACGCTTGATGTAGAGGGTGGTTGGTACGCTCCGGTGCCGCCACCCAACTAAAACGGCGGCTTAGATTAAGCGGCGTATTAAGCGCAACCAGCTCCCCGCTGGCTAGTTCTCGCGCAATGGATAAATGTGACAAGCACCCGATCCCTAAACCCGCAAGTACGCACTGTTTAATCGCCTCTTGTCGGTTAAGAGCCTGAGCAATATCGATGTTTACCCCCAATCTCTGTAACTCGGCGTCCAAAATTGAGCGAGTGCCCGAGCCTGTCTCGCGCACAATCCAGCGCTCTCGCAACAGTGCATTAAACGTAACCTTGGGCTTTTGTGCCAAGGGGTGTGTGGCCGGGCAAAATATCACCAGTTGGTCGGTTTGCCAGGGCGTAATGGTTAACTCTGGGTGAGTGGCCGGTCCTTCGATCATACCCAGCAGGGCCCGGCCCTTGGCCACACTATCGAGTACGCTCTCGCTGTTTTCGATACTGAGTTTTACCCGCGTCTCGGGGTAAGTACTTTGCATTCGGCCGATTAGCGTGGGCGCTAAATAGCTGGCAATGGTGACACTGGCTGCCAGGGTCATGTGGCCGGCCACTGCGTGTCTGTCGCGGTGGGTGATGCCTCGACTTAGCTCCAGTATCTGTCGTATGCGGGGCAGTAATGCCTCACCCTCTGGGCTAAGAGTTAGCGTGCGGCCGTGGCGTTGAAACAGCCGGTACTCGAGCTGGTTTTCCATTTCCTTAATGGCCTGGCTGGCGGCACTTTGGCTAATGGCTTGCTCCTCGGCGGCGAGACTTAGCTTCGCGAGCCGCGCCGTCGCCTCAAAGAGAGTCATCTGTCGAAGGGTAATATTCATAAGTAAAACTTAAATAGTAGTTAACTTATATCCAATATACTTAAATTATGTCGGTGCGTACACTGCCAACCAATCGGAGGTGATGTATGTGGTTTATTCTACTCGCGTTGGCGTGTTTGGCGTTGTTGATTGCCCAACTACCGGCGTTTGCTGCGGTGGGGTTGGGGGCGCTGCCAGTGGCGATTTTACTGGGTATGCTGCTTGGCAATACCACCCGCATCGCCGAGCGCGATACAAGCCAGTCTGCGCTGAGATTTTGTCAGCAAAAACTGTTGCGCCTTGGTGTGGTGCTGCTGGGTTTTAGCCTAAGTTTGCAGCAGCTGCTAGAGGCCGGCTGGCAGGTGTTGGTGCTGGATTTGGTGGTGGTGGTCACCGTGTTGTGCTTGGGTACCTACGTCGGTGTACGCTGGTTAAAAATGTCGGTACCGCTGGCGTTGCTGACCAGTGTGGGCAGTGCGGTGTGCGGCGCCTCGGCCATTATGGCGGTAGAGCCGGTGTTAAAAGCGCGCGAGCGAGACATCAGCCTGGCGGTCGCCACTGTGGTCACTTTCGGTTCGCTGGCGATGTTTAGTTACCCATTATTGTTTCAATTTATCGAGGTAGACAGTGTTGATTACGGCATCTACATTGGCGCCACCGTGCATGAGGTGGCCCAGGCGGTGGCCGCTGGTCAGTCTATCGACCCTTTGGCGTTGCAGGGCGCGCTGGTGGCGAAGCTCGCCCGGGTAATGTTACTGGCTCCCGTAGTGTTTGTGTTGGGCCTTTACTGGCAGCGTCAGAAGGACCACGCTTTGACCGAGCAACGCGCATTAATTATCCCCTGGTTTGTGCTGGGTTTTATCGCCGCGGCCTGTGCTCGCAGTGTGTTGCCTATGGCCGAAAGTCTGTTGCAGGCGCTTGGCTATCTCTCGCAAGCGGCCCTTGCGTTGGCCATGGTGGCACTGGGTGTAAAAACTCGCTGGGCACTGTTGTTAAATGGTGGCGGTAAGCCTTTTTTTCTGGCTGGGGTGTTGTGGGTGTTGTTACTCGGTGGCGGTTTTTTTCTGGTCCCTATCGTACTTTCAATATAAACGTGATCGAGGTCCCCCCTAATGCCGCGCATTAGGGGGAAGGATTTAATCTAAACAATTCATAGAGTCTACAATTGGGTATCCCATTGGACTCCCAGGATCAAATCCATTCATTATACGAGGAGATTCATAAGTACCTGTGAAGGCTATGTATGGAAAGTTATACCAATTTTCAGAGGTTATAAACACTAGATGGATCCCGCTGTGTATACCCATGTGCTTTGCACCAGCTATCTAAGAGAATATTATCTCCTGCAAAGAGTCTAGCATTCACATTCCCGTTTCCGTTGGGCGCGGGGCCCACCAACGTCGGGGCTAAAAAAGGTCCATGAGAAGCAGCCAAAGAATTTAAAGAAATTAGTGAGATAGATGTAATTGCTACCATTTTTATGATCGTATTCATTATTAAACTCCTTTATATAGTATGCCATTAACCAAGCGTGTAATGACATAATGTATATGGTAGACAATATACATTTTTGCTGTATTAAAAGACGTTCAAATTGATTTTTTGTGATTTTCCTCACGTTTTCCGGGTGAGCCTCATTTTCTAGAAACATCGCCATTCGAGCGCTAGGTCAATTATCGAGTGCTTGCTTTAGTCAGAGTGTCCTCGGTATCGTGGGAAGTCCATATCAACTATACAAGGTGGCTACTTATTATGGGTAACTTGGAAACCAAACGCCTGATTGATATTGGCTTAGTAAAATATGTTCCAGCAGCTAAGGCCAAGAGCGAGCTTATTGGATATAAATACTTTCAATCTCCCATGTTCCGGAGTTGACATTTTCTGGAAACTCTAAACGCAACCGCTTAAGCTTATTCGGTAGTTTGTCGACGGTGGATAAGTCTAGTGTGTAGGTGCTAAAGCTTTGGTCGTTGGGTTTGATGGCGAGTTCTGCCTGCGCGCTATTGCTCCAGTCGATGTCTGAGTATTTCCAAAATTCGGGACGGTTTGTGATAAATTCGGCGAGGTAAATCCTGAGGTTTTTGGCATCGCTTTGGTTTTTTAACGTGATCATTAAGTGGGTATCTTCGAGATCGGCTGAGGCCCAATTGGCGCTCTCGATAATGGCTGGACCTTTGTGATTACCACTGATGCTACCGGTTGAATTCCAGTTTACCACGGTGTTAGCGACAGCGCGCCAGCCCATTACCGATTGCTCGAATTCCCATACTCGTCCTCCACCTTCGGGGTAAGACGTATCATTGGCAAGATTAACCGTACCATCGTCGTTAAAAATCAAAGGTTTAATCATAATGCCGCGGTAGTACATGCTAATGTCGTGGTGCTCGTGTACTACGTACCATTGCCCTTGCCAGTTAAAAATACTGCCGTGACCGCCACCCATAAAATCGCCGGCGTATTGGTAGGGCCCCAATAAATTGTCCGACATCGCGTATTCGGCGCCCCATACTAAATAGTAAATACCTTCGCGCTTAAACACGGTGGGTTTATCATCGGTTGGTTTTACTTTGCCGTCTTTGGTTCTAATAATGATTGGCACCGGTTCGCTGGCGAGCGAGATCATATCTTCGCTGAGTGTGGCTGCGTAGTAGGCTCCGGCACCAAAGATAATCGTATAGGTTCCATTTTCCTCAAAAACCTCGGGGTCATAGGGATGGGTTGGTGCAATGCCCTCTGGCAGTAACGGTTTACCCAGTGCGTCTTTGTAGGGGCCGCCGGGATGCTCTGCCAGCATGACGCCAGTGTCGATATTACGGTTGGAAAAGTACCAATAGTACTTGCCATCCTTTTGCGCGAAGTCGCCGGCCCAAGCATTGGGTTGTTCCCCGATATACGTATCTTTGGGATACATGGTGGTTTCTTTGCGCCAGGTCGTTAAATCGTCGGTTGACCAGATTTCCCAACGATCCATGGTCCAGTCGGTTTCGGTATTCCAGGTTTTGTCGTGCCCCATACCCATATAAAGTCGCCCATCAACTTCCATTACATGAGGGTCAGTTAAACCGTGTTCAGGGAACACATTTAGAATTTGCACGGGCTGGGCAACGTTTTTGTGCTCAACTACATCGGGGAATGTTGGAGTCGGCGAGCTAGCAATTGAAGCAGGAATAGTCAGTCCTGACGCTATCAGTATCAAGGTTTGCCCTGCGGCTGTCAGCGCGCGTGTAATCATAAACTCTTCCAGTATCATATAGTTGTTGTGAATATAAGCTGGACTGTAACGCTGCAGGCCATTATTGTCAAATGTATACAATAAATTCAGCCCATTGTAACGGGCCGAATTTAAGTGCGTTTTAGTTAAAACTAAACTGTTGGTTAGTGTTGCCGTTGCATTGCCATTGGCGAATGTCCGCGCCATTAGCAGTAGAGGCATCGGCAACGTCCAGGCACTTATTGCTATGGCGTGCGCGTAGCTCTACATACCCGTTGCCGAGATCCACGGGTTTAACGTGCAGGTTTTGGCCGTTAAAACAGTCCCACTGAATCACGACAGCACCATTAGCACTAGAGTTGCCGCCTACACCAACACACTTATTGTGTTTCGTGCGTAACTCGTACCAACCGCTGTCGACAGGGACGAATGTAAACTCTTGGTTGGCGTTGTTAGTGCCGCAGGCCCACTGCTGGATGTTGGCGCCATTGGCGGATGAGCCCGAGGCTAAGTCGATGCATTTGCCACTTTGACGACCTTTAATGCTGGTGGCGCTTGCTGGCACATCGGTGTTTTCGCCGTTATCGCCGCCATCAACCGGCTTGTAAACACGTATCCAATCCACCCAGTAGATACTCTTGTTGGTGTTAGCCAGTTCGGCGTCAGTGGGGGAGATGCCATTGTCCGAGCGCCAGTCTTGGTCTTCGGTGTTGATGATCAGGTGCATAGGCTTGCTTAAACCTGTGCCGTTGGTAAAACCGTTGGGGTCGATAATATTATCGCCGGATACACTCCGTACCAACTGGCCATCAATGTAGTAGTCGAGATTCCATGGGTCTTTCCAGTGCACGCCAATACGGTGAAAGTCATCGCTCCAGACTGTGCCCTGGCCATCGGTGTACCAGCTGCCGGCATCGGTTGGTTGGTAGTCCTGAAACGGGTCGCGGATAAACACATGGTGGCTCAGATGAATACGCTCCGCGAACCACTCCTGGCCTGCCCGGTCACTGCCATAGGCTTCGAGTACATCAATCTCCTGGGTCGAGTCGGCGCTTAGTAACCACACATCCGAGGCCAGTACCAGTTTGCTGATTTTAGCTTTGGTTTCTACGTACAATGGGTAGGTAAAAGTATCGTGAGAGGTGATGGAGCCCGCGCGAACTTTATCGGTACCTAGCTTGCGCGTTGCGGCTATACCTAAATTGCCGCCGGTTACGTAGGCGTGGCCGTCGGTCCACTCGGTAAGCCCGGGGCCAGTCCAGGGATTAATAAAACCTTCATGCCAGCGGCTGGTGAATTCACTGTGGTAGTTATTGAGCGATGATGAATAATTAAAATCGTCGGAAACCGCTTGTAGCTCCCATACTTTGCCGTTGCCGGCATTGGCGGGTACCGGGGTGTTATCCCAGTCGGCGGCAAGGGCGTGGGTACAGCTTAAGCCGAGAACGGCCGTCAGTAGTGCTCTCATGGTGGTGCCTCACTATGGTTATTATTAATGTCTCGCGTTATACGCACCCCGATAGTAGGCATTAGAGAACGACAAAAATATAAGAAATTATGGGAATAATATGATGTTGATGTGGTGAAATTTTTAGTATGACGAAAGTCACTGTCGGGCAGAGAAAGCTCCGCGGTATTACCGCGGAGCTTTGTGTTTAAAGAAACTCGTCAAAAAAGTCGACGTGATTGTTTAAGTGGTTAAAGCCAAAAATCCAGGTGTCCTCAACGGTGTCCGAGAAGTCCATACCACCGTTTTGAATGTTGGGGTTTTTCCAGCCCGGGTGATGCTCGATGCTGTAATCGGCCACACGCTTGGCTTCGGTCCAAATCGCGCCTACGCGGGGGTGGTTTAACACACGGCTCCACTGGCTGGTGTCAGAGCTGTTAAAGCCGGGGCTGCCATTGCCGCGTGAGTTGCCATCACTGATTTTTTGGTAATCGGTATTGTTGCGCACGTAAGTCAAGTCGGCGGGAGTGGTTTTATCTTGGTTCCATTCACTGTGCTGAATAACATGAATACGGGCGTTGGTGTTAATGCCGCCCATATTTTGTTTTACGCGGCGCACTAGATCGGCACTGAAGTCCGACTGGCCGGCCTCCTGAATCCAAATGTCGCCGCCGTTATTGAGTACACCGGAAACTTTTTGATAAACGGTGTTTAACGCCCCCGCGTAATCGGTGTGTGCATCGGACCAGCGGTTGGCACCAAAAGCAATGTTAAACAGGTGGTCGGCCTCGATAAAGGTGCCGCCCTGAGTGCCGTATGCACCGGCTACTGCGTGGTAGTTAACCGCACTAAAGCGCGAGTCGCTTAAAATGGTTCCGACAGCGGCTACCGTGTGGATATCATCCGGATCGGGGCGGCTATCAAAGTTAGCCAGCAGCAGATCTTGCGCCGGATCAAAGCGACCGATCATAGGCGTTGAAGGCGTGCCAGAATCTTGCGCCAACTCAACCCAGTTAATGTTGAAATTACCCGCCTGAATTTGTACCCGCAATGTGTGTGCACCGGCACTTAAGTTACCCAGTGCAATCTCTTGGGTTTGCCAGCTTTGCCAGCCCCCCGTGGCGCCAACGCTGGCGGCGTTGCCGCGAGTCTGGCCGTCTACCTCAAGTGTGTACAAACCACCTCCAGGCTGCGATGCGACCCGGACTTTGGCGGTGTAATTACCCGCTTGCAGTACGTTAATATCAAACTCTAACCATTCGTTGGCGGCTGTCCAGCCAACGTTGTACTGGCCGCCGTTGTCGGCGGTGTTTTGAATATCAACACCATCGTCACGGTACTGCCCGCCTAGGTTTTGCGCGGTGGTATCCGAGTAGCGGTGATAGTCTTGCGCTTGAATATAGCCGGGTACCGGTTGACTGTTGTCGGGCGCAGGATCGGTAGGGACACTTTGGCCGCAGGGTTGGCTGCCGCACATACACACGCTAAACAGCGATTGGCTGTTGGCACAGTCGGTTGCCTGGGGGCCAAATTCATTTTTACATTGGGCGGTGTAATTACACTGATCTTCCGCGAGGGCATGGGTGCTAAAACCGCCGCACAGGGCGACGATTGCGGTTGCCCGCGTTAAGTAACGTGTCATAGTCATAGGTGGCTCCGTTAAAACATTAAGATGTTTCGGGTATTGTTAATATATGGTGCTCAGCGAAAGCGCCAAGCGCGACCATAGTAGATTTAACGAAGTGGGCTAACTGTCTAATTGTTCACAGTTGACAAAATGCTCTAAAAGATTGACGCAATATCAAACAAACGGGCAGATGACTCCACGCAACGGGGAGCCCCAACCAGGCAGATAAACGCAATACGCCTTCAGTGCCCAGTTGTTAATCACTATTAAAAATGTAGCCATAACTGGGTCAAGGTAAGCGTATGTCTAAGCTGTCCTCAATGAAGTTTAACTGGCAAACCTGGCTTAATTCCCAGGGATTCGGTAGCGGTCCATGCGTTTCATAGCGTCGCCTTCGTACTGTCTTTTTAGTTGCCAGTGAGGTCGGTCTAAGGTTAGCTCCCAGGCAAATAGCTTTTGATAAAGCTCGCGAACTTTCTCTGGTTTTTGGTGCGCCAAGTTGTTTTGTTCACTAATATCATCGGGCAGCCAGTACAGCTCAGCAGGGCGGTCAGGGTAGCGCAACAGTTTCCAGTCGCCGTCACGAATGGCCGCACGATTTTCTTTTTTCCAATACAGCGTTGGGTGAGGGCGTGAATCGTTCTTACCCGTCATATAGGGCAGTAAGCTCACACCATCTTTCTCGTGTATTGCGTTTGTGTCGCCACCGGCTGCTTGGTAAAAGGTAGGTAGCAAATCGAGCATACTAATGGGGTACTCATACTGGCTAGCTGGTTTAATAATACCGGGCCAGCGGGCAATAAAGGGCACCCGTATCCCTCCTTCCAGGTGGTTGGCCTTAGTGCCGGCCAGCGGGGTATTGTCCGAGGCGTTATCGTCGCTCGGGCCGCCATTATCGTTGCTGTATACCACAAGGGTTGAATCCCTGAGCCCCTCGTTATCGAGTGCCTCAAGCACGCGCCCAATAGCTCGGTCCATGGCAATGGTCATCGCGGCCAGAGTGCGGCGTTTACCTTCAAGTGTCGGGAATAGGGCTAAATCCTCTTCGCGAGCCTCCATGGGCGAGTGAACCGCATTAAAGGATAAAAATAGAAAGAATGGGTTGTCCCGCTCAGTGCGAATAAACTCGATGGCGTCATTGGCCAACGCATCGGTGAGGTACAAGGGAGATTCTTGATATTCGCCAAAACCGTGCTCCAGGCGATCTTCTTCTCGGCTGACGGGGTTTTCGTTGGAGAAAGCAAAGTAGCTGCGAGCGCCACCGCGAAACCCGTAAAAGTAATCAAAGCCGCGTTTAGTGGGGTGGTAGCGGTCGGCATTGCCCTGATGCCATTTACCGATAATGCCGGTGGTGTAGTTTTGCTCTTGCAGGTAATTGCCCAAAGTCTTCTCGCTGAGGGGCAACCCCATTTCGTCCCCTGTGAGACCACCTTCGGCCATATAGCCAGGTACATTGTTTTCCTCAAAGCCAAATTTTTGCTGGTAACGCCCGGTTAAAATTCCGGCGCGCGATGGGCCGCAAGTGGCCGCGCTCACGTAGGCCTGATTAAACACCATGCCTTGCTGGGCCAGCTGATCTATATTTGGGGTTTGCATGACGTTACTGCCCTGATAGCCAAAATCGGCGTAGCCGGCATCGTCCGATAAAATAAATAAAATGTTGGGCTTGGTTTGAGCGGCGACAGCCGATTGCGTGATAAAAAACAATACGATGAAACACAATGAACGCATATTACTTCTCTGTTGGTCGCTTTCCCCCGCACTTAGTGGTGCAGGTGGTTAAGGTATTCCCGATTGCTTGGGAGTCGTTGAGTTAACTGGCGGCTGGCTTCGATATTTTGCCGTAGTAGCGCATCGGCCAATTGCTGTTTGTGTGCCTCGGGGGCAAACGGCATCTCGGTAATAAACCCCATGCCGTACAACACGTACTGGTAGCTTAATGCCTGAAAGATCTCACCGGTACGATCAAAGTCGTGGCACCACGGCGGTGTGTGACGCCATAGTTGTAGCAACTCGGTGAGTGAGGCGGGGACCGAACTTGACGCTCGGTGGTCGCGCCAAAACGGATCTTGGTTACGGCTGCTAAGCAAATAGTGCAGTTTTAAAAAATCTACTAAACGCGACCAGCGATATAAAAAGCGCTTATTAAATAGGTGCGCGAGTGGCGCTAGTTGCGTGGGAGTTTGCGGCAGTTTATCGGCGATAAACTGCGCCGATAGCTCGACGAGTAAAAGGGCCGACGCTTCTAAGGGCTCGATAAAACCCGCCGAGAGACCCACCGCAACACAGTTTTTGTGCCAAAACTTCTCGCGGTGACCCGGTGTAAAGGCAATGGATTTTACCTCGATGTTATCGGCTGATTGCTTAGTGTAGCCGGTTAGGGTGTGCAGAGCCTGTTCGTCGCTTAGGTGATCGCCCGAATACACATAACCCACGCCACGCCGGCTCTGTAGACCAATATCCCAAATCCAGCCAGCCTGTTGCGCCGTTGCTAAAGTACACGAGGCAATGGGCGCATTGGGCTGCGTGTAGGGGGTGCGTGTCGCCAGTGCCCGATCGCAAAATAACACTGATTTTATTGGCTTAAAGGGCACGCCCAGCGCTTTGCCCAGTAGGGTGGCTTTCATTCCGCTGCAGTCGATGTATAAATCTGCTTCGAGCTGTTCGCCGGTATTGGTTTGCAGCGACGCTATCGCGCCGTCGTCGTCCAGTGTGGCGCCGGTTACTTCACAAAAATGATGCTCTACTTGCAAGGTTTCGGTGCAGTGTTTTTGCAATAGCTGGGTAAATTTACCAGCGTCTAGATGAAAGCCGTAGTTGAGCACCGATTGTTGCTCGGTGTGCTGCAGTGCTTTGGGAGCCAGATGTGCTTCGCACACAGCCTCCTGTGGACTATAACAGCGCGAGAAGCTGGCGGCATGTTGATGCTGGCTAAGCCAGTGTTCGGCCATATTGAGCTGGTGCTGGTAGCCCTCAGGCACCGCAAAAGGGTGGTGATAACTATGGCGGTGTTGGTCAAAGCGCCAGTTGATAAATTTAGAGCCCTGTTTAAACGAAGCGTCGCACTCACGTAAAAACACCGACTCGCTGATACCTAAGGTTTGTAAAGTTTGGCGCATGGTAGGCCAGGTGCCTTCGCCGACGCCAATGGTGGGGATTTTCTCCGACTCGTACAGAGTAATACGTAAGCTGCCGTCGCGTAGGCGAGATTGGTGCGCACTGGCAATAATGCCTGCGGTTAGCCAGCCGGCAGTACCACCGCCGAGAATAGCGATTTGGGTGATGGCCTTAGTCATTAGGCACCTCTATTTTATTATTGTATACAATCCACTATTGCTGAGGTGCGGGGTAATGTCAATAGGCTGTGGTGGGTAAAATTCAGGTATAAAAAAGCCCGCACTAAGGCGGGCTAAGGACTTGCTCTGGAGAATTTATGGCAATTCAATTAAGCGAACATTATCGATACGGAAGTTCATGCCGCCAGCCCAGACATTGACGCCTAGTTGTAGCTGCAGTTCACGAGACTCCCAGTCCGTAACGCCGGTGTAGAGGTCTGGATCAAAGATCATGGCCATGTGGTTCATGTTTTGACGAACTTCGAAGACGCCTTTGAAAGGAGCTCCCTGCACTGTCTCACCGGTTACCGGATCGATAATAGACGCCCGGATTTTTTTAGTGCCAGCAGCGGGCAGGCCGTCTGCTACTAAGTCGTACGTAAGTAGATAGCGACTGCCGTTTTTGATGGTGCCTGCTGCGAGCGGCAGTGTGCTTGAGCGGTCTTGAAGTTCGCCAGTGTTTAGGCTCGCGTTACCTGAAATCGGCCCGTTAGCCGAGATACTGCCGCCTTCCTGAACTGTCCAGTCGCCAGCACCGTTTTCGAACGTAGCGTTGTCTTGGCTAATCAGGTTGTTGCCTGGGTCAGTTGAATACTTGTACAACATAACCGCGTCGTACTCAGCGGCGCCAACTTCTACAGGTGCTGTGATGGTGACTTTGGTGTTTGCGGCACCTTCGAAGCGAGTGGCAAATGTACGCGGGTTGGCCCCGTGAGCAAACCAAGCTTGCGAATTGATGATTTGGCCAACCTCTTCGCCAATGTCACCGGTAACCCACATAGGGTAAGCGCCCCAAGAATTACCGTGAGCGCCGCGGGCCTCAATGATATAACCGGCACCTTCTTCCAGCGCATTACCCGGTAAGGCAGGGCTCAGTTCGTCGCCGGCTAGCATCGAGGCAAAAGCGCTACCGTCTACATTTAGCCCAAGCGCTGAAGCCGTTGCAGCCATTACGCCGTCGGTGGCGTTCCAGCCTTCCAGATCATTCTCAAAACTGCCGTTTGGCAGCACCTGCGTAATGGCTTCACCCATTACGGTAATTTCGACGGTATTCGTTACAGTGTGATCAGCGGTGCCGTCGCTTAAATCGTACGAGTAGGTAAAGGTTTTACTTTCGCCCTCGGCGACAAAGGCGCCAAAGTCGATACCGTCTACTGCCAGCATGGTGCCTTCTGAGCGGTTAAAGTGCAGCGCCGGGCCACCGTCAACCGGTGCTAGGCTACTCCAGTCGATCTCGATGGCATCGCCGTTGGGCTCAAGCACTGCGCCGGGGCTTGCCAGGTTAACCATTTTAAGCGCGCCATTGGTGCTTACCTCGGTCATGGCGGGCCCGAGTACCACTGGGGGAGCTGGTTCCTCGCTGGTTTTAGCCACCACGATAGTCGCCATACGTGGCAGGCTGTGGTTGTGGTCTTCTACGTTGTAGTTGTTGTCGCGAAAGATGGCGACATCACCTGGGGTTAGCGTATCCAAAATGGCCTGGGTTTCCAGCGTCAGCATGGCGTTTTCAGCATCTAACGTGTAGAGGCTGGCATCCAGGTCTGGTGAGGCAACAAAGTTAGAAACCAGTAGCGGTTCGTTGTCGGGGTCGTTTACTTCCGCTACTAAATCCACCTCGGTAGTCGGGTTTTTATCATCGATCAGTACGAATAGGTCGTCAAATTCGGGGGCAAAATCTTCACCCTCGACGGTTACTGTGAGCTTGCGATCTACGCTGGCTTGACCGTCGGAGATGGTATAGCTAAAGGTAACGGTCCGGGTTTCGTCATTATCCAATTCTAACGCCAAGTCGGTAGGGCGAATGCCAATACGGGCCTCATTAACCTCGAAGCCTGTGAGATCTTCGGTGTCGGCGCTCAGGTTTTGTACGTACAGAACGTCACCATCGGGGTCGTAGGCACCGTTTAATAAGTATTGAGTAAAAAAGGCGTTTTTTTCGTGAAAGTTAAGCACGATATCGCCGCCCGCTACGGGGGCGGTGTTGGGGCCTTTATCGGCGTTGCGGTCGTAGTCGTCGCTGCCACAACCGGTGGTGACAGCGATAATGGCGCTGGCGAGTAATGTTTTTTTATTCATGAGTTTCATAGTTTTACACCGTATTTTTTTAAGATTTAGGTGCAGGCTGTGCCTGCACCTTTCTCTAGTGTCTTAGTTATTGTTAGAAGACCATGCGCAGACCTAAGCGGAAGGTGGTACCCACTTTGTATGCGCTTACGGTACGGTCGGTTGGTGCATCGCCGTCCAATGGGTTGCCCTCTTCCATGGCGACGTAACTAACGCTACCGTCCTCGCCCACGAGCTGTTCAACTTGCAGCTCGCGGTTGGTGTAGTAAGTGCGGTACAACGCGTCGGTTAAGTTAATGGCCTGGAAGGTCAGATCCATGTTGTCGTTGATGGCGTAGGTGGCCGACAGGTCAACTGTGTCACGACCTTCGTTCCACAGTGAGCCCTGGAACCAGGTGCGCCCGCGCTGGCCGGTGTTCCAATCGTTACCTACCAGTGAGTCAGACGAGCCTCGGTAGCTAATGCGAACCTGATGGCCGTCTTGCTCCCAAAACGCGGTTAAGTTGTACGTGTGCTCGGGAGTGTCGGCAACCGGGTAGGTTGGCAGCAAGCGGTTCGGGTCGATGCTGGAGAAGTCGGCCTCGTATTCACTGTCTTGATAAGTGTAGTTAGCTTGCATGCCCAACCCGCTTAAGAAATAACCGGGTAAAAAGTCGTAGGTCTGCTGGTAGCCTAGCTCCAAACCGCGAATTTCGGCGCCTTTACCGTTAACCAGTTTGTTGATATTGAACTGGTTACACAGCTGCTCGTAATCCTCGGAGTATGCCAGCGGGCCACCAAAACCGGATTGCGTGGTAAAGCGGATCGGCATACAGCCATCTAAGCCGCTGTTTGGCTGCGCAGAGTCGGCCAGCATGACCAGGTCATCGGCGCTAAACGTACCTTCTACCTCACGTACGTCGGTGATGTAAGTCTGCGCCGACTCGGTATCCGTAAAGTTGGTCATGTCTTTATAGAACAGGGCCGCGCTGATCATTGACGTATCGTTGAAGTACCACTCAAGCGACAGGTCCAGGTTGTTGGACTCCATCGGGTCTAGCTTGGTGTTGTACATGTTAACCGTACCGGGGTTTGATGGCAGGGTGCCCCAGTAAGTTGCCCAAAGCTCGGTAATGCGGAAGCCTGGGCGCAGCTCATCGATGGCAGGGCGAGTCATGGTTTTTGACAGCGCCATACGACCAATCAGGTTGTCGCTAAACAGATAGTTCAGGTTCAAGCTTGGCAGAACGTTTTCGTATGTGTGACTGTTTTCGGTGGCAAAAGAACCGATGGATTTATCCTGCTGGTTGAGCACGGTGTATTGATCGATACTGCCCGAGTCGATGGTGCCGTCCCACTCGATGTTGGGGCTGGTCAGTGACGAATCCCAACCGTGGTTTCGGCTGGTGCTTACATCTGCGTAACGCCACAAGTTGTTCCATGTGGGGCGGTAAGCGTATTCGTCTTGGTTAAAGCCAGGCTCTTGTGAGTCGATGGCCCACTGGGCGTACACTGGGTCGTGACAAGGATCTTGCACGCCGTCGCCATTGGGGTCGAACATTGGCATAGGCGTCCAGGTGCTTGGATCCGGCCCTGCCGAGGTGTCCCAACCGGTGCCATCAATACGCGAGAATTTATTCTCGTAAGCCGGGATCTGGTTAAAGCGCTCTGCCGGGTCATTGCTCCAGTTAGAGGGCATGGGGCACTCAGGCAGTGAGGTGTCGCGTAGCTGTAGCAACGTCAACGATGAGAATTCTGATTCATCGGCGTTGTCCGGGAAGTCGTGATACACCGCACCCGAGGCGCCTACAGCTTCAACTTCGGTCTCGACGTAACGCACACCGATATCACCTGTTAAGCGGTCATCCAGATACGAAAAGTTTAACTTCAGATAAATGGCCGAGGTATCCAGTGTCGTTTCGCGCGTGTTGCTTGGGTCTACGTTGCGCGACAGCTCCGGGTCGCCTACTACCGTGTTATAGGCCGCATCGACGTCGATGGGTGCCCAGTTTATGCTTGGCAAGCCCAGGGTGCTTAAAAAGTCGTCGTACGCCAGAGAGTCGTCACGCTGGAACTCTACCGCACGGATGTCCGACAGCGCGCCGCCTGGGATTGACACCGGGTTGCCCGCTGAATCGAAAATAATCTCAGAGGTGGTGTTAGAGTTGTAGGTATAGTTCTGCTGATCGACGAGTTTTTCACGCTGGCTTACTTTGCCGCCAAACTCGATGGTGGTAATACCGGCAAAATCTAAATCGTAATCGAAGTCCAATTGAACATTGCTGATGGTGTCTTCTACGGTTACGTCGGCTTCAGAAATGCTACCCAGGTGAAAACTGTTTAAGTCATGTGGGTTAAAGCCGGTGTAGGCGGTATTGTCGTCAGAGCCTGGCAAGGGGAGGCCAGTTTCCGGATCGGTGAAGTCTAAGAGATTATCACCAAGATCGACGTAGCTGCTGCCAAATACCGGGGCGCACGCATTGGCGTGGCATTGATAGCCGACTGGCTCAATGTCTTGCCCTGCTCCAAACAGAATGTTGGAAGGCACTTGCTTCCAGTTTTGCATGTTGGTGTAGCGGCTCGGCAGGCTTTCGGATTTACTGTTGGAGTAGCCGGCCATCGCCGACATGCGGAAGTTGTCGGTAATTTCTTGGTCAAAGCGCAGGGTGGCACTGGCGTTTTCTTGTTCATCGCCGCCTTCGGAGCGGGTTATGTCGCCAATGCTATAGCGGTTAACCTGATTGATTAAGGTAAGAGTGTTGGTATCTACGGTCCACCAATCTTCTTGCGGGTCAGTAAAGCTGGCTACTTGATCGGGGTAGTTTTGGCTCCAGTTTTGGTTTTCGATCAGATTCGGGTCGGTACCCATGCGCAGCGAAAAGCCGTCATAGTTTTGCTCGGTGGTCTGATTGGCGTAGGTCGCATCGAAGCTAAGTTCGGTACCATCAGTAGGCGCCCACTGCAGGCCTAAGGTTGCACCATAGCGCTCACTTTCGTTGTCGAACAGCTCATAGTTAACATTGGTTGGGCTGATGGCCCGAATACCGGAAATAATATTGCCATTTTGATCACGGGCAATATTGATATCGCGCGCTTCAAAGTTATGCGCACGGTATTGGTCTTTGCGGTAATCATTGGTTTCAGTGTAAGCCGTTAAAGCAACACCAAAGGTGTCGTCCAAAAACTTCTTAGAGCCAGCCAGTTGCAGTTTGTAGTTTTCTTTCTCACTAAAGTCGTTATAGCGGCCCTGAATAGTGGCTGTGTATTCGTCTTCCGCTTTATCCAGAGGGCGAACCGTTACTAGGTTTACGGTAGCGCCGAGTGAGCCTTCATCCATATCAGCGCTAGGCGTTTTAATTACCTCGAGTTTTGACAGGATATCTGATGAGTACGCGCTTAAATCCACTGCTTGACTGAAGTCAGTAGAAGAGAGCTGTTGACCGTTTAAGGTAATGTTGTTTTGGTTTGCGCCGGCACCACGCACGGTGATGGTCGAGCCCTCGCCGTCACGGCTCACCACCGATACACCCGTAACACGACCCAAAGCATCGGCAATGTTCTGATCGGTGTTCTTACCCATGTCCTCGGAGTTGATCGTGTCCATGATTTGCTGCGAATCGCGCTTGTTGTCCATGGACTTTTGCAGCGCACCGCGTATACCACGAACCACAACTTCTTCAAGTACGAGCTCTTCGGTGGATTGTTCGGTGTCTGATTGAGCGTAAGCGCCTATGCCGTGGCTGGCCAGTATGGCAGCCGAAAGCGCGGTCAACTGGAAGCGTTTAGTGATGTTAGACATCTGTGACCTCTCTGATCGTTCATTATTTTTATGCTTTACCGCCAAACCTATGACGATGCGTAGCAAGTTTTAGGGTGCGGCTCATTTATGCTATCCGCTCTTTTTGTTCCCAAGGTAGATAATTAAAGATTATTTGGCTATTGTCAATAGCAGATTGTATACAATGGGCCTGAGTGGTAAGCTTGTTATTAATGAGGTTATGGTTATTGGTAATAAGTATAAGGCCTCGGGCCGCAGCTGTGGTGGCTAGGTTCCGTTAAATTTAGCTGAGCCTGATATAGGAATCAATAATAATGAATAGCGGCCTCCGGTTAGCTCAATGCCCGGGAGAGCAGCTAACCAGAGAGGACTCTTATGCGTTATAGGCCGCGTTTTCAACTGATCGCCCTTTTGCTGGCGCCTTTTGCCTTTGGGGCTCATACAGAAGGTGCAGGGCACCCCGCCAAATCTGGCTCTAAGCTAAAGACTACGCATATGTCGGCGCTGCAAGCGAGCGATGCGGCACAGAAGGCGAGCGCAAGCTTGATGGAGAAACTCGCGCCGGGCATTAACCTTCAGCTATGGGCCGGCGACACCCTCATCGACGATCCGGTGGCCCTGAGTATGGATTGGCAGGGCAACGCCTGGGTGACGATTACGAATCGCAGCAATAACTCTGAATTTGATATTCGCGGGTGGCCGCAATGGCACGCGGACACGCTGTCGTTTACGTCGGTGGCCGAGCGCGGTGAATTTTTAAAGCACTACTTTGCCGAGTCGAGCAACCTGGGGCCGGACGATGTACCCGATCGCAATAGCAATGGTAAGCATGATTGGCGCGATTTGGCCGTCGTCAAAGAGGAGGTGTTAAAAGTTTCCGATACCGATGGCGACGGGCGCGCCGATCGGGCGCAAACCGTACTAGAGGACTTTTCAACGCTGGTGAGTGATGTGCTGGGAGGCGTTTACTACGATAACGCGACCGATTCGCTGTACTTAACCGTTGCACCCAACGCCTGGCGCGCCAGCGACAGCACCGGAGATGGGTATCTGGATCAAAAAACGTCGCTAGCCGAGGGCTTTGGCGTGCACATTGGCTTTAGCGGCCACAATATGTCGGGTGTGACTAAAGGCCCCGACGGGCGTATTTACTATGGCATAGGCGATATCGGTGCCGATATTACCGACCTGGAAGGCAAGCGCCATAAGCACCCGCACGAGGGGGTGATTGTGCGCAGTGAGCCTGACGGTAGCCACCTTGAGGTATTTGCGACCGGCCTGCGCAATACTCATGAATTTACCTTCGACAAATACGGTAACCTGATTAGCTCGGATAACGACGGCGACCATGCCGGGGAGTTTGAGCGGTTGGTATACCTGATCGATGGCTCGGATACCGGCTGGCGCACCCACTGGCAGTTTGGCAAATACACCGACCCCACAAACAACCGCTATAAAGTCTGGACCGACGAGGGCTACCACAAAAGCCGGTTTGCCGAGCAGTCGGCATTGATTTTGCCGCCTATCAAACCTTTTTATGGCGGCCCCACCGGGATGGTTTACAACCCAGGTACGGCGCTCAATGAGACGTGGCAAGATTACTTTTTTTTGGTGCAGTTTACCGGCACGCCCGGTAATTCGGGTATTAATGCCTTTACCCTAGAGCCCGATGGTGCCGGCTTTAAGCTTGGCGAAGATAAAACCTTTATGCGCGGCGTTCAGAGCACGGGCCTGGATGTGGGCCCGGACGGCGCACTTTATACGGCCGACTGGGTCGATGGGTGGAAAGTTAATAACACCGGTCGTATCTGGAAACTGGATGCCGACACACCGCACCCATTACGAGCGCAAACCCAACAGCTGTTGCAGCAGTCGTTTAGCGAGCTATCCGCCACACAGTTAACCGCGTATTTATCTCACCCCGATCAGCGCGTGCGCAGTAAAGCGCAGTTTGAGCTGGCCGCGCGCGGTGATCAGAAAAACCTGATAGCGGCGCTGGCGGGCGAATCGCAACTGGGGCGCATTCACGCCATTTGGGGGGTGGGCCAGTTGGCGCGGCACGACTCACAGCTTGCGAAACCTTTAATGCCGCTCTTGCAAGACGCCGATGACGAGATTCGCGCACAGGCTGCCAAGGCGCTTGGTGATACCCCTTATCCCGACGCCGAGCCTGCGTTGCGTGAAAATCTCACCCACCCGAGTGCGCGAGTGCGAATGTTTGCCGCCCAGGCGCTGGGGCGCATTGGCGCGACGTCATCGTTTGCGGCAATTGTGGCAATGCTGCAGGACAACAACGACAGTGATGTCTACCTGCGCCAAGCCGGCGCCATTGCCCTGGCACGTTTAGGGCAAGAGCAAGCGTTGGGTGAGCTAGCCGAGCACCCCTCGGTGGCGGTAAGAGTGGCCGCCGTTATCGCGTTAAACCGGTCGGCAAGCCCAAGGCTTGCGGCGTTTTTACAGGACGACAACGAGTATGTGGTAACCAACGCTGCCCGGGCCATCAACGACGACGCTTTTGTTGACGCTGCATTACCGGCACTGGCCGGACTGCTGCCTGAGCCACGCTTTAGCAACGAGCCTTTGCTGCGCCGCGCGATCAATGCCAATGCTTTTATAGCGGATGCACAAAGTGCGCAGCGGTTGGTGGCCTTTGCTGGTAATAAACGCTATTCGGCCGTGGTGCGCGCCGAGGCGCTCAATGCGTTAAGCGTGTGGCAAAAGCCGTCTGTGTACGACAGAGTGAGCGGGCTTTACCGGGGCGAGCGACCCACCGAGTCCACGGCGGCGATAGCGGCGCTCGAGCCTGAGTACGCGAGTTTACTTCAGGCCCCCGAGCCCGAGCTGCGCGAGGCGGCCGCCAACGCCGTGGGCCGTTTGGGGCTCAGTGAGGGCGGCGTTATTCTGGCCGCTTTGGTGCAAAACGACAGCGCGGCCAACGTGCGTCGTGCGGCACTGGAAAACTTACATCGGTTGGGTTATAGCGAACTAAAAACGGCGGTGTTTCTAGCGCTAAAAGACAGCGCCGAAAGTGTACGCCGCGCCGCGCTGGGCTTGATTCCCGAGTTGGATATCGCCGCTGCCGATAAAGTGCAGATGTACCAGCTGTTACTGCAAAAAGGCAGCTCTGGCGAGCAGCAAGAAACCTATACCGCTCTGGCAAAAGTTCATGCGCCTGAGGCTGACGCCTTAATTGCCCGGCAGCTGCAATTGTTACTGGATGAGCGTATAGCTCCTGAGGTACAGCTTGAGTTGGTGCAGGCGGCCGGCACTAAACAAAGTCTCCAGGTGCAAACATTGTTGCAGGCATATAAGCAATCCAAACCCGTCGGCGATATGACCGCCCAGTATATCGAGACACTGAAAGGCGGCGATGCCCATATGGGTAAACTGTTTTTCTTTTACAACACCACGGCTCAGTGTGTTCGCTGTCACGTGATGGGCGATTTTGGCTCACCAGTGGGGCCCGAGCTTACCGATATCGGTAGCCGATTAAGCCGTTATCAACTCATTGAGGCGATGGTCGCACCGGGAGCGCGGGTAGCCCCGGGGTTTGGTCGCACCACGGTAACCCTCACCAGTGGCGAAGTGATAGAGGGGCGCTTTGTCGCGGAGAGCGATACCAGCATCACGGTTGTGACCGACACTGACGACGAAAAAGTCATCCCTAGTAAGATTATTGCCAAGCAGAGTTTTTCAGGCTCCGGCATGCCGCCTATGGGGCTAATGCTTGAGAAAGAAAACGTTAGGGATATCGTTGAGTTTTTGGCAAATCAAAAAGGACAAAAAAACACCGTCGGACACTAACTGATATTGAGGTGATACATGAAAACGATAAAAAACCTGGTCACAGCCTTCGCACTGTCTTGCCTGGCGTTAAGCACCTATGCTCAAGATCCGCTGAATCACAATATTTTTTATATTGATCAAGGTGATGCCGTCAAGCCCTGGGAGCTCAGCCTGCAGTTTGGTCAGGTGTTATTAGAGAACAAAGCCGGTGCAACGGTAAAGAATAGTTTAGTGGCCGAGCGCGCTACACGCGAAACCGATGGTGATGCGGTGCGCTTCATCTGGAACAAAAAGAAAGTGCTTACCGAGTGGGGTGGCCAAAACGAAGCCGTCTCTACGGTCAGCTTAATTAACAAAGAAGGCTTCATCGATTTGGCTGAAATTAAAGACCAGGCGGCACTGGTGATAGACCTCAAGGTGCTTGAACGACCCAAAGAGCATGTGACCCTCTCGATCGAGAGTAACTGGAACTGGGAGAGCCGGGCTTCCATCCCACTAAAAAACGTATTACGCAAACTACCTAAAAAAGAATGGGTGAGCCTACCTCTGCCTTTACAATGCTTTAAAGGCGGAGATGTTGACTTCAGCAAACTCACCTCTATGATGTTGTTGCATACTGACGGTAACCTAGAGCTAGAAATCTCTGGCGTTCGGCTGGCGGCGTTTCCGCCCGAGCAGGTGACCTGCAACTAACAAAACAACAAGGATAAATAGATGCGCAAATCGCTACTTTGCGCCGCACTGCTCAGTGCGGCGGCGAGCCTTTCTGTATCGGCCGATCCGGTCGATATTACTCACGATCAAAACTTGTGGATGAATGTTTCGTCGTTTGGCGAGGCTCACTGGCTGGGTGGCGAGATACATCTACTTTCGAGCGATAATTGGTTTCTGCTGACCAAAAAACGCTATCGGGACTTTACCCTGGAGCTTGAGGTTATTGTGCCCGAGGTGGAGGGTGAGTTTATTAACTCAGGTATTATTTTTCGCGCGCAAACCGAATACTCGGCCGACATAGAGAGTCAGTTTGCTTTCGGTTATCAAGCTGAGGTCGACCCTTCCGATCGCCGCTGGAGCGGCGGTTTGTACGAGCAGGCGACCCCGCGGCAGTGGTTGTTTCCGGCCCATGCCGAGCGCTCAGCGCCAGGCGATCACCTAAAAGAAAACTATTCGCCCGACTGGACAGAAGAGAAAGCCACCGCGTTTAAGGCGGGCCAGTGGAACCACTACAAAATTAGCGCCCGTGGGCCCGACATAAAAATCTGGGTGAATGATGTACTAACCACCCACGTTAAAGATACTCATTTAAGTGAAGGTTTTATTGGCATTCAGCACCACGGCAGCCAGGGCTTTGCGCAGCGTGGTGATACCGCCTATACCGTTAAATTCCGCAATATCTCAATCGAAGAGCACTAACATGAGCCACCTAAAACTTCTCGTGACCGCCTTAAGCGTGGTGCTTTGTGGCGCAGTTTCGGTAGCGGCTGAAGAGTCGGACACGGGCTTTAAGGGCGATCGCGACGGTCATGAAATGCGCGATGTTATCCCTAAGCACGAAATCCCCGAAGCCCCGGTACTAAATGTAGAGCAAGCGCTAAAAAGTTTTAACCTGCAACCTGGGTTTGTGGTGGAGCCTGTCGTATCCGAGCCCAATGTTTTTAATCCGGTAGCCATGAGCTTTGATGCAAAAGGCCGAATGTGGGTGGCCGAGATGACCACCTATATGCCCGATGTGCGTGGTGAGGGGGAAATGAAGCCTGAGGGTAATATCGCTGTGCTGGAAGACACCGACGGTGATGGTGCGGTGGATAAACGCCGTATTTTCCTTAGCGATATTATCTTACCGCGCACGATTTCACTGGTAGAGGGAGGCATTTTCTACGCGGATCAAACATCCCTGTACTTTACCGAGGTGCTGGAAAAAGACGGCGTTCTAACCCCGGGTATTCGTGAGGTGGTGGACCCGAACTATGCCGAGGGCGGCAATGTTGAGCACAAACCCAATACCATGCTCTATGGTATCGACAACTGGTATTACAACGCAAAAAGTAACAAAAAATACCAAACCCTACCGCTTACGGCCGAGCTGCCAGAAGGTAGCGAAGAGATTTACCGCAATCAGTACTGGAAGCTAGTGCGCGCCGAGACAGATTATCGGGGCCAGTGGGGCTTAAGCATGGATGATTATGGGCGCCTGTACCATAACGGTAATAGTTCGCCTATTCATGGCGAGTATTTACGGCCAGGCTCGCTCCGCAAAAATCCAGGTTATTGGCCAGAAATGCCAGCTCACTCTATAGGTGATATTTACGTTTACCCCAGCCGTATGAACCCCGGTATTAACCGCGGTTATATGGAGGGCATGCTGGTAGCCGATGGGCCCGATCGCGGCAAGCTTGTGGGGTTCACCGCCGCCAGTGGCAGCCTGGTGTACCGGGGCAGTAACTTCCCGAAAAAGTTCTACGGCATGGGGTTAACCCCAGAGCCCGCGGCCAATTTAATCAGCGCGCGCTTTATTAATGAAGGGGAGGGGGAGCTTACGGGCAAGCCCGTTTACCCAAAACAAGAGTTGTTTACCTCACAAGATGAGCGTTTTCGGCCCGTTAATTTATACAATGCACCCGACGGCACTGTGTACATACTGGATATGTACCACGGTATTTTGCAGCATAAAGAGTTTTTAACCAGTTACCTTGCCGCGCAAATTGATGACCGTGAGCTGGACAAAAACAATAACACCATGGGGCGCATTTATCGTCTACGCTGGCAGGCCAATGAGGCGGCCAAAGTGGCCAATTTAGCGTCGGCTAACAACGCCGAGTTGGTTGCCTTACTGGCACACGCTAACGCTTGGCAGCGAGATACCGCGCGTCGCTTATTGATAGAGCGCAACGCTAAGGCCAGCGCGGCATCGATCCGCAAACAACTTGAACAGTTGCCAGACCCCGTGGGAATCGTGAATAGCTTATGGGCTTTGTACGGCCTGGGCGAAATCGATCTTGCCACGGTAAAAACCTTTATGGCCAGCGAGAACGACCAGGTGGCCATGGCGGCCGCTGCGGTCGGCGAGGCTCTCCCGGAAAAAGACCACAAGGCTTATCACACGCTGTTGCTGAGCCTGGCGCAATCGGGTTACCCGCGCGCGTTACAGGCGGCGGTATCGGTATCGGCCATCAAAGGCGGCACCGATGTGTCAAAGCAGGTGTTAGATGCCTATCTTGATAAACCCTACACCCGCGAGGCGGTGATCAGTGGCTTGGGCGACGATGCCGATGCTTTTATCGCCCGTATTGAGGATGACTACCCTGATGCACAGGTGATGTACGCGCTCAACAATTTAGGCAAAAAACGACAGGATGCCAGCAACCGCGAGCAACTTTCCAAGTCGGGTAAAGCGCTCTATGACGAGGGCAAAAAACTGTACAACGGTCGCACCGCTTGCGCCGGCTGTCACGGAGCGCACGGCAATGGGGTGCCGGGGCTGGGGCCAACGTTTTGGAACAGTCAGTGGGTAAGCAATAAAGAGACACTGGCTAAAGTGCTGCTGCACGGCTTAAGCGGCCCAATTTGGGTGGATGTGCACTACTGGAATACCCAAGCGGTGATGCCGGGCTTTGCCGCTCGGGCCGATATTAGTGATAAGGACTTGGCCGCTATTGCTACTTACATTCGCAACAGTTGGGGCAATACGTTGGATTCTGGCAGTGCCTACACCGAAGCTGAGGTTGCCAAGGTACGCGCTAAAACCGAAGGGCGAGCCACGCCCTACAAAGCAGCAGATTTTTAACGAGCGGTAACACGGTTAAAAAGACCCCGCCCGCGGGCGGGGTAAAGTGTGCCCAAGCGGTTATTGACCGTAGCGTTTGGGGTAGAGGTTGTAGTTAATGTCCTTGGCGGCTTTGATCATCTCTGGGTAGGGGATGTCGGTTACCGTGACAAAGCCAATGTTGGCGTTTTCACCGTCAAAAGCGCGGCCGGTAACAGGTTCATCCACATACTGAAACCAGTGCGCGCCTACCATGTAATCTTTCTCGAGTACGCTCTCCATATAAGCTTTATACATACGCGCGCGGTCTTTTTGGCTGGCGGCGCTGACAATGCCCGGGTGGTAGTTGTCGGAGTCGGTGGTGGCGCCGATGTGAAACTCACCAATTACCACAGGCAAATCGATGTCTTCTAAAAAGGCCCACTGATGGGTTTGCATGCCTTCTTCGTAAATATTAAAACTGAGCACATCGGTGTATTTCACAGAGGCCTTAATAATCTCGTCGGGCATGCCCCAGTTGGCCATGCGTGCGCCCATGTATAGGTGATTCGGCAGGTACTCTTTAAGGGTGCCGTGTACTACTTCAAAGTACTGCTCGCCCAGCGCCTCTAGCAGCGTCGATAAGTCGGCCACTTGTGCCTCCGAGTGCTGCTCGGTGCTGGCATTTTCGGCAAACTCACTCCAGCTACTAAAGTCGGTATTCCAGGCGCGGTTCAACGCGTTAATGCTGGAGTATTGCGCTTGTAAACGTTGGGTAAACGCTTGCTTGGCTGGGCTTTGGTTTGCATTTTTACTCAGAGCATCGAGAATCACCCCATAGCGCTCTGCGACGCTGCCTTCGCGCTCGCCCCAGCTTTTTTCATTGTCGATAAAAATACCCACACACCAGGGCGATGCCTGTACGTCTTTGGCAATCACTTCGATGGTGGCACGGGCGCGCTCGGCAAATACCGGATCAAAAAAGTCGGGCATTAAGCCCCAGTGGTTGGTGTGGCCCGATAGCGTTTGATAGTCGCCAATAATCCAGCCGTTGGCAAAGTAGGGTACCTGCTGGTTGGGGTAAAACGCCGGGTCCACCCAGTTGCCAAACGAGGTAAAGCCCCAGCTGTTCATCCGGTCCAGAGTTACTTCTTCCCATTTTTTCACATAGGATTCGGGCGCGGTTTCGCCGTAGCGACGCTCCAGGTTGGCTCGGTAAAAGCTGTAAGTTTCACCGTGGGGCACCGGCCCTTTGTGGGTCGAGCGGCGGTAACTGTAGTGATCGGCCAGCGGGTCGTCGTAGCCGGGTAGCCATTCAAACATATCGTGGCGGGTTTCATTAATCACATAGCGGCTTTCACGCACCTCGTCCGACACCTTAATAATTCCCATGGAGTCTTCCGGGGTGACTTCATCGGCGTGCACCACGCGTACTGATGGGTCTTTAAAATCCACCCCGGTTAGGGTGGTGAGGTTAGACATACGCACATTGGCCGGGCCATGGGAGAAAAACAAATAGCCGTCCGGATCTACCATCCACCACTTGCCATCGACTTTTTCGGTGCGAAAGTAGCCGGTTGCCTCAAGCTTAGGGCCATCTTTGTAGCCGCCAAAACGCGAGCGATCGGCGGGCCCCGGCTGCTCGGCCAGCTGTTTTAATTCGCGTTGGGCAAGCGCTTTAAGCTCGGCTTCGGATTCCACTTTCAGGGGGGAGTGCTTTTTAGCGGCCTGCCCGAAGCGATCGACCAGGTGAGTGGTCCAGTCGGCGCCTGCATCCGGGTTGGGGCGCAGGACTATATTCCCGATCTCGAGCGTGCGATCTTGCAATACGCCAATGGTATACACCGAGATCTTGCTGATCTGGCTCATGTCCAGAGTTTGGTGCCACGAGCGCCACACCATTTTCATTTCGTCAGACGGCCAGGGCATGGGATTGGCCCACATACCTTTATCGGTGGCGGCTTTCTCGCCCGCCAGCGGGAAAAACACCTTACCTCGATAACCTTTGGGGATGCTCAGCTCGCGCGACTGGCTGCTGCCACTGGTGTCGAACAGCTCGACGTAAAAGTGCGTCGATACCGGCGAAAGGTTGTTTACTTCAAAGGCCAGGTTGTAGTTATCGAGGTTTGATAAATCCCACGGTGTCTCCGGCTCTATGTTAAATGCCGGAGTGTGCACCGAGGCGGGAAAGCGTATATTGAGCACTGGATCTGAGGTTAGCTTGAGCTCTGCTTGCTTGGCGGTGAGCCACCCTTGCTGTTGGGCGCGGGTAACATCCACCAGAGTTGCCGGGAGCTGTTGCGCCGCAAGCTGTGCGCTTGCCTGCTGGGCGGGGTTGGATGTGCTGGCATTGTGGCTAGTACAGGCGCTGCCGAGCGCTGCGCTTATGGCAACGGCCAACGCGAAAGGCTTTAAGGTCATTTTTATTTCCTTTGTGAGCGGTAAATTGATAGTCGCTTGTCGTCATACTAGATAAAATTCCGACAATGTATATTGTCTACAAAGTGTGGTTTGCCATAGTCAAACACAAATTAACAATACTTAACAGCCTGTCGGTGAATATCCCGCGAGCTGCTAATGGGAGATTTCGGTGAAAGCAACGACAACCCCGGTAACCATCGTCGGTGGTGGGCCCAAAAAGGTTTTATATACCCTGCAAACCATTAAGCGCATCGGTTTGCTGGATTCGGCCAAAGCGTTAAAAAGCCACAACGCCTGCAAAGCCTGTGGTCTGGGTATGGGGGGGCAGCGCGGTGGGATGGTGAATGAGAAAGACGAGTTTCCCTCGGTGTGTAATAAAAGTATTCAGGCGCAATCCACCGATATTCAACCGCCTATTCCCGCCGAGCTGTTTGACCACACGCTTAATGAGTTTAACGAGCTTACCGACCGTGAGCTGGAAACCATGGGGCGGCTTAACACCCCAATTTATAAACCGGCGGGCAGCGCTAAATACCAGCCGTTAAGCTGGGACGAGGCGCTGACGTTAGCGGCCGAACGCTTCAGCGCGGCGCCGGCCGAGCAGAGTTTTTTTTACGCCTCGGGGCGCTCGTCGAACGAGGCGGGTTTTTTACTGCAATTAATGGCGCGTTTGTACGGCAGCAATAACGTCACCAACTGTTCGTACTATTGCCATCAGGCCACTGGGGTGGGGCTGCAAAGCACCCTGGGTACCGGCACCGCTACGGTGGCGCTTGAGGATTTAGCGCTGGCCGATATGGTGTTTGTGATTGGCGCCAACCCCGCCTCTAATCACCCGCGCTTTGTGCATCAGCTCAAGGGGGTGCGCGACCGCGGCGGCAAAGTGATGGTTATTAACCCCGCCAAAGAGCCGGGCCTAGTGAAGTTTGCGGTACCCAAAAGCCCCAAATCTATGCTGGTGGGCGGCACCTGGATTGCCTCGCGCTTTTTGCAGCCCAAAATCGGCTCCGATTTGGCCCTGTTAACGGCCATGGCAAAAATGCTAGTGGAGCAAAACGCGCACAATGCTGAGTTTGTGCAAAACCATACTCAGGATTTTGCCGCGTACCGCGATTACCTGGCGGCCTTAGATTTAACCGAGCTGCTCGCGCGATGCGGTTTAACCGAACAAGCCGTGGGTGAGTTGGTGGACGATTATGCCCGCGCTGACAATGTTATCTTCGCTTGGGGCATGGGTATTACCCACCATCTAAATGGCGCCGATAATGTCGAGGCCATCGCTAACCTTGCCATGCTGCGCGGCATGGTGGGCAAGCCCGGTGCTGGGCTGTTGCCACTGCGTGGGCACAGTAACGTGCAGGGTATTGGTACCATTGGAGTCAAGCCGGTGCTGGCCGACGACGTATTGCACGCTATCGAGACGCATATGGGGGTGAGTTTACCCACGCAAAAAGGTATGGATACATTGGCCTGCTTACGCACGGCCGAGGCCGGACAAATGAGTAACGCCTTAATGATGGGGGGCAACTTATTTGCCGCCACGCCCGATACCGAGTTTGCCCGTCGCGCGCTGGATGCTGTGGGTTTTAAACTCTACCTCACCACCACCTTAAATCGCGGCCATTTTAACGGTATGGAAAACAGCGAGGCGTTAATTTTGCCAGTGTGCGCCCGGGATGAAGAGCCGGACAGCACTACGCAAGAATCCATGTTTAACTATGTGCGTTTAAGCGATGGCGGTATTACCCGGTTGGATAACGTGCGCTCTGAGGTAAGTATACTGGCTCAGCTGGGTGGGCGTTTACTGCCCGACTCCCCCTTGGATTTTGCCGCGTTTGAGCAACACGACAAAGTGCGCAAAGCCATTGCCGCTACTATTCCAGGTATGGCGCCCCTGGCCGATATCGGCGCAAGCAAACAAGAGTTTGTGGTGGGTAACCGCCTGGTGCACAAGCCGGTGTTTAACACGCAAAGCCAGCGTGGGCATTTTAAAACGCACGCCTTGACTCAATCAGCCAACGCCGAATACCCATTTTTACTGGCCAGTATTCGCAGTGAGGGGCAGTTTAATTCAATTATTTACGAAGAGTCCGATAGCTATCGCGGTACCAGCCATCGCTGGTGTGTGTTGATGTCAGAATCCGATTGCCAGACGCTAAGTGTGAGTAAAGGCGATAAAGTGAATATTGTCTCGCCTCAAGGGGAAATGAAAGCCGTAGAGGTGGTGCCTTTTGATTTGCCTGCCGGTAGCCTGATGGCCTATTACCCCGAAGCTAACGTGCTTATTGGCACCGAGCATGACCCGCGCAGTAAAACACCGGCGTTTAAATCGGTTCCGGTGGCCGTGTGCCGAGTCTAGGCGTCGGTGCGACCGTATCGGCCGCACCCATTGGTTATTTATTGCGGTGTAAAGATAAAGCGATCGGCGTTCCACTCCCAGGTGTTGGCGGTGTTGCCGGAGCTGGTTACTCTTAGGGTGTGAGTGCCCGCGGGCAACGCCACGGCGCCGCTTGCGTTAACCTCGGTAAAGGTGTTCCAGCCGCCGGTTGAGGGTACGTCTAAGCTAACCAGCGCGTTGCCGTTTAGCGTTAGCGTCATGGCGGCACCGCTTTCGGGAGTCGCCACAATAGCACTCACGTTGTAGTTGCCTGCGGTAGGTACCGACAGGGTGTACTCGGCGTAGTCGCCACGCTGGTTGTAGTTGGTAGCTGTGATACCGCTTTGGGTATAAGTTTGAAACCCGTCGTACGGCCCACCGGTGCTGTTAAAGCTTTCGGCCTCCAGGCTGATCATTTCGCTTGGTGTAGGTGTGGTTGTTTGGTTGTTGCTTGAGCCTTCGCCCACTTTAACCATGCGGATCGCGTTGCCGTTCCACTGCCACGGCGAGCTTCCTGCGCTTTGTACGCGCAGTGTGTGGGTGCCGGCACCGATGTTGATGGTGTTGGCAAGGCTAAAGGTTTGATAGCTCTCCCAGCCGCCAGTTTGCGAGATAGCAACTGTGCCGACAAACACGTCGTCGATACTGATGTCGGCGCCGAGGCCTGTGCTCACTGTCGAGGCCGTGTCCAGCTCTAAACGGTACTCACCGGCCTCGGGTAGATTGATGCTGTACTCGGCCCAATCGCCTACGGTGTTGTAGTTGATGTTGCCATTACCCGAGGGGTTAAAGCCATTAACGCTGTCGCCGGCAACGGCGCTGCCGTCTTTGCCGGTCGCAAAAAAGCTATCAAAGTCGACGCTGCTGGTAATGTCGTTATCGCCGCCATTGTCACCTCCGTTATCGCCACCATTATCGCCGCCGTTATCTCCGCCACCGTTGGCATCTGGTACCGGTTTATAAACGCGAATCCAATCGACATAAAACTGGTTTTTGCTGCTGTCGGCAAGATCGGCATCAGTCGCGATAATACCGTTATCTGAGCGCCAGTCCTGATCTTCGGCATCAACGATAATTTGCATAGGTTTGCTTAAACCGTTGCCGTTGGTGTAGCCGTAAGGGTCAATCATGTCTACACCGGATACGGTGCGTACCAATTGGCCGTCGATGTAATACTCCAGGTGCCAAGGATCGCGCCAGTAAACCCCAACCCGGCTGTATTGGTCACGCCATAAGCGGCCGTCGGCGTACCAGGCGCCGGCGTCTTTAGGTTGGTAATCCTGAAACGGGTCGCGGATAAACACGTGGTGGGCTAAGTGCATACGCTCGGCAAACCAGGTTTGATCGGGGCGACTGCTGCCGTAAGCCTCGACAATGTCGATCTCTTCGGTGGAATCACTGCTTAACATCCACACGGCGTTAGCCAGCACCTGATCCATAATTTTACTGCTGGTTTCGATGTAAACCGGGTACTGGATGCTGTCGTTGGTGTGCACGGCGCCGGTGTACACCTGATTGGTGCCCGGTTTGCGGGTGGCTTGAATCACCAGCTCGCCGTTTTCAACCCGCGAGTTGGGGTTGTGGTAGTCGGTTAGGCCCGGGCCTTGCCAGGCGTTAATAAAACCCTCGGACCAGCGATCGTAAAAGGCTGCGCTTTTACCATTGGCCGGGGCCGAGTAGTTAAAGTCGTCCGAGACGTTGCTTTGCAGTTGCCAGGTGTTGCCGCTGCCGGCATCGGCGGGGACAGGTAAGCCGTCCCAGTCGGCGGCAAACGACGAGCTGCATAGCAGCAGGGCAGTTAAGGTACTAATGGTGTGTTTCATATTGTGGCCTCTTGTTGCGTTATTTTTATATCCATGGGCTGTGCAATAAGTCGCTCGGCCCGACTCTTTGTATATCATTTATTGTCGACAATAACAAAGAGTGGACGTAATTCTGTGAACCAGTGGGTAGGTTGAGGGGCGAATGATTAGTTGGGTGTCAGCCAGCCTGAGGGCGAGGCAACGAGGTGGGCAGGGGCTAAGCCAAGCGCTTCCGTGCGCTGTGTTTTTAATTAAGCTGGTAGGTGAAATACACGGCGGTAAAAACCCAGCTCGCGGGTTATGGCCTCCTCGATACTGTCGGCGGCGCGAAATCCGTGGCCCTCGTTGGCAAAGGTAACGTACTGGTTGGCGATGCCTTTATCGGTTAGCGCTTTTACCATGGCCTCGGCCTGAGCCGGCGGCACCACCTTATCTTTTAGGCCCTGTAAAAAAATCACCGGGCAATTTAATTGCTCGATGTGGGTGATGGGCGAGCGATCCAGATACCGCTGTTTGGTTTCGGGGTAGGGGCCTACCAGTGTATCCAAATAACGCGATTCAAACTTGTGGGTATCTTCGGCCAGTGCGGTTAAATCGCCAATGCCGTATAGGCTTGCGCCTGCACTAAAAGTGTCGCTAAAGGTAAGCGCCGCTAATACGGTATAGCCTCCGGCGCTGGAGCCGCGAATAATCAGTTGCCCGGGGTGGGCGAGTTTTTGCTCGACTAAATACTGCGCCCCGGCCACCACATCGGCGACGTCTTTAACGCCCCAGTGAGCTTTTAAACTATCGCGATAGTCGCGGCCGTAGCCGGTGCTGCCGCGGTAGTTTACATCCAATACCGCAAAGCCGCGCGAGGTCCAGAACTGCAGTTTGTAATTGAGGGCGCTGCTGGTGGCGCCGGTGGGACCGCCGTGACACATCACAATAAGCGGTGGCAGGGTGTCTGGCTCTGCCTGGTAACCGACGTTGCACGGTGGGTAGTAAAAACCGTGGCAGGTTTCACCATCGCTGGTAGGGTAGCTAACGGCTTTGGGGGTGGCTAAGTTAGCCGGCTCGACTATGTCTGCTTGCGAGCGGCGCACTATCGCCATCGGCGGTGCGGCAGCGTGGCCAATCGAGTGTGCCAGTAAATGGTACAGCGCTGGCGCGCGGTTGGCGTTGGCGCCAATAAACATTAAGTGCTCGGCACTGGTGGTGATGTTACTGATTTGCGTCATGGGGCTTTTAAGCGCGCTAAAGCGGTAACCCTTTTGCGTCTTTTTGGGGGTAATAAGCCCCAGCTGCCACTGACCGTTTTCGGTAAAGGTGCACAGGATTTTATCGTCGCCGCAAAAGCCGTAAGTCGACATGCCAAACACCCATTGTGGGGTGGCAAATTCGGCGTCCATCGGCAGCACGCAAACCGTGCCCGTGTCATCGTAGCGATAGAGGTTCCACCAATTGCTGCGGTCACTGACAAAAAATAACTGATCGGAGGGGCTCCAGCTGGGTTGAAAAATCGATTCGCTATCGCCGCCGGCAACCACCTGGGGGGTGTGCAGTTCGCCACCCGCATCCAGCTCGGCCAGTGTTAATTGGGTGCCATCCCAGGGCATATTAGGGTGGCACCAGCTTAGCCAGCAGAGTTTGTCGCCGCGATGGTTTAAGCGCGGGTTGCTGTAAAAATCGGCCCCCTCGACTAAAACGGTAACCGTGAGGCTGCCGCGCAAATCGATGGCCACCAACGTGCAGACCGGTTCACCCACAGCCGAGTGATCCTCGCGCACGGCAATCAGTCGGTTGCGCTCGCTATCCAGACAAAAGTCGCTGTAGCAATAATCGCCTTTAGGGGTCAAAGGTGCAGGGGTCAGCGAGTGGCCCTGCTTAAGCGGAATTTGGTACACCCGCTGGTCGTTATCAAATACGGCAAACACCGCGTCTTCGGTGGCCAGATAAGCGCCGCCGCCATACTCATTGGCTCGTGTGCGTACACTGGTACTGGCGTCGAGCAGCTCGCGCGGCTCGCGGCCCAGTTGCTGGCGCATCAGTACGTTGCGCCCTCCTTCGTCCGGGCGCGACTCCAGCCAGTAGGCCACGTCATTACACAGCTGCGGTGCATCTAAACGCACGGCGTTGGCGGTTAGGGTGCTGGCATCGATGGGTGACTCCCAGCGGCCATAAGGGGCGGTTTTTACGGCTTTTGCTTTGCTCATGCGGCTCGTTATTTATTTGGCGAGTGGGTGGCAAACACTAGCGATTGTGGCGCCTGGGTGCAAGAGTCGTTTTGTTGTGCCCGCTTTTGCGTTTTAATGTTGCCCAGTGTTCATATGGCCTCGCTAATGTTAGGCCACCTTTACTATCGCACCAAGGAGCCCGCTATGGCCTTAGCCGCCCACTTGCCCCACGCTGTGCTTCAGGCATCTGAAGCCGGCTGCTGCTGGGTGGGTTTTAGTGGCGGCCTGGACTCTACCGCGCTGCTGCACTGGGTGGTACAGCAGCGACCCGCGTGGCCGGTGCGGGCGGTGCACGTCAACCATGGCTTGTCGCATAACGCTGAGCACTGGCAACGCCAGTGCGAGCAGCAGTGTCAGGCGTTGGGGGTCGAGCTGACGGTCATTACCCCGGATCTGAAGGCCGACGCTGGCAATGTAGAGGCCCGCGCCCGCGAGGCTCGCTATCAGGCTTTTAATCAATGTTTGGCGCCAGCTGATGTATTGCTGCTGGCGCATCATCAAGACGACCAGGCCGAGACGGTGCTGTACCGCTTGCTGCGCGGCGCCGGCGCTAAGGGCCTGAGTGGCATGGCGGCCAGCCGAGAGCTGGGCGGGGCGCAGCTGCACCGGCCACTGTTGCAGGTGACGCGCGCTGAGCTGGAAGCCTACGCCCGCGAGCAGGGTTTAACCTGGGTAGAGGATGAATCTAATCAGGATGTTCGCTTTGATCGCAATTATCTGCGCCAGCAGGTATTGCCGGTACTGCGCCAGCGCTGGCCGGCGGTGACCCGCTCACTGGCCGACGCGGCTAATTTGCTGCGGCGCAGCGATGCTTTACTCATCGAGTACGCGGCGGAGGATGTGTCGCGTTTAGGCAGCACGGCGGAGCCTGCGGGGTTTAGCCTGCCGCTAATTGAGCTTGCGGCTATGTCGGAACCGCGGCGGCACAACGTATTGCGCTACTGGTTAGAGCGACATTTTGCCGAGCTGCCGAGTCGCAATGCGCTGGCGCAAATTGATACGCAATTGATGCTTGGCCACGGCGGTTCTCATCAGGCCGAGGTGGTCGTGGGGCAGGTTAGCTTGCAGTGCTTTAATGGTCGGCTAATGGCGCTTAGCGTGCCGCTGCAATGGCAACCGGCGCCTGGCGAGCCGGTCATTGTTTGGTCTGACACGGCAGCGGCGTTGCCCCTGCCCGGTGGTGATAGCCTGCAGTGGCGCCCGGCAACGGGCGCCGGCATTGCCGCGCACTGGCTTGGTGATACGGTTACCGTGGCGTGGCGCTGCGGTGGCGAGCGCTGTCAGCCGGCCGGCCGCGCTCATTCACAACAGCTCAAAAAACTGCTGCAGGAGTATCAAGTACCGGTATGGCTGCGCTCGCGGGTGCCGCTTATTTACATTGCCGGTGAGCTCGCGGTGGTGGGCGATTACTGGGTGTGCCAGCGTTTTGCCGCGAGTGGGGCGGAATCCGGTTGGGCCCTTTGTTGGCAGTGGCCCGACATTCAGCGCCGTTAGGGCAAAATTTCCGTCTATTAGCGGTTTCTTTTGTGCCTTTGTAATTGAGCTTAACGGCACTTTCTGGTATTCTGGCGCCCCATCTCTAGGGCGGTTCTATACGATTTTTTAAGGCCATATACGGCCGGTTTCGTACAGTTTTGGTCCCGCTTGCCGGCTTTGTGCTGGTTAACCGCATACTGATCAACCTCTACAAGGCTTTACATGACGCGATATATATTCGTTACCGGTGGTGTTGTTTCCTCGCTGGGCAAAGGCATTGCCTCGGCCTCTTTGGCGGCTATTTTGGAATCGCGCGGGCTGGCGGTCACCATCATGAAGCTCGACCCCTACATCAACGTGGACCCGGGCACCATGAGCCCATTCCAGCACGGCGAGGTGTTTGTCACCGAAGATGGCGCCGAGACGGATCTGGATTTAGGCCACTACGAGCGGTTTATTCGCAACCGCATGACCCGCCGCAATAACTTTACCACCGGCCGCGTGTACGAGACGGTGCTGCGCAAAGAGCGCCGTGGCGATTACTTGGGTGGCACTGTGCAGGTGATTCCGCACATTACCGACGAAATCAAGCGCCGTATCTTAGAGGGCGGCCGCGATGTGGACGTCGCGCTGGTCGAGATCGGCGGCACCGTGGGTGACATCGAGTCACAACCGTTTTTGGAGGCCGTGCGTCAGCTTAAAGTCGAGCTGGGCCCGCAGCACTCCATGCTGGTACACCTAACGCTGGTGCCTTACATTGCCACCGCTGGCGAAACCAAAACCAAGCCTACCCAGCACTCGGTTAAAGAGTTGCGCTCCATTGGCTTGCAGCCCGAGGTATTGTTGTGCCGCTCTGAGGTGTCCATTGACGACGACTCGCGCCGCAAAATTGCCCTGTTTACCAACGTCGCCGAAAAGGCCGTGGTACCGGTGCCCGATGCCAACACCATCTATTCTATTCCGCGCCTGCTGAACGAGTTTGGCCTAGATCAAATCGTCGTCGATCAATTTGGCTTAAGCTGCGGCCCGGCCGATTTGTCCGAGTGGGATGCGGTCGTCGATGGCAAGCTTAACCCCGAGCACGAAATTACCGTGGCTATGGTGGGTAAGTACATGGAGCTGCTGGACGCCTATAAGTCGCTTAACGAAGCCTTGAGTCACGCCGGCATTCACACCCGCACCCGCGTAAAAATTGATTACATCGATGCCGAGCGCATTGAGCAGGAAGGCGTCGAGATCTTAAAAAGTGCCGATGCTATTTTGGTGCCCGGTGGCTTTGGCAACCGTGGCGTCGAAGGCAAGTTGGCCGCTGTGCGTTACGCCCGTGAAAACAAAGTGCCGTATTTGGGCATTTGCCTGGGTATGCAGTCGGTAGTCATCGAGTTTGCGCGTAACGTGGTGGGCCTTAAAGACGCCAACAGCACGGAGTTTGACCGCAACTGTAAAGACCCGGTGATCGGCTTGATTACCGAGTGGACCGACGAGAGCGGCCGCGTAGAAAAACGCGACGAGCAATCGGACTTAGGCGGCACCATGCGCCTGGGCGCACAAGAGTGTCGTTTGGTGAAAGACTCTAAAGCCCGCGAAATTTACGGCCATGATGTGATTGTCGAGCGCCACCGTCACCGCTATGAAGTCAACAACAACTACGTTGATATGCTGCAGCAAGCGGGCTTGCGCATTGGCGGCTGGTCGTCGGATGACACCTTGGTCGAGGTGGTCGAAATTGCCGATCACCCGTGGTTTGTCGCCTGTCAGTTCCACCCCGAGTTTACCTCGACCCCACGGGACGGCCACCCGCTGTTTACCAGCTTTGTTGCGGCTACGCTTAAAGCCAAAGGCTAAAACACGATCATCCCGCACGCTTTGCGCGTTGCGGGATTTTACTTTAAGGAATCTCTGTGACTGATAAAACTGTTCGTATTGGCGGTACTGATGCCGGAAGTGTCAGTGTCGGCAACAACTTACCGTTTGTGTTGTTTGGCGGCATGAATGTGCTCGAATCGCGCGATTTAGCGCTGCGCACCGCCGAGGCCTATGTTGAGGCGACACAAAAGCTTGGTATTCCCTACGTCTTTAAAGCCTCGTTCGATAAGGCCAACCGCTCATCCATCCACTCGTTTCGTGGGCCGGGTATGGAAGAGGGTTTAAAAATCTTCCAGGAAATAAAAAGCACCTTTAGCGTGCCGGTCATTACCGACGTGCACGAGATTTATCAGTGCCAGCCCGTAAGTGAAGTGGCCGATGTTATTCAGTTGCCGGCGTTTTTAGCGCGCCAGACGGATTTAGTGCAGGCCATGGCTGAAACCGGTAGCGTCATCAATATTAAAAAGCCACAGTTTTTAAGCCCAGGCCAGATGAAAAACATCTGCGAGAAGTTTCGCGAGTGTGGCAACGACAACCTGATTCTGTGTGATCGCGGCAGCAACTTCGGCTACGATAACCTCGTGGTCGATATGCTTGGCTTTAGCACCATGAAAGAGGCCTCGGGCGGTGCGCCGGTGATTTTTGATGTGACCCACTCACTGCAGTGCCGCGACCCGTTTGGCGCCGCCTCCGGTGGTCGCCGTCAGCAAGTGGCCGAGTTGGGCCGCGCTGGCATGGCGCTGGGTTTAGCCGGTTTGTTTTTAGAGGCTCACCCCGACCCGGACAACGCCAAGTGCGATGGCCCCAGTGCCTTACCACTGGATAAGCTAGAGCCATTTTTAGCGCAGATGCAAAGCATCGATGCGCTGGTAAAAGCCATGGCGCCGCTGGAAATTAAATAGCGGCAGCAAAACCCGATTTTGTAACATCAGCACCACGTTAACCCGTTAACCTAATTTGTATAGTTAACCGACATTACTGAAACGACAATTGGAGCCAATCCCCAATGAGCAAGATAGTAGACATTAAAGCCTTTGAAGTGCTGGACAGCCGCGGTAACCCAACCGTTAGCGCTGAAGTGATTCTTGAGTCTGGCGCCGTAGGCGCGGCCTGTGCACCATCGGGTGCCTCAACTGGCTCGCGTGAAGCACTGGAACTGCGCGATGGCGACAAGTCTCGCTACTTGGGTAAAGGCGTATTAAAAGCCGTTGCCAACATCAACGACACCATCAAGCCTTTGCTGGTGGGAATGGATGCGACCGATCAGCGCGCGCTGGATAACGCCATGCTCGAAGCCGACGGCACCGAAAACAAATCTAAGCTGGGCGCCAACGCCATTTTGGCCGTATCTTTGGCCGCTGCTAAAGCTGCTGCCATTGCTAAAGGTGTGCCTTTGTACGCGCACATTGCCGACATTAACGGTACCTCTGGCAAATACACCATGCCAGTACCGATGATGAACATTGTTAACGGTGGTGAGCACGCCGATAACAACGTCGACATTCAAGAGTTTATGGTTCAGCCTGTAGGCGCAAAAACCTTCGCCGAAGCGCTGCAAGTAGGTGCTGAAATTTTCCACGCACTGAAGAAAGTACTGAACGAAAAAGGCCTGAACACCGCCGTTGGTGACGAGGGTGGCTTTGCTCCTAACCTGCCATCTAACGAAGAAGCCTTGGCTGTTATCGGCACCGCCGTTGCCAATGCCGGTTACAAGTTGGGTGAAGACGTGACTCTGGCACTCGACTGCGCCGCCTCTGAGTTTTACAAAGATGGCGAGTACAACCTGTCTGGCGAAGGCAAAACCTTTAACGCCGAAGGTTTCAGTGACTACCTGGCTGAGCTGACCAACAAGTATCCTATCATCTCTATCGAAGATGGCCTGGACGAGAGCGATTGGGAAGGTTGGGCGTACCAAACCAAAATCCTGGGCGATAAAATCCAGCTGGTGGGCGATGACTTGTTCGTAACCAACACCAAGATCCTAAAAGAAGGCATCGATAAGAAAATCGCCAACTCGATCCTGATCAAGTTCAACCAAATCGGCTCACTGTCTGAAACCTTGGACGCGATCAAAATGGCGCAAGACGCCGGCTACACCGCCGTTATCTCGCACCGTTCAGGTGAAACCGAAGACACCACCATTGCCGATTTGGCGGTTGCCACCTCAGCCGGCCAAATTAAAACCGGTTCACTGTGCCGCTCAGACCGCGTATCTAAGTACAACCGTCTGCTGCGCATCGAAGCCGAACTGAATGGCAGCGCGCCTTATAAAGGCCGTGCGGAATTTAAAGCGTAAATCGCTTTAAGTTATAGGTGTGCGCCTTTGGCGTGTACCTTTTTAAAAGCCCCGTGCTGAGGATTCAGCACGGGGCTTTTTGGTTTTTTTGGGGTACTCTTCTTACTGCAACGTCATTCCGGGCTTGAATCGGAATCCAGTGGCTTTGTTACCTACGTAGTAGTGTGGCTGCCAAACGATAGCATTGGTTGCTTGTCCGCCTTGTGTGCCCTCAGTCGCCGGCTAAGCTACATCGTCATGCCGGCCTTGAGCCGGTATCCAGCGAGCGAAGTGCTATGGTGACTTACTAGATCTGGTTATACGGTGGTATTTGGTTGGGCTGCCGCTAAAGCGGGCTTTTTTATATGCCCGTGTCGCCGGGCGTGGCGAAGTACTTTTCGTTTCGCGACGAAAAGTACTCAAAAGGCGCGCCCCCACATATTCAGCCCTGCGGGTACCCTCACTCCAGCTAATTTTAACGGCACGGATTGACAGGGCGTCCATGCCCTGACAATTCTCTCGCACACGTCCTGTGTGCTCAACCGATAAAATAAGCCTTCGTTCGGCTGTATCTACGGGGGAGCTAAAAGCGGTGCTTCGTAGTTGGCAAGCGCGCTAGTTGCATGTTTACTTACAGCGTCATACCGGCCTTGAGCCGGTATCCAGCGAGCGAAGTGCTATGATGGCTTACTTGATCTGGTTGTATTGTGTCATTTGGTTGGGGTGCCGCTAAATTGGGCTGTAATCTATATGCCCTTGTCACCGGGCGCGGCAAGGGGCGCGTGGTAGCTGGCTGTGAGCCTGAGTATTGGTATCGGATAATTAACGCGGCACCCAGTATTCAAGGGAAACCCTTGAGCGCTAAGTATGGAATTGCGGTGTAAGAATAATATTTTCTAAATAATTCAATAGGTTAGTAGAGCTTGCGCGGTAAGATAAAAAAGATTAAATTAAACCTTCAATAAACAATCGTCGCACTTTCCCCAGACAAGGAGCTGTCAAAACATGCCTATTTCCCCTGTACTTCCAACAGCCTCCATCTCCAACTTCATCCAGTTTCTATTGGGGATAGGGTGACAGGCGAAAGTGCGACTGAGTCGCATGAATTAGCTGTTAGGTGTGCTTGTGATCAAGATTGCTGACAAGAAGTGGTCCAATGGAAGAGTTGTAAAAACCTTGGATCTTGGCGGAATTTCGTTTGAGAAAGCAGCTTCGGCTATTTGCAATCTTTATAAGTGTGAGTTTAAGAATAGATTAGATGGGATTGATCAAGCGTATTGGGATATAGAAATAGAAGGCAATATTTTCACCTTACACTACGAGCACTACTTGGGTGTCTCGTTTTATCCAAAGGAGGAAAATATCAATTCCTCTGTAGCTGAAAATGTCTTGGTAAATACAAAAAATGCAGTTATTCAATACACCTAACAAGCGGTTGTAGATAGCCGCACAAAAAACGTGCGGCTGGGACTGCTTACGCTTCGCTCCAGCCGCCCCTAAACCGGGCGTTAGGCATAAATCATGATCGAACTACCACTATTTACTGATGTGGCGAAAAAAGATGCTCAACATCCTGTCTACAAAATGATTCGAGATGGTGACTATGAGGCAGAAAGAAAAGTTCTCCTAGACTGGTCTAAGGGCTTCGAAGACCGAGATGGTAAATTTTGCCATGAATTTCAAACCAGTTTCGAACCCTGCTTATGGGAACTTTACATTCATGCTTTTCTTAAAGAGCTAAAAGTCACAGTAGATTTTAAATATGACGCTCCAGATTTTGTGGTAAATGCGGAGCTACCGTTCTGTATTGAAGCTACGATTTCCGCTCCCGCACAGGGACAACAGCCGCCTCATGGCTACTCTATGGACTCTATGCCGGACGACTTCAATCGCTTCAATCAAGAAGCAACTATTAGGMTCTGTAACAGCTTTACCTCAAAAGTTAGGAAGCTGAGAGAGCGCTATTCGAAGCTTCCTCAGGTTCAAGATAAACCATTTATTATTGCAATCGCTTCATTTGATCGTCCATTTTCTCATATGTCAGCTATGAGGCCTGTCATTAGTGCGCTTTACGGGCTGTATCACGATGAAATGAAAACTATTGAAACTGGTTCACCTGAGATGATTAGTTACAACGTTGATGGTGTGGTAAAGAATGAGAATGCAAATATTGATTTAGGATATTTTTGTTCTCCTGAGTATTCGGACGTAAGCGCTGTTATTTTTAGTAGTCTTGCCACGTGGGGAAAGGTTAGAGCCGTTGCTGACAATCCAACAGCTATGACAATGTTTACGACCTATCACCCTAACCCCGGCTCACTTCATCCTACTATTAAGCATACTAAAAAATCAGAGTACTATGAGCACCTGCTAGATGGTCTGTGCATATTACACAATCCATTTGCTAATAACCCCCTAAAGCCTAGCGCGTTGAGCCAAGAGAGGTTAGCTCAAGGTTTTGTGAGGGGCGACGGGGAATTGGATTTCGAGGCGCCCGATGATTTTTTACTTATGCGCTCTTTAATGTCTATAAAGCCAACTAAAGAGTGAAGCAGATCGAATGCCTAACAAACGCAGGCACAGGGACAAAGTTTCCGCTGCGCTTCAACTTTGCCCGTGCTGCGGGCGTTAGAAATTCCAGGGGGCCATATCATTGAAGATAAAGATTTGGTTAGTGATACTTTCATTCATAGTATTGATAGCACTACTCTATTTTGACGTAGAATTTATAATCGGGGGTGAAGCGATAGCGACACCTAGTATTGTAATCGTAGTCAAGCCGTCGAACTATGAAGTAGATGGGCGC
>NZ_JXCJ01000001.1:1771888-1773456 GCF_000832015.1 Gilvimarinus agarilyticus
CACTTCGTTGCGCTGGACGTCGCTGACGCTCCGCCTTTTATGTGGGCGTTATGTGCTATGACTAATTGGGAAAAAGTTTACATGAATGCTTATTTTGCGTTTTGCGTAGTTTTCCTTGTCATTTATCAATTGTGGTTTTGGCCAATATTAAATGGAACGCCAGAAATTGTAAGCATCTCTCACGACTCCATGGATATTGTCGTATATACAGTTCTGGCTTCTAGCCTATTTTCCGAGATCCTACTTTTCCGCGATCTTCATCTACGAAAAATGAACGACAAGTCCGGTTGGGTGGGGGCTCTAATTATGTTTAATGTAGTCGCTGCTCCCTTGTTCTATTTCAAGTATGCTAGGTACCCCCGAAGTGGTCTCACATAACAAGCAAAGGCAACATCGCCCGGAGGGGCTGGACCTCGCTTCGCTCGGCCGTTGCTTTGGGCGTTATAACCGGAAGGAAGCATGATTAAATATTGCCTATTATTGACCTTTTTTTTCTGTTCTTCAGTCTTTGGGTGTGGGGACGATAAAATTCCCATTAGTGTTGTTAACAGCTATGACAAGATTCCCACAGATGATAAACGAGTCGAAATGCTAATTGTTGCACCACTAGAATTTGAGGGTTTTGAATTAAATTCAGCTGAGTTATTTGTTGGGGAGTCCATGACAGTAATGCATAAGTTTACTGACTTTGACGAGTATCCGAGCAGTGGGGTTTATATTGTTGTGGGAACTTTACCTTTCCTGAAAAATAGCTACGCAAGCGTCACATACGTCAATAAGGCCGTAGCGGACGGAAATGGTAACGTAGTATTTTCTCCGTGTTTACATAATCAGCGGGTAGATTGGGGTTATAACAAGTAAAATCAGCGGATAAACCGCTGTTTTAGGCGTTACATTTTTAAGGATGAATTATGAAATATCTTAGATATGCGTTTGTGGCATTTTTGTCTGGGATATTCTTTTCTTTAGGCGTTTTTGTGGTCATAAAATACGCTATTCCTCTTTTTTTAGAGTATGACTCTGACTCTATATATCGCGAAGAAATAGATCGAGTAGAAGAAAAGCTTGGGAAGTCATGTATAGATTTACACCATGAGGTAATTGTTTTTGCAAAAAACGATATTGGAGAAATTATTAATCAAGGGTTAAAGGGAGGTGATTGGATTGCCATTATTACAAAAGAACAAAAAAGCTTCGTTGATGAAGCCGATGAGCATATATCAGAATGTCAACGTGCAGAATATAGCGCAAGAAAACTAGGCCATAACTGGCCATCATTTGATGATCTTCAGTACCTTTACTCTGCCCTGAAGATATATTCAACTAGATATGGCAAAGGCCCTGCCTCTTCGAGAGATCTAAAACCAGAGGCGCTAGATCGTTTGATCTTCAACTATCAAAATGTAACAAGTAAAGGCATTTGACGTGCAAAAGGCGCTCGCAAATGCTTTAGGCGTTAGAAATTCCAGGGGGCCATATCATTGAAGATAAAGATTTGGCTAGTGATACTTTCATTCATAGTATTGATAGCACTACTCCATTTTGACGTAGAATTTATAATCGGGGGT
>NZ_JXCJ01000001.1:1773671-1946964 GCF_000832015.1 Gilvimarinus agarilyticus
CACTTCGTTGCGCTGGACGTCGCTGACGCTCCGCCTTTTATGTGGGCGTTATAACTCTTTAGGACGATATGGACACTAATAACATTTGGAAAGCTTTTCTAGTTTTATGCTTGGCTCAGTTTGCCTTTCCGTTTATAGCTTCCAATATAAAGGGAAGGTTTCGCGAGCTTGGATATGAAATGAAGTCAGAGCCTTTCTGGTCAATATTAAATGTTACTAATTTTTGGTATGAGGCTAGAGAAAATAATAAAAAATATAATGACAAAAAAATTGCCAATATGCTTCATATACGTACTGGGTGGTGGTTTTTAGTTATAGCATGCTTTCTATTAATGGTAGTGCTAAATAACTAGTTATAACAAGTAAATCAAAGCGTCCATAAAAATACGTAGGCTAGGACGCGAAAAAAGCCGAGGATCATTTTTTAGGTGTTAGCTGTAATCGTACTTGGTCAGAAATATGGGAAGTTTTATAAGGTATCTTGGCCATAGTGCCAATAGTCTTATGCATATTATCTTTGGTATATCTATTACAAATTTCGGCAGGTGTAAGCGCGGAAGAATTTATGATTTCTAGCCAAGACAAAAACTATCTAAATTATATTGTAATAAACTTCAAATATGTTGCATGGCTTTCTTATGTGATTTCATCATTTTTGATTATTTTCTGTTTGAAATCAGAATCATTTTCCAAAGAAAACCGTCGTGGGTGGATAATCGCCTTATTTGTTGCTGCGCCAATTGTTAATCCAATATTCTGGTTTTGGTATGTTCCTAGTAACAGATAAAGCAGCTAACAAGCCGCAGAAGTCGTTGCCTTTGGCCGCTGGGGCAGACAAAGTTCCACACCTTTTTAGCATGGCTTCGGTATTTATAATTTTTCTATGTTCGTTTTCTCAAGCATTATCAGGAGAGCTGAGGGAGATAGACGGTGTGGCTGAGGCGTTTCATCACAATTTGCATAGCAGCGACGAAATGTACTTAGTAAGGGTCTTGGCCGTAAAGTCTGTATCCAGAATCTTTGATAAGGACACTCTAATAATCACGGGAATAATTGAGGAAGTGGTTTACGGGGAAAGAGACGTCGGTTCAGACGTCACTTTTAGACGGATCTACGATTTCGAAATCGGTGATAGAAGTGATCTTGTCGGGCAGCTATATTATGTTCCCTTTTATCGAGATGGTAATGGTGACCTTGTCGTGGATGAGCAAGATCCAGCCTGGGTAACTATTCATAGTAAGGAGATGTCTGAATATGTTGCAGCACATAGAAAATCACATAACAAGTCAAAGCAGCAAGGGGCTTCGCCCGGGACGCGCTGACGCGCGCCCCTGTTTGAGGCGTTATGGGGATCACCAATGGGGATCTGCTACCTGATGAAACAGGCGGTAATTTCAATTGTTTTTTTGTTGTTTGCAATAGAGGCTTCAGCAGATTTAATGCCACGCCAAAAGCCCCTTCAAGATACCGGCCAGTTCTTGGAGTGGCTTGAGAGTAAGGAGGATAAAGAAAAGGCTGTGGCGCTTTGGAATTTTGGTCAAATTTATACAGCCAGTGTTAATGGTCTTTGGGTCGGGATGCATTTAGACCAGCTGGGTTTTCCAGAGTTGAGTAAAATTCCATATAGTGACTCGTGCAATTACCTGCTTGATGAAGCTGGTGATCTGAAAAGTTTACTGGGTGAATTCAAGCTTTGGCTTATGGAGAATAAAGATTATAGAGATAATTTGATATCTAATTCAGTTTTGAGCTATGTTGCTAGTCGATGTTTTAAATCGATTAGAGAGGCCTCTACGGATACAAGTATCAATGAAAATGCCCCATAACAAGCGTAGACAGTGCGACATTTATTTCGGCGATTTTTGCGCGGCGGGCGCTACGCTGCCACACAAAATTAATCTACATAAATGCGCCTGCTACGGGCGTTATGTGCAAGGATAGATTCGAACATTGAAAAATTTAGAAGTCACGATTACAGCAATAGTTTTAATTATTACATGCCACTTCGGTGGTGTGTTTGGTTTTTTGTTCTGGTTCGGCGGTTTGTTTGCTCTTCCGGCGGTTGCAATGCTTATCCAGTATCGCTATTTGTCAGGCGGTTCTGGTAAAAAAATAATTTTAGCCGCATTGCCGTGGTTACTTTATGGCACATCTGGTTTGGTGGCGGTTCAAACCATAGAGCATGAAGGTGTTCAAACCATGAATCAAACTTACTATTCGGCACCAGTATACTCAGCAATAATGGGTAGTATTATTTTAGGCGTGTGGGCTGCTTATAAAGGTTATCTTAATGAGTCACAGCAGTAAGCACATAACAAGGCGGTCAATGTTCGCCTTCGGCTGGACCGCTAAAAGCGCTGCTTCGCAGCAACGCGGCCCATTACCTTGGCGTTATACGGAAATCTATGCATTTAATTAATCCTCCAAAATTAGAAACAATGAAAGATGGCCGTAAATCTATATATTTAAACGCGGCATGCTCTTGGAGCTCTTTTGAACAGTTTGGAGATGAGTTGGTATCTTATGTACCTGATATTACTGTTACTAAAAAAACGGGTTCGGTTTGCGAGCATTGGTGGTTCTTTACTTATGCCGGAAAAGAATTGCGCATGATTTACGATGAATGGCCAATTGAAGGTGTCTGGCTAGAAGGTAAATCTCCGAACGACGATGCTGCTGTTTCATCGCTCTGGGAGGAGATCCAAAAGCTAGAATTTAAGTACCCGTATAACAAGCGGTTGTAGGGTCGGCGCACAAAAAACGTGCGGCTGGGACGCCTTACGCTACGCTCCAGTCGCCCCTAAACCGGGCGTTAAATTTCTCTCGCATAATTTGAGAGCATCATATGAATGAAGCGCAAAAAGAACAATTTCAATCAACAATTGATGTCGGGCTACAAGTACTAAAAACGTCCATTCTAATAAATGGTGGTGCAGCTATAGCCTTATTGACATTTATGGGGAATAAGCATGAGCTTGTAAATCTGGCCACATTAATAACAGCTCTTAAATGTTTCGCAACTGGAGTGTTCATCTCAGCTCTTGGTGGTTTTTCCTGCTATGCAGCACAGAGGTTACATTTGTACTGCATTTCAAAGAATCTTAAATCAAGGTGGCCAGGAATTATTGCGGGCAATGTAGGTGTACTCTTAGTCTTCTTGTCATTATGCCTGTTTGCATTAGGTATCAAAGAGGCATCATTTTCATTCAAAACATAAATTTAACAAGACTATGCACCGGAAAACAAAAGCTACGCGTTTTTGTGCAACTCGCGCAAGCGCTCAAACAATATCACAAAAACACTCCGCTTTCGTTTCCGGTGATAGCGGCGTTAGTTGTCTTTATGGAAATCTTGCCAAAAATAGGAATAAGCCAAATTAAACTTGGCATGAGTATGGATCAAGTTAGAAGTGTGCTTGGTGATCCAAGCAATATTGAAACGTTCATACCTATAGAAGATCAACCTGAAGATCGAACAGTTGATTGGTTTTATGGGGATACCGAATATAGCTTTGGCTCAGAGGGCGAGTTCTTGCTTGGGAGTATTCAGTCATCATGTCCAAATCTAACTCTGAATAATTTACCAATAATTGGTATTTCGGTGAAAGAACTAAAAGTCCGATTCCCATTGGCTCAACTAGACGACGAATTTAATTTTTATATAGATGAGTATCGTCATTCGGAGTTGCAGTTATCATTCTGGGTAAGGGATGGGGCTGTCTATATGGTCACGGTTTACCCTGAATATAATAAAGAAGGTACGGAGGTTATATGGCCTCAGTAAACAACTAACAAGGTTATCAACCATCACCAGAAAGCTGGCTGGACCTACACTGCGTTGCTTCGTTTACAGTTTAACGCTACGCTACCGTAAACAAATCAACTCCGTTTCGGCCGGTTATAACGGCGTTATGTGTAAGGATGCATCGTGAAACTAACACACGAAGAAAAGGCCATTGTTGCGCACTATATTAATAGTGATCCCAGTATTTGGGGTGCTTTCAAAGAATATTGGCCATTTTTAATTCCAATATTCTGCATTGAAATCTACGGCTTGTTTAACTCAGATATTGTTGCCTGCGGTATGGGTTTTGTCTTTCTGTCTAGCTTCATTGTTTGGTTTTTTAAGCAGGGTGGTAAGTCAGGCCAGCACTTAAAAAGTGCCCTACAAAAATATGAATCAGAGGTTTCGGCCATTGATCAATAGTCAAACACATAACAAACATAGGCAACTCGCCCGCAAAAAGCGCGGGCTGGACGGCTTACACTTCGCTTTGCTCCGTTCCAGCCGCCGTTGCTATGGGCGTTATGTGTGGTCGAAAAAATATGTTTAGCGGTTACAAAAAGATCAATTCGAAGCGCAAAACTAATATAAGGTTTGTTGCAGCGGACCCGTTTCAAATTGAATTTTTTGAATTAGAGGGCGTAGAATATTTTGCAATCTATAAATTCAATTATGGAGGAGATGGCAACTTTCAGTATTATGTTGTTAATCTCAAAGAGACTGAGCTCAAACAAGTATCTCATACAGAATTTTATATGCGGCATGGTATAAGCACATATAGGCTACGTATCGACGACAACAAAAGAAAAATAGGCGTTACTAGATTGCTATGGGGCGGGCTGCCCTTTAGTAGGGTGGGGGGTAAGGCTACCAGCACGGGTTGCAATGCGTTGAGATTGGAGTTGGAGGGGTATTTGTCTAATGGGGCAATTCAAAACACATAACAAGGGTGGCCAATTCGCGGCTATCGCCGCGGGGCTCGCTTTCGCTCGCCCTTGCCACCGGCGTTATACGCTAAATTGAAGTCGTCACATGCATCATAGAATTTCTGGCATCTTAAGCTTATTTGGTGCTTTATCCTTTTCGGCAATATGGGGTGTTTATCTCTTTGGGGCTCAGCCGGACTGCCTTACTTCGCTAAAAGCAGCAACAGACTCTCTCATATATGCATTAACGCCGAGTGAATCTGGCTATTTTCTTATAGGTCTTCTGGTATCTATGTTAACTTGCATCTTGTCATCGATGCTTTTCTTTGTAAGTAAATACAAGAAAGTCGCGCTGGGTGTTGTTGCAATACATACATTGGTAGGCGTTTTTATCTATACAATAGAGCTTACGTTTACAATTGCATTGCCACTTCTATTTTGGCGTAAGATTTGGCGCGGCGTATAACAACCGAGTTACCCATAAAAAGTAGACACCTTCTATAGTTATATTGAACCTATATGGAGGTGTCCAAAATGACACGTAAAAAGCACCAGCACCAGCACCAGTACTACACTGAAGAATTTCCCAAAGAGGCCATTAAACGATCTGAGAATCCCGGGTCACTCAAGCCCGAGAGAAAATCTTTGGGGGCAGGTCCTAAATCGTGAACTGTTTAGCCAAGCAAGCGTTAACGAAAGGGCTAGGCGGCGAACGGAGAAGATGAATGCCGAAGGGAGATGCCGGCCTGGGCCCGCCCCGCCAAATCGTGCCTCTACAATCGGGCGTAAGGAGGAGGCCTTATGTGTATTTGGCTTTACTCCACATTCTGTCATCGAATAAATAAACGGCGTGTAGTGAAGCAATAGCCTATAAGAATGCACTGACACCTTCAGCCCTTTCTACCGGTCTAGTTGGGCGGTTTTTGGTGTTAGCTCATCTTTTTGTTGGCACGTTTTTATCGTGGTTGCAACTCCATGGGGCTGCACTGGCACTCGCGCTTAATGAGTGTCAAAATCTGTGTGAATCCACTGACTATAGACAGAGGTGATTTACGATGCGACTTTTCGGTGCCCGGGTAGCCGGGTTGATGTGTTTTCTCGCCGCCAGCTCAATGTCGGTTTTGGGTGCCAGCTTGCCGGATGGCGAGGGGCGCGATGTGGTTGAAGCCATGTGCTCTGGTTGCCACGGTGCCGACAAAATCACTAACAGCTTGGGTTACACCCGAGCGGGTTGGCTGACGTTGGCGGGAACGATGATTGATTTGTCGGCCGACCCCGAGCGGCAAGGCGCTATTGCTGACTATCTTGCCAAGCACTTTCCGCCGAATGAGCGCCGCGCGCCGACGCTTCTGGACGGCGATACTAGCATTAGCTTTCACGAGTGGGTGGTGCCGACCCTTGGTCAGCGCTCGCGCGATCCAGTCGAGGCGCCGGACGGCACGATTTGGTGGGTAGGCCAGTGGGGCGATATTGTCGGTAAAATCGACCCAGAGACCGGTAAGATGCGTGAATACGATCTGCCGGCCGGGAGCAAGCCGCATTCGGTAACGATCGCTAATGATGGCGGCGTCTGGGTGATGGGCAACAAGAATGCAACGATAGTGCTGCTCGACCCCGACAGCGGCGATATGAAGATCTACGATATGCCCGATCCAAAGGCACGCGATCCGCATACCGCAGTGTTTGATGCCAACGCCCAACTCTGGTTTACCCTGCAACATTCCAATATGATCGGTCATCTTGACCCTGAAACCGGTGAGATTCGTTTGGCGACCCTGCCGACGGAAAATTCGCGGCCTTACGGCATTAAAATTGATGCGTCGGGTACGCCTTGGGTGGCGTGTAATGGCAGCAACTGCCTAATAAAAGTCGACCCGAAAACGATGGCGCTGACAGAAATTAAACTGCCCCACGAGGCCACCACCGTACGGCGGCTTGATATCGCCGATGACGGCATGATTTGGTACGTCAACTCTGGCCGCGGGCGTTTGGGGCGCTACGACCCAGCTATAGGGGATATTAAAGAATGGCCTTCGCCTAGCGGCCCCACATCTCACCCCTATGCGATTGCCGTGCTCGACGGCGTGGTGTGGTATAACGAGTCGGGAATGCGCCCGGACCCATTGGTGCGTTTTGATCCGGCCACCGAGACTTTCCAGAGTTGGGCCATTCCCTCTGGCGATATTTTTTCGGGTATCGTGCGTCATATGCGTCCGACGAGTGACGGCGATATGCTGATCCACCAAAGTGCCACCAATCGCATTATACGGGTCGAGATAGACGACTGACCCAGGCATTGATGGGCGAGCCATGACTGTGCACAACGCGTGGCTTCGCCCTCTGGAGCACGGGTAGGTAAAAATACCGCTGCACGCTTAGGGCAGTTAAGCGGCACTTGCCGGACGATGGGTTATGCCTTTTGGGGTAGGTGTTTTTGGGCGGGAGTTTTGGAGGCGTTATGTTTTGCAGGCGCTGCTAAATATGGCGCGATCACGACCTTCCGCCTTGGCTTTGTAAAGTGCTTCATCGGCGCGCTTGAGCCAGGAGTGTTCTGTGGTCCCTGGTGTCCAAGGGGCGACACCCAATGATACGGTTATTTCCTCTCCGTCTGGCGTTTTTAGCGCTTGCTTGATCGACGATCTCAGGTTGTTGATAAACGTGTGGTGTTGATCGTGTATTTGGGGTATTAACAGTACAAATTCTTCGCCACCGAAGCGATAGAGCCGGTCGTATTGGCGAATATTGGACGTGGTAATTGCCGCGAAATTCTTTAGTACTTCATCGCCAATCGCATGGCCGTATTTGTCGTTTACGGCTTTAAAGTAATCCAGATCCAGAATCGCCAGTAATGGTTGAGTGCCATTGCGCTCTGCATTGGATAGAGCCGCTTTTATGTCGGCGCTCATGGCCCTGCGATTAAATGCTCCGGTTAGCGAATCAATGGTATTGAGGGCGTCCAGCAAACGAAACTGCTTTTCACTATGGCTGGCATAGACAAAGGTGCTTAGCGATAGCATCAAGATCGTGACCACATAGGATTCGACTGATACGGTGGTAAAGATGTCGGATGAGCTCGCCAGCGCAACGCCAGCGACCACGTTAATGCCGAGCGCCTCAGTGGGTCTTACGAGAATAAAAGTGCTGGAAAAGACAGGGTACACCCATAAAAAGCTGTCGATACCGTTGGCTTGTGCAATGGCTACTACACCGATATTAATAAATACGGCTAATATTGCACTTAGGGCCCGGATGTTTCTTGATTGGTGCGCGTAGGCGACTAGCACAAGAATGCCCAGCACCAGAGATATATCGATGATCGCTGCCGTAAGGTTCCCTTCAAAGTAGCGTATTACCGCAAACGGAAAAATCCCCACGATTGCGACAGCGCTGAGCAGCCATAATAATGAGAGTTGATATTTTTCCTGAAGCTGGTTGATCATGACGCTGCTCGCAGTAAAAGTAATGATTATGCCTACCAGAGCGATAAATTGACAGGCGGATATTTCATTATTTTTTAGAGGCAGTGTAAACCGTCGGTATGCCCTAAGTTGACGCCCTAAGCAGTGACCAGTCAATGTCACTGTATAGTACGTTCAGCGCTTCGTAGACAAATAATATATGGGGTGAAAGACGTTGCAGATCGAGCCTCCTTAAGGTCTACGGATAACGTTAATGAAATCAATAGCTTCGTGATTAGATCGATCATTTGTCTTTAGTGTGTCAGGCTACTTGTGAGCGGCTTGACGTAATTGGTGTCAGCAAGAAAATGATGCTTGCCAAGATTCAGGAGATTGATCTTTGCGACGGTAAACTCGATGGTAAGTGTGTTAAGCAGCACACTTGTCGCTCCTGCCATCGTCCGTTTGCGGCCAGGCATTTAACGTGTATGTATTGCGGCGTCTTGGTCGATAAGGCTGAGTTGTTGTAGCGATATAGGGTTTACAAGAATCTTGGGGCCAGCTTTAATATTTAACCGCTGCCCGGAACTCAAGGGTAGCGTAAGCGTGCCCGCCTTTAACAAAATAGCACAGAATCTCCGTTAAAAAGCGTTAAGCTACCAGTGTAGGCCGCCACTCATTTTATAACTTATACCGGCATCTTTTTTCGCCACGCATCGTTGCTTTTGTTTAACGTAGGCCACTATGCCTGCACAAAAGCGCCTTGATTGGCGAAAAATGCACTCACCATAAGTCACACGATAAGGAACGGCCTAAGCTAGTATCAATAACATTACCAGGAAAGGTGACGTATGAGAGCGCAGTGGTTAGTGGCAATTTTGGCGGTAGGGCTTGGTGGGTGTGGGGGCTCGTCATCGAGTGGCAGTGCTCCCCAGCCTAAAGTGCCTGACGATTCAGTTGATTATACCCAGCTTAAACCCAGCGAACCCAGTGAGGCGCCTTTGGCGCTGTTATCCGGTGACGACTTTGAGCGTCTGGTTAAAAATGGTCTGCGCCTGCAGTTAGCCAGCCGTTATGATTACGCCGATCGCGCCGAGTCGGACGATATCGATTTTTCCGCTTCGCCCGATGGTGCTAATGGTGGTGATAACGACCGCTATTCGGATACTAATGTTCACGTCGAGGGCGTCGGCGAGTCTGATGTCGCCAAGTACGATGGCCGCCACTGGTTTGTTGCCTATCAACCGCAACACCATAATGGTGAATTACCTGGGGTGCAGATTATTGCGACCGATCCAGACATTCCTGACGCCACAATCGCCGGCAACTACAGTTTTGCGGATGGTACCTGGGGGCCTGCTTATTCTCTGTATCTGCAAAAAGACAATGATGTCGCTTCGCACCTGATTGCTATGCGCAGCCATAGGGGCGCGATGGAGCCTGAGCTTCCAGGCTGGGGCATCGAGTTTTCGGCGGCGGACATGAGTATTTGGCCAGGGCCCGGAAACAGCGAACTTAAGATTGAGTTTATCGATGTCAATCAGCCTGCCACGCCCGCACTTGCCACATCTATTTCTTTAGACGGTACGTTAATCGACAGCCGCCGGGTGGGCGATACCCTTTACGTGATTACCCGCTATGACCCCTGGTTGGCATCTTTGCAGTTTGAGGAGCTTGATGGGCAAGCTCGCAGCGACAACGAGGCCGCGTTAAACGGTATCGAGCTTGCCGAACTGTTACCGCAATATCGGCAGGGCGATATGGCGGCTCCGTTAAGCGACGATTGTTACGCCCCGAGCGATACCCAGCCCGAGCACGGTTATTATTCTATGGTGAATATCACCGCTATTGATTTAACCGCCCGACAAGTGGTGTCCAGTGAGTGCTTGAGTACTGGCGTTAACTCCATGGCCATGAGCCCCAACGCACTCTACCTAACCTCTAATGACTGGCGCGAGAGCGAATCGCGCACTGTTATTCACAAGTTTGATCTCACCGATAGCGGCGCCAGTTACCGTGCTACCACCAGTGTGCTGGGCCATATTAACGGCGATGCCCCGTACCGGGTAAACGAATACAACGGCGACTTAAGGGTGGTGACGACTCGGGGCGACTGGAATCAGCCCTCGCACCACCTTAGTATTTTGCGCCAGTCGGGCTCGGGTTTTGACACAGTGGCTGAGTTGCCCAACAGCGCCCGTCCCGATCTCATCGGTAAGCCGGGTGAAGATATTTATGCGGTGCGTTTTTCGGGGGCCACTGCTTATGTGGTGACGTTTGAACGGGTTGATCCGCTCTATGTGCTGGATTTGTCCGACAGCGCCGACCCTAAAATCAGCGGTGAGTTAGAGGTGCCGGGTTTTGCGACTTACATTCATGCGCTTAACGATAACTACCTGTTTACCCTGGGGCAGGATGCCGATAACCAGACCGGGTGGACAAAAGGTATTAAGGCCCAGCTGGTGAAAGTGGACGCGGGTACACCTGAGTTGGTGGGCGAGATGTTAATCGGTGAGCGGGGCAGCCACAGCGATGCCTTACACGATTTACGCGCGCTTAATTTTTTGCCCGTGGGTGATGGTGATATGCGCGTGTCGTTTCCGGTGAGTGTGAACAGCGAACCCAACGTATGGCAGTACAGCGGCCTGCAGATGTTGTCGTTGACGGGGCTGGATGGGCCGGATGGTGCCATGATTGATAAGGGCACACTGATCGCCGAGACGGCGGGTAATAACCAGTACGATTACAGTGGCGGTGTCAGACGCGGATTGTTGCATGATGAGGCGGTTTACTACGCCCACGACAATCAGGTTTGGTTTAGCGGTTGGGGGGCTGCCGATGCCCCTCAGGGCCCCATCGGTGGCGAGCCTATCGCCTGTACCGAGGAGATTCGCTACGGCTTAAACATTGACCTCTGGGTGGATGATGAAAGCATCGACGCCTGCGCCGCCCAGGTGGTCGCCACCGATGGTGAATACTCGGAGGTACTGCAACCAAAAACAGGTCACTACGGGCCGGGCGGCTGCTATTTTTACGGCGCCCCCGAGCGGGCCGGTAGCTATACTGTTACCGCCACGCTTGATGGTTTTGCCACCCAGACCCAGACGGGCGTTGTCGTGTCGGAAGATGTCTGCCACGTGCAGCCGCGTTGGTTGTGGTTTAATTGGCCGATGAACAACGAGCCATAGTTTTACATCCAAAGGTTAAAAAATAGCGCTCGCTATTTGTCCGCTCGCCAACGGTTTTTGGCTTTATCGATTTGGTGATGAAGTGTTGGCGAGTTTTGCTCTCCTAATGGTGTGTTTCGGTGCCAGGGATGCCTGCTCGCCGGGGCGCACAGAGTCTTTTGAAGCCGGAGTCTTAGCCTTCTTGCTTGTCGAATTCCGATCGTGTCGGTCGACTACCTATTGTGGTTAATCACGCATTAGGAGGGTTAAAAGATGAAATTTCTGTGCCTTGCATTCGAAGATAAAGACGGTTGGGCTTCGCTAAACGATGATGAAAAATCGAACGTTTTAGCCCAGGACTCTGTCCTCAGAGGCAGCGGTGCGACCGTGGTTGCGCTGCGCCCCCAGGTAACATCGGTACGCAACTGCGGTAAGTATCTAGAGGTCAGCGACGGGCCACATCAGGCTGGTTTAGCGTTGGCGGGTTTTTATATTATCGAGGCAGAACGTGTTGCAACGGTGGTAGAGCTGGTGGCGAATACGCCCTGCGCGCGGGCTAAGGGCGTGATTGAGATTCACCCGTTTTAGAGTGCCGCATTAAGCTCATCACACATTCAGCCAAACTTGACCCACCACCACAAGCAGCACAATCAAACCCCAGCCGGTGTAAAGCAGCGCTTTGCGCGGTAACTGCTCGGCTTTGTACATCCGGAAGCCTATTAGCAGTAGCGAGGAGACGCCCAGTTGCATGGCCATAAGCCCCAGGGCTTTGCGGGCGGTGGTTACGGTGGGCTCCATGCCGGCCAATAGGGCGATGATGCCGACGATGCCGAAGGTAAATAAAAACCAGCTAAAAATTTTAAGGTAGTGCAGCACGTGTGCTCCAGTGGGGTTGTTTACGCTTGCGAGTTTTTCAGGTAACAGGTTAACGCAGCGCGATGGTGTGGGCAAACGTGAGGCGTGGCTTTAAAATACGCCCGGACGTTGCTCTGGCAGCCGGGTAGGTGCCCGTTATAGTTCAGGGAGGGGATATGGCGAATAAGTATTTGGTGGCGGCCGCGGTGTTGTTTGTAGCTGCCGCGTTGGCCCATGTGGGGTGTATTGTTTTTGGTGGCGATTGGTATCGCCTGTTGGGTGCCGGCGAGCAAATGGCTCAAATGGCCGAGGCGGGGCTTTGGTACCCCACGGTGGTTACCGGCGCTATCGTTTTGCTGTTGTTGCTCTGGGCGATGTTTAGTTTGTCGGGAGCGAATGTGGTTAAGCGGTTACCTTTTACGCGGGTGGCGCTGGTGGCTATTGCCAGCATTTTACTGCTGAGGGCTGTGGCTTTTTTGTGGCTTATGCCGATGTTTCCAGGCAATAGCATGACGTTTTGGTGGGTTAGCTCGGCTGTTTGCTTACTTATGGGAGCCTTAGTAGCGCTGGGCACTTACCAGCGCTGGCACTCAATGAGTGGCAACGACTACGTAACTCGACGTAGTGATCTGTAACGGCTTTGCGGTTATGGTTGGCTGATTATCAGGATAAAGGGCCACCCATGAAAATCGGCACGATTCAGTCTATCTGGCGCTATCCGGTAAAAGGGATGGCTGGCGAGCTGCTGCGATCGTGTTGGCTGGACACTAACGGCCTTGCGGGTGACCGGTTGTGGGCCGTGCAGGACGTAAAACGCCAAGAGATTCAAAGCTGTAAGTTTCGCCCGCAGTTGCTGCAATGTAGGGCTCAGAGTTTAGCCAGTGGCGGGGTGGTAATTCGGTTTCCCGATGGTGAGTTACTGCCAAGCCGCGCTGAAAAAACTAATCAGCGCATATCGCAACTGCTGGGGCACCCCAGCGTTTTACAGCCACTGCGCCCAGCGGACGATACTGACTTTTACCGCCGCCATAAGCAAGACGATGACACGTGGCTTGCTGAGCTAAAAGCCACCTTCGAGCGCGAAGCCGGCGAGCCTCTGCCGGATTTAGATAATTTGCCTCCCGCTATGCAAGAGTACGTCTCGGTGCTTGGCACCTTTTTTCTGGTGTCGCCCTTGCATTTGTTGACCACCGCCAGCCTGTTTCACATGCAGGCGTGCAATCCGGGCTCAGACTGGCATGTAGAGAGGTTTCGCCCCAATATTGTGATTAACACAGAGCCTGCGCTACAGGGGTTGGTGGAGCAGGGCTGGATTAATCACAGGCTCAAAATTGGCGATGTGACGGTGGCGTGTAACGGCGCGGCCCCACGTTGCGGGGCGGTAGTAAAACCCCAGGGCGAACTCGCTGAAGATAAAAGCATTCTGCGCAGTATTGTAAAAGAGGCGGATCAGAATCTGGGCGTTTACAGCGATATACAGAACGGCGGCACTATTAATGTCGGAGATGATGTGTTGTTGCTTGATTAAACCCCACCGGTGTTTGTTTATCGCAGGTCTGCCGCCTGCCTGGCGTAATGGTTCGCGACCTTCGCCGGTGGGTTACGAATGGGCGTAGTGACTAATCGGCGCATTAATGGCGCCAACCCTAACCCTTGAGCTCGCTCAGCTCTTACCATTCGCGATATTCCGCGTATCTCCGCATCCGTAAAAGTAATGCTATTGATTCGCTGGCGGCTGCATGTTGGCCGCGCCAGCTAGCCCCCAACTCGCTTTTAGCTATTGCACTAAAACCCTGTCGCCCTTAAAATGAGAATCATTATCGGAATTGGGGTTGGCGCTTAGCTCGCTCCAGTGTTGGTGTAACGCTGGGTTATGCAGCGGCCAGAATACACGGGCAGAGTTTTACAGGGTGGATAAGTTTGGGGTTCGGATCGTTAAGGCAGTGGCACTGGATCAGCTCGGCTGTGTGTCTGGTAGGTATGTTGTTGTTTGCCGTTACCGGCATCACGCTTAATCACGCCCATCAAATTCCTGCGCAAAAATCCATTGTTGAGAAACAGGGCCAGCTAGACGAGACGGTACTGGCAGCGTTAACCGTGCCGGATTCTGAGGTGGGAGCTTTACCCAAAGAGCTGCGTCGTGCACTGCGCCGCACGGTAGGTGTGAACGTGGCAGCGGGTATCGAAGCCGAGTGGTACGACGACGAAATTTACCTGGCGCTGCCCAGGCCCGGGGGCGATGCCTGGATGAGCATCGACCTGCAAAGCGGCGAGGTTATCTATGAAAAAACCACTCGCGGCGCGGTTGCCTATTTAAACGATTTGCACAAAGGCCGCAACACCGGTGTCGCCTGGAGCTGGTTTATTGATGTTTTTGCCGTGGCCTGTGTGATTTTTTCGGTTACCGGCCTGTGGCTGTTGTGCCGTTTGCAAAAAACTCGGCCGGCTACCTGGCCTGCGGTGGCTTTAGGGGTAGTGGTACCGCTCATCATTATTATTTTGTTTGTTCACTAAATGCCAATAAGGACATAAACCTTCTATGACATTGTTAAAGCGAGTTATTCCTGCCGCATTACTGGGCCTGTGCGGGCCGTTAGCGGCGGCCGATGTGTCGGTGAGCCTAGAGATACCCGAAATGAATGTAGCCGAATATCACCGGCCCTATATCGCGATTTGGGTGCAAAACAAAGATAGCAAAGCGGTGACCAATGGCGCCGTGTGGTATCAAATCGACGACGATGGTGAAGGCGAAAAATGGCTTAAGGATATGCGCCTGTGGTGGCGCCGCAGTGGCCGATCGTTAGAGATGCCCATCGACGGCGTTACCGGTGCCACCCGCAAACCCGGCGCTTACGAGGTTGATTTAACGCATGTGGCCGAGCAGCTTGAGCCAGGTGAGTATCAGCTGTACGTCGAGGCCTCACGCGAGGTGGGTGGCCGCGAGTTGCTCAATGTCGACTTCAATTGGCCGGTAGAGAAATCACAAACGTTAACTGCACAGGGCGAGACCGAGCTGGGTAAGCTTACGGTCAGCTTTAACCCTTAACAACCACAGGAGTTGGTTATGAAATTTAAGAAGTCTTTAGCATTAATGTTGGCATTGGCGCTGCCAATGGCGGCCGAAGCTCACCGTTATTGGGTGTTGCCGGCCGCGACCGTGTTATCCGGGGACGATCCGTGGGTTACCGTGGATGCAGCGGTATCCAACGATATTTTTTACTTTAATCACTACCCATTAAAAGCCCATTACCTGTCGGTAGTGCAGCCCGATGGAAGCACCGGCGAGATGCAGAACCTGAGCGAAGGCAAACATCGTACGACGTTTGATATTAACCTAACCGAGCAGGGCACTTATAAAGTGCTGATGGACAGCAGTGGCTTGCACGCAAGCTGGGAAACCGCCGATGGCGAGCGCAAGCGTTGGCCTGGTCGGGGTGAAAAGCCCGAGCCCGGTGATTTTGAAAAGAAAGTCCCACAAGATGCTAAGAACCTGAAAGTCGGCTATTCGTCCACCAAGCTGGAAACCTTTATCACCGCTGGTAACCCGACTGATACGGTGTTGGCGCTGAGCAACAAGGGTCTGGAAATGAAGTCTTCGGTGCACCCGAATGACCTGTTTACCGGCGAGCCGGTAACGCTGACCTTTTTTATGGATGGCGAAGCCATTGAAGGTGTGAAGGTGGTTATTATCCCCGAGGGTATGCGTTATCGCGACTCGCAGGAAGAAATAGCACTGACCACCGACGAAGCGGGCAAGGTAAAGGTTGATTGGCCTCAGGCGGGCCGCTACTGGTTAGAGGCCGAGTACGAAGACGACAAAGCCGAAGCGCCTGCCACCACGCGCAGCGGTAAATACATAGCGACGTTGGAAGTTTTGCCGCTGTAATTAACCATGAGTGAGTTTGAACGTATAGCGCTGGCACTTTTGCTGGCGCTTTTTTATGGCGCCTTTTGCTGGTACTGCTTTAGCCGCCGGCGGATTACCGCAAGGGTCACACTATCGCAAGCTGATGTGGTGGTGGCCTATGCCAGCCAGAGCGGCCGCGCCCATGCCCTGGCGGAAAAAGCCTGTGAAGCTTTTGCCGGCAGAGCGTCACTGTGCGCGTTAAATCAGCTTACGCCAAGCGCGCTGCAACAGAGTAAAACCCTGCTTATTGTGGCCAGCACGTATGGCGAGGGCGAGGCGCCGGACAATGGCGCTTTATTCGAGAAAAGGCTTATCCGGCAAACCCCCGACCTATCGCTTAACGATTCGCAGTTTGCGGTGGTCGCCTTGGGTGATTCATATTACTCCGGTTTTTGTGCGTTTGGACGGCGAGTGTACTCGGCGTTGCAGCAAAGTGAGGCGCGAGCGTTAGCCGATTGCATAGAGCTGGATGCCAGTAAGCCCGAACAAGAGCTTGAAGCATTAACGCAGCTAAAGGCGCTGATAAAAACGCTCGGTGGTCGCTTTGACATTGACACCGCCGAAGCCAGTGTTGTGCCCGATAGGTACTGGGCAACGTTGCAGCGGCGGCAGAAATTAAATGACGGCAGCCCTGGCGCGCCGCTGTATAGCCTGACGATAAACACGAGTGATACGGTTAATTACAGCGCCGGTGATATCGCCGAGGTTTACCCGCTGCACGATACGGCGTTGTGCAAGCAGCAGTTAGTGGCACTTGGGCTAACCGAGGATGCAACGCTTGAGCTTGACGGCCAAGCGGTTTCTGCCTGGCGGTGGTTGGCCTCTCGCCAGTGGCCGCTACCCGAAAAACCTGCGTCTCTGTCGGCCGAACAATGGCTTAAACATTTACCGGAAGAAGCGCCACGGCAGTACACCATCGCCAATGCCTATACCCCTAATAGATTGCAATTGGTGGTGCGCCAGCTGCGCAATACAAACGGCGAGTTGGGGGTAGCCTCGGGTTGGCTGACCGAGCGCGCCGATGTGGGCGATAAGCTGGAATTGGCCATCAGAGATAACCAGGAGTTTCATACGCCCCCAGCCGAGCAACCACTGGTTTTAATTGGTAATGGTTCAGGCATAGCGGGGCTCAGGGCCCATTGGCAGCAGCGGGATAACACCGGAGGTGAGGCCTGCTGGGTGCTTTATGGTGAGCGCGACGCCGACACCGATCGTCCGTTTGCGGACGAATTGGCGCAGTTGCAGACAAAAGGCGTTATCCAGGAGCTGGACTGTGTTTACTCACGTTCAGGCGAGTACTCTGAGTATGTGCAGCAGCGGCTTTTGCGCCGGGGCGACTTGCTAAAAAGTTGGCTCGAGCGCAACGCCTGTATTTATGTGTGTGGCAGCCGCGTTGGCATGGGGCAGGGCGTTCACGAGGCACTGCTCGAGCTATTGGGGGAGCCGGCATTGGACGAGCTGCAGGCGGCAGGGCGCTACCGGCGCGATGTGTATTAACGCTGCTGCCCCTCTTATTGGTTAATCTCGGTTGTTTTCTGAGCAGTAAAGTCTGCACCGTAAAGCCGGCGTTCTTTGTAACCACTTCTGTTAATTTTAACCTCCCGCTCTGTGCCCGGTTTATAAACGCGGCGAGTTAGGGCTAATTGAGGCAATCCGTCGGGCGTGAGAGAATCCATGTCATCGCCCAAGTGCCCCACACGGCCGCGGGGGTACCGCTGATGAGTGTAGGGCTAAGCAATAGCAAAACTTAACTCTACCCCGTTGTTAGCCGCGCCGTTTTGTCGCACCGGATTAGCTACAAGGATAAAACCTATGCATGAAATCAACTGTCCTCACTGTAAAAAAGCCTTTAAAGTCGATGAAGCTGGCTACGCGGATATATTGAAGCAGGTTCGCGATCACGAGTTTGAAAAGCAGTTGCATGAGCGCTTGGAGCTGGCGGAGCAAGATAAACAAAACGCGGTTGAGCTTGCCACCAGCAAAGTTACCCGTGAGCTGGATAAAGCGGCTGCCGCTAAAGATGCCGAAATCAAAGAGTTACAGGCGAAATTAGCCGCCGGCGAAGACGCCCAAAAACTGGCCGTGATGGAAGCGTTAACGGCGCTCGAAAAAGAGCGCGACAGCTTGGCAAGCGAGCTGAAACAAGCGGCCCAAGACAAAAAGGCGGCGGCCGAGCTTGCCGAGGTAAAGCGGGTAAACGAGCTGCAGCAGGCGACGGCGGCCAAAGATACCCAGTTACAAAACTTAAAAAGCGAGCTTGAACGCACGCAGTGGGAAAAACAACTCGAGGCCACTTCACTAAAAGAGCGCTACGAGGCACAAATTAAAGACCGTGAAGGGGAGATAGAGCGTCTGCGCGATATGAAGGCCCGGTTATCGACCAAGATGGTGGGCGAAACTCTAGAGCAACATTGCGAGACAGAGTTTAACCGGATTCGGGCCACCGCCTTTGCCCGCGCCTACTTTGAAAAAGACAACGATGCCCGCAGCGGCAGTAAGGGCGATTACATATTTCGCGACTATGGCGGGGCAGAGGGTACTGATGAAGCGGGCACCGAAACTGTCTCGATCATGTTTGAGATGAAAAACGAGAGCGATGAAACCGCCACTAAAAAGAAGAACGAAGACTTTTTAAAAGAATTGGATAAAGATCGCAACGAAAAGGGCTGCGAGTACGCGGTGTTGGTATCTTTGTTGGAGCCCGACAGCGAGTTGTACAACTCGGGTATCGTGGATGTATCGCACCGCTACCCTAAAATGTACGTTATTCGGCCACAGTTTTTTATTCCGATTATTACCTTACTGCGCAACGCGGCACAAAACGCCCTTAAGTACAAAGCCGAGCTGGCATTAGTAAAGTCGCAAAACATTGATATCACAAACTTTGAGAGTGACCTGGACGCTTTTAAAACGGGGTTTGCGCGCAATTACGAGCTGGCGTCTAAAAAGTTTAAAACCGCTATCGATGAAATTGATAAAACCATCGACCACCTACAAAAAACCAAGAATGCGTTGTTGGGCTCGGAAAACAACTTAAGGCTCGCTAATAACAAAGCCGATGATTTAAGCGTTAAAAAGCTCACTAAACGTAACCCTACGATGGCGGCTATGTTTGATGAGCTTAAGCGAGCAGATGAGCGGGACTCTGAATAAACGTATGCTCAGGTAAACGGCTAGCTGAGCGCGCGGCGCCCAGCAGGGTTAAAACTCGTAACTCACCCCTACGGTGTAACGGAAATCGTCTTGCTCGGGCAGTATGCCTTCACTGTCGGCTTGAGGGTATTTAACTCGGTCCCAGTAGGCGCTCATGCTTAGATCAAGCGAGTCGGTTAAATCGATGAACAAGCTGACCACCCCGTGATGCTTGTATTTACCGGAATCTTTGTTGGACGCTGTGATCTGGTAACTGGCGCTGACGTCCATGTAGTCGGTGAGTGATTGGTCGTACTGCGTGGAGAGATAGAACGCTCCGGAGTCGACCGTGCGGCTTTGCCCTTCTGGGGTTTCTTCGTAGCGGGTGTACATATAGCCCGGGCCCGCCGACGCTGTCCAGCTAATGTCGTCGGTATCAAAAATGTACACACCAGCACCCATACCGCCGGTCCACTGGCTTGCGATGTTTTGCAGCGGTGCGCTGTAGTATTCAAACTGCACCGGTTGCCAAAACCAGTTTTCAGAGCGGCGGATATACCAGCTACCATTGGCGCGATGCTCGTTACTGGTTTCTTCGCCATCGTCGTAAAAGACATCGGCAATGTAGCTAAGGCGCACACTTGAGCGTGCCGTGCGGCGCAGCAAGTCGACGTTGGCGGTAAAATCTTTTTGGTTGGTGTTGCCGGTACGGTAGTTGGCGGCAGCACCTACTTTACCGCTCCAGCGGTCGAGCTCGCTTTTACTGGTATTGGCAATACGCAACACGTCGCCAAACTCAATGGGCCCCTGGCCACCAATCATCAGTTTGCCGTCTACCGTCTCAAGCGTGCCGGAGTAAAGCAGCTGGCTATTGAGTAGAACATTGAGTGGGGTATGACTGTGAATGGCGGCCACCGAGTCCCAATCAATGTCTTGGTCGCCTAGCTCGTCACTGTCAAAGCTCAAGGAGTCTTTTTCCAGCGCGGTAATTTCACCTTTTAGCCATTCGCCTGAGGTAAGTTTTACCCAATCCCAGGGGGCGTTTATTTCGATGGTTATCGAGTCAGAGTTGGTTGGCTCCGCAGCCGTTGCCACAGTTGCGGTGGCGCACAAAAATGCCATAGGCACTAAGCCTAAAAAACGGAGGGGGCGAGTTTTGGTGATCACAACAAAGTCCTTGATATAACGTGTCCAGTTTTGGGTTGCTGCCGCCCTGTAGGGCTCAGCTTTAGCGCCGTAATTATAGGTGATCTGCAAGTTGAACACGAACTTTGCGAGACTTACGTGAACTTGATAGCGTAATAGAAGGCAACGGCAAGTACTGTAAACTGAAGGGGTGATGACACAAACGGCGGACAAAAAAAAGGCCCACTTTGCGTGGACCCCTTGTGCGATTAATGTCTGTGTTCATCCATGTAGACTCGGGTACGTCCTTTACGTTATTGATTGTCCCCTGTGGCGTCCTGCCTGTGCGTCCTTCAAACCCCTGTCGTGGAATTCTTAGTGTGTTCGGCTTCCTTGTGCCGAGTGACCAATCCTTGTCGCCTTACCTGTTGTTGTTGTGTTCTTCCCTGGCCAGTCCTTAGCGTGACGTCCGTGTAAATTAATCCTTTATTAGCATCCTGCTTAGCTCACATCCTGTGAGTGTCCCTGTCTTCCTTAAGCCTGCATCCTGCAGGATTCCGTTCTTGGCGCACCTGTTGGCGCAATTAGCGCAACCACATCCTGTGGTTGGGTACATCCTGTGAACCTTCCTGGCCCCTTAGTCGTCCGTGTAACGTCCCTGTAAGCGTAGTATCCCTAAAACGCTTATGTCGAGATAGTCGCCATTAACGTTAGTTTTTGTGAGATATGTCGTACACAGGATGTGATTCCTTCGTTACATATTGGTGTTATTGCTGTGACATTTTTGTTAATGGCGCTAACGTATTATGCGATAACAAGGCTTGTAGGTACTGCCGGGCAGCTTCATGCGGCCTTGATCCTGAAACGCCTGCAGCAGGTCATCCACGGGTTGCATAATGGCCGAGTCGCCGCAAATTTCAAATAAGCCATGTTTCTCAATGGCGCGAATTCCCTCGTCTTTAACGTTGCCGGCCACAATGCCTGAAAACGCGCGGCGCAAATTGGCCGCCAGGGTGTGGGCCTCTTGGTTTTTGTGCAGGGCAAGGGCGTTCATATTGGCGTGAGTCGGGGCGAAAGGTTGCTGAAACATTGGTGCAATTTTTAACTGCCAATTAAAGTAGTAAGCATCATCTGTGCTTTTACGAAAGGCGCGGACTTCGGCGATACCGTCAAGCATAGTGCGTGCGACTTTTTCCGGATCATCGATAATGATTTGGTAGCGCGCCTGAGCCTCAGTCCCCAAAGTGCTGGCGATAAACTCGTCGATTTGCTGAAAATAAGCGGCACTGGAGGCCGGTCCGGTAAACACCAGCGGGAACGGCAACTCGGCGTTATCCGGGTGTAGCAAAATGCCTAGTAGATAGAGAATTTCTTCGGCTGTACCTGCGCCGCCCGGAAACACCACAATACCGTGGCCTGCCCGGACAAAGCCCTCCAGGCGCTTTTCGATATCGGGCATAATCGCCAGCTCGTTAACGATGGGGTTGGGGGCCTCGGCGGCAATAATGCCGGGTTCGGTAATGCCAATATAACGGCCATGCCCCAAACGTTGTTTGGCGTGCCCGATGGTGGCACCCTTCATGGGGCCCTTCATGGCGCCGGGGCCGCAACCGGTGCAAATATCCATTCCGCGCAGGCCCATCTCGTAGCCCACCTTTTTGGTGTAATCGTACTCGCCCATACTAATGGAGTGCCCGCCCCAGCAGACCACAATATTAGGGTCGATGTGCGGGCGAATAATATGTGCGTTGCGCAGCATATGAAATACGGCGTCGGTGGTGGCTTCTGTTGAGAGCGCATCGCCTTTATTGATCGACTGCTGGGTTTCGGCCAGACGACTGTCACCACTGGCAAATATTACGTCGCGCAAGACGGCAAACAAGTGCTCGCTAATCCCGCGAATCATTTTGCCATCCACAAACGCGCTGGCAGGGGCACCTTTTACATCCAGCTTAATACCGCGCTCCTCCTGAATGACTTTTATATCAAAGTCGGGGTAACGCTCCAGCAGCTCTTTACCGTCATCCAACGAGTTACCGCAATTAAGTACCGCCAGCGAGCAGCTGCGAAACAGCTTATAGAGCCCGCTTTGGCTAACGTCCAGCAACTTGGCGGCCTCCGTTTTAGAGAGAATATTAAGTTGCTCGTGGGGGGCGATAATCGCGTCGGTAGTGTCGTAGTGGCCTGCTTCGTGGTGTGCGTGTTGGTATGGCTGATTGTGGGGCATTGAGTCTTGTTCCTTCTTGGCGCCTAGGCGGCGGTGACTACAGCGGCGGGCTTTGCCACCTCTGTCTACAATGGGTATATCGTACGTTTAAGTGTAACTCAGATTGGTTGAGTTGGGTGTTGCAGGCCGTAGGGCTTTATATTTTGCGTGGCCCTTTGTGAAGGAACGCTGGCCTTGGTTTTGGGGTGGCTGTTAGGTGTGTGGTGATACGGCTCGTTACTCGCATGCACAATATCGGTGCGCAATGTGGTGGCAAATTATTTGGCGGATCATTTTGGTGCATTTCGGTGTTTTGGCCCCCGCCCCGTGGGGCCTGTGGGCGCACTTTGGTTGGCATAGATCTTGATCTGTTCTCCGGATAGGCTGTTCCCTGGATAGTCAGTAGCCCGACCCATAAGACGATAAAGGCCATCATTCACTGGCCACTAAAGAGAGAGTATCTGTGCCCCATTCAACCAGCGCCGCTGGGTTATCTGCGCCCGAATTACCGGCGGATGACGCAAACCCTTTACCTCAGGTGTCGCGCCAGTGGTGTGCGTCTATCGATATCGAGCTGGCCGAGCGAGCCGGGCGCACCGCTTTGATGCGCGCCCGCCATCTGGGGCCACTGCGTATCCAACGGGTGTTTTACCCCGAGGCGGCCGGTTGCGCCCATGTTTACTTACTGCACCCCCCGGGGGGCTTGGTGGTTGGGGATGAGCTGAGTATCTCAGTGGCGACGGCCAAGGGGGCTCACGGCCTGTTAACCACGCCCTCGGCGGGTAAGATTTATACCGTTAACGGCTTGCGGCACAGCGATGCGGCGACCGAACAGACCCAGCGTGTGCGCTTAGTGCTACAGCCAGATTCTGTTTGCGAGTGGCTGCCGCAAGAAACGATAATTTTTAATGGCGCCAATGCCCGGCTTAATACCCAGCTTGAGGCGGCGGCCGACGCTCGCTTTTGTTTGTGGGATATCGTCTGCCTTGGTCGGCCGGCCAGTAACGAGGTGTTTACCGAGGGTGTTGTCGAGCAAACGTTACAGGTGCGCATCGATAATCGCCCGGTGTTGATCGAGCGCAACCGCGTGCGCGGCGGCGATCCCATGATGGAGGCAATGTGGGGCCTGCAAGGCGCCGGCAGTTTTGGCACTTTGGTGGCAAGCGTCACATTAAGCCGCGACCAGATTGATACCTTACTTGAGAACCTCGCCGAGCGTTGGCCCGATGCCAACTGGGGTATTACGCAAAAAAAACAGCTGCTAATTGCTCGCTACCTGGGTGCCAGCGCCGCCGAGTGCCGCTATGGTTTTGTGGTGATTTGGCAGACGCTGCGCCCGGCGATGCTCGGTTGCGAGGCGGTAGAGCCACGTATTTGGTATACCTGAATTAATAAGTGCAACAATGTAAATAGTAAGCTCGCGCTGTTGATGGCGCCACTAACAGACACATTCACAGGAGAGAGTTGTGGAACTATCGCCCAGAGACAAAGATAAACTGTTGCTGTTTACCGCGGCGCTACTTGCCGAGCGGCGCAAAAATCGCGGGGTTAAACTCAACTACCCCGAGTCGGTTGCGTTTATCAGCGCCGAAATAATGGAGGGCGCGCGCGACGGCAAAACCGTCGCCGAACTGATGGATTACGGGCGCCAGATTTTGCGCCGCGAAGATGTCATGGATGGCATCCCCGAGATGGTGCATGAGGTGCAAGTCGAGGCGACCTTCCCCGATGGTACTAAGCTTGTCACCGTTCACAACCCGATCGTTTAGGAGGCGCTATGATTCCCGGAGAGTACGACATTTTGCCTGGTGAAATCGAGCTAAACCCAGGCCGCGAGACGGTGACCTTAAGTATTTCCAACAGCGGCGATCGCCCCATACAAGTGGGCTCGCATTATCATTTTTACGAGACTAACGCCGCACTTAACTTTGAGCGAGATAAAGCCCGCGGGTTTCGCTTAAACATTGCCGCTGGCACGGCTGTGCGTTTTGAGCCAGGCCAAACTCGCGAGGTGGAGTTAGTCGCACTAGAGGGTGCTCGCACGGTATACGGGTTTCGTGGCGATGTAATGGGGGAGCTATAAGATGGCGACAATAGACAGGCGCGCGTACGCCGATATGTTCGGCCCCACCACTGGGGATAAAGTTCGCTTAGGGGATACCGAGTTGTGGCTCGAGGTCGAGCGCGACTACACCCGCTACGGCGAAGAGGTAAAGTTTGGCGGCGGTAAAGTGATTCGCGATGGCATGGGCCAATCGCAAGCCAGCTGCTTTGACACCCCCGACACCGTCATTACCAACGCCTTAATTCTGGACTATTGGGGTGTGGTAAAAGCCGATGTCGCGATTAACGATGGCCGTATTAGCGCCATTGGTAAAGCCGGTAACCCGGATGTGCAGTCCGAGGTGGATATCGTCATTGGCCCCGGCACCGAAATTATTGCCGGCGAAGGCCAGATTTTAACCGCAGGCGGTATTGATGCTCATATCCATTTTATTTGCCCACAGCAAATCGAAGAAGCGTTAATGAGCGGTGTTACCACGATGATTGGCGGCGGCACCGGCCCGGCGACGGGTACTAAAGCGACTACTTGTACCCCTGGCCCTTGGCACATCGGTAAAATGCTGCAAGCGGCGGAAAGCTTTCCGATGAACATTGGCTTACTCGGTAAAGGTAACGCCAGTTTACCGATCGCCCTGGAAGAACAGTTACAGGCCGGCGCGCTGGGTTTAAAGCTCCACGAAGATTGGGGCACGACGCCTGCCAGTATTGATAACTGCTTAACCGTGGCCGAAAAGTACGACGTGCAAGTGGCGATTCACACCGACACGCTGAATGAATCGGGTTTTGTTGAAGACACAATAGCCGCGTTTGCCGGTCGCACGATTCACACGTATCACACCGAGGGCGCCGGCGGTGGGCACGCCCCCGACATTATTAAAGCGTGTGGCCTGGACAACGTTTTACCCTCGTCGACTAACCCGACCCGGCCCTACACGGTGAATACCATCGACGAGCACTTGGACATGTTGATGGTGTGCCACCACCTTGACCCTAACATTCCCGAGGACGTAGCCTTTGCCGACTCGCGTATTCGTAAAGAGACCATTGCCGCCGAAGATATTTTGCACGACTTAGGCGCGTTTTCGATGATCAGCTCCGACTCGCAAGCCATGGGCCGGGTGGGCGAGGTGGTAAGCCGCACGTGGCAGACGGCGCACAAAATGCGCGTGCAACGCGGCGCATTGCCGGGCGAAACCAGCAGCGCCGATAACTTGCGAGCTAAGCGCTACATTGCAAAATACACCATTAACCCCGCGGTGGCGCACGGCATCTCGCACGAGGTGGGCTCGGTCGAGGTGGGTAAACTTGCCGACTTAGTTCTGTGGAAGCCGGCGTTTTTTGGCATTAAGCCCGCGTTGATTATCAAAGGCGGCGCTATTGCTGCGGCTCCGATGGGCGACCCGAACGCATCTATCCCGACACCGCAACCCGTGCATTACCGGCCCATGTTTGGTGCTTACGGCCGCGCCTGCACCGGCACCAGCGTTAGCTTTGTCAGCCAGGCGGCGTTAGAGGCCGGTATTGCCGGCTCGTTTGAATTAGAGCGGCGCCTGGTGGCCGTTAAAAATTGTCGCTCGGTAACCAAAGCCGATATGCGCCTAAACGACTACCAGCCCCATATGGAAGTCGACCCACAAACCTACGAAGTGCGTGCCGATGGCCAGTTACTGACCTGCGAGCCCGCCACCGAGCTGCCGTTGGCGCAGCGCTATAGCCTGTTTTAAGTGAGTTGTTATGTTAGAAGCCTTTAGCGTTAAACCCGAGGCAGCCCCCGGGGCTGTGTTGGAAGTAGAAGCCACTTTCGAGCAGCGGCAAAAAAGCCGCTATCGGACGACCACCCGTTGCGGCAAGCCGCTGGGGTGGTTTATCGAGCGCGGCCATGTGTTGCTTGATGGCGAGGTGCTGGAGTGTAGCGATGGCCAACAGGTTCGCGTGATTGCCGCACTGGAGCCGGTCAGCCAAGTAACCAGCGATGATGCCTTAGCGCTGACACGGGCGGCATACCATTTGGGTAATCGCCATATGCCGCTACAAATTGGCGCCGGTTTTTTACGTTATCAGCACGATCATGTCTTAGATTTAATGGTCGAGGGTTTGGGCCTCGCGGTTAACTTTGAGAAGCAGCCCTTTCAACCCGAAAACGGCGCCTATCACGGCAAAAGCCACGGTCATGCACATTCTCACGCTCATGGTCACAGTCATTCCCACGCCCATTCTAATAGCCACGATCATCACGCGGAGCACAGTCACTGATGTCCGGCTCGCTGCTGCACTTAATGCACTTGGTGAGCCCGGCGCTACCGGTAGGCGCTTATGCGTATTCGCAAGGGCTGGAGTACGCCATCGATAGCGGCTGGGCCGGCAGCGAGCCGGCGCTGCAAGACTGGATCGAGCAAGTGATGACCCACAGCCTGGGGCAGCTTGATGTACCGGTTTTGCGTCGGGTGTATAACGCGTGGCAAGCCGATGATTTAGCACAGGTCAATGATTGGAACGACTTTGTCCTGGCCTGTCGTGAGACCCAAGAGTTACTGCTTGAGGATGAACAATTGGGTTTGGCGCTCGGGCGTTTGCTCGAATCACTCGATATCTCGCAGGCGACGCGCTCAAACTTTAGCCGCTCACCCAGCTACGTAACCTTGTTTGCCCTGGCCGGTGTTAGGTGGCAGGTGAGTGTGGATGAGCTAGCGCGGGGTTTTGTCTGGAGCTGGCTCGAGAACCAAGTGGCCGCCGCCACTAAAATTGTGCCGCTAGGCCAAACCCGCGCGCAGCAATTACTGGTGGCATTAATGCCGGCGGTGGATGAGGTGTGTGAGCGGGCTAAAACATTAACCGACGACGAGTTGGGCCTGAGTTTACCGGGCCTTGCCATGGCCTCGTGTTTACACGAGCGGCAATACACTCGTCTGTTTCGATCATAAGAGGAAGTTAAATCGTATGAACAAACCAGCACTACGTTTAGGTATTGGCGGCCCCGTTGGCTCGGGTAAAACCGCCTTAGTCAAAACCCTATGTGCCCACTTAAAGGATGTCTACAACATCGCGGTGATCACCAACGATATTTACACCCGCGAAGACGCCGAGTTTTTGCAGCGCCATGAGGCGCTGGCCGACGACCGTATTATCGGCGTTGAGACGGGCGGTTGCCCGCACACCGCGATTCGTGAGGACGCCTCGATGAACCTATCCGCTGTGGCCGAACTGCAAGATCGCCACGCGGGGTTGGATGTGATTTTAATTGAAAGCGGTGGTGATAACTTAGCCGCGACTTTTAGCCCCGAGCTGTCGGATTTAACCCTTTACGTGATTGATGTTTCGGCCGGGGATAAGATTCCCCGCAAAGGCGGGCCAGGTATTACGAAATCGGATTTATTAATTATCAACAAAACCGATTTGGCGCCATTGGTGGGCGCCGATCTTGGGGTGATGGATCGCGATGCGAAAAAAATGCGCGGCGATAAGCCCTTTTTGTTTACTAACTTAAAAAGCGAGACAGGTGTTGCCGAGGTAATCGCCTTTATCGAAGAAGCCGGCATGCTAAAGCGCGCCTAATAAACATGTATCAGGAGATAGCTATGACTTTTTCTACCAAACTTAAACAGGGTGCTCTGTGGGCTTGCTCGGGGTTAGTGTTGGCTCCGTTGGCGTTGGCGCACCCAAATCACGGTGCCGAGCCGGCCGATCACGTGCATTTTTCTCTGGTTAGCTTACTGTTTGTGGGTGCCGCTTTGGTTGGATACTTTGCATTTGCCCGTAAAAGCCGGGCCCAATCGCGCCAGCGCGTCGAGCGCCAGTCAAAAGATTAAACCCTACCCAGCCAGGCGTTGATGCCTGGCTGGCGTATTGCGCTTGCCTCGCTCAAATCTAAAAATCCCTTGGTTTTTACTCATTCGCCGCCTTAGTCTGTAAAATTGTGTACCGGAGTTTTCTTAACCGTGCCCAACTTGGGTATACTCGGGGCCGATTCTCGTCACCGCAAGGGTGCGACGTAATAATATTAGGGAGATTGTATGAGCTATCGTGTCTTAACAGCATCTGTGCGCTGGAGCTTGCTGTGTGCCAGCGTCGCACTGGTGAGTGCTTGTGGCAGTGACGACGGCCAGCAGGAGTTAGAAACCATCCATGTAACCGCCAGCAGTGGTGAGGGCGGCACGGTAACCCCTACCGAGTCCGACGTGATCCGCGGCGCTTCGTTGCATATTAGAGCTAACCCAGAGCTGGGTTATAAATTGCTTAATATGACCGGCTGCGATGGCGCAGTCATCGAAGAAAATCACTACAAAACCGCCGCTATCGAAGCCCCCTGCCATATTCAGGCCACCTTTGAGACGGGTCCTATCGAGGAGCAGGCAGAACTCGAATTTAGTAACACGGCCATTGCCCGCAGCATTGGCTTAAAATGGAATCAAGTGCCATACGCGCTGCGCTACACGCTGTTTAAAAACATCGATGGCACGTCCGGCTTTACCCAGTTAGGGCCAGAGCTTGCAGGGGATGAGCTGAGTTATCAAAGTACTGAGACGCTCTACGATAACTTAGACGCGCAGTACATGCTTGAGGCCTGTAACGACGAGAGCTGTTTGGAGTCGGATTTGCTTATTACCGACAGCGGCATTAACCAGGCGATTGGTTACTTTAAACGCTCGGTCGACGATTCCAGCCTGCGTTTGGGTACGGCCTTAGCCTTCAGTGGCGATGGCGAAACGTTGGCCGCCAGCGCCCCGGAAAATTGCTCCGCCGATAACGATGGTCTGTGCAGTGGTGTGGTGTATATCTACCGCTTGGGTGAGACTCGCTGGGAGCTGGAAGCGAGTATTGAGCTTGACGATATTCGCAACGACTCGCGCTTTGGTGAGCGTATTAGCCTTAGCCGCGATGGCAATACCATCGCCATTAGTGCGCCGGGTGCTAACTCTAGCAACAATAGCGACTCCCAGGAGGGCGCGGTTTATATTTATCGCTTTGAGTCCAGCGCTTGGGGTGAGACGCACGAGATCAGTGGTGCAGATCAAGGCGAAAACGCCACCCGGATATTTGGCCTGGGTGCCGATCTGGCATTAAATGCTAGCGGCGATACCCTGGCGATTGTTGCCCAGCGGTCAATGACCAACGACGGACAGGCGCTGCTGTACCGCCTTAATGAAGACGACGAATGGGCGCTAGAGCAGCGCTTTGAGCCGGCCAGCTCCATAAGCCTTGATAACACGGGTAACTATCTGGCGATTGGTGCGCGCAATGCGCAGGGGGAGGCCAATGAGGACACCGGCGTGGGCGTGGCGGGCGTGTATCACTTCACCTTACCGGAGGATGAAGAGGAGGAAACGTGGGTGCTGCAAGATGAGTTGCGGGCCCCTGAGACGTTTGCCGGACAACACTTTGGCCACCGGGTATTGCTGAGCGGTAATGCGCGCAAGTTGTTGGTGGGAGTTAACTACGAGAGTACGGTGGTTAATGCACAGCAACTAGAGCAGCCAGAGGTGTATCTGTTTGAGCCCGCCGAGGACAACGAGTGGAGCTTGAGCCACACTTTTTCCCAGCTCGATCAAGTTGGCTCCGGGAAGTCAGGCGGAACAGGCCGATCACAATATGGTACCGCACTGGCTATGAGCCGCGATGGTAGCCGGGTATTGATTGGTGATTCGGCTGAAGACGGCAATGGCACGGGCTTTTTTGCCAACGATGGTAACAACGCCGCGCTATTGGCAGGAGCCGCCTATTTGTACAATTATGTAGACGGCAGCTGGCAGGAAGAGGTTTACCTAAAAGCTAAAAACACCGGTGCCGGCGATGAGTTTGGCAAAGCCGTGAGTATCAGTGGCGATGGCGATATTATTGCCGTGGGCGCTCCAGAAGAGGATGGTCCGGCGGTGGGTGTGGACACCGAGGTTATGGTGGACAGTGGCAACACCGACGCCAGCGGGGCGGTTTATTTGTACTAGCCGGCTCGTGCGGGTTAGTGACACGTGCAAAAAAGGCGCTGAATGTTCAGCGCCTTTTTTGTTAGCCTGCATTCAGCCTAGGCGATAATATCATCGATTTTTTTAAGCTCAGTATCGCTAAATTCAGTATTGTTAAGCGCCGCTACTGAGTCTTCAATTTGTTCCACCCGGCTGGCGCCAATAATGGCACTGGTGACGGTTTTGTTGTTTAGCACCCAAGCCAGCGCCATTTGCGCCAGTGATTGGCCCCGGTCCTCAGCCATGGCGTTTAAGGCGTTAATTTTAGTGATGCTGGTCGCATCAATATCGCTTTCACTTAAATAAATCTGTTCGCCCCGTGCGGCGCGCGAGTCTTTAGGGATACCGTTTAAATATTTATTGGTGAGCCTGCCTTGCGCCAGTGGTGAAAACACAATAGCGCCCACGCCTTCGTCATCGAGTACATCGGTTAAGCCGTCTTCAATCCAGCGGTCAAACAGGTTGTAACGCGGCTGGTGAATCAGCAGAGGGGTGCCTAACTCTTTTAAAATAGCGGCCGCCTGACGAGTTTGCGCTGGGTCGTAGCTCGAGATGCCCACATACAAAGCACGGCCCGAACGGACGATATAATCGAGCGCCTGCATGGTTTCATCCAATGGCGTTTCCGGGTCAAAACAATGCGAGTAAAAAATATCAAAGTAGTCGACGCCGCAGCGCTTTAAGCTTTGGTCACAGCTGGCTACTAAATACTTGCGTGAGCCACCAATACCGTAGGGGCCGGGCCACATATCGTAACCGGCTTTGCTGGAGATGATCAGCTCGTCGCGGTAGTAGGATAAACCCTCGGCCATTACCTGACCAAAGGTGGATTCGGCCGAGCCAAAGTTGGGGCCGTAGTTGTTGGCTAAATCGAAGTGGTTAATGCCCAAATCAAAAGCGCGGTGCAGCATGTTGCGGGCATTGGCTAGCGAGTCGACGGCGCCGAAGTTTTGCCACAGGCCCAGCGACAGCTGAGGCAGGCGTAAACCGCTTTTGCCGCAGCGCGGGTAGCTCATGGATTGGTAACGGTCGGGAGCCGCGACATAGCGCGGGTTTGGCTCGTGGGTAATCATTGTGTGGTCTCTTGTTAGCCGTCTTAGTTATTGAGTATCTGGCTTATTATGGGAGGTGCCAGTGGGTGTATTCTACGCAAAAGCCGGTCGCAAGCGACCGGCCATGACGAATCTTAACGAAGTTTGCGGGGTAGGCTTAGGCGCCGAATAAGTCGTCTATCGATAAATACCGCTCACCGGTATCGTAGCTAAAGGTTAAAATGCGGCTGCCGGGGGCAAAGTCTGCCTCGCGTTGTTTGATGGCCGCGAGACTGGCGCCGGATGAGATACCCACAAAAATAGCCTCTTTACGGGCGCACTGACGTGCCATCTCAAAGCTGTCTTCTTCACTGACGGCAATGGTGCCATCGAGGCTGTCGGTATTAAGAATGTCGGGCACAAACCCCGCGCCAATACCTTGCAAGCGGTGCGGACCTTTTTCTTTACCGGCAATCACTTGTGATTTTTCGGGCTCCACGGCAAAGGTTTGCAGCTTGGGAAAAGCGGCTTTTAACTCTTCCGAGCAGGCGGTAATGTGGCCGCCGGTGCCTACCCCGGTAATTAAATAGTCCAGCCCTTCGGGAAAGTCAGCCAGAATTTCTTTAGCGGTGGTGTTGCGGTGCGCGTCGAGGTTAGCTTTGTTGGTGAATTGTTGCGGAATCCAGCTATTGGGGAAATCGTCGTGGAGCTCGTTGGCTTTGGCAATTGCGCCGCCCATGCCCAGCTCTTTAGGGGTCAGCTCCAGCTCGGCACCGAGCGCTTTCATAATTTTGCGGCGTTCGATCGACATCGATTCTGGCATCGCTAAAATTAATCGATAGCCGCGCGCCGCGGCGACCATGGCAAGGCCAATGCCGGTGTTGCCACTGGTGGGCTCAATAATAACGGTATCCGGCTTAAGCAGGCCTTTTCGCTCGGCCTCTTCAATCATCGCCAGCGCGATGCGATCTTTAATACTGCTGCCGGGGTTAAAGCGCTCGACTTTCATCCAGACTTCGATGTCGGAGCGAAATAGATTGTTGATCTTGACGTGAGGGGTGTTGCCGATGGTGTCGAGAATACTGTTAACTTTCATTGTGGCGCTCCCTGATTAAGTTGACGGAGGTACCCGAGGCAATAATCTAACAGAAACCTCGGGGTTTGGGCAGAGTGGGTGCTGCGCGCCCTCCCGGCAAATAAGTACGCGCAGACTGAATGCCGTGACCACGTAAGTCGGATGGCGCTCGGTCTACGGTACCGCGCAAGCTCAATCCTTCAGCAGGTCGCTGGTCAGTACCTTAGAGGGCTCCCCGGTGAGATCTTCGACAATGTCACGCAGTTGCGTAAGGCTGACTTCGCCCAATTTCATCATGGCGCGGGTGGCGTTATCTAAGCTTTTGTCGCCATCGGTGCGCTCACGTATTTCGGCGTCTAGCTCGCCAAACAGCAGAGCGGCACGGGCTGTGCGCTCGCCGCTGGAGGAGCGACCACGCAGTTGGTCGATATCTTTGCTCCAGTCGGCCAGCCAGCTGTTAACGCGCTCTAAGCGCTCGTCGGTGAGACCGCCGGCGCGGTGTAACACGGTGTAAGAGTAGTACTCGGCCAGACCCTCAGCGATCCAGTCGTCATCTTTGGCGCCGCTAATGCGGGTAAGGGTGTGCATTAATTCGTGCAGTAAAGTACTGGTGCCGTTTTCACTGACCATGGGGCGGGCCGAGTGCACAAACAATGAGTTAGGGCCCGACAGGCCGCCGCGCCACATAGGGTCGCCGGCCATTACCATAAGAATTTTTGGCGGAGTTTCGCCCACTACCTCTTTCAGCGTGGCCCAATTAAGCATGACAAAACTCAGCACATCCATGCGGCGGATGTCCTCACCGGCGGGGCCGCTTACCGCGATATGCGTGTCGGGTAGGCGTTCACGGCGGGTGCCTAATTTACCAGCAATAAACCAGCCGGTGGGGCGGTCGAAGCGCCGTTCGGGATTGTCGATACGAAAGGTGCCATCGGCGGTTTTTTCCCAGCCGCTGTTAATGCTGTTCCAGCCCTTGGGAAGGGTAAAGTACAAGGTGGCGCGGCTTTCGGTGCCTTTGCGGCCGCGCACGCTGGCAGGCGGTATTAAATCGTCACCGCGAAAAATAGCAAAGTCGTCTTCACGTAAAGCGTCGTAGCCACCACTGTCACGTTTGTGTGGGATTTTTACCTCAAGGCTTAGCCAGGCATCTTTCGCCGGCGGCTGCCAGCGGGCGCGGCCGTCTTTCAGCTCCAGCTCGCCATTGGCGTTAACGTCGCTGTGAAACGTCTCATCCAGATTAAAATCTATCTCAGTCACACCACTGTCGTCACCGAGTTCAATCCGCACCAGGGCGTTTTCTTTCGAGTGATCGAGATCGACCCGGTAATCGAGGGTATATACGTCCTCGTCATCTCCGTAAGCCAAAGGCGCGGTTAAAACGGTGAGCGCGATGCTAAGAAGCATCAGCGGGCTTAGTAAGGTGCGGTGGTGTTTCACGGCTGGCATAAAAACATCATTCCTGAGGTTAGTGATTGGCTTGCTTGCGGCTTTGAGTGCCACAGGCGCTGCGGGTTCACCCTGATATCTTCTCGCGGGCTATATTTGTGGGCTGGTTGGGATAACACTTGCTGCGCATGTTACAGCTCACTATGATTGCACCTTTTTTGTGCAAGCTAGAATTAAAGCGTAAGAGTGTAACCTAAATTCGGTGTGAGCTAACACCGGATGCTCGGCAGACGAGGGGAGCGAGAGTGAAGAGCTGGTGGCAAGTGTGTTTGGCGTGGCTGGGGGTGGAATCCAATACCACCAGTCATCACGAAAAGTGGATCTCGGCGCTGGGAGGTGGCCTGGGCATTGCGGCTGTGTATGGATTGTCTCACTGGGCGCTTGATGGCGTGGCCGCCGGATTGATGGTGGCCTCGATGGGGGCATCGGCCGTGCTCTTATTTGCCGTGCCGCACGGCACTTTGTCGCAGCCGTGGCCGGTGATAGGCGGCCATTTAGTGTCGGGGCTGGTAGGGGTGACATGTTATTTGTGGCTGGGTAATTCGCTGTTAGCGGCAGGGGTGGCCGTGGGTATAGCCATTGGTGCTATGGCCTATTTGCGTTGTATTCATCCACCTGGCGGGGCCACAGCGCTGGCGGCCGTGATAGGCGGGCCAGCATTGCACGATCTGGGCTATGGTTATTTGCTTACGCCGGTAGCTCTCAACCTGATCGCCATTGTTACGGTGGCACTGATGTTTAATAACGTATTTCACTGGCGCCGCTACCCGGTGGCTTTTATGACACCGCGTAAAACTGAACCCAGCCGGCCGCATCTGGCGCTTTCGCACGAGGATTTTGCCGCAGCTATGCACTCACTGGATACCTACGTGGATGTGAGCTCTGAAGAGTTAGCTCAGCTGTTTGATCGGGCTTGGGAGCACGCCCGGGCGGCCGAGCAACAACCGTTAACCCTAACGCGCGGCCACTATTACAGTAACGGCGAGGTAGGGGAGCGCTGGTGTGTGCGGCAGGTGTTTGATTTGGCGCCCGAAGATACCGGTAATCCCAGAGCGCGACTTATTTACCGGGCGGTGGCGGGCGCACGGGAGGAGCAAACAGGTATGTGCCGGGTGGATGAGTTTTGTCGATGGGCCAGGTTTCGGGTTGTTAAGCAGGGCGAGCGCTGGGTTAAAGCGAGCGGATAGCGGCCGGTATTACGACAGTGGTACGAGGTGGGAATGTGATAAAATGAGCCTTTAGTAAACCTTTCCCCCGGGCTCTCCATGTTTGAAAATCCGCTGGCTCAGTTTTTTGGGCTGCTTAGCTATTGTCTTGGTATTTATTGTTTTTACCAGCGGGACGATCGCCGCCTTAAGATCATTATGTTTACCATGCAGGCCAATAACTGCATACATTTTGCGCTGTTGGGGGCCAAGACGGCACTGCTTAGCTCGGTGTTTTCGGTGGTTCGTACCGGTTTGTCGCTGCACACGAAATCGCGCATTGTGGCGTGGCTCTTTATTGTTGTGAGCTTTTGTTGGGGCTTGTACCTGACGGATGTGTGGCAGGATATGTTGCCGGTTGTTGGTTCGTGCTTAGGGACTTACGCGTTATTTTGTTTGCAGGGCGTGCGTATGCGCCTGATGTTTTTAGTGGGAGCCTGCTTTTGGCTGGCCAACAACATTTATGTCGGATCGCTCGGCGGCACGTTACTCGAGGCAACCTTGATTACGGTTAATTGCCGCACGATGCTTAAATTGCGTCGCACCGACGCCAAGCCGTAATCTTTTAACCTGGCAACAAAAAAGCCCGGAGAGCATCCGGGCTTTTGGCGCAATTATTAGTTATTGTTGGCGCACGTTATTATCGTGTGCGGCAGCCTTAGAAGGTCACGACACCGCCGATGGAGTAGAACGTCATATCGGCGTCATCCAGCTCAAAGATCTCATACTCTGCGCGCACGGCAAATGAGCCCAACTGGATTTTGGCGCCTATGCCATAGGCGGCATCAGTGCCAGAGTCTGATGTGTCAAATTCAAAGTTGGAGATGTCGCCATCCCAGGTGATAACCCCGGCTTTACCGAACAGGCCTACCGGGCCTAAGTCTACACCCACCAAGCCCGAGGCGGTCCAGCCGGTAACTTCGGTTTTTTGGTTGCCCAGTGCGTCGTTCAAAAATTGCTCTTGGGTACCAAAGTCCACATAGCCACCTTCTACAGCTAAATCCAGCAGCGGTAAAACACCAAAGTTGTAGCCGCCAAAAATTTTATAGGCCGTGTCATCGTCTTTAAAGTCAATGTCGTCAAAGTCAGAGAAACTGGCATCGTAATCGATCTCGGCGTTACCGAGCGAGCCGCCGAGGTAAAGACCGCTTTCGGTACCGGCGTGGCTGAATGCGGTGGCGCTGAGGGCGCCAGTGGCGAGTAGAGTACAGAGTAGTTTTTTCATGCGTTAGCCTCCTATGCTAATAATCGTACGCCGAGAAACAATAGCCCGATTTACGAATGGTGTCTATCGAGCAGCCGGCAAAAAGTGATCGGGTATTCAAGAATTTAGCTCGCGTTTGCGTAATTTAAAACGTATAAAAATTCATGCGCCACTCACCCAAACTAACTGGGTAATAGTATTAGGCAAAATGTGATAACCAGATAAAAAAAGGGGCCGCAATGCGGCCCAAGGGGGGAGGGTGATGTAAGCCACGGACGTGGCTCTCATCGAAGGGAATAAAAAGGGGCCTATTGGCGGCCCAACGAGGGTTCGGTGAAACGGTCACGACCGGAGCGGGTGCTGTTTAGTCGTTGTTGCTTGACGTTCATGCTGTGCTCCTGTCGTTGCCTTCGTTTACTGTTACTTAGACTATAGCGGGATGCGTGCCAGAATTTAAAAATATAATAGATTCAATAGGTTAGGTGTTTTTTGTGTTTCTGGGGCGAAAAAACCAGAAGCGAATAAGCGGTTCCAGTGTAGTTTTGGCAACAAGCGCTTGTAACTCTTACAGGCGTATAAAAAAACGGGCCCAGTGGGCCCGAAAGAAGGATCAGCTATAAAAGCTGTTGCCTAGAGGAGAAGCTTGTTGTGCAACTTAAGGTGTCGGCAGGCACTCGCTGATTTTGCCACTGCCAGCATAAGTGGTGACGTGAGACTTCGTATCGGCACCCGCCATGGCGGTGTAACTGTACTCAGGGGTATAACTAACGGTGGAGGTCAGGTCGGTGCCTGGGCCGGCAATTAAATCGCCATCGGCCGGATTGCTCCAGCTAATATTGTCGTAAACATTATCCGCTAAATCCCAAAACCCGACTTCTTCCGAGTAAAAGCTCACTATGGGGTTTTGTACGTTTTCAAAGACAGTACCCTCTACCCGGATATTGGCGCCCATACGCGAGTTAACGGCGGTGGACGATACGTCTTTGTAGTAGTTGTTTAAAATGTGCCCCTCGCCAAAGCGGAACAGCGGCATACGTGAGCTGGCGTTCTCCCAGAAGTTGGCGTAGAAAGTGATGCGGCGATGGCTGCTGTCGTCATCGCTGCTGCCCCACAGAGACGTCTTCCAGCTGTCGTGTAGGTAGTTGTACGAGATGGTGACATTGTCCACATCGCGCTTACCGCTCACTAACTCGTCGTAATAATCTTTGTCGCTATCGAGTGTGTTGTAGATCTCGTTGTGATCGATCCAGATATTGCTGGCCGGGCCTTCGAGGCTAATGCCGTCTTTCTCGCCGATGTCGACATAGCGAATGGTGAGGTTGCGGATAATAACGTTGTCCGCTTTGTTTACTTTAATACCAATACCATCGAGCATGGCGCTATCGCCCACACCAATGATGGATACGTCGGATATGTCTTTGATATCAAATTTATCGACGTTGGAATTATCCGGGGTAATGGTGCCGTCGACAAAAATGGTTAATGGGTTGCTGCCCTTACCCGACAACGCCGCGCTAAGCTCTGTACCGGTGGTGACGGTGACGGTCTCACCGCCGGCGCCGCCGGTGGTGCCATCGCCTAAGCTGGCAAAGCCCACAACGGTGTTCATGGCATCACAGTGGTTGGCCACTGAACTACTGGAGGAACTCTCGGTGGATGAGCTCTCGCTAGAGGCACTCGAGCTGGCTTCGCTGCTCGATGACGAACTCTCGGGGTAGGTAGGATCACTGCCAGTCGGGCCGCTGGAGCCGCCACAGGCGCTCAGGGTGGCGGTGAGCACCAAAATACTAGAAAAAGTGACTGTTTTCATGGAATGTCTCTCTGCATTACTTCATTGCGTCGTTTGCCGTTTTGTCGCTAAAAAGTCGCGGCGGTGTTAGCCACCGCGACTGTCACTTACGGGGCCAGCGGGTCGATACTGATGTTGTCGAATTCAACGGTGATGTTGTTTTCGCCCGGTGCCGCGTAAAGGCCTACATACCAGGTGTCACTGTCAGGTGTGGCGGCAAAATCGCTGGTGCTGTTGGCCTGTACAAAGTCGATACCGTCTTTCGAGTAGTAGCGCTTAACCCGTTTGTCATCGCCATCGTCATAGATCTCGATGCGCACGTAATCACCCACTTCTAACTCGGGGATATCCGAGCGCGAGCGGCTGCCGCTAGGTTTCATCTGCGCGCGTGAACCAATCAGCGCCGCCGGGTCACCATCGACATAAAAGCCGGCATCGGCCCAGCCGGGTAGCTCGGCAAAATCGGCGACCGGATCCATATTTTCAGTGGCCATAATGCCAAAGCGGTAAGCGTTACCCGTGGCAATGTCGGCGCCGCTTACCGAGCTGATTTGCGCGGTAAACATAAAATCGCTCAACTCAATTTTTTGGCTGGCAAAAAAGAAGTTATGGTTGGACGAAGACATATTGCCGCCCGTCGCATTTAGGGTGACCGAGAACGCGGTGTTTTCGGTAACTTCACCGGCAGGGGCAATATCCGATTCGCCGGCCAGGTTTAACGTGCTGGGCACCCACTCGGCATCAGCGCCAGGGGCGCCATCGGTGTATTCGATTTTAATGTTTTCGAGGGTGATGTTACCCACCCGGCTGTCGGCGCGCAGCTGCAAGAACGAGTTAGCCGTACCAAACTCTGGCTCTAGCACTAACTCATAAGGCAGCGAGTCGATGTCGTCGGGGGTGAGCTCGATAAACTTCGAATCGCCACCGTGAACCGAGTTACCGGAGCTGGTGGTGTTGTTATCGATGTAGATCTGAAATTTACCCGGGTCGGCGGCATCGACACTGCTGAAGTCGGTGATCATCATGCTGACGCGGTAGGGCGCGGTTAAATCGATATCACCCGATGGGTTAGTGGCCTCGGCACTTGGCACGCCGGTGTCGCCAATGGTGAAGCGCGCGTTGTTCATGCTGAGGGCATTGTTCTCGATTGTGATGCGACTGCTACCGCTGGTGACTTTATAAAACGGATCGGCACGGTTGGTCGAAATCGACACGAAGTCGGCGCCGTCGGCTTCGCCAAACAGTGTGTCGGCATCGCTTGATAAATCCACGGTTAGTGGCAAGCCGCCAAACGGCGTGCCTTCCACTTCGGGCTCGGGGGCGTTGTTGTCATCGCCACCGGTGGCGGGGTTAACAAGCTTGTAGTTGGAATCTTTACCGGCACAGTCGGGTTGTGGATTGTTGCCCACATCGCTTTGGTGCTCAATTAACAGATCGTCAAACACTGTCCAGCCGCCGCTGGATACACGCATGGCGATAAATGAGTTTTCGGTACCCACGCGCTCGGGCTTAGAGGCAACCAAGGCACCGCCGGGTGAGAGGGTGGTATCGCCTGGGATATTGATCTCGACTCGCTCGCCCGGCACCAGCGTGTTTACGGGCTGGTTAAAAATACGTGAGCCGACATTGCCGCCACCGTGAATAGAGCTGGCTTCACTGGTGGTGTTGTTGTCGACATAAATTTGAAAATCGCTGGAGCTGGCCGCGTCGGGTACCGCGACTACACAGAATGATATTTTATAATCCTGACTTAAATCCAGCTCGCCCCAGCTTAGGCCTTCGTCGATACCATCGCCTGGGGTAGAGTCTTTGCGTGGATCGGCGACATCACCTGCGAGCGACGATACCGTTTGAGCGATGGTAAAGCGCGCGTCACCTAAACGAATTTTTTGATCCGGGTCGGCGGTAATCCAGTTGCCGCCATCGGCATCAACTGTGCCGTCTTCCATAAAAACGCCGGCCATTGAGTAGTAAAAACCATCTTCACCGTCTTCGGCGTCGGTTGCCAGCGCTTTATAGGCAGAGGTAAAGAACCCGGCGGTATCACTCGCGCCAAAATCTTCCATCAAGGGGAGATCGGTATTACTGATTTCGGGCAGGTCGCCGCCGCCGTCGCCACCACCGTCTCCGCCGCCGGAATCGGGATTTTCGATGTTGATGATAATATCAGGGGCGCTGGAGTCGGGTTCGCTGCCGCAACCGGTCAGTACGCCGCCGGCGATAATCAGTGAGCTTAGAAGCGTTAGCTTAGTATTGATAAGCTTAGTGTTCATAGTTAGATACCTTCGTTATTGTAGATTCTTTGGTGGGCGCCATTGCTGGCGCCGTGACTATTGATGTAATGATTTACATAAAGCGGTAGTTCACGCCCACTTGGAACGAGGTGCCAAAGTCCTCTGATTCAAACATCATGTTGCCGCGCGAGTACTCGTTGCCCTCAAAATATTTAAAGCTCTTGTCTTCGGTTAAGTTGATGGCGTCAAAGTAGAACTGAATATCGTCGTTAAACTGATAGGTTGCCTTGGCGTCGAGACTAAAGGTGTCGTCGTCGTAAATGTCAGCCCAGGTGGCACAGTTTTGCGGTAGGCCAAGGGCGGCATCGGCGTCGATATCCGCCTGCGAGCACGAGCCGATACGCTCGAGCACTTTACTGCGGTAGTTACTGATTAAGCGCAGCGAGACAAAGTCGTTCTCCCAGCCGAGAGTAAAGTTGACCGTGGTGTCGGCTTGATCGGGCAGCTGGATCTCATCGGCGCGGATGGTGTCGCCGACGTTGGCGGTACTGTCGATTAAGGTCATGTTGCTTTGCACAAACAGGCCCGACTCAAAGTATTGCGAGTAAGACAGCTCGACCCCGTAAACGGTGGCCTCGTCACCGTTGGTGGTTAAGTTTACATCGTTGTAAACCTGCCCCGGCGGGAAGTAAAACTCGGTAACCTGATCGACCGGAATTTGTACCGGCATGTCTTCAAACGAGCTGGCTACACCGCTGACATCGACAATGAAGTCGGAGATGTCTTTGTAAAAGAACGCCGCTTGCAGGTATAAATCATCGCTGGCGTACCAGGTGATCGAGGTGTCGAAGTTAACCGACTTCATGGCGGTTAGGGTTGGGTTGCCCAGATTAATAACGTTATCGGGGCTGACGTAAAAGTTCTTGGATTCAGCCGATAAATCGTCCAGTGACTGCGCGCCAATATCAGTGGGGCTGTCGCTACATTCGCCGTAGTTGGCGCTGCCTTCGATATCGTTACACACTTCGATGCGGCCAGAGAAGTCGGCAAAGGCGCGGGCCTCATTAAACGATGGCCGGGTAAAGCTGGTCCACAGTGCCGCCCGTACTAAGATGTCCTCGCGGGGCTCGTAGCGGTAGTGCAGGCTTGGAAAGAAGTCGTCATAGGCACTGTCGGCGCCCTCCATGGGGACGGCGATATCCAGTACTGCGGCTTCATTGGCCACCTCAAAGCGGTCGTTGCGAATCGACAGGTTACCGGTCGAGGTAAAGTCGGTTTTTTCCCAGCGCACACCGGCGATTAAGGTGGAGTTTTCGCTTAATTGAAACTCACCCATAAAGTAGGCTGCGGCGGTGTCTTCGGTCAGCGTGTAGTCGTCTTTTACGCTGTCCTGCCCCGAGCGCAGCGGATCGGTGTACTTGGCAATGGGGGTGGTAATGTCGAGCAGGCGCTCGGCTTCATCGTAAGTAATAAAGTCCTGTTGAATGTCCGGGTGTGCGGGCGAGAAAGTGGCAAAGTCACCCAGGCGCGCACCGGCTAATTGCAAACACTCAGCATCGCCGTCACAGCCATTGGTGTAGTCGCCGGGTATCACACTCCAGCGGTCTTTGTTGCGGTAGCGGTCGCGCTGCTTAACAGTAAAGCCGGTTTTAACGTAATTAATAAAGTCGCTATCGGCGAAGTCTTTTTGCAGGTTAAGGCTGACCTGATCAATGGTGTCTTCGCGAAAGCTGTCTTCAATAAAGATGTTGTCGTAGAGCAAGTTGGTTTGCCGGCGCTCGCCCTCTTGGTAACCGTTTAGGCCACCGTAACCGCCCGATTGTGGCAGGCTGCTTGAGCCGCTGAGTGCTTCGAGCACATCGGGGGATACCACCTGGCCCTGAATGTAGCCCGGCCCGGCGACCCCCAGCATGGGTAAGTCGCGGGTGCGAAACTGCACCCGGCGGCCGTCTGGCTTGGTCCACTCGCCTATCGAGTGGGCAAAGTCGTAATCCAACGTCCAGTCGTTGGCAAAGCGATTTTCACCGCCAATGGAGAAAGCGGTGGTCTCTGAGGTGCCATCCTGAATAAAAAATTGTTGCTGCAGATCGGTATCCACTAAACCAAATAGGCCACTGTCGTTATCGATATACACGATATCGCCCGAGCCCGCCTGACCAAAGCGGTAGTATTCGCGCATGGCCATGTCCAGGTCGTCGTACTTGGTGTAGCTGGCTTTTGCGTAATACTCGGCGTTTTCGGTAGGGCGCCAGCCTAGATCGAGCGAGCCCGAGGTGCGGGTGCGCTCGGCATCCTCCTGGCGCGCTTCGTAGCGAAACGGAATCAACATCGGGTCGCCGACGTATTCTTCGGGTAGGGTTGAGACATCCGGGGTTATGTAGCGTGGCAGCGAATCTGAGTGGTGCTGCACTTGGTACACAACGCTGGAGCGATCTTCGTACGAGGCGGAGTAGCCCACGCCAATGGTGTCATCGGCAAATAAATGTGTACCGTTGATGGCGACCTTGGGGTTAAATTCTTCTTTGTAAGATTGGTAGTTGCCCTGCGCTTTAATTTTAACGCTGTCGCCTTTGCGGTCGAACGCCGATACCGTGTTGACGTTGACGGTGCCGCCAATGGAGTTGAGGTCCATGTCCGGGGTTAGGGCTTTAATGACTTCAATTGAGCCGAGCATGTCGGCGGGCAGGGCATCCAGAGCAAAGGCCCGGCTGTCTTCCCCGGCCGAGGCCAGCTCATTACCGTTCATGCTAACGGTGACAAAGCCGGGCCCAAGACCACGCACGGTAACGAACTTACCTTCACCTTCAGATTTTTGCAGGGTAATACCGGGCAAACGTTGCAGTGATTCGGCGACATTCTGATCGGCAAAGTTACCGACATCATCGGTGGCGATAATCGAGCTAAAGGCGTCTTTATCGCGCTCGCGCTCGCGGGCATTCAGTTCGGCCTGACGAACACCTTGAACGACGATTTCTTCCATGGCGGCACTGTCGAGGGCCTCTTCTGGCTGTGCAGTCTCCTGCGCCTGAAGTTGGCCGGCGGATGCCACGGCAATCAACGCTGAGAGAAGTCGGTACTTCGGCATGAGGGTACTCCGTTTTTTATAGATTATTAGAAATTTGTTTGGTATTACCAATTTATACCCGATAGTTGCACATTAAGCGCAACTTTTCAATATTTGGTTTTACCATTAAAGCATTTGGTCATACCTGCGCTGAAGCACAGGTTGCCGGGCGCTGCCCTTGCGTGGGCTCAAGGGGCTGTTGCCCGTAAAACAACGGGGTATTACCACTGGGTTTGATAGGTAATACCCCGTTGCAGAGCGCCTTGTGGGCACACAGGTTGATGTGGAGCTACCCGGGCTTACGCCAGGTCGACGCTCTTATCTAAATACACATCCTGAATCGAGTGGAGCAGCTGTACACCCTCGGCAAAAGGCTTTTGAAAGGCTTTGCGCCCACTAATCAAGCCCATGCCGCCGGCCCGTTTGTTAATTACGGCAGTGCGCACCGCTTGGGATAAATCATTGGCGCCCGAGGCACCGCCGGAGTTGATCAGACCAATCCTGCCCATGTAGCAGTTCGCCACCTGATAGCGCGTCAGATCGATTGGGTGATCGGAGGTGAGGGTGCTGTAGACTTTGTCGTGAGTTTTACCCACGTTGACCGCGTTAAAACCACCGTTGGTTTCCGGCATCTTTTGTTTGATGATGTCGGCCTCAATGGTCACGCCCAGGTAATTGGCCTGACCCGATAAATCCGCCGACACATGGTGATCGTCATCGTCGGTTTTAAAAGCGCTGTTGCGCAGGTAACACCACAGGATGGTAACCATCCCCAACTTGTGAGCCTCGGCAAAGGCGGCCGAAATCTCCTCGAGCTGACGGCGCGAGGTATCTGATCCAAAGTAAACTGTGGCCCCGACGGCGGCCGCGCCCATGTCATACGCCTGGCGTACACTGCCAAACATACGCTGGTCGTAAACGGTGGGGTGGATGAGTGCATCGTTGTGGTTGAGCTTAACCACAAACGGAATTTTATGGGCGTAATGACGCGATACCGCACCCAGTACACCGAGGGTAGAGGCGACCGCGTTGCAGCCCCCCTCAAGCGCCAGCTCGACGATGTTTTTGGGGTCAAAGTAAGCTGGGTTGGGGGCAAAGCTGGCGGCCGCCGAGTGCTCGATACCCTGATCTACGGGCAAAATAGACACATAGCCCGTGCCGCCTAAGCGCCCGGCATTTAAGATACTTTGAAAATTACGCAGCACCTGGGGTGGCCGGTCGGTGGCACTGAAGGTGGCACTGACGTAATCCGGACTGGGTGTAATCAAGGTGTTGGCCGGAATGGTTTGGCTTTTGTGGTTGAGCAGAGAGTCGGCTTCATCGCCGAGCAAACTCGCGATATCAGTCATGAGAGTTTCCTTTGTCAGTCGTAAGTTCTAAGCAGGCTCTTTTACGCCGTCTTTGCGGCCGAAATATTCTGGCAGTTTGCGCGGCACCAAGCGGTTGCGGCATTTGCGGTAATCGGGCAAACCATTGCGATAGGGTGGGTAGGCCTCGCCGGCAATCAGTGGTGCAAAGTAATCCAGCCCCGTCTGGGTAACGCTAAAGCCGTCTTTACTCATAAAGTGGCGCGGCATGTTTTTCTCGCCGCTGGCCACCTCTGAGATATGCACCGGTTTGATCTCCCACTGGTAGGGCACCGACTGGGTGCGGACAATGGCCGGCATTACCGATTGCAATCCGGCTACGGCGTACTCCACGGCTGCCTTGCCCACCGCATAAGATTGCTCGACGTCGGTTTGTGAGGCTAAGTGCCGTGCGGCGCGCTGTAAGTAGTCGCACACACTCCAGTGACATTTATAGTTAAAGCGCTGTTTTATAAAGTCCACCAGCAGTGGTGCCACGCCGCCAAATTGGGTGTGGCCAAACGGGTCTTGATTGGCCGCCGAGGCCAACAGCTCACCGGATGCATCGCGTATACCTTCGGCGGTAACCACCACACAAAACCCTTTTTTAGCCACCGTTTGTTTAACGCGCTCTAAAAAAGCGTCAGGGTCGAAGCTGATCTCGGGCACCAGAATAATATCCGGGCCCAGTTCGCGCTCGTCTTTGGCCAGGCCTGTGGCCGCGGCAATCCAGCCCGAACGACGTCCCATCACCTCCATGACAAACACTTTGGTGGAGGTTTTGTGCATCGAGGCGATATCAAACGAGGCCTCTAGGGCCGACACCGCGACGTACTTGGCGACAGAGCCAAAGCCCGGACTGTTATCGGTGACAGGCAGGTCGTTATCGATGGTTTTGGGAACGCCGATGCAGGTTAAGTCGTACCCCATCCACTCGGCGACCTGAGCGATTTTACGGGTGGTGTCTTGCGAGTCGCCGCCACCGTTGTAAAAAAAGTAACGAATATCGTGGGCGCGAAACACTTCAATTAAGCGCTGGTACTCATCGTGGGTGACATTGGGGTTTTGCAATCTGTGTCGGCACGAGCCAAATGCTCCGCCTGGTGTATGCAGCAAAAGCTCCAGTGTTTCGGCTGACTCTTCGCTGATGTCGACGAGGTTTTCGTGCAGTGCGCCAAGGATGCCGTCACGCCCGGCATACACCTTTTCAAACACCGTTGGGTGTTGCCGCGCCGTTGCAATGATTCCGGCGGCCGTCGCATTGATAACCGCCGAAACGCCACCAGATTGACCGTAGAATGCATTTGCCATGTCGCTGCTCCTCAAATTTGTGAGGGAGCATTAAATCATTTATTGGTCATACCGGGCAATAAAATTGGTAAGCCTTGTTTGATTTTTTTGGCAATAATTTAGTGGTTTTTTGGTCTGACAAAAATGACACCGCTGTCATTGCGGTTATGTATTCCAGTGCGAGGCGAGTAATAGCGGCGGGGTAATTGGTAATTGTATGATTTATTGGTTTTGTGCAAGGTACGCTGTTATTTTAACTGGTCATACCAGTGTGCTCTTGCGACTCCGCTGGGCGCACGGCCGAGAGCACTGCATTGATTGGCTTTAACCCTTATGTGCTGAACAACAGCGGTGCCAGCCCTGGCGGCGAGCGGTTGATAGCGCATGGGTTCTTGATAAAAGAAAAAGGCCTGCAAACAGCGTTTGCAGGCCTTGGTTAGATAACGAAGAGCCCTCTGTAGCTAGCGGGGCTCATGGTCGTGGGTTTAGTCTGCCAACTCCCAGCGCAGGTTGGCTATTTGAAAGGTGACTTCCTGCTCGCCGAATATCGGCCACATCGAGAAAGGAACCGTCACTTTTGTAAGGTCGAGCCCGGCGTTAGCCAAATCGGCAAAAGGCACGCTGACGGTGTGCCAATCGTTGTCCGCCGGCATGGCAACCGGAACTTCATTGCTGGAGGCACCGCCTTCCACTTTAACCAAAAAGCCCGAGGTGTTACCGGCATTGTTGCTAACAACTTTGAGGTCAAACACCAGGTTGCCGTCGGCAAAGGCGCTTAGATCTTTGGCGGCGGTGTCCTGAATGTAGAAAGTGCCCATGTTGTTTTGGGTGAACTCTGCCTGCAGTACGGTGCCCTTATCGGGGTCAGTTATTGTGGCATCCAGATTGATCACCTGTCCGTCGGCTTGCCACACACCAAACCCTGGGTTGCCCCAGTCGGCCGACAGCCCGCCGACAAAGACATCCATGTCTTCCGTCACGGTCACCGGTGCCAGCTTGGGCTGGATGTCGCAATTTTCCAGACAAACGATGCGCACGTTATTAAGCTGAACATGCGAGGCGCCGCCCACCAGCTCTACTTCAAAGGGGTGCATCACAGACGAGTAGTCTACGGTTGGCCCCCAGGACTCGTTAGGGTTGGCCCGCAGCGAGTAGAAACGTACAGCAACTGGCGTCCACTGGCCTACCATATCGGCGCTAAGCTCTATCTCGTCGAAGCTGAGGTTGGGGTACTCCGAGTTCAGTTTAACCTGCAGCTTGGCGCCCACATCGGCCGATTCCACCCAGATATCAAACTTAAACTCGCCCAAATTGCGCGGACGGTTGTGCAGTGGGTCGCTGCCGAAGTTAAAGCCATCTTGCACGTCGGGGTAGCTGCCCATATCGGCCGAGCGCAGCCAGGCCACGCCAGGACTTACGTTGTTAAACTGCAGATCCCAGACCACGCCGCTGGTGCCGCTGTCGATAGGTGTGGCGGCCGGATCAGACATGAGTGATCCATCGGGGTTATAGGTTTGATGTTGCAGCGTGTTGAGAACTTCGGTGCTGTTCACATCAAAGCTTAAGGTCTGAATGCCGCCCTCGGCGCCGTTATACAACACCACTTCATCGCGTACATCCGGCGGTGGCACATGGCCGGTAATGTCAGTCGGTGTTACGCCCGCGTCGGCGGTTGGTGTCTCACAGCCCTGGCCGGTTACCGGGTCGTTGGCGCACTCGTAAACGCGCACATAATCGACTTCCATGGTGCGGGTGTCGGTAAAGGTTGGCAGGTCAATGTACTGACCATTACCCAGTGCAACGTTCAGAATCATATGAAACGCCTGATCGAACGGCTGCGCCTCGGTGCCTACCTGGTAGCCAACTTCCTGGCCACCCCAGTAGTAGATAAACCAGTTGCCGCTGTTGCGGGCAAACAGGACATTGTCTACATACCAGCGGATCTCGCCTTCTTCCCACTCTACGGTGTAGGTGTAAAAGTCATCCCAAATGTTAGTGGGTGGCTCGTAAGGCGCGCCACTGTACTGGTTCCAGGGCCATGAATAGCCATAGTGTAACGTGCCGTGCATTTCGTTTTCGGTGCCAGTGGGGGCGGGCCCCGCTACGCCGGGCTGGAAGGCTTCAAAAATATCCAGCTCGCCACTGTGCGGCCAGCCGCCATAAATGCTGGTGTCACTGGGTAGCATCCAAATGGCAGGCCAGATGCCCACGCCTTGTGGAACCCGGGCGCGAATTTCCATGCGGCCATAGGTCCAGTCGGCTTTATCGCGGGTGCGCAGGCGGGCCGATGAATAGTCTTTACAGGTGTTGGCGCCGGGGTAGCCGGGGTCTTCCTGATTCAGGGATGGGCCGCACACCATGCCGGGGCCTTCGTAGATGGCCGATATGTGCAGCAGGCTATCGTCGACGTAGCTATTGCTGGCGCTGTCGGTGTAACACTGGGCTTCGTTGTTGCCGCCGCCCCAGCAGTTAACCTCGTGCTCCCAGCGGTCGCTGTCGATGCTCGCACCGTTAAACTCGTCGTTCCACACCAGCTCCCAGCCGGTGGCTAGCGTGGTAGGTGCGCTGCCGCTGGTATCGATGCCGGCACCCGAATCGCCACCGCTGCCGGTGCTGGACGAGCTGCCGGTGCCCGTGCCGGGATCAGAGCTGGAACTTGAGCTAGAGCTAGAGCTGGAGCTTGAAGAGCCGGTACCACCGGTGTCGGATGAGCTGCTTGAGGACGAGCCCGAAGCGGCGTCGAATACCCAGCGCACGTTATCCAGCTGCACGTGTACGCCACTTTGGTTGCCCCAGGCGGGCAAAAACACAAACGGCGTGGTAATGGACCCAAGTGTGAAGCCGCCCTGTGGTGCGACGATTAACTCGTCGATCGGGATACTGATGTGAGTCCAGGTATTAAGCGCCGGGGGCGTCAGAATGTAGTCGCCCGAACCCATGTTGGCACCACTTTCGGCTTTCACCACCAAGCTTTGTGGGTTGCTGCCGTAATCGAGAACCTTAATGTCAAACTCCAGTGCGCCGTTTGCCGCAAAGGCACTAACATCCTTACCGCTGGTCGCCTGGATGTAGACCACACCGTTGGCACCGGTGGTGCCAAACTGAACGTCCAGAACCTCGCCTTGGTCAGGGTCGGTGGCGGCCGAGGTGGTAACGTGAGCACCGCCGATTTCATCCCAAATGCCAATGCCAAAATCCCACAATGCGTCGGGGGCGGCATTGTCCAATACCGAGAAGGTGTCGGTCAGTACATCAATGGTGGGCTCGGTGGAGCCGCCGCCGTTGATCCACTCGATGTTATCGACTTGAATGTGAACGCCGCCCTGGTCGTCCCACGCCGGTAAAATGACAAACGGTGTGTTAAAGGCATCGATATTAAAACCGCTGTTGCCAGGGGCTGAGAGCAAATCGGCAATGTCGATGGTCAGGGTTGTCCAGACGCCAGTGGGTACCCGGTCGATAATGTAATCGCCGGTACCGACCCCAGGCCCGCTTTCGGCTTTTACCACAATGCCGCCGGTGTTGGTGCCGTAATCCAGCACTTTAATATCAAAGCGCAGCTGGCCACCTTCCGCAAAAGCGCGACCATTTTTAGGTGTGGTGGATTGAATAAAAGCCAAACCATTATTGCCGCTGTTATCGAACAGAATATCCAGCACATCACCGCGGTCGGCGTCGGTGGTAACTTCGGCGGTGACATGGCCTGAGTTGTTATCCCAGGTGCCCACACCAAAGTCCCAGTTGGGGCCGGGAATGCCGTTTTTAAATATCGCGAACTCGCCGGTTAAGGTGTCGCTAACGGCGGCCAATACCGGGTCGATGCCGCAGGGACTTAAACAACCGAGGCGAATGCCCGCCAGTTGCACGTGAGCGGTACCGCCAGAGGCCTCAATGACAAACGCATTGATTAACTGACCGAGGTTGGCCTCGCCCGTTTCGATGTTGTTGGGCGATAACTCGTTAATGGCCACCGCAACGTCGGTCCACTCGCCAATGGCAGGAGTGTCGATGGTGTGGAAGCTAACGTTGGGCCAGCCACTGTCGAGCTTAATATGCAGCTCGGTGGCCGGGTCGATGGCCTCCACCAACATCTTAAAGCGCAGCTCACCGTAGGCGGCGACATTGGTGAATTTTACACCGTCGTTTACCTCGGGGTAGGCACTCATATCAGCGGTCGATAAAAAGGCATTGCCCGGGCCATTAAATTCAATATCCCATACGGTATTACCCTGGCCATCGGTCGCTTGTGGGTTGCTGATGACATTGCCGGTGTTGTTGTCGTAAAAACCCGGCACCAGAGTGTTGGTGATTTCGCCGTCGATGGTGTTGAAGGTAAAGCTGGCGGCCCCCTCGTCGTATAAAGCAAAGCTCTCCGGCGTAGGAGGTGCAACACCCGCGACGTCTTTAGCGGCCGGGTCTTTTGCGGCGCAGCCTTTGCCCGTGACAGGGTCTGCTGAGCACTCATAAACGCGAACGTAATCCACCTCCATGGTTTGCGGGAAGCTGGCCGAACCATCGGGTGCGCCGGGCCAGTTGCCACCCACTGCTACGTTCAGCAGCATATGAAAGTTTTGATCGAATGGCGCATCGTCGGCGCCCAGCTGGAAACCTTGCTCCTGACCGCCCCAGTAATAGGTAAACCAATCGTCTTGAGTGTGAGTGGCAAAGTGCACGTCGTCGACGTACCAGCGAATTTCGCCTTGCTCCCATTCGATCGCGTACGTGTGGAATTCTTCCCACACATTGGCAGGCGGGATGTAATCGCTACCGGTATTTAAGTTATTGGGCCAACTCCGGCCGTAGTGCAGGGTGCCGTGCACTTCGTTGCCACCGCCGGCGTTAGGGTTGACGGCCTCCATGATGTCGATTTCGCCGCTCAGTGGCCAGCCGCCGTACGCCGAATCGGTTGGCAGCATCCAAATGGCGGGCCACAAGCCGTCGCCTTGCGGCAACTTGGCGTTAATTTCCATACGGCCATAGGTCCACTCGGCTTTATTGCGGGTGCGTAAGCGGGCCGAGGTGTAGGGCATGGTGGCGGAGGTGTCGGCGGGGTTGTAGCCCGGATCTTCATTGTTAACGGCCGGGCCGCTAAAAGTTTCTTGGCGGGCGACGATAAACAGCTTGCCGTCTTGCACGTAGCTGTTGTCGGCGCGGTCGGTGTAACACTGTTGTTCATTGTTGCCACCGCCCCAGCAGTTAACTTCGTGCGACCACTTACTGCTGTCGATGCTGCTGCCTTCAAACTCATCATTCCACACCATCGTCCAGTCGCCACTGGCCACCGAGCTTGAGCTCGAGGAGGCGCTTGAGGCGGGTGTGCTGGAGTTGCCGACACTAGAAGAGTTTGCCACAGAGGAGTTGGCGCTGCTGCTAGAACTGCTGCTAGAGCTGCTACTGATCTCGCTCGAGCTTTGTGATGATTCACTTGAGCTGCTAGAGCTGGAAACCTCTGACGAGCTGGACTCACTTGAGTTGTCTTGTGAGCTGGATGAGCTTGGCGGTGGTGGTGGCGGCGGATCCTCCGACGACACAGAAGAGCTTACCGAGCTGGCAACGCTGGAGGAGGTGTTTGTGTCGCCTCCGCCAGAGCCGCCACCGCAGGCGCTTAAGGTAAGCGCCATAACGCTTACCGTTGGGAGTAGGTATAGGTTTTTTATCATGATGGCCTCGTTTTATATCACTTTTTATTAAGGGTTATTCCGCGCGGCTGGTGTGCTCGGCGCAATAAACTGGCGCATTCGTCAGGACTTGTTACTGCATTTTTATGGTTATGGCGCGAACCTTTTCCTGTCATTAAGGGCCCAGCAATTAAAGCCGGCGTAGGTTTGGCGACCGAGCTATCATGTGATGCGCGTCTATGGCCCGTCGTCCCACTTTGCCGGCGCTACGAACGTGACCCGTGTCACTCTAAATGAGAGGGAACAGTGACACGGTCATCCAGTGCTGATTAACTGTTTCGCGGGGTTACGGTTATGCGGAGCGGTAAATGATGTTGTCGGGGGTGGCCCTGGCAAGTCGGAGTGCGGCGTGCTCGCCAGAGCGCGAAACGCTGGGTGCGCGAAATGATGCCGAAATAAACCATAGAGGCGCCTCACGGGCTTTTTTGGAGACATAAGCTCGTTGGTTTTTAGCGCACCTTTGGCGTGTTGAGTTGTTTCCCCCCCCAAAAACCAAATTGCATGAGTTTTTTAAAACAAACTTATTTCACATTTTTAAAAAGTTACCAGTAAGCCCACACCCCTTGCAGTTAAAGGGGTGTGGGCGATAGTCTCAATTTTTGTGGGGCAAATGTGGGAAAGAGTGACTTGTCACATTGGCCCTTGAAGGTTAGTGGGAAGACACCTTTATGGGGCAGGCATACAGTGCAAGCACTGGAACTATGCATGACTCTGAGTACTGCGCTTAGAGAGCCGCCCAGCTCCAGCACTGCAGCGCGTCGATTGCGTGACCGACAGGAAGGTTGGAATGATTATCGACGATGGAAGCCGTGCAGCGACACATTTACTCAACCTCACACAATGCTAATAATGAGGAGCGCTACATGATAGCCAAAACGTTTTCCCGAGGTGCCCTTGCGGCACTGGTCATAGCCGCCAGCAGCGGCGCCTACGCTCAGATAAGCAACCTATCTGGCTCGGCAACAGCGAGTGCGACAACCCAGGATTTACCCGCCAGTGCGGCCATTGACGGTGACGGTAATACCCGTTGGGCCTCTACCGCACAAGTTGACCCCTCGTCACTGACACTGGACTTAGGCGCTAGCTTTGCGCTGTCGGAAGTCATTATTTATTGGGAGGCGGCCAACGCCAACGAGTACGAAATTCAGGGCTCTAACGACGGCAACAACTGGTCGACACTTGCCACCCGCTCGGGCGGCGCTTTTGGCGACCGTACCGATACCGTCCCAGTATCGGGCAACTACCGCTATGTACGCATGCACGGTATTAGCCGCAGCGCCGGTAACAACTGGGGCTACTCTATTTGGGAGATGGAAGTGTACGGCGCGCCGGCCACTCAGGGCAGCGAGGTGGAGCTGACCAACCTTGGCGGTATCATCAGCTCGCAACACGCCGATTCGCCGGCGGGTGAAGGTCACGGTGACGCGGTTGATAACAATGTGAACACTAAGTACCTCACGTTTAACAATGCAGCTTGGCTGCAATACGAGGTGGCCGAGCCCTACGTGGTTACCCGCTACTCAATCAGCTCGGCCAACGACAGCCCAGAGCGTGACCCGGCAAGCTGGACGTTGCAGGGCTCAAACGACGGTAACAGCTGGACGGCCGTTGATGCGCGCATTAATGAAGACTTCCCCAACCGTTACCAGACCCGTGACTTTAGCTTTAGTAACAGCTCGGCCTACCGTTTTTATCGCTTAGATATGAGCAATAACTCGGGCACGATTTTGCAGTTGTCGGAGTTTGAACTGTTTGGCGTTGCTGCAAGTGGTGGCACCAGTGCGACACCCGTGCGCCTGGAAGCCGAAGATTATGATGCTTATTTTGATACCTCGGCCGGTAACAACGGCACCGCGTATCGCAGTGATGATGTTGATATCGAAGCCAATGGCGCCGGTTATAACGTCGGCTGGATGGAGCCGGGGGAATGGCTTGAGTACAACGTCAGTCTGGCCGCTGGCACCTACGATATCAGCACCCGCGTAGCGTCTGATACGGGCGGCGGTGCTTACAGTGTGTCTGTCGCCGGCGGCTCGGTCAGTGGCAATGTGCCTGCTACCGGCGGTTGGCAAGTGTGGCAGGAGCAGGGCCCCGGCGCTATTTCTGTGGCGCAAGCGGGCAATTACACCGTGCGCCTGGATGTTAATGCCGCGGGTATGAACCTCGATTGGATTCACCTGGAGCCGAGCGCCACATCTAGCTCCAGCTCCGTCTCGTCCAGTTCCTCCAGCGCCAGCGGTAACTGCGATAACGGCTGCTTGGAATTGGTTAATGGCCAAACCTTGCGCGCCACTGTCAGTGGCGGCGATACGGTAGACGTTCACTACACGATTAACGGCGGCGCGCAAAACAACGTGCGTATGAACGAAGCCAATGGCGAGTGGACCTACGACATTGCCGGGCTCAACAGTGGCGATGTGGTAAGCGTGAGCTTTACGGTGATTACCAACGGTGCCGGTCAGAGCCTGGCGTGGCGCGACTATACCGTAGGCGGCTCTAATAACTCGTCGTCTAGCTCGAACAGCTCATCAAGTTCAAGCAGTAGCTCAAGTTCCAACTCTAGCAGCTCGTCCAGTAGCTCAAGCACACCTGCCGGTGGCCCGGTAGTGCCTTTGTACAACAGTGGTACTTCACTTGAGCCCGTAATTCAGTTTGATCGCGGCGACGCTTTGGTTACACGCTTTTCCGATCGAGGCCGTGATCGTCACGCCAAAGAGGATCAGTTTCAGGCTTACGAGCACTATTTAAGCTTTTACTGGGAGGATCGCACGGCGGCCATCGAGATTGTCGATTACGTGGCCAAGGGCGGCGACACCATTCGCATGAACGTGGTGACGCAGTTTCGCTTAAACGATACCGAGGCCGAGAACCGCTGGTTCTATCGCGGTGTCGGCACCGTGGCCGAGTTCTGTGACAACGGCACCATGGAAGTTATCGATGATTTTAATTACTACAAAGAGCGTAGCTTTAACTGTCGCGAAGGTCGCGCGATTCAGATTGGCGATAAAATGGAATTTGAGCTGAGTCAGTTTCTGGATCATAGCGTACCGAATGGCCGCTCGGCCTACTACGGTTCAACCTATCTCTATATTGTGGGCGAGGGCTTAGTACCCTGGGAGGTTGGCGGAGCGACACCTGCCGGTGGTGTTAAAGATTCGGTTAAGATCCCTGAGAAGGCTTGGCTGGGCGGGCACACCACCGTACACGCCATGAGCTCAAACGAGCCCGACAATTTGTTTATGCAAATGGCAACCAACTTAGGCTTTGATAACGCGCAACCGTTTGTGGAAGGGCGCCGGGTGCTGCATAGCTCGTTTGTCGATGGCGTGCACGATGAGCGGCCAATTGAGAACCCAGCGTTTGGCCCCGCTATTGGACGCGCAGGTCCCCTGTTTGTAAAAGACAGCTGCGCTGGATGTCACGTGCGTAATGGCCGTGCGGCGCCTAACGCCGTGGGTGAGCATCTGGACAAATGGGTATTCAAAGTCGGTGATATCAACGGTAATCCACATCCGCAGTTAGGGCGTGTGTTACAACCCGAAGCCAACAGTGGTGCCGGCAGTGAAGGAGAGGTGGCTATTTCGTCCTGGACCGAGCAAAACGGTTTGCGCTCGCCAAACTTTGCGTTTAGCGGCGTAACGCCCGAGACTTTCTCGGCGCGTATTGCACCGCAGTTGGTGGGTATGGGTTTACTGGAGGCGATTTCTGAGTCGGATGTACTGGCTCAAGAAGACCCGAACGACAGTAATGGCGATGGAATCTCCGGGCGTGCTAACCGCGTGGCGGATCCTGTGACCGGAGAAACACGTTTGGGCCGCTTTGGCTGGAAAGCCGCTAAGGTCAGCGTAGAAGACCAGGTTGCCGGTGCTTTTAATACGGATATGGGAGTGATGAGCTCGGTGTTTCCCGATCCGGATTGTGGCAGCGCGCAATCTAACTGTGGGGCGTCTGGCTCTGAGCTTAGCGACACTCACCTCGATAATCTGGTGAAGTATATTTCGCTCTTGGGTGTGCGCGCGCAGCGTGACTACGATGATCCTGCGGTAGTGAATGGTGCGACCGTATTTGACTCAGTCGGTTGTGCCGACTGTCACACACCGTCGTACCAAACCAGCCAGTACCATCCACTGGGCGAGCTACGTGATCAGGCGATTCAACCTTACACCGACTTGCTTTTGCACGATATGGGCCCCGGCCTTGCCGATAACCTTGGCGAGGGCGATGCAACCGGTAGCGAGTGGCGCACCACACCGCTGTGGGGCTTAGGCTTAGCGGCTTGTGTTACCGGTGGTACTACCAATGCGGCGCAAGGACAGCAAGTGTGTACACCGGTACACAGCTACCTGCACGATGGTCGCGCACGCACTATCGATGAAGCGATTCGCTGGCACGGTGGTGAGGGTGAGGCCTCTAAACAAAACTACGAAGCGCTGTCTAATGCGCAAAGAGAGGATTTACTCGCGTTCTTACGTTCGCTGTAATTGGCAGTATGGGTAAAGGAGTACCCCAATCGTAAAAACGCCCGGTCAACGAATTGACCGGGCGTTTTTTTATGGCCGTTGGCGCCGCCTAAGCGGCTACCGAGGCCTGGGTGTTACGGGGTGTTGCGTTTAGAAGTCGTAACGGAAACCTACCCGCAGCTCCCACAGCGAGGCGCTACCCACACGGGTTGGTCCGGCCGGGTCGCGAAACTCTTCAAATACGTAACGACCCTGGTCGTCCATCGAGGCGTTAACGGCGGCTTGCGAACGAGGGAAGCTGGTCTCGTATTGCACACCCCAATCGTCATTAATCAGGTTACCCAGGTTCTCGATAACCATATAAATAGACGAGCGGTGCTCCTCCATAATACCTGGCAGCTCTTGTTCGACTTTTAAATCAAACTTAACCCACCAATCGCTGTTCAGCTCGTTGCGCTCCATAACCTGACCGCGGGCAAGGCCTTCGCCATCGGCAAATTCAAAAAAGGCGTCGCTGTCAAAGCCTGGATCGAACACCACGTTTGGATCGTCGGTGCCGGTGGGCACATACAACAGGTGACGGGAAATAAACCCGGTGGAATCACCAAACATGTAACCGCTGCCAAAGGTGTAGCTGTAAGGCCGGCCTTCGTTGGCGGAGCCAAACAATGTAAAGCGCGTATCGTAATCCCCAAAGAAGGCGTGCTCGTACGCGATCTTGGTGGTAAAGCGGTGCGGAATATTATAGTTAGAGGTAGCCGGGCCGGGGTTTTCCGGGTCGGCGGTGGCCAGGTTAGTGTAGTTAGAGAAAGCCACCGAGCTGGTCATAGGGTTGACGTCTTCAGCGTCGCTGTAGGCGTAACCGGCGGCCAACTCTAAACCAAAGTCAAAGTATTTGCTGGCGCCTACCGAGATGGTTAACGCTTCCCCACCGTCCTCAACGTTGGTCAGCATAAAGTCCTGGCTGCGGCCCTCGACGCTGCCGTAAATCGGGCGGCCGTCAAGCGCGGTACCGGTTTGCACACGAGAGATATCGGAGATTATGGCTGAGTTCTCGTACTGGCTGTAAAGAATGTCACCCGACAGTATCAGGTTGCCTGCAAACTCGTAGCTGGTACCAAAGGCGTACTTCCACACCGATGGCAGTTCAAAGTCCGGGTCCTGCAAGTTAACGCCGCCGTTAGAGCCTTGATTGTTGGCCACCTGATCGTACAGCGCTTGCGGGATGTCGTAGATCGGACGACCTTCACCGGTAAAGGGCATATCGAGAATTGAGTTGCCCGAATTATCTTGTACCTCAATTTGCGTTACGCCATCGTTAGAGTAGTTATTAGAGATCCATACGTTGGGGTTACCGCCCGAGTACAAACCTACACCACCGTGAATTTCAAATTGGTCGGCCAAGTCCCAGTTAAAACCTAAGCGCGGTTGTATAAGATCGAGGCCATCCAGATTTTGACGGGTATCAATTAGGTAGGTGCCCAGAATGTCGTAATTTTGGGTCGGGGTGTCGTCACTTTCGTAGTAGTCGTAACGCAAGCCGGCTACCACTTTTAGGTCACCGTCATTGAGGAAGATTTCGTCTTGCAAATACAGTGTATTAATAGCGTATTCAAACTCGGCCGCTGCATCGGCTTTGACATTAGTGCCAGCGGCGTTTTCGTAGATGATAACGTTCGGGGTGCCGGCCTCGAAATCTTCGATGGACGAGAAACGGTACTCGCCTTCCGATTCCTGAACGAACATGTTGAATACATCAAAGGTTTCACGCTCATAGCCGAAGGTGAAGGTTTGATGATCTAAGCGGTAGCTACCGGCAAATTTCAAGTTCAACGACTCGTAAGACAGCTTGTTGGCATGACGCGAGTCATCGGCGCCCAGGTAAACAGTCGCTTCTGACAAGTTACCGTCGTTGTCATGATCGTTCATGGTGGTGATTTGAACTTCACCAAAGTCGGTACCGGCAAGCGAGAGCTGACGGTTGTCCAGTTCTTGGTAACCAATTTTTATCTCTGTGGAGAACGCATCGGTCCAATCGGAGAATAACTGACCAACGTACGAGGTAAGCTCGGCACCGCGCTCGTAATAGTGGTTAGAGAACTCCAGCTCGTCAGAGTCGCCATCGGACTGCGCAATCGAGTAGCCATCATTGTAATTGTAGGTAAACGAGGCGCGCTGAGATGTGGTGATGTTCCAGTCCAGTTTAACCAGTAACTTTTCATCTTCTACCGGCAAGCTGGATGGGAAGCTACCCGGATCATAGTTATACACATCGTTAGCGATACGCTCGATCTCGGCGATTTGCGCGGCGGACACACCCTCTACCGGGGTGGCAACATTGGCGTCAGCGGTGCCTCGATCAAAGGTGTCTACGCCTTCGAGTTTTTCGTAGGCGGCAAAAAAGAACAACTTGTCCTGAATGATTGGCCCGCCCAGGCTAAAGCCATAGCGCTGCTCGTCAAACGGGGCGATATCGATACTGTCGCCTTCAAGTGAGTCGCCGCCCATGGAGTCGTCGGTGTAGTCGTAAAAAACTGAGCCGTGAAACTCGTTTTCACCGGACTTGGTGACAGCATTGATGTTACAGGCACTAAAACCGCCGTATTGCACATCAAATGGTGCCAGCTCTACCGCTACCTGCTCGATGGCATCATACGAAAAGGGCATACGCTCAGTAGGGTAGCCGTTGCTGTTTAAGCCGAAATTGTCGTTCATGCGAACGCCGTCAACCGTCAAACTGTTAAAGCGTGGGTTGGCGCCGGCACACTGAATCGAGTCATTAAAGGCTTCGTCGATGTAGATACGCGGATCTAGCCGCACAACGTCTTTTAAGTCGCGGTTGATTGCCGGTGCGGTTTCTAAATCGTGCAAGCTGAAAGTTGTGTTCGGGCCGACAGCGGCAAAGTTTTGCTCCTGCAGGTTACCAACCACCAGGACTTCCTCGGTGGCCATTTCACCCACAACCACTTCCAGCTGATAAGAGTCGCCCAACGACAGGTACACATCTTCGACCGTGCTGGTGCCTTCATCGGCGGTCACGGTAATGGTGTAAGGGCCGCCCACGCGCAGGCCGCGAGCGTTAAAGCGCCCGGCCTCGGTGGTGGTTAGGTCGCTTTGGCTGTTAGAGGGTGTATGGGTAATGGTAATGGTGGCGTCATCCAGTGGCTGGCCGCTGGTATTGGTAACCTGTCCCTGGATCGCAGAGGTGGTTTCCTGTGCGATGGCCGGTAGCGCGGTCCCCATAACCGCCGCTATCGAAAGAACTAAAGTATTCCGTGTTAATTGCTTTTGCATGGCATTTATTCCCGTTAGGTTGTTCCATGGTCGATTGTTCAATGCGTCTCATGCGCCCCATTTTTTGTGAGTGCATGCTCCCGCCCGCTATGGCGATTTAGCGCCATACGAGAGTTGGTTGTTATCCTGCGGTGGGAGATTATTAGAGTTGTTTTTACATTGGCCCGAGGACTCTAGCGAAAATATGCGAAACTTCTGTGACCGCGCTGTGACAAAATAAAGACAAAGGGGTGACAGGTCACGGATCGGTCACAAAGTTTGGGTAGGCTCACGCTTTTTGTGATCGAATGCATCATTAATAAGGTGGCGCTCCGTGCTAAAACATCGGCTAGTAAGAGTATTTTGGGGAATGTTATTGAGTATGGCGATTACCGGCTGCGCTGAGCGTGAGCACAAAGCGTCCCAATCCGTTAAAATCGCGACCTTTAACGTGAGTATGGAGGCGACTAACTATTTGCCTCGGGGGACCTCGCCTACACCTGACTCGGCGAGCCTATTGATGCGCGAGTTGGCCTCGGGGGAGAATGCTCAAATCGCGACTGTAGCGGCTATTGTGCAACAGGTTCGCCCAGACATTTTGTTGCTCAACGAGTTTGATTACACCGCTGATCCAGAGCGTGCGATTGGGTTGTTTCAGGAGAATTATCTGGCGCGCCCGCAGGCGGATAACGACGCTATTCACTACCCGTACTTTTATACCGCTCCTGTTAATACTGGTGTGTTGTTTCCCTTTGATTTAAACGGTGATGGGGAGGTTACGGCCCCCGCTGATACCTATGGTTTTGGCCACTACCCGGGGCAGTATGGCATGGTGCTGCTGAGCCGCTACCCCATCGATAAAAGTGCGGTGCGCAGCTTTCAACACTTTAAATGGATGGACATGCCCGGTGCATTAATACCGCAAACCGCCGGTGGTGCGGCTTATTACTCTGCTAGCGCCTGGGCTGAGTTTCGGCTGTCGTCAAAAAGCCACTGGGACATTCCGGTAAACGTAAATGGCAGGACCTTGCACCTGCTGGCGAGTCACCCGACGCCGCCGGTATTTGACGGCCCGGAAGATCGCAACGGCAAGCGCAATCACGATGAAGTGCGGCTATGGCTGGATTACATCGGCGGCAGTGCCAGTTATTTGTACGACGATCAGGGAGGCAAAGGCGGGCTGGATGCTCAAGCCAGTTTTGTCATTGTCGGTGACTTAAACAGCTCGGCGGTGGAGGGCGATGGCCGTAAAGACGCCATTAGCGCGCTGGTGACACACCCTCGTATTTTGGACCCTAACCCGGTGAGCGCGGGTGCGGCTGAGGCGCGTCCGGATAATCGTTACAGCCCTCATCACACCGCAGGCTGGGGCATGCGGGCTGATTACGTATTGCCCTCGGCGGAATTGACGGTAACGGACAGTGGTGTGTTCTGGCCCGGGAAAAACGAGGCGCACCGCTCGTGGGTTGAGAGTCGCGCGGTCAGCTCCGATCATCGGCTGGTGTGGGTGGATGTTGCATGGTAATTATTATCCTGATTCGCTAAAAATCATCCAGCTATCACAGCGGTGGAGCTTGGCTGGTAGGTCGGGTTCTGAGCGGGTGGTGTTTACGGTGTAAAGCTTAATAACCGACACTGTATTCATAGTTGTTTCTCTTATTGTTAAGTATCCGATAATAAAAAACCCACCCGCCTAAGGCGGGTGGGTTTAAGGTGGTTACCTGTCAGTGAGAAATCATTACTGACAAGCGACCTTACCTAAGCCTAATACATACCAGGGCTCGTAGCCGAGCGGCGAGTTAAACGGAACCTCGCCATTTTTACCGGCGGTAGCGCTGACGTAATCGGCCAGCTCTTGCCCGGAGCCTAAGTAGTTATCGCTAATGGCATCCCGTGAGGTTTGCGAATAGTTTTGTTTAAGGTCAGACACACTGCCAGAGGCATCGGTAATCAGGTACTCCAGTGATGGGTCGAGATTACAGTTGGCATCCGAGAACCATACGCGGGTGTTTTCTGAGCGGAAGTTACCGCCGTCTACATCCCGTGCCAGCTCTTCACCGCGCTCATTAAGCGCCTGCACAACGTCGTCTTTTTCCTGGAAGTCGCGGTTCATTAGCACCATGTTATCTTCCCACAGAACGGTGCCGCCGACACGCACACTTAAGATGTCTTTGCGGTAGTTCATAAAGAAGTTTTCAAACATGTGTGAGGTGCCGCGACGAATCAGCGGTATACGGCGAAGGGTGTTACCCAGGTTGTCGTACTGATCGTCCGTGGTGATAAACGCGTTGTGGTGCATGGTGGTGGTGATTTGCGAGTTGATTTCGCGGCTATCACTAGAGCCATGCAGTGCGGCACGCTTAACGTTGATCAGTTTATTGAACGATATGGTGATGTCATAGGCACCTACTTTCACATCAAACGCTGCGTCACCGGTGGTGTCGAAGGTGTTTTTGTGAATCCAGATGTCGTGTGACGCACCGGTATTGCGGATCATGTCTGGGTCCAGGCCGTGGTCTTCAGTATGACCCGCCCCGCGGAAGTCCAGATGAGTCAGAATCACGCTCTCCGCCGTTTGTACCGGCTGACCGGAGCTGTCGCTGCCGATTGCAAAACCGTTAAAGCGGAAGTAGCCGTTGCTCATGCGACCGTCGAGTGTTTTGTGTGAGCCGATCTTGGTGTTACGAATCGGCAAATCATTGTCGTTCAAACGGTCGTTGTAAAACTCGGCCGCGCAGTTCGCATCGGAAATGCCTTTGTCGTCGCACCACTGATGGTAGTCATTACACTGAGCTTCGCTGCCATCAATCGCGTCCAGTACATCAGGGTTAGAGCAGTGGTTGCGGTGCATGGAAATTTCAGTCTCATTAGCGAAGTCGACTTTATCAAACACAATCCAGTTGTGATCATCACCGGTAACCGCGTCCAGTAGCTGTTGCTCGACTGACGTTGCACTGTTTTTAGTGATAATGGTCAGTTGGCTGTTGCCGTTTGGATCAAAACCACCCAGAGCGTTCTCGCCGTAACCTACCGCACGACCGAGTGAGTTAGACAAACACTCAACAATTTCCTGGTCGGATTGCAGCGAAGTTGAGCGCCAGTTGACGTTCGGGTCGGTGGCGATGGCGACACAGTCGTCGGACAGATCTGTCTCGGGAGGTGGTGTCACCGAAGAGCTCGACGAACTGCTAGAGCTGGTTTCACTTGATGAACTAGCGTCCGATGAACTGCTTGAACCTTCGATGGGGCCGTTAGCGTTGTATACCTCAATCTCGGCGATTTGCGGTGCGCCGTTGGCCGAGTGGATCTCGAGGCTCACTTTACTGGTGGATACATCGCCAAATCCAGTAATAACCGCTTCACTACCCAGGCTGCCGCCGGTTGCCAGTACATCACCGTTGTCGTAGTTGATCAGAGACCAGCTGGTGGTGGCATTGTTAAGCTCGCGCACGATAACCGTGTTAAAGCTGCCCGCTATACCTTTTACTGAAATGGTCTCGTTGCTGGACGAGCCCGGCTGCCAGTAAGAGCTACTGTCACCGTCAACGACATTGCCGTAACTGCTGCCGCCGCCTTTACTGCTGCCGTCGGCGCCGGAGGCCTTGTTATCGCCCAGCTCTGGGGGCTCGGCGGGGGCACTTGACTCGGACGAACTAGACGCTTCGCTGCTTGAGCTAGACGTATTACCGCCCGCGCAATCGCCCGCCTGGGGCGCATTACCGGTAATGCTTACGCTGTCGATATTGGCAAGGCCCGAGCTTCCCGTGGCTTCTAAGCGCAAGTCGTTATAGCCGGCGTTGAGGTACACAGAGACGGTTCCGGTGCCGGTAAAGTCATTCCAGGCGCTGGTGGCTGGCATATCAACATTGGTTTGGCTGGCGCCGTTGATCAGTACATTACCAGGACGGTTATCGCCGCCATTGGCATAGTGCCAGTTAAGCTCGTACGCGCCCGCTACAGGAACCGTAACAGACCAGTCAATGCCGGCACCTTGGACGTTTTCGGTGTTGGCAAAACCACTGCCGCTAAAGCCCGAGTGGTTGTTGTCGATAGTGCCTTCGACATTACAGAAGCCGGCTGACTCTTCGATGGTGAGCGTAGAGGTTGCCGTGCTGATCGTGGCGTCATCGGCGTTAGAGTTAATGACTGTGTTGTTTTGATCGGTGATTTTAATCCAGTAGTAATACGTACCATCGGCAAGGCCGGTATCGGTATAGTTGTTACCAGCGACGCCAGTGGCAATGCGTACGCGTCCGGCAGGATCCGAATCGGTATCTCGATAAACCTCTTGATTGCGAGCATCGATATTATCCAGATTCCAGTTCAACTGAGCGGCATTGCCCGAGGTGGTTACGTTTAAGTTCACCTCGCCGGGTGCGCTAGACGAAGACGACTGCTCCGAGCTTGAGCTGCTGCTCACCGCGCCGTTGTACACTTCGAACTCGCCAATCTGTGGTGCGCTGCTGGCACTGTCGATCAGTAAGTTAACTTTCGTGGCCGTAGTATCGGCAAAGCTAATTACCGCTTCGGTGCCGAGCCCATTGCCTGAGGCGAGTAGGGCACCCGTGTCGTCGTTCACGAGCCGCCAGTTGCTGGTGGCGTTGTTGAGCTCGCGAATGACCACGGTATTAAAGGTGGTGGCGCCGTCCCATTTAATGGAGATGCGCTCATTGGAGGTGCCGTTTGGTTGCCAGTAGCTGGAGGTGTCGCCATCGCGGACATTGCCGTAGCTACCCGAGCCTTTACTGGAGCCATCGGAGCCGGCGCCAATAGACAAGTTGGTACCCGGATCAACCGGATCAGTCGAGCTGTTTGAGCTTGATGAGCTTTGTTCAGAAGAGTTCGAGCTGCTTGAACTGCTACTGCTGATAACGCAGCTGCCATTGGAGGTGGCTAAGTTTGTGTGGGCGCCTGCGGTACCTTGAATAATCTGTGGTACGCAGTCGGCATCGTCGAGTGCGTAGCTGTAGGGAATATTAATGCTGGTGGTCGAGGTGGGGTTAGGGCCCGCCGGGTGGTTGTCATCGTCGTCTGCGGTCCAGGTGATATTGTCCCAGATGTTGCCGCTGACGTCCCAGTAACCCATATCATTCGTGTAAAAGGTGCCCAGTGGGTCTTTGGAGTCCTGAAAGTAGTTGTGCTCGGCTCTAATCTGCCCGCCAATGCGCGGGTTCATGCCGGACTTTTGCAGGCCAATGTAGTAATTGTTGTAAGCGTGGGCGGTAGCGCCGCGCAACAAGGGGGTACGTGAGTCGATATTCTCGTACAGGTTGTGGTGAAAGGTGACGGGACCGTTGTTGGTGTCGCCATCGCTTGAACCTACCAGGCCGCCGCGGCCGGAGTTACGCAAAATACTGTAGGACAGCGTCACGTACTTGGTGTCGGCCTTCATATCAAACAAGGCATCGTAACCGGCGCTTTCACCGCCTTGGGCTTCCAGCGTCAAGTGGTCGGCCCATACGTTATACACGTCGCTCTCCATGCCAATAGCGTCGCCGCCGTTAGAGGTGGGAGAGCCGGATTTTTTAACATTGCGAACGTGAAGATTTTGCAGAATGATATTTTCGGCCCCGCGCAGGTGAATACCCAGCTCATCAAACAGCGCACCGCTACCGACACCGATGATGGAGATGTTGCTGACATCTTTAATTTCGATTTTGTCGTCGGCGGTGTTACAGCTATCACCGGAGACTTTGCTGGTGTTGCCGTGATTGATGGTGCCTTCTACGTGAATAATGACGGGGGTATCACTAGAGGGACGGTTACACAGAGCCGCGTGAATGTCGGTACCGCTGGTGGCGTAAACCACATCGCCGCCGGCGCCGCCGGTGGTGCCGCCATTGAGTGTTGCATACCCGCTAGGGGCCGCTAAAGTTGTGCCTGACGCGCCGGCAACGGCAAGCGCCAGCGTGCAGGGGGCAATTGTTTTGTGAAATATGTTAGTCATTGGACAATCCTGTTATTAAATTTTATGGATATGTCGCAGCTGGAAACCTGGAACTGGTATTACCTCTACCGACCAACCGCTACATTACCTTTGTTGTTGGCGGACTGGTAAAAGCACTCTCGACCGGGTCGTCACTTCCTCTGTTTTACAACAGTCCGCTGTGTTACGACTCGACTGACTTCGGATGCTTTTGGTACTGCTGGTGTTGCCTGTTGTGAGATAAGTTACCTGTCTGAGTTCCTAATTCCATTAGTGGTCAGACATATAATTGGGTTTTTGGTAAGGCCCAATTGGTAAGGCAATATAGTCCTGGTATTATTTTTTGTAAAGCCAATGTCGTCACAAAAAAGTAATGTATGCATTTTTGGCGGATTTTCTTACATTGCCGGGAGGCGAGTATCAGGAAGGGGTGTTAAGCATGGGCCATGAATACAGATGCTTTTATCTGTTAGCGGGGGGCGGAGGGTCGTGAGGCCAAAAGGTAACGAGATCATAGTTGGCCTGACAATTGAGGGCTGTTATAGGTCCGCTTTTATGGCTAAGCGCTTTGCGATACACGCAAGTACCAAGAGGCTAATAAGGTTGGTAGTTCGACAGGGTTTCATGGGCGATGGCCGGCGTCTCAATGCCGCACAGTCTACTCTTTTGCTTGCGTTGGTCAGCGCAGTGACGGTCAGGGGGCATCGGTGAATATAGCCAGATCATCTGCAACGAGCGCTCTCTATCTCCAATTGGTTTAAGGCGGGGGACGTGGATACTGGCATTTTTCGGGGACTGGGCAATACTTAAGTTACCAACGGTTGAGTCTAACCCGCATTCAACCAGCGGCTCGGCTTTTGCCGGCAGGATCTTTCCTTCATGTTACTCCTAGAATGGTCTTCTTTACCGACGCTTCCCCCAAGGCGTCGGTTTTTTTGTGCCTGTGTTTGGCGGATTTACATTGATTTTTTTGTTGCGCTATAATTTGCCGGCTCGGCAGTTGGCCACAGCAGCTCGGAGCGTAGCGCAGTCTGGTAGCGCACCTCGTTCGGGACGAGGGGGTCGGAGGTTCGAATCCTCTCGCTCCGATCATTCTTTAAGGCTTTTCAGCCCAATTTCAGTGGATGAATACGATAATGGACATTAGAGCGCGATGTGACTTTGATAAATCAAAACGCGCCGCGTGGTTTTGCTCGCACTGCAACGCCCATTACAGTGAACGCTGTATCCCCGATGGCCACAACCCGCTGTGGGGACGCCGTGGCCCGGTTTGTTTGCTGTGCTTTAGCGAGTTAACGGCCACTGATGATCCGGCGCTCGCGAAGCCCTTTTGGCATGTTCTGCCGTACCTGTTGTTGTATCCATTCCACCCTAATGGCTTGTTATTAATACTCACTGCCGTGTGTGGAGTGCTGATGCTTGGCGGTGGTACGCCGGCGGTAATTTTTGCCGTCATGTTTCAGGTGGTGTGTGTTAAATACTATTTTGCCGTGCTGGCCGCAAGGGCCGAGGGTAAGCGCTGGCCACCCAGTCTGTTAAGCCTTATTAAAAGCGATCGCGATCAGCTGTTGTTAAAGGCGGTGCTGGTGTATGTAGTGCAGGCCGCATTATTGCTGGGGCTGCTTTTTTATTATCCCGACAATTACCTCCCGCTGCGTTACCAACCGTTTATTCTGTACGGCTTATTGGCGCTGATGTTGTTTGCGTTTCCCGCGATTACCATGATTTTAGCGCGCGAGAAGTCTCTGTTGCGGGCCATTAGCCCCTTTGCGATTGGTGCGGTTATTGCCGGTATGGGGGTTTACTACCTGCTGTTGTGGGTGCTGTTAATCATGCTTGGGCTAGCGATAGACACGGCGTTACAGTTTGCTGTGCCGCTATTAGACGAGCCGTGGCAACTGACGGCGACTTTAGGTATCACCACTTATAGCTCACTGCTTAGCTATGGCTTGTTGGGGTATGCGTTGTTTCAGTTTCGCGCCGAGATAGGGCTTGAGCCCGACGAGCGGCCGGTGCTATCAGAGACCGAATTTGTCCGCGCCCAAGGGTTGGGCGCTGTGTTTGTGCTGCAGCAGCACGGTGAGCTGGAGCGAGCGTGCGAGCAAATGCGCGAACTGGCGAATAAGTATCGAGATGAGCCGGCGGTGCAGCGTCAGTACCATCAGTTGTTACTGCAGCTTGGTTCGCCCGATGCCCGTCGCGCACTGAGCGCCCACTCGGATTTCTTTATAGAGTTTTTGTTGGCTAAAAACAATAAACAGGAGGCGGCCCAGGTACTGCTGGCCACGCTGGATAAAGTACCGACATTCCGCCCATCCAAGCTTGGCACCACGCTAACGCTGTGGCCGCAATTGAACAAGCATTTAACACCCAGGCAGCGTGCGGCATTGCTGCTAAATGCGCACAAGCACTATCGCGACGATGCCGGTATAGCGGTGGCGTATCGCTATTTGGCCGAGCTGTTCGAGGGGCCTTTGGCACAGCCGGATAAAGCCCGTCAGTTACGGGCGTTTATCCAGCGCGAGTATCAGAGGGCTTAATTAAAGCTGTGAGTGGGCTCTGGGAAGGCGCCGTTCTTTACGTCGTCGCGGTACTTTTTTAGCGCGCCGGCAATCTCGCCAGTTTCAAGTAAAAAGTTTTTGGAGAACTTAGGTGGCTGCGGCGTTAAGCCGAGTATGTCGTTAATGACCAGCACTTGAGCATCGGTATCCGCGCCGGCGCCAATTCCTACCGTGGGGATGGTGACGGCCTCGGTAATGGCTTTGCCCAGCGCTGCCGGTACGCATTCTAGCACCAATAATGCAGCGCCCGCGTCGGCCAGCGCTTGGGCATCGGCGATCATTTGCTCGGCCTTATCGGCGTCGCGCCCCTGCACTCGAAACCCGCCAAACTTATGCACTGACTGTGGCGTTAAGCCCAAGTGCGCGCACACCGGGATACCTCGATCAGTCAGCATTTTTACCGTGTCTACTAGCCACTGGCCGCCCTCGATTTTAACCATATGGGCGCCGGCCTGCATAACCCGCGTGGCATTGACCAGTGCTTGCTCGGGGCTGGCGTAGGTCATAAAGGGTAGGTCGCCAATAATCAGGGACTTTTGGTTGCCGCGTGCGACCGCCTCGATGTGGTAAATCATCTGCTCCATGGTCACCGGAATGACACTGTCGTAGCCTAGTACCGTCATGCCCAGTGAGTCGCCGATTAGCACCGCCTCGATGCCGCATTGTTGAGCCATGGCGGCCATGGGTGCATCGTACAGCGAGACCATGACGAATTTTTCCTGGCCGCGCAAAGCGTGCAAGGTATTGATGGTGACCTTTTTTTCCAGAGCGGAATCGTTTGCTTGTGAGTAGGGCATGGTATCGACTCTATAAAACGGGCGTGGGGTTGTAGTAGTGACGACCACTTTTAATGGTGGTGATGTATTCAACCAGATGCTGGAAGTGGTCGCGATTGTGCGCGAGGTTTAAATCCTGCGCATTCACAATAAGCAGTGGAGCGCTGTCGTAGTAGTGAAAAAAGCTGGTGTAAGCTTCGTTTAATACTTTTAAATATTCGTCACTGATGTGCTGCTCAAACTCAACGCCGCGCTGTTTTACGCGCGCCTGAAGCACGTCTAAAGGTGCCTGGAGGTAGATCACCAGGTCGGGGCGAGGGGCATCCAGGGTGAGCTTTTCGTACACTTGCTGATAAATCGCCAGCTCGTCGTCGTCTAGGGTGACCTGAGCAAACAGCTGGTCTTTTTCGAGCATAAAATCGGCAATGCGGTGGGAGCTGAACATATCATCCTGCCGCAGCTGCTGAATTTGCCCAGCGCGCTGAAACAGAAAAAACAGTTGGGTTTGCAGTGCAACCGATTTGGGCTCTTGATAAAACCGCGCTAAAAATGGGTTTTCTTCGGGTTGTTCTAGCAGTAGGTCGTAATTAAACAGCTGCGCCAAGTTGCGCGCTAAGGTTGTTTTACCTACTCCGATGGGGCCTTCGATGGCAATGTAGTTGGGTAGCTCGACAGAGGTTAAGTCCAGTGCCAGCTTTTCGAACACGGCGTCTACCACATTAGGATCCTCAGTGAATGCTCCGCGCAGTTTAGCGCTGGGGCGGGAGCTTTATCAAACCTTCGTTGCCACAACGCTGTGCCAATGTGGCAATACGGGTGCCATCGGGCAGAGCTAAGTCGGGGGCAATTTCCATTAGCGGTAGCAAGACAAAATTGCGTTCGGCCAAGAAAGGGTGGGGTACGCTTAAGCGCTGGCTGTTTAACTGGAGGTTGTCGTACAGCAGAATATCCAGATCCAGAGTGCGTGGGCCCCAGCGTACCAGGCGTTTGCGTTGGTGCGCTTGCTCCAGTGCCTGCAGGGCGTTCAGCAGTGGCTCGGGGGCGAGTTCGGTACTGAGCTGGGCGACAGCATTGATGTAGTCGGGTTGCTCGCCTGGTCCCACCGGGCGCGAGCGATACAGCGATGACGCGCTGAGCAGTGTCGTATGCTCGAGCGCGGCAAGCTCTTGTAGTGCCTGGGTTACCTGCTCCAGAGGCTCGTCAAGGTTGCTGCCGAGGCCAATATAACAGCAGTGGCTAAGGGCATCGCTCACCGTGTTATTCCGGTTTAGGGGCCGGACTTTTACGGTTATTGCGACGCCGGCGCGGCTTTCTTGGGCCGCTGGGTTTGACGTTGCTAATCAGTTTGGCGCGCAGATCGTCATCAGCAGTTTGAAATTGTGTCCACCAGTTGCCCAGGCCGTCGAGTTTCTCACCCGCCTCTTCACGCAGAAGCACAAAGTCATAGGCGGCGCGAAAGCGCGGGTGCTCTAGCATGCTGTAGGCCCGTTGCCCGCCGCGCAACGTGAGCCGATGTTGTAAATCCCAGATTTCTCGCATGGGAATTAAGAAGCGCTTGGGAATGGCAATGCGCGCCAGTTGCGCACTAATAACCTGCTGGCAAGCATCGTTAAAGGCCTGACCTTTGGGCATGGTGCCCATGAGTTGTCCCAGTAGCGCCTGCTGAGGCGGCCACAGGAGCGCAGCAAAGATAAACGCAGGAGTAATGGATTTACCGGCGCGAATTCGCTTGTCTGTATTGGCCATGCACTGCTCGACCATCGCCAGTGCGATCGGGTCGCCGGTTTGCAGGTGTGCCTCAACCATGGGAAACAGTTGCCCAAACAGCTTGTATTCGCGCAGCAAGTGGAAGGTGGCGGTGGCGGAACCGGCCAGAAACAGCTTTAGCACCTCTTCAAACAAGCGCGCCGGTGGAATGTTGCTGAGCAAGTTGGCCAATTTGGGGATCGGGGCGGCGGTTTCGGGCGCCAGTGTAAAGCCCAGCTTGGCGGCAAAGCGGATCGCCCGCAGCATCCGTACCGGATCCTCCTGGTAGCGGGTGGTGGGGTCGCCGATCATGCGCAGAGTGCGTTTTTCTAAATCGTGGATGCCGCCGGTAAAGTCGTGTACCGCAAACCCATCGAGAGAGTAATAGAGAGCGTTGACCGTAAAGTCGCGGCGTACGGCGTCGGATTGTACTGAGCCGTATACATTGTCGCGCAGCACCATGCCGTGCTCATTGCGGGCGGCCTCGTGGTGGCCGCGAAAGGTGGTTACCTCGATGATCTCACGGCCGAAACGCACATGGACGATTTTAAAGCGGCGGCCAATAATACGGGCACTGCGAAACAGCCCTTTTATTTGCTCGGGCTTGGCGTTGGTGGCTACGTCAAAGTCTTTTGGCTGTTGTCCTAACAGCAAATCCCGCACGCCACCGCCGACTAAATAGGCCTCGTAGCCGTGATCGCCTAACTGCTTCATCACTTTAATGGCGGCGTGGCTGACCAGCTTGCGCGAGACGTTGTGTTGATCCCGGGGGATGACAATTGGCTGCTTGGGGGTGTTGGCGTTGGAGCGGGGGGTAATAAGTTTAAACAGCCTTTTCAGCATGGAGTAATCTGCACTTTGGAGTTTGAGCCGGCAGGCGGCTAAAATTTAATATAGCCCAAGTCTATCACGGGCCTGCAGGGTAGGCCAGAAAGCAAAACGGGAAAGCATAAGCTTTCCCGTGGGATGGGCGGCACAAGTAGTTTAATCTGCATCCCTACCCATTCCAAATCAGTTGCTATCCATTGGTGCCTAGTCAGTCGTTCCGCTTTATATTTTATTATCGTTATTTTTTTATTCTTACTTACTTATCATTATTGTTTGTTGTTATTTTTAAGCTTGTTTCTTTTCTTATTGTCTATTGTTCTTATTATGTTGTTACCCTTTCTTATTATTTCTTGTTGTTATTATTGAACTTATTCATTTTGTAATTGTTTATTGTTTTTATAAGCGGTTCTACGTTTCTTATTGTTTGTTGTTGTTATTAGTGTGTGTCGCTTTTTTATTGTTTCTTGTTGTTATGTACGCGGTATAAAGCACTTGCTGTGCCAGTTGTAAAAATTACAATAAAAACAAAGGCTTAATATTTTGGCACCACGGTATATTCTTTTTTGTTATTTCCAACGGTTACAGCTTTGCACGGGTATTGTTACGGCCGTGGGGTCGGGGTAACAGTTAAAACAGGTAACAGACCTGAGGTTACTGGTAACAAGTTGGCGCCTAAAACTCTATGGTGACGTAAAAGTCGTTATTTGCGGGGGGGGCGGAGCAATCTGTGAGGCAAAAACGAAACACGCCGCAGAAGCGGCGTGTGGTCAAGGTAGTGTGTTGGGTTATCTTTTGCAGTTACTTGGCGGCTGTGGTGCCGGATTTTCGTCTGGGTATACCAAACCGCTGACGACGCTCCCACAGACATTTACGACTTACCCCAAGCTTTTTCGCCAGCTCGGTCTCGCTCATGGTGTCCTGGTGCTCCAGTACAAAGCGCTGAAAGTAATCTTCCAGAGATAAATCTTCGGGCGGGTCCTGGTGGGTCGGGCGGCTGCGAGACAGGCTATTACCTACCTGCATGTAGGGGTTGTCGTCTTCCTCGTCCAGACGCACCAGGTCCAGATCAATGGCCAGTAGGTCGTGGCTGATCTCGCGCTCATCCTCACACAAAATGACCGCCCGCTGCATGGCGTTTTCCAGCTCGCGCACGTTACCGGGCCAGGTGTAGGTGGTGATGGCCTGAATGGCCTCGGGCGAAAGCTTCAGTGTTGGCTTGTTAAACTGGTGGCAGTAACGGGTGAGTAGCGCCTCGGCGAGCTGCAGTATGTCGCGGCCACGCTCGCGTAGGGGTGGTAGCTCAAGCTGGATGACGTGGATGCGAAAGTACAAATCTTCCCGAAACTTGCCCTCTTGAGCTAAAGTCCGCAAGTCCCGGTGGGTGGCGGCTACCAGACGCACATCAACCTTACGTGATTCCACTGAGCCCAGTGGGCGCACTTCGCCCTCTTGCAGTACGCGTAGCAGGCGCGCCTGTGCTTCCAGTGGCAGCTCGCCGATCTCGTCCAGAAACAGGGTGCCGCCATCGGCGGCCGCTACCAACCCCTCGCGAGTACTGGCGGCGCCAGTAAAGGCGCCTTTCTCGTGACCGAACAGCTCCGACTCGATCAGAGTCTCGGGGATGGCGGCACAGTTAACCGAAATCATAAGTTCTTTGTGGCGCCGGCTCTGCTCGTGCAGGGAGCGGGCTACCAGCTCTTTACCAGTGCCGGTTTCGCCGTGAATGAGCACCGTGGCATCGGTGGGGGCGACTTTGGCGATACGGCTGTAGAGCTTCTTCATGACGTCGCTGGAGCCAATCATGCCGGTAACTTTACTGCTGTCGTTGTTCGGCACCAGGTCTCGTTTGGCGGCGCTGGATTTGCCAATGACGCGTTTTACCGCGGTGACCATCTCATCGTGATCAAAGGGTTTGGCGATGTAGTCCACCGCGCCCATGCGCATAGAGTCTACCGCCGAGCGCAGGCTGGCGTAGCTGGTCATGATAAGGACCGGGATGTCCCCGGCGAGCTTGATGAGATCGGTCCCGGGGGCGCCGGGCAGGCGCAAGTCCGAGATGATCAGCTCAAAGTCGGTGAGCTGAAATTTACTGGTGGCCTCGCGTACTGACGGGGCCTCGCTCACCTCGTACTTGTTGCGCTCGAGTAGCTTGCGCAGCGCTGTGCGGATAATTGCTTCGTCTTCAACAACCAGAATCTTAGTCATAATTACTTCAATCGGCCTTGTCGGTCGCGTCACCGCGAATCATGTCGTCGATAGGCAGCATGGATTCCAGGTGGCGCGGCAATTTAATAACCAGTTGAGCTCCGCGATTGGTCGCGGTATCGACCGGGCTGATCACGTCCAAAGTACCGCCGTGGTCATCGATAATGCTGTAAACCATTGCCAGCCCAAGCCCGGTGCCTTCGCCCGGATCTTTGGTGGTAAAGAACGGTTCCAGAATCTGATCGATGTGCTCGGGAGAAATGCCCTCGCCTTGGTCCGTCACGGTAATTGTGATGTTGTCGTCATCTTCGTCGCTGTCTAGGATAACACGTCCTTCCGGCTCGCTGGCATCCCGGGCGTTAGACAACAGGTTGATAAAGACCTGAATCATCTGCTGGGTGTCGCCGGCGATGATAGCGTTGGCGGCAATCAGGTTGTCAAAGTACACCTGAGTTTTCTCTTTTTGCAACGATAACAGCCCGATAGCCTCGTTGGCGCACTCGCGTAGTACCACGGCCTCGAACGCGCTTTTTTTGTTTTGCCCGCTGTGGGAGTAACTTACCAGCGATTGCACAATTTTGCTCACGCGGTCGGTCTGACTCAGGATTTGGTCGGCGGTTTCGAGAATCTCGGGGTTGTCCGACTCGTAACGTAAATTTTGGCTAAGGCAGGCGATGCCGGTAATGGGGTTGCCGATCTCGTGCGCCMCCCCAGCCGCCAGCCGGCCTACCGAGGCGAGTCGCTCAGAGTGGATGAGCTCCTGCTCCAATAGCTGAGTCTCGGTGACGTCTTCAAGCAGAATTACCTGATCGTACTCGCCTTTGCGGAACGCGGCTGGCTGCACGCGGCGACCGGTAGCTGGCCCTTCAATGGCGGCTTTGTGTAAGCTGATCCAGTGTGGCCGGCCCTCCAGGCTGATCTCGTGGCGGTACAGGTGGGCGTCTTCGCCCTCGCTGAAGTTCAGCAGCAGCTCACACCAGGGCTGGGCCAGGTCGTCAAGGTGTGAGCCGATCACGACCTCGGAGGGAATATGGGTCAGGCTCGCCATGGCCCGGTTCCACATCAGTACTTCTTTATCGCGCCCCAGTGAGCACACGGCCATGGGCAGCTCTTGCAGAGTTTTACGGTGGTACAGGCGCAGGTTGTTGAGCTCGGCGGCCATCCCCGTTAAGTGGCTGCGGTACTGTGACAGGCGGTTTTCGATCAGGTTGATGTCGACGGTATCGCGGGCCTCGGCCAGCTTGTAGGGGAGGTGGTTGTCCATAATCTCGCCGGCCACGTGAATCCCCATCAGGCCCGACAGGTTGGCCTCCAGCTGATCGCGCAGGCGGCGCAGGGCGTATGGACGTCGCTCGGCAACATTAAGCCCGAGTTGCTTTAGGGCGATATCCACCTCTCGGCTGGCGGTTACTTTACCCAGTGGTTTGGCCAGCCGGGTTTTAAATTCGTCGGCCGAGTGCACATCCAGCGCCTGGCGCACCGGGTGGGACAGCTCATCGGCGGCACACAGTTCGGCGCTGTAGGATTCCTCTTCGGTTTGTCGCGTCAGTAGTGACACACCTACAAACAGCAGCGTGTTGAGCCCCAGAGAGTAGAGGGTAATTTCGCTCCAGTGCTCCATGCCCACGCCAAGCGTGCCATCGCCAAAGGGTACATTGATGGTGTCGATGCCGGTAATCAGCGGCATGAGTAAGCCCACCCCCCACACGAGAGTGCCGGCCGTTAAGCCGACAATCAGGCCGCGGCGGTTGCCCCGGGTCCAAAATACGATGGCAAATATACCGGGTAAAAATTGCAGGGTTTCGATAAAAGCCGCCAGCGCCAGATGAAACAGGCTTTGTCGGTTGTCCAGCATCCAGTAAAACAAGTAGGCGCCCAAAAACAGGGCGGCAACCACAACGCGGCGCAGCCAGACCAGCTGGCTGTAAATATCCTGCCGGCGGCGCAGACGCAAAAACGGCAGAATCCAGTGGTTCATGACCATGGTTGATAGCGCCAGAGTAATCACCACCATAGCGCCGGTAGAGGCCGACAGGCCTCCAACAAAGGCCAGTACCGTTAGTGAGTGGGAGCCAGCCAAAATGGGTACGCCCAGAGTAAAGTACTGCGCCGGCAGAGGCACAGATAACTCGAACCCCGCCCATAAGATGGGAAAGATCGGCAGCGCCAAAAACAGTAAAAACAGCGGGAACGCCCACGTGACGGTGCGGGTGTTACGCAGAATGGGGTTTTCGGCCACGCCCATGTGAAAGATGTGCGGCATGGTTACCGCTGTGGCCACAAACACCAGTAACAGGGTGTGGGCGGCGCCGTCGCGAATGGGCGAGTGCAGTAGGGCCAGGTTCTCGGGGTTGCGCTCAAGCCATTCATCCAGGCCGCTAAAACCATCGAACACGCCGTACACGGCGAGTAAACCGATGGCGCACAGTGCAAACACTTTAAGCAGCGATTCAAACGCCATGGCGGTTATCAGGCCGCGGTGACGCTCGCGGTTGGAGCCAAACAAAATCGTAAATAATGCCAGCATGCCGCAGTAGGCGAGTGCCATCAGATCTTTAAAGGTTAACCCGGTACCGACAATGGGCAGTGCCGGGTCGCGGCTAACCGTCAGGATGTGCATGGTGTCGGCAATGGCCTGAATCTGCAGGGCCATGAGCGGTAAAATGCCCAGTAACATGCACAAGGTGGTAAGCGCGCCGATCCCGTGGCTGTGGTAGCGAAACACCAGTAGATCGGCCAGTGAGTGTACCTGGTGCCGGCGGGCCAGCTCGGTGATTGGCTCGAGCGCCACCGGGGCAAACAAAAACAGGGCGCCTGTGCCCAGGTAATACGCCAGCGCACCATAGCCAAACTGAAACGCCAGATCAATAACGCCGTAAAAGGCCCAGGCGCTGGCAAAAATCCCCAGAGACAAAATGTAGGTCACGGGGTGTTCGGTGATGGCGCGGGGCAGCCAGCCGCGCTCGGTAATGGTGGCAATACCAAAAATCAGCAACAGGTAGCCGAGCCCAATAAGCGCAACGTGTACGAGTTCAAAAGTCATGAGGGTTTCTTGCGAGCCTGTATAACGTAAGCGATGGCGATAACCAAAATCCACATGATATAAGGGCGATACCAGGCGCCTTCCGGGTTCACAATCCAGGTGAATAAGGTGGGCGAAAATATATAGGCAATCAGCAGTAGCAAAATCACCAGGCGCTGGTTATTCATAGAGTATCCATTATTCAGGGCGTTGGCTGGGCGGCGATACCGGTCAGTGCTGAGATTTGCCAGTGCTGGGTAGCCCAGGCAAGTATCGTTGCAGGGGATTCGCGGCCGAGTGCCTTGGGTGGATTTTGCCTCAGAAAGACCAGTGCCTGCCAGAGGTTTTCACCAATTTGCGCTTTATTCAATGCCGGTGCGTGGTTTTGCTTGCTGAGCTTTAGGCCTTTTTCGCCGGTAGCCACCGGCACGTGACCGTAGTGTGGTGGTGGAGCGCTGCGCAACTCGAAAAAGCGTATTTGGCGGGCGGTAACGGGCAGTAAGTCGGCGCCGCGAATCACATGGGTAACGCCCTGGGCAATGTCGTCAATTACCACCGCCAGCTGATAGGCAAACAACCCGTCTTTGCGCAGCACGACGGCGTCTCCCACATCGCGGGCTAAATCTTGTCTCTGTGGCCCTTGCAGCAGGTCGGTAAATTCCACCGTATCGGCCAGTTGGCTAAACGGCGGCGGCAGTTGGTAAAGTTTGAGCCTAAGGGCTTGCTCGCCAGAGCCTACCGGTGGGTGATGGCGGCAATGGCCATTGTAAATACCGCCACTGGCGTTGATGTTACGCCGGGTGCAGTTACACGGGTAAACAAGGTCAGCTTGTTGCAGTGTAGCGAGCGCCTGGCGATAAGCCTCTGAGCGCGAGCTTTGCCATAATACCTCGCCGTCCCACTCAAGGCCGTGTTGCTCCAGTGTGCGCAGAATGTCGTCGGCGGCACCGGGCATTTCCCGGGGTGGGTCAATGTCGTCCATTCGCATCAGCCATTGGCCTTGATGGTGACGTGCGTCGAGGTAGCTGGCCAGTGCGCTCACCAGCGAACCGAAATGAAGAGGCCCGGAGGGCGATGGGGCGAAACGGCCGATATAAGGCATGAGGTGGCAGTGTGCCGGCTAGTGGTGGCTTTAATCGGGTGTAGCAAACGGGCGCCACGCTGGTGGCGCCCGCTCAGGCGAGATTAGCCGCCGATTTGCTTTTCTTTGATCTCGTCGAGGGTTTTGCAGTCGACGCACAGAGTCGCGGTAGGGCGAGCCTCCAGGCGGCGAATGCCAATCTCGACACCGCAAGCATCGCAAAAACCATAGTCTTCGTTTTCGATCAGCTCGAGCGTGCTGTCAATTTTTTTGATGAGTTTGCGCTCGCGATCACGAGTGCGCAGCTCTAGGCTGAACTCTTCTTCCTGACTGGCACGGTCGGCGGGGTCGGGGAAGTTGGCGGCCTCATCTTTCATGTGGCTCATGGTGCGGTCAACTTCTTCCATAAGTTCCCGGCGCCACGACAGTAGCAAGTTCTGAAAATGCTCCAGCTGCGCGGGGTTCATGTACTCTTCGCCTTTCTTTTCTTTGTAGGGCGAAAATGTGCGCAGCGTATAGCTTTCTGCTTTGGCTGAATCATTGGGCATAGTGCAACGCCTCTGTATCTCCTGGGGCTAACTCCGTCGCTTTAGTGGCTTCGGGTCAGTGTCTAGGTTACGGGGGTCGGGTTACCGACTCCGCGGATCTGCGCTTCTCGCCCAGTGGCTATTTGACCCACTATGGCGGAAGGAAAGCGAAGCTACCAGATTACAAAAAGCTGTGCCAGTTTTTTTTGCGAATTTGGTTATATATTAACCGGATGGGCGCAACTTATTGCGATGGTCACCTATAATGTCGCCTTTTCGCATTATGAGGTAGTTATGAGGGATGCTAAAAGTTGGCAACGTGGGCGTTTGCTTCGTCGCTACAAACGCTTTCTGGCCGATGTTGAGCTTAGTGATGGCCGCGAATTAACCATCCACTGCCCCAATACTGGCTCGATGCGCGAATGTCTGGCGCCCGGAGAGTATTGCTGGTTTTCTCACTCCGACAGCAAAACCCGCAAGTACCCCAATACCTGGGAGGTCGCTACTACCCCGGCGGGGGATTTGGCCGGTATTAATACCAACCGGGCCAATACGCTGGTGGCCGAGGCCATTGCCGCGGGTACCATTGCGGAGCTTACCGGGTACGAGTCGTGCAAAGCCGAGGTGAAGTACGGCGACGAAAAATCCCGTATTGATTTTTTGTTAACCGGTGGCGGGCCCGACTGCTACGTCGAAGTAAAAAACGTCACCCTTAAAGAGGGCGCCGAAGGGCAGGGGTACTTCCCCGACGCGGTCAGCACTCGCGGTAGTAAACATTTGCGCGAGCTGGCGGTAATGGCCGAGTCGGGCGCACGGGCGGTACTGTTGTTTTGTGTGCAACACACTGGCATCGAGCGCGTTGCGGCCGCGGAGCATATCGACCCGGCCTACAGTCAAGCGTTTTACGATGCGGTGGCACGTGGCGTTGAGGTACTGGCCTATCGCGCCGAGATACAGCCCGAGCACAGCGACATTACCCTCACCCGGCGCATTGACGTGCAGCTTAAGCGTTAATCACCGCGTAGAGCGCGCCATCGCGAATAACCGGCTCGATAGCCAGCAGCGATTGGCCGTTGCAGGGCCCGGCAATACACTGGCCTGACTCAATGGTAAACAGCGCGCCGTGATTGGCGCACTGAATCAAGCAGCTGTCGGCGGTTAAAAACTCGTGCTCAACCCACTCCAGCGGAATGTGTATATGGGGGCACAGGTTGCGGTAGAGGTAAACCTGCTCTCCCCGGCGCACGCTAAACACACTCATACCTGCCTCTGGCAGATCAAAGCCGCGGCTACCGTTGTCGGCCAGCTCATTGAGCGGGCACAGATAATGTTCGGCCACAGTATTTATAGCTCCGGTTGGCTAAGAGTAACGCGGGTTTGGTGTAATTCGCCGTCGCGTACAAAGTGTACGTCGAGCGTATCACCTGGTTTGCGGGTTTCCAGTAACGCGAGAAACTCATCGTAGTTACGCGTGGGAGTGTCGTCCAGTGCAATAATAATGTCCCCCAACTCAATAGTGCCCCAGGCGCCGCGTTTAGCGCCCTGCAGCCCGGCCTTAGCGGCGGGTTTGCCGGGGGCAGCGTGTAAAATCGCTACCCCTTCAACACCGGCACGGCGCGCCCAGCGGTCGGGGGCAAACTCGATACCAAACTGAGGCCGCACTAAACGGCCGTATTCAATCAGCTGCGGCACGATTTGTTTGACGATATTGACCGGAATGGCAAAGCCAATACCTGCGCTGGCACCACTGGGGCTAAAAATCATGGTGTTCACGCCAATCAGCTCACCGGCCGAGTTAAGCAGTGGGCCGCCCGAGTTACCGGGGTTAATCGCCGCATCGGTTTGAATGACGTTGTGGATTTTGCGTTGATTGGGGGCCTGAATCTCGCGCCCCAGGGCGCTTACCACACCGCTGGTTAGGGTGGCGTCCAGGCCAAACGGGTTGCCAATCGCCAGCACTTTACGTCCTACCGATAAGTCGGACGAGTCGCCCATGGGCAGCGCATGAAGTTTGTCTTTGGGGGCTTCGACTTTAAGTACCGCCAGGTCTTTATCGGGGGCCAGCCCCGCCACCGTGGCGGGCCAGCGAGTTTGATCGGGCAGGGTGATGGACAGTTGCTGCGCCCCTTCTACCACATGGTAATTGGTAACGATATAGCCCGCTTCGCTCCAGACAAAACCGGTGCCGGCGCCTTGCGGAATCGACAGCAGATCGAGCGAGCGGCGATCGCGCACGACTTGGTAGCGGTTGACGTAAACCACGCTGGGGCTGGCAAACTCGAACACCTCGATGGTGTTGCGTTCGTCGTCGGTGGCAAACGCCGGCGTCTCACGCGAGGGCTCGAGGGCCTCTGGGGCTGGTTCGGCGCTGCAGGAGGCAGCGCCGATAAAACTAAATAGTAAAGCGGTCAGTTGTACTAGCGTTTTAGGCATGGTTTCTTAGGGCAGCAATACGCTCATCTAACGGTGGGTGACTGGCAAACAGTTTGCCGGCGGTTTTGTGCCAGCCCTCTGAGATACCAAAGGCTTGCATGCTTTTGGGCATAGGCGTTGGGGCGCCTGCCTGGGTTTCGGCTTTTAGACGCTCCAGTGCTCGAATCATTCCTTCACGGCTGGCCAGTGTCGCGCCTGCGTGGTCGGCGCGATATTCGCGGTGGCGAGAAAAAGCCATCACAATCATCGAGGCAATAAACGCCAGCAGGATTTCGGCAATAAAGGTGACGATGTAATAGCCGATACCTACGCCGCGCTCGGTTTTAAACACCACTTTGTCTACGGTATAGCCAATAATGCGAGCAAAAAACATCACAAAGGTGTTCACCACCCCCTGAATCAGCGTTAGGGTGACCATATCGCCATTGGCGACGTGGCCGATCTCGTGGGCCAATACGGCGCGAGCTTCTTCACGGTCAAAACGTTGCAGTAACCCGGCACTGACTGCTACCAGCGATTTATTGCGGTTCCAGCCGGTGGCAAAGGCGTTGGCTTGGTTGGCCGGAAAAATACCCACCTCAGGCATGCCAATGCCGGCGCGCTCGGCTAAGTCGGCTACCGTTTCGACCAACCACTTTTCGTCAGGGGTACGTGGGTTGGTAATAATTTGCGTGCCGGTGCCGCGCTTGGCCATAAATTTGGACAAAAACAGCGAGATAAACGAGCCGGCAAAACCAAAGACGGCGCAAAAAATGAGAAGGTTGGTTAAATCGAGGCCGGTGCCAGATTCGTTAAGAATTTGCCCCACGCCCAGTAAATTGAGTGTGACGCTGGCAAGTGCCAGTACGCCTAGGTTTGTGAGTAAAAATAAGGCAATGCGCATCTCGGTGGTCTCTCCTGATAAACCGTAGCAGATGACACTATATGCGTGTTAGTGGGTAAAATTTCAATAGGCTAGAGAGAAAAATGGCCGCCCAAGGGGCGGCCTAAGCAACCGTGATTAGCCAGGGTACCTAAGTACCCATTGGCCCCAAAGGGCCAGAGGAGAAGATCAGACAATTGACTTGCAGGAGAATTGAATGATCACCGGGAGCAGCAAGCTGCCACCCGATAAGCGTAACGATAATAATTATCATTACATTTGTCAACGGTAGAGTTGAAATAAATGTGATGTGGCGCAATTTACACGCCCGGAGCGGACATTAGATTTTGGTTTTTCGCAGAGATAAAGAGGGGGCTCCTAACCACAGCGGCTATTGGCTATGGCTAGGTGAGCGGTAGTGAGGCTAGTGTTGGTCGCGCAGCTGGCTGTTTAAGCCTTTAATCTTATCGGCCATTTCTTCGATCAGGCCAATACAAATATGGGGTTGGTGTTCAACCAGCTCTATAAACTCTTCTTTGCGCACGGTCAGTACGGTGCAATCGCTGCTGGCGACTACGTCGGCCATGCGTCGCTGACCGGTAAAAACAGCCAGGGCACCAAAAATTTCGTCGCGGTTAATTTTCCCGACAGTGACGCCGTCACACACAGCGTCGGCATGACCTTCAAGTAGGGTGTAAACCAAGTCCGCCTCATCGCCCTGGCGGATGATCGTATCGCCGCTTTTAAAGTGTAAAAAGCCTGCGTTGGGGTGAAACTCTTTGCGAATCTCAAGCGCTAACGCTTGTTGATACCAACTTAGCCGGGCAATTAAATAATAGCTCCAGAGCTTTTGTCGGTTGGCATCAGAGCAGATGTGATTAATCAGCTCGTCGCGCTCGATGGGCTGTACAGTAATCGCTTCGCTGGCGCTAAAAACCGCACTGGGTAAGCTTAATGTGCGCGGTAACCCCAGCAAGTCGCCGGGCTCACAGCAGACGATGGTTTTGGCGGCCATTTGACACTGAACCTGGCCGGCGCGCAGTAAAAATACCTGCGAATTTTTTTGCTCGGCAAACAAGTCATCGCTCGCGGGTAAGGTAATCTCGTCGGCGCTTGGTGTGAGTGTGGTGAATATCTCAGAGGCGATATCGCGAATACGCTGACTGAGCTCGGCGAGTGATTCGGTGTGATTAGTAGGTAAGTGCATGTTAAATCTAACGGCCCGGCAGCGTTGGCAGCCGGCAGGAGCCGGCTCATAGTGTATGGTTTGAGAATACTATGGAAGCTTCAGTTAAGTCTATGGCGCAAAGGATGTAGCTGGCGATGTCAATTCGTCTCAGGGGGTAGCCGAGACGGTACGCTTTGCCCTAGCTTGCGCTGAGCTTAGGCGCTGGCGACCTGATCGCCTTCGGCCTCGCTCACTAAACTGGCTTTTAAATCGGGTGACAAATCGTTCCAGTGAACATCGAGCAGAGCCCCGTGCAGGGCGTATAGCATGACTTTTGACACGCTAATTTCCCGGTCTTTAATCCGGCGATAAGCGTTTACGGCCCCCAGGTGTTTTAAATCTTCGTAGCTATTAACCCCAATAGCCCGCAGAATATTGACCGAGGCCATCCCCAAATTTTTTAATTCAAGCAACTCGCTGTGCTGCGTCGCCATGTTTACTTCGCTCCGTTGTCACATTATCGTTATATTTTGTGGCTGGTTCCGTGTGTATATTTATAGCCTATGGTTATATTACATAAATGGCTAACAAGTGCAAACTTTAGCCAGTAAACTTGCGAATTACGCCACGCCAGACATATAAATCACTGTTTTTTGGCGCTTTTACGGCAGTCGCTCGCCTTTAGTAATATTCGTTGCCGTGTCTTGGTGGTGCGTACCTTGGGGAAGTGTGCCTTGGTTCTGTTACCAAGTAATGTTTTGCTTCAGGCATTGCGCTGACGTTTTGCCCGGTGCCCGGCTCGCACATGACTTATACGCGGCGCGGCACCCAGAGGTTTACCGCCACCGCGTTTTACGGGTTAATTTACTCTATGGACACAAAAGATATAAAAGCGCGAGCCGCGTTGGGGTTGGAGGAGTCTGCGTTGCGGCCATTGAGCGGTAACGTTTACCTTCACCAGGATGTGATCGCCCCCTACCAAATGCTGGCGGACGCGGCTCAGCGCGAGGGCTTTTCACTACAGGTTGCCAGTGGCTATCGCAGCTTTGAGCGTCAGCTGGCTATTTTTAATGCCAAGGCCAGTGGTCAGCGCCCGGTATTGGATGATTGTGGCGAGCCGGTTGATATGACAAGCCTGAGTGATACCGACAAATTGTGGGCAATTTTACGTTATTCGGCGCTGCCGGGTGCGTCGCGCCATCACTGGGGCAGCGATATGGATGTTTACGATGGCTCGGCGCTGCCCGAAGGCTATAGCCTACAGTTGACCCCCTCAGAGTGTTGTCAGGGTGGTGTATTCGCCGAGCTGCATCAGTGGCTTGACGACTACTTGCCCACCTGCGACTTTTATCGCCCCTATGCCCGCGACACAGGCGGGGTAGCCCCCGAGCCCTGGCACTTGAGCTACGCCCCGCTGGCCGAGACCTTTAGCGATTGTCTTACCCCTGACGTTTTGGCGCGGCAGCTCGCCGTTACTGACATAGCGTTACAATCCGCTGTGCTCGACAATATCACCACTATTTTTCAGCGTTACGTGCGCATATAGGGTCTTTCATATGCAGAAGCCTACAGCTGGCTCGGCAAACCTCGCCCAGCCGGCCACCCATAGCCAATTTCAGCTGTTGCGCGAGCGGCGTTTTTACCCGTTGTTTTGGACGCAGTTTGGCGGTGCCTTTAACGACAACTTTTATAAAAGCGCGTTAATGATGCTTTTTACTTACGGCGGAGTAGAGCGTTGGGGGTTGAGTATCGATATGCTCAACAACCTGGTTGCAGCCGCGTTGATTATCCCGTTTTTTTTGTTTGCCCCGAGTGCCGGTCAGTACGCCGACCGGCTCGATAAAGCGCGGGTAACCCGGGTGATCAAGTTGGTGGAGCTCGCGGTTATGGTCTGTGCCGCGGTAGCGATTATTCGCGGCAGCTTGGCCATGTTGTTAGCGGTAATCTTTGCCACCGGTATTCAGTCGGCCTGTTTTAGCCCGCTTAAATACGCCATTTTGCCGCAACATGTAAACCGTGAAGAATTAACAGGCGCCAATGCGCTGTTTCACACGGGTACATCACTGGCCGTGTTTCTCGGTTTAATTGCCGGCACGCTGGCTATGCAGTGGAGCTCAGGGCAATGGCTGGTGGCCGCCGGCGGGATTTTAATCGCCTGGGCGGGCTGGCGCTTTAGCCGGGTTATCCCGCCTGCGCCGGCACTGCCCAATGCGCCGCCTATCGAGCCCAATCCACTGCGTCAAATGGCGCGAACCATGGGCTATGCGCGGCAAAATAAAACCGTTTTTTGGTGTCTTATCGGGGTGTCGTGGTACTGGTTTTTGGGCTCGGTGTACCTTACGCAATTGCCCAATTTTACCCGCGAGGTGCTAGGTGGCAGCGCTGCGGCGGTAACCTGTTTGTTGGTGCTGTTTTTACTGGGGGTGATCGCCGGTGCACTTTTGTGCGAAAAGCTCAGCCGCCATAAAATTGAGCCCGCTCTGGTGCCATTAGGTGCGCTTTTAGTGGGGGTGGCCGGGATGGCTTTGGCGCTGGCCGGTGGTGGTTTTGATGCCGCACCCAGTGAAGCGTTATTAAGTATTGGGCAACTCGCTGTTATGCCGGGCTTTTGGGCGGTGGCGGCGGCGGTGTTAGCGCTTGGCAGCTCGGCCGGGCTTTACACGGTGCCGCTGCAAGCGTTAATGCAGGCAAACGCCAAACCCGAGTTTCGCGCTCAGGTTATTGCCGCCAACAACGTATTAAACGCCTTGTTTATGGTGGCCGCTGCTGTATTTGCGGTGCTGGTGTTGGGGGTGTTGGACTTTACAATTCCACACTTTTTTATGCTCACCATGGCACTGCACTGCTGCATAATTATATTAATTCTGGTGCGTGAGCCACTGTTTTTGTTACGTCTTAAAACACGCTTTTTTTCTCGGGTAAAAACCTCTCAAGAGCTGGGCGAATAACCGCTGGCCACTGTTCGCATCGGGCTACATTCTCATTACCGTAAAGGCCGACAAATGCTGGTGATTTTTGATTGTGATGGCGTGTTGGTGGACACAGAAACTGTCAGCGCCGAGGTGTTGCGCAACTGTTTGCAACCACTGGGTATCGATATTAGTGTGGCCGAAGTGTTTGGCTTATTTCGCGGGAAATCGATAGCCGTTTGTGCCGAGCAAGTCGCCGCGTTACTGGCCGATAGTGAGCCCTATCAGAGCTGGCCTGCGCCCGAGCGGGACGCTTTTGCCGCAGAGTTTTGGGGCAAAGTGCAACAGGAAACCCTAGTGGCATTTGAGGCGGGTGTTAAACCCATTACCGGCATTCGCGAGGTGCTCGATTGGCTCACCAGCCAGGGCATTGCTTTTTGTGTTGCCTCCAATGGCCGGCACGAAAAAATGCAAATGACTTTGGGTAGCACCGGCCTGCTGGATTACTTTCCCCAGTCAAATCGTTTTAGCGCTACCGATGTTGATCAGGGTAAGCCGGCCCCGGATTTATTTTTACACGCTGCGCGCACGATGGGCGTGAAAGCCTCGGCGGCAGTCGTGATTGAAGATTCTCCCAGTGGTGCCCGTGCCGCCCGTCTTGCGGGGATGTCGTTGCTGGGTTACTGCCCACACGACCCGCTGCTCACCCGCGACAATACCGACGCTTTAATGCTGGCCGAGGGAGCCCGTGTGTTTCGTCAGATGCGTGAATTACCAGAGTTATTGTGAGAGCATAAGCGCTCGCAAGGCTTCTAGAGCCTTTACAGCACACTGTGTACGGAGGCTTGGTTGAGCACAGCTCTTTTTTCCCACGATATTTGGCAGCATATTCGCCGCGAAGCCACTGAGCTTGCTACTCACGAGCCCGCCTTGGCGAGTTTTTACCATGCCAGTATTCTAAACCACGATACGCTGGCCGATGCCGTTAGCTATCACTTGGCAACACTGCTCGATAGCCAGGCGGTACCGGCGATGTCGATTCGCGAAGTGTTTTTGCAGGCAATGCAGCTAGATAGCAGCATTGAGGCGGCCCTGTGCCGCGATATCGAGGCCTACTGCGAGCGCGACCCGGCCTGCAATCAGTTTGTGATGCCACTGTTGTACTTTAAGGGCTTTCACGGCCTGCAAGCCTACCGCTTTGCCAACTGGTTGTGGCGTCAGGAACGCCGCTCTCTAGCACTGTACCTACAAAATCAAATCTCGCAGACGTTCCATGTTGATATACACCCAGCGGCGCGCATTGGCAACGGCATTATGATCGATCACGCCACCGGGGTTGTTATTGGGGAGACCGCCGTGGTGGGCGATAACGTCTCTATGCTGCATTCGGTAACTCTGGGTGGCAGCGGCAATACCAAAGGCGATCGGCACCCTAAAATCGGCAATTGTGTGTTGATCAGTGCGGGGGCAAAAATACTGGGCAATATCCAGGTGGGCGATTGCGCGCGAGTAGGCGCCGGCAGTGTGGTGCTGGACGACGTGCCGCCCCATCAAACCGCCGTGGGAGTGCCGGCCCGAGTCATTGATGGGCGCGGGCGCGACGAGCCGGGCCGGGAGATGACCCACGGTATGGACGACTCGCCACTGGGTGAGGCGGCGCTCGAGCAGCCGCCAGAGGGAGCGTTAAGCGTTAAGGCTGGTGATTAGTGCGGCTCGTTCCGCTCAAGGGTTTCGAGCAGGCAGGCCAGTACCTCGGTGCGGGTTTTAAGCATCAGCTGATAGGCGGCCAGCAGTTGGTCGTTGCTACGAGGTTCGCGCTCTAGTTGAAGGATTTTACGGTTTAGGCTGGCAATATCGGTCTCGACCCGGTGCAGTACCGAGAATTTGGCCGAGTCAGGCGGCAAGTTCGTTAAGGCAGCTCTTGGCATTATTATCACCCGTATCCTTTATCGGGGCCAATTTGCAGAAGGTGGGCGACGTGGGCATTGTCGGCCAGTGTTGCAGTCCCTCCCGAAAGCGGCGGCGAAACTTCAGTATGGGAGTTAAGAGCCGGCCGCTCCAGTTATGTTCCATAACGATTCTTCACAAGAGCGCCATGGCGATGAATAGTTTAATTCTTAGCCAGTGTTGCTGCGGCTTATCGCCCCAGGCGTTGTGGCAAGCTTGTGGTAATATGACTGAAGGATGAAAAAAATAGACCAACCGCTAGAGTCGGAGGTGGTGATATGGCCGAGGCCGAGAAAAAATTTGATATCGTTTTTCGCGGAGACATCGTTTTAGGTCATAAGCTCGAGGACGTAAAAGCGCGTCTGGGGCAGCTGTTTAAAGTCGATAGCGCCCGTGTGGACAGCTTGTTTGGTGGCCGCCCGGTGCCGCTCAAGCGCAATCTCGACGCAGCTACGGCACAAAAATACCAGGCGGTACTGACCAAGGCGGGCGCTGAGGTTAGTTTAGTGCCCGCCGGTAGCCAGGCAACGTCGCCTACGAAGCCGGCCAGAGGCTTTACGCTGGCACCGGTGGGGGCGAGCTTGCTGCGTGTTACCGAGCGCAGCGCCATAGTGCCGGTGGCAATCGACACCTCTGGGTTGAGTGTCAGCCCCGCCGGCGGGCGGTTGGTCGAGCACTCGGAGCTTGCCGCCGAGGAGCTCGCGCCGGTAACCGTGCCGGAGTTTGAGGTGGCCCCCGTGGGCGCGGATGTATTAACGGCTGGTGAGCGCCAAGCGCCCGTGACAGAGCCTGCTGTGGTCGCCGATTGGGGGTTGTCTGAGGTGGGCGATGATCTGCTAAAACCCGATGAGCATCAGGCCCCTTTACCGCTTATGGTGGCGGACTTGGAGGCTGATTTGGCGCCCGCGGGCAGCGAGCTTGGGCAAATTCCGGATACCCGCAAGCCGCTCAGCCCGGATACCAGCGCACTGCGCTTAGCCGATTGACCCCGGCGGTATTTTAGGCACAAAAAAGCCGGCCCTTTGCGGGGCCGGCTTTTTTAATGGCGGCCGGTAAAACGCCAGCCGCGCAGGCTAATGTTAGCCTTTGTTGTAGCGCTCTACCGATTCGTTGATTTCGGTGCGGGCCGCTTCTACATCTTCCCAGCCGTCAATTTTTACCCACTTGTTAGGCTCCAGGTCTTTGTAGCGCTCAAAAAAGTGCTCGATCGACTTGAGGGTAATCTCCGGTACGTCGGCAACGCTTTTAACCTTGCTGTAGAGCGGGGTGATTTTGTCGACCGGTACGGCGAGTACTTTGGCATCTTCACCAGACTCGTCGGTCATTTTTAACACGCCTACCGGGCGACAGCGGATGACTGAGCCAGGCATTAAGGCGTGGGTCATCAGTACCAGTACGTCAACCGGATCGCCATCACCACACAAGGTGTGAGGAACATAACCGTAGTTGCAGGGGTAGTGCATCGAGGTGCTGAGCACACGGTCCACAAAGATAGCATCGCTGTCTTTATCGACTTCGTATTTGATTGGCTCGCCGTTCATGGGGATTTCGATGATGACATTCATGTCGTCCGGCAGGTTTTTGCCGGCGGGGACTTTTTCAAAGCTCATAGCCAAGTTTCCACAGTAGATTGCTAAAGTTTGCTAAAAATAAGGTGTCTACTCAAAGAGTCGGATAATTCGGTGCGAGATTCTAGCATATTCCCCTAGCTCAGGTAGAGGTAGCCCGCCACCGCCAGTATGGCCGCCAAGGCGCTAACACCCACCCAGACCCCCCAGGCGGTAACGACCACTGGCGCGGGCTCGTCGCGATTACCGGGTGACGTGGGTTTGGTCTTCCAGCGCTTTGGGGTACTGATGGGACTTTTACGCTCTACGGGCTTAACGATATCCGGGATAGGTGTGCGAATACGGGTACGTTTTAAATCGTTATCGGGGCTGACGATACGAAAACTGTAAACATCAATTCGCAAGTGATCGCCGTTGTGCGCCAGGTCATCGTCCACCAGCTCGTCGTTTAGATAGGTGCCATTGGCCGAGTTAAGGTCGTGTACCCGTAGTGAGCTGCCCACTACCGTTAGCTCGACGTGGCGGCGGGATAAGTGCGAGCCGGCAATGGTAATGTCACACTCACTGCTGCGGCCCAGCACACAGCGTTTGTCGGCGGGGATAATAAAGGTCTGCCCGGTTAACCAGCTGCCATCGGCAACCAGTTGCCAGCATTGGTTGGTTTTCTCGGGTGCTTGTGGGTCAACCACAAAATCATGCACATCAAACTCAACATCAGCCAGGCGCAGTGTATCGCCTGCTTGCAGCATTTTTTGCGTTACGCGCTGACCGTTGACAAAACAGCCGCGGGCGCTGGTGTTGTCTTTTAAGGTAACGTGCCCGTCACTCGCCACTAATCGCGCGTGAATTGAATCAATGCCGGGCTCATCGAGCACCAAGTTGTTATCATTGGCGCTGCCGATGCTATAGAGTTTTTCCACCACCAGAATGGGGTCTTGGGGCTTGTCCTTACGCTGTAATTTCAGCATGATTCCCTACCACAGTGTTTCGGTCCGCTGTTGGGTGACAAAATGCCAGTGCCAACGCCGTGCAGATGCAGGCAATAGTACCATTTTTAGTCAGTTGTGCGCAGTGTTGCGGTCAGCTCTGGCCATTTAACGCGATACGGGTAAATAGTATGCCGTTTGACGATTTTAGTGCGCCTCCGGTGGCGCAAACCCGGGTAGTCATCCACTACTGTAATTTATGCCGGTGGATGTTACGAGCCGCTTGGCTCGCGCAAGAGTTACTTGGCAGTTTTCCCGACGAGCTCGACGAAGTGAGCCTGCATCCGGGTGAGGGCGGTGTGTTTGCCATTTGGCTGGGCGATACGCTGGTGTGGGAGCGTCAGCGCGATGGCGGTTTCCCCGAGGCCAAAGAGCTTAAACAGCGCCTGCGCGATCTGATTTGTCCCGAGCGCGATCTGGGCCACTCCGATCGTTAAACCGATGCCGGGCACACACATATAGCAAAAGCGGTAGCCGCCACGGGTGGTTAACCGCTCAATTATTAGCCGTGGTGTAAACCACAGCACTTACAGGAGTTATCGAGCCATCATGTCAGCTAAGCTTTTTGCGGCCTACCGTTATCTTATTACTCAGCGACCGCTGCTGGTTATCGCCGCTTTGGTGGCACTCACTATTTTTGCCGCCTTCGGCTTACCCAACTTTAAGCTGGATGCCTCGGCCGACTCGCTCACGCTCGAGAGCGATAACTCGCTCGATTACTTTCGCGAAATTAATAAGCGCTATCAAAGTGGCGACTTTTTGGTGGTAACCTACAGCCCCAAAGCGCCCATGTTATCCGATGAATCGCTACAAACCTTGCAGTCGTTGCGCGATGAGTTAGCGGCGGTTGAGGGCGTTAAGAATATTAATTCGATTTTAGATGTGCCCTTGCTCTATAGCCCGGTGCGCAGCCTGGCAGAACAAAAAGAGTCAACCCGGACCTTGATGACACCGGGGGTTGACCGCGAGCAAGCGCGCGAGGAGTTTTTAACCAGCCCCATTTACCGCGATACGTTGCTATCGCCCGATAGCTCCACCACGGCCATACAGCTCAACTTACAGGTTAATAATCACTACATTGAGCTGGTGCGCGAGCGCGACGCGCTGCGGGCTAAAATGCGCGAGCAAGCCCTAACGGATGCCGAGGCTGAGCGGCTAGAGCAGGTAAGTGCCGAGTTTTTGGCCTACCGCACGAAGCTAACCGCCCGCGACCATGAGCGGGTCGAAGAGATTCGCACGATCCTCAGTGGTTACGACGATAAAGCCGAGGTATTTCTTGGCGGCGTCAGTATGATCACCAACGATATGATCGAGTTTATCCGCAGTGATCTGGTGATCTTTGGCACCGCCATTGTGGTGTTTGTCATTTTGATGCTGGCTATTATTTTTCGTCAGCTGCGTTTTGTGGTACTGCCGCTGTCGGTGTGTTTAATGGCCGTAGTGATTATGCTGGGGCTGCTGAGCTGGGTGGATTGGCGGCTGACGGTTATCTCCTCTAACTTTGTGGCCCTGCTGTTGATTATGACGCTGGCTATTACCATTCATTTGGTTGTGCGTTACCGCGAGCTGCATGCCGCTAACCCCGAGTGGTCTCAGGCCGACCTGGTAATCACCACCGCCAGCCAAATGGTTAAGCCCTGTCTGTACACAGCGCTCACAACAATTGTCGCTTTCGTCTCGCTGGTGGTGAGCGATATTCGCCCGGTGATCGACTTTGGTTGGATGATGACCATGGGGCTGAGCCTGGCCCTCGTGCTGGCGTTTTTGTTGCTGCCGGCCGGGCTTATGCTGCTTGCCAAAGGCGAGCCTCGCGATAGCGGCGATAAAACAGCCGCTACCACCATGCGCTTTTCGCGTGTGGCCGAGTTTCACGGGCGCTTGGTTATTGCTGTGGCCCTGGTGGCCGCGATAATCAGCGGTTACGGAATCTCACTGTTAAAAGTCGAGAACCGGTTTATCGATTACTTCCACTCAGATACCGAAATTTATCAGGGTATGTCGGTTATCGATCAGCAGTTGGGCGGTACGGTTAGCCTGGATATTATTATCGATGCCCCTAAGGCAAGCGAGCCGGTTGCTGGCAATGAAACGTCCGCAACCAGCAGCGAGCCGGGCGCCAGCGATGATCCCTTTGGCGAAGGCGACCCATTTGCCGAGGCACCGGCGGAGCCATCTTTTGGTGACGACCCGTTTGGCGAAGACCCGTTTGGCGAAGACTCCGCAGGCGAGGCCGCGAGCGGGCAAAGCGAGTGGTTTACCACCGTGTCGCTCGATGCCATCGATCAGCTGCACCGCTACCTGGAGTCTTTACCCGAGGTGGGTAAGGTTCAATCTTTGGCAACTATGTACGAGGTGGCGCAAGACATTAACGGCGGCCGGCTAAACAACTTTGAGCTCGGTGTAATGCGCAATATGTTGTCTGATGATATTCGCGGTTTTTTGGTTGACCCTTATATCTCTGATGCCAATCAGCAAACGCGTATTACCTTGCGGGTAAAAGAAACCAGCAAAGATTTAAAGCGCGTCGAGTTGGTCGAAAAAATTCGCAACTACGCCATTAACGAGGTGGGCTTTGCACCCGAGCAAGTGCACTTTACCGGCATGCTGGTGCTGTACAACAACATGCTGCAAAGCTTGTTTCGCTCACAAATTGTGACTTTAGGTGCGGTATTTTTGGGCATTATGTTTATGTTTTTGGTGCTGTTCCGCTCGCTGACAGTGGCCATTATCTCGCTGCTGCCCAACCTACTGGCGGCCGGTGTGGTGCTGGGTGGCATGGGCTTAACCGGCGTGCCGCTGGATATGATGACCATTACCATTGCCGCCATTACCGTCGGCGTCGGCGTCGATCACGCGATTCACTATTTGTACCGCTTTCGCGATGAGCTGCGCCGCTGCGGCGACTATGTCGAGGCCATGCACCGCTCCCATGCCTCAATTGGCCGGGCAATGTATTACACGGCGGTGATTATTATTGTCGGCTTCTCGATATTGGCGTTCTCAAATTTCATTCCGTCCATTTATTTTGGTTTGCTAACTGCGCTGGCGATGTTTGCCGCGATACTCGGCTCGTTAACCCTGTTGCCTAAGTTGATTTTGTTGACCAAGCCGTTTGGGCCGGGAGTGGGGGATGGGGGGCGGTAGTGGGTTGGTGCTGCTAGTCGGTTTTTTCGGCATGCTGGCCTTGAGCCGGTATCCAGTGGCTTGGTTAGCTACGAAGTGATTCTGTGCTAAACGATTGCATTGGTTGACTACTGCCTTGTGTGCCCTCGGTCGCCGGGCGGGCGAGTGACTTTTCTGTTTGGCCAGAAAAGTAACCAAAAGAGGCCACCCCGGCATCTCAGCCCTAACGGGTCCCCTCGCTCCAGCCGATTTTAGCGGGCCGTCTCGACAGTGCGTCCCTGCACTGACGAGACTTGCGTGAGCGTCCTGCTCACTTACCCACTAAAATAGTCCTCCGCTCGGCTGGCTGCAGGGGATCTAAAGACGGTACTTCGTAGCTGACGGGGCCGGCCCGTGCTGCGTTTGTTTGTCTATTTCGTCATACCGGCCTTGAGCCGGTATCCAGTGGCTTTGTTAGCTACGAAGTGATTCGGTGCTATATGGTTGCTTTGGTTGACTACTGCCTTGTGTGCCCTCGGTCGCCGGGCGGGCGAGTGACTTTTCTGTTTGGCCAGAAAAGTCACCAAAAGAGGCCACCCCGGCATCTCAGCCCTTCGGGTCCCCTCGCTCCGGCCGATTTTAGCGGGCCGCATCGACACGCCGTCCATGGCGTGACGATAGCTTGCGTACGCGTCCATGCGTACTTACCCACTAAAATAGGCCTCCGCTCGGCTGGCTGCAGGGGATCTAAAGGCGGTACTTCGTAGGTGGCTTGATCGACAACGGCTACCTCAACTGCTCTACTTCGTCATACCGGTCTTGAGCCGGTATCCAGTGGCTTTGTTAGCTACGAAGTGTTTTGGTGCTATACGGCTGCATTGGTTGACCACTGCCTTGTGTGCCCTCAGTCGTCGATTGGGTATTCAGCGTTATCCCCGTATTCCCGGCTTGGCATAAAAATCATTATCGGTTAGTATCGGTGGATAAAAGCGCTTACATAATATCGACGCGTATTAAGACGGAGAGCAGTGTTTAAATGGAGGTTTGCTTTAAGTTCCTTTCTCCCTTATCACCAAAACGCGCAATCGCGCGCTTATTGCGAGCAGGATCACTTTTAAATTGCAAAAATAGCTCGCACTGGTTTTTAATTTAATTAAAAACAAAGGCTTACGTTGCGGATGCTGTGTTCATTGTTAATGAGTTGGGTTGCCAGCGACAAATAGTGCCGGCTTACTTTGACTTTTTAAGATAAGCGGTTTGGTGGTTTTTTCATTTTAAAGTCAGTGGGGTGTGTCTTGCTGCTAAAGTGTATTCTGAAAGAAATAGGTTGCCGGGCGCACTTTTCAACTCGCACACTAATAAACTGTTATCCAGATTTCCCATGAATCGCGCTTTTGCCTGTGAAGTGCACTCAAGAGGCAAACTGGATATACCGAAGGAATTCTAGAGATGACGCTATCGGATGACAAAACAGCGACTGTAGGTAGTGTTCGCAATATTGGTGAGCCGCTACGGTTTCATAATATAGAGTCACTGACTGGGTTTTCAGCAGAGCCTGCAAAGGGTGGGCAAAACATCAAAATATGGACTAGATTGGCTTTAACGTCGGACGAACCGTTGTTTCATCGGCTAGTTGATAGTCTTGCGGGTGTGATTAATCACATGGCCAATCAGGCTGGCATCGCCGTCAATCTTCGCAGCGCAGACACGGCGCTCCTTATCTTGAAGTCCGATAATAGCGCTGAACTATGGCTAGATAAGGCGGCGGTTAGCTTTAAATGTGTGGTTAATCGATCCATGAAAGCTGGCACCGTAATTTTTGAGCGTGACATCGCGGATGTGAGGGGCATGGGATTTCCATGTGTGGAAATTGGAGAGAAAGACAAGGTTCTTTGCTTGTTTCGGCAAGACTGGCGCTTTGGTTTCGCATTTGACATGAATCCCGATGAGAAGCTTGATCTGCAAGAGTTTGAAACTACGCTAGGTACGCTATACCGACAAATGCGCTACAAGCACCTATATGATGCTCTTGATAACGTAGCGCTTTTTGATCGATTGCTGCTTTCAGGGTGGTTCCCATTTGCAGAAATTATTACTTCTGAGTTTAAGGAGGTTCTTAATCACTGCGAAGCTGGCTTTGATTTAGAGGAGATAGAAGAAAAGCTTATTAAAAACTTTGATGAGAAGCGCATGGAGAGAATCCTAGAGCGTTGGCTTGCTAAACCACACTTTGGTGTTAAGCAAGAACTACTGAAAGCCGCAATAGCAGCCTTCAATAATCGTGAACCCATAGCTGTAATAAAGATTATTCTTACCGAAATAGAGGGTGTTCTCAATGAGGCGCATCGAGCCGCTCACAACGGGCAAGGGGCAAAACTCAAAGGTCTGCTAGGATTTGCAGAGCAATCCGCTGAAAGAAAAGCGGGTGGATCTAACACATTATTGTTCCCAAAAGCATTTGGCCGATATTTGAGTGAGTTTACATTTGCAAACTTCGATCCGGTTACTAAAACAGGAGGTTCGAACTCTCGTCACGCAGTTGGCCATGGTGCGGCAACGCAGGAAAGCTACACGATAACACGCGCACTGCAGGCTGTTCTCACTTTGGACCAGCTTGCCTTTTATACGTGAGATAAGTTGCCGCTGTTTATTAAGATTAAGGATCGGCGAATGTACAAGCATAACAAGGCCATTAAATCCGCTCCCTCTGGTCGCCGGACGCTCGCAAGCTCGCGCCGTTTATGGCAACGTTAATCGGACGTAAGGTACATCCAGTGAATAGAATCAGAAACGACTTTTTTGCAGGTCTCCTCCCCGGACTAACTCTCGGTGCCTTGAGCATTGTAGGTATAGGCTTTACGTCGGCAATAGCTGTCCCCAAGGCAGTTGCTAGCTCTTCTGTGCTACTAGTGCTCTGGCAAGTGCTGGTAGTTCAATTTATCGGCATAGGGGTTGGGGCCGCTCTCCTTTCTTATATCTCGATGTGGTCTTTTGGTAAGAGCTGGTTGATTACTGGCGGCTTGATCGTGCTTTCGACTTATGGATACATAATAGCTCGTCATGGCGTGCCTGATCTTGAAAGTTCTCTGGGGTCGGCTATTCATTTTGCTGTTTTGATAGCGAGCATTTTCGCGGGTACGTACCTGGCTCATCGAAAGCTTAACAAGTCGCTCAAAGGCGACGCCGAGGGCGGCGCGCGTTAGATTAGCATGAAATATCCAGTGACTCCCGATGGGCGGTACATGGTGGTTCGCGGGCGGTTGTGGCGCGTCGCCAATCCGCATCTTTCTGAGCCCGAGCGTGCCTCTTATGTCCAAAATCTGATGAGCGCTCGCCGCGAGGTCAAGGCGGCCAAGGCTGCAAGTGACGATGCCCGTCTGGCCGCAGCGCGACGCTCGGTGAATGATGCGAAGGTGGCTCTAGGTGAGCGCGGGCCTGTGTGGTGGCAAGACGGCACTAAGGACTTCAATCGCCATCTTGTCCAGAACACTCCCTACCGGGAGTGGCACGAGCGGCTTAACGAGCCGAAGGCCTAACAAGACAATATTGTCGGATAATATCTCCGCGGCTTCGCCACTCCAAAATTGCCGCAAATTTATGTCGTCTCTCACAATACTAAAAAATAATTTAATAAAAAGCGGTAGAGCAATGCACCCGCTAGGGCTGCTAAAAGCACTGATTTATTCGGTCATTCGGACGTATAAAGATTCGCGTTAGCTGGTAGCTCTAATAAAAAAGGGCCAAATCAAAACATTGATCTGGCCCTTTCGTTACCCGTTAACCATTCTCCGTTTCCCGTCAATCAACGCCCCCCGCTAATCAATCTTCTCCAACTCCACCTTCAACTCTTCCAAATACGCTTTAACCCGCTTGCGATTCTCGGGCCCCATGCGCAGCATGAGTTTTTGTGGGTCGGGTAGGGCTTCGAGTTTGGGGTCGGCGAAGGTGTACATGACCGCTGGGCGCTGTAGCGTTAGCGGTTTGTTTACCTCGGGGGTGGCGAGCATGTTATTGATCGCGTTTAGCGCAACTTCTTTAAAGTCGCCTTCAAGGCCTTGCTCGGCGTAGGCTTCGTTAAAGATGGGTGCCATTTCTTGGTACATGCTGGCGAGTGTCGCCGGTTCGATGGATTCCATCAGTTTTAAGTGGCGCTCGTAGCGTTGGTAATTGTCTTCGGTTAAGCGGTACTCGGCGTCGGGGCCGCTGGTGGTTTCGATTACCTTCATGGTGGGCAGGGGCGACATAACCGGGCGGTACTGGTTGACCAGACGATTGTCGGCCACGCCGATGACGGCGCGCACAGTTTTGCGCACGACTTCATCGGGCACGATCAGGCCTATGAGGGGCGCTTCGATTTCTGGGCTTAGTTGCTCGTTGACAAATTCGTCGCTGCTGTCCAGTGGCGGCAGCTCGATTTCGGGCTCGGGTGGCTCGACTTCGGCGACGGGTTCTGGTTCAGCCTGAGGCTCTGGCTCTGGCATGGGGGCCGGTTTGGGCTCGGGCGCGGGGGCGACAGGTTCGGGCGCTACCGCGGGGGGAGCAGGGGTTAATTCGGGCTCGGGGGCGGAGCTTTGATACCAGTAAATAAAGCCCGCCAGTAGCACTATAACGATAACCGCAATCACTAACACGACTGTGTTATTGGGTGCCTTGCTCTCACTCATATGTCCCACCTGATTATTACAACATTGTTGTTTGGTTTTATCGTTTAGCCAATAAGGGCAATAACTTACCTGCGATAAAAACCAAAAGGCTAGCTTAACTTTGCGTTACGCGCGCCACTATTACAAGTATTAGAAGGTGAATTAATGTGATGGTTCGAATTTTTGGCGCATTTTATTTCGAAGCGGAAAATAGCCCGAGATTGGTGCATCGCAGCCGCTTAAAACAGTGGCCCGATGAGCGGTTGCAGCTCGTGCGCCATGGCACGATGTTGTGCGCCCGTGGGGTGGGCATCGCACTTATCCCCTGGGTGATATTGTGATAAAACTTGTCGTACTCGTGGGCTGCCTAGTTGCTCTACGGTGGCGGCAATGTATTCGCGCAGCACGGTTTTCTGTGGGCGTTCGGGGTCGGCGTTATCATTGACGATGGCGCCCTCAGTAAGCGCTATTTCGGCGTCGGGGTAGAGTGCCAGCAGGCGTTGGGTAAAGTCGACGTAGGTGGACACAAAGTGCTCGCGCTCGGGCAGTGGGCCTATGCCAAGGCTAAAGTCGTTGGTGCCCAGCGAAATTAAAATCACATCGGGTACAAACGCTGTTAAATCGGCGGCTGGAGCCTCGCTGTCGGCGATGGCCTGGTAAAAAAACTGTGGCGCTTGTGCTTCATCGGTGCGGCCGTTCCAGCTGCGGGTTAAACCGCGCCCACCGTAGCACACCAGTTGGGTTTCGGCGTTAAGTTCGCGCCCCAGCAACATGCCGTAAGAGTTGTCCGGGTCGGGCCAGCTGGCTCCGGCTTCACAGTTGTTGTCCGCGGGGCGGTGCACGCCCTCCCCGCAGGTGACTGAGTCGCCAATTACCAGCAGTTTGCGGCTCGGGGCTTTGGGTGGGGCCTGTAGCTGGCCATTGGTGAGCTCAAAGTGGTCGACGGTGACGATGCCGCGCCAGGTTTCGCCGAGGTGGCTTAGGCGAATGTTGTGGGCTTTGCCATCGTCGGTGACCAGCGGGTACAGGCGCGGCTCGGTGGCGAGCTCGAAGCGGCGCCGGGGCTGGTCATCCACGGTAACCGCTAAGTAAGTGCCCGGCTTGCTGCTGTGCGCCATTACCGAGAGCGTGCCGCCAGTAATGGCGAGGTTGGCGCTAACACTGGGGTAGCCAAAGCGCACTCCGGCGCCTTCGGTGGCCGCAGTCCGGCCGCTCCAGCGGATTTGGGTGTCTTGCGGGGCAAACCTTTGGGTTGTGCTGTTGTTTTGTGAGGCGCAGCCGGCGCCTGCCAGAGTGGCCAATAGCAGTATTAACAGTGGCTTCATTGTTACTGCGCCTCGACATTGAATAATTCAGACACCACCGGGCCAAGCGCCTCGGCCCATATTTGATAGCCCTGTACCGAGGGGTGCAGGTGATCTGGCATTACCTCGGTGCTAATCCGGCCGTCGGCTTCTAGAAAAAGTGGGCCAAAGTCGTAGTAGTCAATCCGGTCGTTATCGGCCAGGGTTTTAATAAGGGTATTGGCCGCTTTGACCCGCTGGCGCTCGGGTGTATCCGGCATTTCGCCGTAGGGAAAGATGCCTTGTAATACGATGTGAGCGTTGGGGTAGCCGCTTAAAACGCGGTTAACCACGGCCTCTACACCGGTAAAGGTGTCTTGGGCGCTGGTGTTGTTGTGTAAAAAGTTATTTACCCCGATCAACAGCACTACAACCTCGGGGTTGAGGGCTTCTGTTGCGCCGTTATCCAAGCGCCACAACAGGTTTTGGGTTAAGTCGCCACCAATGCCAAAGTTGGCCGGGTGATACGCGCCAAACGTTGCCTCCCAAATCGAGGGGGCATTGCTCCAACCGTCGGTGATGGAGTCGCCTAAAATTACTATCCGCGCTTTTCCGGCCTCGGCCACTTTGACGTCGTCGGCGTGCTTTTGGTACCAAGTGGACAGGCTCATCCATTCAAATTGCTTGGTGCGCGGTACCGGCTCGGTGGCGGGCAGGGCGTTACCTATAGCGGAGTAACCGGTTACAACAGTAAGTAGAGCGGCGGTTAATAGGGTTTTTAGTGATTTCTTCATGGCATGAGGTCTTTGTTGCGTAGTTGTTTTTAGAGTTTTAGGCCAAGGCGTACATTGGCGGGCTTTAAGCTTACCACACCGGAAAAGCTTAGGACTAAGTCGAGCAGCTCGTCCCACGGGTTGGCGTTGCGCATGCCTTTAATGGCGCGGTCTATACCGTTGGCCTGGCGTAACAGGAGTTGCAGCTGAGCGCCGCTTAAGCGGTTAAGGGCGGTGCCCATAATGGCTTGGCGTTTGGCCCAGACGCCGGCTTGTTTCATGGCCCAGTCTTTGTGCCGGCCTTGGGCGATCAGTTGTGCGCATTGCAGCAGTTGGCGAATATCCCGGGTCAATGCCCAGAGTACGGCGGGTGCTTCGGTGCCCTCTGAACGGAGCCCGTGCAGGCTTTTAACGGCGCCGCGCGCGTCTCCGGCCAAGGCTTTATCGGCCAGGGTAAAAATATCGTAGCGGGCGCTATCGGCGACCACAGATGCCATCAACTGACTGCTGATAACGCCGTCGTCGGTGAGCAGCTTGAGCTTTTCGATCTCTTGCACGGCGGCCAGCAGGTTACCCTCGATACGCGATACCAGCAGGTCGATGGCACCGCTATCGGCACTGAGCCCGGCGCTTTGCAGGCGGGCGCCCACCCAGCGTGGTAGTTGTGCAGCATCCACCGGCCAAATGGCTAAGTGGGCGCCGGCAGACTCCAGGGCTTTGTACCATTTGCTACGCTGTGCGCTACCGTCCAGCTTGCCGGTTACAATCAGCAGTAGGGTGTCGTCCGGTGGAGCGCTGGCGTATTCGGTGAGCGCCCGGGCGCCTTTGTCGCCGGGTTTACCGTTGGGAATGCGCAGCTCAATGATTTTTTTGCTGGCAAACAGCGATAAACTGTTGGCGCTGGCGTGCAGTACCCCCCAGTCGAAGCTTGGGTCTACGTGGTGCAGCTCTCGCTCAGTAAAATCCTGAGCCCGGGCGGCGTTTCGTATGGCATCGCAGGCCTCTTGCACCAGTAGCGGCTCGTCGCCGCTAACCAGGTAAATAGGGGCCAGCGCACCGTTCAGCGCACGGCTGAGTTGTTCACTGCGTAGTTTCGCCATCGGCGCCGCTGTCGTCGTTCTGCAGTAAAATATAAGCGCGACGCATCATTTGTTGCACTAAGTCTATGCGCATTTCGCCCATCAGAATTTCTTCTTCGCGCTCCAGGCCAGTGGAGTCGGTGGCGTCGTAGGTGCGGGTGACACGCGCCTGCTCCTGCTCGCCTAACGGCACGTTGTCAGTGGTTAAAATCTGGTATTGCACCATAAGCGTAATCGAATAAGCGCTGGCGAGGGTGTCGGCCCCAATGCCCACCGTACGGCGACGGGTGGTTTCATCACCCAGGGCCAATATGTACTCGGGGTTTTCGTCGCGGTCCACAATATCGATATCCTGACTGGCGAGCGAGCGTTCTAGCTCACGCAGCAGCTCGGTGTGCTCTTCGGTGCTGACGACGTAAATTCGCTCGATATCCAGCGGAGGGTTCAGGCTGCCGCGCAAATGCCAGCCACAGGCACTGGTAAGCAGTAGCAGTGATAGGCTTAAAATCAGCGCTTTCATGAACAATTCCTTTTAATTGGCAACGATGTTGACGAGTTTGTTGGGCACCACAATCACTTTGCGTACCGTGGCGCCTTCAATAAAGCGCTGCACATTTTGTTGTGCCAATGCCAGTGCCTCGACATCGGCGCGCTCGGCATCCACCGGAGCTTGCACTTTATCGCGTACCTTGCCGTTGACCTGAACCACAATTTCGATGCTGCTGCGTTTGAGGGCAGCTTCATCGACGCTCGGCCAAGGGGCATCCAGCGGAATATCGCTGTGCCCCAGGGCTTGCCACAGTGAGTGGCTGATGTGCGGCACGATCGGGGCCAGCAGCAAAATAGCGGCGCTCAGGGCTTCACGCTCGACCGCTAATCCCTGGCCTGTGCTGCGATCGGCCAGCTTGCTGACGTCGTTCATCAGCTCCATCACGGCGGCGATGGCGGTGTTAAAGGTTTGTCGGCGGCCGTAGTCGTCGCTGACTTTATGGATGGTCTCGTGGGTTTTGCGGCGCAAGTCACGCTGGGTGTCGTCCAGGCTGTCGGCATCCAGGGTGTCGGGCGTGCCGGCGGCTAAGTGGCCGTGCAGGCTCTTCCACAGGCGACGCAAAAAGCGGTGTGCGCCCTCAACGCCAGAGTCGCTCCACTCCATGCTCTGCTCGGGAGGGGCGGCAAACATTGAGAACAAGCGCACCGTATCAGCGCCGTACTGCTCGATGAGTTCGGCCGGGTCGACGGTGTTGCCCTTGGATTTACTCATTTTGGTGCCGTCTTTAAGCACCATACCCTGACAAAGTAGGCTCTCAAATGGCTCATCGCACTCTACCAGGCCTTCGTCGCGCATCAGCTTGTGAAAAAAGCGCGCGTATAAAAGGTGCAAGATGGCGTGCTCGATACCGCCCACGTATTGGTCCACTGGCAGCCAGTAATTGGCGGCGTCGGAGTCGAGCATGCCCTCGGTGTAGTTGGGGCAGGTGTAGCGGGCGTAGTACCAGGATGACTCCATAAAGGTATCAAAGGTGTCAGTCTCGCGCTCGGCGGGTTGGCCGTCGATCTCGGTTTTGCGCCACTCGGGGTCGGCTTTAATGGGCGATTGTACGCCGTCCATGACCACATCTTCAGGCAGCAAAACGGGTAACTTGCTGGCCGGCACCGGAATTTCGCCGCCGTTCGGTAAGTTAAGCATTGGGATTGGCGTGCCCCAATAACGCTGGCGGGACACCCCCCAGTCGCGCAGGCGGTAGTTGGTTTGCACCTGGCCTTTTTGCGCGGCCTTTAAGGTTTGGGCGATGGCATCGAAGGCGGCTTTAAAGTCCAGTCCGTCGTATTCGCCCGAATTAACCAGCACGCCTTTGTCGACAAAGGCTTCTTTGCTAAGGTCGATCTCACTGCCGCCTTTGGGGGCAACCACTTGCTGAATGGGCAGCCCGTACTGCTGGGCAAATTCAAAGTCGCGTTGGTCGTGGGCAGGCACTGCCATCACTGCGCCTGAGCCGTAATCCATCAGAACATAGTTGGCGACCCACACCGAGACTTCGTCGCCGGTTATCGGGTGCTGCGCTTTCAAGCCGGTATCCATACCTTTTTTGTCCATGGCGGCCATGTCGGCCTCGGCAACGGATTGCTCTTTGCACTCATCTATAAAAGCCGCAAGAGCTGGGTTGTTGGCGGCAAGCTCGGCGGCAATCGGGTGCTCGGCGGCGAGGCTGACGTAGGTTACGCCCATAATGGTGTCGGGGCGGGTGGTATAGACGTCGAAGCCGGTGTGCTCGCCCACCGCCTGGGTCAGGTCAAAGCGCATATCAATGCCGCGGCTTTTGCCGATCCAGTTGCGCTGCATGGTTTTAACCTGCTCGGGCCAGTGGGGCAGCTTGTCGAGGTCTTTTAGCAGCTCGTCGGCGTAGGCGGTGATTTTAATAAACCACTGGGCCAGCTCACGGCGCTGTACGGTGGTGCCGCAGCGCCAGCAGCAGCCGTCTTCTACCTGTTCATTGGCGAGTACGGTTTGGTCTTCTGGGCACCAGTTAACTGCCGAGTTCTTTTTATACACCAGGCCTTTTTCGTACAGACGGGTAAAAAACCACTGCTCCCAACGGTAATAGTCGCTTTGGCAGGTCGCCAGTTCGCGAGACCAGTCAAAGCCAAAACCCAGCTGCTTAAGCTGGCCCTTCATGTAATCAACGTTAGAGTAAGTCCATTTGGCCGGTGCGGTGTTGTTTTTGATGGCGGCGTTTTCGGCCGGCAGGCCAAAGGCATCCCAACCCATTGGGTGCAGAACGTTTTTGCCCTGCATACGCTGGAAGCGGGCGATCACGTCCGAGATGGTATAGTTTCGCACATGCCCCATGTGTAGCTTGCCGCTGGGGTAGGGGAACATGGCCAGGCAGTAGAACTTCTCGCGGCTGGTATCCTCGCGTACTGCAAAGCTTTGGTGTTCTTCCCAGTGTTGCTGGGCGTTAGATTCTACCTCGGAGGGGTGATATTGCTCTTGCATTGGGGCCAAAATTCCCTGCGTTTGTGGGTTGATGATAAGTATACGATCATAAAAGACTCGGCATTATAGGGTCTCGCAGGCCATAACACCAAGGGGCGGCTCGGTCGCGCTCGGGTAGTATTTTCGTTGGCAATACAGATACATAATATACACTAAATAATTGCTGATAAGTCTTGCCATGGGGGGCGGTTTCGCCTAAAATCGCGGCCCCTAAAGCTGATGATACGGCGCAAGTCCTTTAAATACGTGGCAAAGCTGCGTAACTTCGTGCCGTCCAAGACGATTGGAGCATATATGTACGCTATTTTTGAAAGCGGTGGTAAGCAGCATCGCGTAGTGGAAGGTGAAACCCTGAAGCTCGAAAAAATCGAAGTCGCCACTGGCGAGAAGATCGAATTCGATAAAGTTTATCTGGTTGCCAACGGTGATGACGTCAAAATTGGCGGTCCGATTGTCGATGGTGCCAAAGTGACTGCCGAGGTAGTCAGCCACGGCCGTGCGGATAAGGTGAAAATCATCAAGTTCCGTCGTCGTAAGCACTCTATGAAGCGTCAGGGCCACCGTCAGTGGTTTACTGAAGTAAAAATCACCGGTATCACAGGTTAATCCAGGAGTTGACTCATGGCTCATAAAAAAGCAGGCGGTAGTACTCGTAACGGTCGCGATTCGGAAAGTAAACGCCTTGGCGTTAAATGTTTCGGCGGCCAAACAGTTTCTGCAGGTAGCATTATCGTTCGTCAGCGCGGCACCAAGTTCCACGCCGGCGCCAACGTAGGTATCGGTAAAGATCACACTTTGTTTGCCAAGGCAGACGGTCAAATTAAATTTGACGTTAAAGGTGAGCACAACCGTCGTTTTGTTAGCGTTGTAAGCGCTTAAAACGTTCGCACCTGAGACTCGGCTAAGGGGCTTTGCCCCGGCGCCGAACTGAAAAGAGCCCCGTCGTACGCGATGGGGCTCTTTTTGTTTGTTAGACCTCTTTATTTGTTAGAATAATGTTTTACGCCACGGGGCGTATAAGCCAATAGCGCGGGAGTTGCTGTGAAATTTGTCGATGAGGCACCCATTGTTGTCGAGGCGGGTAAGGGTGGTAACGGCTGCCTGAGTTTTCGCCGTGAAAAATACATCGCTAAAGGTGGCCCCGATGGTGGTGACGGCGGTGATGGCGGCAGTATCTTTTTAAAAGCCGACGAGAATCTTAATACGCTGATCGATTACCGCTACACGCGGCGTTTTCGTGCCCAGAGTGGTGAGGGCGGCCGCGGTAAAGATTGTCGTGGTAAGGGCGGCGAGGATTTAACCTTGCCAGTACCGGTCGGTACCACTGTGATCGATGTTGATACCGGCGAGACTCTGGGCGACTTAACCGAGGTCGGTCAAGTGCTGAAGGTTGCGCAGGGCGGTTTTCACGGGCTGGGTAACGCCCGCTTTAAATCCAGTACCAACCGCGCGCCACGCCAGACATCAAACGGCAGTGAAGGCGAAGTACGCGAAATCAAGCTTGAGATGAAAGTGCTGGCTGACGTTGGCCTGCTGGGCTTGCCTAATGCGGGTAAGAGTACCTTTATTCGCTCGGTTAGCTCGGCCAAGCCTAAAGTGGCCGATTACCCCTTTACCACTCTGATACCTAATCTGGGTGTGGTGAAGGTGCAGGAGCACCGCAGTTTTGTGGTGGCCGATATTCCCGGAGTGATTGAAGGTGCTGCCGATGGCGCAGGCTTAGGGATTCGTTTCTTAAAGCACTTAACCCGTTGTCGTGTTTTATTGCACTTGGTGGATGTAATGCCACCCGATGGCTCTGACCCGGTAGCAAATGTGCAAGCGATCTCCCGGGAGATTACCACCTTTAGCCCGTCACTGGCCGAGCGCGAACGCTGGCTGGTGCTCAATAAAATCGACTTGCTGCCCGATGATGAGCGCGAGCAGCGCTGTCAGGAAATTATCAGCGCGCTGGACTGGCAAGGGCCGGTTTATACCATTGCGGCGGCCAGCTCGCTCGGTACCGAGGCATTAACCTCCGCACTGATGAAACACCTCGAGGCACAGTGGCAAGCCGAGCGCGACGATCCAGAGCTGAAGCAAGCTGAGTATGATTTTCAGGATCGCATGCAGGCCGAGGTGCGCGAGCGTATCGACACCTTGCGTGAGCAGCACCGGTTGGCCCGTAAAGCGGCCAAAGCCGGCGAGGACAACGACGATGATGACGATTTTTACGACGACGATGATGATGACGTCGAAGTGGTGTACGTCCCCTGATCGACGCAGTAACGTAAACGTTGAGTGTAAGGATTCATGAGTCGACGCGATCAAATAAACACGGCCCGGCGCTGGGTAATCAAAATTGGCAGCGCGTTGCTGACCAATGACGGTAAAGGTTTAAACTACGCCGGTATCGCCCATTGGGCCGAGCAAATGGCCGAGTTAAAAAAGCAGGGTATTGAGCTTGTGCTGGTGTCCTCTGGGGCGGTAGCTGCCGGTATGACACGGTTGGGTTGGAGTGAGCGGCCCACCGAGTTACACCGCTTGCAGGCCGCCGCCGCCGTGGGCCAGATGGGGCTGATTCAAAACTACGAGGCCGAGTTTGCCCGCTTCGGTTTGCACACCGCTCAGGTGTTGCTCGATCACGACGATCTCTCGTCGCGCGAGCGCTACCTCAATGCCCGCTCTACGTTAATTACCCTATTAGAATTAGATGTCGTGTCCGTCGTCAACGAAAACGATACGGTGGTGACCGACGAAATTCGTTTTGGTGATAACGACACCTTAGGGGCACTGGTTGCCAACTTAATCGATGCTGATTTGCTGGTTATTTTGACCGACCAAGATGGTATGTTTGATGCCGACCCACGAAGCAATCCAGAGGCGCGATTAATTTCAGAAGTGGCTGCGGCCGATAAAACCCTCGATGCTATGGCCGGTGACGGTGGCAGCCTTGGTCGCGGTGGCATGATAACGAAAGTGCGTGCGGCTCGCGTGGCGGCGCGCTCCGGCGCCGATACCGTGATTGTCGGTGGCCGACAGGATAACGCGCTTAAGCGGTTAGCGGCCGGCGAAAACATCGGTACTTTTTTATGGGCCGATCAAGAACCACAAGCGGCGCGCAAGCGTTGGTTGGCCGGGCACTTACAAACTCGCGGTACGTTGGTGCTGGATGATGGCGCGGTAAAAGTGCTGTCCGGGCAGGGCAGAAGCTTGTTGCCCGTTGGGGTAAAAAGCGTGCAAGGCCAGTTTCGCCGTGGTGATATGGTGGTGTGTGTGAACTCTACCGGGCGCGAAATTGCCCGGGGCCTGGTTAACTATTCGGTGGACGATGCGCGCAAAATTATCGGCGAGCCAAGCAGTCAAATTGCGGCCTTACTGGGTTACCAGGGCAATGAAGAGCTGATTCATCGCGACAATATGGTGCTGAGTTAGCTGTATCAAAAATACCTCGTTATAAAAAAGCCCGCGAGCAACCTGCTCGCGGGCTTTTTTGTGGATGCTACAGCCGGTTTGGGGTGGGCATCTGCTCGGCCTGATCACCATCGGCGTTTAGATCGTTAAAGTTGTCCAGATAAAACTTAAAGCACTTATTAAATGAGAAGGTGTTGTTCTCGCTGCAGGGCTCCGTCAGGATGCCCGATTGCTGGTACATAGTGGACGATACAATGGCGATCATGTAAGCCGATACCTTGTCATTAAACACATCGCCATGATCTTTAATAAAACTTGGATCGGTGGTTAAAAATACCACGGGATCTTGCTCTGTGCAGGGCAGGCGAGCATTGGCCGAGTCGTGCGGATCGGGTTTAGGTTGTGCGCAAAAATCATGAAACTCCCACTCGCCCAGTGGCTGATCATAGGGGTCGGTTGCGTTGTTGGCACGTAGCTCTAACTTGTTTGTCCAAAAACGCTCGTAGTTACCCACCGTGTTAATGTCTAAGCTGTTTTCTTTGAAATGATAGGCATCCTCGTCGTAATAGCGGCTAAAGTCTATTTCGTTCCAGCCGAGCGCCGCTACCGATTGCCCAAGAGGAAAATACACATGGGTGGCCTTGTCGCCCTCAGAGCTAATCACATGCAGCAACTCTATTTGCGGCGCCTCGATAGACTTAAAGCGCATGCTTTGCTCTTTGAGCGAGAAGATCTGGTTGGCCTCAATGGCCGGATTAAGTAGCACCAGCCCCTCGGCCAGCGGCGCTACCGGCTCTCCTTTGGCCAGGCCATCGGCCATCCGGGTGAGTAGAATATTATCCACCGCCGAAAGCGTCATAGCGCCACCAAAACTGTGGCCGGCAATTAATAGAATATTCTCGGCTTTTTGTGCATCGATATCGGCGAGCTCTAAAATAAGCGGCGTGACGCCGTTGTAGCCGACGTGTTGCGCCACCGACTTGCGCCCCCAGTAGGTTAAGTACTCAGAGCCCGCGCCGTATAAGGATTTACCGCGCCAGCCCACATAGAGCCCCACCAGAGGTCGGTCTCCCATAATGTTAGAACTACCGATTTTGTCCAACACCTGACGAAAGCTTTTAACGTTGCGATCCTCGGCCGAGGCGTTGTGCAGCCAGCCGTGCACGAATACAACCACCGCAACGCCGTTATCCTCGTTCGAATAGTCGCGAATTTTTTGCATAATCTCGCGCGTGCGACGTCGGTCAAACTGGTTGCCGCGCTCAGAAAATTCGACAAACGCCAGCTCGTAGTCCTCGTGCCGCTCGATATAGCTGTTGTCACAGCCCGTGCTGCAGTCGGCCGGAGGCTCGACTCGCCACGCGGTGTCGCGAGTACATGAGGTAAAAATACTTGCCAGTAAGGCGATGACGGTAAGGGTAAACAATACTCTTAACATAGGGGTTCCAATGCCTACCAAGGCTCTGCCAAAAAGGGAAACTTAGTTAAAAATTCTTTGTCATTGGTGTCTTTGCGCGGCCAATCCCAGCTGCGCGTGTCAGCAAACGATAATTCCCACAGTAGACAGTCGCCGGTTTGGCAGGTGATTGCCGCCACATCATCGGTCAGTTGCCGCCCGTTGGGAAACTTAGGCGCAAAGCGGTGCGAGTAAATAAGTACATCGGGGAACTTGTCGTAATCGCGAATGGCAAACAAAGGTGCGAGCTTTGACATTAATATTTTTTGAATAAAGTTAGGGTCGTCGTGGCGCTTATTAATTGCCGCGAGATGCTCGCGAGGCTCCAACGTATTCAAAAAATCCAGCCGTGGTTGCATGGTGCGGTTAGAGCGCCCCACGTGATCGATTTTTTTACCATTTTTATAAATACCGCCCCAAACGATAAAGTCGCTTTGCTCTGGCGCAAAGGCGGTGAGCGGAATACTAGCCGCCATGGTGATAATGTTAGTGCCAAAAAACTTAGGAAAAATAAACGGGTCATCGCGTATGCCGGTGTATAGCTCGATTTCCGAATTGTCGATTGCCAAGCCCGTGGTGTCGAAGTGTGCGAGCTTTGTGTTTTTATCCAGCTGATACTCTAGGGTGGCATCGGTGTGAATACTGGCCGGTGTGTCGATGGTGCCGCCAAAGCGCAGTTTTTGCGGTTTGTCGAAAAAAGACACGGGTGTCGTTAAGTCAAAGTGCACCCGGTATTGGTACTCGTCCAGGTGAGCGATCGGCGGCTGGCTTTTTAGCCCGGGGKGAATATTTAGTATCACTATTAACCGGTCTTTGTGGGGAAATATAAATAGTCCGGCTAAACTCTCGACGGGCTCATCGTGAAAAATGGGGTCGGCGTGATCTGAGCCATAACTGTGGCCAGAAAAAAGCCACAGGCTGATAGCCAGCCAGCAGATGATATGACGTGACATGTGTGTACCTTTTTGTGTGGTTCGCCAGCGCTAAAGCGTGCCGCTGGCGAGTGGTTTAATCGCGATATTAGCGGTGTTGCCGGTAGATAACATCGGCGGCTTTTTCGGCGGCCATATAAATTGAGGTAACAATAAAAAATCCAGGGATACGGGGAAAAATTGAAGCGTCCACCACTCGTAACCCCTCTACACCGCGCACTCTAAAGTCGCTGTCTAGTACGGCCATTGGATCGTCGTCACGGCCAATGGGGCAGGTGCACGAGGCGTGATGACCCCACGCGTGGCTGCGCACAAAGTCGCGGATTTGCTCGTCGGTTTGCACGTCTTTGCCGGGCAGTTCCTCTTCGGCGATCGTGCCGTTGTTACGCAGTGGTTCAGTCATGCCACGTACAAACTTAATACCCTCGACCACCGAATCAAGGTCTTCACGGTGCTCGTCGTTACCCTCTTCAAAGTAGCGAAAGTTAATCTCGGGGGGCTCAAGCGGGTCGGCGGATTTAAGGGTTACATAACCTGCGGTATTGTTAGTGTGGGCTTTTAATATCGCCCAAGTTAGGTAGTTGAGCTCTTTAATCAGTTTGGAATAGCCGGGAAAGTAGCCTTTAAACTTTGCCAGTAACGCAAAGCAGAATAAGTCGGGCAGCGGGCGCTCGGGCTTAGAGCGCTTAATAACCGCCAGCACAGCACCGTTGGTTGTGTAAACGCCTTTACCCCTAAGCCATTCTTGATACTGCGGGTCGGTGGTGTCGTAACGCGCCCCTTTTAAGACCTCCCAGTGTTCAAAGCCCATGCGGTTAACCACGCCGACTTCGTAGCGATCTTGCAGGTTGCGCCCCACGCCAGGTAGATTTACTTTACAGGCAATGTTGTGCTTGTCGAGCTCGGCCTTTGGGCCTACACCTGAGAGCATTAATAACTGTGGAGTATTAAACGCGCCGCCCGATAAAATGACCTCTTTGCTGGCAAAGACTTGGCGAGTTTCACCTTGCTCACCACTGGGGTGCATAAAGGCGCGGTACAGTTTTTGGCCTTTGCGGTATTCAACCCCTACGGCGCGGTTTTGCTCGTTGATAATGACCCGCGATACCTGAGCATTCATCTCGATGGTGAGGTTTTCTGGGTAGCGCTGCGCAATATCCAGTAAGCGCTCTCGGGAACCGTGCCGGCGGTGTTTATCGGTGGCCAGCGGCGGGTAACGCAACCCGGTGGCGTTGTCTTTTACCAGGCGCCAGTCGTTGGGGTCACCGGCGCCGCGTTTAAACCAGCGCAGCCGCTGCCAAAAATTCATCAGCATGTTGATACTGACATGAGATGAGTCACCAATGGTGTCCAGCAGAGCGTGATCGCGAATCACATACTCGAGCGGTATGGCTTTTTCAGTGCGAAACCAACCCGAGAACCCATGCCGCGACGGGTTAATACGAAAAATTTTGGCGATCCAACGCCAGACGGGCCGATAGCGACAATCTTCCATTGCCTGAAAATAATTGCGCATGTTATCGGCACTCCAGCTGGAGTCGCCGGTAAGCTCGGCAATGTTATTCCAGTCATCATTGTGCGGGTACACGGTAATCATGGCGTTGTGGGCGGTGCAGCCGCCCAGGCAGCCGGCGCGCGGGTAAAGCACGCCGTTAACGGGTTTCCCCTCAAATGTTTCCGAATACTTGGGGTCTTTAATTTGTTGCGCCTGCTCAGAGTAGTGGCGCACAAAGTAATCCCAACGCATTTGCTCGTTTTCGGTCGAAAACGCATGAAATACCGGCACCTGATAATCCTCAGGTAAACGATTGTTATCGCTTACCTGATCAGAGCCTTTGGTGTTAACCGGATCTTCACCCGCTTCCAGTACCAAAACCCGTGCGCCTTTTTCGGCCAGGCGGGCGGCAACCGTGCCGCCCCCAGCACCCGAACCGACGACAATATACTCATAGTCATTCATGTTAACGGTCCTTGTTTACAGGGTTTTCAAGTAGCCAATCAAGGCGTGTTTTTCGGCGTCCGTTAACGGGGTCTCTTTCTCCGAGTCGGGCAGATAATCGGTACCAAAATAGTGGCCGCGATTAGTGACATAGTCGGGACAGGAGCTGACTTTGATTAACGGCTCAACCAAGTGTGCAAAGACTTTCTTGGCGTCCTCATCGGTGGCGCCGGGTGGAAGTTTTTTCAGATCTTTGATCAACTTCACAATCAAGTCGACTTTGTCCTTGGTTACTTCCTGCAGATCCATGTTGTAGATCAAGTTAACCGGGGTGCCGGCAGGGATAGGCCCTAAAGTGACACCTTCGGGGGTGAATACCGCAGGGAACCAGCGGCTCAGCAAGCCTTGAAAACGGTTGACGACATCGGGTAGATAACCGCGATTTAAACTCAACGAGCTGGTGCGGTTGCTTACTTGAATATAGCCGGGGTGAGTCTTGCCTGAGCGTGTCACTACGTCAAACGGAAAGTCATAATCGTAGTCTTCATCTTGCCCGGACGATACCCGGCGCTCGGGCCACAACAAGCGCTCGATCGATTCGTTAAAAGACTCCATGCGGGCATCTACCGTCCCTTGATACTTAAACGGCCCCACGGAGTTGTTTAACAAAAATGGCGCGCTGGTCCATAAACTAATTAATGAAGCCGGTCGCGTATAGCCGCGGCCACCGGCTGGCATTTTAAAGTCCGATACCTCCCCGGTGTAGGGGTTTTGTACTTGGACGCTGCCTACCGCAGGCAATGACTTATATGAGCTGGACGAGAAGTTATCCCATATATCMCCCGCCAATGCATTTCGGGCTAGCGGGCTACAGGCGTTAGTTTCAAGCAGGGTTACCGGTACGCGCAGCTCGTTCGACAAAAAGTTGTCTTGTTTAAAGTCGTCTTGTTTGACGATCTTGGTCATCGCTTGCTGAAACTTGGCGGTTTTGGTGTGTTGCCAGTAATCGTTCCAGCAGGTTAGGTAATTACTGTTAACACAACCTTTATCCGGGAAGAAATCGTTAAATACATACTCCGGTAATTTTGACGAGTGACAGCGCGCGCAGGTTTTGCCAAATACCTCCTTACCCAGCTCAAGTTGCTGTTCGTTCTCGGTAAGGTACTGCTCGGCGCCGGGGGCATCGGCCAAATAGTCTGGGCGGGCGCTCCCTAAAAAGAACAGCGCCACATCAGCGGTTTGGCTTTCATTGGCGCGCCAATAAGCTGAGTTCTTTTGTGCGTTGGCAATGGGGAAGGGGCTAATTTTTTTACCGCCAACCACGGGTTTAAAGTGGGTTAGCCACTCCTCGCTGAACAAACCAATATTTACATACACCCGGTTTAACGCCCCCAATGCGCCAACTGAATCGGAGCCATCTTTTAGTACGCGAGGCGTATAGACAGTTTCTGGCGGCTCATAAAACCCATCAAGCGGATGATCGTCTGGCAGGTAATCATTAAGCTGTTTGTTGTTGCGCTCGGGGCCTTTGAGTTTCTCTTTCCCCCATTTTGTACCAACCTCTAAACGCGCCGCCAGATTGTAAATGGCGTTCATGGTACGTGGGTTGTTGATATAGTCGGTGGATACCAAAGATGTGTCCAGAGCGCCCGGCTTAGAGGCATGGAACAGTTGCGATAAATAATTAGCCTCGTCTTTTTCCCACAGCAATATTCGGTCGACCCAAAAGTACTGCGCCCCTGGGTTTGAATTTAAGTTAGACCATTTGGGGTTTTCGAAGTCTTCTGGTGGGTTGGTGGGGCTTGGGCCCACGTGGCAAAAGGCGCACGACATACCTACCCGGTAGGGGCGCACCAGATTTTTATCGTTGTAATAACTTGGGTCGGTGTAAAACCGTACCGGATCCCACTTAGCCTCGGCCTCGGCATCAAACGCCGGGTTGGTAAATAAGCGCAGGCCCACAATACCGGTACCTTCGCCGTAGTAAGAGCCTACCTCGACGTTATCGCCGCGGGCTCCGATGGCGACACCGGGGTATTCTTTAGCATCGGCAAAAGGGTCGGGGCCGCAGCTGTCAGTGCGGGTATCCAGCCACAATCCAAAGCGGTCTGCTTGTGGTTCGGTGGATTTCTCATAGCAGGGTTCGTTAACTAAGCCTAAATACGACCAGCGGTTGTCCCGGCTGTAATTCAGTGAAGGGTGGTTAGAGATCGTTTTTAGCAGGTCTGTGTTGCCAAAAGTGTAAAGTCCGATCTCGTTCCAAAAGCGGTCGTTACCGGCGGTCCAGGCGATCCAGTTGTTGCGGCCGCGGGCAAACCGTTCTACCGCTTGCTTTTGGGTTATGCCGGGAAAGTAGGGCGCAAGGCGAGCTTGCAATTCGGCGGGACGTTTGGATATACCGCCGTCCATATCGGCGTAGTAATCGATGCTTGAGCCTGACATTTCATCGGCGCTTACGCCAGCGCATTGTGCCTCGTCCTGAACCTTACCGGCACCACTACCGCACGGGTCTTTTGCGCAACCACTGATTAGCACTAACGCCAGCAAAAAATTACCGCCGGCAAACAGCTTAAATGTGTTCATAGTTTCACCCTCCATGAGCTTATAGGTCGGCTTGCTCGGGGGCAGGGGCCACCAAGCGGTCACGATTGTTGTGAGATTTCACCGATATCAACTCGTTTAAACGAGCTATTTTTTTTATCGTCTTTACAAATGTAAACAGTGTTAAGCCCTGCGGCAATAGAGCTGTAATTGGGTGTAATGCTGTGCTGTACAAAAAATGTTGGATTTGGCGTCGCAATCTTTTTTGTGACCGGTTTCTCATATCTATTGCTATATTAGGCGTGGCTTTTATTAGCAATTAGACCATCGAGTTATAAGGCTTTGCGCGCCAGGTTGGGCTAATGAGGCTGTTGTATGTACTTGCGATCGCTGAATCTATAATAGATAATGAGACTCGTTATCGTTTGTGTGGAGTGAGGTCATGTGCACTAATGCAGTGGGAGGAGGAGGGTTGCCGGAGGCTCTCGCCGTGCTGAAATTAATGCCCAAATGGGTAAGCTATGAGTGAGTGGCTGGCACAAATTCAGCTTGAACGCCTTTACAGTCACGCCATTGCGGCTCAGCGTTGGCCCGAGCTTGGGTTTGTCGATAAAGCAGCCGGGCAGCTGTTGCGAATTGTCTGCCCTAATGATCAGCCGCCCGGGGTACGCGCGACGCCATTGGCGGTGGTACGCAGCCGCGCGCTGGACGAACACTGCAGACGTTTTTTAGCGCAGGCGCCAGAGGGGTTGGTGATTAACGTGGCTGGCGGCTTAAGTACACGTTTTCATCGGTTAAGCCAGCAATTGGATTGGCCCAGGTTTCACTGGCTAGAGCTGGATAACCCTAGTGTTGCCCGTGCCCAGCAATCCTATTTACCACGAACCGACCACTACCGCACCGTAGGTGCCAGCTCCACTCGGTGGTCGGAGCAAATTGCACAGGTCTTACAGGCGTGGTGTGGGCCGGTGTTGATCGTCGCCGAGAGCCCGGCTGCATGGTTAACGGGTGGTGAATGGCAGAGGTTGTTGCAGCTGGTGGGGCGCCGGCCGCGCACTACTCAGTGTGAGTTAGTGTACGATTATCTGTCCCCCATGGCCCGTTTACAGGCCAAGCTTTGGCACGCACTCTTGGCAAAGCTATACCCCAGGGTAAACTTTGTTAATCCCACGGTACCGCCACCTTGGCAGCTCATCCGGCAAACCGACTTGCGCTGTGCAGTCAGTGGTCGCCTGTGGGGCCACTGGCGTGTGGCTCACTTGGTTGTGGGCTAATATTGTGGAGTAATATGGAGGTGCTTTAATTTAATCCGGTAGCTAGCCCGGTTTGGCGTTTCACTCTTCTGTCACGCTTATGAACTATCCTGTTTGGCAAGCTTTGTGCTTTGCAGTGGTTACCCTTATGCAAACACTGCGAGGCAACTGAAAAGGAAGTGCTATGTCCAAACATTCTGAGTCTTTGTGGCCCACATCATTTCTTGAGCTAGGTAGCGCGCCGGGCAGTGACACCCCGGTGATAGACCTTATTGCCCGCGAGCTTGCCTTGCCGAATGATGTTGCCGGGCAATTGGTTCATAGTTACGCGCCGCTGGCGAGTTACTGCGCCGCCCGGGTTGAGGCAAGCCCTTACGCCCCGCTGGTGGTAGGTATCAATGGAGCACAGGGTACGGGCAAATCGACCGCCGCGCATATTTTGCAGCATTTATTGCAGCAGCAGTTTGATCTGTCGGTGTGTCAAATATCCATTGACGACTTGTACCTTTCCCACGCCAGCAGGCAGAAGCTGGCGCAGCAGGTTCACCCTTTATTGGCCACCCGTGGAGTGCCGGGTACCCACGATTTATCTCTGGCCATCGATGTATTTGCCCAGCTTTCCGGCGCTCAGCCGGGCACCCAAACCATGATTCCGCGCTTTAATAAAGCCGCTGATGACCGCTGCCCACCGGAGCAGTGGGATATTGTGGTGGGGCGGCCTCAGGTGATTATTTTCGAAGGTTGGTGCGTGGGTGCCCGGGCGCAGCGCAGCAGTGATTTAGCTCAACCGGTTAATGCCTTAGAGGCCGAAGAGGACGGCGATGGCGCGTGGCGCGAATTTGTTAATCAGCGCTTGCGTGAGTATCAACAGCTGTTCGATAAGCTGAACTTGTTGGTGATGTTAAAAGCGCCTTCATTTGATCAAGTGCTGGAGTGGCGCCAGTTGCAGGAGCAAAAGCTGCGTGAGACTTTAAGCACCGAGGAGCTTGCACATTCGAGAGTGATGACGGCCACCGAGATCGAGCGGTTTATTGCTCATTACGAGCGCTTAACCCGCTGGATGCTACAGGAGATGCCGGCGCGCGCCGACATTTTACTCAGCCTGCAGGCGGATCACAGCATCGCTACCATTGACAGTCATATCACCCAATAAAAACCGTGATCGACGCATTAGGAGATTGTTTTGAGTTCATCCTTTTCGGCCAAGGTTAATACGTTGGTCTTTACCGATTTAGACGGCACTTTGTTAAACCACGACGATTACTCCTATCAGGCGGCTTTGCCTGCTATTGAAAGGCTGCGCGAGCAGAATATTCCGCTGATATTGGTGTCGAGTAAAACCCGGGCCGAGATGGCCGAACTGTGCAGCGAGTTAAACATCACCGACCCTTATGTCTGTGAAAACGGCAGCTTAATTGTGATGCCCGATGCGTGGGTAAAAACAATGGGGTTGGATACCGATGGCTTTACCTTCAGTGACGGAGCCTGGCAATTTGTTCAGGGGGCCGATCGACAACACATCACCGCATTGCTAACCGACTTAAAGTCGCGCTTTGAGTTTACCGGGTTTGCCGATATGTCGGTAAATCAAGTGATCGACTGCACCGGCTTAAGCGAGCAGGGCGCTGCTCAGGCAAAGCAGCGCTTTGCCACTGAGCCTATGTTGTGGCACGACTCTAGTGCAGCATTGGATGAGTTTGCCCAACAATTAAGCATGCACGATTTGCGCGTGGTCAAAGGTGGGCGTTTTTATCACGTAATGGCCTATTGCGATAAATCCGATGCGGTACGCTATTTGCTGGACACCTATGAGTCCCATTATGGGGCGAAAGTAAAGAGCATTGCCTTGGGCGATAGCCCTAATGACCTGGTAATGCTCAAAGAGGTGGATCAGGCTGTGGTGATGCCGCACAAAGATGGAACCTATATGCACGATAACGAACTCCTTGGTGAGATTCGTGCACCACAAGAGGGCGCGAGTGGTTGGCGCGCCGGAGTTGAAGCAGCACTGCAAAAGCTGCGTAATGGCGAGGACGCGTAATGAGCGATTTTTTTCAGAATGGTCGTATCGGAACACTGCACAATCTTGGTGACCGCTCCATTGAAGAGTTAGAGGCCGAGTTGCTGGCGTGGAGTAAGCAAAAACCCATGTGCTTGGTGTTGCCTTGCTTGTACTCAGAATTAGAAGGTCCGGCAATGGAGAACATTGTCGACGAGTTGTCCAAAGTGCCTTTTTTGGATGAAATTATTATTGGCCTCGATCGCGCCGATGAAGAGCAATACAAAAAGGCTAAAAAATTCTTTTCCCGCCTGCCGCAAAAGCACTCTATTTTGTGGAACGACGGCCCCCGGTTAAAAGCCGTCGACAAAGTGCTAGAAGAGGTGGGCCTGGCGCCGCAGCAATTAGGCAAAGGCCGCAACGTTTGGTACTGCTTGGGTTATGCGCTGGCTAAAGGCCGCGCCCGCGCTGTGGCATTACACGATTGTGATATCGTCACTTACAAGCGCGATATCGTCGCCAAACTTTTTTACCCCATTGCCCACCCCACCTTTAATTACATGTTCTGTAAAGGCTATTACTACCGCGCCGCCGGCGGCAAGTTAAATGGGCGGGTGAGTCGGTTGCTGGTATCACCGTTAGTGCGCGCCTTACAAAAGGTCTGCGGTCACAACGATTACTTAGATTTTATCGACAGCTTTCGCTACGCCCTGGCCGGTGAGTTCTCTATGAGCATGGATGTGGTTAGCTCGATTCGTATCCCCAGCGATTGGGGGCTAGAGATTGGCGTATTGTCTGAGGTAAACCGCCGCTACTCCGATGAGCGGGTGTGTCAGGTAGATATTGCCGATGCGTACGATCATAAACATCAGGATTTGTCGGCCGACGACCCGGACGGTGGCCTGTCAAAAATGAGCACGGATATTTCTAAATCGTTCTTTCGCAAGCTCGCTATTAAGGGCGTGGTGTTCACCCCAGAGGTGTTTCGCACGTTAAAGGCTAGCTATTATCGTTTGGCACTGGATTTAATCGATCGCTACCATAACGATGCGGTGATTAACGGCATGGCGCTGGACAGAAATAAAGAGGAAGAAACCGTCGAGCAGTTTACCCAGTGCATTATGCGCGCGGGCGAGCAGTTTTTAAGCGACCCAACCGAAAAGCCCTTTATGGCTAATTGGTCGCGGGTATTAAGTGCGGTTCCAGATGTTTATCAGCGCTTGCTGGAGGCCGTAGATGCGGACGCGAACCAGGCAAGCTAATGATGAAGCCCGGCTTGCTATGAAGGTGTAGCTGGGACTATTGATCGTTTCCGAGCCAGAGGGCCGTGAGTCCAGCGCGGCCCCTCACCCCAAATTTGCGGAATATAGCCGTTACGTAACTATGAGTTGTCGAGACTTTTTGCTGTAGATGTGTCGCAATTTGTGCTTCGCTTTTATCGGTTAGTAATTGATGTAGTACACGGCGCTCCGTGGGCGTTAGTGGCTGGCTTGGTAGGTGAATTCCGTAAGATAAAATTAATCGACGCTGAAACCACTTTAGACCTCGCAACACGTGGGCTGCGTCGGCGAGTTGCTCGCGACTAAATATACCTGCTGGTAGGTGTCGCTCCAGCACAATATAACTTTCGATATCATCCCCGATTGGAGTGGTAATAAACAGCGCGTCACTGACGTTAAACATGTCTTGCTTGGTCTGGAAATGTTCGCCGGTACCCGTTACTTTCGTAATATCGGATTGGCTGCACGCGCGGAACCTTCCGGTGCGCTGAGTGTGGTAAGCAATGCTGGGGTCTACAGAGTTGTTGACACGGGCGACGATTTTTCGAAAGTGCTGATCTCGCTCTCCGTCGGGCTCTAATCGCACAATCTTTCTCGGGCGCCAACCGTTCAGCGGATCGTTTAAGTGCTGGGAGTCCACGCGAGTAACACCAAGCCAGTAGCCAGAGCTTGCCCCCGTCAAGCGAATCAGCTGGCTCAGTAAGTAATGTAGCGCCTCTTCATTTTTTGAAGAGCAGTAACTGGCGAGCGTATCCCAAACGGGAATCGCTATATCACTGTTGATGTCTGGTAAAAGTTGAACTGTTTGACTCATCGTAAGTTGGGTTCTCGTTTTATTGTGGTCGCCATTGGGAGGCCCTTTACGGAGACTGAGGCTTTGTTAGACAGTGGCTACCGCCTTCCCAAGCCATAGGGCTGTTAGTCCAGAGCGACTACTTACCTGAAATTTGCGGTAAATGTTGGTGACGTAGGAGTGGACCGTGTTGGTGGTGATGTTGAGCTCGGCGGCAATCGCTTTTTCGCTTTTATCGGTTAATAGCATATGCAGGACTCTGCGCTCGGCCGGTTGCAATGGCTCTTGGCTTATTTGTAAGCCAAACGATAAGGCCAGTTCGATATTAAACCATTTTATCCCACGCACTAAATAAGCCGCCGTATCTCTGGTTGCCTCGCAGTAGAGCGGGCTGTCTCCGGTGCGCTCAACCTGAAAGTAAGATTCCATATCCTCATTGATGGGCATAACGATATAAATAATATCGACCGAGCCCGACACTGCCTGCAGCTCGCGGTAATACTCGCTTTGCAACCACTCATCATCGACCAACTCGCGCATGCGGTGTGCGCGAAACTTACCAGCAAGACGAGTGTGTGCTTGGATGGAGGGGTCTATAGGTGCGGTTTCAATCTCGTTGATACGGCGGCGGCTGTAAGCCTCGATTTCGACTTTTTTGTGTAGGTGGTGAATCATCCGTGGCCGCCAGCCATTAAACGGATCGCTGGGGTCATTCGCCCTTACACGTAAGGCACCTAACCAATAAGCCTCTTGCGAGTTGGTTATCTGACACAACTGCGCCAACAAAAAATCCAGTGCTTCAATGGCACGTGAAGAGCCAAATTCAGCCAGACGATCCCATGTTTGGTAAATTTCATCGATACGGTTGTCGTTGTTCATTGCCCAATTTTTTGCCGTTGTCGGTGTTTTTTTTGTAAATACCCTCTGATTAGTAGGTTACCCGATGGCGTATAGAATTGCGATAATTTGGCTTTATAAGTGGCGGCGGGATGCTGTGCGGCGCAAAAAAATATGAGCGCATAAAAAGGCAGCCAGGAGGGCAATTACTGTAATTAAAAAGTGGGGACCCTCGTGATTTTAGCAAGTCAAAAGCGCCTATCACAGCGCGCCTCTCAGCCATACCGCCCACGTTTACTGGCGCTGACCATTGGGCTGCTGAGCGGCGTGGCTCACGCCGGGCCCACTGGCGGCGTGGTGATTGATGGCGACGCCAGTATCGATATTCGTGGCAAGCTCACCGATATTTTGCAAAACACCCAGAACACCACCATCGTTTGGGACAACTTTGACATTAACGCCGATGAAATCGTTAATTTTATTCAGCCCAATGACACATCCATCGCGTTAAACCGCGTATTGAGCGCCGACGGCACCCAGATCAACGGCCAGCTTAACGCCAACGGCCGGGTGTTTGTATTGGACGCCAACGGCGTATTGTTTGGCGAGAGCGCCCAGGTAAGCGTAGGCGGCTTGGTGGCCTCTACCCTGGACTTATCTCACCGCGATTACGATACCGACACCTTTACGTTTACCGGCAAGGGCGCTCCCGCCGCTGTCACCAACCTGGGTAAAATCACCGCCGCCGACACAGGCGCGGTGGCCCTGTTAGGTGGCCGGGTCAGCAACCACGGTGTTATTCAAGCCAAACTCGCCAATGTCGCCCTGGCCGCCGGCAACCAAGTCACTCTCGACTTTGCCGGCGACGGCTTGCTCAATGTGCAGGTGGACGAAGCCGCGCTCAATGCACTGGCCGAAAATCACGGCCTTATTCAGGCCGATGGTGGCCAGGTCCTGATGACCGCCCATGCCAGCGACGCCTTGCTGCAAACCGTGGTCAACAACGAGGGCGTAATCGAAGCGCAAACCCTGCAACAACAGGGCGGTAAGATCGTCCTCAGGGGCGGGTTTAACGGCGGCACCGTCCAGGTGGCCGGCACCCTGGATGCCAGTGCCCCTGAAGACGGTGATGCTGGCTTCATCGACACCTCCGGCGCCCAAGTCCAGGTGGCCGACGAGGTCTCCGTTACCACGCGTGCGGCCAGCGGCGACACCGGCGAGTGGCTGATCGATCCCACTGACTTCCACGTCAGCGAAGGCAGTGCCGCGCAAACCAGTAGCGGCATCGGCGCTGAGACCCTGAGTAACAACCTAGCCACCACCAACGTCACCCTGCAAACCGTGGCCTCCGGCAGCGAGGTCGGTGACATCTATGTGGACGGCGCCGTCAGCTGGAACGCCGGCACCACACTCACCCTAGATGCTCACAACGATATTTTTATTAACGCCCCGATCACCGTACAAAATAGCGGCGGTGGGCTGGCGCTGGAGTATGGCGGTAGCGGTTATGCGATCAACGCCCCGGTCAGCTTCAGTGCCGGCAGCGGCGGCCACTTCAGTGTCAACGGTAGCGCCTTCACCCTGATTCACGATGTGGTTCAGCTACAAGCCATGGACCAGGACCTGGCCGGTCGCTACGCCCTGGCCACGGATATCGACGCCAGCGCCACCGCCGGCTGGCATGGCGGGGCTGGCTTTGTCCCTGTGGGTAATTTAATCGACTCATTTAACGGGGAGTTGGATGGCTTGGGCCATGTCGTGGATGGCCTGACGATCAAGCGCCCCGGGGAGAACGCTGTGGGCCTGTTCGGGGTGGCGGGAGGGGCGCGCCTGGCCAATCTGGGGCTCACCAATGTGCAGGTGCAGGGTGATATCGAAGTGGGCGGGCTGGTAGGTCAAACCAGCGGCTCCACTATCGAGCGCAGCCACGCCCGCGGTAGCGTCACTGGTGGCGAAAGCACCGGCGGGCTAGTGGGTAGATTGAACCCGGGTGCCCGTGTCAGCGACAGCCATGCCGATGTTAGAGTCATCGGCGCGGGCACCGGCACCGGTGGGCTGGCGGGTTCTGCAAACAGTGCAGACATTCTTCGCAGCCACGCCTCGGGGGATGTGACCGGTGTCAACGAAACCGGCGGCCTGGTGGGAGATGGCGGGGGATTAAATAGCGTGCTGATCAGCGAAAGTTATGCCAGCGGGGCGGTTTCGGGCACAGTTTTTGTGGGCGGCCTGGTGGGCCGCAGTGCAGAGCGCAGCACTATCGAACTGAGCTACGCCACCGGCGCGGTGTCCGGCAGCGACAGTCTGGGCGGTCTGGTGGGGTCTATGGGGAAAGACAGCACCATCGACCGCAGCTGGGCCTCGGGCCGAGTGGGCGCCGGTGACTATGCCGGTGGACTGGTGGGTATCGGCGTGCTCGAGGCCACGGTCACCGATAGCTACTGGGATACCCAGACCACCGGTCAGGCCGAGGGCTGCTTCGCGTTTGCCGATTGCAGCGGCGGGGCCACCGGCCTGACCACCAGTGAGGCGCTGGACCAGAGCCAGTACGCCAACCTGGATTTCAGTAATGACTGGTTTATGCTCGACGGCGACACCCGCCCATTCCTGCGCTCGGAATACGCCACCACCATTACCAACAGCCACCAGCTCCAATTGATGGCCATGGATCTGTCGGCGGATTATCTGCTGGCCGAGGATGTCGATTTTGCCCCGGCGCTGCGCGACCCCAGCCGCTCGGATATGTGGGCCACCAGCGACATGGCGGGTAAAGGCTTTGCCCCGATTGGTGACGAAATCGACCGCTTTACGGGCACGCTCGACGGGTTGGGCTTTGTTGTCCAGGCCTTGACCATTGACCGTAGCGGTAGAGACTTCACGGGTTTATTTGGGGGGGTAGACGGCGCACGCTTGACTGGTATCGGGCTATCGTATGTTGACGTGACCGGAAAGAGCTATGTTGGTGCTTTGGTAGGGAACGCAATTAACTCGAATATTTATGATAGCTATGTGAGTGGTGGGGCGGTAACAGGAACGCTGTTGGGGGTTGGCGGCTTGATCGGGAGTGGATCCGGCCGCATCGAAAACAGTTACACGAATGTCGACGTGTACGCGGATTCTGGTATTGCGGGCGGGCTTATGGGAGGGGGGAGGATGGATATCTCCAGCAGTTATGCCAGCGGTAATGTAAGCAGCCCCCTGGGCCAGGTGGGCGGCCTGGTGGGACAGTACAATGGCGGCACTCTCAGCAACAGTTATGCTACGGGCCGCGTGAGTGGTTCTAACCCTGTCGGCGGGGCTGTAGGGAACCTGATAGGGTACGGCTCTATTAGTAATGTTTTCTGGAATCATGATGCCAACCCGGGTCTGAACGGTGTGGGTAGTGATGTATCAGCACTCGGTGTGACCGGCAAGACTCTGGCTGAGTTGCAAACCCTGAGTACATTTACCGGCGCGGGCTGGGATATTGACACCCAAGGCGGCACCGGCCGTGTCTGGCGCCTTTACGAAGGCCACAGCACTCCCTTATTACGCGGCTTTTTAACGGAGTTAAACATCAGCGCCAGCGATTCCAGCACAACCTACACAGGCGCCATGCAAACCGGCGACGGTGTCTGGGAGGTGGCTGGCCCTTATGACACGGGGTTGATTTTAGGCACCGCCACTAATACCGGCGGAGGCATTGATGCGGGTACTTACAGCCTGGGGATTGAGGGTGTGTACTCGACTCAGCAGGGGTATGACATAACGCTTGATACAGGCACCCTGACCATCAACAAAGCCCCGCTCACCCTAACCGCTAACAGCGATACCGTTACGTACAGCGGCGTCAGCCAAAGCGTAACCGGCTACACCGCCACAGGTTTTGTGGGCGGCGAAGACGCCAGCGTACTTACAAGCATTACCGCCAGCGGCGGTATAGGCACCAACGCGGGTAGCTACGCCCACACCCTAGGCGGTTCCGACGATAACTATGACTTAACCTTTGTGGATGGCGCACTGACGGTGTCCCCACGCGATATTACCTTGGCTGTCAGCGATGCCAGCAAGGTGTACGGAGAGCATGACCCGGGCTTTAGTGCCACTATTGAGGCGGGTAGCCTGGCACCGGGTGATAGCTGGAGCGCAGACTATTTCCGCGCCGCCGGGGAAAATGTGGGCCGTTATCGCACCCATGCCACACCCACTGGCGATCTGGCCAGTGGCAACTACACCGTTACCACCCTGCCGGGTGAGCTACGCATTACCCCCCGCGACATTACGCTAACTGTGAATAATACTAGCAAAATTTACGGTGAATCCGATCCGGTGTTTAGCAGCGCCATTAGTGCTGGAAGCTTAGCTTTTAGCGATGCGTTAACGGTAAGCTACAGCCGTACGGTGGGCGAAGATGTGGGCGATTACACTGTAAGCGCCACCTTTGCCGGAGCGTTAGCCAGCGGCAATTACAACGTCGCCTTAACATCGGGTACGTTGCAAATTGTGCCGCGCGATGTGGATGTGATTGTGAATATTGCCGACGCCACTAAGATCTATGGTGAGGCGGACCCGACCTTTAGTTGGGCCATTAGTGCCGGTAGCTTAGCACCCGGTGACTCGTTAGAGGGAGTGTTGAGTCGAGAGACGGGTGAGAATGTCGGCCACTACACCATCACGGGGGCATTAACTGGCGCACTGGCAACGGATAACTATACCGTAACCGTAAGCGAAGGGCTGTTTCGCATTTTGCCGCGCGACATCACGCTAACCGTAAACGATACCTACAAAACGTACGGCGATTTGGACCCGGCGCTAAGTGGCCGCATTACCCAAGGTTCACTCGCCTTTACTGACACGTTAAGCGCAGAGTATTCTCGGGCGCCGGGCGAGGACGCTGGCAACTATACCGCAACGGCTTTGTTGTCAGGCGCCTTAGCCGGCGGTAACTATAATGTCACGCTTATCCCCGGTACCTTCTCGATTACACCGCGTGAGGTGGATGTGATTGTCGGGATTGATAATGCCAGTAAGGTGTATGGAGACCTAGACCCAGACTTTACCTGGAGTATTACCTCCGGCGATTTAGCAGCGGGTGATACGTTAAGCGGTAACTTAAGCCGTGAGCCGGGAGAAAATGTTGGCCGCTACACGATTTATGGTGAGCTGTCGGGTGATTTGGCTAGTGATAATTATACTGTGTCGGTTAGTGAGGGAGAGCTGCGAATTATCCCGCGAGACCTAACCGTGACAGTCAGTGATGCCAACAAGGTGTACGGCTCTGCCGATCCAACATTTAACGCCGATGTGACTGTCGGAGCATTAGCATTTGATGATGTGGCGACCTGGCAGTTTGAGCGCCAAACGGGTGAAAATGTGGGTAACTACAGTCTGCAGGCAAGTGCTTCTGGTGCTATAGCGACAGCCAACTATAACGTTTCTTGGCAGATGGGTGAGTTAACCATTAATCCCGTAACACTGGAGGTGACTGCGCTCGATACATCACGTGTATGGGGTGATCTAACCGACTTTGAGTATCAGGTTAGCGGGCTAACCAATGGCGATACGCTGGACGATGTGCTTGATAATATTCAGGTGACCTACGCGATTAACGAGCCAATCCCTGGTGTTTATCCACTGACGCCACAAGGCGATTTACTTAGCGAGAATTATCACGTCAATTGGAATGTGGGCACTTTAGAATTACTTGCCGCTCGCGCAACCCAAGCGTATCACTCGCAGTTGACCGGCTTGCAACAAATGGAGCGGGAGGCGCAAACGGAGGCAGAGCGCAGTAACTACCGAGAAGGGCAACAAGCCCTCACGGGCCGTGTTGAGGGGTTAAACCTTTATGTGCAAGGCAGTGGCATTAATAACAATGTCAATGAATTAGCATCACTGCGCTACCACAAGGACTGATAAATGAAAACAATGACTAACACAGCGCTGTGTTGTTTAGGTTTGTTGTCAGCTTTACTGTCGAGCATGGTGTTTGCCCAGGTGGTGCCCGATGCCGGTACCTTTATTCGCGAGCTGGAAACCGAGACCACGATGGAGCCCGAGCGCGATAACCTAGATGTGCAATTGCCCGAGCAAACCCAGCCCGAACCGGCCGAAGGTGGCCAGGCCGTACTGGTCGATGAGTTTGAAGTCACGGGTGCGGTGACTTTTACCGCCGCCGAGCTTAAAGCGTTAGTGGATGATTTGGCCGGACAAACCCTAACCCTGGCTGAGCTGCAAGAGGCTAGTAATCGCATTACTCGCTACTACCGCGAGCGCGGCTTCTTTTTAACCCGCGCCTATTTACCACAGCAGGATGTTAGCGATGGCACCGTTACCATCGACGTGCTCGAAGGCCGCTTGGGCAAAGTGGATTTAAGCAACGACTCCCACACCCGTGATTTCGTTCTCAAGCGTCCTTTCCGTTCGCTTGAACCCAACCAAATGCTCACCGCCGATGACTTAGAAACCCCGCTACTGCGTTTGTCTGACTTACCCGGTATCGGTGTGGCTACTACCTTAGTACCCGGTGAAGAAGTCGGCACCAGTGACTTAAAAGTCGATGTCACCCAGGGGCCTTGGGTTAACGGCACCGTCGAGCTGGACAACTACGGCAACGAATCCATTGGTGAATATCGCCTGGGTGCCAGCTTACAGGTTAATAGCCCGCTGGGGTTGGGCGACCGGTTTGATATCCGTGCGCTGGGCTCCGATGAGGAGCAAGTGTTTTTTCGGGCGCAATACCAAATGCCCGTCGGCCCTTGGGCCACCGAGCTCGGTGTGGCTTACTCGGATATGGACTACACACTGGGCGGCAACTTTGAAGAGCTAGACGCGACCGGTAATGCGCAAATTACCACCGCCTTTGCCCGACAATCACTTATCCGTACCCGCAACGCCAACCTCAATGTGCAATTGCAGTACGACAGCAAAGAGCTCGAAGACAAAATTGGTGCCTTTGCCAGCAACAGCGATAAAGAGTCCGAACTGTACACCTTAACGGTCAGTGGCGACTGGCGCGACCAACTGCTGGGTGGAGGTGTCACTCAAGCGGCGTTGTCTTACAGCCGTGGCGAGCTGACCATCAACAGCTACTTAGACCAAGTGATCGACTCTGTCACCGCGCAAACCGCTGGCGATTTTGAGCGCTGGACGCCGTCGCTTATGCGCTTGCAAAACCTTGGCGGTAACTGGAGCTTGCACGCACAAATTCACGGCCAGTTTGCCAACAAAAACCTCGACTCCTCCGAGAAGTTTAGCTTGGGCGGTGCCTATGGTGTGCGCGCCTACGCTCAGGGCGAAGCCTCGGGTGACGAAGGTTATATCGCCAACCTTGAGGTGCGCTACGACCTCAACAGTCAGTGGCAAGTTTTTGCGCTGGCCGATCACGGTGAGGTGGATATCAATAAAAATACCTGGGAGGCTGTCACCGATAACGAGCGCAGCTTATCGGGTGCCGGTGTTGGTGCGCGCTTTAACACTCCGCACTGGAGCGCCAGCGCCACTGCCGCCGCTCCCATTGGCAGCGAAGACAGCAACGGCGATGACGACGATGTGCGCCTGTTTGCCCGGGTCGTGTGGAAGTTTTAACGGGCTGATAGGGTATTTTGTTAGGCCGTGTCGCCAGCGAAAAGGACAACGGCACCTTACGTATCATTGCGCGTTGATGGGCAGGTGTTTGCTGAGAAAGCGACTTATGGTGTTAAAGGTCATTACCCGGCTGTCTTCATTTGCAAGAAAGTGACCTTCATTCTCTAATACGATGTAGTCTACCGGTTTGTCTAATGCCTGCAGAGCATCGTACATGCGTTCGCTGTGTTCTGGGGGCACTTGTCGATCGGAGTCGCCGTGTATTAACAGTATCGGGACTTTGATTTTCTCGGCGTGATTGACGGGTGATACATCTTTTAACTGCTCGCCAAACTCACCGATCTGCTGATCGACAATGTTGTGCGCTGAGCGAAAGTCGCGGTTACCCCGAACCCACTCAAAAACATCGCTGACCCCGGCAAAGCTGATCGCGCATTGGTAAAAATCCGGTGTCTTAACCGTGCCCATTAACGCCGCGTAGCCGCCATAGCTGGCACCTGCGAGGCAAATTTTATCGGGGTCGGTAATGCCATCTTTAATCAATTGTAAGGCGCCGTCCTGGATGTCGTCTTGCATCTCTTGGCCCCACTTTTTTAACCCTGCATTGCGGTGGCTAAAGCCTTCGCCAACGGAGCCACGAAAGTTCATTTGTAAAACAGCGTAGCCTTGATTGGCAAAAAATTGGGCCCAGTAATCGAATGCGGCACGGTCCCTAGCCTGCGGCCCGCCATGGGGAAATAGGATGGTTGGGAGCTTTTTGGCTTTTTTGCCCTTGGGTAGAGTCAGCCAGGCTTCAATGCTCAAGCCGTCGCGGGCACTGTAGTGGTAATCTATCGTGCTGCTCAAGACTTCTGGCGGTAAGCTGCGGTAACGGTACTCTAGCGCCGTTAGTTTAGCCGGGTTGCGCTGACCTAAATAGTAAGTGCCTGATTCTTTGGCGCCGGTGGTATAAAGCAAGTAGCGGTTTTTGTCGTCTGTCAGGTCGTAAATAAAGTTCTGTGTGTCGGGCATTAGCTTATTGATGCTGTTTTGCAGTGCACTCAGTTTATCCGAGAAGTACACAGAGCCCTGATGAGAGGAGGAGTTAACACCAATAACGTCGGCGGTGTTCGGGTCGTAAATCAGCGAGCCCATGACATCGTAGATAGGGTCTGCGTAAACCAGCGTTTTTTCAAGTTTTGGGTCTGTTAAGTTGGTTTTAAAAATCGCAAGGCGGTCTTTGTAAGCGGCGCGTAGGTAAACAATATCAGGGTTTTTAGCAAAGCCGATAACAGAGGTTTGTGCTTTAGAGAAGGGCGTGTACGGCCAAAGTTCACGCCATTGTTTGGTGTTTAAGTCGTAAATTTGGCTGCTAACAACGCCGCCGTTGAAGCGTAGACCAACACGCACCCGGTGTTGCAGGTCGGTACCCCAGCCCATAATACTAGGCTCCGAGTTTTGTACGGCGGTGACGCGTTGATTGCGGATGTTGACTTTATAAACCACGTTATAAGGGCCGCCAGAAAAACCGGGCATTGCCATCAATAGGTGATCCGGGTCATCGGGTAAGAGGTCGACGATCTGGTCTTGAGATACGGGTAAAACCCGAAAGTCGTCGAGGAATGTGTGCTTAAACGGACGGGTGACGTCGCCGCTCTCGGTATTAATAATAAGCAGTCGTGTTTCCCGGGTGTCGCCACGTACTTGCCCCCAGCCGGTCCAGGTATCTCGGCGGGAGGGGTAGAAGGTGTGCACTAATAGAGTATTACTGTCTTTCCATTGGACTCTGGAAATAAAATATTTGCTGTTATCCGTAAAGAGGTGAAATTTCTTCTTTTGAGTGTTGAGGTTGGTTACCTGAACCGCAATGCCTTTTTGATCTTTTGCGTCTACGCGGACTAAAGCGGCAACCTTCTGGCCATCAGGTGTTAGCGTTAGCCCATCGGTATCAGGTAATTGCGCGAAATTCTCAACGCTAAGACTGGTGGCCGCACTGTAAGCGCTTAACGTGAATGACAGTGCGGCAATCGTGCTAATAAACAGGAGCGACAGGGCTCTTGAGTGTATGGGCATACATCATCCTTGTTTCGTTATTATCATCTAAACTAGCAGAGGCTGCTATTGGATGTATTTTTACCAAGCTGACGTTAAAATGCAAGTAAAGAGGCGCCGAGCTCAATCCACGACGGTTATGGTTTAAGCTCGGGTTGGGGTGAGTATTGATGGGTAGTCTATAAGGTCTCGTTGTAGTTGGTTAGCCACAGTGCTTGATAAGGGCTGAGCGTAATTTTCCCGTATAGATCAGTAATCGGTTGATCGCTGATTAAATCGAACCAGGTCTCGGTGCTGATTAGGTTTAAATCCGAAAGGCTCACGTCTTGCGGTTGGTCACTTAGATTGTAAATGCAAAAAATGCTTTGCGTGCGGCGCATGCTCTGCCGCCAAAAGGCAAAAATCTCTGGGCGTATGTGCAGAGTAAATTGTGTGGCATTGGGATGAAATGCCGGTTGATGTGAACGCAGCCGGATAAGCCGTCGCAGCTCATCAAAAACTCGCTGGCCTGGGCCGCCGGGTTCATCAATACGCGCCTGTAAATCGCTTAAACTCCAGTTGCGTCGATTGATTGAACGGTTGTGGCCGGTGGCTTCGAGTTTGTCTTCGTCATTGGGCGTCGCAAACAGCGTATGAATATAAAACGCGGGAATCCCTTCGACGGCAAGCATGATAGTTTGCGAGCAAATAAGCCGTTCGACTTGCCATTTGTCGGTGCCGTTATACGTGCCTTTAAAGGCATCAAACAGGGCGATGTTGGCCTCGTAGGGTTTCTCGTTGCCCTCGGCGTCGGTTCGGGTTGATATGCGACCGCCAAACGATTCTAGCGTGCCTAGCATTTGCTGCAGCTCGCCATCACTGAGTAACCCCTCGGCGGGTCGCAGGCCGATACCGTCATGGCTGGCGGTAAAGTTTAAATAAGTGCAGCCCACGGGTGAGGGGGGCATGCTCATCATCCAGCTTTTTAAGTAGGTGCAATCGCCCGCGAGCAGCGCGTGAATAACCAGTGGCGGCAAACTAAAATTATAAATGATGTGGGCTTCGTTGCTGTTGCCAAAGTAGGTGAGGTTTTCACGGTTGGGTACGTTGGTTTCGCTAATGAGCAGCGCGTGCGCGTTTTTGTACTCGGTAAGCAGGCGTACCAGTTTTACGACATCGTGGGTTTGCGGCAAGTGAATACAGTTGGTGCCCAGCTCCTTCCATAAAAAAGCAACGGCATCCAGCCGAATCCACTGCGCCCCTTCGTCTAAATAGCGGCCGATAATACGTAGATACTCCAGTAGCACTTGCTCGTTGCGAAAGTCCACATCAACTTGGTCGTGACTAAAAGTACACCACACATGTTTAATGCCTTCGGCGGTTTCTGTTTTGCGCAGCAGCGGGCTGGTACGTGGGCGTACTACGTTGCTTAAGTCGTAGTTGGGGTCGGCCTCGACAAAGTAGCCCCGGCCTGGGTCTTTACCGTACTGATAATTGCGAAACCACAGGCTCTGGCTGGAAACGTGATTAATCACCAAATCGGCCATCAGTTTAAAGTCGTGGGATAGTGCATTGATATCGTCCCAGTCGCCCAGCTCCGGGTCGACCTGGGTGTAGTCGATAACGGCAAAGCCATCGTCCGACGAGTGCGGAAAGAACGGCAGTACATGTACGGCGCTAAACACATTCTGGAGATTGTCGTGTAAAAAGTTTTGCAGGGTGTCGAGCGGTTTATGGCCCGCTTCACGAACCGAGTTGCCATAGGTAATCAAAAGGCTGTCTTTTTCGGACCAGAGCCGCTCGGGGGCCACCACGTCTTTATTTTGCCGCGGGCCAATAGCGTCCAGACAGGCTTTGGTAAGCTCGTCGGTATCCCGATTGGGGTAGAGGGTTTCGAGCAGTGCATGTACTTTGCAGTGCAGTTCATCAAGGGAGAGAAAATCGGTTGTCATTGCTGCGGACCTTTTGCAGTACCGTGAATACGGGGCTTAGACACTTATTTATTCACGCCGCCAATAGTGTGCGCGACGGAGTAACGATTCAATAACCGCTATTTGAGGATAGGCAGTCGTTCGGCGGTTTGCCGGGAAAATAAGTGTGCACCTAAGCGTAGTGTACGCAATTAATATGCCGGGTAGCCGTTAGCGGCTGTCGGTTTTACCGAGTGACTGGTCAATGCGGTCGATACAGTTGTCGATGACCTCAGCCAGCGCTGGCTCTATGGATACCTCGATGACGTCGGGCTCGGCCGAGGGCGACTGCAGGCTAGCTAGCTGGCTATCGAGCAGACTGGTTGGCATAAAGTGGTCTTGCCGCTGATTCATGCGGGTGGCAATGGTGTCTTTACGGCCGGCCAAAAACACAAATAAACGCTGAAAGGGTAGCTGACGTAACTGCTCGCGGTGATCATGGCGCAGGCCCGAAAACGCTAGGGTGCAGTTGGTGCCGTCGGCGGCACACTGGGTTAAGTGTGCACCAATATTGCGCACCCAAGGGGCGCGTAATGCGTCGGTAAGGGGCGTGCCTTGTGCCATCAGGGCTTTGGCTTCGTCACTGTGAAAGTCGTCGGCGTCCAGATAGCGATAACCATAGTGCTCCGCAAGGGCTTGAGCGACGCTGGACTTGCCGGTGCCGGATACGCCCATAACAATCAGTAAAACGGGTTGCTCCGCACTTGGCATTTTGTCTCTCTCTGTACTTTGGGTGTCTGGCTGTCGGCACGGCTCTCTGGTTATGATAGCGCAAACATTAGCGCCTGTGCTACCATGCCGCTTTGATCCAACGTAAATTTTATTAGGGATTTGTTATGGCTGGGCGCACTCGTAACACCAAGTCAAAACGGGCAACCTTGGCCGATGTGGCAAAGCTCGCGGGTGTTAGTGCCATTACCGTTTCGAGGGTGTTAAACCATCCCGATAAGGTGTCCGATGATTTAGGGCATCGGGTGCGCGAGGCGATTGATACGCTCGGTTATATTCCCAATCAATCGGCCAGCTCGTTGGCCTCGGCTCGCTCACAAGTTATTGGGGTGGCTATTCCGTCGCTTTCTAATATTGTGTTTAACGACGTACTGCGCGGAATTTACGATGTGGCCGGCGCCGGCGGTTACAAAGTGTTGATGGTTGACACGCATTACTCGCCCATCGAAGAAGAAAACATGATTCGCACGCTGCTCAGTCAGTCGCCCGAGGCGATGATTGTTACCGGGGGCGATCAAACCCGCGCCTGTCAGCGTATGCTTAGCTCTGCCGCGATTCCGGTGGTGCAGATGATGGAGATACTCGAACAGCCATTGGATATGAACATTGGTTTTTCGCACTTTAAGGCCGGGCTTGAGGTGGGTAAAAAATTAATGGCGTGTGGTTATCGGCGTATCGGCTTCATCGGTGCGCGTATGGATACCCGTGTGCAGCAGCGCATGGCGGGCTTTAAAGAGGCATTGCAACAGCGCGATTTGTACCATGCCGAGCTGTTTACCACTACGCCCTCGCCCTCATCGATTGCCCTGGGCGGAGAGCTACTGCGTGGCTTGCTTAGCACTTCTGGCGGCAAGCTTGATGCCGTGTTTTGCTGTAACGATGATCTGGCGCTGGGGGCACTGTTTGAAAGCCAGCGTATGAACTTAAACGTGCCTAAAGATATTGCCCTGTGCGGCTTTAATGATTTTGAAACCTCGGCGTTTGTGAATCCGTCGCTCTCCAGTGTACACGTGCCGCGTTATGAAATGGGTGTGCAAGCGGCGCAGATGATTCTGAATGTCCTTAAAGGTGTGCCCAATAGTGAGGCTCAGGTCGACATCGGCTTTGAGTTGCGTATGCGTCACTCGACCCGTATGCCAAGCGTGTAATACCTGCCCGGCATTGGCCCGCGCCGGTTAGCGCGGGCCAATGCTCACGTCCAATTGATAGCGTTTGCCCGCGACTAACCCAGTGATGGTCGGGCTGGTTTGCTGCACACCGTCAAGCCAAACGATCGTACCCTTGTGCTCAGTCGTGCGGCGATAGCTGACGCTTAGTGTGGCACCGCGAAACTCGCGGGTAACTTTAGCGCTCGGCCAATGGGACGGTAGCTGAGGGTTTACCGTTAAGCCTTCACTATTGCCCTGTAAACCACATAGTCCCTCCAGCAACGCGCGATACACCCAGCTTACTGTACCGGTATTAAATAGCTGACTGGAGCGGCCGGCGGTACGCGGAAACTGGTGGTAAGCGCCGCGATAATAATTGGGAATATAAATGGGCATTTGGCCGCGCTGTTTAAAATCGTCAGCATCAGGGCCGGGAATCATCTGTCGCAATAATGTATAGGCGCGATCGGTCTCGCCGATGCTGTACAAGCTGTAAATGTAAAAAATGGCTGCGTGGTTGTACACCGAGCCATTTTCGGCCGAGCCTGGATGTTTTTGTGTCACCCGGCCCACGTCATCGCGCATGGCCGTATAGGCAGGGGCGAGCATGGCAACGCCGTAAGGGGTTTCGAGTTGATCTTCGACCGCGTTGATCATTTTGTTGCGTTGCTCTGCCGAGCAGGTGCCCGCCAAAATGGCCCAGCTTTGCGGGTTCAGAAAAATACGCCCCTCAGCGTCTTGAGCAATACCAAACACCACATTGTCGTCGGTAATGCCGCGGCCATACCAATCACCGTCCCACAAGTGTTGGTTTACCGCGGTGTTTATGGCGGCGGCGCCGGCACGAAAATCTTCTGGAGTTTTTAGCGTGTTTTGTTCGCAGATATCGGCCCATAAGTTAAGGGCGTAAGCGGTGGCGACGCTCAGCCAGCCGGATACGCCTTTGCCTTTGTAGCCCACCATGTTCATGGGGTCGCACCAATCGCCTTGGGCAATGTACGATAGCCCGCGCTCGTCGCGCGAGCGCAACAGCCAAATCATGGCATTGCTGATGCGCTCGCTTACCGTGAGACTTTTGCCGTCTGTGCCGGTAATGACTTCGTTTAATAAGGCCGTATCGCCGGTTTCGTCGAGATAGGCTTTTAAGCAGACCGGCAGCCAAACACAGTGATCCGTATGCGGTACCTGATTGATGTACTTTAATTCCGCTTCATCGTGCAGCAGAATGCCGTCGGGCATGGCCCCGGAGGCCTCTTGCTGGCCAAGGGCGTGGACAAAGGCATGCCGGGCGATGGCGGGCTTGATATAGCTCATGCCCATGCTGTCTTGCAGGTAATTACGGGTTTGCGGGTCTGTGGTGAGCCGGTTAACGTCGCCGTGGTAGTAAACCTGGCGCGCCAGCCAGTGATTTACAAAATTATTTAAGCCTTCATCGGGAGTATCGATTTGCAGCACGCCGGCGCCTTGCGCGATGTAAGCGTCATACTCGGTCTGCGCCCGGCTGAAACCTTGGTCACTTAAATAGCGTTGGCGTATTTGTTTAATTTCGTCGTGATTTTTGGCAGGGCCAAAAGCAAAGCGAAAGCGCTGTGGCGCGTTAGCTTGCAGCCTTAAACGATATTGTAGCGCTGCCAGCGGTGGCTCGTAACGGGAGTCGTCGCACGGCAACCGTTCTTGCTGTAACGCGTCGGGGTTGTGCAAGCCGCCTTCACCCTCAAAGGCCTCGCGCTGTACTTGCCAGGCGTCGGGTTTGCGCTCGGCCAGCAAATAGGTTTTGTCTTTAAAGTGCTGGTTTTTAAAGTAGTCGGGGTATTTTTGGTAGGGGGTAACGCAGCTGGCAACCACCGCTTGCAGCTCGGGGTTGTACTCGGCGCTCTGATTCATCCAGCTCATATAACCCGGGGTAAAATAGGGGTAGAGGCTAATGTTGCGCGCTTGCCCGCTCAGGTTGTTTACCGTCAATTCCCACAGCTCGACGACATCGTCTACCGGCAGGGCGAGGCGCAGGTTCACCTCTATATCCTTGCAGGTGATTGTCCAGCGTATATCGGTTTTCCCCGGCGAGAAGCAAAATTCACTATTGCTGTTGCGCACCGGCTCATAGGGCGCCGAAAATATTTCGCCTGTGTCTTCATCCTTTAGGTAAAAAAAGCGGCCGGGGTGATGCGCGTAGTAGGGCTGCTCGGGTTGCATAAACGTCTTGGCCTCCAGGTTGGGGGCGTAGGCGTATTTGGCAGGCTCAGGTTGCATAAATTGCGCGATGGCGTAGCCGCGGCAGTTCATTTGGATCATCATTTTTTTATTCCACAAAAAACCCGCCGCGCGTGGCATCAGCGTGGGGCTTTGCAGGTGGTAATGTTGGCCATTAGGGGCGGCAAAAAGCATGGCGGTTTCCTTGTGTGAATAAAAAGTAACAATAAAAAAGGGTGCCCGAAGGCACCCAAAGCGCATCCCTCACACTACTATTAGGGCGTAGTGGGGGCCTTGCGGTCAGCTAGGTCTTGCTGAATTTGTGCCATGGTGGCTTCATCTAAAGAATAAAAACTGACTACGCCGGCGGCAATTAACGCGACAACCCCAGGCACTATGGTAAGCAATACAACAATGCCCATTTGCGAGGCATCATTCTGCGCCTGATTGGCAACGTAGCCGAGAGCGCCCAGAGTCCAGCCAATAACGGCAGAGGCGATCGCACCACCTAGTTTTTGCGAGAATGTGGCGGCCGCAAATGTCATGGCGGTGGCGCGTCGGCCGGTTTTCCACTCGGTGTAGTCAGCCGTGTCGGCGTACATCGAAAAGGCCAGAGGTGATTTGGGCCCCAGAGCAAAGCATATGATGGTGTTCACGGCAAACATTAGCCAGATCATGTCTTTGGGGATAAAGAAAAATAAAATCGACAAAATACCAACGATACTCATCAGCAGTACCATCAATTGTTTTTTGCCCAAATACATGGTCATAAGCGGTGTGCAGGCTGCGCCTATAGCCAGGGCCGCCGACTGTAACCCTAAGTAGGGGCCGATTAACTCGGGGCGCTCGACGAAGTAGGTAAAGTAATAAGCCCCGGTGGCGCCGCGTAAATAAATGGTGATCATAATAATCAGCGCCAGGCTAAACAGAATAAGCCAGGGCTTGTTGTCGACGAGATCTTTGATGTCGCTGGTAAAGTGGGTCTGTTGGCCGGCTGGTGGTGTGATTCGCTCGCGCGTGGTGGCAAACACCACGACGAATAAAACCGCTGCAATGACACCGTAGAGGCCCATGGTTAATTGCCAGCCGAGCGCTTCGTTGTCGCCGCCCAGCCACTTCACCATATCGGGCGTCAGCCAATTTACAATCATGGTGCCGACAAACGCACCGATAAACCGAAAGCTAATCAGCGTTGTGCGCTGTTGAGAATCGCCTGTCATCACCCCCGATAGGGCCGAGTAAGGAATACTTAAAATGGTGTAACACAGCATCATCAAGGTGTACGTGGCGTAGGCCCAGATGAGTTTGCCACCCTCGCTAATATCCGGGATGGTAAAGGTTAAGATGGCGGCGCCGGCCATGGGGATGGCACCAAACAACAAAAAGGGGCGAAACTTGCCCCAGCGCGAGCGGGTGCGATCGGCAATGGCGGCCATGGCCGGGTCGGTAAAGGCATCCACGATGCGGGTTAATAACATCATGGTGCCCACCGCTGCGGCGGAGATACCAAAGACGTCGGTGTAAAAAATCATCAGGTAGGATGACCAGGTGGCCCAAAAGAAGTTAAACCCCAGGTCGCCGGCACCAAAGCCGGCTTTCTCCCAAAAGCTGAGCTTGGCGGTGGATTGTTTGGCATGTGGGGTGTGTTCGGCGGCGGTAGTGCTCACAACGGGCCTCAATTTTTATCGTATGGTAGCGCTATCATATTGTGCTTTAGTAAAAAAATCTAGCGTTGTGAGCGCAATGCAACGTCAGTGGGCGTGGTGCAAGTGGTATATGGGGCTAGGGGGAGGGCAACGCGACCACCTGGCAGCTTTAGCCGTGATGGTCGCGCTAACGCTTAAGCGCTGCGCTTGAAGCGACGCTTGGGCTTTTGTTCGGCCAGCAGTGCCTCGTACTTGAGCCAGGCTTGCTCTACCGGGTTGGTGGGTGCGCTTTTTTGCGTAATGATTCGCACAGTACGCATATCGGCCAGCGTGGGGTTGAGTACTTCGTCATTAAGCAGCGCGGTAATCAGTGCGCCGTGCTTTTTGAGCAGGCGAGCCTGGGCGCTGGTGAGTGCCTCTGGTTTTTTCAGGTTGTTGTGGCCCTGAAAAGCTTGTTTAAGGTAGTGCTCTCTCGGCAGCATGGCGATTAATCCCTCTGTTGGTTGCCTGAACAGAGTTATACGTCAGCTTTTTGATACTTATATGCCAGTTTTTTGAAGGATTTGTGACACTAAAGCGGGGTGGGCTTGTGAGTAGGGGGTTAACTGAGTGGGCACAAAAAAGCCGGCATATAGCCGGCTTTTTTTGCTTGATCGGCTAATAAATTAGGCGGCCAAGGCTTTGATTTTGCTGTTCAGGCGGCTCTTATGACGAGCGGCTTTATTCTTGTGAATAATGCCCTTATCAGCAATGCGATCAAGAACTGGCACAGCAGCGGCGAAAGCTGCTTTTGCTTGTTCTGCGTCACCTGCTTCGATGGCTGCGTCTACTTTCTTCAAGTAGGTACGCGCCATGGAGCGCAGGCTGGCGTTGTGCTTGCGAGCTTTTTCGTTCTGGCGTGCACGTTTTTTGGCTTGAGGTGAATTTGCCACCGTGTTGCTCCTATTAATTACTGTGTAACTGAAAATACTACGAATCTGAAAGACGCGGCATTTTACCTATTTTCGGCCGCATGTCAATAGCCAAATACGCTAGCGGTATGTCTCTGGCCGCTTGGCCGACATTCCCGGGCTACGCGCGGGAAACTCGATCATAAAGCATACCCCATCGGCGGTATTGTGGGCCCGGGCCCGACCGTGATGGGCGTGTGCAATCAGCTCGACAATATAAAGGCCCAGGCCCAAGTGTACCCGGCTGGGCTGACCACTGGGGTTGACGCCGCTTGGGCCGCTGCGCAAAGACGTGAGTGAATTAAACAGCCGTCCCTCCAGCTCGGGGGGTAAGCCCGGCCCCTGATTACATACGCTAAGGCGATAGCTAAGGCCAAGCTCGTCATCCTGACACACTTGCAGCTGTAATTCGATGGTCGTGTCAGCCGGGCTAAAGTCCGTAGCGTTGTCGACCAGTTTGTCCAGCAGCTGCACCAGCAACTCGGGGGTAGCAAGGCTCTGATAGGCGCCTGTGCTGGCAGGCGAAATGGTTGCCGTAAAACGGTGGTTTGGGTAGGCGCTGTGGTAGGCGGCGGCCATGTCGTTAACCAGTTCGGCCAAGTCGATGACCTCAGGCTCGCTGGCTTTAATGCTCGCCTCAACCCGGTCGGCCTCGCTCATGGCGGTAATGATCGCGCTCAATCGTTCACTGCCGAGCCGGGCCCGCTCGAGGTACACCATTAGCGGCTCGTCGCTCGCTCGCGGCGTGTCGACGTTGGCAGCCATGTTGTCCAGCGACGAGCGCACAATGGCCAGAGGCGTACGCAACTCGTGAGATAACTTGCCGGTTAAACTTTTTAAATAATCGGTATGGCCGTGAACCTGGGTGAGCAACGTGCGGTATTGGCCCGACAAATCGGCCAGCTCGTCGTTTAGGCGGTAGTGTGGCCACTGTTTAAGTGCTTGTGGTAGCGGCAGTGATTGAGCCTCGTTGGCGGCGCGCGATAGCCGGCGAATACGCGCCGAAAGCCAACTGGCGTACCCCACTAATACGATGATCAGCAGTGCGCCACTGATGGCGCTGATCCACGTTAGGCGCGCGAGAGCGCTAGAGCCTAACCCTTGCCAAGGCTGCAGACGTTGCTCGATTACCACGGCACCGGCCAGCTGAGACTCTACCGCGCCGGCACTGGGCCAATCTAAGTACAAAGGCGCCGCCACGCTGGCGATATCGTCATTGCCGTTGCGGTACCAGTGGTAATCGACAGTACCATTTAGCGCAGCCGCCGCAGGCCCCTGCTGTAAACGCCCGCTGTGGCTCGGCTGCCAGGGGGGCAGGGCGTCGCGATTACCGGCAAAGTCTAATAGCCACTGCAGCAGCGGTTGGCGGCTTGGGGTTACGGCGTCCAGTTGGCCGGCTTGCGCAACCTGCCACCCTTGCCGGTCGGTAACCCACAGGCGCATGCCGGGGCGGGCAAACACGCTAAGGGCGTCGCCCAAAAGGGGTTGCTGCTGGATTAAACGGCCCTCGGTGCCCGGTAATACGCCCACATCCGGGCCGCCTGCCACCTCGGCCCAAGGGCTGGCGGTTCCTGCGGCACGCCGCTTGGCGCCTGACTGCTGAGATATAGCCGATACGGCAAAGCCCTCGCTTGCCATGGTCAGTGGCATACGCAACTCTACCTGGTAACCCTCGCCAGTTTCGCGCCAAAAGCCGCGAATGCGGTAATCCGTTTGCCGTTGTCCAACCGAGTCGCGGTACACCGCCTCGATACGTCCGGGCGCCTGCGCCCGAATGGCGTAGTAGCGGCTTCCCCGTAATTTTTGTTGATTGGCGATAATTAAATGATCGCCACTGGCGAGGTGAGTGCTGCCGCTGTGGTGAAAGCGGCGCTCGTGGTCGGTGACCTCGGCCAATATAAATAAGCTGTCACCGTAAACACCTGTGGATAGCTTAAATGTAAGGCTATCGTCAGTTGCTGTATTTACGTCACTGGTAAACAGCCGGGGTGTTAACGCGAGCACCTGCCAGTCTTGTCCGTCACCATCCACCATCGGTGGTGACGTCAGTGTGTGGGCGTAGATTTCCAGGTCGGCGTCAAGGCTTGCGCGATTGCTAAGCTGGGCGTTATCCAGCAGTGCGGTGTCGGCCCCTAAGCGGGCGGCGACAGCCTCGGCGGTGGCGCTAAGGGCGCGAATCTGTCCCTCGCGCAGTAAGCGGTCAAACACTTGCAGATACTGTCCTAGCGCCCAGGGCAGCACTAACGCGATTAAGCTAATTAAAGCCAGTTGGCGACGAAGCTTCACGGCGCCTCGCGCCAGCGATAGCCCATGCCGTAGGCGGTCTGTATCCGGTCAAACGAATCATCGCATTGGCTAAACTTACGCCGAATGCGCTTAATGTGCGAGGTGATGGTGTTGTCATCCAGCACCACGTTGGCGGCATCCATTAACTGCTGGCGGTTTTTAACATGTCCCGGGTGCAGCGCCAGTGAGTGTAAAATCCAAAACTCGGTGACGGTTAAATCGATGGGCTGCTCGCGCCAGTGCACACTCATGCGCGAGGTGTTAATACGCAGCTCACCGCGGGTTAGGGTGTCGTCGGCGCGGGCCGGCTGACGCAGAGCATCGATACGCCGAAACAGCGCATTGATGCGTGCCAGCATATGCGCCTGACCGATGTCTTTGGTGAGGTAGTCATCGGCGCCAAGGCGTAGCCCCGAGATCACATCAAACTCATCGCTGCGGGCGGTTAAAAAAACGATGGGCAGTTCGGGCGCGCGACTGCGCAGCTCGCGGCACAACTCAAAGCCGCCTTCTACGTCGTCTCCCAGGCCCACATCAATGATGGCTAAATCCGGTAGGGCTTGGTTAAAGGCCGCCACGGCACTGGGGCGATTTAAGTAGTGGTTAACGCGATAGCCAAGTCGCGTTAAGGCATCGCGGTAGTTATCGGCGATGGCCTGTTCGTCTTCTACAATGGCGATGGTGCGGGCCATGGGGGTCTCGCAGAGTTAAGGCCCGCCGATGCGGCAGGCAGCAGATAAACTATCGTGGCGAAAGATGGTATCTTAAAAACCTAAGATAATACAAAAAAGGACCTGGCATGACTCAGGGGGAAACGTACGTACAGGCCAATATCAAGGCATCTGGAAGCGTCTGGAAACGTATAAAAAAACGTTGGCTGGGGATGCTGTTTGGCCTGCCGTTTGCCGCCGTAGGGATAGGTATGGCGTTGTTTGGGGTGTTGCCTCAGTTTATCGATTGGCAACAAATGAAGCAGTGGCAAGCGGTGCCGGCGCAGCTGAGCCGGGCAGAACTAAAAGTCAGCCACGGCGACGACTCGACTACTTACAAGGCCACGGCCAGTTACCGTTACGAGTATCAGGGGTTAAGCTACAGTGGCGAGCGAGTATCTATTGATGATTCATTCGATAATATAGGCGATTTTAATTACGCCCTTGGCCGCAGGCTGGAGCGCGCCGCCGCCAGTAACAGCCCGGTAACGGCTTATGTGAACCCGGCCGAACCTTCAAGCGCTGTGTTAAATCGCGACCTGCGGCCAGAGAAGATCGGTTTTAAGATGATTTTTGTGGTGCTATTTGGTGGGGTGGGCATTGGTATTATTGCGTATTTATTATTGGCCCCTGTGGATGAGATAGAAGGCGCCGTAGCTGGCGATAAGCCCTGGCTAACTCGCCGCCGCTGGGCCAGTGCCACCATCAAAAGCAGCGGCAAAACCATCATGATTTTTGCCTGGTGTTTTGCCGCTTTCTGGAATGCGATTGCCATCCCCACCGGCATTAATTGCATCGTCGAATTTTTAGATGGCAATACAGTGGCGCTGGTTGGCCTGCTATTCCCGCTGGTGGGGGCAGGCATGGTATTTTGGGCGGTAAAGGAGACGGCCAAGTGGCGCCGCTTTGGGCCGGCGCCGTTGCAGCTCGACCCATACCCTGGCGCTATTGGCGGGCAGTTTGGCGGCACCATTGATGTAAATTTACCTTACGATCCGGCTCACGCTTTTAAGGTCACCCTGCAGTGCCTTGAGAGTTATTACACGGGCTCGGGAAAAGATCGCAAGCGCCGCGAAAACTGCGTTTGGCAGCGCGAGGGGTATGCCCATACCCAGCGCAGCAGTCACGGAACACTGTTGGAGCTTTTATTTGATGTGGCGGCCGGGCTCCCCGAGTCGGAGCCGGAAGCTAATCGCTATCACCTGTGGCGCTTAAACGTTGAGGCTGAGCTACCCGGGGTAGACTTCGATCGCAGTTACGAGGTGCCGGTGTTTGCGACCGGTGCAAGCGCTGCCGAGGTGCGTAACGCCAGTGAGCAGCACGAGCAAGCGTTGCAAGAGCGCGAGCGATTACTCGACAGCGCGCTGGATATTCAGCAAATACCTGGCGGCATTGCGATGCATTACCCAGCATTTAAAAGTGCCAGTGCTAAGGTGGTGGGTATTATATTTGGTGCGGTTAGTTTTACCGCTGGTTACTTTATCGATGCGGCTTTTATGGGGCCACTGTTTATGGGCATCGGCGCGGTGGTGGTACTGCCTTGTTTGTACTTTTTGCTTACCAGCCTTGATGTGACGTTTAATCGCCAGCAATTGATTACGCAGCGCAAATTATTTGGCATCACTTTGACCAGTACTCGCGTGGCCCGCTCAGAGCTAACCCACCTAGGTATTGCCGAGAGCTACTCCAGCCAGAGCGGTAACAACCATGCGACTTACTACAAGGTGCAAGCTCACCGGCGCCACGGTAGGGCTGTGACCATAGGTTACAGTTTTAAAAGCGAGGCAGTAGCCAAGCAAGCGTTGGAATCAATCAGTTTATTAACCGGAGTGCCCGAAGCATGAATCTAAGTATTAGCTGGCCGTTATGGTTGTTGTGCGTTTTGCTCAGCGCCGGTTGCGTCTCGGCCGATACCATAGAGCAGCCGCTAACCTTGCCCGATGGCTCGCGCTACAGCGGTGAACTACGCGAAGGCTTGCTCAGCGGTGAAGGGCGACTTGAGTGGCCGAACGGCGATGCCTACGAGGGCGAGTTTGCTAACGGAATGATGCATGGTAAAGGCACATTAAGCATGGCAACGGGTGATATTTACCAGGGCGATTTTATCGCGGGCCGTTTTACCGGCGAGGGCAGCGATACCGGTAGCGACGGGACGGAGTATCAAGGTGAGTTTGTCGACTACGACTTTACCGGTGAAGGGCAGCTAACCACGGCCGATGGTGATATTTATATCGGTGATTTTACGGCGGGGGTACTCGACGGGCAGGGGACTTTTACCGGCACCGATGGCAGTTACTACGCCGGTGAATTCGTCGACGGAGCCTACGAAGGCTACGGTATCTGGCACAACGATCAATGGCGTTACACCGGCGAATTTGCCATGGGCTACTTCGACGGTTTTGGCGAACGAGTGGATGTGGCCAGCGGCGAGGTGATGGAGTCCGGCGAGTGGCAGTTTGGACAGTTTGTGGGTGAGCGCGAGCCGGTAAATAAAGCCGAGCGCCGGCGCCAGCAGTTGGCTATCGAGAATGCGCTGTTTAATCAGCCTGAACGACTGCGCGAAACGCTCAATACATTGGCGCCGTCCGAGCCCGGCCAGGTTGATTTGTTTGCTTTAATTGGCGCGGGCGACGGCACGCAAAAAGTGTTCTCACTTGAGTCGCAAACCATTGCCGGTTTCCTCCAGCATGAGCTTGTGGCCCCGGGGCACTTAATAACATTAAGCAACTTTCCGGGCACGATGGATTCTGAGCCGTTACTTACTTTAAGCAACTTACAGCAGGCGGTGCAAGCGCTGGCCGAGCGTATGCAGCCCGAGGATGTACTGCTGCTGTATTTAACCAGCCACGGCTCGGCCGAGCACGAATTTGCGCTCGATGCGCCGGGCCACCGATTTGTGGGTATCACCCCGCAGGACTTGGTTGATGCCTTAACGCCGCTGGCGGATAATCCCAAGGTGCTCATGGTATCGGCCTGCTACTCCGGCGGTTTTATCGAGGCGTTAAAGGCGCCACAGCACCTGGTAATGACCGCTGCCCGCGCCGATCGCACCAGCTTTGGCTGTGGCGATGCTGACACCATGACCTACTTTGGTCGCGCCTACTTTGAAAAAGCACTGCCCGATAGTGCCAGCTTTATCGAGGCGTTTAGCGCGGCGCAAAAGTATATTGAAACTTGGGAGGACGAGCAGGACGTTGAGCACTCCGAGCCGCAGATATTTGTTGGGGCTGAGGTGGAGGCGGCACTGAATACCTTGGGGAAGAGCCCTGCAACCGATCACGCCCATTAATGTTGGGAGCTACCATGAAAGCGCTGATACCACTAATTTGTGCGTATGCCACTTTATTCGTGCAAAGTAGCCATGCCGAACAAACGGGTTGGATTCTTATCGACGACTTTGAATCCCCGCATGCGTTGAGCCACTGGAGTAAGGCTGACACCGACAACGAGACACAGCCGTACGTACAAAGCCCTCAGGTCACCGAGCGGCGTATTGAATTGTTAGGTAAAGAAAAGAACGCTTACTTGCTCAAGAAGCCCGCGGCCGAGGGCGTTGTCGGTAATCGCAAAGCGCTTACCTTTACACGTTTACCTCGTGAGGTAAACGTGGGCGAAACATACACCTTCTATACCCGTATTCAGGTAGAGTCTTTCCCCAATAATCATGCTTTTGGTATCAGTAATCTGAGTGCCGAAGAAATTAAAAAGCATGACTACAACGCTTTTGAGCCCACTTTACGCGTGACCGATAAAACGGAGTCTTCTGGGCTCGTCAATACCGGGGCATTAATGGTGAAAGTGGGTGCCGGTTACGCCAATATTATCGATCCCGTTCGTGCCGAAGAGGCCAAACCCCTTGAGCCTGGCACTTGGTATGAAATCTGGTATGTGGTGAACAACGCCCCTCAGAATCTGGGTGGCCAGAGCTACGATGTATTTGTCAGAGGTGGCGAATTTCTTCAGCAGACGCAGGTTTACCGCCAGGCCGACTTTCGCATGAAGCGTGAAGCACCATTAACGCACTTTTTGATGAACTGTAATACCGGCCCCCGTGGCGCACCCTATGGTAACGGCGGGTTGATGTACGACGACTTGTACATGAGCGCCGGAGTGAATTTATTGACCCCCAAGCCCGCTCATTAATGCAAGCGAATAGGGGCGCTTCTGTTTTCGGTAATAGCGAGGCAACAGAAGGGCGTTTCAACAACATAGTGACACGCTCGAATTGCTGCCAGAATACTCGATCTGTAAGCCAGTATTAAGTTGGGGGGCGGTAGGGCCTGAGTTTTGACTGGGGCGCCTGTTCGCTAGGGCGCGTTCCGCTGCGAGGGTGCTGTTTTAAAATCTCCCACCAGCTTATGTGGGTCTGCTTTGGTTCGCTGAACCTGTGTGGCCTCGGCCCACCACACTAACTGACTTAGCGTTCGCGCAAAATAATGAAACCAAGCTTCTTTATCCTCGCCATCTTGCGGCGCCCCGTCGGGCGTAAATACCTCTTGCGCCTTGGGGACGTGCACCATCGCTGAAACCGGCAAGCAACCCAGCTCAGCCAAATAGGTGCGCATGCCGACTGCCGCGCGCATCCCGCCCCACTGGCCGGCGGAGTAGGTGGCAATAGCACTCGGCTTATACGAAAACAAAGAGCTGCCAAAGTGGTTTAATAGGTTAGCCAGCGCCGGGCTCATGGAGTGATTGTACTCAGGGCTGATCATAATAAACCCGTCGGCTGCCTCAATTTTGTGCGCCAGTTCATCCAGCCCCGACGGTGCTCTGCCCTTAGCGTAAGCAAAGTGCGGCTTGAATACCGGCTCTAGCGGATAATCCAGGGCGTCTACTAACTCCACCTCATGCTCACCATAGCGGTTAGCGAAGCATTCAAGTATTGCCGCCGCTACGCGAGCGCCCAAGCGAGCGGGCTTAGGAGGAGTACTGTCGCGGACTGTGCCCAGAAAAACCAAAAACTTCATGGTGAGCTCCTTTTTGGGGTTCGATAGCTCTGTCACGAGTTGAGGGTGACCGAACGGTTGTTTTGGTACGGCGAATCGCTCAGCCTCGCATTTGAGTTGATATCGGGAGCCGTTGCGATTTAATAGCTTCCGTCAGCGATCTCCGTTGGCCGCGTGTCTTCTGCTAATTGATGTCCACTGAATCTTTCTCGCCGTCTCTCCAGMTCACATTGCGTGTGCGCTCTTCACAGGCAAGCTGCATATGCAGTGCGGCTTTGCCCACAATATGAGCGCTTACCGGGGCGGTAATAAACAAGAACAAAGCAATTAACAGCTCGTGCAAGCTAAGCCCTTGACCTTGATTTGAGAAAAAGATGATCGAGCCGACGATCACGCCGCCAACACCCAAGGTGGTGGCTTTGGTGGGACCGTGCAGACGCATAAAAAAGTCCTGAAGCCGCGCCAGGCCAATGGAACCCACTAAGGCAAAGCAGGCGCCGGCGATCAGCAATACACTGATTAATACTTCTAAGGCAAAACTCATAATCGGTCCTTACTCTGCTTGTTATTCAATGATGTCGCCGCGCAGTAAATACTTTGACAGCGCCACGGTGCCGACAAAGCCCATAACCGCCACCAGTAACGCGGCCTCAAAGTACAGGCTGTTGCGCTCGTGCATACCAAACAACACCAGCACGGCGATCGAGTTAATGTACATGGTGTCTAGCGCTAAAATACGATCGGGCAGTGACGGGCCGATACACAGCCGCCAGAGGTTAAGTGCCAGCGCCAGCGCCACCATAAATAACGTGATTTGGATTACCGAGTTGAGCATTCGAATATCTCCTTTAGAGGCGCTTCATAGCGGCTTTTGATTCCGGCGATAGCCGCCTCTATATCGGTGACGTGCAGGCCGTGAACCAACAAATACCCCTCGTCCATTTGTAAATCGACGGTGACGGTTCCGGGTGTTAAGGAAATGGTGTTGGCCAGCAGGGTAATGGTGAAATCTTGTTTTAACTCCAACGGTACCTTCATAAAAGCCGGCTGCAGTTTTTGCCGCGGGCCTAAAATCAGTAACGCCACCTGCATGTTGGCAATAATAATGTCCCACAGCACTAGCCCGACAAACCGCGTGGCCAATAAAGGGGAGGAGAGTACCATCGATTGCGGCCAGAATGACTGGGTTAAGTAGGGGATACCCCACGCCAGTATTGCACCCAGAATCCATTGTCCTGGGCTGATGCTGTTGGTGATTAGTAACCACAGCATCAGCATAAACAGGCTGAGCAGTTTGTGCGGAAACAGCGTTTTTTTGTTGGCCACCTCAGTCATGGGCACCTCCGGTATGAGCGCCGCTTAGGGTTTCGTGGCTAAGCACCGCATCGATATACAGTGACGGGGTTAGGGTTTGCTGTGCCAGCGCCTCGGTAAAACGCACCACCGGGTCGCCGGCAACACTTAACACCAGAGCTAAGCTCAGCATACTAATCACCGCCAGTAGCGCGCCGCGATCGGCTTTGTCGGCTTTGGCGACGCGGTTTTCGGTGCGCCAGAATAAGGTGCTGCCACTGCGGCTCAGGGCGGTGATCATGACAAAGCTTGCCAGTAGTAGTATCGCCCACAACCAAAAGGTTTGTTGGTCGGTTTGCGCCGCACTCAATATCATTAGCTTACCGACAAAACCCGACAGCGGCGGCATGCCGATAATGGCGGCGGCGGCGATAAAAAAGAGCCCGCCAAGTTTAACCGCCTGACGTACCGCCGGGCCGGTAATAATCCGATCGGCGGTGGCGCCGCGCTGGCGCATGATTAGATCGGCGAGTAAAAACAAAGCGCCGCAAATCCAGGTGGAGTGCACCAAATAGTACAGGGTGGCGCTTAGCGCCTGGACATTGTTAAGGGCGATGCCCGCCAATAAGGTGCCCACCGAGACCACCACCAAATAGGCAATTTGCAAACGCAGCTCTCGTGCCGCGAGTGCCCCGGTGGCGCCCAGCGCTAATGTTATCAGCGCTAATGGCCAGAGAAACGGCTGTGCGATATTGGCAAGCTCGCCAGCCTCGCTGCCAAACACCAGCGAGTAGACACGGATGATGGCGTACAGACCGATCTTGGTCATGATACAAAACATCGCCGCGACCGGCGCTGAGGCCGAGGCGTATGCCCGTGGCAGCCAAAAGTACAGCGGCACCATGGCCGCCTTTAAGCCAAACACGACTAGCAACAACAGGGCGCCGGCCGTAAGTAGCGGCGTTTGCTCGGGAGTGGCGTTGGCTACTTTTACGGCCATGTCGGCCATATTTAGGGTGCCGGTAACCCCGTATAAAATGGCCGCCGCCAACAAAAACAGGCTGGAGCCCGCTAAGTTGAGCAGCACATAATGCAGCCCGGATTTGATCCGGGCTGCGCCACCGCCGTGCAGCAACAGGGTGTAAGAGGCGATCAGCAGCACTTCAAAAAACACAAACAGGTTAAACAAATCGCCGGTTAAAAACGCGCCGTTTACGCCCATTAATAAAAAGTGCACCACACTGTGCAGGCTGTCGGCGGGTGTATCGTTACCACGCACGGCATACCACAAACTAAAAAAGGCCAGCACCACGGTGGTAAACACCATTAAGGCACTGAGCCGGTCGACCACGAGCACAATGCCAAAGGGCGGCGCCCAGTTGCCCAGCGCGTACACGGTTATTTCGCCGCCGGCGGCGCCAATAATCAGGGCGGCGGCCACGGCCACCTGAGCAAGAATGCTCAAAAAGCTGATACTGCGCTGAATGACCAGCGGCCGGCCGGTGCCGAGCAACAATAAGATCCCGGTTAACAGCGGGATTAAAACAGGAGCGATAGCCAAGTGACTCACGATTTAACATCCTCCACGCTGTTGCGGCCGTCTACGTGATCGTTGCCAAGCTCGGCCCGGGCACGTAGTGCCAGCACCAGCACAAAGGCGGTCATGGCAAAACTGATAACGATGGCCGTTAGCACCAGCGCTTGAGGGAGCGGATCGGCGTACTGTTCGCCAACCCCGATAATCGTACTGCTACCGGGGTTGAGCCGGCCCGAGATAAAAATAAACAAATTAACGCCGTAGGTGAGCAGGGTTAATCCGAGAATAATGGGAAAGGTGCGCCCACGCAGCAGCAGGTAAACCCCGCAACTGGTGAGTACGGCAATGACGGTTGCCATTAAAATTTCCACTAGTCCTCTCCTTTGGTCAGTTCTGGGCTGCTATAGGGTTTGCTGGTAGCAGGGCGAGGTGAGTGGCTGCTTTGGGCCAATTTGCCCAAGTGGGCAAGAATGAGCATGGTCGCCCCCACCACGGTGATGTACACGCCAATATCAAATGCCATGGCTGAGGCTAGCTCGAAGTCGCCTACCACGGGCCAGTGAATGTGGCTAAAGGTGGAGGTTAAGAAGGGGTAGCCGAAGACCCAGCTGCCAATGCCGGTGAGGGTGGCGATCAACACACCCGAGACAGCGACACGACGATAGCGCCAGCGCAGCCGCTGCTGCATCCACGCGGTGCCAGAGGCAACGTACTGCAAAATGAGCGCGACACTGGTGACCAGCCCCGCGATAAAGCCGCCGCCGGGAGCGTTGTGGCCGCGCAGGAAGATAAACATGGATACCATCAGCGCCAGGGGTAAAAGAATCCGTGCCATAACCGCCAGAATCGGGGGGTGTGGTTCTTTGTCCCAGCGGCGGCCTTCGCCATCGGCTTGCGGTAGGGGTAGGTGCAGGCCATTGAGCATGGCGTAAATACCTACGGCCGCAATCGCAAGAACAGTGATTTCGCCAAGGGTGTCAAAACCGCGGAAGTCCACCAAAATTACGTTGACCACATTGGCTCCGCCACCACCGCTGACGCTATTGGCCAGATAGTAATCGGAGATGGATGAGAATGGCTGCGTGAGTATCGCCAGCGTGATCAGGCCCATACCAATACCGGCGGCACCGGCCAGCAGGATGTCGCGCGCGACGCGCTTATTGCCCGACTCGTTGGGCGTTAGCTGCGGCATAAAGTACAGCGCCAGCATCAGCAAGACGATGGTGACTACCTCGACCGACAGCTGCGTTAGCGCCAAATCCGGCGCCGAGTAGCGTACAAAAATCAGCGAGACAATCAGCCCTACAACGCTCAACAGTAACAGCGCGGCCAGGCGGTTGTGGTGCAGCAATACCGTGCCAAAGGCACCGATAATAAGGATTACCGCCCCGAGTAAACTGACGGGCTCAATATCGCTGATGGCGACGGGGCCAAGCAGTTGCGGCATAGTCCAAAGCGCGTAACCAATGGCGGCGACGGCCGTGGCAATTAATAGCGCCATGTAGCGCTGCAGCGAGTTATTTTGGATAAAGTCGGTAAAGCGCTGCGCCACCCGCACCGAAAACTGTACCCGGGACTCAAACACAATTTTTTCATCGTGGCGGAATTTGCGCTCGTAAAAGGCAAACAGGCCGGTGCGCTGGCTGTACATAATCAGCCCGCCGGCCATTGCCACCATACTCATAATCAGCGGCAGGTTAACCCCGTGCCAAATAGCGATGTGGTACTCAGGCATTTGCTCGCCCAGCACGGCCAGGCTAGCGGCCTCTAAAAACGGTGCTACTGTCAGGTTGGGCACAATACCCACCAGCAAGCACAAGCCCACTAATACTTCTACCGGTACTATCATGTAGCGCGGCGGCTCGTGAGGCGGAAACTTGGGCAGGTCGATGGGCTCGCCGTTAAAAAATACATCGTGAATAAAGCGCACCGAGTAGGCCACCGAGAACACCCCGGCGAGTGTCGCCAGCAGCGGGAAAATCCAGCTGAACATTCCCATAGACTCAAGGTGCAGCGCCTCGGAGAAGAACATCTCTTTACTTAAGAAACCGTTAAGCAGCGGCACCCCGGCCATGGCCAGTGCGGCTACCATTGCCAGCAGCGCGGTGTGCGGCATGTACTTCCACATGCCGTTAATTTTGCGCATATCGCGGGTGCCGGTTTCGTGGTCGATAATCCCGGCGGCCATAAACAGCGAGGCTTTAAAGGTAGCGTGGTTGATGATGTGGAAGATACCCGCCACCACGGCCAGCTGGGTGCCAAAGCCAAACAGCATGGTAATCAGCCCCAGATGGCTGATGGTGGAGTAGGCCAACAGGCCTTTTAAGTCGTGCTTAAACAGTGCGTTGTAAGCGCCGAACAGCATGGTGGCCATGCCGGTAAAGGTCACTAAATAAAACCACCACTCGGTGCCCGCCAGTGCCGGATACATGCGCGCCAGTAAAAACACCCCGGCTTTAACCATGGTGGCCGAGTGTAGATAGGCCGATACCGGCGTGGGCGCGCTCATGGCGTGGGGCAGCCAAAATTGGAAGGGGAATTGCGCCGATTTAGTAAAGGCGCCCAGCAGTACCAGAATCAGAATAACCGGATAACTCGAGTGGGCGCGAATTTCGTCGCCGGCGGCAAAAATTGCCCCCAGCTCAAAGCTGCCGACAATACGCTCGATAAGCAGCGCCCCGGCTATTAAACACAAACCGCCAGCACCGGTCACGGCCAGCGCCATGCGCGCGCCTTTGCGTGCGTCGGACTGATTAGACCAATAGCCAATTAACAAAAATGAAACGAGGCTGGTGATCTCCCAGAATACAATCAGCAGCATTAAGTTGTCTGACATAACGATGCCCAGCATCGCCATCATAAACAGCTGCAGCAGGGCGTAGAGTTTTGCCAGAGAGTCGCGCTGCGCCAGATAGTAGCGAGCGTATAGAATCACCAACAGGCCGATGCCGACAATCAAAAAGCCGAACATCAGGCTCAGGCCGTCGAGGCGTAAGTTAAGGTTTAGCCCCAGTGACGGAAGCCAGCTGGTTTGGCTGTAAAGCACTTCGCCGCCAAAGATGGTGGGCGCGCTGCTGACTAACAGCCCCAGCGCAATTAACGGGCCGATGGCGGCGGAGTAAGCACAGAGTGTGCGCCCCATACGCTCGGTCATAAAGGGCACAGCGGCGCCAATCATGGGCAGCAGGATAATAGCTAATAACATCATGGTGTGAGAACACCCCAGTTGCTCGGCGCGGTTATTCGCGGCGCCGGTATTAAATAATATTTAGGTGACAATACTGGGTAAGCAGACTGGTGGGTCGAGAGAATAAGGTTGGTAGCGTCTGCCCTGACGGCGGTGCGCATGCCCTTGTGCATCCGTGTAAGCGGACTGCCACAGATTAGCGCATATTTGTCGGTTATCCTGATGTACTGCCATAAGCTCGCACGGATTATGTATGACTCAAATCGGCCTTAATGTGCATGGAAGGATGACCGCTGCTTAGGGTAAATGTCGCTATGGGCAACTGGTCGATCCACGACAACTTTATACACAAAGTCGTCTCTAAGTGCCAGCCCTGCCGCGGCTAAGTCTCTGTTTCATTTACAGAGTTTTGCTTGCTGCCCATGCAAAAAAGGATAGCTTTAAGGATCTTTACGAATCACCAGCTGAATGCTGCCCACGTTAAAGCCCCATTTGCTCAGGCTCGAGTGGTTAATCACTGTGTTCTCATCCACCCGCCACATCCAGTCGTCGACGTTTAGTTGTAGTTTACGCTCGTTGTAGTCGACCTCTAATACATAGTTAAGGTTGAATGCGTTGCCGGCCGTCTTAGCAGTGCCCGTGCCGATCACGTCGCCCGCGGTGGCGTTAAAGCTTGTCTGTGAGGTGGGGGTGAGAGTCCAGGTGCGAAACTGGATTTCGCCGTCGTTAAACACAAAGCGCTCTTTTAAGGTCCCAACGCCGTCATTCCAGCTGGCATTGATGGTGGCATTAAAGTAACGGGTGACCTCACCGGCACGGTTTTTTAGTACACCGTGCGCGCTTAGCTCCCCCTGAAAAAACTGCCGGGGCGCAAAGGCGGGTTGATTGTTTTGATACTGATCAACGCTGGGGCCGGCGCAGCCGATTAAGCCCGCAAGGCAGGCCCATAATAAGGTGGTGGTTGCAAACAAACGATGGTGTCGGCGCATGGGGCTCTCCTGTGGCTGGGTTTATTGCAACAGTTACGCACCAAGCGCTAGAACAGATCGGTAAAAACCACCCCAAGGCCTAACGATTCGGTTTTGACGTTGTAGTCGATTAAGCTCGCCCCGTAGCCGTTAAAGTATTTTACGTAGCCTCGCACCGTCGAGCGCAGCGGAAAGCTCCAGCCGACCTCCAGCGAGCCCTTAGCACTAAAGGGCCGGCGGGTCATTACGTCAAATATGTGGTTGTTGTAGCTGTAGGCGCCCCCGAGTTCATAGTGGCCGAGGTAGTCTTCTATATCGGGGTTGTCGTCGTCCTCAATGTCTTCGGGGATGCGGTACCAGGGGGAGAACGCCAGAGCTAAATTGCCTCGCTCAAAAATGGTTCGTGCCCGGATGCGATTCCAGCTGCGAGACAGGCTACCCGACTGACCGTTGGATTGGTGTACCAGGCCAACTTGATTCACCACATTGCGAAAGCCAAAAATCTCCCAGTTGCTGGTGGCCGAAAACAGCAGCTCCGGCTCGTGGTTGGTTTCGCGAAACGGACGCGAAATGTCGCTGTTGTAGGCTTGCCAGAACGAGTTGTTGGTGTAGGCGAGGTACAGGTTGCCATTGTCGTGCAGTAAATCTTGCGCTATCAACACCTTTAGGCTGATTTGGAAGTCAACTTCGGTGTTTTGTAAATCGACTGGCTCGCCGACCGCCTCCGCAAAGGGGGCGCTATTGGGCTGGCGGGTATAGGTGGCGGGCAGCAGGTAGTTACGGTTGTGGGGCGTTAATACAAATCGGTTGGCACCGGTAATGGTTTCGACTTTCATCCGCGTGTCCAGCACGCCGATATCTTGCTCTTGTAGCCCACTCGTAGGCGGGGACTTCAGCATGGGCTCGCAGGATTGGCGCAGCTGAGCAATGGTCATGTCGGGGGAGGCGTGTAACACACGTTCTGCCAGACACTGCTCCATGGACGGATAGTGAGGTAAGTCGGGGGTGTCGCGGGGGGCAGTGTCATTGGCGTTGCAGCAGAGGCTAACGCCAAAAACAAGGCTAAAACTCGTCGCCCGCAGGTGTTTGTGCCGTCGCATACCACTCATCCACTTCGCTAACGCATTGGCTGCTTATTGTGCCCGAGCTGGGCGAGTGGTGCCACCCATGACCGCTCACATTGGCCCCAGTCGGCCAGTTTTGTTAGTGCTCTGAGGGCTGGCCGATTAACCACTGATCCATATCGGCGTCGTGCCATTGGCTAATAAGGTCGACCCCGTTGTCGACGATGGACAGGTAAACGTCGATGATGTCGGTCGCTAAGTTGTAGATGCGGTTGCTGTCGGCGTTTTGCGCGCCTTCGTGCAGTATGTCGGTTTCTACCATGTTGAGTAAAAACATAAGCTTTAGCTCGTAGCTTTTAAGCTGGCTTAACAGACCGATGTCCTGCTCGAGGATGCCCTCCAGTCGCTTAATTTGGTGGCGTAGTTTTTCATTGTTTACCCGGGTGCACTGAATCACATAGCGCAATTTGCTGTCGTGGTGCGCATCCACGTAGCCCGCCGCCGCCGAGTATGTGCCCAGCGCCCGGATGCGGCCAATTTGCTCAACCACGGCGGGCAGCAACCGGGTGGTAAAGTGCAGCACCTCCAGGTGTTTAAAGCGGCTCGGGTAGCTGGCAGATTCATTGTTGGTTTGCGGCTCGCCTAAGGCCTCGGCGCATGGTTGCTCCATTTGTCGCGACAAGCCAGCCAGCATGGCCAGCGACTGCTCAATTAAATGGCAGTGCAGCTCGTAGTTATCGATGACACTGTCTTCTTGCCAATCGCGGCTAATGGTAACCCAGGCGCTGTTTAGATTTTGCTGGTCGCGCTCGGTGAGCAGCCCTTCGCTGGCTTGGGCCAGTGCTAGTAGCGCCAGAATACGCCGCTCCAGCTGGCGCTCCAGTTGGTAAAACTCCTCCTGAAACAGCTCATTGCCGCCGAGCATACCCATGCTCATACCGCGATGGCGCTGGGCCGCTTTAATGGTGCGGTTGAGTTGTCGGATAAGGTTTAAGGCGTCCTGACGCCGGCGGTAAAAATCATAAAAGGCCGTAAAAGCGGCCGATTCGGTGCTGACTTGTGGTGCGGTGTGCGCGCTGGTTTGCCCGTTCATAGTGCTAGCCTTTCATCCTGTTACGTGACCCTGAGCAATATTTGATCGAGGATCGCTAAAACATGGGTGTAAATGGTGCATAAATCGGCTCACAGACGAATATTTGAGTTGTTAGTGGCATTTATAGCTAGAGCAGAGCAACAGCTATGCCAACTGGGGGCGCGGGGAGCGTTTAGTGGGCTAAGGTGAAGGATTGACCCAGTCATCAGCGCTTAAGCAAAACAAAATGAGATGTGGCGCAACTTTTTTATAAGCTTTGGCGTCAAGAGCTTGGTGTGATGGGGGCGATGGCCTCAGCTAGCCGAACAAAATAAGGGCATAGGGCTGCATGGGCGCCTGTTTCTGGGTCATGGGCCTGTGGTACATGCTAGTGCCGGGTGGCACGTAACGTTGTATGATAGCGCAACCTTTAAGTGGAGCTTGATGCCGACCTCCCGGCATAGTAAGCCCGAACAGCCGCAAGCGGACTCAGGAGTAACAGCTACATGGCAAACCCCGGTTTTTATGCAAGAAACAAGCGTTGGCTATTGCCTGTACTGATACTACTTGCGGCCGCTGTGATTGTGGCGGGTTTGGCAAAGCTGCGCCCGCCGCCGCCCATTAAAGATACCGGCGATAACGCTTTGTTGGTAAGCGTTGAGGAAGTTGAGCTTAGCGCGACGCCCCTTCAGGTAGCATCCCGCGGTTTGGTGCAGCCAAGGTACAGCACTGAATTAGTGGCTCAGGTGAGTGGCGAAATCGTGGCATTGGATGAAGCGTTTGTTCGCGGTGGTATTGTTAAAAAGGGCGAGGTGCTGGCTCAGATTGACCCCACTAACTACGAGGTACGACTCGAAGAGGCCCGTGCCGGGCTTGCCAGCGCTTCGGCGGCGCTGGAGCTGGAGCAAGCTCAGGGCGAGGTGGCCCGGGTCGAGTGGGAGGGTATAAGCGAGCACCCAGCTCCGGCTCTGGGGTTACGTAAGCCGCAACTAAAACAGGCCCAGGCTCAGGTGGTGGCCGCCCAGGCGAGCCTTAAACAAGCGCAAAAAGATCTCGAGCGCACCAAGATCATCGCCCCTTACGATGCTCTGGTGGCAGAGCGCGCCATTAGTCTAGGCTCTTTCGTTAATGTCGGCACCATGATGGGCAAAGTGTTGGACGTCAGCAGTGCCGAGATTCGTCTGCCCATCGCGAACAGCGAGTTGCAGTTTTTAGAGAACAACGGCGAGGGAGCCTCCGTCGAGCTCAGCGGCAGTTCCATGAGCGGACGCAACAGCTGGACAGCCAAAATCGTACGCAATGAAGGGGTGATCGATGAGGACACCCGCATGAGCTATTTAGTGGCGCGGGTGGAGGATCCCTACAACCTGGCCAATGCGCGCCCCGGACAAGCCGAGTTGGCCTACGGCAGCTTTGTCGTGGCGCATATTGCCGGGCGTGAATTGCCTCAGGCGGCGCGCATCCCCCGCAGCTTAATACACGATAATAAAGTCCCTATTTATCAAGCAGGTAAGCTAACGCTTAAGCCGGTGACGGTGGCGCGGCATCTGTCGGGCGAGAGCGTGATTACCGATGGGTTGTCTGATGGAGACTTACTGGTTACTACCCCACTTGAATACCCCGTGGCCGGTGTGGCGCTGCAGCGGTCAGATCAGCAAACTGAGGCCGCCGCAGATACAGACGCAGATGAGTCCGTCGCAGGAGAGCATTAATGGAGCGCGCCGAAGACACCCGCAAAGGGATTATTGCCTGGTTTTCCCGCAACAGTGTGGCGGCCAACTTGCTGATGATTGTGATTGTGCTGATGGGGCTGTACAGCGCGATGACTATTCGCAAGCAGATGTTTCCACAAGTCGAGATTAACTGGATCAATATCGATATTACTTACCATGGTGCCGCACCCCAAGACGTGGAGGAGGGGATCACGGTTAAGCTGGAAGAGGCATTGGCCTCGGTGCAGGGTATCGAGCGGTTAATTACCCGCTCCAATCGCGGCAGTGCCAGTGCCAGTATCGAGGTGATGGAGGAGTACGACGCCCAAGAGGTACTCGACGAGGTTAAAACAGCGGTGGATTCCATTTCGAGCTTTCCCGATGGAATGGAAAGCCCGAGGGTAAGCCGCGCCAAATTTCGTCAAGAAGTAATGTACGTTTCTCTGTATGGCGATGTGGATGACGTTACGCTTAAACGCATGGGCGAGGAGGTGTACAACGAGCTGCGCTCGTTGCCCGATGTGAGTATTGTCGATTACTACAGTGGGGCCAATTACGAAATCGCCATCGAGGTAAGCCGCGATAAACTGTACGAGTACGGTTTTACGTTTAATGAAATCGCTCAGGCGGTGCGCAACTGGTCGACGAACCAATCCGCCGGCCAAATTCGCACGCAGGATGGCTTTATTTCTGTTCGGGTCGAAAATCAAGCCTACGTGGGCCCCGAGTTTGAGCGGCTACCCCTGCGTACCCGGGCCGATGGCACGACTATTTATTTGGGCGATGTGGCCGAGGTTAGTGATGGCTTTGAGGAGGGAATTAACTACACCAGACTCAATGGCCACAATGCGGTTACTTTTTTTATTGGCGCGACTAACGATCAGAGTATTACCGATGTCTCGGCCACCGTGAACGAGTTTATCGCCGAGCGTAACAATACCTTGCCGGCTGGTATTACGCTGGACCCCTGGGTAGATTTAACCTATTACCTGAACGGCCGTCTGAACATGATGCTGAGCAATATGTTTTGGGGCGGCTTGCTGGTGTTTGGGATTCTCGCGCTATTTTTACGAATGAAGCTTGCTATGTGGGTAATGCTTGGCTTGCCGGTGAGCTTTTTAGGCGCTATGGCCTTGCTGCCTAGCAGCTGGATTGACGTAACCATAAACGTGGGCAGTTTGTTTGCCTTTATTATGGTGCTGGGGGTGGTGGTGGACGACGCCATTGTCATTGGCGAAAGCGTGCATACAGAGGTGGAGGAGAAAGGTCAGAGTATCGACAACGTTATTCGCGGTGCGCAAAAGGTGGCTACCCCGGCGACGTTTGGTGTGCTGACAACCTGTGCGGCGTTTGTGCCTATGGTCTTAGAAACCGGGCCGGACTCTGCTTTCCCGCATGCTATTGGCTATGTAGTCATTTTATGTCTGTTGTTTTCGCTGGTCGAATCTAAACTCATTTTGCCCGCGCATTTGGCGCATATGAAACCCGTCAAAGCCAACCCGTCTAACCTGATTTACCGGGTGCAGACGAGTGTGTCGAATACCTTACAGGGTTTCATTGACCGCCGTTATACGCCTGCCCTGCAGTGGGCACTGCATTACCGTTATGTGGTTATGGCACTGTTTACGGCGGTTATTTTTATTACCGTGGGCATGTTTGCCGCCGGCTTACTAAAGTTTGTCGGTATGCCCAAAGTGCCCCACGACTTTGCCATCGTGAAACTAGAGATGAATGCCAGTGCCCCCGAGCAGAGCACGCTTGAGGCGCTGCTGGCCGTTGAGCGGATGATCAAGGAGGTGGAGGCCGATATCGAGCAGGAAACCGGCAGCCCCCTGGTGGATAAGCTGTTTGTTTCAATGCAATCGCGCACCACTGCTGAGATTCAGGCCAAGTTAGTCGACCCGGAGTTTCGCCCGATGGATACCTTCGCGCTTTCGGCCCGTTGGCGTGAAAAAATGCCCGAAATTAGTGGTTTGAAAAGTCTGACGATTATCGATCAGGTGATGGGCGGTGGCACAAACGACGGCGACGTCAGCTTTCGGGTGATAGGCAACAACCTCCCGCAGCTGCGCGATGCGGCTGCGGATATCCGCGCCGGGCTGAACAAAATAGACGGCGTATTTGAAATACAAGACAGCGAGCAGCGCGGTGTGCGTGAGGCGCGTTTTACGCTAAAACCAGTGGCCTATAGTTTGGGGCTAACCACGGCGGATGTGGCAAATCAGGCCGCGTTTAGTTTGTACGGTATCGAGGCGCAGCGAATTGTGCGTGACAGTGAAGAAATTCGCGTGATGGTGCGCTACCCTGAGTACCAGCGTAACGTGCTGGGAGCTGTGAGTGAGGTGTTAATTCAAACCCCGGACGGTGCGCGCGTGCCCCTGCAAGAGGTTGCCGATATCGAGCTGGTGGCGGGCATCAACCAGATCTATCGCGAAGACGGTAAGCGTACGATTACCGTTTGGGCGAACCTGGATTTCAGTAAGATTCAGCCTCTAAAAGTGGCAGAGATTTTACAAGATGGTGCGTTTAAGGAGATTGCCGAAAACTACAAAGACGTTGAGATCGAAGAGTCAGGCAGCCTTAAAGACGAGCGCGAAACCTTCACCAATTTCTTTATCAATATCGCTACCATTTTAATGATGATTTACGTGTTGTTGGCGCTCCCGCTGCGCTCCTACACACAACCGTTAATGATTATGTCGGTGATTCCCTTTGGTATTATCGGCGCGATCTGGGGCCATATGATTATGGGATACGATTTTAGCAGTCTCTCGTTGTTTGGCATTTTTGCCGCTATTGGTGTGGTGGTGAATGACTCGCTGGTGATGGTGGACTATGTGAACGGCGCTCGAGAGCGGGGCGAGAGTTTGCATGATGCGGTGTTGCAGGGCGGGCGCCGGCGCTTTCGCGCGGTGATCTTAACGTCCCTAACGACGTTTATCGGCCTGCTGCCTATTATGTTTGAGTCGTCGCTGCAGGCTAAAATTGTCATCCCTATGGCCATCTCGCTTGCCTATGGTGTGCTGTTTGCCACCTTGGTGACGTTGGTGCTGGTGCCTATTTTGTATCTGGTTATGGATGACCTTAGCCGTATGAAGCGCAAAACTAAGCACTTTTTATTGCCGTACGCGTCGCGCTAGGGGCGTCGGTGCGGCTAGCGAGCATCGTAGCAACGCCGAACTTACAGGGCAGGGGCTGGTTTGTCTCACGCTGTTTCAGCAAATAGTAAGGAAGGTATTATGAAAGTAGTAGCCATTAGTGGCAGTTTGCGTCAGGCGTCTTTTAACTCGGCATTGTTGGCCGCTGCACGGCCGTATTTTGGCGAAGAGGTTGAGTGGGTCGAGGCCGATATCGCTTCGATCCCGCTGTACAATCAGGACATTGACGGCGAGACCAAGCCCGCACCCGTGGCCCTATTGATGGATCAGATTGCCGGTGCCGATGCGCTGGTAATCGCCACGCCGGAATACAATTATGGTATTCCCGGGCCGCTAAAAAACGCCATCGACTGGGCGTCGCGCCCGGCCTACCGCTCGGTGCTCGCTCATATCCCTACCTTATTAATGAGCGCCTCTATGAGCCCGATGGGCGGCGTGCGCGCTCAGGGTCAGTTAAAACAAGTGCTTGGCGGCACCCTGACGCCACTGTTTCCGTGCCCCGAGTTTGCCGTGGGCAGTGCTCACGAGATTTTTAAAGACGGCAAGCTTGGCGACGAGGCAACCGCGCAAAAACTTGAGCGGTTGGTGAAAGACTTTACCGCCTGGGTTGCCGCCGAAGTCGATTTTGAAAATTAAAACGTGTGCCCTAACTCGCTTGTTAGGGCGTTGTTTATAACGCTGTAAATATAAGCGTTAGGCCAGCTCGGCCAGCGCCCGGATCGCTTGCGCCGCGGCCGAGGTGCGGTTCTCGACGCCGAGTTTTTTAAATACCTGCTCAAGGTGTTTGTTGACGGTACGTGGGCTCATATCCAGGATCTGGCCGATTTCCCGATTGGTTTTGCCGTTGGCGATCCAAAGTAATACGTCGGCCTCACGCTGGGTGACAGAAAATTTACGCCGAAGTACATCGGTGTTGGTTTCGTTGCTAGGGGTGTCTATTAACCGCAGTAAGTACTCGCGCTGATCGACCAACGCCAGAAACTCGACCGTTAATGGGTTGCTAAGAAAATCCAGGTTGAGCTTGTGGCCGGGCTCGGGGTTGTGAGCAAACCAGCTGCTGAGCGCGTCGGTGATTTTGCTTTGCTGGCTCGATTGTGTGTCGCTAGCCCCGGCCAGTTGCGCGTGCACGGCAGGTGTTGCCCACAAAGATTGCCCGCGAGCGTCAGTGGCAAATAAGTTTTGCCCCGCTAAATCTAACGCGGTGCGAGCGCTGCGCGTCATGCGTGCATTGGCCAAATGTACTTGCATGCGCGCCACCAACTCGTCGGCGTTAATCGGTTTGGTGATGTAGTCTACCCCGCCGGATTTAAGGCCCATCACTACATGCTCGGTGTCGCTTAGCCCTGTCATAAAAATAATAGGTACGTCCATCAGCTTGGGGTTTTCTTTTAATGCCCGGCAGGTTTCAAATCCATCCATGTTGGGCATGATGGCATCCAGCAAAATAATATCCGGGGTGATGTTGCGGGTAATGGTAATCGCCTGTGCCCCCTCCAGCGCTACCAGCACGGTCATATCGGCGTCTTCTAACACGTCGTTGAGCATTCGAATGCTGTCAATGGCGTCATCGACAACGAGGGCGACGGTTTTACCGCTATTAGCCGTGTTCATTGGGGGTTCCTTCTAAAAGCACGATAAGTTGATCAAATTGAAAGTCATTGGCCAGCTGGTTGGCGGTGTCAAAAAACGGCCGCCCGCACTGGCCGGTGGCCATTAAATTATTGAGATACTGGGCAATACCAGATTTATGGCCGATTAAACTAAGCTCTTGCAGTTGTTGGCAGTGATCTTCCGCTGGCAAGGCAAATACTTCGTCAGCGTTTTGCGCCAGCGTGGCAAGCGACGCTGAAGAGGCGAGCGACTGGTTATCGTGTAGCCACTGTAAATTGAGCAGGGCACCAATTTTGTCCAGCAGTGCCCGCACATTAATAGGTTTAACCAGATAGGCGTTGTGGGGCGCCGCGCCGGTGTTAATGGGCCGGTTTTCGCGCGCATCGGCCGACACCATAACAATGGGGGCGGTTTGCCGGGCGTCGCGCAGTGTGTGTGCCAGCTCCCAGCCCGATAGCCCCGGCATGTTGACGTCGAGCATAATCAGGTCGGGGGACTCTTGCTCGGCGATTTTCTGTGCGCTCAAAGCGTTGTCGACAAACACTAAGTCAAACTCAAGCGGCGTTAAAATGGCTCTTATTAACTCTCTGTGGCTGGCTTCGTCATCCACCACTAAGAGCTTTTTTCGTGGCCCTTGATAGCCGGTTATATCCTGGGCGCTATCGTCGCGGGGTTCGGCCAGCGAGGGGTGAATACTCGACAGCATTAATACCACCTTAAATTCGCTACCTTTACCGGGCGTACTGGTGAGGCTGATATCGCCTCCCATGATGTCTGTGAGTAGGCGCGTGATAGTAAGCCCAAGGCCGGTGCCAGCGATAGTGCTGCCCGGGCGCTTGACGCGCTCGAAGGGCCGAAAGATACGCTCGACGTTTTTCTCGGCAATGCCCTCGCCAGTGTCTGTAATGATAAATTCGGCTACCTGGCTGCGATAGCGAACCCGAAAAGTGATTTTACCCCGTTCGGTGTATTTGATGGCGTTGGATAGCAAATTGATCAGTACCTGACGCAGACGTTTTTCATCGGTTTTAACAAACTCGGGTAAGTGGCTGGCGCACACGTATTCAAACTCTAAGCCTTTGGCCTCGGCTTCGGGGCGAAACATGTACACCAATTGCTCTAGCAGTTGCGGCAGGCGGACTTGCTCTGTATGTAAATCGAGCTTGCCAGCTTCGATTTTTGAGATATCCAGCAAGCCCTCAATCAGGTCCCCCAAATGCTCGCCACTGCGGCGAATAACCGAAATAGCGTCCCGTTTTGGCTGGGGGATAATCGGGTCTTTTTCTAATAGTTGGGCGTAACCCAAGATGGCGTTTAGCGGCGATCTTAGCTCGTGACTGATACCCGTGAGGTAGCGGCTTTTGGCTTGGTTGGCGGCCTCGGCGGTGTCTTTGGCGCGCTGTAACTCTCGGTCAGTTTGTTCGTGAGCTACAATTTCTTCGGTTAACAGCCGGGTCTGGCGCTGGGTTTCTTCTTGGGCGACGACCCGGCTTTCGTGGGCCAACACAAACAACCAGCTAACAATGCCGGTAATAATGACCAACAGAAAGAATACCTTCCATAGCGTGGTAGCGGTATTGGGGGTAGGGCTTTGAAAATAAATTAACGACAGTAACAGCGCCGAAAACCCATTAATAACCAGCAGTAGCCCTAAAAAATGGCTGATTCTGGTGTTTAGGTTGGGGATAAAGCGAGCGGGTAGAAAACGGGTAAAGAACGCACGTATCTGATCACTATAACCGGCCCCCGGTTTACAGTAATCGCCACAGCGCGCGTCCAGCGAACAGCACAGTGAGCAAATATTGCCGGCGTAGGCGGGGCAGTGGCTTATATCTTCGCGTTCGAAACGAAGCTCGCAAATACAGCAAATGGCGGTGGCTTGGTCTGGGCGGTCGAACTCAATATCGCTAGCGATTAGCTCGCGCGCTATGTAATAGCGGCCTTTGGTTAACCAGGCAATAAAGGGCACGAATACGAGAGCGCTGCCGAGCGTGATGAAATGGGAGAGTGCCCGGCTGGTCTCGCCGAATAAACCGCTGTAGCTGAGCATGCCGATTATAGTGGCCAGAATCATCGAGCCGCACCCGACCGGGTTAATGTCGTAGAGATGCGCGCGTTTAAATTCAATGTGCTTCGGCGACAGTCCCAAGGGTTTGTTGATGGTGAGATCGGCCACTAAGCAACCCACCCAAGCCACGGCGACAATGGCGTAAAAGCCCAGCGTTTGCTCTAGCGCTTGATAGACTCCCAGCTCCATTAACAACAGAGCAATCGCCACATTAAAAATCAGCCAGACGACCCGGCCGGGATGCGAATGGGTTAGCCGCGAAAAAAAGTTAGACCAGGCGATGGAGCCCGCGTAGGCATTGGTGACATTAATTTTTAACTGACATAAGACGACAAAAACACCCGCCACGGCCAATGCCACTTCTGGAGTGTTGGTAATATAGCCAAACGCAATCATGTACATACGGGTGGGGTCGGCCGCTTCGCTGGCACCAACACCGTGGCTTAACGCCAATACCGCAAGAAACGAGCCCGCCAACATTTTTATCACGCCGATGACAATCCAGCCCGGCCCTGCTGCCATCGCACAGATCCACCAGCGCTTGCGGGTAGTCGGGGTTGCCTCGGGCATAAAGCGTAAAAAATCCACTTGCTCGCCAATTTGCGCAATAAGGGCAAACATAACCGCGCAGGCGGCACCAAATAGGATTAGGTCAAACTGGCCGCTGGGGGCCGCGCTGGTGGTGTAGCGCGTCCAGTCGGTCACGGCGCTGGCATCGGCATAAATAATAAACGCAAAAGGCAGTAGCTGTAGCGTTAGCCAGATGGGTTGGCTCCACACCTGAAAGCGGCTGATAAAGGTGATGCCGTACACCACCAGCGGAATCACCAAAACCGCGCTGACTAAATAGCCAATGGCGAGCGGTAGGCCAAAGAGCAGCTTTAACGCCATCGCCATAATGGCGGCCTCAAGGGCAAAAAAGATGAATGTAAAAGAGGCGTAAATAAGCGAGGTGATGGTCGAGCCGATATAGCCAAAGCCTGCACCGCGGGTTAGCAAGTCGATATCAAGCCCGTACTTGGCCGCGTAGTAACTGATGGGGGTGCCGGTAAGCAAGATAATTAAACCGACCGCAAAAATGGCTGCGATGGCATTGGTAAATCCGTAGTGCAGGGTCACCGTGCCGCCGATTGCCTCAAGCGCTAAAAAGGAGATGGCCCCCAGCGCGGTAATCGCCACCCGGCTGGTACTCCAGCGCCGCGCACTTTTGGCGGTAAAGCGAAGGGCGTAATCTTCCAGGGTTTGGTTGGCCACCCACTGGTTGTAATTGCGCCGGACTCTAAAAATGTGTTGCTTAGCCGTCATGGCGGCGTCGCTCGTGGTCACTTACTTGTTGTTGTGATTCGCTGGTGCACAAGCGTCTTGCGTTTACGGCGTGATGGCTGATGTTGTGGTGATACTGATACAAAGTGCTGCCTCTAATGGGTGCACCTCGCTGTGCAGGGTTTCCTTTGTGGTGCGTTTACAGGGTGTGACTCGGACCACCCCCGTTGTTGTTGCGCGAATATTGCGGCGTGTTTTTGCAACAGATCTTATTACAGTCAAAAGCCATACCAATTACACGCAAGGTGTGCATTTATCGAATGCGCACGACCTTACGCCTGGCGCTGCTCAAACCCTATGCGTCAAATGACGTAGCTTCATGGTGCGTTTGGCGAATAGTGCCTAAGCGCGAGTTTCCTGAGAATAAACACCGTAGGCACAGCGTGTCTGTTGCTGGGCTAACCCACTTCTGGGATAACCAACGAGGAAAGAACATGGGAACTTTAAAGAATGCACAGGCCGGCCTTGGGGGTCGACTGCCAAGCTTAATGAAGGGCATCGCCTCTGCCGTCGCTGGGGCGACAATGGTGTTGTCTGCAGCGGTTAACGCGGCACCGGCGACGTCCGAGGTCAACACCACGGGTCTTGCGGTGACCGACGATACAGTCACTGTCGGTATCTTACACTCGGTAACCGGGACCATGGCCATCAGTGAGACTGGCTCGGTTCAGGCAGAGAAGCTGGCCATTGAGCAGATCAATGCCATGGGTGGTGTGCTAGGCCGTCAAATCGAATACGTACAAGAAGATGGTGCCAGCGATTGGCCAACCTTCGCCGAAAAATCTCGTAAGCTGTTGCTGCAAGATAAAGTGGCCACCGTGTTTGGTTGCTGGACCTCGGCTTCGCGTAAAGCGGTATTGCCCGTGTTTGAGCAGTATAACGGCATGCTGTACTACCCCACGTTTTACGAGGGTTTGGAGCAATCACCTAACGTCATTTACACCGGTCAGGAAGCCACTCAGCAAATTTTGGCGGGTATTGACTGGGTAACCAAAGAGAAAGGCGCTAAAACCTTTTACTTGCTTGGTTCGGATTATATCTGGCCACGTACCTCTAACAAGATTGCGCGTAAGCACATCGAGAAGCTGGGCCTGAAAGTTGTGGGTGAAGATTACTACCCACTGGGCCACACTCAGTTCAACTCGATCATCAACAAGTTCAAGCTGAAAAAGCCTGATGTCATTTTCGCCTCAGTGGTGGGTGGTTCTAACGTTGCCTTTTATAAGCAGCTTAAAGCCGCTGGTATCGATATGACCAAAGAGAAGCCGCTGGTGCTGACCATCTCTGTGACCGAAGACGAAATCTTGGGTATCGGTGGTGAAAACATTGAAGGCGCTTACGCTTCAATGAAGTACTTCCAGAGCTTAACCAACGACAACAACCAGGCTTTTGTTAAAGCCTTTAAAGAGCGTTGGGGCGATGACATTGTTATCGGTGACGTAACTCAAGCCGCTTATCTCGGACCTTGGTTATGGAAAGCAGCGGTCGAAAAAGCCGGATCATTTGATGTGGACAAAGTACGTGAAGCATCGCCTGGTATCGAGTTAACCACTGCGCCAGAAGGCTATGTGAAGGTTCACCCGAATCACCACTTGTGGTCTAAAACCCGCATTGGTAACGCCAAAACCGATGGTCAGTATGAAATCGTGTACGAAACTGACGAGCTGATCGAGCCAGATCCGTTCCCAGAAGGTTACCAATAAGCCGCATTACCGGCCGCGCGAGCGGCCACCAGAACCCACTGCCACAGGCGGTGGGTTCGTCCCTTTCGCAAGATGAAGTTTCTTTTGAGTTTTCTGCACGAGGATTGAGCGATGTTCGCCGATTACACGACCTCTGAGTTAATGTCGATATTTGCTATGCAGGGCTTTGCAGGATTAATTTTATTTTCTGTTTTTGTCCTTATGGCGTTGGGGCTGGCTATTATTTTTGGCCAGATGGGCGTTATCAATATGGCGCATGGCGAGTTTATGATCCTCGGTGCGTACATTACCTATTTGACCTCTAATGTGTTTGCCGACTATATGCCCAATTTGTTTGGGGCCTACTTTTTTATCGCCATGATACTGGCGTTTATCGCCGCGGGCGCGCTGGGCATGCTAGTGGAGTGGGCAATGATTCGTCATTTGTACCACCGTCCATTGGATACCCTGTTGGCGACCTGGGGCTTAAGTCTAATTTTGCAGCAGTGCTACCGCACCATCTTTGGCGCCCGTGAAGTGGGTGTAACCTTACCCGATTGGCTGATGGGATCATTTCAGTTAACGGACATTATCGAGGTGCCGATTAACGGTATCTTTGTAATGACGCTGGCGGTGGGTATCTCGGTAGCGATTGCAGCGCTTATGTACAAATCACGCTGGGGCATACAGGTGCGCTCAGTGGTGCAAAACCGCCCTATGGCGGGCGCGGTGGGCATTAATACCGCACGCGTAGATAGACTGACCTTCGGCTTAGGCTGTGGTATTGCCGGTGTTGCCGGTAGCGCATTCACCATGATTGGCTCAACCGGGCCCACGTCGGGGCAGTTGTACATTGTTGATACCTTCCTGGTTGTGGTGTTTGGTGGCGCGGCAAGTTTGCTGGGTACCATCGCTTCAGCTTTTACTATTTCGCAGGCGCAATCCACTATGGAGTTCTTCCTGAGCGGGTCAATGGCCAAAGTACTGACGCTGTTGTTTGTTGTCTTCATTCTGATGTTAAGACCACAAGGTCTTTTCTCACTGAAAGTGCGTCGCTAGGAGGGTTAGCGTATGTCTTATGCAGGTTTACGATCTCTATTGCCTAAAAATGATCTCATTAATTTTGCGGTACTCGCGTTAATTTTGGTGGTGGTCTTACCTTTAAGCCTTGATATTTTCCGGCTTAATCTGGTGGGTAAATACCTTACGTACGCGTTTGTCGCGCTTGGTTTGGTCTTGTGCTGGGGCTATGGCGGTATTTTAAGTCTAGGTCAAGGGGTGTTTTTTGGTTTGGGCGGTTATGCCATGGCGATGTTTTTAAAGCTTGAGGCATCGTCACCGGAAAACACCGCAATTCAGTCAACACCTGGGATTCCGGACTTTATGGATTGGAACCAGTTGACGGAATTGCCTTGGTTTTGGCAGCCGTTCCATAGCCTGACCTTTACCGTGATCGCCATTATTGTTATTCCGTCGATCTTTGCTTACATCATCGGTGTTGCCATGTTTAAGCGCCGGGTGGGCGGGGTGTACTTTGCCATTATTACCCAAGCAGTGGCGGCAATCTTGACGATTCTAATCATCGGTCAGCAGGGCTATACCGGCGGCGTGAATGGTATTACAGACTTGCGCACATTGTTTGGTTGGGATATCCGTACCAACGAAGCCAAGTATGTATTTTACTTTTTGTGTGTGTTTATGCTGTTTTTGTGCCTGGGTGTTGCGCAGTTTGTACGCAAAAGTAAGTTGGGCCGTTTGTTGGTTGCCATGCGAGAAATGGAAGACCGTGTGCGCTTTTCAGGCTACGACGTAGCCAATTTTAAGATCTTTGTGTTTTGTCTGGGGTCGGCCTTTGCCGCAATCGGTGGCGCCATGTTTACCCTTCAGGTTGGTTTTATGTCACCTACCTTTGTGGGTATTGTCCCTTCGATTGAAATGGTGATCTTTTGTGCCGTGGGTGGCCGCCTGTCAATCTTTGGCGCGGTATATGGTGCGCTGGTGGTTAACTGGGCTAAAACGACTTTCTCCGAGAGCTTTCCTGAGTTGTGGTTGTTTGCCATGGGCGCGCTGTTTATCGGTGTGGTTATGGCGTTCCCCAATGGTTTGGCAGGGCTGTACACCAAATACTGTGAGCCTAAGGTCAATCAGTTGATTGCGCGCTTTACGGGTAAGTCAAACGATACGTCAGCGGAGCTGGCTCCTCAGATGAAAACCGAAGGGGGTAACCCATGAATTCGAGTAACACAGATTTCGTGCTGGCGGTTGAAGGGCTAACGGTTTCATTCGATGGTTTTAAAGCGGTTAACGATTTGAGTTTTTACGTTGATAAAAATGAAATACGGGTAATTGTGGGGCCTAATGGAGCGGGTAAAACCACGGTGCTGGATTTGGTGTGTGGACGAACCAAAGCCACCGAGGGATCGATTAAGTTTCGCAACAAAGAACTCACCAAAATGAAAGAGCACCAGATTGTGCGCGCGGGGGTGGGGCGAAAGTTTCAAACTCCGTCAATCTACGGTGACTTAACGGTGTTTGAGAACCTGGAGATCTCGTTTCCTCGCGGCCGTTCTGTATTGGGTGCGCTGGCGTTTAAACGAGATGCGGAGGTTCTTCAGCGTGTCAACGAAGTAGCCGGCATGATCTTTTTGGATGAGCGGTTGCACACCCGCGGTGACCTACTCAGTCACGGTCAAAAGCAATGGTTGGAAATTGGTATGTTGCTGATTCAAGACCCAGAGCTTTTGATGCTGGATGAGCCGGTGGCGGGCATGTCGGTATCCGAGCGACGCAAAACGGCAGAGCTGTTGCGCACCATCACCAAAGATCGTTCGGTGATTGTGATCGAGCATGATATGCAGTTTGTCGCCGAGATTGCCGACAAGGTTACTGTTTTGCACCAGGGTAAGATCTTGGCCGAAGGTTCGGCCGAGCACGTAAAGCAAGATCCTAAAGTCATCGAAGTGTATTTGGGTCATTGAGGAGACAACCATGCTGAATGTATCTGATTATCGAGTCAGTTATGGCCAGAGTAATATTATTAGTGGTATGAACTTCTCGGTAGCGCCCAACGAAATTGTGGCGGTTATGGGGCGTAACGGGATGGGTAAAACCACCCTGATGAAATCCTTGATGGGTGTTATTCCATCCGAGAGTGGTAGCGTCAAGCTGGAGGATACCGAGGTATCTAAGATGAAAAGCTACCAGCGGGTTGAAGCCGGTTTTGGTTTTGTGCCCCAGGGGCGCATGATTTTTTCCAGTATGACCGTTAAAGAAAATATCGAGACGGGACTGACTACCACAAAATCGCGCAACGTACCGCGCGATCTTTACGATATGTTTCCGGTGTTACTGGAGATGCGCAATCGTCGAGGCGGTAACTTGTCGGGTGGCCAGCAACAGCAGCTGGCTATTGCCCGGGCACTTGCCAGTAACCCTAAGATGTTGTTGTTGGATGAGCCCACCGAAGGTATTCAGCCTTCTATTATTCGCGATATGGCGCGCACGCTTAAAGAGATTCGCGATCAGCGCGGCCTGTCGATTGTGGTGTCAGAGCAGGTGTTGAGTTTTGCCTTGGATATTGCCGACCGCATACTGGTGATTGAAAAAGGCGAGATTGTCCACGAAGAGCTCAGATCGAGCGTGGACGAGGCGAAAGTCGCCTCGTACCTCTCGGTGTAATTTTCTAAGATTCGTTTTGGTGTAACAGCCTCACGGTTGTTGCACCGGTTTTATAGGAGTAAATCATGCGTCACGGTGATATTTCCAGCAGCCCTGATACGGTCGGTGTTGCGGTGGTCAACTACAAAATGCCTCGGTTACATACTAAGGCCGAAGTGATGGACAATGCCCGTAAGATTGCCGATATGATTCTCGGCATGAAAAAAGGCTTGCCGGGGATGGATCTGGTGGTCTTCCCCGAGTACAGCACCATGGGCATCATGTACGATAACGACGAGATGATGGCTACCGCTGCCACTATCCCGGGCGATGAGACCGCTATCTTTTCCGAAGCCTGTCGGCAGGCGGATACGTGGGGTGTTTTCTCACTGACCGGTGAGCAACACGAAGATCACCCGAATAAAGCGCCTTATAACACCTTAGTGTTGATTAACAACCAGGGTGAAATTGTACAAAAATACCGTAAATGTATTCCCTGGTGTCCGATTGAGGGCTGGTATCCCGGTGACAAAACCTATGTCACCGAAGGGCCTAAAGGTATGAAGATCAGCCTGATTATTTGTGACGACGGCAATTACCCCGAAATTTGGCGCGACTGCGCCATGAAGGGCGCTGAACTGATCGTTCGCTGTCAGGGCTATATGTATCCAGCCAAAGAGCAGCAAGTGATGATGGCGAAATCAATGGCCTGGGCAAACAACTGCTATGTGGCTGTTGCGAATGCCTCGGGTTTTGACGGGGTTTATTCCTACTTCGGGCACTCGGCCATTATTGGGTTTGACGGTCGCACCTTGGGTGAATGCGGTGAAGAAGATATGGGCGTACAGTATGCTCAGTTGTCTGTCTCGCAAATTCGCGATGCACGTAAAAACGATCAATCACAAAATCACCTGTTTAAATTACTCCATCGCGGTTATAGCGGTGTACATAACTCCGGTGATGGCGATAAAGGCATCGCCGAGTGCCCGTTTGATTTCTATCGTAGCTGGGTGCTTGATGCCGAAAAAACTCAGGCCGATGTGGAAGCTCTAACACGATCGACCATTGGTGTGGCGGATTGCCCGGTAGGGAATTTGCCGGTGGACGGAAAAGAGAAGTCGGCGGATTAACCGTTTCGCTCGCCGTAACAGGCTAACCTGTTACGGCGTTTTTTTTAATGTCTTGAGGTAGTTGTGCCTTTTATTAATGATATGTTAGCCGAGCAAGCACAAGGTACACCAGAGCCGGCTGTAAATACCCGCCCAGCGGCTACTCGATTAGGGCAAACCCGGTTTCGTTTTGACTTGCCTAAAGCCAAAGAGCGATTGCGCGAGCGCATTGTCGGGCAGCCCGAGGCGATGGCGGCACTTGATGATGCGTTAGATGTGATCAAGGCTGATATAGCCGACCCCGATCGACCCTTGTGGTCGGCACTACTGGCGGGGCCTACTGGCGTAGGCAAAACAGCAACGGTAAAAGCGCTCGCTGAAGTACTAACGGGTAGAGCGGATAATTTTTGTCGTATCGATATGAACACCTTGTCGCAGGCTCATTACAGTGCAGCGCTATCTGGCGCCCCACCGGGGTATGTTGGCAGTAAAGAAGGGCACACCTTATTTGATGCGGCGCAGATCGCCGGTGATTATTCTACGCCCGGTATTGTATTGTTTGATGAGGTCGAGAAAGCAAGCCCAGAAGTATTGCGGGCCTTGCTAAACGTATTGGAAGATGGCCACCTGCGTTTAAGCGCCGGTGAAAAAAGTCTCGATTTTCGCAACACCCTGCTACTAATGACCAGTAACCTGGGCGGGCGTCAGTTAAGCGCCTGGCTTAAACGTTCAAGCTGGTGGCCAGGGAGAGGTGGTACCGATTTGCCCCGTCGTGTTCAGCGGCAAGTGCACGAGCAAATAGAAGCATTTTTTGACCCGGAATTTATTAACCGGTTGGATCGGGTGCTTATTTATCGCCCCCTGGGAGACACTCATACCCACAGTCTTTTAGAGTTGGAGCTAGATCGATTAAATCGGCGACTCAACAAAAAAGGTTGGCGCCTAACGCTGACGGCTGAGGCTTATGAGGGGCTCGGTAAGAACGCTCTGGACAACCGTTACGGCGCCCGCTCAGTAAGACGGCTAGTGCGCGATGCTGTTGAAGCGCCGTTGGCGAGCTTTTTATTGCAGGCGGGCGCTGAGTCTGCTTCTCCTGAGTTGTGCCTGGCCGAAGGGCACTGGCAATCGGGCCAGCTTATTTTTATCGCACGTTAATATTAGTTGCTATAAGCACGGCGCTGGCAATCCGACTGGCGCCGGGCTTATGCTATGTTCCGTCATCCGTCATCCGTCATCCGTCATCCGT